>JBBQZY010000001.1:0-574000 GCA_038207305.1 Chitinophagales bacterium
AATTACCCGAAGCTCCTATGGAATTAAATTCCGTTTTACCATTGGTTTTACAAACAGGATGCTGCTGCTCAGCTAAGAGGTTCATGCATTTTTTGTTTTATTCCAATTCTTCCGAACACTTATGCTGTACGCAGGAACCAACAGCCCTGAAGTATAATTTTGATTTTTGATGTATGATTTTGGAGTTAATAAGACGAATGGGAGTTTTTGCGTTCTGGCCTGTTTGTGTTTTAAATTACCAAGCAGGCGGTAAAAAGCAGGAGGAGATCCGTGTCAGCTAAGTGATGCGTGTTTCTATCATCCGTTGTAAAAAAATTTACCACTAAGGCTGTAAGGCTCAACGGAGCACAAAGGTTTTTATCTTTATGAGTCTTTGTGTCTTGCTGGCCATAAATAAATATTAAACAGATCCATATGAAGTTTTATATAGTGCTCCTCCTGTTCATCAATATTTGCAGTGTCTGCCATGCACAGCAACCCATTAAAGACAGTGCGGGATTTATAATTATCAATAGCGAAAAGCTCATCACAAACGATCGGCTTTTTGAGCCCCCGCTACCGAAAAATAAAAAGCCCCTGTACTTCATCAATGGCAAAGAAGTTTATTGCCTCTCTTATTATTACAACCACGATGAATTTAAAAAGATAACCGTATTAGAGCGGGCAGCCGGCATTGCAAAATATGGCCGGAAGGCAAAAAATGGCGTTGTGCTGCTTGAGCTGAACGATGACGTAACAAAGCCCATCATAGAAATTACGTCCAACAGAGTCTATTATACCTGCGAAGTAAACGGGAGAACGGTTGATACTTCGGCAGCTTATTTTAAGGCTGTGAACGGGAATGGTTGCTCTATACTTGACCTGGCCGAAAGTGTACATGAGCCCGTTCTTTATATCGGCTTTGATAATATTATCCGGATAAGGCACCTCGGTGTAGGTTGGGATATGGTTGCCCTATATATAGCAGGTGGCATGATGTCAGGCACAGGTGGCGAACGAATTATCCGTGTTAAAAATAAAGGCACGGTGAGGTTAGGTATTACTACGGGTGATAAAATTACGGAGCTGGTTATAAAGGTGATACCGCTGCCGGATAGGAGGTGAATGTATGGTCAAATGTATGATCTCTTTTTCCGGGCGCCTTCTCCTGGACATGACCGTGCGGATTAGAACCGGAAACGCAACATTCTCTGAAAGAAACTTTGCTGGGAATGGGTTAAAAATTCGCCACAAAGACTCAAAGGTGAAAAGCTGCACTAAATATTCTTCTTTGTCAACCTTTTTGTTTTTGAATCTTCGTGCAAACTAATCATGATCTGTGTTAATCAACACGAATGAGCCTTTATTTTATTCATTATACCGTGCCCGGATTTTCCCTTATCCATCATTAAATTATCCATTCCTTAAGGTGTTCCCAACCGCTCAAGGATCACCCGAACCTGTGCAATGGTAAAATATCTACCGTTACAATCTCCTATTTCTTCCTGAAATGGTTTAAGCCATTTTGCAAGTACCTTTTGGCTGATGCCATAGAAGGTACAAAGTTCTTTCTTGCTGTAAGGCCGCAACCGGGCTGGGTCGTATTGAACAGCTGTTCCGGGCTTATTGATTGGATGCAACATGATGCAGGGGTTAATTCGTGGAATTATTATACATTTGGCTTGTAATATAATATATAAACAAATTAAAAGTATAATAAAATATAACTTTAATAAAAAATATTTCTATATTTGAAAAAAATTATCAATTATGCGCACCCAGTTATTATTACCAAGCAAGTTTAAAACACCGGGGATTATTGTATTAATTCCCGCAGTCCTCATTGCCATTACAGTTATCTTGCTGGGCAGGATACCGGAATTGTTGAGCATTTATGTACGAACGGTTACTGATGGCATGCCGGTTAAGAGCAATATTACGGGCGACATTATTTTAGTAATGCTCCTCCTCGGTGCCTTTTTAACCGGCTTTAGCAGGGAGAAGCGGGAAGACGAGGCGATCATGAAGCAGCGGCAGAGCGCATTGTTATGGTCGGTTTACATTAACCTGGCCTTGCTGCTGCTCGGTTATTTTTTGCTGGGTTATTTCGTATTTGCCGTTTTCATGCTTTACGGCATCTTCAGTATCATGCTGGTTTATATCATTTTATTCAATGTAATATTATATCGTAATTCTAAAAAATCAGGCTATGAATAACAGGTTAAGGGTATTGCGGGCCGAAAAGCGCATCAGCCAGGAGCAACTGGCGGCGGCCCTCAAAGTGCACCGGCAAAGCATATTTGCCATTGAGAACAAAAAATACGTTCCTTCCACCCTGCTGGCACTTCGCCTTGCCCTTTTCTTTGAAAAAAAGGTGGAGGAGGTTTTTAGCCTGGAAGAAGGTGAAGCGAACCTGGATGCTCCTCCGGCAGCGCAGTAAAAAAATTATTGATAGAGACATGGATGACATAGATGATGCGGATATTTTTTGCAGAATTTGTTACAATGGTTTGAAAGATTAAATAAGAAACTATTAATTATTAAAATATTGATCCGTGTCATCTATGTCATCCGTGTTTCTATCATCCGCTAAGATAAATTGCTATTTTTTTGTCATCCATTTCAACAGCAATTTACACAACACCGACACCCCGAAGCTCACCAAAGCCCCGATGGCAGCCAGTATTGCCGTTGTTAATAATTGAGCAGGCTCCAGGGTGAACAGCAGCACGCAGAGCGTACCACCGATTGTACCTGTGCGGGTATTGGTATCAGTTAGATAGTTGTCCATAAAGAAGATTTATGAATTAATAAATGTGAGTTACCTGTTAGGGGCAGACGAGCAGTTTATGATCGCGGCACCGGATCGCATAACGCCAATGCTGTGAACTGCGTGTAAAAAAAGTGAAATCAAAAAGGTTTATCATCAGGATATTAAATTTTCTAATGGCTGGTTTTTCAAATCATACGTCATACATCATACATCATACATCCTTCACTCCCCATTTTTGCATGACCGGGGATATATGACCTTCAAACTGCTGTTTTACAATCATACATCCCCCAATCATACATCATAGGTTAGATGGCATCCATCCTGTCGGTAACGGCAGTGATGAACGCATCTGTTTCGGCGATATCCTTTTCAATACAGGCGATATCATATTCCTTTTCCAGCAGGGACAACACCCCGTAATTGGCCTTGCGCTGTTCGAGCAGGAATTTTTTGTATTCCGCTTTTTTGAATTTGCGCAGGGTTTCTGTTTTGGTGGGGCCTTCCGGGAGGCTGTCCATGACCGTTTGCAGGGCCGAAAGTTCGGCGGTTACAGAAGCCAGTTCCGTTTCCGTTTCAATGGAATTGTCACCTGCTGCCTGGCGTTGTCTTTCTAGGCCGGTTTTGCGATAGCTGAGGCCTTCTTTCTCAGCATTGGCGATGTTGATCAGGGCCTGGCAATCAGGCTTTGTTTTGATCAGTTCAACTGAATAATCCATGTTTGTTTGTTTTATTGGTTAAGAAAAAGGTTTACATAATCATCCTGGCATTGCCGGTAAGTGTTTTGGTTGAGTTCGGCTTCTGCTTTTAGCAGGTCGATGCGGCGCTGCAGGAGGTATTGGGTGATGAGGCCACATTTGCTCAGCCGCCCCATGGCAACTAAGCGTTGCCGTTTGCTCCAGGCATTTTCCCGAACTTCTGCAGCCTTATCAATGGCCTGCAGCCATTCGTTGGTTTTGTTATAGAGGCCGGTCATATTGTCGAGCTTTCGCTGAAGCAGGTGGCTGTTTTGGTTGCAGTTGCGCTCCTGTAACAGCAGTTGATTGCAGTAGCGGGTCCAGGCGTTGAGTTCAGCGCTGTTCATGGTTTCAGTTTCCTCCTCCATATCGGGCCCGCGTTCCATTGCCGCCAGTTCACCGGAAGTTTCAAGCGCCGCCAGTTTCAACAACGCGGCAGTAGGCAGGCTGCGCAAATTCAGTTCTACCAGTGAAATGGTAGACCGGTCAACTCCCAACCGGTCGGCCAGTTCCTGCTGGCTAAGCCCAAGTTTTTTACGTGTGCTGCAAAGGGGCGAATTATTCCTTGCCTGTCTGAATGCTTTCATGCTTTTAAATTTTGTGGTTGTAGCATTGTTGTTTTTTTATTTTCTGTAGCATTGCTCCCATTTGATTTCCTGTAGCATTTTCATTTTCATTTTTTTTTATTGCTACGCCCGCAATTATTTTTTTCCGATGCGTTTTTCAAAAAACTTTTTTGCTGCATTTTTTTCATGGAGTAAAACTACCATGCCGCTGTAGCGCCAGGGCGGGTTTGGGCAGGAACGGGCAGGTTTGGGAATGAAATGGCAGGAAAAGGAAGGTTTGGGAATGAATGGGAAGGTTTGGGCGGGTTTGGGCGTGTTTGGGGAGGAACGGGCAGGTTTGGGATGATCTGAAAAAATAAATGCAATACCTATAAGCTATGCCGTTATATATCTGTTACAGCAAACAGCTGCTGATTACCTTTGTACAATGGCCGACGTTCACAGTAAGGAAACAAGAAGTTATAATATGAGCCGCATTAAGGGCAAGAATACAAAGCCTGAACTGCTGGTCCGGAAATTTCTGCACGCAAATGGTTTTCGTTATAAACTGCATGATAAAACGCTTCCCGGTAAACCTGATATTGTATTGCCCAAATACAAAACTGTGATTTTTGTGCATGGATGTTTCTGGCATGGGCATGAGGGCTGCAAATACTTTGTGGTGCCGAAGACGAGAACGGAGTGGTGGACAGATAAAATAAGCCACAACAAAGCCAATGATACCAAAGCGATGAAGCGTTTAAAAAAAGAAGGGTGGAAAATTATTGAGATTTGGGAATGTAACCTGAAGCCTGCCAAAGTTGATAAAACACTTGCAGCACTTTTAAAGAAATTATAACCAGGCTTTATGTAAGCGAATACCAGGTGCCTTTTCCTCCTCCATGTTGCCTTAGTTGTTTATTTTCCACAAGCGCAGCCAATTGCTTTTTAACCGTATTGCGGTTGGCTCCTGTAAGCGTCACAGTATCCCTTACCGTTATCCGGCCACGGCTTTTTGCAAGCTCGAGTATCTGCAAACCAAGTGCAGGTAACCGGCCCAGCAACAACTGTTCTCTTTCCAGTTTTATTTCCAGGCGCTGCTTCTGTTTTTGCAATGCCTTTAAAAAGAAAATAACCCAGGGCTGCCAGTCAGGACTGCCGGATTGTATGGTGCCCTGTGTCTGTCTTAAAGCAAGATAATACCCCTCTTTATTTTGCTCAATTACTGCCTCAAGCGAGCTGTAAGGCGCATATACATAACCGTATTTAAGCAGCAGATAAATCGTAAGCATCCTGCTCAGCCGGCCATTACCATCCTGAAACGGGTGAACCGCCAGAAACTCTACCACGAAAATGGATATGATCAGGAGCGGGTGCAGCGTTTTTGCTGCATACGCCTCGTTTACCCGGTTTATAAGATCATCCATGCGCAGGGGCGTTTCAAAAGGGCTTGCCGTTTCAAAAACAATCCCCAGGCTTTTACCATCCCCGTCAAACGCCTCCACATGGTTGGGCGATTTTTTATATTGTCCCCGGTGCCAGCTGTCTTTTTCACTGTACTTCAATAACTCCGCGTGCAACTGGAGTATGTAGTTAATCGTAAACGGTATATGTTCATAGCTTTCAAAAATAATGTTCATTACTGCCGAATAGCCGGCCACTTCCTGTTCATCTCTGGTTGCAAATTGCTGAACCGAAATGTTGCTTAATAATGTCTCCACTTCAGCATCGCTGAGTTTGCTGCCCTCAATGCGGGTGGAGGAACCAATGCTTTCAATGCTGGCAACTTTTTTTAGTGCCGATAACCGCTCAGGTGCCAGCTGGCCCAAAGCCCGCCAGGCTCCCTTGAACTCATCCGTTTCCGCAATAAGCGAAAGCATTTCGGTAGTTATTATCAATGAGGTTGTATTGATACCCATATTATTACCCGTATTTACCCATAAAAATAGTAAATATCCATAAAATTACCCATAAATATCCATATTCATCTATGCAGTTGATTGGGAAATACGCACCTAAAAAGAATGTAAATTTTTCTGACAAACACTTTAATATAATAAAATTAAAAAGCTTAGGAAATAGTCCATTAGTAAAGTATAATATTCCTTTTAAATAATTTTTATTCCCAAGTCTTTTAAATAATTAAAAGTGTTATCATAGTATTCTGGATTTCTAGTTCGGTCTTCTATATCTCCATTAGGTATAACAATTACCATTCCTTGTCTTGCACGGGTTAATAATACCCTGTAAGCATTTATAAGATAACGCTTCCTTTCTTCTTTATGTATATTTTGCCACTTTGTCCCAACAAACGAGAATGATTTCCATTCATTTTTGTTGTATCTCAGGTCACCATCCCACGTAATACAGGCCCAATCTAACTCTAGTCCTTGTACCTGAAATTCTGTAGCCACATCTTCCAAATAATAAGACGAACGAATATCATCCTTATCGCCTAAAAACCAATAAACAGGGTTCATAGGAGACTTTACATCAATTGCTAAAGGCTTTAACCTTTGTGCTTGCGAAGACACAACAATACCATATCGCTCAGTACCTCTAGCTTTTTCTTTCAGCCACTTCTTTGCTTTCGACAAATCTCTCGTTAAAACAATTGGGTAATTTTTATTTATTAGGTTATACGTTTGATGTGCAGCTTCTTTATTTAAGTCTAAAAGTTGTTTAACAAATAGAGAAACGCTTTCAGCCCTAAATGATCTCATTGAAACAGCTAAATGTAAGCCTTCATAAAATCTAGTAGGGTGGCTATCTTTTATTTTGTTTATCGCATTTCCTGCAGAATATTCATTGTCAGTTAAATTTGGAGAAATTGCGACTTCCCATTCTGGGAATTTATTAGTAATTGCATTTAACCATTCTGAAATTCCAGCCTCGCCTGTATTTATTTCCTGGCCGCCACCAACTAAACAAATCATTACAGCCCAATCTTTATGTCGATCTAAGCAAGAAATTAAGTACTCTGGTTCAGATTCATTAAAATTAGGTTGATTCTTTTTAGTTCGCATAAACTTTACCGTCTGCTCCTTATCCCATACTCTTTGGGCCTCATCGAATATAGCAACATGATCATACGGTGCTTTTGAGTCAACTAGGTATGCATCCCTGTAATGATGGATAATTTGTATAAAGGCCTTTACAGCTTCTCTGGCTGTTCCTTTAGTCACCTTCCGGCCCAATTCTTTTTCTCTTTTTACTTTATCCCTAGTAAGAGCCTCTTGCAAAATAGCTACCAATGGAGCATTCCCTGATAAAAAAACACTTGTATTCCCTTTATCTTTATCAAGATGAGTTGCAGCAACCTTTAAGCCTACTAAAGTTTTACCTGCACCAGGAACTCCCGTAACAAAACAAATTACTTTTTTATTCTCGCTCTTAGCATAATCTATGATTTCAGAAATGGCATTTGTTGTTATGGTTAAATTAATTACGTCTGCATCGTTTCTAGTTATTGCATCAACATTATGGTTATTGAATAAATTTACAGCAGCCTCTATTATTGTTGGGGTGGGAGAATAACTACCTTTTGCATATTCAGCAAGATCAAATTTTGCAGTATCAGAAAACCAATCCAGTATTTTTTTAATAACCTCTTTTATTCCATTCTTGTTGGTTTTTACTGGTAAAATCAAATTGTCATCATGCGATGTAGTAACTATGTCAATAAAAGAGTTTTTTGCTTCTGTCGCAACCAAAATTGGGACAATAACAGCCGTATGACTTGGCTTATGGAAATTCTTCAAATCAAGGGCATAATCCCAAACTTGATCAATATTGTAATTTAAATATTCTACTTCTCCTACTTTGAATTCAATGACAAAAACCACATTTTCAATTATTAATAAGCAATCAACTCTGCCGCCAATTCTTGGTATAGAAAATTCGAAAAACAGTGTTCCTTCAAAATCTTCTAAAGTAGATTTAAGAATTATTATTTGCTGTTCCCAAGCCTTATTTTGATTAAACGTTGAATCAAAAGAATTGAAAAGAGTAATTGATCCAATTATCTCTTCCGTACTTTTAGCTAAAAAATCTTTTATAGAATCTGAGTAGTAATAGTTAAGCATTAAAAATGGTTGATTAAAAACAAACCCCAGGCTTGGTAAATATATTTGCAAAAAAGGTTAACGTGACTTAAAAACAAATGCAGCTCAATATTAAGCATTTAAATTGTGTCCTGAATCATACCGGTATTTTTCATTAGTTTACGTATTCACCTTTAAATACTATAGATGTATAAACCAACAGCAAAAGGATATTTCTCCGGATGTGGGGGAATGGAGATTGGCATTATGCAAGCAGGCGTAAATGTTATTCAATCTCTTGACCTTGATTCTGAGGCTACTCAATGTATGCAAAAAAACAGCCATTATTTTTCGCACACAGTTTTAAGCGTCGACATAAAAGACAAAACAGTCTTAGAACAACCCGCAACTGATATTATTGTTGGAACATACCCATGCACAAAATATTCTTCGATTGCCGATATACATGGTACACGAACTGGAGATGATCTGTTCTTACATTTTTTTAGGCATATAGCAATTGAACAACCTGAAATGTATATTGTAGAAAATGTTCCAGGCATGAAAAAATTTAAGGTTGTAATGGAAGCAATGACCAAGCTGCCTAACTATTATGTAAATGTTTTTTGTCCAATAGATGCATCAAATTGGTTGCCTCAAAGAAGAAAAAGATTAATATTAATCGGAACAAAAAAACCTTTTAATATTCTAGCGCCAAGGCCCATTAATAATAAACCAAGATTAAAAGACATCCTTGAAAAAAATCCATCTGTTGAGATGCCAGAATATGTAATTAGCAGAATTAATGGCAAGTATAGAGATCAACCAATTATCGTTGATCCAAACCTGCCTGATGCAATCGCTCCCACTTGTGTTGCACATTATTCAAAAGACTTAAGCACAAGACTCGTGAAAGACCGAGATACAAAATTTGGAGTCCGCCCTTTTTCTGTGAGGGAATATGTAAGATTGCAAGGCTTTCCAGATGATTTTCATTTTGAGAATAAGCGAAGTTCATACCGATTAATTGGAAATGCTGTTCCCGTACAAATGGGTGAGTGGGTCGGTAAGGCAGCTATTAAATACTTTAATTAATGTTTATCAATTAACCCAATTTTAGCAAGTGTTCCTCAGGATCACTTGTGTCTTTTCAAGCTGGCAGGTTTATGACCAGTATTTACAGTACTAACCAAGTCGAAGATTGTAAACCTAAAAGGCATCAAGTGATGCCCATGAACATCCATTAAATATACTTTGATCAGGAATGGGAACACTTGCGCCAGCTATGTATTAAGACGATATTAAGGATTCTTTTACTAACGTTGGATTCTTTTTGCCATACATTTCTTGCAAATCTCCACTACGGTTATTATCTTAATGCGATATCAATCCTTTAAAATGGCTTCAGGGAATAAATCGAATAATCTCAATTAGCAGCAATGAAAGTGAAGCAAATCCTTTTAACAATTTTACTAGAAGTTTTGCCATTCATTTTATTTGCTACTGATTATTATACAGCAACGATAAAATTAAATGTAAGAACAGGAGCCGGACAAGGATATGCTGTTTTTTATACTTTACAACAAGGCGACGAAGTTGAGTTTTTATCAAAAGAAAATAACTGGTATAAAATCCAATATTCCGGAAAGGTTGGCTATGCCTATTCAAAATATTTTAAATACAGTAGGAACATATTAGGGGCCAAGATAGAAAGTCCTCAATCAAATTACCCGTTCGCTCTCCTTGGAGTTGTGGCTTGTTTAGCTTTTATTATTCGTTTAATTCTCTTAGGAAAAAACAAGAGAAATCGGGTATTAAAACGTTCTGCTGAATCAGGCAGAGGAACAAGATCCGAAAGGGATCTGGCATTACAACTTTTAAGATCTGGCATACCTGAACAACGAATTTTTCATGACCTGTATCTAGAGAAATACGATAACCATTTTTCTCAGATTGATTTGGTCATTCTTACTGAAGTAGGGATCATTGTATTTGAAGTAAAAGATTACAGTGGATGGATCTTTGGGAGAGGATATCAATCACAATGGACAAAAGTGCTGAATTACGGTAAAGAAAAATATCGTTTTTATAATCCTATCAAGCAAAACAATACGCACATTGCTGAATTAAGAAAACAACTACTTCAATTTGATCATATACCATTTTATTCAATCGTGGTGTTCTATGGCGATTGTGAATTAAGAGAAATTGATTTTGTACCGAGTGGTACATTCATTGTAAAATCGCACAGAGTGCTGGAGGTTTTGAGTACTATTTTAAATAATAATAAAGTAGTTCAATATGCAAATGAAGATGAAATAGTTCGGATGTTAAAAGAAGCTGTGGTAAAAGGCGAGGCCAAAGAAAATCAACTTCAGCATAATGAGAATATTAAAGATATGTTGGGTAAGCACAGGATATTTGATTAATTGCCCCAATATCTTTCCCCCATCTGGCACAAGAGTTCCCTAGGATCACTTGTGTCTCTTCAAGCTGGCAGGTCTATGACCGGCGTTTACATTACTAACCCAGTCAAAGACTGTAAACCTAAAAGGCATCAAGTGATGCCCATGAACATCCATTAAATATACTTTGATCAGGAATGGGAACACTTGCGCCAACTATGACAGCATAAGTATTCAGAAGAATTTTTAATCCTGGTAAATATAAAATGATCCTGCCACCTAGTGGCATCCTGTTTATTGTAACTAAATCAATATCATTTATTCAACTCCGCAGGAGTTTCCTGTATTTCTGGAAACTCCTACGGAGTTGAATTGCGCATTTACCATTCATTCAAAAAACAGTATGCTGCTATGCAGCTAAATGCCTGCCAGGTTTTTGCAATTTTTTGTTTTATCCCAACGCTTCTGAATACTTATGGTGCCACACGAACCGGATGTTAGCAATGATTTTATACTTTTATATCCCATTATGATAGATTTATTACAAGCCGGGGATCAAATGCACTGTGTCAGGAATTTTCAAGACCTTGTTTCCATGCCTTTTCATGGAGAAATGAATGCAATTTGCTGGAACCGCAAATTAAGAGGTGATTTTTCTGAGATTGTTAATAAGGTAGAACTGAAAGAAAATATAACAGTACTTGATGAGGAGGAACTTCAAAAACTTGAGTTAAGTGAACAGGGGCAGCTTGCCCGTGAAGTGCTGTTAAATGACCTGCAGTTGTTGAAAGCTCATGGTGCATCTCCAATCCTAAATATAATAAGCTGCTATGAGAGAGATGATGCCTACCCATTTTTTCCAACAGATGTTTATTCTTTTCATGTAGATCGCTCTCCTGTAGCAGTTGATACCTTTTTATGCACTTACCATGGCGAGCCAAGTGAGCTATTGCCAAATTCACAAGCCATTCAAAAAGTGCTTGTTCCCGAAATACGTGCTAAACTCAAAGAACTATATGGTAATACAGGTGAAGGTTTTGAATCATTTTTAAGTGAACATTTTTTTGATCTGCACTACCAGGCTAAACCCGCTGCACGCCCTGTCAGCTTAGGCTCCGGAAACTTATGGAGGTTGGCGGTTGACCATCCTGGAAGTGAAGTCCTTCCTTGTGTTCATCGTGCACCAAAGGAAAATAACGGAGAGCACCGGTTATTGTTGATCTGTTGAAAAGGGCTCTGGCCCGGTTCGTTATTAAAATCAATATTTTTTTAAAGTGGATTAGGTGATAAACGGCAACAGGCCGCAGGTGTTCTGCAGGATCACTTGTGTATGTTCAAGCAGGCTGGTCTATGACAGGCATTTACAGTACTAACCCAGTTAAATATTGTAAACATAAAACGGATCTGGTGATCCAATCGGCATTCAGTAAAATATACTTAGATCGTGAATGAGAAAGCTTGCCAGCGTATGCGGGGTAATTGTTGCGTGTAGCTAGCACCAGGGCGGGGATCATAAAAGCGAACGTTTCCAAGGTAAAGGATATTAAATAATTTTGGAAAGCCAGTAAGTATTTAGAACAGCATACAACAACGCAAGCTTGCAATCTGCAATCACCAAATCTCTGTCTTCTCCAACTCATTCATCCCTTTCCGCAATTCATTAAACACACAACCAACTTTTACCGGTACCTTCTTTAATCTTGCGCATTCATTAAAAAACAACTAAAATGTTTATAAGATTAAAAAGAAAGATCGCTCCTGCAATGGCACTGGTGCTTGTTTGCAGCTCCTGCACAAAAGATGATGCTACATCATCACCAAATATCACGCCTGCAGGTTCGGGTAGTACCGTGGTTGTTTCAACCATTGCAGGCAAATTACATGATCACGGCAATGCCGAAGATGGCAATGCTGCCAATGCACGATTCTGGAACCCCGGCAAAATGATCTATGACAACCGCAACCATACACTCTATGTGGCAGATGGAACAACCATCAGGAGCGTGGATGCGCTGAACAATGTAAATACTTATATGCCTTTGGGAACCATCGGCGGCTTCAATGAAATACTGGATCTTGACCTGGCACCCGGTGTTGCAGGCTCTCTGTATTTTACAACGAAAGAAAACGACCTGGTAAAAATTGAACCTGATGGCAATACGATCCGGAAAACGATCCTGATCAACCGCGTTACCGGTGGCAATGAAACCGGTGCCATGAATGCATCAGACCAGCTTGACGGTGCTAATGGCATTGCAACAGGCCCCAACGGTGATATCAATATGTTGAATGCTTACTGGAACTGCATGCACCGCATCCAGCTTTCATCACCGGTAACGGGTACGGTTACCTCTTTTGCGGGCAAACCTACTGCAACCAGAAGCGGCATAGCATGGCCCTATATGAACGGGCAGGGAGAAGCCGCCAGCATGGGTGGTTCCATACCCGATATTGCTGCTGATGCCAATGGAAATATCTATGTGGCTGATTTCAGGAATGACCTGGAGCGCATGGTTACGGCAGACGGAACGGTGTCTTCCCTTTTTAAATATATGGATGGATTTGGTATCGACCAGGACGGTCCCGTAGCTGTTGCACAGGCAAACCGCGTTACCCAGGTTGCAACGAGCAGCGATGGAACTCAGGTGTTTTTTTCTACCTATGGTAAAGGGAACAATACCCTGCCTGCATTAAGACTGTTGAAAAAAGGAATAAGCGTTACAACGTTGGTGGGTAACAGCAATAACTATGCTGATGGCAGCGGCGATCTTGCAGGCCTTGGTACCATTGGAGGGATTGCAGCAACCCCCGATGGGAAAACCCTGTATGTTTCTGAACCGGGCAATAAAGTGATCGGGAAAATAGTTATTGGCCACTAAGGTACCCACCTGGCGCAAGTATTCCTATCAGCATTTAATATAATATACTTAGCGCTCGAAAAGGAACTCTTGCGCCAGCGATGCCGGGAAATCAATCCTGCCATCCTTTCATTTTGTAAATCCTGATCCTGGTTTATTTTTATTTTAACAATCCCTCCCTGGCGCAAGTATTCCCATCAGCATTTAATAAAATATACTTAGCTGTGGAATAGGAACACCTGCACCAGCGTGTGCGTCTTTTTATTTACAATAATTACAAAAAATTGCTCCTGGTAACAGTGCAGAATAATTGAATGGATAGCAAAAATAAATCGCGGAACGCTTCAACCTGGTCCTTACAATCAAATTAAAACAATACATTTGAACGGCATCTTTCAAATTGTAAACCTATACCAACACCATAAACGCATTTAATCAATCCCCATGACAACGAAATTATTCCTGCTTCTATGCATCAGTATTGTATTTGTTGGCTGCAAAAAAGGCAGTGATGTCTTACCTGGCGACCAGCCTGCGATCAGTACCACCGCGGCAACCAATGTTACCAGTACCTCTGCGATCAGTGGCGGGGTGATAACCAATAACAATGCAACAGTGATTATTTCTTCCGGCATTTGCTGGGCCGTCACTCAAAATCCCAGTATATTAAATGATCATACCACTGATGCCACGATCACAGGGGCATTTACCAATAATATAACGGGCCTTTCGCCTGCAAGCACCTACTATGTGCGTGCCTATATCAGGACAATCTCAGATACGCTCTATGGCGACCAGGTATCTTTTAGTACACCTGATATGCATATCTATATAGCTGGTTATGAATTGATCGGGTCGGTGTATGTGGCTAAATACTGGAAAGACGGAAACGCCAACAACTTAACCAATGGCACCCAAAACGCCCATGCTACTTCGGTGTATGCTGTCGGCAACGATGTATATGTGGCAGGGTACGAAAGTAACGGGACTAAAAACGTGGCTAAAGTTTGGAAGAACGGCATGGCTACAAACCTTACCAATGGTACAAACGATGCCTCGGCTACCAGCGTGGTGGTTGATAACAATATCGTGTACGTGGCAGGTTACGAAAGCAATGGCACTAATACAATAGCCAAACTCTGGAAAAACGGTGTAGCTGCAAACCTTACCAATGGAACTTACAATGCCTCGGCTAATGCAGTGGTAGTAACTGGCACCAATGTATATATAACCGGCGCTGAAGCGGATGGCGCGCAGGGAAGCCAGGCCAAAGTCTGGACGAATGGCGTAGCCAGCATCCTCGATGCCAGTTATGAAGCTGAGGGCTTATCTATTGCTGTGTCGGGCAACGATGTTTACGTGGCCGGTTACCAGGCATCTTCCTTTGCAAATTTGTGGGTGATGCTCTGGAAAAACGGGCATGAAATGACCATTGACCAGGGCAATTTCTTTTTCGGAATCGGCAGGTCGGTCAGTGTTGACGGCAATGATGTTCACTTGGCAGGTACTACCAATGACAGCGGAGCTGCCTGGTGGAAAAACGGCAGTGCATCCGCCCTGACAAACAATTATTTCAGCAGGGCCAACGCCATAAAGGTGGCAGGCGGAACAGTTTATATTGTTGGCACCAGGCGTTTTTACGATGTGGTAAATGGGAACGACCTGGCTACTTTGTGGGTAGACAATGCGCCGGCAACCTTAGCTCATACCGGGTTATTCTCTTATGCTACTTCAATATTTGTGCAATAAACATACCGGGCAAAAAACGATAAGGCTGTTGATTTTCAAAAAATCAGCAGCCGGCTAGCTGTGTCGCATGAGCGCCAGTAGTTGCGATGTTTTTTATTCGTGCATTCGTGGCAAGTTTTTTCTCTCATGAAGTAATTCTTACGAAGGATTACCAGTGTTTCTTCAAGCTAACAGGCCTATGACCGGTATCAGCAGTATTAACCCAGTGAAAGACAGGAAACTTAAAAGGGTTATACTTTGGCCAGCGCTGAATCTGTGCAAACCGGCATTATGAAATACTTAGTAGATGATTTTCAGCAACGGGATTTTGCAATACTCCACCACAGTCTTTTTCTATTTTAACAAGTTGTATTGAAACGTAACCTGCCGTTGATCGTCTGACATATGTAATTATTAATAAAACATTGGTCATGAAAAAGATATTTACCTATTCAATTTTTGCAGTTTTGGTTGCAGTTTTATTTACCAGTTGTGCTAAAGAAAAAGTGTATGATAACAATTCATACTGGCTTTCCCAGGAGAGAGGCGATGTGGTATATAGTAATAACTACTGCGGGTTCTATGTGGTAGAAACAAATTATGGATATACCATTGTTCAAAACCTTGACGGATTAAGGACCTATGATACTGATATAATGTATGGCGACTTCGGTGCTTATGGTACCAGGAATTTCTATAATTATACAGCAAATGTCGTTACCGGGGGAAATGTAGTTGAGTATGATCTTACTTACAATGAAGCCCAGGACGCCATAGATTATTATTGTCCTGCAGGTAAAGCAAATAAATTAACGATCAGGCAAAATGCGACTTCACAGAAAAAGATTTCGACACCCATAGATCCCTTGAAAAAATAAAACAATCAATGTAAAAATAAAACCGTCAGCTTTTGAATGACGTTTTTTTTCTGTCCAGTCGTTTTGGTATCAGCGTGCTATCCTTCTGTACCGGCAATTGTTCCGACGAACCAATTCCGTCTCTTCAGGCCCGGCCATGTTTCGTGCCTCACCAAAAGTGTCGGAAGAATTTTTAATCCTGGCAAATATGTAAATGCTCATGCAACGTAGTGCCTTCCAGTTTAAAGCAGCTTTATAAACGTCATTTATCTGATTCCGTCAGGAGTCTGCTAAAATACACCAAGCGCCTACGCAGTGAAGCAGCTACCAGGTTTTTGCAATTTTTGTTTAATTCCAATTCTTGCGGGCACTAATGGAGAGTGGGGAACCAATTTGAATTTATGAGCGTGCTATGCTGTAAATCCAATCATCCTGTAAATCCTGATCCTTGCAAGTAATCAAACTGGCAGGTCTATGACCGGTATTAGAAATACTAACCTAATCTTAAATTTGTACTATTTCAATACTAAAAATATTTTTGTAAGTGGAGGTTGTTTCGAATTTTTAATGTTGAGGTTACCTTACACAGCTGTTGGCCATAGCTGCCGAACGAAGAAGTTGTACATAGTTCGTTCTTGATTTTTTTGTTTTTTTATCAAGAAAAAAAAATAAACTTTAGCGGAAATAAGCATTACAAGAACATCTGTACCAACCTTATCAAATCGCTTTTAGTGTTAAAATCAAACCTTTTAATAAAGATCATTTGCCCATTTGCATCTGTAACTGTGCATGCTGTCTTTTCATAAAAGTAATTATGATTCCCATTATAAGTTGCTGTCGTAAGATCCCGTATTGTTAATTCACATGTAACTACAATTTCGAAATACATATTACTGTTACCAATGTATATTTTCTTTTTGTACCATACCTATCTAACGCTGTCAGTCGTTTCCCTCCTCCGCTTTTTCAAAATCCGAACTTAATAGTTTATGGGGCTCTGCCCATTTTTTGTAATTCATAATGCAGTTAAATTTTTATGATACAAGCCATTGTTCATGTCCTTTATTAACGATCTCAGCAACTCTGAAGTATAACTTCTCACAACCCCCTCTTCAACAACCCTGGCTTCGTCTCATACAAATGCAATATCAATTCCCCGAACAGCGTATTCGCCCAGGCAAACCAATTACGTGAAAAATCTTTGGGGTTATCTATATTAAAAGACTCATGAATAAAACCCGTGCCGGCGTGTGTGCGTTTGAGGGTTTGCAGGCAATAGATAATTTCTTCGTCGTCGCTGCTGGTGAGGGCCTGCATGATAAGCCCCATCGGCCATATCTTTTTTTCGCCCACATGCGGCCCGCCGATACCTTTGGCAAAGCGCCCTTCATTGAACCAGGGGTTGGCATGGCTCAGTGAAAATTTACGCGTGTTTATATAAATGGGGTCTGTTGCCTGGCAATAGCCCAGGTAAGGTAGCGAGAGCAGGTTGGGTATATTGGCATCATCCATGAAAAGGGCATTTCCGAACCCATCGATCTCCAGCGGGTAAAGCTTACCGTTGGTAGGGTGTTCCAGGATGGCATATTTTTTCAAAGCCGCTTCCAGCTCGCTTGCAAAAAGATTGCATTCGGTTTCCATGGATAGATTACCCAAAACGGTTCCAAAAATTACCCCCAGTTGCCGCAGGGAAACCGCGGCAAACATATTGGAAGAAACCAGCAGCGGAAATACCGTGGCATCATCAGAAGGCCGGAACATGGAATGTATGAGCCCGATCTTTTTGGTAGGGTTACCGTAGCCGTTACCAAACTGGGTATCAGTAGGGTTGCTGGCAGTGCGTTGAAAACTGTAGGGGCCATTGTTCTCTTTGCGCTGCTGTTCGCGAAAGGTTTGAACGATAAGTTTCATGGCATCCTGCCACTGATGGCCGAATGCGGTGGTATCCTGTGTATGCGCATAATAACCCGCTGATAAGCGGATCACGTAACAAAGTGAATCTATCTCCCATTTGCGTTCGTGTATGCCCGGTTTCATCGTGGTATGATCATCCTTCCATTCGCTGGTGCGGCTGCTGTCGTTGTAAAAAGCATTGGCATAGGGATCGAGTAGAACAAACTCCGATTGTTTGTTGATAACCCCCTTCAATAATTTTTTAAGCGCTTCATCTTCCTTTGCAAGGGGCAGGTAGGGCCATACCTGCGCCGACGAATCCCGCAGCCACATGGCGTCTATATCGCCCGTGATCACGTAGGTGGATGGCCGCATGTTCTGTTCAGTGTATGTTACCGTGGTATCCAGTGTATTGGGAAAGCAGTTCTCAAAGAGCCATGCCAGCTCTTCATCGGCCATGGCTTTTTTTACTTTAAGAATAGTTTGTTCTACAGCCTTACTGGTAAACTTCCGCTTGCTCGGTTCGGGCCTGTTGGAAACAAAAGGTGGCGGAGCCATAAAAGCTTTTGAAGGTAAACCTGCTGCCAGAGCGATGGAAGCGAGGGAGGTTGTTTTGATGAATGTGCGGCGGTGAGACATGCTGTAATTTATTAATTATTTTGGATTAGCTGATAACCTTTTAGAAAGGGTTTGCCTGGGTTAAAAAAACAAACTATCTTGTTGATAACAACGTATTCCGTACGTTTTTTTCTTCCTATTGTTTGTTGTAAATACTATGTCTGACATAAGCGAATTAATTGAAGCCTTACAAAAGTTTAGGGATGAGCGGGATTGGGAACAGTTTCATAATCCTAAAGACCTTGCATTGGCAATAAATGTGGAAGCAGGCGAACTTCTTGAACAGTTTCTATGGAAAGAAGCTGCCGATGCCACTAAAGAAAAAGTGAAAGAAGAACTGGCAGATATACTTTCCTTCTGTTTACTACTCGCCAATAACTATGGATTTGATGTAAAGCAAATTGTGTTGGATAAGATAAGATCCAATGCGACAAAATATCCGGTGGAAAAAGCAAAGGGAACAGCTAAAAAATATAATGAATTATAATGCTAAAACCTTCTAATGATCATATACCAGGCTACAAAAGCTGATTTTGCAGAAGATGTTTTAAACGACAGGATAGAATTAAAGATCCATGAATTCTTTAAAAAACACCTTGACAGGAAACGCACAACCGATGGCGAAATACGCTCCTGGCGAAATTCCATGCAGTACATGGATAAGGTTTTAAGTGATGTTGCCATACCAGATAATTGTGGTGTTGCTATTGAATACCAGATACCTCAATCTGCCAAACGGTTAGATTTTATTTTAACAGGGCTTGGTGAAAACGATTCCGAGCATGCTATACTTATTGAATTAAAGCAATGGTCTACCGCAACCCTTTCCGAAAAAGATGGAGTTGTAAACACCTTTGTTGGTAAAATGGGGGAGCATACCCATCCTTCCTACCAGGCATGGTCATACGCAACCCTGCTACGCAATTTTAATGAGACGGTGTATGAAGAAAATATACAGCTGCAACCCTGCGCTTATTTACATAATTATATTTCAGATGATGTGATCACCAACGATCATTACAAAGAATATTTATCAAAAGCTCCGGTATTTTTAAAGGGCGATGCTATTAAACTGCGTGATTTCATCAAACAGTTTGTGAAGTATGGTGATACCCGGAAGATCATGTACAGGATAGAGCAAGGAAAGATAAGGCCATCTAAAATGTTGGCTGATAGTGTTGTTTCCATGCTGAAGGAAAATCCTGAATTTGTAATGATCGATGATCAGAAACTTGTGTATGAAACTGCGTTGATCTTATCGCAAAGGGCAACAGCCAATAAAAAGAAAGTGCTCATTGTACAAGGAGGCCCGGGCACGGGAAAATCTGTTGTAGCCATAAACCTGCTGGTAGAATTGACCAGGCGAAAAACACTTGTAAAATATGTATCTAAAAATGCTGCTCCAAGAGCGGTATATGAAAATAAACTAAAAGGAAATTTTAAGAGAGATGTGATCTCCAATTTATTTAGTGGCTCTGCCGCATTTGTAAAAACAAAGCGGAATACATTTGATACCCTGGTAGTAGATGAAGCCCACCGCTTAGCCGAAAAAGCGTATATGTATAATGGGGAGCACCAGGTGAAAGACCTGATGAGTGCAGCAAATTTTGTAGTGTTTTTTGTAGATGAAGACCAACGCATACACTTGAATGATGCGGGCAACCTGGAAGAGATTAAAAAATGGGCAAACTTTTTTGATGCAGAAGTAACGGAAATGGAATTGCAATCGCAGTTTCGCTGCAATGGTTCTGATGGATACCTTGCCTGGCTGGATAATGTTTTACAGATACGGGAAACAGCCAATACAACATTAAAAGGAGTAGATTATGACTTTAAGGTTTTTTCTAACCCCAATGAATTGAGAGAAGCCATAATAGAAAAGAACAGGATCAACAATAAATCCCGGATGGTGGCCGGTTATTGCTGGCCCTGGAATAGCAGGAAGACACCTGCTTTATATGATGTGGTTATACCAGCGTTTGATTTTAAGATGCGCTGGAACCTGGATATAGATGGCAGCCTCTGGATCATCAGCCCTGAATCGGTGAATGAGATCGGCTGCATTCATACCTGCCAGGGGCTGGAAGTTAATTATATCGGTGTGATCATTGGGCCCGACCTGTTATATAAAGATGAAAAAATACTAACCAACCCGGCAGCCCGCGATAAGAACGATGCCACGGTAAAAGGATATAAAAAGCTGCTGGAAGAAAATACAGAAGATGGAAAGGCAAAGATCAGGGCCATTATTAAAAATACTTACCGCACTTTGATGACGAGGGGGATGAAGGGCTGTTATGTTTATTGTGTGGATGAGGGGTTGGGTGATTTATTAAAAGAATATAGTAATTGAAATATTGGTTCCTGAGACACGAACCTTGGCGTGGGGAATGATTTTCAATTCTGTTTCAAAAGTTGGTAATTCATCTCGTATTACTTCCCATATCAGTTGCAGATCAGTGCCAAAGTATTCATGAATAAGCCGGTTACGCATTCCTTTTATACTTAACCATGGAATATTTGGATTGGCTTCTTTTACTGCTACCGGTAATTTAGAAACAGCTTCGCCAATAATTTAAAAATTGTATAAACAAGCCTCTGTTGCCATAAAACTACCAGAGAACTACTCAAAAGAAAGGTCAGCAGTTTATAACTTTATATGCGTTACACAACTTAAGATATCATCAATAATAATAGATGGTTTTCGCTCAGACATACACAATATCTTTTTCCACGTAAGGCAAATATTTTGGTTTTATGGAGCGCTCGGTTACCACATCGGTTTTTATACCGAATAAAGCTTCTATTTCGTCGGCCATGTCAACAAAATTCAATCCCATCGATCGGGTTATTTCCACGCTAATGAAAATGTCGCTTTTTGCTGTGGCATCCTCCCTTGCATAAGAACCAAATACAGCAAGCCTTCCAATCGGGTATTTCCGTTGTAGTTCCGGCTTGTGCTGCCGCAGTATCTGTAATATGTTTTGCAAGTTTAACATCAGTGTAAAATTAAAAAATATTTATGAGTTGTTAAACCTTATAATAAAAGGTACCGATTAAAAGATGCTGTCTAAAAAAGTGACTTAAAAGCAAATGTACTTTAAGCCACATAGGCTACTATT
This sequence comes from Chitinophagales bacterium, assembly GCA_038207305.1. Lineage (GTDB taxonomy): Bacteria > Bacteroidota > Bacteroidia > Chitinophagales > Chitinophagaceae > Ferruginibacter. The sequence goes on from JBBQZY010000001.1 coordinate 21,559, forward strand.
GCCTTATAGATATTAAGACCAAAACAGGTTTACGTATAAAGTAAATACAACCGCAAAAAGAACTAACCCAACAAGTTCTTGCTTTTAAAGCATGCACAGGTAATCCATAAACATTATATTCAGAGAAATAATTGCGGAAGAAAAGCCCCGGGCCGGTAGTCAAAGAACTATTAACCCGTTTTTGATTATATTTTATATCTTACCAATAACTATAATTCCTGAATTCATAAAATTATTAATCATGAAAATATTTTTGCTTTCAATTCACATCATGCTGTTCAGCTCAATTTCATATGCACAAAATGTAGGAATAAATGTGCCTGTGCCTACAGAAAAACTGGATGTAAATGGCAATATCAACCTCACCGGAACAATCAAAACCAGCGGTGCGGCCGGACAAACAGGTCAGGCCCTCATTACCAATTCCAGTGGCAATATGGTGTGGGCCGACCTTACAGAATATAAGAATTTTGTTACGTTCGCCTTCGGAACTTCGGCTACCTGGGTAGTTCCTGCAGGAGTAACAAAAATATATGTAGAAGCATGGGGCGGCGGCGGCGGCGGAACGGGAACAGGAGGTGGCGGTGGTGGTGGATATGTTGCCGGCATTTTTACCGTTACACCCGGCAACAATGTAACATATACGGTTGGAGCTGGAGGCGCAGCCGGTTCACCAAATGCTGTGGATGGAGGCACTTCATCCGTCGTTTACTCAGGCACAAGCTTCTCTGCACTAGGCGGATCTGGGAATAATTACACAACTTATGGTTATGCCGCTCAGGGCGGATCTTTCTCCGGCCCCAGCGGCACGGCTTTTACAGGGCAGGTAGGGGAAGCAGGCGGTATTAATTATTTTGGATATCACCAGGCCAACGCCACTACTTTTCTCGAAAGCCAGACAGGCGGCAAGGGAGGAGACGGGGGAAACACAAAATTCACAGGTGGTGTGGGCACCTATCAACTCAGGAATGCTTCTACCTTTGCAAACATCTACACTTTGTATGGCAGCCCTGGTAGGGTGCCCGGCGGTGGAGCAGGCGGCAATATCACCTGGGGAGGTAGCATTCAATACGGTGGACAGGGAATGGTAACCATCCATTACTGATTTATAACCGGTTGAATGATGCGCCCTATCTAACTGCCCAAAAAAAATGGCCGACGTACATACCAAACAATAACCCAGCTATAATATGAGCCGCATTAAAGGCTATTGATTTGCAATGGATTTTGCAAGATAAGTTCACAATAAAAAAAAGCTCGTACTTTAACTCCCAGAATGTAAAAAAACGGTAAAAAATGATAATTCCATAAAATATAACGGATGAACATCTGCTCAAAGCGATTGAAAAAATTGATAAATAAGGAATACCACTTTATGGAGATTCTCGGTATTATGATGTTATTTACAATGAAAAAAAGTACCCTCCTAAATTAATAATTTCTTACGCCAATCTTTTTGCAAAAGGTGAAATATTGGATAGAAATTCTTTTTCCGGAGGGCTTGGTTCTGCGACTTTTAAGGTATTGGAAAATAACGGATTTGATAGAGTAGAAAAAAATACTGATAATACCTCTTACTTATTCCGAGATAGAAAAATTTATCGAACAAGCTAAGCAGGTCAGCTTGGCACAGCTTCTTTTATAAATAAAGACATAAAATCTTCCGAACACTTATGGTGTCTTCACGAACCATTTCATTACTTTTTTCATGCAATCTCACATTAATGAGAAAAGTCTCTTTAATTTCTACTATAAAAAAATTACGCAAGCTTCCGTGCCTGCGACTTTGCCGGGAAATAGGTTATCGTTCAGAGCCATTACAAACCTAAACATGTGATTGATTTTATTTAAGTGATCTTAAATAATCGTATCCATTAGTCAGCTTCGCTTATTTCATCCCGCTGCTTACGGTAATTTATTAATCATCAATTGCATTAATTTATCAATTTGTTTTTGCTGCGATTCCATTTGTTTCTTCAGTTCATCGATTGTTTTATTTTGTTCATTATTTTGTTTTTGCTGTTGCAGAATATACAAATGCAGTTCTTCTATTTTTTCCAACAATTTCGCATCAATGGTTGCTACATCTATTCCATTGGCTGTAACTTCAACTGCAGATGGGATATTTGGTAAGTGTTTGTTTGTTTTGATATAGCTTGCCAGTTCATCTAATGATCTTAATTTATAGTCAGCATCAAATACATAATCACTCCAATTGGCACTGAGCGCCACACGCATACTATCCGTAATTATACCGCCTAATACATTCAACTTACGGTTACCCTTAAAGGTATATCCTGTTGGGTCTGGTTTGCCGATCAATACCTGGCCACTGGAGAAATCGCCATAGATAAGTGTCTTATTTACTTCGTTGCCCAAATACATTTTGTTATTACCCGTTTCATTATATCCTGCTTTGTAACCAATAAATGTATTTCCATTGCCGGTACTTGAAAACCCTGCCGAATCACCTAATGCCGTATTCCAGGAGCCGTCAATATTTGAATTAAGGGCATGGAAACCATTGGCGGTATTGTCAGATCCGGTTACATTGCTAAATAGTGCATCAACTCCATTACCAGTATTGAAAGATCCTGTAGTGTTGTTATACAATACGGCAGATCCATTAGCAGTATTGAAATAGCCGGTAGTATTTAAGTAAAGAGTATAGCCTCCGTTGGCGGTATTATTGGTTCCTGTAGTATTGGAATTAAGTGCCCAGTATCCATTAGCAGTATTGAACGACCCGGAACTGTTGGAAGAAAGCGCATAGTATCCATTTGCAGTATTAAAAGCTCCCGTAGTATTCGAATTAAGTGCCCAGTACCCATTAGCAGTATTATTATATCCTGTAGTATTGATAAAAAGTGACTGGTATCCATTAGCGGTGTTGTTAGATCCTGCGGTATTTAAAGAAAGCGCCTGGTATCCGTTTGCGGTATTGTGATGGCCCGTTGTATTTGTATACAGCGCACTGTCTCCATTAGCGGTATTAAAATATCCTGTGGTATTGGAAGAAAGCGCATAGTATCCATTAGCAGTATTGCTATGGCCCGTGCTATTGTATAAAAGTGCACTTGTTCCATTAGCGGTATTGGAATAGCCCGTGGTATTGGAAAAAAGTGTATTATATCCATTAGCGGTATTATTAGATCCTGTCGTATTGGAATAAAGTGTTTGGTATCCATTAGCGGTATTGCCATTCCCTATGGAATTGGAAAAAAGGGCATCGTATCCATTAGCCGTGTTGTAATTTCCAGTGGTATTTGAATAAAGTGCACTTGCTCCATTAGCGGTATTAGAATTTCCAGTGGTATTTGAATAAAGTGCATAATTTCCATTTGCTTCATTGGCAATTCCTATGGTATTGCCAGAAAGTGCATTGAATCCATTAGCAGTATTGCCAGATCCGGTGGTATTGGAATAAAGTGCATTATATCCATTAGCTACATTGTTAGATCCTGAGATATTGGAGAAAAGCGCTTTGTTACCACTTGCAGTATTGAATCCTCCAGTGATATTGTTGCCAAGTGCCTGTCCGCCGGTAGCAGTATTGGATCCTCCAGAGATATTGTTGCCAAGTGCAGCAACCCCCGTAGCAGTATTAACAGATCCCGTGGTATTTTGAGAAAGTGCATAGTAACCAAAGGCTGAATTATTATTGCCACTCGTATTATTGTTCAGTGCATGATCTCCTGCCGAAGTATTTGTTTGGGCTTTTGTAACAGAGATAAATAAAATAAGTAACATCATTGCTGCCGGTATTTTTTTACATATAATCTTTACATACTGCCGGTAGATAAAAGTTAACTTTTTCATAATCTGTTTTTTAAATGATAATAAAAGATGAGGCGTAACAAGGTAGATAGATATTCTGAAAACTGCAACAGAAATGCTGTTGGAAGGGCAAGGAGCAGCAACAAGAGAAAGTAGAATGGCTCACGGTATAAAGCATCTATCCTGAGACTTGAGCGAAGTTTCTCTCAGGATGTAGAATAAAAAAGAGACTTAGTCTCGGTCATCTATTGCAAGAAAAACATTTTAAAATGAATATCAATGATATATACTTTAGCAACTGGTGCGTGAGCTACGCGCTAATGCTAAAAGAAGCCAATATATTATCAGCGCAAATCATCGTCATCCTTTTAATCCGTCTATCTATCCTTACCTGTTGTCGATTGCTTCTGTTTTCAGAATTCTTTTCACCTGTCGGGGTTTAGTAATTCTTTTACCGAAATCCAAAAAGCACGATGCTTCTGCAGTGCAATTATAAAATCCCTTACTGCAACTTAAACTTTTACCTGTATCAGTCGTAAAAATTGTTTTTGCGGTAATTTATTCCGCCCGCCTTTTGAAGGCAAACTCATAAACAGGAGGCTCCAGTTATGCCATACATTTTTTTGCTGTTGCAGTTATGCGTTCATTTTTTATAACCGAAAAAGGAGCTCAGCAACAACATGCTGCTATTATTGGCATCATCCCGGTTACCGGCAAAACGCCGGCGGATCATTTGCGTAACCGCCATACTTACTTTATCTGTATCAAAAAAATCAACGCCCGCCTTTACCGGTTTCCATTCTTTATTGCAGGCGGTAAAGCTTTTCAGCAGGCATGTATTTGTCCGGTAGTGCGGGTCCTTAACGGTCCTTTTCCATTCAGCATCAGCTGACTTTTTAATAGCAGAATTCACCGGTCTGAAACCAAGCCTGTAATAGAACCAGAAAGCACCGCTTTTTATTTCTTTGGGACTGCCTTTGCCAAACTGGTAAGGCTTCACTACAAAAAGTTTTATATTATATCGCTGATGATAAAGGCGCAAAAACCTCCGCCTTGGCTGGTGCTCCCAGCTGCTTTGGCCTGGTGTTCCCATTTTTCATATACCCAACTTGCCAAATAAGGGTGATTAGGCTGAGTCAATCGGTTTGTTAATGCTGGAGGAAAGAATATTTAAAACAGCGGCTATTTAATCCTGCAGCAAGGAGTTAACTTTACACATCGAAAATTTAATATTGAAAAATACGGATAACGGCATACCGATCGAATTGGTTGATGATGCTGAGCAATTACCGGTATTGGTTGAACGGCTGCAAACGTTGAAAGAATTTGCAATGGATACAGAATTCGACAGCTTCAATAAACATTACGGTATTCAACTGCAGCTTGTGCAGGTATTTGATGGCACTACCTGTTATCTCATTGATCCAATACAGATCAAAAACCTGGATCCCTTGTGGTCTGTCTTTAAAGACCAGGCCATTTGTAAACTGGTTTATTCCGGCGCAAACGATGTGGATGTATTGAAAAGACATGGCTGCGATCCCGTAAACTTATTTGATATTCAGATCGCCGCCGAGTTGTGCAGGTGGCCTGTCACTTCCCTGTCGGCTGTTTTACAACAGGAATTTGGAGTAACGCCAGATAAATCAATACAGGCTGCCGGATGGGGCAACCGGCCACTGAGCAGCAGGCAACTCGCATATGCCGGTGATGATGTAATTTACTTGCCGCGTTTAAAAGACCTGCTTTTATCCGAGATCCGTCAAAAAAAGCTTGAAAGTATTTTGCAGCATCAAAACATAAAACTGGAATCTGCATCCAGTAAAGATTATTTTCCTAAACTCAATGACCGGCAACGGAAAATATACAGCCATTACAGTCAGCAAAAATTGCTGGCTTTAAAGGTCCTGGTGGATGAGCATGCACAGGAATTGAACCTGCCGCCTTTTAAAATTGTACATGATTCATTTTTAGAGGAGATCGTACAGGATGTGCAATTATTTTTAAAGCTGCCATTCCCCGAAAAAAAATTCCATTATAAGATCAACAAAAGCCAGCGGTTTAAAAAAGCGCTCATGGAACTGGTACATTCCATTGATCCGGCTATCGCGTGGGAGCATAAGCGAAAGAGATAAGTTCTCTATTTTTGCCAGCTCTCCTTAGTCTTCCGCAGGGTGAGTATGGTGAGTTAATGGGATACAGACTTTGTCTCCGCACTGGCCGGTGTTCCCCCGATGCCAGGGCCTTGTGTTTCCGTCTGGCATAAAGCTTGTGCCTGAATTCGTACCTTTATTAAGCGCCTAAGATTTTATGATTGGAAACACGATCCAGGCGAAAAAGTTTTATCATTGGTTCGTATATACACGATCCAAAGCCCTTTTGCCATAATAAAAAAGCGGCCCTCAGGCCGCTAAACACTTTTCGTGTTTCAGATTTTTGTATACACGGGTTATTAGATGATAACCTGAAGTGTATATGCACTATCTGTAGACATAATACCTCCTTTTTTATTGGTGAATTACAACACAAATATAATAGAGAAGATATTCCCACATACAAATTTATTTAAAATTCAATCCGCCAATATTAGTTGTTTTTTTCACAACAAATAAATTGTCCACCATTTGCTGATCAAGATGCTCTTGTATATCACCGGTTATGTTATGGTAAACAGAACTGATGAAAATTGTTTCTGCTGCACTGAATACCGCAAACACCAGGAACCCGATGATAATTGCAAGGGTAATGCCCAATATTGTATTTATATAAACGGCAACTAAAAATATTGGAACAGCAGCTATTAAGAAAACGATCATCCTTATCAACCCCAGGCTAAAAGTTGAAGAAAGGCTTTCTCCCCATTTAGCTTTCATCATTGCTGTTGAACGTTTTAATGCTGCTACTGGACCCAGCTTTTCATAAGCAATAACCGGAACAACAAAAAATGTTGTGATACCCCAAACTATTCCAAGTAGACCGGTAATTATTTTGCCAATGATACCCGTATTTTCCTGTATGATCTTTAATATCGTTCCTACGGTAGCAGCAAACAAAGACCAGGATAGTATGGCGCCGATGCGGCCCAGGCTGAACCGAAGCCCCGCATTAACACTTACTTCTTCTCCCTGGAAATACAATTTACTGCAATGGATAAGTGCCATGTTAAAGAATACGATGATGAAATAATTGAAAAAATAAAATCCGAAAAGAATTGCATAATTAATAACTGCATTGTCGGTATTGATATAATCCACGTCCCAGCCGGCAGCTCCCATGATACCCAAAACAAAAACGCCTGTCACCATTAGCAATGATATACCCGAAAGTACCGGGAAGATGATCAGTTGTTTGTTTTTCTTAAGAATAGAAAAACTATTCATGGTTATTTTCCACCCACTGTTTAAACGATCAAAAAAACTCATAAAAATATATTTTTGGTTTTGACTGGACTAAAAATAAGCAATGAAATGGAAATATTACATGTTTTTTAAAATGGCAAAATTCAATAGTAGTAGACTTGCGGACGTTGCGTATGATTTATGTTTGATTCATGGAGACATGAACTTAAAGTGATATCTCAATCTGGAGAAAGTGTCGCGAACGACCACTTGTATGTCTTCAAGCTGGCGGGTCTTTAACCTCCGCCTTGGCTGGTATTCTCCCCCAACCCCGGCCTGGTGTTTTCACCAGCCGGTATAAACTATTAAGGCTGCATTTTTTGTTTAAAATTTTTTTTAATTCCGTTTTTTTTCCTCAATGATTATTTTTTGTCCGATACTACATTTAATGAATGGAACCTAATTACCCGTAACAACGGCCGCAATTCTTTACCGCTACTATTAATGAATGGAAATCATTACTGGAACAGGATAAGTATAAAAATATTCTAACAGATAGGCTAAAGTACCTGGTTAATGACAAACGTATAATTTTAAATGCATTTGTTGTAGTGAATAATCATGTTCATCTCATCTGGCAGGCACGCGATGGGCATATACTGCAAAAAATTCAACAGTTTTTTTTGAAATACACCGCACAACAAATAAAATTTGATCTTTTAGTGAATAAAAATTCCCTTTTAGATGACTATAAAATAAATGCCGACGACAGGAAATACAATTTTTGGGAAAGGAGATCTTTGGGTATTGAATTATTTACAACGAAGGCATGCCAGCAAAAACCAGGGTATATTCATAATAATCCTGTAAAAGGGGGTTTGTGTAAATACCCGGCACAATATCATTATTCATCAGCAAGATTTTATCATAGCGGGAAAGATGAATTTGATATGCTGACATACTAGTAAAAAAATCCCGGCTGCTGAAAACACCAGGCCGGGGCAGGAAGAAAATGGGAGGATCGGGAAGAGATTAGGATTTAAAAAATAAGCAAAGGCATATTCTCTTCTTTTACAGGAAAAGGAGAGCGCTATGGCCATTAAATAAAAATATATTTTGCACGTCGTGCAATTAAAATATTTGCAATTGGCCAATACCAACTGGAATTTTATATTCCGTACCTTTCGTTAAATACTTTAGTAAGTAAAAAGGCAAATGAAGGATAATTTTTTAACTGCTCTTAATGCGCTACATGCGGTAGCCAATAAATATGATGAGGAATCGGTAAAGTTAAAAACTGCACTGGTTGCTGCAATGAGTGCAATGAAGTTACCCGACCCAAAATACATGTTGCAATACCATGACAGTTTACTATTTTTATGCGCCTATCCCGACAATAGCGGCATAAGCAGTCTTGCAGAAAAAGAACTAAAGCGCATTACCGCTTATGCAAAAAAGAACAGGTCCGGGGAAAAGGCCCTGCCTGAGAATGAAGGCCTGCCCTTCGCAAATATAGTTACCCGCTTTTCTCCCGATTTTATGGAATGGCTGCTGCAGCACAGCGACCTGAACATAGCGTTTGATTCATTTTACAATGCCACCTTACAACTCAATGAAATACTAAATATTACCCTGCCTTCTTTGTTTAAGGCGGAAACCACTGCGGGTTTAAGCAATGAAGACCTGTTGGAACAATTGGGCATACAGCCCGCTGAGTATATGCCTTTTTTAATGGGTCAGTTTGGGTCGTTAAAAGACAGGCCGCTGCTGCGGGAACTGTTTTGCGAACGAATGAATGCTTATGTGCAATTGGTTCCCAAAAATCAAAAATTCTCGCGGACTTACAATCGCATCAAAGTTAAAGAACCCTGGTATCATCAAGATTTGCTCAGGAAATTTGATATGCCTCAATTGATAAATGCAACCCTTCCTGCTCATCGTGTACCCGGCACCGAAGAAAGGCAGATGTTATCTAACGTCATCCGAAATTCAATGGCGTTAACGGTGAGGGAAATTGATCCCGCCACTTTTTTGCAGCAGGATACCATAAGGCTGTATGATGTTGGCAGGGGACTGATACTTGCTGTCTACAGCATGTTGCCTGAGCACCAGTTGCCGCTGGAAACATATTTTGGATTTACATTTTTTAAAAATGGTATTCCCGTTTCTTATGGAGGCATTTGGGCTTTTGGAAAACGTGCCAAACTAGGGCTAAATATTTTTGAACCTTTCCGCCAGGGTGAATCGGGGTATGTCTTAACCCAGCTTATCCGTATTTGTAAACAGGCATTTGGCGTCACTTATTTTGAAATTGAACCTTACCAGTTTGGGCTTGATAATCCAGGCGGTATTAAAAGCGGTGCATTCTGGTTCTACCACAAATTCGGGTTCAGGCCAGTTGACAAGGATTTGAAAAAGTTAGCGGCCGAAGAAGATCGCAAAATTAAAACACGCAAAAACTATCGCAGTCCAGAAAAAACCTTGCTGCTTTTTACACAAAGTAATGTGGTCCTTAACCTGTTACCCGGCGCAGCCCCTCTTAATATGCAGGATATAAGCAGCAAAGCATTGGCTGTTATAAAAAAAGGCTGGAAGCAAAATTATAAAGATGTCCGCAAAAAGGCAGTTGAAGATTTTTGTAAAAAAACGGACATAAAAGATACCTCCGTAAATGGAATTGAAAAAAATACACTTGAAGAGCTGGCGTTGTGGTGCATGACCATGAAAATACGCGATCCTCGCCGGTTGAAATTAATGAAAGAAATGGTTAGTCTAAAAACAAAAGACGACTATGCTTACCAGGAATCATTACTCAGTTTTTTTCAGTTATAACCATGCTCAATCCTTCATGTGGAAGCTGTTCCAATTTACGCCGATCCTGAATGTTTGGTAGATTCGTCCATCTTTTAAATTGCCTCCGTAATGTTTGGTGGCCGAATGAAAAGCGCCGGAAGGGTAGGCTACCATCCTGTTGAACCAATAACCAGCCCGGTCTATTTCAATCCATTTACTGCGATTTTTGCTTTCTCTTTCCAACTGGTTTTTCAGATCCTGCAATTTCATTTTCAATCTACGTGCGTCTTCGGGCATTGCCGGATTCAGGAGGCCGGTTTTTTTGTGCATCCATAGAGATGTGCCACAGTCAGGTGGAATGCCGGGTGAAAGGTAAACCACTACAGTAATATCGTTATAAGGTTCGTCGGAATGTACGCCAGGGATTTCTTTTTTTTTGCCTTTGGAGAACCCTTGGTAAAAAACACCGTTCTCTTCAATCGGATCGATATCCCAGCGGGTGATTTTTATTCCTAAAAGTTTTTCCAGTTTGGCTTTAATACCCTTTTCATGGTAAACAGCTCTACTTCGGTAACCGGTTACATGTTCAGGCTCGTAGTAGCAGGCCTTTAATGCGGCTGCATATACTTTATCCGGGTTGCTGTAAAAATTGTCTTTGACAATTAAAAAGCGGGGGTATAATATTTTTTCCATGAATTTATTTTTTGAAATGACAGCTTGTTTTGTTTGTTCATATAGGCTCCGGTTTTTTTACAATGATACTCAATAATGCTTCTGAAAGCAAGATAGATTTTTGGGGAGATTTTTTGAAATTAGTCTTATGCCTCAGTGGATGCAAAGCGAAATTGCGATGGCAGGCAGATTGCGGGATGCAGCTATCTGGGTTATAGCTGCATGGTGATCTTATGACTCCAACACCTCGGTTCGTGCCTCACGATGAGTGTTCGGAATAATTGGTATTAAAAAAAATGGCAAGAACCTGGTAGCTGCGTAGCAGCATTCTGTTTGCAGAATTAATCGTAAATACGGAATTTAACTCCGTAGGAGTTTCCTGTATTTCGGGAGACTCCTACGGAGTCAAGCAAATGACGTTTATTAATCCGCTATAAACAGGAAACCACAACGTGGCAAGACCATTTTATATATTTCGCAGGATTAAAAATCCACCGAACACTTATGGTGAAGACACCGGGCGATAGGAACGAAGCGTCCTCTGCGAGAGACATTACCGGAAATGGATGATGAACCCTTTTCCACCTTACACCTCCCGAATACGACGTGCAAAGGGGATGCCCTTCCTAAATATTGAAAATTTGCTTACTTTGTACACTGATTAGATTGATTTCATATCAGCCAATAGATCTTCACCTGCTGCGTAAAATCCTGGCTGCGTTTTGATATTTAGATTGCTCAAAATATTAAACAGACCAACTTTGAAAAATATTCTTTCCCTTATCCTCCTACTTCTTGTGGCAACCGCTACCAAAGCACAGCCATGGATGAACGCACCCTATTTTACTATAAAAGGGAAGGCCGACAGTTCAAAACTCATGAATTTTTATGCGATCCAGGCGGCATTTAATAGTTATGAAAAAGACCGGGATGCTTTAAATAAAAATAAAGACACAGACGAGCTAACAGAAACGGAAGACGAAGGAAAGTTTGCCGGCTATGCACAATATAAGCGCTGGGAATCGTATATGGAACCCCGGGTATTTCCTTCCGGTGATATTACCCTTCCGTCAACGAAGCAAGAGAAATTTCAGAAATACCTGCAAGCGGGTCATTATGCTGCAAGGAATGCAGCCGCTTCCGGAAACTGGGTACCATTAGGCCCCACCGGTACTGTTACCAATGGAAATTATTATGGAGCGGCAAGGGTCAATTTCATTCGCTTCGATCCGGTTAACAGTAATATTATGTGGACCGTTTCTCCGCTGGGCGGGTTATGGAAATCAACCGACGGAGGCCAGAACTGGTTCAATAGTAATACAGACCAGTTACCGCTTATCGGCTGTTCTGATATTGCAATAGATCCTTTGAATACACAGGTCATGTACCTCGCTACCGGCGACGCCAATGCGGTAACCTCACAGCTTACCATCAGTTCTATCGGGATACTTAAATCTACAGATGGCGGTATTTCCTGGGGAGCAAATACCATGAACTGGCAGGTAAGCTGGGGCAGGAATATTTATAAATTACTGATCAACCCCATTCACCCTGATACTGTTTTTGCAGCAACAAGTGTTGGTTTATTCAGAACGCTTAATGCGGGTGCAAGCTGGGTGCTGGTGCAGGCCGGGCAGTTTACAGATATTGAATTCAAACCAGGGAACCTAAATACCTTGTATGCAGCGGCTGGTATTTTTTCAGGGGGTGCATTTTATAGATCAACGAATGGAGGGGCAAGTTTTTTGACTATTTCATCCGGACTTCCATTACCTGCCAATGTTGGCAGACTTGAAATTGCGGTTACACCTGCTGATACAAATTACGTGTATGTAGTGGCAGTAAAAACAAGCACTTATGATTTTTATGGGTTCTATCGTTCTGTTGATGGCGGAAATAATTTTACCCTTCAGGCAAATACACCAAATATTCTTGCCGGCGCTGCCGGTTCGCAGGCATGGTATAACCTTGCCATGTCAGCGTCTCCACTGCACCGTGATACCATCCTTGTTGGCGCCACTAATATCTTCCGTTCTGTTGACGGGGGCATTACCTGGGTAAAACATACCAGTGAAAACGGCGGGCTGATACCACTCGTTCACGCTGATCATCACTCCATTAGTTTTCTGCCTGGCACCGACTCAGTTTATTTTTCGGGGAATGATGGTGGTGTCTGGAAAACGACAAACTATGGAGTTACCTGGACCCCGTCAAGTCAAGGTCTGCAGATCGCTCAAATGTATAAATTAGGCACCTCAGCATTTGATCCATATACTATATTGACCGGGCACCAGGATGAGGGTACTCAAACACTTCATGGAGGTAACTGGTCTATATTCACTTCAAATACCGGCGACGGAATGGAATGTATCTATGGCTATACCCAGGACAGTATCAGGTACCTCGAATCTTTTAACGGAAGGATCATCAGAACATACAATAAGGTTCCGCTTTATAATATTATTTGCACCAATGCAGGAGCAGGTGTAAACGCAGCCGGTAATTGGATCACTCCTGTCATTATGCACCCGGTGAATGATTCTACATTACTGGTGGGCAAAGCGCAGGTATGGCGTACCGTTAATGACGGCGCCGTTTTCACACAGGTAGGCGATGTTAGCGGTGGTTCTGCCAACCTGGTTGCATTGGCTTATGCACCTTCGGATCCGAATTATATCTATGCAGCCAAATCAAACCGCTTATTTGTTTCAACCGATGGAAATACATTTTCTGATCGTACAGGGACCCTGCCCATAGCTTCCGCCAGTATCACTTCCATTGTGGTATGTAATACCAATCCAAAGAAGGTCTGGGTAACTTTTTCCGGTTATGTTGCTGCTACTAAAGTGTGGTACTCTGCCGATGCAGGGATCACCTGGTCAAACTATTCTACCGGCCTGCCCAACTTACCGGTGAACTGCATTGTATATCAGAATGCTTCCAATGATGGATTGTATGCCGGAACAGATGTAGGAGTTTATTTTATTGACAAATCCGTTGCTTCCTGGCAACCCTTTTTTACAGGATTACCGAATGTAGATGTGGAAGAACTGGAGATCGCTTATGGTATTGGTAAGATCAGGGCCGCTACCAACGGAAGAGCTCTGTGGGAATCAGACCTTGCTGTTGTTGTACCCACGTTGCTTACCTGGGTTGGCGGTATTTCCACTGACTGGAATAACCCAATGAACTGGACTCCCAATGCGGTTCCTACCTCTAAGCAGGATGTCATTATTCCGCAGGTACCTGTTTCCAATTATTATCCTATTGTAAATGTATCCGGACTTGCCTGCCGAAATATTACCGTAAAAAGCAATGCCACCCTCACGATACCCGAAACAATCGACTTCAAAGTGAAAATAAATTAAAGCAATTATTTGTTTTACACGCTGTGGTTCTCAAGAAGACGAAGGCGCATACTTTGCTTCGCATTTCCTGTCTTCACCAGAACCGTTCAAAGCAATTGAAAAAAATGCAAGAACCTGCATAGCTACGTAGCAGTATCATGTTTAAAGATATATTGGTAAATATGTAAGTTAACTCTGTTGGATTTTCATGTATTTTAGGAGACTCCTGACGGCGTCAAATAGATGACGTTGATTAATCTGCTATAAACTGGAAGCTACTACACGGCAAGAGCATTTTATATTTTTACCAGCATTAAAATTCTTCCGAACACTTATGCTGTCTTCACGAAACAATCATAAAATCTTAACCGGTTAATATAAACACAGAAGTCGCATAATAATCCCCACATTCAATTCCCAATTTTCATAGCTCCATCCAACCCGTATCCTCCCCCGGGTTTTCCATTTGCCATTTTTCGATCTCTACCTTCAGCGGCGATTGCCAGGAACCGATAATTTCATTGCAGGATGGGCAGTTCATATCTGCAATAAAATGTTCTTCACTAAAATCCCCATAAGCCAACTCCAAACCTGTTCCTTTCCACCCACAATGGGAGCAGGTAAAATCTTCTTTTTTAAAAGTGCAATAATTGAGTAACATATTACAAAGATAACAGGCAATACAACCAAATTGATTTTACGCCTGCTTTAATAGAGAAACGTAAAATTAAAAATACGGGGTATCCATAATTTTCTCATGTAAGATCCACGCAAATCAGTCGCCAACATTTGCGCTAATGTTGTTTTCATTAGTATTCCTATCTTCAGGGATAAATATCATTTTTATTCCTGTAGCTGGCAATCCAACATTCAATGAAGAATTGCAGCTTACCCTCCAAAACAGCAGTCTTTAAATCATTTTAAATTGAATGTAATGAAATCTGATTATGAAATAGCACAACAGACCAATATCCGGCCCATTGCTGAAATAGCTGCAGCTATTGGCATTCCGGATATACAAATGGAAACTTATGGCAAGTACAAAGCAAAAATTAATTTCAGGCAGTTTGATGAAACGAAGATTGCAGCGTCGAAACTCATATTGGTAACTGCCATTACACCGAACAAAGCGGGTATTGGGAAAACCACTACCTCTATTGGCCTTGCAGACGGCCTTCAGAAACTTCAGAAAAAAGCAGTACTGGCTTTAAGAGAGCCATCCCAGGGCCCTTGTTTTGGTATGAAAGGGGGCGCTACCGGCGGAGGTTATTCGCAGGTAATTCCAATGGAAGATATCAACCTGCATTTTAACGGAGACTTTCATGCCATTTCTGCTGCCAATAATACCCTTGCAGCCTTATTGGATAATTACCGTTTTTATAATCGCGGCAAACCCGAAGGGATAAAAACCGTTTTATTGAAACGCTGCCTTGATGTGAATGACCGGGTGCTAAGAAAAGTTGTAACAGCACTGGATGGCCCCAATAATGGTATTCCTACCGAAACAGGTTTTGTAATAACTCCTGCGAGTGAACTGATGGCGATGCTGTGCCTTAGTGAAGGACTGGAAGATCTGAAAAAAAGAGTTAATGAAATACTGTTGGGTTTTACCTTTGCGGGCGAACCTTTTACTACGGCCGATCTGGGTGTAACCGGTGCTATAACTGCCTTATTAAAAGAAGCGATCATGCCTAACCTGGTTCAAACACTGGAGGGTTGCCCTGCTTTCATACATGGTGGCCCCTTTGCTAATATTGCACATGGTTGTAATTCTATCATGGCAACCAAAACCGCTATGCAGTATGGAGATTATGTTGTAACAGAAGCCGGGTTTGCAAGTGACCTGGGCGCAGAAAAATTCTTTAATATAAAATGCAGACGAGCCGGACTGCAACCAGCAATGTCGGTTTTAGTTGCAACCTCCCAGGCATTGAAACTTAACGGGGGTATTGCAGAAGATAAAATGAAGCTGCCAGATATTGCAGCACTGACAAGGGGATTGCAAAACCTTGAAAAGCATATTTCTATTCTTAAAACCTTTAACCAGAAAGTACTCGTAGTACTCAATAAACATCATTTTGACAGTGAAGAAGAAATTGATTTTTTACGTAGCTGGTGTAAGACAAAAGATGCTGCTTTTGCTGTAAACAATGCATTTGCTGAGGGTGGTGAAGGTGCATTGGAAATGGCGGGAGCAGTTGTGAAAATTTGCAATGAACCTGCTGCAGCATTGAATTATACGTACGATCTTACAGATGATATTGAAACAAAAATGCGCAAAATCGTTACCCGCATATACGGTGGTAAGGATGTAGTGTTGTATAAGAAAGCGCAGGAAATGATAAAAAAGATCAAGAAACTGGGTCTTGAACATTTACCGGTATGCATGGCCAAAACACAATACTCATTTACAGACGACCCTGCAATAAGCGGCCTTGATGGAAATTTTAATATTGATGTAGAGGACCTGGTGATAAGCCAGGGCGCTGGTTTTATTGTGGCTATTTGTGGGGAAATAATGCGGATGCCCGGGTTGCCTAAAATACCTCAGGCAAATTTTATCGATGTAGTTAATGGAAGAATTACCGGTGTTAGTTAAGTTATTAATCGCCTTGGACAGGCTGGCGCAGTACTCCCGACCTGCGCCAGGGAAGGAACGTCATACATCCCGGATCATACATCATGCATTAACATTTATCGTCCATGTTGCTGCCTCCGTTGCTGCGAAAAAACAATCTGGGTCAGAAACGTTATATTGAAATTTAGATACCAACAAAGCACCCATGAACAATACTATCTACACAGGCCATGTAACCCGTTATGATAAAGAGAAGCAATTCGGTTTTATTGAAACAGCAGATAAGCAAAGCTATTTTTTCTTCAGGGACAAGGCGGAGATAACCAGGTTGAAAAAGGCAGGTAGTGAAAGCTGGGCTCATGCGTATGCGATCGGCGATGAAGTAGAATTCCAGGTAAGGCCATCGGGGAAAGAGAATGGACGGTTAGAGGCTTTCGAAATTAATTTCATACGAAATGAACAAAGAAATAAACTGATTGAGGAGGCAATGCAAGGCGAACCGCTTACAGGCTATTTAAAATCCATCAAAGAAAAATTATTTGTAAAACATATCAGCACCTACCAGCTTATTCCTGTTGATATTTCTGCATGGGAAACGGGTATAGAAGCAATATATAAGAACAGGCTGGACAGTATGGTAACATTCCGCCTGGCAGAACCCAACAGGATAGGTAAACTGACGGCGCTCATTGAAGGCCGACAGTTTTCGCCTGTCTATGAGAAATTGATTGCTTTAAAAGATTCCGGCGAATCCATTAAAGGTATTATTACCGGTAAAAATGAAGATGGTTATTTCGTGACTGTCTTTGAAGCTGTAGAAGGGTTTATTGTTAATCCTAAAAATAGGTCAACTGAAGAAAGCGCTTTGTTTTTTAAATATGAAAAAGGAGACGAGGTGATGGTTACGATTAAGGCGATAAATAAGAACAGGAAACTAAGTCTTGAAATTGGAATGTAAAATGTGAGATTACAAATGTGAGATGTATGATGTAAAATGCACGGCTTTCTAAAAGAACGCCGATCTAAAAAAAACATACATCTCACATCATACATCATTTATTTTTTTGTACCGCTTTACCACACGGAACACAAATCTCTCCGGCTCACCTACAACACCCCCAGCTTCCCTTCTTTTTTTCAAAGCATCAGATACTGCATAGGCATTGGCTTTCGCTGTGTCTGCTAGTGCAGTAACAAGCACCATCTTTTTAACATCGTCAGCATCCTGGCCAATAACTCTTTCTACCAGCCCGTTATCAATACGCTCCTGTCTGCCTTCTTTAAAATTTGTATACCAGACATCCCGATCTTTCACCGTCATAGTAGTCATGGAGCGGATCTGCGAAGGGATGACGGCAGTGTCCTGGTATGTTGTTGTGAGGAACATTATTTTGGGGGTACCAGTCACACCGCCTTTTTGCATAGCCATTTTCATGCTTGCATCTTTGGTAAACGCTTTTGCTTTTGCCAGGTTCCGCTTTAATGGCTACCATCACCATATTTGAATCTGACAGGCTTCGGCCAATCACGTAATTGTGCAGGCCACTTGCCAATCGCATAGAATCGTGTGCATCATAGGGAGCCAGGCTTCCTGGGAGTATGATGGGAAAAGATACCGGTAATATGTATGTATTACAATCTACGGGAATGATTGCCGTTGAACTGGAATTTTTCAGCGCCCAATCGCTACAGTTAGCCACGGGCAAAACTGCGGTCGTAAAAATGCCGATCCCAACATCCCTGCTTGCAAAAGCTCCTCCCACGATCAATACCTGGAGCCTTAATGAACAAGGCATCTGGGTTAAAGAAGGAACTGCTACCAGTTTTACAACGAATCGAAATGGGGTTGCAGGTTGTACGTTCGAGATCGTGTCAACCCCACACAAACAAATGATCTCCGCGGTTCTTAAAAAGAGCCGCGGATTTTTCATTGTGAATAATCTGAGAAAAAGTATGTGAGGTTTGAAAGGCACGATCTATCCTTTAAACGCTAGCGTTAAAACGTCAAATATCAAACATCGCCCGGATCACCATTTTCTCCGACCCGGCGCTCCTGTTTCTTTTTTCATAAATCTTTTTACCAGCAAAAAGCCAGCAATAAAACCACCGATATGAGCAGCATACGCAATACCACTGGCTTCTGATCCACCCAGGTAACCGGTGCCGTTAGCCACCTGCAACGCTATCCATAATCCCAATACGATGAATGCAGGAAGCCGAACGAGGAAGAATAGCACAAATACCCGTATGCTCCGGGTTGGAAATAATAACAGATAACCACCCATTACACCGGAAATAGCTCCGGATGCACCTAAACTTGGTATGAGGTGACTCTTACCAAACAAATAATCTGTTGTTACATGAGTTAGCGACGCCAGTACACCGCATAGGATGTAGAATACCAGGTATTTAATATGTCCCATTCTGTCCTCAAGATTGTCGCCAAATATTAGCAGGTATAACATATTGCCTGCCAGGTGTAAAATGCCACCATGCATGAACATGGATGTGATCAACGTTAAATAAACAGGGATGGTTGTTACGCCGAGACCTGGTATCTCCACAGATCGACCGCTAATCGGGTCCGTAGCCTGGGTAGCGCTGGTAACGATGTCATGACCAGTGATTATCTCCGCAGGCACCGTGGCATAGCTGTATGTAAAATGAATATCAGTACCCAATTTTTGATATACTATAAAAACAAGGATGTTGATAGCGATCAACAGGTAGTTGATAATAGGAAAAGTTTTCCTGTCTGAGTCATCGTCGCTGATAGGAATCATCAAAATGAATTTAAGGATTGAAAGATACTTGCTGAAAAGCAGTAATTCAAAACCAGGGCCAAAAATAATGCTTGTATTATCTGAGATTAAAAATGCACGATCGGTGAAGAAAAGAAAGCTGCGGCAGATCAATTTTATTTGCGGGGAGGCTTTTTATTGAACCGGGAAAACGCCCTTACTTTTTACCTGCAAGGTCCGGCAGGATTGTTAATTGTTCATAAGGAAGAACCTGGAAATTAATCACCGGTTTTAATTGCAAGGGTTGGCCCAAATGAAAAATAATATTGGGTAATGAATACAGGGTTAAAAGAAATTGCTCATTGGTCGGTAAATGGAAACCGACTTCTCATCAACGGGCTTTATAATAAATCGCTAAGTTGAGGGGCATAAAATGTATTGCACACGGTTGACTCAAAGACAGGAATATTTACTACTTAGGATTTCTTTAAAGATAATGTGCGTTTTAAGGAGCCAGAAAGACCCAAAGCCTAAAACCTGTAAAAAGAAATAACTTAGTACTTCGGCGCTTATTATTAACGCCTTACATGCTGTTCTTCCTCATTTTCATCCTCATAGTTTTCCTCAATATCGGCTTCATCAAATATAAGATCGTCATCTGCCCGTCGATCTGTTTCTACACTGTTCAGCGCTGCCGCCTGGTCATCAATGCTGTCTTCTTCCAGCAATTCGAGTTCATCAGCTGTTATGTCTTCATCCTCTATTTCCTGTTCATTCTCCTTGTCCATATCCAGGATATCATCTCCATCGGTAGATGCAGCATATTCCATGGTATCATGTTTCAGATCTGGTTTGACAGAGCCGTTGTGTTGTTCTTCTGATTTTTTCATGATCGCTTTATAAAATGTTTAAGAAAAGTCTGTGGTTACAGCACGAGAAAAAATATTGAATTATTACTCAGTTTTACCTGGCTGCTCATGCATAAAATTATCTATATCTAGTTCTTTTGTTTCATCAATATCTTTTATCTCTGCCTGTTCATGAACCAGGTCATCAATATCTTCTTCATTAGATTCATCGGGGGATTCATTGAGTTGCTCATGAACAAGTTCATCCGGATCTTTTTCTAAATCGGGATGAGCTATCTTATTCGTTTCAATTTCCAAACCGGCTTTTACACTTTCGTTATTTTTAGGATTCATGTTCGTTATTTTTTGGATGAAAAATTTAATTCCTGCCAACTGCTGGTAATCCAGCGATTTTATTTTTAAATCAACTATGCTACGCTTTATTCCCGTCTGCCTCTTCCTTCAATTCTTTATCATTTTCCCCGGCAACCTCTTTAATATTTTACATAATAGAAGAAATCGCGCCTTCTAAATGCTCCTCGGCATCTAACCTGTGCAGGGTGTTACGGTATGGTTTTACTGCCGCATCCTTATTGTCTTTGTTTGTTTGATTTTTGCCAGATATGATCATTTGTTTAATGGTTTAAAAAATCTATGATCTAACAGGTAGGATGGTAGATTTTGTGTGCACAGTTAAAGTATAAACTCCCGATTTAAAGAAATCATGCATCATGCGTAGTACATCATACAAGTTACGCTTTGTCTTTTACATCAGCTAAAATGAAATAGCACCAATTATACTTCGAATATTGTTCTTGGGTTGCACGCAAAGATCGCAAAGGAGCAAAGTCGCAAAGAATATGATAAAAGATATTTAATCAGTAAACCATCGCCCCTGGCAAAAACATGCAGGTAATAGATCACGGGCTAATTTCCGGTAGTGTTATCATTGCCCGGCTGAAGATAGATCGTTATCCTCCGCAAAGGATTTTCACCAGCATTGTTTTCAATGAAACGGCGTTTATTCTATTTGTTATAATGTTTCCCGTTTCCGTTGAGCGTGGCTGAGAAAACTGATTGCATAAATATATAAAGAATGGATCCATATTTTAACAAGAGAACCAGATTTGAGGTGATATCAATCAATTTAAAAGGTCGATGATAAAACGTTCATGATCGGTGATATATCCTGCATTTCTTGCTTATATTTACTTAACTAAACTCATTATAAATGGCAACAAAGAAAACAACAACAAAAAAACCCGCAAAGGAAAAAACAGTTATGACCAAGGTCGCAGAAAAGATAGGGGAGGTAGCAGCTGAAATAGTAACAGGGAAAGATCACCTGGTAGAAATGGCTTCTGTTGCTATTAAATCGGTGAAGTCAAAAATACGTGATATCACTGCCGGCAAAAAAGCGGCTCCCAAAAAAGCAGCCAAAGCTGTGGTAAAACAAGCTGTTAAGAAAGTTACTAAAAAGGTTGTAAAGCCAGCTGCAAAAAAAGTAGCCAAGGCTGTGGCCCCGGTAAAGGCAGCTGCAAAAAAATCAGCGAAGAAGATCACGAAAAAAGCAGCTCCTGCAAAAAAGGTGGTCAGTAAGGTTGTCAAAAAAGCAGCTAAAAAAGTTGCAAAGAAAAAATAGTCTTGATGAGCTTATAGTTGCCTGTTGAATTTATTCGGCAGGCATTCTTTTTCCAGGTAATTTATTTTCTACGGTCTTACTATTGTAGGCCTCATCATTATGCTTCAACATCCATCCTTTCTTTTTAGAATAAACAGCGGTAAAGCAGGCTCCATAATATAAGATGAAAGAAGTATAGAAAACAAAAAGTAAGACAAGTACAAAAGAACCTGACGCGCCATAAAGCTGACCGATATTTCCTTTAAGTAATAGTGTTCGCAATAGAAATCTTCCTGCGGTAAATAAAATAGCTGTGAGCACTCCACCGGTGATCGCCGCTTTCCATGCTGGCCTGCCATCTGCCAAAAAACGAAATAATATAATGAACCAGCTGGCAACAATTATCACGCTGCTTAGTTCACTGAAAATGAGACGGAAATATATACTGCTTCCCTGGACAATTTCTTCAAAATAGTTACCGGCGATCATCTCAATGCTTTTCAAAAAAAGGTTTGCAAAAAACAAGATCCCCACCAGTAGGATAATTGCAAATGACCGCAACCTGCTACCCAGGTTAAAGAGAATGCCTGCGGTTTCTTTTACAGAGATCTGCCAAACCTGGTTCAGTGAATTCTTAATAACTACGAACAAAGTGGTAGCCACAAAAACCAGGAACAGCGATCCCAATAAAATTACATACCAACTTGTATTAAAAGCCCGGATACTTTTGATGACCTGCATTACCTGTTCGGCTCCGGCTTTTCCAAGATTATTGGATATATTTTCTATTAATCCGCGGCCTATCGCTCGGGGGTTTAGCAGTAGCCCGAACAATTGCGCCAAAATAAAAACGATGGGCGGAAGCGCAAATGTGGTAAAAAAAGCGGTTGCACCTGCCAGGCGAAGCGGATCATTTTTTCTCAACAAAACCAGGGCGGGAATGATACTACTTCCTAAGAGTAATAATTCTTTTTGTTTTGCCAACACCTGCTTTTTCATAATGCAAAGATATGTTTGAATGTAGGATGTATAAACTGAGTTGTTTGATTTAGAAGAAACGATAGGTCGATACAGTTTAGCGTCTTGTAATTTTATAACTGAAATTAACGCGACGGCAGAAAGAAACATAGGGGTATTTAGACGCCATTTCAATTTGTTTCATGAATGATTTAAAAAAACTGTTTGATCCGAAAAAATTATACATCATACAATCAAAAGATCATTCATTATATATTCAATCCTATCTTTACAATCAAATTCTAAACCCATGGCAAACGATCTTCAAAATAAAGTAGCATATATTACCGGTGGCAGCAAAGGCATTGGCCTTGGCATTGCAAAAATATTATTGAACAATGGTATGAAAGTAGCCATCAGCAGCCGTTCCATCGATGCTGCAAAGAAGGCTGCTGACTCCTTAAGTAAGGAGGATGGCAAGGTGCTGGCGCTGGAATCGGAAGTCAGTTCAATGGCTTCGGAAATAGAAGCTGTTAAAGCAGTAATGGATCATTTTGGCCAATTGGATGTATTGGTTGCCAATGCGGGTGTAGGGCACTTTGCACCCATCGATACTTTAACTGAAGAAGCATGGAGATCTACGATCGATACAAATCTTACCGGTGTATTCAATAGTGTGAAGGCATCTATCGACCCACTGAAATTATCACAAGGATATATCATTACCATAGCCAGCCTTGCGGGCGCTAATTTTTTTGAATCAGCTGCTGCGTACAATGCAAGTAAATTCGGACTGGTAGGATTTACGCAGGCTGTAATGCTTGACCTTAGGAAATATGGTATCAAAGTTTCTACGATTATGCCAGGATCTGTAGCTACGCATTTTAATAATCACGTGCCAAATGATGCAGATGCATGGAAGATCCAACCCGAAGATATTGGCCAGCTGGTATTAGATCTGTTAGAAATGAATCCACGGACTTTGCCCAGCAAGATCGAAGTGAGGCCATCAATGCCTAAATAATGAATGGGAGAAAAATGTATGATCTGAGACTTATGAGGTATGATTTTCAAATATATGTTCAATCAGAATGAAGTCATACATCAAATTTCTTCCTGAAATTTGCTCATGATATATTTTGTAGCGCAGGATTCGATCGTACGGAAAATATGGGGTAAGGGCGATACCGTTCTATTTATTTTCGCAGGTGCATCGGCAGAATTCGCATTAAACAAAGCCGTAGACTGGCTTTATTATACCGGGAAGTTGCCCGCCGACCCGATTGGGAGATTATTTTCCACTGTTTGTTATGCACAACAGATCGTATTCTCAGCGCAGGATGCTGCAAACAGTGCTATCGACAGGATTACAGCGATCCATTCCGCTGTAGAGCGAAGTAGGCATGCCCTTATACCCGATTGGGCATACAGGGATGTGTTGTACATGCTGATTCATTATTCAATCGCTTCTTTTGAAATACTCGAACGTAAACTGGAGGCTGCTGAAAAAGAAGAAGTCTTTAATGTCTTTTACCGCGTTGGCTTGCGGATGAATTTAAAAGAACTTCCTTTAAATTATGACCAATGGACAATTAGTTACGCGGAACATTTAAAGCACGATCTGCAAAGGTCCTTTCATAGCAAGGATCTCTTTAAGCAATATAAAAAACACCTGGGAGAATTTCGTTACCGGCTATTGCTGGAAACACAGAAAATGGTTTTGCCTGTTGTGGTAAGAAAAATGCTCGGCTTTAGTAAGTTTTCTTTTGTACAGATCATCCTGCCTTTTTATAAATTAAGCCGCTATATTAAAGCAGACCAGGCAATAAGATCGTTGATACTTCCTTCGGCTTATAAATTGCCTATACAAGCCCTTGATAAAAAACAATAACACCTATATCATTTGAACATAAATTATGCCGCTATTCCAGGTTTCTTGTGCAGCAGTGCCTCGGTGATATGCGGTAGCAATATTGTAAGATCAATTGAATTATTTGGAAACATGGTAGCACCTGCTGTAAGGAAAGCTTGGCGGAATAAAGCGAAATCAGAAAATTTCATGTTAAGCCGTTATAGCCGTTTGGATCTACACTTTTTTTCTTTTTAATGTTTGCCACGAATGCACGAAAATTATATTCCTGTGTTCGTGCCAATATCTTTTAACTAAAATTCGGATGATTGTGTATAGATGTAAGGAAATACATTTAAACTATTCTTCAGACAGGCTTATTTTCTTTTCGCCTCAGCAGTGGTTTTTGTCTGACGGGCGTTTTAGCAGTCATGATACTGAAATAGAAGTAAACAAGGGTTCCCAGTAATGAGAAGATAAAGATCAACAGAATCCAAACGAGCATGATAAATAGGTTTAGCTTTTGTTATGCTGCAAATACGCATCTAGTATTTAACCAGGTTCAGATTTCCAGAACTGGCTATTATTGTAGAATGTTTTATACAAGAATCCCCAAGTGTTTATACAGCAATATTCTTTATGATCAGTAATGTGATGTCGGATCAGCTGTTCAATCGGGATTATTTTCAGCAGTACCGGACGGGTTTATATTTTTCCCTCTTAACAATAATAGGCCGGCCACATGCGGAGCTGCTATAGATGTTCCGCAGACATTTGGTTAACGTCTATTTTAGTATGCAGAAATACTCCATACACCAGTTGTTGCGTAATCAGTAACATCATTACCGTAGGTTGCAAAACTTGCGAGCCTTTAGAGGCTGCCGATTGCTGCCTGTTCTGGCAAGGAATGCGTTATCAGACAACCTTCCCTCACTCTTTTTTTTAAGCAATAATATAAGTATCGGGAATTGTATCCCCATTGTGTGTACCCTTATTTACAATATAGTTGTGTAGCGGAAAAACGGTGATTGCATATTTACGCTTTTCTTTCTTCAGGTAGTCATAAATAATATCAAAAGGAATGAAATAATTCCTGCAATCTTGTATGTACGCATGATCATAATAAAGGTTTATAGAAGAACGCTACTACATGTTTTTTTGCAAGCATCAATTATGGTTAATATGCTTTTATGACTGTATATTTCGTTCAAAGAATCATTTTCGAGCTACAATGACAGTCATCTGTTAAAGTATTAGCAGAAAAGGTTAGTGGTAGGGTTGTTGTTTACTATATGTTGGTCTAACAGTTTAATTTTTTAAAACAATGATCATGAAACAGCATAGGCAGTTATTACTAATATTGATCGCAATAATATCTTACAGCACGCTACAGGCGCAGAAGAATCAGCCCGAAAGAAATAATGTAACACCCCCGGCGAGGCAAGTTCCACAGCAGTCGCCACCCCGTAAACAAGAAATGCAACCGCCAAGGCAAAATCATGTTCAGCAAAACAGTGCACCAAAAGCTATTGCTCCTGTGAGGCAACAACCGCCACCACAGCGTCCAAGGCAACAGCAAAACAATCCACCGAGAACAGTGCCTGTAAAATCCATGCAACAGCCAAAGCCGGTGAAGCCTGCACAGCAACCCATTCAAAACCCAAGGCCCGATAACCAGCAACCTAAAATAGTTCCGGTAAAACCTGCGAATGAACAACCGGTAAAACCAGTTGAACAAACGAAGCCGTTAAAGCCAGATCAACCCGAACAAAATCCAAAAGAAGATCATGATCAACCTGGAGTGGTTCCGGTGAAACCTGAACAAGTGTCACCAAAGCCTAAGAATCAGGTTCCAAGATCTATTCCACCTAAACCTGTAGCTACGCAACCGGTGAAGGTAGCTCCTCCGCCTCCGAATAATCCGCAACCAAGGTATGATGCACATAACCCTAGCTGGCGTTATGCGCATTTGCCGAGGAGAAACAGTTATGTAAACCATGTGCCAAGGGGCTACAGGCATATTCATTACGGTAACTATGATTATCGTTATTATAATGGAGTATTCTATCGCCCATACAACAATTTATTTTTAATAACCCAGCCTCCATTTGGGATCTATATCGATTTGCTTCCATTTGGATATAGCCAACTCTATGTAAGCAATCATCCTTACTATTATTACAACGGAATATATTTCGATTACAGGAATGATAATTATTATGTTATTTCTCCACCGGTAGGAGCATTGGTAGAAAGTTTACCTGAGGGATATCAAACGATCAACATAGATGGCGAAACATATTATGAAGTTGATGGCGCGCAATATAAGCCCATCCTGATGGAAAATGGAGAAATCTGGTATGAAGTCATCAAAGCAAATTGATTTGGAAATCCGTTCATTTGAGAATTTGTAAATAAGTAGCTGCAGGAAAATGATCATTCAATTTGATGAAGTAAATATCCTGGAAGACTATAATATTTTTCGATGGCATAGTTTTGGTTTAATAATAAATAATAGTATCTATTCAGTCTTAAATTAAATGGACCATGGCAAAGAAAGCATCTAAACCCGCAACTAAGAAAAAAGCTGCTCTTATAAAAAAGACAGCTCCAAAAAAATCTGTTGCAAAAAAATCAACACCTAAAAAAAATACGCCTCAGAAGGCCGTTGCTAACAAACCACCTATTAAAAAAGCGGCAGCGAAGAAAGCTGTTGCAAAAAAATCACCAGTAAAAAAAGCTGTACCGGTTAACAAGGTAACCACAGCAAAGCCCGGAGTAAAAAAAGCGGTCATTAAAAAGAAACCTGTAATTGCCGTCAAAAAATCAAAACCGGTAACGCCCCCGAACGCTTTACCTTCTCCGAATGAATTATCAGAAAAAATGGTAGAGAAAACGGTGCACACAGAACAGGTTGTTAACCAGACAGGGGATGTAAATAATGGACTGAACCTCGATACAAGAGCAGACGATCCATTGCGGTCATTCGACAAACATGAATTTCAGAAGGCATCAGCGAAGCGGGATCCCAAAAGTAAGTTACATCTTTCCAGTACTGCAAAGGGATCAGTAAAGCCTTCTGGCAAAAAACCACTCTGGTAAAAAACCACTTTGGAGTAAATAGTACTTTTAACTACATATATACCTGTTATCAGGAACTGTTTCCAATTTTATTTGATAACGGGTGATGAAAAAAGATTGGCTGGGGAACCTGCCAATCTTTTTTATTTCAGGCATTGCTTAATGGCCTATCAACCACTTAAAATTTTTAAACCTGTTAAACGCTGATTTATTTCTATATTCATCTTCCAAATTTTTTTTAAGATGAAAAGAATATTATTTATAGTAGCTGTGTGCTGTATCTCTACAGCAAAGGCGCAGGTGATCAGTTCTTCACAAATAGATTCCCTCGTTGAACTTACACGCAAAACTTTTGATGTGCCGGGTATTGCAGTGGCTGTTGTAAAGGATGGGAAAATAATTCATGCAAAAGGATATGGTGTGCGTTCGCTCAAAAGCAACCTGCCTGTTGATGAAAATACATTGTTTGGTATTGCCAGCAACAGCAAGGCTTTTACGGCTGCTGGTCTCGGCATGATGGTAGATGAAGGGAAATTAAAATGGGATGATAAAGTGATCGACTATATTCCCGAATTCAGGATGTATGATCCTTATGTTACAGATGCATTCACGATAAGAGACCTGCTTACACATCGCAGCGGCCTGGGGTTGGGTGCAGGTGACCTGATGTTCTTTCCCGATGGGAATAAATTTACCAAGCAGGAAATGATCAGCAATATCCGTTATCTGAAACAGGTATCAGGATTCAGAACGCAGTACGATTATGATAACAACATGTATATCGTTGCCGGCGAAGTCTTAGCAAGAATAAGTCGTAAAACCTGGGAGGATTTTATTGAAGACAGTATCATGAAACCGATTGGTTTTACCAGTAGCAAGGCTTCCTGGGGCCGTGTAAAAGACAATTCAAACATCATAGATGCGCATGTGCCTTTCAACGGTAAAATGCAGGCAATTGCACACGATTGGTCGGAGAATGCAAATGCCGCAGGTGGTATCATGAGCAATCTTACCGACCTGAGCAAATGGGTGATCCTTCAAATGAACAATGGAAAATATGGCGAAGGGCTTACTAAAAAATTATTCAGTGAAGAAGTACATGAAGAAATGTGGTCGCCGCAAACGATCATTCGTGTGGGCGGGCCTGGGGCATATAACACGCATTTTGCAGGTTACGGGTTGGGATGGTTCCTGAGCGATGTAAAAGGATATAAACAGGCATCTCACACAGGCGGATTACTGGGCACGGTTACACAGGTAACAATTATACCGGAATTAAAACTTGCAATCATCGTATTGACCAATCAGCAAAGCGGTGCTGCTTTTACTGCCATTACCAATACGATCAAAGACAGTTATCTCGGCATAGCCGGGAAAGACAGGGTAAAACAATACCACGATAATGTTATCAGAGGAGAAGCAGAAGCTAAAAAAATAACAGATGACATCTGGCAGGCCATTGATTCTACTCAAAAAGTAAACAAAGTTAAACCCAACAATGCGTTGTTTACGGGTATCTACGTTGATAAATGGTTTGGGAACGTTAACATAACGGATAAGAATGGCAGCCTTTGGTTCAGCAGTGAAAAATCGCCTCGCCTAACCGGGCAAATGCTTCCTTATAAAGGTAGCACCTGGATCGTAAAATGGAATGATAGAAGTTTTGATGCCGATGCTTATATGATATTTAGCCTTGATAATGAAGGAAAAGCATCGGGCATTACCATGAAACCAATATCGCCATTAACTGATTTTAGTTTTGATTTCCAGGATCTGGATTTGAAGCGGAAGTGATAACTGATGATGGATGTGGGATACAAGACAAAAAAATGGGAGATAATTAAACCCGGTAATGTGTTCTAAGTTCCTGTTATGTGGTCAAAAAAAGTAAATGTAGAAACAATCCTTTGTTGTTTCTACATTTTATTTCCAATAAGATCGGCAACCAACGATGTCCATCCTGTTTGGTGACTGGCACCCAGGCCTGCACCGGTATCTCCATGAAAATACTCAAAGAACAAAACAAGGTCCTCATTGCCTGGCTTGTTGTAAAACCAATTATAGTTGCCATACAACTTTCTGTTGCCGGTATCATTTTTTGTAAAGAGGCTGATTACCCTATCTGATAAAACGGTTGAGACATCTACCAGGTTCATCATATTACCGGAACCAACCGGGCATTCTACCTGCAAGCGATCGCCATAGAACTCACCGTATTTCCTGATGGCCCTTATGATGAGGTAATTGATCGGCATCCACACTGGCCCGCGCCAGTTACTGTTTCCACCAAAAAGATTACTGGTAGAATCTCCCGGATCATATTGAATGGTATAATTTTCCCCATCAATGCTCACGGTATAAGGATTGGCTTCATGGTATTTTGACAACGCCCTGATACCGCCATCCGATAAGAACTCAGCTTCATGTAATAACCTGTTCAGTAAAAAAACAAGCCTGTCTTTTTGTACCAGCGAAAGCAGGATCTTTTCTCCATCGCCACGTTCTTCATTTGGCCAGAAAAGATTGTTCTTGATTCGATATTGCTCAAACCAGCTAACCCTTTTCTTAAAATCCGGTAACTTATCAAACAGGTCTTTGCTAATAGTACTTACTGCATACAAACTCGTTAAACCAACTGCACTCTGTATACGAAGTGGAAGCGGATCGGCATCAGCAATACACAGCGTATCATAAAAAAATTTATCCTCATCATTCCACATAGCGTGGCTGTTCAGTGAATCAGCAATAAGAACAAAGTGTTCAAAGAATTTTGTGGCAATATCTTCAAAACCCAGGTCATTGCGTGATATCTCTAATGCAATATCCATCATATTCAAAGCATACATACCCATCCACCCTGTGCCATCAGCCTGTTCGAGTTGCATTTCATCATCAAAATGATGACTGCGGTTAAACACACCGATATTATCAAGCCCGAGGAATCCGCCTTCAAAAATATTATTGCCGTTCCTGTCTTTGCGATTTATCCACCAGGTAAAATTGATGAGCAGTTTCTGGAATACTTTTTTCAAAAAGATAATGTCTCCTTCGCCAAATCGTTCTTTTTCTATCCGGTAAATTTCCATTGCTGCCCATGCCTGTACAGGAGGATTTACATCGCTGAAATTCCATTCGTAAGCGGGCAATTGCCCGTCGGGTTTCATATACCATTCCCGCATGATGAGCTGTAATTGGTATTTGGCGAATACCACATCCACCATCGCTAAAGAAATGCAGTGAAAAGCAAGGTCCCATGCTGCATACCACGGATACTCCCATTTATCGGGCATCGCAATGATATCCTGGTTCTTTAAATGTACCCAATCTTTGTTCCTGCCATTTTGTTTGGCTGCATTTACCTCTGTGATACCATCGCTGGTAGTAAGCCAGCGTTCTACATCAAAATGATAATATTGCTTGCTCCATAACAAGCCAGCCAGTGCTTTACGTTGTATATTTTTTTGATCGGCAGAAATCCCATCAGGTAAAATGGAATTGTAAAATTCGTCTGCTTCCTGCTTCCTTTCTATAAAAATATTTTCAAAGCCAACCGAAAATGGTTCACTGGTTTCCTGGTCGGTAAGCCTGCAATAGATTGTTTTGGTTTCACCGCCATTTATAAGGAATTCATAAACCGGCGAAAATTTGGTTCCTTCTTTTTTTGTCCGGAGTTTGCTCCTGTTTGTTCCGCTGACAATGGCATCATTAATAGCATCTTTTGTATAAAGCGTTTTATTACTTGAACCATTTACCTTGTAAAAATTGGTTTCATTTTCTGTGAAGAGCCTGTCATCTGCCGGCTGGAAATAAAAAAAGTAATTCCCGAGGCGGCTATGGGTTGCCGATACTGCCGTTTTATTCAGTAACTTTAACGAAGGCTTCGGTTCATCAGGTGTGTACACCCACCTGTTATAAAACCATAAGGTTGGCAGTACAGTTATAGGGGAAGCAATATTATTGCGATTTGTAATACCTATCTTAATAAAAATATCTGTTGCGTTTTGTTTCGCGTAAGAAATATTAATATCGAAATATTCATCATTGTTAAATATTCCTGTGTCTAATAATTCATACTCCGGTTCAAGTTTTGACCTGTTTCGGTTTGTTGTTAACAATTCTTCGTACGGAAATTCATTTTGCGGGTACTTATACAGGTATTCCATGTGATAGTGCGTTGGAATATTATCCTGATAGTAATAAAGTTCTTTTACATCTTCGCCGTGGTTACCATCATAATTTCCTACACCAAATAAGCGCTCTTTCAAAATAGGGTCCTTTCGGTTCCAGCATGCTACAGCGAAACAAAGATTTTGAAAATAATCAGAGATGCCGGCAATACCATCCTCTCCCCAGCGGTATGCCCTGTAATGCGATTGTTCAAAAGGAAGGTATCCCCAGGCATCGCCATAAACACCATAATCTTCTCTCACTGTTCCCCATTGCCTTTCGCTGAGATAAGGGCCCCACTGTTCCAGGGGTGTTTCTTTATTTCGATTATCTACTAATCGTTGTTGTTCTGCTGTCATGGTGACTGTTTAATGGAATGCTGCCTTACTATACCAGGCCGGCTTTATTCCCGGTTCATAACAAGCAATTTTTGCAAACCTGGTATAAAAATAAAGAATATTAGAAGAAGCGGGGTTATTCACCGTTTTGTATAATTAAATTTCACCATTCCAAGTGTATTATAATCCATAATAATATATCAACTGCCAGTTAAAACTCATCCTGAAAAAAATGCAGCGATATCAATGGGATCTTTAACGAGCCAGTAACCGTAGAATAAGTATAAATGGAGGAATTTCAATCAGTATATATTTGCGCTCCTAAAAAATTACCGCATGCGATTGCTTAGAAATTTATCAGCTATTATTATTTTATTGATATTTATAGGATGCAGTAAAAGTTCAACCAATGAAAATAATGGAACTTCAAATCCTTTACCGCTGTTATTAGCTGTATCGCCTGCAAATGCAGTTTCAGGTGGCGGTGCATTTACCATTACGGTTACCGGTACAAATTTTATAAACGGATCAGTGATAAAATGGAAAACAACTTCACTGGCCACAACTTATATCAGTGCCACGCAATTGTCGGCAACAGTGCCAGCTGTAAATATCAGTATTGCGGGTTCTGCTGCCATTTCTGTGTTTACCCCAACGCCGGGTGGAGGAATGAGTGCTGTAATTAATTTTACAATCAACCCCGCAGTTGGTAGTCCTTTGCCCCAGTTAAATAGCCTTTCACCAAATAGCGCAACCGTTGGAGGAAGTTCATTTATACTAACCACCAACGGAGCAGGTTTTGTAAACGGTTCTGTGATCAGGTGGAATGGCAGTGCACTGACTACAACCTATACAAGTGCAACTCAATTATCAGCGACCATTCCGGCAACAGCTATTTCAACAGTAAGCATTGCATCGGTAACAGTTTTTTCTCCAGGCCCTGGCGGAGGCACAAGCGCAGGACTTGAGTTTAATATCAATGCAGCCAGTACTACTAAAAGATTTCTTTTTGATGCTACACATGGTGAAACTGCCGGTAATGCAGATTGGGTCATTGATGAAGATGGTAGTCCACAAAATATTCCTACACCACTCCAATCTACCATTACGTCAGCTACAACAGATACATATTGGACAGGCGCTTTATCTAGTTGGGGCATTGCACTCGCTAAACAAGGGCATTCGGTGGAGACATTGCCGATGGGAAATGCAATCACCTATGGCAACGCATCCAATCCACTGGATCTGGCTAACTACAATGTTTTTGTAGTTGATGAGCCAAATAATGTTTTTACGGCAGCTGAAAAAGTTGCGATATTGAATTTTGTAAACAATGGGGGAGGTTTGTTTATGGTCTCAGATCATACTGCATCAGATAGAGATTCCGATGGTTGGGATTCGCCCGCTATCTGGAATGACCTGATGACTAACAATACAGTGCAAGTGAATCCATTTGGGTTTAGCATCGACCTTGCAAACTTTTCCGAAATAAGTTCGAATGTACTTACCAATAGTAGTAGTTCTGTTGTACTGACCGGGTTAGCTGGAAATGTTTCCCAACTGCAATACAGCAATGGAACTTCTGCAACAATTAATCCGGTAAGTAATCCCTCAGTAAAAGGGTTGATCTGGAAAACAGCCGCCACGCAAAATAATAACAATATTATAAGCCTTACTTCAGGCTTTGGAACGGGCAGAATATTTTTTGTGGGGGATAGTTCGCCATTGGATGATGGAACCGGCGGTGCAGGAAATACCTTGTATACAAGCTGGCCGAATTTCAGCCATATTCAACTTTTTATGAACGCTTCTTTATGGCTGGCAAAAGTTCAATGATAAGTCTTTTTTTGTATTTTGAGGTATGGTCAATATCAAACAAGCTACAGTAGCAGATGCAGCATTGATTGTAGAAACGGGCAGCATGTCATTTATAGAATCCCATGGCAACAGCGCTCCCGGAGAAGATATAGCATCCTATGTTTCAGCAAAATTTACCCTGAGTGTTTTAGAAAATGAACTGGCTGATCCCAAAAATATCTTCCATATCATTTACTTTAATGACGAAGCAGCTGGTTATTCAAAAATCATTTTGAATGAACCATATGCTTTGATAAAAGAATCACCGGTTACGAAAATGGAAAGGCTATACCTGTTGAAAAAATTCTATGATCAAAAACTAGGGATGAAACTTTTTGATTTTATCCTGAAGCTTTCAAAGCAGGAGAAGCAGCTTGGAATATGGTTATATGTGTGGACAGCCAATGAACGTGCCGTACGATTTTATAAAAACGCAGGTTTTGAAGTTATTGACGAAACGTATTTTAAAATCTCTGCAACACATTCAAATCCCAATCACATTATGTATCTTAAATACCAGGTTGTATTATTTTCAAAAACCGGGCAGCCTAACGCCGGTGTTTACTAATTCTTTTGAAATTGTCTCCTGCAATGTCATTTTAGTATCGCGGAAGCCATGAGACGCTCTCCATGTATTTACCGAAACGTTATAACCATCAGATCCAATTTAAAGCAAAGAAAAATAGACGGAAGAATAAGGACTTTTCGTGAACACCAACCCCCTTTATTTTATGGTAAACAAAAATAGAAAAATGCAGACTGATCTTTTAATTATCAAATAGCACGTGTTTACAGGAATCGTGCGATCAGTTCTTATTAAGTATGGCAGCTCCGCCAATCATGCCGAGTAATACCAATAGGATAAAAATGAAAAAAATAGCTGCTGCTATAGAACCTGCGATGACCGCTAATCCACTAAATCCCATTAAAGCGGCAATCAATGTTATGATAAGAAATATCAGTGTCCATTTTATCATAACTAACAATTTTTAGTTAATAAGATGAATGCAAATAGGTCTCCAAAAAAACAGCACGTATTGATATCGCTCCCAAGTCCTGATTTGGGGAATGTTTTATACATATAGATCTATTATTGTTGATATATATCCTTTAATTAGCCGATTCACTTAACCTGTTCTTGGCATTGGAAAATACAAGGGTACTATGATGTGATTTTTGCGCAACCATATTGGCAGGAGCGGATTTTTTTGCTTTTCTCTTTTGGATAAGGTACGTGATGATTGCTGTTCCTGCAGCAATTCCGACAGCTATGATTGTATTTTTTTTCATAAATGTATGTTTCCTAATGAAGTGCAATGCTCATGCCACAATGGGTATTAAGAGAACGAAGTTGTCAGCCAAATGGTTCGACATAGTCACTAAAATTTTGAATAAAACCGGCTTGTCCTTCTGCTCTCCACTGCAACAGGACCATCAATAGTTTAGGATCATCTCCCAGGCTTATATGAACAGAGCGGGCGTGATCATAAGGCAGAAAATCTGTTGTTACAAATATCCATGGCTCACCAATGGGTACGGATGATTGTCATAATCTGTAAAGGGTTTTATAAGCTTCTATTTTTGTTCGCGATAAGTTTTAGCGGGTTGCTCATTTTTTTTTAAATGATAATGACAAACATTAAATACAAGGGAACCGTTTTATGACGAAAATTATGTATCGTTCTTACCTGTCTCATTAATTATAATACCTACCAGTTACATTTTTGCAATATAAAAATTACGTTATGGCAACAAATTCGCTTCACCACAATTATGCGGAAAACTACCCTGCCAGTTTATCAAAAACTTCTTTCATTACAAGATTCTTGAGTTGGTGCAATGCCCAGGAAAATGACCGGTTGTTTTGGGTGGGCTTTGCCCTGGTATCGCATGGTTGTATCATTACACCTTTAACAATTATTGCTATTATGTTTACAGGAGCAGGAGTTGCGATCATACCGTTTGGAATTGCCATGTTATCGATGGTCATGGTTCTGGTTACAAACCTGGCAGCTTTGCCGACGAAATATACGATACCATTTTTTGTACTCAGTATAATGGCGGACCTGGCAATCATAGCTACGGTATTACTATGATCGTTGTAAGATCATGATTAAATAACGATTGCGTTTTAATGAATGGGGGCATCATCAATTTTGATGCTTCCATTCTTTATATTATATTGGAGTGATAAAGCAAGAAGCGGGTTTTCCTGGCCAGCTTCGGCACCTAATTTTGTATCCTTAAATCATTTAATATGGAAACGCAACAGGAACTGAATTATAAACGCATTGCTGCGGCAATTGAGTTTTATCAGCAACATTTTAAGGTCCAGCCTTCACTCCAACAGGCTGCAGCGCATATACACCTTAGCCCTTTTCATTTTCAGCGTATGTTCAAAGAATGGGCGGGACTTACACCGAAACAGTTCCTGCAATATATCAGCCTTCAACATGCGAGGGAAATATTGAAAGAGCCACAGGCTACTTTAGCAGAAGCAGCTTTTGATACCGGCCTCTCCGGTACCGGCAGGCTTCATGACCTGTTCATAAAAATTGAAGGCATGACTCCCGGTGAATATAAGAATGGTGGCGAAAAGCTTTCTATCAACTACAGTTTTGCAGAAAGCCCTTTCGGCAATATACTCGTTGCATCAACAAACAAGGGTATCTGTTATATGGCTTTTGCAGAAGAAGATGAAAGGGCTGCATTCGCTGAACTTAAACAACACTTTCCGCAGGCGGCTTATCACCAGTTCTCTGATAAGATCCAACAAAATGCGCTGTTTATTTTTACACAGGACTGGAATAAGTTAAACGAAATAAAGCTGCACCTGATGGGAACTGCTTTTCAATTAATGGTTTGGGAAACGCTGTTAAAAGTTCCAATGGGCAAGCTCTCAACTTATGGAAGTATTGCAGGTAAGATCAACAAACCCAAAGCTTCCCGTGCAGTTGGTTCGGCTATTGCTGATAACCCGGTTGCATTTTTAATTCCCTGTCACCGTGTGGTACAATCAACAGGAGCCTTTGGCCAGTATCATTGGGGGAGTTTGCGCAAAACGGCGATGATTGGATGGGAAGGAGGCAAAGCAGGTTTATAGTTTGAGGTTAGAAGTTGCGTCTCAAAAAGGTTAGCTATGATTTTTTCAATACAGTTACTGCTTGCACAACAAAACTCCTGTTTAGATTACCCTATTGACAAAATGCATCCTATGTTATAATTTGTGCAATAACATCCTTAACTCCCTACTCACTGGAATTATAATTCATGTACCAAAACTATTGAAATGAAAATTCCATTTTCCGTCTCCCTACTCATCGGATTTATTATTCTTGTATTTATTTGTGTATTGCAGCGGCAGGATGAGATTGCTTCTTCCGGTAATCCGAGATATGGTTACATGGCTTTTAACGGGGCGGATACTTCCAAAGCAACAGGCATCATGGCTTACTGGAAAAAAACTGAAAATCCAGAACGGTCAGCCGCAGTAAAAAAAATCATCTTCATCGATTATGCTTTCATGTTCATTTACTGCCTGTATCTTTTTCTAAGCCTGCTTTATTATTACCGGAAAGAAGGAAGAATATTTGTAAAAATATTGCTGGGGCTGGCAATTGTTGCACTCCTTGCAGGAACAGCACTTGATGCATGGCAGGATTGGAAGATATATAAATTCATTACTATTGCTACAGTGGTTGAAGATATGCGATCCTATACACAGATAAAATGGATCACACTGGTTACCGCTGTTGCAGTATTTATCTTGATGTTGTTGCCACGTGACTTCATCTCAATTACTTTTGTAAAGCGGGCACTCAGGTTTTTATCCCAATTGCTTAAATCACTGTGGTTGTTTTTCCCGGGTATACTTTTTCTGGTGATACCGGTTTTTTGTTTCTGGATCATGGGCCAGGGAAAGGATATTATAGCAGCATTTATCAATACCAAAGCCGGTCCGGTTAAAGCTTTTAATTATACGAGGATCATTTTCTTTATAGCTATTGCGTTCTGGGCTTATGTAAGCTGGTATTCTGCCAGGATAATTTCCTACATCAAAAAAACAAGGCAGCAAACAGATATGGAATCGGTGAATCACCTCAGCAGGAGTGAAACGGAAATTGCCTATGATGCGCATGACCGGTTCTTTGATATTGGTAAAGATTTTTTAGATGAATTTCCAAGGCTGATCGGTAATGGTTGTTTCCTGGTTTTGGAATTAGCGGTATTTCAATCTTCCCTGCTTGCATCACCCATCGGCGGTTTGGCAGCATGGATGTTTTTTTTGTTGGGACTCATTGCCTTGCGATATATTAATAAATGGATCGTTGATACACAAGCCGGGCGGCAGGTTTTTAGAAAAGCATTTTGGTACCTGGTTGTTGGTTTTTTAGCATTGATCGCAGTTATCAGTTTTATTGGAATGACGATATGGGTACTTTTTTTACTGGTATTGTTGCTGCATATCATCTTTATTTATTACATCAACCTCCGGCGTGTGATGATGGAAAATGATGCAGCAGCTAAGAAAATGTTGAGGAGTGGCGCCGACAGAACCCTGCTTGAAAAAATGATGGATTATTTATGTGTTCCAAGAAAAGAATCCGGCTACTTTCGCTGGTTCCTGATACTTGGTGTCAATGGCATTGTATTGTATATAATGGGAATATTCTGGCTGGCTTTTTCACGCTGGCTTGGCCCGTTTCCTTTTATCATACTTGCATTTGCCGTATTACTCGCTTTCGGAAATGTTGTCGCTGCTTTTTCTGTGAAGTTTAAGGTGAACTTTCATTTTTTATTATTGGTACTTGCTTTTGTATTCGGCCTAAAGGAAACACATAACGTTCGTACCTACGAACTCAAAAATGTTTACAATGGCTATGAAAAAAAGCCTGACCTCAAAACTTACCTCAATGCATGGTTGAATGAAAGACTCGATTCAAGCCAATCACGCTATGATATGTATTTTATAATGGCCAATGGAGGTGCTTCCCGTTCCGGTTACTGGACTGCTGCTGTGCTTGGTCGTATTGAAGACGCATCTTTGAACGACAGTTTGCCCGGCAGATTTTCAGATCATCTTTTTTGTTTATCAGGTACATCAGGCGGCGGCGTTGGTGTTGCCACTTTCTTTTCTTTGTTGCGCAATAAGCAGGAACATACAAAGCAATATTACCAGGCTTCAGCACAGGAATTTTTAAATCAGGATTATTTTACTTACACATTTGCAAGAATGCTTGGCCCTGATTTTTTCAATTATATATTTCATTTGCCACTCGTAGATGACAGGGCAGGTGCATTGGAAAGTTCTTTCGAAAAATCAGCAAAGTATCGTTCCGGTGATCATTACCAGGTCCCATTCGATGATGATTTTTCAAACTTCCCGGCGCTGAAGGATAAAAAAATATTCTTGCCTGTTTTGTTTGTAAATACTACACGCATGCAGGATGGCAATCCCGGCGTTGTAAGCAATCTTGATCTTAAAGGAGATATTTTCAATAACAGGATAGATGTGGTAAGACTGATAGATTCGAATAAAGATATCAGTATTTCAACCGCATCAATACTCGGAGCAAGGTTTCCTTATTTAAGTCCTGCAGGAAGAATAAGCGATAGTTATTTTGTTGATGGTGGTTATTTTGATAATTCTGGCGCAGGTGTGGTGCAGGAAATGATTCGGGGGATCATCAATATAGCAAAGTCAGATCCTGAACTAGCTAAAAGGATCAACAGGATAAATTTTAAAGTATTGCATATTATCAACAGTCCGCCAATGGAAGGTTTTGTACCAGCAAATATAAAGCCTGTAGCGCCTATCAATAATGATCTCATGAGCCCGATCCTCACGATCATGGGCGCTTATAATATGCAAACAACTGTAAACGATCAGCGGTTAATAAATTATATAAAAGACATCAACGAGGATAAGATCAATATGGCCTATTACCAGCAGATTTCTTTATACCTCACGGCAAAGGAATGGAAAGCAGATAATATCTACGATCATTCGAGGATGGAACCTGCTTATGCGATGAACTGGTTCA
This sequence comes from Chitinophagales bacterium, assembly GCA_038207305.1. GTDB lineage: Bacteria > Bacteroidota > Bacteroidia > Chitinophagales > Chitinophagaceae > Ferruginibacter. The sequence continues at coordinate 61,567 of JBBQZY010000001.1, forward strand.
TGTCTGACACCACCGTTCGCAGGATCAATAAGAGGCTTTTATCTAACCCTCCGGTAAAAGCACTGACCGATTCTGTTGAATGGTGATTTTTCTGCATAAATGCGGTGTTGATATGAATAGATCACAACTGTTTTGTTAACAGGTTAACGAAATACAGGTATCTGCAAAAAAACAGATAAATTGACTAACAAAATTACATGTGATGCTATCAAAATGCCCTGATCCACGCCTGGTCTTTACCGCCTTATTGCTATGTTTTTTTTTTAGTGTCAGCGCTCAATCAAGTTTTGCCGATAAGATCCCGGAATGGAAAACGGAATTTCCAAAGGAAGATATTGTTGCCAACCTGTTTAAAGAAACGATTGATTTTTCATTGAACACTTCAGCAAAAGAAGGTGAGGCAAAAGTAAAAGCAACTGTTTCTTCAGAAACGGTAATCGTGCCATTGAAAGATTTTATGAAATACGAAGATGGGCTTTTTTATAACGACGAAGTTGGAATTGAAAATGTAAAGGTTCAGAATGCAGATAAGAAAGATGTGACCATACAAAAGCTTTGTGGCGATTACAGCAGCGAGAGTATCTTTCACAGCGATGCTAAATTGTGTGTTGTAAAATTTCCATTGGCAGAAAAAGGCAAGCCCTTTAACTACAATTACCAGGAAAATTACCGCGATATAAAATTTCTTACCTCTTTGTATTTGCTGCAGCATTATCCAGTGGCAGAAAGGATCATACAATTCAATATTCCATCCTGGTTAGAACTAGATCTTCGTGAATTTAATTTTGCAGGATACAATATTGAAAAGACAATTACTAAGGAAGGTGATATTACAAAAATTACTTTTCATCTAAGTAATGTGGCAGCTTATAGAACTGAACCACATTCGCCCAACCACGCCATTAGTTACCCGCATATCATCTGCGTTGCCAAAGCATTTACAGAAGCAGGTAAGCGTACAGCCCTTTTTGAGAATGTAAAAGATCTTTACGGTTGGTATAGCAGTGTTTGCAGTGCGATCGGCAATGACCCCGAAGCATTGAAAAGTAAGGTTGCAGAACTTACTGCCAGCAAAAAAACCGACCAGGAAAAAATAGAAAGCATTTTTTATTGGGTGCAGGACAATATCCGTTATATCGCATTCGAAAATGGTATCATGGGATTTAAACCCGATGCCGCACAAAATGTGCTGAAGAATAAATATGGCGATTGTAAGGGTAAAGCAAATTTGCTAAAGACAATGCTTACCATCGCCGGCTTCGATGCAAGGCTTACCTGGATCGGCACATCCGATCTTCCTTATGATTACACGCTTCCATCATTGGCTGTTGACAATCACATGATCTGTACAGTGTTCTTAAATGGCAAACATTATTTCCTGGATGGAACGGAAGAGTTCATTGCATTGAATGATTATGCTCAACGCATACAGGGAAAACAGGTGCTGATAGAAGATGGTAAAAATCATCTCCTTGATAGAATTCCGGAATTCACCGCTGAAAGAAATAAAGAAAGCAGGATCAATAAAATGACCATCACCGATAACCAGATCAACGGAACCGCAGTCACTGAGTACAATGGTGAATCAAAGATATCTGTTCAAAGCGCCTATGCTTCTATACGCTCTGACAAAAAATCCGAAAGCCTCTCGTCTTTTGTGAGAAACGGGAACAGCAATGTGGAAGTATCGAATATTACCAATACGAGTTTTATCGACAGACAGAAGCCATTGCAGTTAAAATACGATTTCAAAGCAAATAATCAGGTAACGAAAACTGGCAATGAATTATATATTGTAATGGATTGGGACAAGGATTTTGGTGACCTCGAAATGCCGGCCGACCGCAAGAATGATTATGAATTTAATCAGAAATATTACCTGACTGAACAATCAGAGCTTACTGTTCCCGATGGTTATAAAATTGATTATATTCCTGCTGCATTTAAAAAAACAACGCCTTTTTATTCATTTGAAGGAGCCTATGTAAACAAAGGTAAAAGCATTGTATATAGCAAGACGATCACGATCAGCAAACCCATCCTTAAAAAAACTGATTTCGAATCCTGGAATGCTTTTATCGCGGATATCAATAAATTTTATAATGACCAGATAGTACTGACAAAGTAGTCTCCAATCAAATTTTGGTTGTGGAACATAGATTAAAATACAGTCTTCAATATTAAAATATTCAATGGTCAATATACTATGTTCAATTTTCATTTACGAATAATTCATATAAAAAACGCTATGGCTCGAATTACACTATTGCTATTTCTGTTGATTGGTATTTCTTCATTACTTCATGCGCAGGCGCCGGTTTTTGGCCAGACTGTAGAAGATGAATTTAAAATAACTGCCATTCCTGAAAAATGGAAGAATGAAAGCGCGGTGATCATCGGTTTAAAAGAAGATTATTTGTTTCAGCGGCAGGTTACAAAAGGCAGGGTAACAGCCGGCGTGCAGATAAAAGAATATATACACAAGCGTATCAAACTACAGGATAAAAATGCAGTTGAAAAATTTTCTACTTTCTATTATGTCACCATGGGTAAGGATGGAAACGCAGTATACAAGGTTATTAAAGCAAGTGGCAATGCGATGGATATAGATATGAAAGCTGCTATCGAAGAGGAGCAGGATGTGCCGGATATGTACAAGCCGATTTATTACAAAATGAAAGTGAAATCGATGAAGATTGCTATTCCAGACCTGGAGATCGGCGACATCATTGATTATACTGTAAACTCAAGTCTTGATTGGGATATGAAAGAGTCAGGGATTAATTTCACACCATTCATTTTTTCACTCGCCAATAATTATCCTACCATTTACCAGCAATACCGCTTTACCATGGCAAATGGTATGAAAGTAAAATACCGTAGCTACAATGGCGCACCGAATCTCAAATTCGATCCAAAGGCATCCGTGTATGGTGATAGGGAATCTTACCTAAGTTATTTTTTCCTCGACAGGGATCGTGAAAAAACAATTGACGAAAGATGGAGCTACGAATTGCGTAATACCCCCAGTGTGAAGTTCAGGGTAGTGTTTTTAGATTATGAGCCGGGAGATAAGAGCCTGGGCGAAGCAACGGTTGACCGCTCCGGATTAGACATCGAACAGGTATATAAAAGATATGTCGGTGCCGGCATGTACAATACAACGCTATCAACATCATTGATTGCCTATACTACACAATATATTACCAGGAAAAAAACAGACGGCTTTTTAAAAACAGATGCAGATGTAGTTAAGGAAACTTATTACTGCTTGCGAAAAGTTTTTTTAGAAATGTATTACAAAGGCCCGGTGCATTCCGACCTCGAAAAATACATCACAGGAAAAAAGTATTATAAGAAAATGCTGGCCGCAGAACAGAAAGATGGAAAAAAAGAAGAACGGGAAGATGAGGTAAGAATGAATGCGGTAACTTTTGCTACAGCATTCCGTACCTCTCTGGCGGCGCAGGGTATAGCATCAGAGTTGTTCGTTTATGTGCCAAGAGCATTGGGCACCTGGCGGGATGCTATTTTTATGGAGGAACTTGATTTTGTTATGAAGGTAAAGCTAAAGGATAAAACGTATTTCCTGGAAGCGCTGAATAATTTTGATGCATTTGGTACGCCCCATTCTTACCTCGAAAATGCCGAAGGTTACAGCATTCGGTATGATGAGGCAGAAAGTTATTATAAAACAACTGTTCAACCCACACCTGCGGTTCAAAACCTGTCAAGAGAAGATTATAACGTAAGTTTTACAGAAGCGATGGACAATATTAAAGTTGAACGTACCAGTTCATACACTGGTACAGAAAAAACGCCATTGATAGGTAAAGCGAACCTCGACAGGGAATATCTGAATACAGATTTTGAAAAATATTATGCCGAATCATTGGCCATCAAGGGAAAGAAAAAAGACGATGCCCCTGCAACCCCGTTAAATAATAAATATGAATTTCCAGATAAGGATGAGCAAATAAAAGAAAGAAAGACACTTTTCGAAAAAGACCTGAAGGGCGACCTCGATGTTGACAAATATGATGATTTTGAATTGTTGCAGGATGGCCGCTATGGCGATACAGCTATGCTCAAATTTAAAGAAAAATTCTCCCTGAAAAAACTTATCAGCAAGGCAGGTAAGAATTATATTTTTGAGGCTGGTAAACTGATCGGTGGACAAATAAAACTGGAAGCCGAGGAGATGAAAGTTAGACAAACAGATATCTGGATACCGACAGCAAGGGTGATTGAAAATAATATCACGATCAATATTCCTTCGGGATATACAGTTGATGGGATCCAGGATCTGAATATGAATATCGACAACCCAAGTGGTACATTCATCAGTTCTGCAAAAGTTACTGAGAACACGCTGCTGATAACAACCAGGAAGGTTTATAAAAATAATTTTGATAAGAAAGAAGCCTGGCCAAATTATATTGCGTTCCTGGAACCTGCTTATAAATTAAGCCAGGCGAAGGTTGTGTTGAAGAAGAAGTAATCAACACGATTTGTTGCCACGAATGCACGAATTAATATGTTTTTCATATTCGTGCATTCGTGGCAATGTCATAGCATAAACATTAATCCCAAAGTTCTACTTTTGTACAGCAACAAAATGGACTGCATGTCAACACTTACCATTAGTACAATACAAACGGCGCTGCATTGGGAAAATAAATCAGCCAACCTGCAAATGCTGGAAGAAAAGATCAGCAGCCTTTATCAAAAGACCGAGATCGTTGTATTGCCGGAAATGTTCAGCACAGGCTTTAGCATGAAAGCTGAATTGTTAGCAGAAACAATGGACGGCCCAACACTGCAATGGATGAAAAAAATGAGCGCTGATAACCGGGTGGTTTTAACAGGCAGTTTGATCGTTGAAGAAGATAAAAAATATTATAACAGGCTTATCTGGATGATGCCAAATGGTGAATATGGTTATTACGACAAAAGGCATTTGTTTGCCTATGGCGGAGAGGATAGATATTATAGTGCCGGTAACAAACGGCTCATTGCATCAGTGAAAGGATGGAAATTAAATTTACAGGTGTGTTATGATCTACGGTTTCCCGTATGGGCAAGGCAATCGCCTTCAAAGAATGAAGACAGTAGTTATGAATACGATGTTTTAATGTATGTTGCCAACTGGCCCGAACGTCGCAGTCATGCCTGGAAAACATTGCTTTGTGCAAGAGCGATAGAGAACCAATGTTATGTGGTAGGAGTGAACCGTATTGGAAAAGATGGAAATGATATTTATCACAGTGGTAATAGCTTAGTAATAGATCCTTTAGGCGAGGTACTTTACCATATGGCCGATGAAGAAGACATTTTTACAATAACACTTCAAAAAGAACGCCTGGATGAGGTTAGGACAAAATTTCCTTTTTTAAAAGATGGAGATGGGTTTGTGATTGGGTGATACATGATGTTTGATGTTAGAAGGTACATCAACTTTTAGATGCGCAACTACGAACTAAAAACTAATAAACTTTATTCAAAATTATCTCCTTCACCACCTGCATCTTCTTATCATAGCTTTTTATCAATGCATCGTAATTGGTAGGGATATAAATATCCGGAATCACGCCTGTACCTTTTTCTGCAATATGATTGTATTGAACGATCCTGAACAACGGCAACCGTACCCTTGTCTTTGTATTCGGGAGAATGATATCCGGTATCATGATCCCATCATTACCATACCAGCCACCACCGGTTTCTTCTCCAACAAGTGTAATACCTTTCTGGCCTTTTATATAGTTACAAAATAAGGTAGAGGCGGAAAATGTGGGCCCATTGACCAATACATACAGATCACCATCGTAATGATTTATTCTTTTGGGCTGGTGTACTTTTCTTTCCATCTGGCGAATGTGGTATAAACCGTCTGATCTTTTTGCAGCAATGAAAAACAATTCAATGCTGTTAAAAAATCCTCCCTTGATGTACCTGGCATAAGGAGCAAGTGTTCTTGTTCGGGTGAATAGTGTATCGGCTACTTTAAATGGTTTTCGTGAAATGTATTTTGTTAGTAAAGTTGATAGTTCAACCCTGCCTCCGCCATTGCTTCTTATATCAAGTACAAGGTTATTGATATTTTCTTTCTTTAATTTCCTGAACGACCTTCTGAAAAAACTTCTCAATCTCCCTTTGCTAAAAGTGTTTAATGTCATTACAGCAAATTTCCCGCTGCTGTCAATTTGCATCGAACGGTATTCAAGTATCTTTTTCTCCTTGGGAAATTTGCGCTTTTCGAGCTTTGCAAGGCTGTCTTTCCTGACTGAATCTTTTGGAGCATAATATACAGGCAGGGTATCTGTTCTTTCAACACCGGTGCTATCCAGGTAAGTAATCTTATAGTTTTTACTAAGGCCATAAATATTGCGGTGGAAATAAGGGAAGTTTGCACTCAGTCTTATATAGTTAATGTTATTGGCAAATCCATCTTCGGGTAAATAGCCAAACATCGTATTTATCATCGCCCTGTTAGATACACCGTTGATAGAGGTTATTAATGTACCCCTTTTAAAAATGCTATCCTTCCTGTTGAGGTTACCGGTAACTGCCATGGTATCATTCCATACTTTCACGAACAAAGGGAATGAAGGAAGCCTGCGATTATCTGCCCATTTAGAGTAAGCTTTACTCATCCCAACACTTGTATGACCACAATGGATCTCGTCTACCAACGGTGCCAATACCTGCCAGGCAAATTGCGATTCAGTCATACTATCAGCAATTGCATTGTAGTATTTACTGAAAAAATAATCCATGCTGTCTTTACTCGTATACCAGTATAGTGATGGGTGTTTGGATTCCAGTATATTCTTCAAAATGGTATAATCTTCCTGAAGTGTTTGTTTCGGGTATTTTTTGTTCGGGGTAAAATTTTTACTTGCAGCGCAGGAGAACAGGAGCCAAGTCAACAAAAGTAATAATGGGGCCAGACCTTTATTCATATCCTGCAGTAAAAATATTCAGATGAAATTAAATATAATTAAGTTAAAAAAATCATATTGCCGGTTAAATAAGAACAGTTCAACAGGCGTGTTTTATTTCATCATGAATACAAGGCAAAAAATTCAGGCCCTGCTGGCAACCTGGTTGGGCGGACTGAACACAAATTTCTCCTGCTGCACCAGTGAATTAATGGTATGTATAAAATGCTGCATGATCACCTGAAGTTGCTGGTCTTTTTTTTCCAGGCTGGCAATAACAGCGTGTAACAATTCCGTTTCGGGGCTGAACCGGGAACTTGTTGTGGCTGCTGAGGGAATAAGTGCAGCATTGATCTTTTCTCTGGGGTCGGATAGTAGTTGTTCAATAGATACATTGAGCGCTGTGGCAATATCTTCCAGCTGTGTAACGGTGATATTCGTAATATCATTTTCGATATTACTTACAGCAGCTTCTGATAAATGTAAACGGCTGGCCAGTTCTTTTTGTTTGATGTCTTTGATATTTCTCCATTTACGGATATTGCTTCCGATCCTGAATTTATAGGCGGCAACGGCGGTTTTTTTCTTTATCATAATGTTGGTATTGAATTGTAAACCTACACCTGCAGCCAGGGATTAAAAAGGATTTTTGAACAGATTCATAGAAGAAAATAACAAGTATAAAATGATCTTTTCACCAGTTTCTTTTATTGTTTAGTGCATATATATATGTTTATCGGAATAACCTGCATTGCTGTCCTGCAGGTAAAGAATATTGCTTTCTTACTCAATTTACTTTAGACTGAAAATTACTTTTTTAAAGAACTGTGGCTGATTTTTGTATTCTTAATTCTTCCGGATGATCAATATTAAAAACCGCAGGTTTACAACTTCTTTTCTTATTTGTAAAACTATGTTCTTTTGTTGCCAGGCGCAACCGGATAGCCAGGGAAGTATTCATACTGAGATTGGAGTATATACCATTTCGAAAACAGCAAAAGGGAAAGATATGATCCGTTTTAGTATTGATGTTTGGGATAAGATGCAACAGGGTACCCGGTTCACTGCTGCAAATCTTAACAAAATGCAGGTGATCAGATTTTGTATGGAGATTAGTAGTAAGGAGAAATATAACTGTATGTCGGGCATCGGGTTTAACTGTTCCGTTTTTGATTGCCCGGTAAAACCTTGTCCAATAACGGTTAATGATTCAAACCGTTTTTGTTCGGTTATGCTTAAAAAAACAGATGCAAATACAGTTCAATTAATTTTTCTCGATCATGTTGATTGGGAATCACTCGACGCTAAATTCTAAAAACACTTTTATGAAAAAAATAATATTTACCCTCCTGTCTTTAATATTAACAGGTAACAGGCTGTTCGCCCAGGAATATGTTTCTACAGAACTTTCCATCGTTAAACCTTCACAGGTTATCATAGAAAATTATATAACTGTAAATTTATCGACGGCTATTATTGATGATCCAAAAGCAAACAAGTTTGATGTAAGCAATCCTTATACTTACCTGCAACTGCTAAATGATAAAAAAGGGAATACTTATCATATTATTTTGCAAAGTAACTTCTCGGGTAAGATATTATTTCTTTGTTACAGTAACAACCTGACAACTGTCTTTAATAAGGCAGACAAACCTGCATTCTTATTTACACATTGCTTAAAAGAAATAAACAATCATATTTCTTCAGTTCAGGTTATGAATAACGCCATAAAATGTATAGTGGAAAGGCTTAACTATTGCAGCGATGATTAACTCATATGATTCCAGCCCTGCGCAACAAGGTCGTGCTCGTTACCGCCCCTGGTGATCAGTTTTTTTCCTTCCGCAGCTTCTGTTATATACCCGATTATACTAATGCCCGGATTGGCTTTTATTTTTTCATGATCAGCCTGTGCAACTGTAAAAAGCAATTCATATTCTTCGCCACCACTTAATGCACATGCAGTAGGATCTAGTTTTAATTTGTAGGCAAACTCTTTCATTTCATCATTAAAAGGAAACTTGTCTTCATAAACGACACAACCTGTATTGCTCTGTTTGCAGATATGTAATAATTCACTGCTAAGGCCATCACTGATATCTATCATACTTGTAGGCATGATACCGGCTTCAGCAAAATACTCTATGATATCTTTTCTAGCTTCAGGTTTTAATAGTCGTCCAACAATATAAGCCTGGCCCTCCAGGTCTGGCTGTGCGCCTGTTTCCTCAAATATTTTTTTCTCGCGTTCTAAAAGTGTAAGGCCAAGAAAAGCACCTCCCAATTCGCCACTTACACAAATAAGATCATTTACATTGGCACCACTTCTTTTTACAAAACTATCAGGGGCCACTTCACCAAGTGCGGTGATGCTGATTACAAAACCTTTTTGAGAAGTACTGGTATCTCCGCCAACCAGGTCAATGCCATATTTTTCACAGGCAGCATACACGCCTTCATAAAATTCATCCAAAGCCTCAACACTAAAACGATTGCTGAAAGCAATGCTGATCACGATCTGTGTAGGAGTTGCATTCATCGCATAAATATCACTCACGTTTACAACGACTGATTTATAGCCTAGATGTTTTAATGGAGTATAAGAAAGATCAAAATGAACCCCTTCCAGTAAAAGATCTGTAGATACAACAGTTTGTCTCCCGAAATGATCTATTACTGCACCGTCGTCTCCCACACTTAAAATCGTTGATACGTTCTTTGTTTCCTGGTTTTTGGTAAGATGATCTATCAATCCAAATTCACCAAGGGATGCTATTTCAGTTCTTTCATTCATAAAATGCAATTTTTACTTAGGAGGAATGATGCGGGTTCTATGATTTTTGAATACTCTGTAAATCATACAACTCACATCATGAATTATAGAGTTACTCCGTTAATAATATTCTTTAATTCCTCATGAATCTTACCATTGGTTGCAATCAGCCGGGGTTGATAAGGAGAATAGTAATTCCCTTCAAAATCGGTTACTTTTCCGCCTGCTTCTTCTACAAGCAGAAAACCTGCCGCACTATCCCATGCTTGTAATTTATGTTCATAAAAACCATCGAAGCGGCCGGCTGCAACCCAACATAGATCTATGGCCGCACTACCCAATCTCCTCACCGGAACTCCTGCACGAAGTAATTTTTCAAATACCTGCACAGGGCCGTTAGGCATATCCAGGTAAGTATAAGGAAAACCGGTGACCAGGCAGCTTTTTATAACTTCTGATTTATTGCTTACAGATATCTTTTTATCATTTAGGGTTGCACCGCATCCTTTCTCAGCAAAATAGAATTCATTCATATTGGGATTGTAAACAGTACCCATGATCATTTTTCCATCTTTTTCCAAACCAATACTTACACAGCAGATAGGGATACCATTGGCAAAATTAACCGTACCATCTATCGGGTCAATGATCCATTTATATTCACTGGAAGAACGTATTTCTCCTGTTTCCTCGCTTAAGATAAAATGATCGGGATAGGTTGCCTGTATCACGTCAATAATCGCTTTCTCTGCAGCATGATCTGCTTCAGTGACCAGGTTGTTGATGCCTTCCTTATTGGAGATTTTGAATTCGCCATTGAAAAAATGCATAAGTTGTGCTGCACCTGCCTCCACTGCTTTTATGAGCGTTCTTTTTAACATGGCGCAAAGATACTGAGATGAAGGATATGATAGTTGATGCAGCCTCTTGTCTTAAGAGCGTAAATTTGAAGTATGGGTTGAAAGCCCTTATTTCGTACATAAATAATTTGTTGAATTGGATCTATCTGTAATCATAGTAAATTTTAATGTAAAATATTTTTTAGAGCAATGCCTGTGTAGTGTGCTGAAAGCTGCTTCAAATATGAATGTAGAGATCTTTGTAGTGGATAATAATTCAACAGATGGAAGCAGGGAATACCTGGAAGAAAGGTTCCCGGGCGTTAAGCTTATATGGACAAATAAAAACAACGGCTTTGCGAAAGCCAATAACAGTGTGTTGAGTGAAGCGTCAGGCGCATATATTTTATTTTTAAATCCCGATACGTTCGTACCGGAAGATTGTTTTCAAAAATGTATAGCTTTTTTTAAACAGCATAAAAACTGCGCTGCACTTGGTGTACACATGATCGATGGATCGGGCAGGTTCCTCAAGGAAAGCAAAAGATCTTTTCCATCCCCCATGACCTCTTTTTTTAAAATGACCGGGTTGACTGCATTGTTTCCTTCCTCAAAATTGTTTGCAAGGTATTATGCAGGGCATTTGCCGGAGAACCAGAGTGGTGAAGTGGATGTGCTGGCAGGTGCTTTTATGATGCTTAGTAAAAAAACGCTAGAAACGGTAAAAGGATTTGACGCTTCTTTTTTTATGTATGGCGAGGATATCGACCTTAGTTACCGCATTCAGCAATCGGGACTGAAGAATTATTATTTTGCCGGGACAAGTATTGTTCATTTCAAAGGTGAAAGCACACAAAAAAATTCTCATCAATATATTCGTACATTTTATGATGCTATGCAACTCTTCGTTTCAAAGCATTATAAAGAAAAAAAACTTACGTGCTTTTCTATGAAAATCGCGATAAACCTGGGCCGGTTAGTAGCAACTGCAAGACTTTTCTTTAGAAATCTTATCAGCAATAATGCAGTTGAGAAGCCGCAATTAAGTACAGCTATAGTTGCAAACCAGCAATTATTTGATCAAATGCTTCACCTGGTAAGACATTCAGCCCGCCCACTTATCATCAAGGGGCGGATTGCACCCAATGATAGTGATGCAGGTGTCTCTATCGGCAAAGAAAATAATATTTCTGAAGCAATAAAAAAATACAAATTAGATCAATTGATATTATGTGAAGGATCAGGAAGTTTTAAAAACATGATCAGTTTGGCCGCCCAATTAAGCGGGAAAACCAATTTTCTTTTTCATGCAAATAACAGCGATAGTATTGTTGGCAGTAACAATAAAAATGAAAAAGGAATTTTCATTGCTAAACCCTGATTCTCTTATTTATTTTTTCAACCCATTGCTGAATAACAGCTATATGCAGACCCGTGATAGCCGCGGGGAACGAAAAATCAAAACTGTTTACAGATTGGAGAGCGTGCTGCAATGAAAAATTTTGTTGTGGACAGGTAAAGAATATCTTTTTTTCCATTAGATAAGTTGCAAGGTATTCCTGTTCGGTTTGTCCGGGAGTTGGCACCAGTATCGCTTTTTGTTTCAATGTAAAGAGGTCCATCACAGTTGAATAACCAGATCTTGCAACTATGTTTTCTGACTGAAGTATCAATTCATTCAATGCATTAGCGTGCAGGTGGTTTTGGATGGTTAATTTTTCATTTGGGATCTCTAATTTTTTTTCGGATCCTGGTAAACCTCTTACCAATACCGCTGTGCCAGTATATTCTTTCAATTGCGATAGAATCATATTTTCAAAAATACTGCGCTGTGGTTCAGGACCTGAAAGCATTATCAGTAAATTATATTTTTTTTCTGTGGTTATTTTTTTAAACCTCGACAGGATGCCAAGGTAAATAACAGGAACGCCTGGTAGTTTGGCTGGATGTGAAAGCTTTCCTGCAAGATGCTGTCTTCCGGGAAGATCAGGGATCCAGCATTCATTAAATTTATTGATAAAATGGTAATTAATCTTTTGAGCAAAAGTGTCCAGCCATTTTTTACCTGTTTCAATTTGCAACTGGTGTGTCATGAAAACAGCAGGAATACTCTTATGCTGGAGCCCGAATCGGTTATCCGAAATTACTGCGTTAATTTTATGGGTAATAATGGTTTTCTTCAGCCATCTTTTTTCATGTTTTATGGCAAGTGCAATTTTAGGAAGCTGCAACAACATTTTTAGGAAAAAGAAAGCTCTGTTCCGGCTATAATGTACTCGGTAACCTCTCAATGGTAAAATTACTAATTTCGGATAGGCCTTTGCAAGTATTTTCACGGTATCTCCTTCACCTGCTAAAATCACTTCAATATTATCTGATATTAATGCGTTAATGATTGGAATACAGCGTGTAGCATGACCTAAACCCCAGTCAAGCGGAACCACAAGTACTCTTAAACCGGTAGTTATTTTGTTAATGTTATCAACAATCATTAAAATGAGGCAATATTTATTTGTGAAAATAGTTTAATTTGGTAACGTGAATCTGATGCAGCGAATAAAAAAAATAACAATACTACTTTTGATTGGTACATGCCTGGTAGTAACCGGTTGCTCTTCTTCAAAAAAAGGCCAATGCGGTTGCCCAAATAAACAAGGTATGGTTGGTTACAGGTAGTTGAAAATGGTTGATGTCTATGAACAACTCGAACAGGGACCTATTGGTTCTATTCAAGCAGGAATTAATGACTCCCCAGGCTATTGAGCATGAGGTGGCATGGTTGCATGAACTACTCTTTATGGTCGAAAGGCTTGATAATTTCGTAAAAGCGCACGAAATTTTAGATCTTAATAAATATAAGATCACCAACAAGGCCGTTGATATCAAGAAATTGGTCCGTAGAAAAAAAGACCAGGCTTTTGTTTTCCTAAACAATAAAAACTAATCACTACTGCAGTTTTTGTAAGGCTTCTTTCAATTGTTTCAACACAGTTTTTATTTCTGCTTTTTTGCAACATCCTACACTGATCCTGTACCAGTTACTTTCTTTGCCTGCACCAAAAGCGCCAAAAGGAACAAGTGCTAATTTAGCTTCACTTAATATGTATTCTGTTACATCAGCCTGTTCATTTAATAATTTTCCATCAGCAGTTGTTTTTCCTATAAGGTTAATCTGTACCGTTAGGTAAATAGCGGCCTGTGGTATAATAGCATCAACAGAAAATCCCTCTTGCTTTAATTGCTGAAACCCTTCATAAATCTTTCTAAGACGATAATCCACTTCACTTTTAAAACGTATGAGATACTGTTGAACAGACTCATTATTTTCTAAAAATCTGGCAACAGCATACTGCTCAGCCATCGGCGCCCAGCTACCAATATGACTGTTGAGTGAACGCATCTTAACGATCACTTCCTGCGGGCCCATTGCCCAGCCAACCCTTACACCTGTTGCTGCAAAAGCTTTACTGATACCATCAATGAAAATTGTGTAGTCTTTCATTTTTGGCCTTAGTGCTACAGGGTTATAATGTTTGGTGCCGCCGAAAGTTAATGTCCAGTAGATCTGGTCATACATCAGGTATAATTTTTTCTCTCCTTCTTTGCGCTGTTCATTCTCTGCTATTACAAGGTCACAAATAGCTTCCAATTCTTCTTTGTTGAAAGTTGTCCCTGTTGGGTTCAAAGGAGAACACAATGCCAGCAGTGTTGCGCCTTTTATATGCGGTGCTATCTGTGCAGCCGTGGGCATGAAATTATTTTCCCTGGTTGATTCGATCACTACGTGTTTGCCATGGGTGAAATTTACATAGTGATTATTATTCCAACTCGGAACAGGATAAATTACTTTATCATCCGTATCAATAATGGTTCTGAAAACAGAATAAATCAGCGGCCGGCCGCCTGCCGAAATGAGTATTTCCTGAGGGGCATAATTCACCCCCTGGTTCTTATTAATAAAATTAGCTACTGCTTTCCTCAATTCTAATTCACCTTCAGCTGCGGGATAGGTAGTCTTTCCTTCTTTATAAGCATTTATGATCTCCTCTAACAACAATTCAGGAATAGGAAATTCAGCAGAATCAAAATCACCGATCGTATAATTATAGATATGCTCACCCGCCCTTATCTTTTCTTTAATCATGGCGCCAAGGCGAACGATCTCGGATGCAATAAGGTTTTCGGCAAGGTCACTAAGTATCAGTTTACCCATGAGAAAACAGTTAAAAAATGATGGTTAATGGCAAAAGTAATTGTTAGGGTTCAGGATAACAAAGACTTGCCGAAATATTAATAATTATTGCATAAGCAGGTTATTTTTTAGCGTTTTAATATAATTATTGATTTTTTTCAAAAAAAAATGGCTTAATTCAAGTAATTATGACTGCTTTTTGCCCGCCGAATATTATATTTACTAAACCAAAACTAAATTCAGCCTGCAATAACTTTCTACATTCTCAGTACAGGGCATTAATTTTTAAAATGCTTAGTTACCTTTGCGACTGGTTTAATTGAAATAAGTAACTCATATTCAACTATTAAGTATAGGATCAATTATGTTTAATTTAATACTCTTTGGCCCCCCAGGCAGTGGAAAAGGCACGCAAAGCGAAAAGTTGATAGAGCGCTATGGGCTAAAGCATATAAGTACGGGTGATTTGTTACGGTCTGAAATAGCACGCCAGACGGCCCTGGGCCAGGAAGCAAAGAACTTTATGGATAAAGGCCAGCTGGTTCCCGATGAGGTTGTTATCGGCATGATAAGCTCTGCATTGGATGAAAATCCGGAAGCCAAAGGATTTTTATTTGATGGTTTCCCACGCACCGCAACACAGGCAGATGCATTGGATAAATTATTAGACTTGAAGCGTAGCTCTATTTCCGTTATGCTGGCATTAGATGTAAGCGAGGATGAATTGATAAAGCGATTGGAAAAGCGTGGCGAAACAAGCGGCCGCTCCGATGATAACAATCACCAGGTAATTAAAGCAAGAATCGTTGAATACCATAATAAGACAGCACCTGTAGCAGATTATTACAGGAATTTTGAAAAAGTGGTTATGGTGAAAGGTGAAGGATCTATCAATGATATCTTTCATGGCCTTTGTACAGAAATAGACAAAAGATTATTGGAAAAGGAACTCCAGGAGAAATAAGTAAGGCCATGTTTTTGCCGTAGAGTCGTTACATACACAGTACAGAATAATCTCTCCATCCGAACGCCTTCAAGGTATAAAAACGCTTAACAATGGGTATTGACAAAGAGAAATTATCTTTTATTGAAAATGATTTTTTGCTGCTTCAGAAAAATATTTCCGCAGATACCGTGGCTAATTGGGGTAAAATGAATGCGCAACAAACGGTCGAGCACCTGATTGATTTTTTTAAGGTTTCTACTGAAAAAATAAAATTTGATCTCGTTACGCTGGAAGAGCACTTACCTAAATATAGAGAATTTCTTTTTAGCGATAAACAATTCAGGGAAAACACAAAAGCACCTTTGAATGTAATTGGAGAAGACCCAATGCCTTTAAGGTATAGCACCTATGAAGAAGCAATCGCAAAGCTTCACAAAGCAATCGGAGAATTTGTTGAATATTTTAAAAATGATCCCTTAAAGCTAACAGTGCATCCTGTTTTTGGTCCGCTCAATTTTGAAGAATGGATACTACTGCATTATAAACACTGCAGGCATCATTTAAGGCAGTTCGATATTGATTGCTGATCTTGTTTTACTTATATTCACCTTCTTCCAGCTTTTTAAGCCAGCGTATTTAGCTGTGCAAGCATTGCAATTACAACGACATCCCGGCTTTTTCCATCTTACGTATATAATCTTTAATGGCAGGGTTTTAAAATCAGCCAGGGCGGTCTTTATACAGGTTGCCTGTGAAAAGTCCTGGAAAGGCGCTACATTTATTCGGGAATTTCGTAATCCAATCCGTGCAATAAAGTCACAGCACATTAATATAAAAATGCATTTTCCTTTCATTTCTTAGCTTTGCTTCTTTAACGTAAACGCTATGCAAAAATTAGGTAATTATATAATAGGAAAATGGATCGAAGGCGACGGCGAAGGACAATTGTTGTACAACGCTGTTACCGGTGAAGCGATCAGCAGTGCTACAACGAGCGGATTGGACTTTGAAGCCATTTTAACCTATGCCCGTCAAAAAGGAAATCCTGCGTTAAGGAAAATGACCTTCCAGGAAAGAGGCAGGATGTTACGAGCATTGGCGCTTCATTTACTTAATAAAAAAGAGATCTTTTATAATATCAGTTATCAAACAGGCGCAACAAAAGTTGATAGTTGGATAGATATTGAAGGAGGTATTGGTAATTTATTTTCAAATGCATCGCTTCGAAGAAAATTACCTGATGATCCTTTTTGCCTGGATGGAGACCCCATTTCATTAAGTAAGCAAAACACATTTATGGGCCATCATATATTGGTGCCTAAAGAGGGTGTTGCAGTTCATATAAATGCATACAATTTCCCGGTATGGGGTATGCTTGAAAAAATTGCAGTCAACTTACTGGCAGGAATGCCTGCTGTTGTAAAGCCGGCTACCGTTACCTCTTTTCTTACTGAAGGTGTTGTAAAGGAAATAATAGCTTCCGGTATTTTGCCAGAAGGCGCATTACAGCTTGTTTGCGGAAGTGCAGGAAATATGCTCGACTTTGTTACGTCACAGGATGTGGTAACATTCACAGGATCTGCATCTACAGGGTTAAAATTAAAATCACATCCTGCTGTTTTAGGTGAAAGTGTTCCATTTAATATGGAAGCAGATTCTTTGAATTGTATCGTCTTGGCTGAAGATGTAGAACCAGGCAAACCGGAGTGGGATATTTTTATCAAAGAAGTTAAAAGGGAGATGACGGTTAAAGCAGGACAAAAATGTACCGCCATCCGCCGCATATTCGTTCCCGAAAATAAAATGGAAGATGTATGGAAAGCCATCGCAGTTGAACTTGATAAAACAACCATCGGTAATCCTTTAAATGAAAAAGTAAGAATGGGTTCTATGGCTGGGCTTTCACAAAGAGAAGAAGTAAGAAGCCAGGTACAAAAATTATTGGCATCATCCAGTATAATATATGGTTCACTGGATAGCGTGCGGGTAATTGATGCAGATGCAAGCGTTGGAGCATTTCTTAGTCCACTGTTATTGCTAAACGAAAAACCATTTGCAGCAGACGAATCGCACAATGTAGAAGCATTTGGACCAGTGAGTACCATCATGCCTTATAAAAATATGTATGAAGCCATTGAGTTAAGTAAAAAAGGAAAGGGAAGTCTTTGTTCATCTATCGTAACCGCTGACCCTTCATTGGCGAAACAATATGTACTCGGTGCTGCATCACATCATGGAAGAATACTGGTATTGAATGAAGAATGCGCCAAAGAAAGCACGGGCCACGGTTCACCATTGCCGCTACTGGTTCATGGAGGGCCTGGCAGGGCGGGCGGAGGAGAAGAGATGGGAGGTCTTCGAGGCGTAAAGCATTACCTGCAACGTACCGCTATTCAAGGTTCACCAACAATGATAACAGCCATCAGCAATGTTTTTCAACCACATGCAAAAGGACACAACGATGGTAAGCACCCGTTTAAAAAATATTTTGAGGAACTTGTCATCGGCGATCAGATCATTACAGCAAAAAGACTGATCACATCGGAAGATATTGACAGTTTTGCCGACCTGAGCGGCGATCATTTTTATGCGCATCTTACAGCAACCGACTTTGCAGGTACCATGTTTGATCAACAGGTTGCGCACGGCTATTTTATCATGAGCGCCGCAGCAGGTTTATTTGTAGATAGCTACGAAAAAAATCCTGTACTGTTGAATTATGGAATTGACGAACTTCGGTTCATCAAACCAGTGTACCCAGGCATGTCTGTTTATATCCGTTTCAGCTGTAAAGAAAAAACGGCCCAGGAATTAAAAGAACAAAACCCTGAAGTTCAGATGACGAAAGGAGCAGATATACCAAAGGGGATTGTAAAATGGTATGTAGAAATTTTTGATGACGCAGATGAAGCGATTGGTGTTGGAACAATTCTTACGATGGTTGAAATGAAAAGTAAATTACAAGGTAATGCGTAGCTGTTAAAACAGTTTTCGGATTCACAATTAAAAAATAAACTCTAAAAACTTCAAAAAACTTCACAAAAAAATAATTTTTATGCATAAGGAAATACAGGAAGGATACGTAAATTCCGAAACACACAACGGTATAACCACAGTAGAATTTTTTCATCCCCAGAGTAATTCACTTCCGGGAAAGATACTGGAAGAACTTGCACAGGAAATTCATTTTGCCGGAACGCATGCAGAAACAAAAGTAATTGTGTTGAAAAGCGCCGGAGAAAAATCTTTTTGTGCCGGTGCATCTTTCGATGAATTATTGCAGATAAGGACAGAAACTGAAGGGTTAAAATTTTTTAGCGGCTTTGCCAACGTTATCAATGCCATGCGTAAATGCCCGAAATTTATTATTGCCAGGGTTCAGGGAAAATGTGTAGGTGGAGGTGTTGGGCTTGCATCTGCAGCCGATTATACCATTGCAACAGTAAACGCAGATATAAAACTGAGTGAACTTGCTATTGGCATCGGCCCCTTTGTTGTTGGTCCTGCAGTAGAAAGAAAGATCGGTAATGCAGCATTTACTGCATTGTCTATTGATGCAGCGATGTGGCGCAACAGCGACTGGGCAAAGAAAAAGGGATTGTTTGCTGAAGTGCATGAGGACATATCTAATATGGATGAATCTGTTCAAAGGCTTTCACACAACCTGGCTCATTACAATCCCGAAGCCATGGCAGAACTTAAAAAGATCAGTTGGAAAGGAACAGAAAGCTGGGATGTATTGTTGAAAGAAAGAGCGGCAATCAGTGGCAAATTGATCCTGAGTGATTTTTCAAGAAATGCCATACAAAAATTTAAGGCTGAAAAAGCCTCCCGATAACGGGAGGCCTTTATATTACTTTTTGCCCTTAAACTATTGCTGTTGATTCTTAGTCCGGTTCTATGTAGAGGTATTAAGAGAAATCAAACACCTTATGCGACGGTGTAAAAAATAAATGATTGATCGTTGTTTTTATCTTCTCCTGCCAGGATATATTTTCAACTGGTGGGTTCTCAAAATATTCAGCCTGCATGATCTTCATCTTTACCAATACCAACCTTCCAAAAGTTCCTGCGGAATAATTACTTATTGAAAAAAGATCTTCATCGTCATTTTCAACAATGGTCGCTTTTCCACTAAGTTGTAAGCGACAGTCTCTCCCTTTTTTATAATAATCAAGATAAGCGTAAAATGATTTGTCAATGTTTTGTGCATAGTTTCCATGACATGATGTAAAGAACCAGATCGTTCCATCATTTTCTACCTTGAGCGTTTGTATGATATTATTTGGTAACCGTAATTCAGCATTAATCTCTGATTTGAATAAAGCAATTTTTATATCCCTGATCTTTTCAGTGAGAAAACAAAGGTCTTCATCGTGGTAATTGTATTGCATATAAAATCTTTTAGGTGTTCCTGCTAAGAAATTCAAAGGATATACCAATATTTTTTAACAGCCTCAAATACTACTTTTTAGCGTATCTTATTATAAATGGCATAAAATTGGGGAATACATTCCACAGCCATAGTATAGTAGCCTGGTAATAACCACTATAATCATAGTCTATATACAGGCACAATAATTTCTTAGTAATAAACAGCAATTAAAATACAGACTGTAAGTAACCTTCGCAGTTTGTTTTCACAAAGGAAAGAGAACAGTTTCGGGTTTTTTATGGAGTATAAAAGAATATTTAAAAGAACAGGTAAGATTATGCTATATACACTTGGCTGTATATTGATTTTACTATGCGCTTTTTTGGTATTCATAAATTTGCCTGTTGGAAGAAGGATCGTCAAGAACCAGGTACAATCTTACCTCGTTGATAAATTAAAAACAAAAGTTATTATTGGATCCATAGATTATAGCCTGCCTAAATGGATAGAGATAAATAATGTGTATATACAGGATCAAAAAAAAGATACATTGATCTATGGTGAAAGAATAACGGTTGATATCGATATGTTCAAATTGATCAGAGGCAATACAGATATTCACAAGCTGGTTTTTAAAAATATCCTTCTGAATATAAATAGAACAGAAAATAATACTGCCTTTAATTTTCAATTTGTAATAGACGCTTTCACCGGCAATAAACCATCAACCCAGGTTAATACAGATACTGCAGCATTAAAGTTAACAATGGACAGGTTGGTTTTTGATCGTGTTGCATTGCGATATGCGGATAAAAATGCAGGAACCGATTTTGTAGCAAGTATAAAAAACCTGGATGCATCCTTAAATAAATTTCAGCCCGACAGGATCAATTTTGGTATTGATGATTTCTTCGCATCCGGTGTTGATTTTTTCATGAACACTTATAAGGAACCGAAAGAAGAGATGAGTAAGCCCGTGGCTGTTGATACTGCAACCGGTGCCGTGTACGATCTATACGTCACCGCCTCTAAATTTGATATCAGGGATGTAAATGTGTTTGTGCAAAATAAAATAACGGGGATGTATTATGCCAACAATGTAACACATCTTGGTTTAGGTAATGTACTTTTTGATCTTGGGAAATCTACAGCAACCGGTGATCAGCTATTACTCGATAGTTCATTTGTTCAATTCACCAATCCTGTAAGTAAAAAAGATAGCAACATAAACACGGGTAATTCGGTTCCCTGGCTCATAAAAGCAAAACAGGTTTCTTTAAATAATGACCAGGTTAAATACGATGACAATAACCTGCCGCTTGCAGGAGGCTTTGACCTGGGCCATTTTAATACAAAAAATCTTACAGCAGATATTACATCTTTTATATTTTCAAAAGACAGCACAGCTGCATTGGTAAAGCAATGCACATTTAAAGATACCAGCAATTTTGCACTGGATACCACGCATTTGAATTTCGTGATGACAAATACAGGAATTTCTGCAAAAGAACTATACATAAAAACGTCAGAAAGTCTTTTGCAAAATGCGATCGAAATAAAATATGATAGCATCGGTGCTATCGCTAAAACACCGGAAAATACATTATTGTCGGCCAAACTTAATAATTGTACCATTGCATTCAATGATCTTTACCTGCTTAACCCTGCTTTAAAAAATTCTTTTCCTCCTGAAACATTTGGAAATTATTTGGTTCAGTTCAATACTGAAATACGGGGAACACTGGCAAGGGTGTATCTTCCAGGCCTTCAATTAAAAGCATTATCAGGAAGTACAGTAACAGCACATGGAACATTGTTCAACCTTACCGATGCTGATAAATTTTACTATGATCTTTATATTGACAAAAGTAGTTTTAGAAAGGCTGACATTCTAAAATTTGTTCCTGCTGCAAACCTCGAGGCAATGGGCAAACTACCTGATATTATTTATTTAAAAGGAAGATTAACCGGCAATAAAAATAACCTTGTTTCTGATGTTCAGGTGAGCGGCAAGGATATCGCCATTAATGGAAAATTTTCTTTGAAGAATATATCAGATCCTGCAAAGCTTGTATATGATTTTGCTATTCGCAGCAGCAGCTTTGATAAAAATTTTATTATTGGTTTTATTCCGCCGGGAACGATACCACCTGAAATAGAACTACCACAAAAGCTTACTGCCAGCGGAGCATTCAAAGGAGATGTAAATAATTTTACTGCCGACCTTAAACTTGGTGGTAGTTATGGCCCAATGACCGTGAAGGGGTATATGACGAACATGAAAGATTCTGAAAATGTTACCTACGATCTCTTTATTACAACAAATGATTTTGCGATAGGCAAACTTATTAAACAGGATAGTGTACTGGGAACTGTTACCGGATCTTTTACCGCAAAAGGCAAAGGGTTCAATTATAAAACCATGCGCTCTGATATTACCGCTTCAATAAAACACTTGCAGTATAATAAATACAATTATAAAAATGCTGATCTAACCGCAAATTTGAACGCCGGCATCATTGACACAAAAGGATCAATAAATGACAGTAGCCTGCGGGTGAAATATGATCTGATGCTTAATGTAAAAAATGAATATCCAACTGTTAATGGAACTGTGCGGGTTGATACTGCTGAATTATATAAATTGCATTTGTACAAAGACACACTTAACTTTTCTTTGTCGGCAAATATAGCCGCCAATGATGTCCGCCCACGCAATCTTGATATTAATACCGTTATCGATTCTTTAAAAATCCAACTCGGGGATAAGTCCTATTCATTGGATACTCTTTCCCTGCTTGCAACCTCATCCAATGGTATTGATAATATTAATTTCAATGCGCCTTTTGCAACTATTCATGCCAATGGTGCATTTGATTATGATAAGGTTGGCGATGCCGTTATTCAATATATAGATCATTATTATGACATTGTGCCGGGAACTTCTGCAACAGTTATAAAAGACCAGCAACTAACTTTTGATGGCGTAATTAAAAAGCATCCGCTTCTTGTTGATATTGTACCAGGACTCACAACATACGATGATATAAATTTTAAAGGCAGTTTTGCATCAGCGGATAGCGATAGTGCTTTAAATTTCACTGCTGGTGTTCCATACCTGGCTTACCAGGGTAATACAATAAGAAATGGTAATATTGATATTCGCTCAAGAAATGAACGCATCAATTATGCAGTGAATTTTGATACACTTAATTATGCCAATAATACTTTCTACGGATCAAAGCTGGATGGAAGTGCGGCGAACGACAGCCTTGCTATTCATGCCCTCACACAGGATAATAAAAAGAAGGATTGGTTTGGCCTGAATGCATCTTTGTTTGCAAGAGATGAAACATATTTATTCAGGTTAAAAGATAATTTGTTGCTTAATTATGAAGATTGGAATGTTGCGCCCGATAACTATATAAAATATTCTCCTGCCGGCCTTGTGATTCATAATTTTTTAATCAACAGTGATACCGCAAAAATATTTATTAATAGCAGGCAGGAATTTCCAAACAGCCCGATAGATATTTCTATTGATAATTTTAATTTAAAAAGTATCAGCGCTATTATTAGCAGCGATACATTGTTTGCTGCCGGTATCCTGGATGCAAAAATGCAAGTTGCTGATCTTAATAAAAATCTCCCTGCATTCACGGGAAATTTTACTGTTGAACACCTTGAATTAATGCAGCAGCCATTGGGCACATTTACCGGTTCAGCGTCAAAGCAATCTGAGAATAATATCATTGCCAATTTAACATTGCAGGGGAATAAAAATGATATAGCAGCGAAAGGAAATTATTACCTGTATAATGCAGCGAAGGAATTTGATGCAACACTTGATATAAACCAATTGAACCTGGCCAGCTTGCAGGGATTCACTTTTGGCGGGATACGCAATGCAACAGGCAATGTTCATGGGAGCATGAATGTTGACGGGAAATTCAGTGACCCAAGATGGAAAGGGGAATTAAATTTCGATACAACACGGTTCACCATTTCGCAGTTAGGTTCGCCATTGAAAATTAATAAGCAACGGATCGTATTTGATTACCCCAAGATAAAATTAGATCAATTCCTTATCCTCGATTCACTTGATCATGTAATGAAACTGAACGGCGGCATTTCATTAAATATAGAAAAAAACTTTAATCTCGATCTGAGTATGAATGCGAAAGATTTTATCGTATTAAATTCAAAACGTGTAACAGGGAATGAGTTTTTTGGTTTTGCGGCAATCAATTCAAATATTACTGTTACCGGAACATCTGTTAAGCCGAGTATTGAAGGAAATATTTTGTTGAATGACAAGAGTGATGTTACCATCGTTATTCCTGAAAGGAATTACAGCAAGGATGAAGGAAAGAATATAGTCAGGTTTATTGACAGAGATACATTTGATATTAATCCGCCTGCTGTTGCATTTGCACCGGAAAAAGAAAACAACACAGGTTTCGCAGCATTTCTTAATTATAACCTGAATATAGAAGTTCATAAAAAAGCGGCGCTTACCATTATTATAGATCCTGCAACGGGAGACGAAATAAAAGTGCAGGGAGATGCGCAATTAAATGCAGGGGTTGATCCTGGCGGTAATATAGTGTTGGCAGGAAATTATGAATTAGACAATGGCCACTACGTTTTTAATTATCAATTCCTGCAAAAGAAATTTTCACTGGTAAAAGGCAGCAGCATTGTATTCGGTGGAGCGCCGATGGATGCGAGGGTTAATGTTACTGCAGAATATGAAGTGGTGACTTCTGCAAAAGACCTGCTGGGCAATGAGGTTGGCAGCGTTGATCCTACACTTTCAAATTCGTTCAATCAAAAAGCAACTTTTAAAGTAGTGCTGCATTTAACCGGTGTATTGAGTAAACCGGAAATAAAATTCGATATACAATTACCTGAGGACAACGCCGTGATCAGCAATGAACTTAGAACTACCATCGAAAGTAAACTTGCACAAATACGCGGTGATGAATCTGCAACCAACAAGCAGGTTTTTTCTCTATTATTGTTGGGAAGATTTGTTGGTGAGCAGAGCAGTGATTTCTTTAAGGGAAACGGCAATGATTTTAATGACCTTGCCCGGCAAAGCGTAAGCCGATTCCTTTCTTCTGCACTCAACGAGATTGCAGGCAATCTTATTAAAGGAATAGACATTGATCTTAACCTGAATAGCTATCGTGATTACAGTGCTGCCGGCAGTTCACAACGTACAGACCTGAATGTGGTTCTTAGTAAAAATTTCCTGGATGACAGGCTAACCGTAAGTGTTGGAAAGAATTTTGGTATAGAAGGGCAGGATCCTGCAAGGGCTTCACAAAAAAACAGTTTCCTGCCGGATGTAACACTGTCATATAAACTTACAAAAGACGGTAAGTATTTATTAAGAGCATACAGGAAAAATCAGTTTGAGGTGATCGTGGATGGATACGTGGTTGAAACCGGTTTAGGTTTTATCGTAACGATGGATTATAATAAGTTCAATGAATTGTTTGGGAAGAGAAAGAACAAAAGGCAGCGCAAAACAAATTAAACATGAGGGGTTCGTTTTTTATATTGATGATATTGATCCTGACTGCATCTTCCTGTAGCGTAAGGCGGTTCTTGCCTGCTGGGGAGAAATTATACAAAGGTTCTACGGTGATCGTTCACAAGAACCCGGAAACTAAAACAAACAGCAGTCAATTAAGGACACAATTAAAACTTGCAGTAAAACCACGCCGGAATAAATTTTTATTCGGTCAGCCATATAAAGTTTGGTGGTGGTATGTGATCGGAGAGCCCGATCCGGATAAACAACAGAAAGGGTTAAGAGCCTTTTTACGCAAACAATTGGCAGAGCCACCTGTACTGAGCAGTAGCGTAAATGCGCCGGTTACCGCAGAGAATATGGCAGCATTCATGGAAAATATTGGTTATTTCCATACAACGGTGCAGGGCGACACTGTTCATTCCGGGTATTTTATTAAATCAGTTTATACTGCGGAAGTGCAGCCGCAATACCATATCAAAAGCATTACCTGGGTAAGTGATAGTTCTGAATTGTTGAAAGAATTGATGAGAGAGCAGCAAAAAGGTATTTTAAATGTTGGATCTCCTTATCGCTTAAGTGATATCAGCACCGAACGTGATCGACTGGATCTTTTTTTGAAAACAAAAGGATACTATTATTTTAACCCGGATTATTTAATGGCTTATGCGGATAGCACTGTTGGCGGCAGGCAGGTTGATCTTTTCTTAAACCTCAAGCGGGCTACACCCGATAGTGCACGGTATCCTTATGCTATCAATAAAATTGCTGTGTTTCCTGGCTATTCGCTTGCTTCTGTTGACCTCGACACAGCCAAAATCGGGTTTACCCATTACGATGGCTTATTGATAAAGGATAAGAGGAAAAGATTTAAACCCCGCTTGTTTGCACAAACGATCACGTATCGCCCGGGCAGTATATACAGCAGTCAGGAACAAAATACAACCCTGAATCGTTTAATAAACCTGGGTGCTTTTAAATTTGTAAAGAATAGATTTGAAGTGGCTACAACGCCAGACTCTTCTCATAAACTGAATGTTTATTATTACCTCACACCGGCAAAAAGAAAATCGTTGCAAGCCGAGATCGATGGTTTTACAAAAGACAATAATTCTTTAGGTGCACAGTTTAGTGTAAACTGGAAGAACAGGAATTTATTCAGGGGCGCAGAACAGCTAACGATAAAAGCATATACAGGGTTTGAAGTTGCTTATGGAAATACACAGAGCAATAACAGCAGTTATAGAGTTGGGGGTGAAGCAAATATCAGATTCCCGAGATATGCACTTCCTTTTTTTTCTATAAAGGAAAATAACTTTTATCCTCCAAACACAAATTTATTGGTGGGTTATGAATTATACCGCAAGCAATTATACTATACAAAAAACCTCTTCAGGCTGCAATATGATTTCACCTGGAAAAAGAACACAAAAAAGGAATATACCCTCGCTCCCGTTTCGTTGAGTTACCTAAATGCAAGTGCCATAACAGATAGCTTTTATAAACAGGCAGCAACAAATCCTGCCTTGTTATTGAATGTTTATTCTGAAGCAATATTGGGCTCTTACTTTTCTTACACTTATAATAATACATTATCGATCCTCAGGAATAAATGGTATTTTAATTTCGGGTTAGATCTGTCGGGAAATATTGCCGGGTTAATTACTGGTGCCAAACGTTTCCGTGAAAAAACAATATTCAATACACCCTTTGCGCAATATGTAAAAACAGATTTCGATCTGCATTATACACGAACACTACCAAATAAATGGGATTGGGCAAACAGGCTGCAGGTTGGTATTGGTATGCCATACAGTAATTCGGCACTGTTACCGTTTTCAAAACAGTATATCATTGGGGGCGCTAATTCTATCCGGGGGTTCAGGGTACGTAGCCTTGGGCCGGGTGCTTATAAGCCTACGGCAGAAGACCAGCGTGTTTTCCAGACCATTGGCGGCGATTATAAATTACTTTTTAATTCAGAGATCAGGATACCGATCACAGCTGCCATAAGCACCGCCGTATTTTTTGATGCTGGTAATGTATGGACCAAGGATACCTTATTGTTTGGTAAGGCTGGTCAGTTAGGTACAGACTGGTATAAACAAATCGCAGTTGCATCGGGCATTGGTTTACGTTATGATGCATCTATACTGGTGATCAGGGTTGATCTTGGTATTCCATTTCGCAAACCCTACCTGCCTGCGGGGCAACAATGGGTATTTAGTCAAATCGATTTTGGCAACGGTGTATGGAGAAGGGAAAACCTTATCCTGAATATTGCACTGGGTATGCCATTCTAAATTCATTTTATGAAAAAAGCAATAAAAATAATTGCAGGCATATTAATTCTTGGTTTGATCGGTGGATGGATATACTGGCAACAGTATAAGAAAGGGATTGTAAGAAATAAGATCGAGAACGCGGTAAGCAAAGGAACAGATAGTTTGTATTTTATTCATTACGACAGTTCACGCATTGATGCCATCAATGGAAATGCAACATTTTTTAATGTAGATCTGCAATCGGATTCATTACAACAGCAATTATTAAAATTTGACACGGCAGCTTCAGCAACGGTTTACAATGTACATATAGGACAGGTATCAGTAAAGGGCGCCAATATAGCCGGGCTGCTAAGCAATAACAGGGTAGAAGCAAAGTCTATAGAATTGATTGACCCCGTGATATATATAATAAGTTCCGGCAAAAAGGAAAAAGAAAAATTTACGGCCGATGATACTCTGGCAATCTATGAGAAAATATTGGGCAGGTACAACACAATAAATGCATCACAGATCACTGTTACAAACGGGAAGCTTTTCATGGCTGATAAAACCGGTAACCCGCATACATCTTTGACTGGCATTTCAATTCAACTTAATAATTTTAAAGTTGATAGCACGAGGGATTATAATAATATCATCAGTTATTTTATAAAAGACCTGGTAGCAAAGGTCGGCGAGGTTAAACTTAAAACTCCCCGCCACCTGCTTACTTTCTCAGGTATTGAATACGATGCTCCTGCGAAAATGATCAGATTAAAAAAATTCCAGGAAGTGGACAGTTCCGGCGAAATTGTATTTGATGTTAACAATAGTATCGTGAGCAATATTTCAACAGATGCTTTTATACTCAACCAACAAATAAAGGCAGATCTTTTTAAAACGGATGGAGGATCAATAAAACTTTACCGGAAGCAAAACAGTAGTGCCGGAAATGAAGAGGTTACATTTGGCAATGATTCCTTTGATGAGATTTTTCTCAAAAGTATAGATATAGGCAATACAAAACTGTCGCTTTATAATAAGAATAAGCCCAATGACGCCCCCTTGATATTAAACAACCTCCGTTTTTCTGCAACAGGTTTAGAACGATTGTATTCAGGAAGCAATATAATAGAGCTTGTAAGTAAGGCAGATTGGAAATTAGCTGCAGATGGGTTTTCATCTTTATCTGATGATAAGATTTACAAGTTTGATGTCGGTGCTTTTGAAATAAATAGTGCAACATCATATATGCATGTTAATAATTTTGCCTTAGTGCCACAGGTTACCGCTGAGGCTTTTGTAAAGTCATTAAAACATCAAACAGATCTTTACAATTTTAAATTAAATGATATCAGCTTAAGTGGCTTTAATACAGCTGCACTATTAACGGATCATAAATTACTGGCAGATAACGCCACACTTGAGCCTGTTTTGAAAATATTCAACGACAGGCTTGTTCCACCGAATACTGCAAAAAAACTGTATCCCAACCAGCAATTGATGGCGGTTAAATTACCCATTTTCCTAAGGAAGGTTATCATAAAAAACGGTTTGGTTGAATACACTGAACGGGGTGCAATATCAAAACAAAAAGGAACAGTTTTTTTTAAGAATATAAACGCAACTGTTCTTAATGTAACTAATATTAAGGAGCAGATTAGTTCAAACAATATCCTGCAAGTGAATGCATCTGGTGTTTTTATGGGTGTGAGTAAGGTGCAGACGACCTGGAAACTGCCGCTTAGTACAGGCAACGCCCGCTTTTCGGTTACAGGTACAGCAACTGGATTTAATGCCGAAGCGCTTAATGCCATTGCCGAGCCATTGGGAATGGCTTCTATTGAGAAAGGAAAAATAAATAAGCTTTCATTTAATTTTATTGGTGACGATGTTAAGTCTCAAGGTAGTTCTACCTTATTGTATGAAGATCTTAAAGTGGAGTTATTAAAAAAAGATTCTAATGAATTAAAGAAAAAGGGGTTAATGAGTTTTGTGGCCAACATGCTTGCAAAAAACAGCAATCCTCAGAATGGCATATTAAAGCAAGGCAAGATCAATTTTGAACGTGATCCAACAAAGTCGTTCTTTAATTTCTTGTGGAAAAGTGTGTTTGATGGTGCAAAGAGCACCATACAAAAATTATAAAAGAAAGCCGCTTACTTTTTGTAAACGGCTTTTCAACAATATCCCTTATACTTATTTTATTGCCGATGTTTATTAATCTGCAGAAACATCCTGTTTGTGTTTAGCATTCTTTTTAAATAAATTGTGATAAAGCGACAAACCATACGCTTTTATCTTATCAGCATTGTTTACAGTTCCTTTAGCAACGGCGAATTCAAATACTCCTGCAAGAACTTTTTTAACCAGTGAAGAAGACTTGCCCAGAAACAATTTCTTTGATAAAATACCAATACCCATCCCAGCAATTGTTTTTATAATACCCTGTCCCAGATCGGGCATTTCACCAAGCCTACTAAACCCACTCTTGATAAGATTAAGCGGGCTTAAACTTTCTTTCGTGAGTCTAAATTGCGTAATTAATTCATCCTCTTCGATCCACCTTTTTTTTTCAAGGTCCAGGATGGCTGCATCCAATGAAGCTTTATCAGTAATTTTCATGATCGTATTATTTCAAAAACTTTTTAATAAGGCTGTCTGCAATAGGTGCTTTGAACCATTTCGAGCGCATTGAATTAAAAATAAGTCCGGCGATAAGATAAAAACCGGCTACAATAAAAAAGCCATAATACGACTTACCAAGTAATTCACCTAATAAGAGTGCAATGCCTATATTGATTATTATAATGCTGATGGCAAATACAAAAAGAACAACCAGCTTGGAAATAAAAGAAGATATAATATCGCTTGACGTATCAACTGCTTTAAGTTTATACAAATCAATTCTTGTTTCCAGGTAGTCGCCTGTCTTTTCAAATAATGACTCAATATTATCTTTAACCTGACTTTCCATATTTAATGTTTTATCGCCGGAACTTATTCTTGTATCGTTGGCAGCGTCATTATGCAAAATTCCGTTTTGTTTCATCTTTCAGGTTTTGAGCTTTGTCTTTACCTTTTTCCATTATGTCATTTGCTTCACCCCTTATACTGTCAAATTTTTCTGCGATCGTTTCGCCAAATTCGGTGAATTTGTTTTTGATTGTATCACTAAAGTCACCAGTCTTGTCTTTGATCTTCTTCCTTGTTTCTGAACCTTTACCTGGTGCAAATAAAATTCCCAGTACAGCCCCTGCTGCTGCACCCAGTAAAACGGCAGTTAACATTTTTTTTGATCCCATGGTATTAATTTTTTAAATGATTGAAAAATGATTGTCTGTATAGGCTAGTTCAAATTTACTGCCAAACTACGAGATGCGGCGGGATTACATTTTATCAAACTCAGCTTAGACAAAAGTTAACAAAAAAAACCGGTAATTGGGATTTAATTTATTACTGAGAAATTATTTCTACAAAAAATAAACCTAAGGACTTATCAATTAAATTATTACCAGTTTTATGCTTTGTTTTATTAGTACCCCGAATGCTTTTTTAATGGCACAATTCTTAATATTCTTACGTAAAATGATTTATGAATCTGAACCATCGTTTTACGTCTTTACTGATAAAAATAAACTACCCGTCGATTATCTATTTCTTGAGAAGGACATAAAGGCAGCCGTACTGATCAAGGGAGGCAGTTACGGCAGCGGTTCTTTATTG
Organism: Chitinophagales bacterium; assembly: GCA_038207305.1. GTDB lineage: Bacteria > Bacteroidota > Bacteroidia > Chitinophagales > Chitinophagaceae > Ferruginibacter. The sequence continues at coordinate 93,171 of JBBQZY010000001.1, forward strand.
CAATATGAAATTGATTCCGCTTACCGAACTGGTGGTTAAGATTGGAAAGGCAAATGCATTTAGGCTGTTTCCACATGCCATTGAAAAGCTTTAAAATGTAACAACTAAAACAGGACTACCAAATTTTGAACGAAACAAAGTTTATAATATGCTGCACATAAAAATGACATTTTTTTAGAGGGAAAATTATTAATGCTTATCGGGGTAGGATTTAGAAAAAAATTTCTTCAACAAAACAATAATAAACAACATCTTAAATCAAAAATCAAATAGTTATGAACCGGTTAAAATTAATTTCATTGAGTTTAATGCTGATCTGTGTGTCAACTGTATTTAGCAGTTGTGAAGCGATTGCGGGTATTTTTAAAGCAGGTGTATGGACAGGAGTAATACTGGTTGCAGCTGTAGTAGGACTGATCATTTATTTTATCAGCCGCGGGAAGAAATAATAGTTGTATGAGGGCAGTATCGGGCAACCGGTACTGCCTTTTTTTAAATGGCCTACTCTACAGCAGGTGGTTTAAGTTCTTTCTTCTTTCTCGACAACCTGATCGTTGCTATTTTTTTATAAAGAATCTTTTCAGTTGATTGTGCTGAATTTTCATCTCCCAATAACATTCCCCAGGGTTTCAGTTCCTCAATTCTGTCGAAAATTATTTTCAGTATTGCGATAGTAGGCAACGCGAGGAATATACCGGAAAGCCCGATGAGGCTGCCACCTATCACAACGCCAAGAATGGTGATCAATGCGTTAATCTTTACTTTTGAACCAACGATCCTCGGCATTAAAAAATTGGCATCTGCAAAATGTATCACTTCAAAACAAACAATGATCCACACAATATCGCTCAGGTGAGTGGAGGTAGTAAGCGTTATCAGTGCAGTAAATATCACGCCCATTAATATACCCACATAAGGAATGATATTCAGTATAGCCGAAAATACACCTAAGAAGATGGCATATTTTACTCCAATTAAAAGTAAAGCTGTTGAATTCAACACGGCTACGATGCCCATTTCAGTTATGAGTCCGAGCATATATTTCTGAACAATGCCTTTTGATTCATCAAGCACTTCCGCAACCTGTGGTTCATTTGCCTTGCTGAATAATGCGAAGAGAAATTTTTTGATCAGGTGGCGATATAATAAAATCAGTAAAGTATAAATAGACACCATGATAATATAGAAGACCGTTTGTGTTATCGTAAAAAATGTTTGCCCGATAACAAGCGGGCCTGTTGTTTTTACATTTCCGGTTGCTGACTGCAGCATTATTTTTTGCTCATTTGTACTTACATTGAATTTTTGTTCGATCCAGTGCTGTAAAGTTGTGTAGTGTTTGTCTAGGTGTTCTTTGATGGACGGAATGTCATTTAAAAATCTTGCGATTTGGTGTGAGAAGAAATATACAAGGGTTGCTATAACAGCCAGCGCGAAGATCACTGCAGTGAAATTTGCAAGTGTTTTTGGGAATCTAAGTTTTAATTCTAAAAAATTGGTAACAGGTAAAAGTAATATTGAAAGCAATATAGAGAATACCAATGGTACAATGATATTCTTGCCAAAAATCAGGATGACACACAATAACAATATCATCAACAATTTACAGGTAAACTTTATGTAAAAAGGCAATTGGCTAAAATTGAACATAGCTGCTGTTTATAAAAGCTATACAAAATCCCCGCCTAATTTACCAGGTAGCCTTTAAGGCCATATTCGGGAGATTCAACGGCATAAAGAACGCTGTTACTGGAAGGTTCATTTTTATTCTCGTAGCGGTATTTTTCTGTGATAGTAAGTTCATAAGTTTTAAAATTCATTTCCTTTTCACTGCAATAAAGGAATTCATTTTTTTTAACAAAGTTAAAAGTATAGCCATTCCTTTTTAATTCTGCCAGCGCTTCTTCAAATGTTCCTGATTCCGTTGTAAGTATGCTTCCCATTGTAAATTGCTATTTTGTATAAAGCTTACTGCAAATTCGTACGCAGATTTTCTTTCAATTGTGATTCAGGGATAGAGAGTGTTTTTGCAGTATGAGCTATACTTTGATCATGTAAACATAACATTTCTAAAATAGGATACTGTGGATCAACAGAAATACCTTTTCCTGGGAAGGACAAATTATTTTTTTTTAAATAATCCAAAGCGATTTTCCCTGCATATTTCCACAAAAAAAAGCAGGTATTTATGTCCTCAACTGGTAGATGAATTTTCCGAAGCCCCAAAAATGCTTTTTTGAATAAGCGCCCGGCAATATATTCATTGCCTGTAAGTTTTAAAATACAGCCGTACATAACTGGTGCATAGCTTTCGTACAGATCATCCCAGGCACGCGGATCATTGTGTGTGATTGCTTTTAAATTGTTTATATGCGGCTTAACTACTTGTTTCATGGTCATTCAATTGCTAAACCTTGCTGAATTTAAAAAGCAGATCTTGTCAAGTATCGACCTGAGCGTGTTTAACTGGTACGTCATTATTTCCCTGATCACCGGGAAAGGGAAATAACTGTTTAAGATATCATAGTATGTTGCAGTAATAGATTTTTCACTGGCAGCACATATAGATTGTAATTCATTTCCTTTTTCATTTGCAGTGAATGAGGAAGAAAGTTCTATAGGTGCTGAGATTACGGGTAAAATATGTTGGTACTGGTATTCAAAACCCAGACTTTGCAGGTGAGCGCAAAGTTCTGTTATATAAATATCGCTTTCTTCAGAGAAGCCATATAAAGCAGTACGCAACCTTGAATCGCCAACCTCATCAGCAACAATCTCAAATTCAACTTTTGTATATAAAAGGTAATTCAGCAGGCTATGAAATTTTTCAGCAATAGTAGCTTCCATCGTCATTTGAATTATTGATTAAGTTATGTTTTGTTGGTTAGTGATCCATCAGAAAAAAGCAGGAAAAGCAAACTTGCTGCCGGATATGCAAAGGAATCGTTGTAATATATACAGAAAAAACTTTGCCAGCTTTTATGGGAGCAAGCCTTAATGGAAGTTTAATGTAGGAATGGGATAAAACCTGGCTTCGGGGAATAAGTTCTACAGTTTATTCAGGTGATTAGTTCAATAACTTGTCAACTGTTTTATTGATGATATGGCGGCTGAATGGTTTTCCAATAAAATAATCAGCACCTTCTTTTAATGCCCTATTCATGTCGTTGTTCATATCATGTGCCGTGATCATTACTATTTTTGAGGCAGGTGAGTGCAGCTTGATATATTTTAAAAAGTTTATCCCTAATCCATCTGATAAATGATTGTCCAGGAAAATGATAGCAGGGTTACTCTTTTTCAATTCCAGTGTGGCATCGGATAAAGTATTTACAAATGCGGTTTCTAAGTTTTTTTGATTTAATAATTTACTTAGTAAGTAGCAAATGTCGTTTTCGTCGTCAATAATTAATGCTTTCAATATGATTTTTTTTAATGTTATTCCAAATGAATCAGACAATTATGCTGCCAAGCAACGTTAAAGAAGTAGGGAAGAAATGGCATACTTTCATTTTTCAGTTTTTGTAGCAGAAAATAATAAAACCCTCCTTAATCATTAACAAACTGTAATTGACCTGCTACCTTTTCTGTTTTTGAAGGTGGAATTATTTAACCCATTGAGGGGAACTAATTACATGGTATAATTATAGTATCATTGTTAGAACAAACAAACACGGTTATTATGTACAAGAAATTTATTTCCTTTGTGGGTTTCAATAGGCGGGTATTCACTGAATATTTTGCGGATAACCTGTTGAAGTATAGTGCGTCACTGGCCTACTATACAACACTTTCTTTGGCACCGCTGCTTGTTATACTTATTTCTGTAAGTGGATTTCTGTTTGGCAAAGAAGCAATGAGGGGAGAAGTTTACGGACAAATATCCGGACTGGTTGGGAAAGAGGCAGCTCTTCAAATTCAAACGACCATTCAAAATGTACATCTTAACCATAATACGCCATTTGCTACTATTATAAGTCTTGCAGTATTGCTCATAGGTGCCACTGGTATATTTGCCGAGATACAGGATTCCCTGAACAAGATCTGGGGCCTTAAAACGAAAACACGCAAAGTTTGGTGGAAATTATTAACCGACCGGCTGATATCTTTTTCACTTATTCTTAGTCTTGGGTTCGTGTTAATGGTTTCACTTATATTGAATGCATTTGTTGCAGCAGTGAGTGTTAGGTTAAATGCATTGATCATGGGCGCTGGCGATACGATGCTACCACTCATTGATTTACTGCTTTCTGCAGCTATTACGATGTTGATATTTGCGGCAATCTTTAAAGTGTTACCGGATGCAAAAATAAAATGGAAAGATGTGTTGGTTGGTGCATTGGTAACTGCTGTTTTATTTACCCTCGGCAAGTTTGCTATTGGCTTTTACCTGGGAAAAAGTAGTTTGGCTTCCATCTATGGAGCAGCAGGTTCTGTAATCATTATTATGATATGGATCTATTATAGTTCTGCTATACTTTTCCTGGGAGCTGTATTTACAAAAATATATGCAATGGAATATGGAGGAAAAATATATCCTAATGAATACGCTGTATGGATCGAGACAAAAGAAATACCTGTAGCAAATGTAAAACTGAATGAAAACACATAAAGCCGCATTACTTCTTATTTTGCATTTGCAGCATATAGTGGAAGTATCTGGATAATGTTCTGTACGAAAGCAGTATCTATATAATGATTGATGATAGCGTTATTACCTAATATCTGCCACTCATCATTGTCCATATCTACAAGGGTGTACATATATTTCCTGTTGCTGTTATATATCTGGTAGAATTTCTGACTTCCATTCATGAAGTTGAAAAAGCCAAACCAAACCAATTTATCATCTATATATTGTTTATGCCAGGTAAGTAACTTGGGAACATGTATGGGATTGCGCATAAAAGTCCTGATCTGCTTGCCTACATCGTTTGCCAATGATGTGAAGCCGAGATCTTCCTCTATCCATGCACCGGTTTCAACATCTGTATAAAAAACATTCTCGTATCCATCTTTAAAAGATACTTTGAACATATTGTGATGGCGATGCACTATTTCTGATACCCAGGCAAAACTCTGCGCTTCATCTATCTGCAAATAAATAATATTATTCATGTGTAATGGCATTTGTTTAAACAATGCAGAAAACCTGCCAATTTTTAAGACAATTAATTATTGTTATTTGTTGTGTAAAAACCTGTCTATCTATTCACATAATATTCAAAAACGTGCATTAGAATGTATTACTGTAGAAATTATCCTTATTATATGACATAATTGTAGAATAAGTTTCTCATTTAATGTTTGATTTCTAACTGTCGCTGGGCAACAAAATAAAAAAAGAGGGCCTGATATTCAAGCCGATCCACTAATTTTTATTAACCTGTTGCAACCAATCAGGCATTTTTGGATAATTATCGGTTTCAAAGCTGCCACTTATCCAGTCTAAATCCCATCCATCAATTTTTATAGATGACTGAATTTCCAGTAATATTGAATCTAAATAATTTATTATCAGATAATTATAGCTAATAAAGTGTGCCAGTTACTATTAAATGATTAGTACTATGTGTTGTATAGTACTAAATAATTTATATCTTTGACTTGTCAATGTGAAAGAACAAACGGATCTAATCTCATTACAAAGACAAAAACAATCATTTTAAAACATATAAATTTCAGGTCATGAAAACGCAATCAAACTTATTCGCTCAGTTAAGTAAAGAAACAGTAAAGAATCTTACATCAGAAGTTAAAGAAACCCTTGCTTTTGGATACAGTGAAAACAGGAGCAAAACTTTTAGCGCTGCAGAATTGTGGAACATACAACGCCAGCGCAGAAGCCTTGGTTCAAGAAGAGGTTTTGGATTCTAAGGATTTCCTAAAAATTTCAACAGGCTGGTTTATGCCGGTTGAAAATATGAGATTTAAAATATGGTTTCAAAAAAAACCGCTGCAAGTAAATGCAACGGTTTAGAAATAAGATAACGAGATCAATTATTTCACAAGCTTAAGCTCGTCAATGATATTTTTGGCCCCTCCCAACTTGTCAATGCACCAAAGTACATAGCGAACATCAACACAGATGGTGCGATTAAGATCCTTGTCAAATGCGATCTTATGACTAAGGGCTTCGTAGTTACCATCAAAGGCGAGTCCTATCAGGTTACCATAGCCATCCATAACAGGGCTTCCACTGTTTCCACCGGTAATATCGTTGGTAGTAATGAAACCGATTACCAGGTCGTTGCGGGTTTTATCAATGTATTGGCCAAAGTCTTTCTTCCTTAATAACTCAATCTGTTTTGCGGGAAGATCAAACTCGTAATCGCCCTTCACATATTTTTCCAGTATCCCCTTGCTTGTAGTTACGTAATCGTAGTGAACAGCATCCCTGGGATTGTAGCTTTTAACATTACCAAAGCTAACACGCATACTGAAGTTTGCGTCAGGATACATTTTATTAACTGCCGCTGGGTTCATTTCCATAATTCCTTTCATATAACTACGTCCAAGTTCATTGTTCTTATTGTTGAAAACGGTGAACAATGGTGAATATTTGGTATTGTAATTCTTTACGAAGCCTGCTGCAAAATCAAAAGCCGGATCTGCCTGCAGCACATTCGCATCAGGATTGCCGATGAAGCTGGCCCATTTGCTATCATTCAATATCATGGTATTGTCGAAAACATCTTTTGCCCATTTCTTATAAGTAGTTTCCTCATTTAAAGGCCCGTAAGTTGCTTTCAACTTCTCGTAAAAACCGATTGGTTGCTGGCTTTTATCGATATCATTGTAGAATGCCATTGCAACAGCGGCCATTATTTTTTCATCACTTGTCCTGTCAGCTGCTGCCAGATAATTTTTATGTGCAGCGTCAGCGGCATCCGCAGCTTTCTTAATATCCGCACTTGTTGCATCCTTTTTTACCATCGCAGCTTCCAGTCCCATCAATGAAGCAGCGAATGCAGCAAGTGGCGAACCTAAAATACCTTCACGCAGGTATTGACGATGCTTACTGTATGGTGTCCATGCTGCATAATTTTTTTCATATTCAGCAAAGAGGTTTTCGTATTCCGGTTTGCCTTTCGACCATTTGGCAAAATTCTGTTCGTATTGTTGTTTCTGTTCGTAGGTTTTGAATTTAATAAGTTGCTTTGTTTCGCCATCGAAGAATTTCCAGTAATTGGCAATACCTGCATAATCCGAAGCCAGCTTAAGTTTAATAGCAGGATCTTTTATCATCTGTTCGTGCATGTATTTTAGGCGCATATCCCTAAGTCCAACCAATGACGGATTCTCGATATCGTTTTTTAATTTGATGCCATAGCTTGTTTCATAACGGTTCGTTCCGCCCGGGTATCCATAGATCATGGCATAATCACCATCTTTCAAGCCTTTGATGCTTACAGGCAGAAAATGTTTTGGAACAAGGGGCACATTCTCTTTGCTGTATTCACTGGGCTTGCCATCTTTTGTTGCATATACACGGAAAATAGAAAAATCGCCCGTATGACGCGGCCATTCCCAGTTGTCGGTATCTCCACCAAATTTTCCTACGCTTTCAGGCGGGGCACCTACCAACCTGATATCCCTGTAGGTTTTATATACATACATGATGTATTGGTTGTCTTTGAACATACTGTAAACCCTTCCGGTTAAACCATTTTCCTTATCCAGTACTTTATCGGTGATCTCTTTATAAACCTCTTGTAATTTTTTAACCCTGTCGGCCCATGCAAGTCCTTTTAATCCGGCTTCCACTTCCTTGGTCACATCTACGATCCTGTCGAGGAACTGGACCGTGAGCTGGCTCTTAATCTCCTGGTCTTTTGTAAATGCATAAAAACCATCCTGGAGATAATTGTGTTCAACACTACTGGCGCCTGCAATGGCAGCGTAACCGCAATGGTGATTGGTAAAGATTAACCCCTGGTTGCTTACGATCTCACCTGTACAACCGCCGCCAAAGATTAGGATAGCATCTTTGATCGATGATTTGTTTATGGAGTACAATTGCTCTTTGGTAAGTTTGAGGCCTTTCTTTACCATGTCGTTGTAAACCTGTTGTCCCAATAGCATTGGAAGCCACATACCTTCATCAGCACTCGCTTTGAAGAGGCTTGCGGCAAACACAAGCGATAAAAATAATTTCTTCATATAACAATTTTTAGACGACAAACGTAGCCTTTTTTTAGAGAATTGACAATTTGGAGATTTGAACGTAAAATAACCGGCATATTGAATACCTCAAATAACCAGCGGCTAACTAATTTCATAATTTCTAAATTAAAATTGCCTTTTAAAATTTTGGTTAGGGATTCGTTTTACAATAAATTATATTTGTCTTCTTTTCTAAAACAACCTGTATTAATGGCTCTAATCGACATCAAACTTCCCAAAGGAATTGCCCGGGCATTGAACCTTCCTGTTAGTGATGCCAGGGCGCAACAGTTGAAAGTTTTGAAAAAGCTGCTTCGTAAAGCCCGCTTTACACAATTTGGCCAGTTGTATAAGTTTGATGAGATACTGATGAGCCGCCATCCCGGAAAAAAGTTTCAGCAGCTCGTACCTACTTATAATTATAGCAAGATCTATAAGGATTGGTGGTACAAGACACTGGAGGGTATTCCGGATGTTTGCTGGCCCGGGGTTATAAAATATTTTGCGCTCAGCAGTGGCACGAGCGATGCAGCAAGTAAATACATTCCCATTACAAAAGACCTGATACGCAGCAATACGGTTACGAGTTTCAGGCATTTGCTGAGTCTTACCCGCTACGAAAATGTTCCAAGAAGCGCTATCGGAAAAGGATGGCTAATGCTCGGAGGAAGTACCCAACTACAGAAAGGTCCCACCTATTATGCCGGCGATCTCAGTGGCATTCAACAAAAAAATATTCCGTTCTGGTTCCAGGGACTGGGATTATATAAACCCGGAAAAAAAATTGCCAGGGAAAGAGATTGGGCCAAAAAACTGGAAGAGGTAGTGGAGAATGCGCCTAACTGGGATATCGGCTTTATTGTTGGTGTACCTGCCTGGCTTCAGTTATGCATTGAAAAAATCATTGAGCGATACAATCTTAAAAATATACATGAACTCTGGCCTAACCTGGCTTTTTATGTTCATGGTGGCGTTGCATTGGAACCTTATAAAAAAGGTTTTGAAAAATTATTGGGCAAGCCTATTACTTATATCCAGACTTACCTTGCCAGCGAAGGATTTCTCGGATATCAAAACAGGCAGAATACTGCAGGTATGCAACTGGCACTTAACAACAATATATTTTTTGAATTTGTTCCTTTTGATGATAAGAATTTCGACAGTGAAGGAAACATGCACGAAGACCCTGAAGCATATATGATCCATGAAATAGATGAGAACAGGGATTATGCAATATTGATCAGCACCAATGCCGGCGCATGGCGCTATGCCATTGGTGATACCATTAGATTGGTAGACAAAGAAAAAAGCGAGATCATTATTACAGGCCGCACCAAACATTTCTTAAGCCTGGTTGGTGAACACCTTAGTGTAGATAATATGAACAAGGCAATTGAAATGGCGAGTGAAGAACTGAATATTTTCATTCCCGAATTCACCGTAGCGGGTGTACCGTACGGAAATTTCTTTGCACACAAATGGTACATTGCAACAGATGATCCGGTGAATGCAACAACGCTGGCAAACCTGATCGATGAAAAATTGAAACTACTGAATGATGATTATGAAGTAGAACGCAGGCATGCACTAAAAGCTGTTGAGGTAGAAGTGTTGCCTGAAAGTATCTTTATGGGTTTTATGAATGCCCGCGGTAAAGTTGGTGCTCAACATAAATTTCCCCGTGTATTGAAAGGAAAAGCACTGGAAGACTGGCAGGGCTTTTTACAGGAAGAAAAGATCGGATAAAAAATTCTCATTAAATTTATTGCAAACGATTACTGAATGACTGATGCCATAATTTCGGGGTTATTATTGGGGCTGGCATTGGTGTTCTCTGTTGGGCCGGTGATCTTTACCATTATTAAGCTCAGAATAAATTATGGACTGGCCAGTGCATTCTATTTTATTGGGGGTGTCTGGCTAAGCGATATTTTCTGGGTAGTTACTGCAAATGCATTCAGCGGATTATTTGAAAGCCTGATCACCTACAAAAAACCAATCGGACTTACCGGTGGCGTATTCCTGATAAGCTTAGGAATCTATTATCTCTTCTTCAAAAAATATCACAACAAAGAAGAACTCGACAAGGGCGTTAAAATCGGAAACGCTACCCATGCCCGTCTTTTTATTACAGGTTTCCTCATCAATACATTGAACCCAGGTGTTATTGCACTTTGGTTTGCAGCTGCTACCAAGTCTTTATCAAATACATTCGATGAAAGGGTAGTGGTATTTTCCATTTGTTTGATCATGAATATGGCGGCTGATATGTTCAAGATAAACCTGGCAGGCAGGCTGCGTAAAAAATTAACAGATAAGAATATAGCCATCATTAATAAGGTTTCGGGACTGATGTTTATTATTTTTGGTTCTTTATTGATCGTTGGTGTGGTATGGGCCGCAAAACATACATAAATATTTTTCATGATGCGCTTCATCTTTTTATGGTTGCTTTTCGCCTGTACAGCTGCATATGCGCAACCTTCTGATTTTATCATTCTCAAGAAAAAAGATAAGGCGATTCACTCCTATTATGCAGGAACTCAAATTGAATTTATTACCACTACCGGTGCTTATAGAAATGCTGTGATAACAAGGATCGCAAATGATACGATCTACCTGCAGGAATTTCTGGTAAGGCAGGTTCCCACAAGCCTTGGTTTTTTTATTACAGATACTGCAGGAAGTTTTCGCTACGCCTATAACTATCACCAGATAGGCAGCATTGGTAAAAAAGAAAAGGGATTTAATGTAAAAGGAAGTGGCGCTGCGTTATTTGGCGGCGGTGCAGTACTCACCCTGGGCAGTGGCATTGTATATCTTGCCGATAGGAAAAAATTCAGTCCGGCATTGATGATCACATCCGCTGTGCTTGCAGTTGTTGGATTTTTTATGATGAAGAGTGGAAGCAAAGGCATTATCATTGGCAAAAAGAAATACAGGCTTGAATATATCAGTGTTAGTACTGAAAAAAAATAAGCCAATACCAATACTAAAAACTGATCAATGGCGGAAGCTAAAAGAAGCTGGGTGAAAAGAATATGGCGGGTGTTTGTATGGATGTTTGTATTGCAGTTGTTTTACATTGTCTTTTGCAGGTGGGTTAATCCACTAATTACCCTTACACAAATAGGTAGTGTTTTTGGGGGCTATGGGCTAAAGCGTGATTATATTTCTTACGATGAGATGGGCCCCAATATCAAGCTGGCTGTAATGTCAGCAGAAGATCAGTTGTTTCCCGATCATGATGGGTTTGATATCAAGGCAATCAAAAAAGCCATGAAGTATAATAAAAAACATCCTACCAAAGCCCGGGGCGCCAGTACCATTAGTCAGCAAACAGCCAAGAATGTTTTCCTCTGGCAGCATGGTGGCTATTTCAGAAAAGGCATGGAAGTTTATTTCACTTTTATGATAGAAAAAGTTTGGAACAAAAAAAGAATATTGGAAACTTATTTGAATGTTGCTGAAATGGGGCCGGGTATATTTGGTGTGCAGGCAGCAGCAAGGTCTTATTTCAATAAAGATGCAAAGGCTCTTACCCGGCAGGAGGCTGCGATGATCGCATCCTGTTTACCCAATCCAAAAAAGTTCACGATTAAGCCACTCATCCGATATGTTTCACTTCGCTCTTCATTGTTGATGCGGCAAATGAACAACCTGGAGACAGATCCAGATATACAGCAGTTAATAAAATAAATTTCTTTATGGTAAAAGAAAATGACAGGAATGCACGAATAAAAATAAATTTCTTTGTGCTACTTTTTGTCTCATTGCATTTGTGGTTATAATTTGCCACTAAGACAACAAGCCTCTAAGTTTCACAATGGTTTTTAGATTAGCGAATTCACAGCATTAATTGCCTTTTGTAAACGTTCATCATAATTCCCGCTGATCTCTACCCAAGGTACTTCCTGGTTAACCAACAGATCTTTATAATAATGGTATAATTTTTCTCTCGACTCCAGGTCCGGATACTCCCTTAATTCATCTTTTACCCAGGGTAGATCGATGTTACACAGCAGGTATAGATCGTACCGGCGTTTAGCGATCTGTGTAAGTATACGGTTATCGCATTGATTGAATACAAATTCACTCCATACTTTTATAACGGTAAGGTCCGTGTCGATGAACAGTAATTGGGGAGTTGTATTTGAGGATTCTAATAATTCACTTGCAATTGTGTCTTCTCCTTTGAGCTGCCCGTCAGCAATGGCCACCAGATCCTCACATTTATAATCGGTTCCATTTTCAAGTAAATATTCCCTTGCATATTCCCGAACCCATTTGGTATTAAAATGTTCAGCCAGCAACCTGCACAAACTGCTTTTACCTGTTGATTCGGGCCCTATCGTTACAATTCTTTTCAGCATTTTTATTTACGTTTCCAGGCTGGCTTTGCTTTGATGACCTTATTATAAACAACACAACTTTCATTATGTGCACCAGGGAGGTATCCTGTACTCATTAAAAATTCATTCACGATTTCACCACCGGTAAAACGAAAGGTTTTTTTAAAAAGTTTTACCCATTCTTCTTTTGATAGAGGATGGTTTTTATCGAGCCATGTTTTAAAGGAACCGGCTTCTTTTTGAATGGCGATGATTGCTTTTGCATTTTCAATGGCCGCATTTATTTTTAACCGGTTGCGTATTACACCGGTATCATTCATCAGCCTTGTAAAATCTTTTTCTTTATATGCGGCTACTTTTTTTATATTAAAATCGTGGTAGGCTTTGCGGAAGCTTTTTTGTTTTTTTAATATGGTTGTCCAGCTAAGTCCGGCCTGGTTGATCTCCAGTATCAACCGGCAAAACAGTTCATTGTCATCCTCAATGGGAAAGCCATAATGTTTGTCGTGGTAAACCTTGTGCACCGACATATCATCGGGTTTAATATCATTCAATGCGCTGCAATAACTCATGTTTTATTTTTTACTTTCTTAGTCCATGCCGACAACCCGGCAATGGCCATGATCAGCAGCACAAGATAATACACACTGGTAAAAACATATTGTTTTACAAAATATAAAGGGATGGAAGCAATATTTGTTGCGATCCACCAATACCAGCTTTCTACTTTTTTCTTTGTCATCAGCCACATACCTGTGAATGCGGTAGCACTAGCAAATGCATCGGCCCACGGAATTGCTCCGGGGGCAAAATCTTTCTTTAATTCATTTAATGAGAAGAATATTACTATATAGAAGAAGCAAAAAAATGCTACTTGCTGTATCCATTCTTTCTTGTTTGAAAACGACACTTTCAACATAGGGTGATGCTCGCTATCTTTCCTGGTCCAAAGTACCCATCCATAAATACTCATTGCGGTGTAATAGAAATTTACAGTTGCTTCGCCCAGTAAGCCTCCTTTGAAACTCAGGTAGATATAAAAAATGGTATTGATCAATCCTGTTGGGTAAACCAATACATTTTCTTTCCGACTATACCAAACACTGATGATACCTGCGAATACAGCAATATATTCGACCCAGCCCGTTTGTTTCATGCCTGCAATAAATTCCTTTAATATTTGTTCAGCGCTCATAGCTATAAGCGCTCAATTTAAAACAATAAAGTAAATGTTGATTAATGTTTTGAGCCAACCGTAAACGGAAGCATTCGAAATATTAGGGGCTTTATGTTCTGGCACTTCATAAACATGTGCAGGGTGAACCGTAATTTTCTGCTAATGATATGTTTTTGTGTATAAGACACAATCCGCTTTTCCCCGCGGGACAGAAGTAAATAAATTCCTGATTTTTGTTGAAGCAGGTAAATGTATCTATATTCAACAGATGAAAAAAGCCAGCCTCGTTGCAATGAGTATTTTTTATTTGCTGGCAGGTATCAACCATTTCAGGAGCCCGGAATCATATTATAAAATTATCCCTCCTTATTTTCCAGCACACCCATTTATAAATGGTTTTAGCGGCCTGGCAGAGATCTCATTGGCAATTTTATTGTTGATCCCTCAAACACGACGATATGCATGTTACCTGGTCATCGCTATGCTGATTGCTTTTATACCTGCACATATTTACATGCTGAAAGTTGGATTCTGTGTGAACACTATGTGTTTGCCACAGTGGGCAATTTGGGGACGATTGCTTGTGTTGCAACCGCTGCTAATTTGGTGGGCATGGACTAACAGGGAATAATTGTTGCCACTGATTCACAAAGTTAATTGACTTTAGTGCTAAAGAAGCCATCTATTAAAAAGCATCCCAACAATTGAGATGCCTGAAAAAAATCAATTAGCCAATAAAACTTAAAAATTACTCCGCTTCTGCTACCACTTCCTTCACTTCAGGTATCATTCGTTTCATCATTCCTTCTATGCCGGCTTTTAATGTTATCATAGATGAAGGGCAACCGCTGCAGCTTCCCTGCAACATCAGGTTCACTTTACCTTCTTCATAACTTTTAAATTGTATGGCACCACCGTCCATTTCAACAGCAGGTTTAACATAATTTTCCAGCAATTCTTTGATACGTTTTACCACATCATCATCATCTGCACTTACTGTATTGCTGCTTTCAACTTTCATCACAGCGATCTCATCTTCATTTACAACAGCCTTTCCGTCTTCCAGGTATTCTTTTAAGAATTGTTTGATGGTTGGAATGATATCCTGCCAGTCTTCTGTTTCTACTGTTTTAGTCAGCGTAACAAAATTGCTAGCGATAAAAACAGCTTTGATGAAAGGAAAGGTGAATAGTTCCTGCGCCAGCGGCGATGGCTTTGCACTTGCTTCATCAGGAAGATCGATACTTTTGCCTGGATACAATAATTTGTTTGCAACAAATTTCATTGTTTCCGGGTTTGGCGTCATTTCTGTATATATACTGATAACGGGGTTGCCTGTCTTGATCATAGTTCACTTATTTATATACACAAAAATAGCCCTTATTCGGCAATTTAGTTTTCAATGAAAGCTGACAATGCCCAAATAGGGCGTAAAATTTCTTATTTCGAAAGCCTGGCGTCCACCTGCTGAAACCCTGCTTTCAGTAATATTATCTTATATTTAATTAAACCGACAAAATGCAGTTGAAAATATTCTTAGCGATGCTCGCCCTGGCGACTTCTTCATTGGATACAATCGCCCAAAAAGTTAAACGCAAAGGCGTAACTCCCGCAACAATTCCTAAAAAGCAACCTGCGGCAACTTATTCAATCGGGCAACTGAGTGGCAAATGGCAGGAAATGAAAAGATCGGCAACCGATCGTAAAACCGCGGTTAATTTTTCCGATACGTTGCTCATGAGTTTTACCGGCAGTACTGTAGAATTAAAGGATGCCACCAGTATGCGCATGACGATGAAGGGTGTTGCAGAGATAGAGGCGCCCAATGCATTAATCGTTGCAGGTGATACTTACAGTATCCGATCCCTGTATAAAGACGTACTTGTAATAGATGATGGGGAATTTATACGGGAGTTTCGAAAGAAAGAACAGTTTTATTATGAAACGGTGGGTAAAATAAAAGTTGAAAGAGATTCTTTTGTAATTGTAAGAAGTGTGCTAATGAAAGATTTAATGGGAAAGTGGATCGTTTATCGACGGCAGGCTGTACCGGGATTTCTAAAACCAGCAACTGCTATTCTAAAATCTTTCTCTGTAAATTCAATGAATACCGATGGTTCTGCTGTCGGCGAAGTTGTTTTTTATACTGCTGATATTTCCCAGGCATTGTCGTGCAGGTTTATCATGGAAGAAGGTAATCTGCAGATCGTTACAGATAAACCTTTCTGGAAACTATCTACCTATAAAGCAACAAAGGATGAATTTGTATTTGGGGATGTTGCGGGGCTGCTCTATTATTCGAAGCGTTATTGATGGATCCCCAAAAAAACATCCCAACACCTGAGATACTTACCAATAAAATAATTAACAGATAAACAAAACTGTTCAACTTATCCTCCATCGGTGGGATGTCCTCAAGCGATTATCCTCAACTTCGCATAATTCAGCATGATTTTCTTTTCCCCATTCGATTCAAAATTTATGGTAGCGATTGGATTGTGCGATGCGCCTTCCATTTTCATCACTTCACCAAAGCCGAATTTCTGATGTTCTACTTTTTGCCCTTGCCGTAAATTGCTGATATCACTTGCTATAAAACCTTCTGATGGTACATGCTCTTTTACCTGTGGCCTGGCAGGTGTAGATGCATAAAAAGGTTTTGCATCTTTTTTTGGCGTGCTGGTATTTGAATTAAAACCACGGTTCATTCTTTCAAAAGCAGAACCCTGTCCCCAACCAGTGTTTGCATTGTTCTTTGCAGCACCACCAGCATAACTCTTATCCATATTGGCTTCGGGTATCTCTTCAATAAACCTGCTGGGTTCATTTTGCTGTAATTGTCCAAAGCGGTAACGTGCATTGGCATAACTTAAATACAAATGTGTTTCTGCTCTCGTAATGGCAACATAAAACAACCTTCTTTCTTCTTCCAGTTCTTCACGGGTATTAATGCTCATAGCATTTGGAAAAAGTGTTTCCTCCAATCCACCTACAAATACAACGGGGAATTCCAATCCTTTTGCTGCATGAATGGTCATCAACTTAACAACATCCAGATTTTCTTTGTCATCGTCAGAATCTGTGAGCAACACAATTTGCTGTAAGTAACTGCCAAGGCTTTTATCACCTACTTCTCCATCTTCCATGTTGAAAGGTGTTTCGATGAATTCTTTAATAGAGTTTAGCAATTCCTGTACGTTCTCGTAACGTGCAAGGCCTTCAACAGTTTTATCGTTGAATAATTCTTTTACAATATTGGTGCTTTTGCCAACGATCACGGCAAGGTCGTAGGCATTCTTTTTAGTAAGTTCACTTTGGAACATTTTGATGGTTGTAACGAATCCATCAATGCTTTCGAGTGTGCCGGATTTGAATCCATACATGGCAGCATTGGACAAAATATCCCACAGGCTGAGGTCGTTTGTATTCGCAAAAAGCACAGCTTTCTCTATCGTGGTTTTGCCAATACCTCTTGCAGGATAATTAATAATGCGTTTCAACGCTTCCTCATCTTTCGGATTAACAACCAGCCGCAGGTAAGCAATAAAATCCTTGATTTCTTTTCGTTGATAGAAACTCATGCCGCCATAAATACGATAAGCAATACCCATGCGGCGAAGTGCTTCTTCAAAACTTCGGCTCTGTGCATTGGTGCGGTAAAGAATAGCAAAATCTTTATTGTAAAGATGATTACGTAATTTTTTTTCCTGGATGGCATCGGCTACCATTTTTCCTTCATCATTGTCCGTCATGGTGCGGACCAGTTTTATCTTTTCACCTTCATCTTTAATGGTGAAGAGTTTCTTTTCTATCTGCCCCTTGTTATTGCTGATGATCTCGTTTGCAACTTCCAGTATATTTTTTGTGCTGCGGTAATTCTGTTCAAGTTTTACCACTTTCACATCATCATAATCTTTTTGAAACTGTAATATGTTCTCTATGGTTGCGCCACGAAAACTATAAATACTTTGTGCATCATCCCCCACCACGCAAACATTCTCATGCATGGCACCAAGTAATTTAATGATCTCGTACTGTGCAGGATTGGTATCCTGGTACTCATCTATCAAAATGTATTTAAACTTGCGCTGGTATTTGCTCAACGAATCAGCATTTGTCTTTAAAAGGATATACATTTTAAAAAGAAGGTCATCAAAATCCATGGCGCCGTTCTTAAAACAACGTTTTGCATAAGCGTCATAGATCAACCCGATGGCTGATCGGTTTGCACGATTGTCTTCCTGCTGTAACGCCCAGTCGTTTAAATATTCAGCCGGACCAATGAGTGCATTCTTTGCCGAGGATATCCTGTTGTAAACAACATTGGGTTTATATTGCTTATCATCAAGCTCCAGTTCATTGATGACCGTTTTTACGACACTTTTGGCATCATCGGTATCGTAGATCGTGAAATTATTTGGATACCCGATCTTATTGGCCTCTGCTCTTAATATTCGTGCAAACACACTGTGAAAAGTACCTACATATAAATTCCGTGCTTCTGTGTTGCCCAAAATACGCTCAATGCGTTCCTTCATTTCTGCTGCCGCCTTATTGGTAAATGTGAGGGCAAGAATATTAAAAGAATCTACTTTATGTTCCGACATCAGGTGGGTGATGCGTGTGGTAAGTACTTTTGTTTTACCGCTTCCGGCCCCGGCTATGATCATGATCGGGCCATCTTTATGAAGTACAGCTTCGCGCTGTGGTTCATTTAACCCATCTAAATACTTTGACATTTTGCAAAGGTACGAATGCACATAGTTCCTTCCATATTAAGCAGGACTAATCTTTTTTATTAGCAGCCACCAATACGACAATACCCGCAACCACTGCAATTCCGCCGGCATACAACGGCCAGCCCACGCTCTTTTTTTCTTTTTTATTTATTTCGAGCGGACCAACATCCACTACTTTCTTCTCTTGTGTAAAACTAAAGCCTCTGAAGATCAGCATCAATATGCCGGCCACAATTAAAATAATGCCCAATGGTTTCATGATAAATTGTTTTAAGGTTATTAAAAGGGAACCAACTTCCCGAAATCAATGATAGTGCCAAAGAATATTTCCCCGGACATACCATTCACTTCCCTATATCAGCCGTTCATTAAAATTCACATGGTGGGCAACGGCTATTTTATTTTCTTCGCCCGTGAAAAAATCCGTACTTATATTTTTAATAACAATTGGAGCAACAAAAATGGAAGCACAACAAAAAACAAATGCAGTAATTGGCCAATACTATTTAAGGGGTATAATGGAAACAGCATCTGGTTTTAAACTGAATGCCGATTCTACTTTCGAATTCTTTTTCTCTTATGGTGCATTGGACAGGGAAGGCAAAGGAACCTGGCAGCAAACGGGAACACAGGTGGTATTTTTAAGCACCCACACAAAAGTAAAAAATTTTTCGCTGATGAACAGTACCGTTTTGGAAGGTAATAAGCTTACAATAAAGATCACGGATGCAAATCCTTCCCTGCGTTCACATGTGTATGCATTGGTGAAATCGGGTGATAAAAAGCTGGAAGAAATAACAGATTCAAAAGGGGAAATGAGCTTTCCAAAGACGGAAGTAGATAGTATTCAGCTGATCCTTGAATTCTGCCCTGAAAAAATATTTGTATTCAGCAATGCAAATAAAGAACACAATCATTTTGAGTTCAGGTTTGAAAAAGATATCATGGAAGTATTCTTTGATAACCTCGAACTCACTTTAACCGAAGATGGAATGGAAGGCCGACATCCTTTGTTAAAAGAAGGAATTTACCAGTTTCACAGGAATTGATCGGAGGTATTACCACAAAGACATAAATACAGAAAGATTCACAAAGAGAACTCATTATATTACTAATTATACAGATATACATTTAAGCCGATGAGGTTACTGTTTTTTTTGTAAATTGAAACCCCAAATACATGGTTAATATGAGAAAGAACAGGTTCATCCTTTTACTGGTTACTGCTGTATTAGTCGCAGCACTTTATTCCTGTACCAAGTCGGCAGATGATTTTACTGCAGAAGGGGGTTTATTGCCAACACATTATATTATAATCAAAGACAGTTCTTTTTCACCAGCCACCTTAACGGTAGCAACGGGCTCTTCGATCACATTCGTAAATGATACCGATTTTGAGCATAGCATAGTTTCAGATGATTCTTCCGCTATATTATCTGGTGTTATTGCACATAAAACTTCTTTCTTTTATAAAAAAGATACGGTAGGAATAATCACCTATCATTGTGGTTTACATCCAACGGTAAAAGGAACCATCATCCTCAGGCCCTGATATGCAGCATATCGAATTTTTTGATATCGACCATTTTGAACGCAATTATTATCGAATAAAACCGCCCGCATCGCTTGCGCACTTTATAGATTTTTTCTGGCAGACAAAATTTGATCATCTCTGGTCAACCTATCCCAACGGATTTTCGGATGCGCTTTTTCCCAATATTGGCTATACTTACCTGGTAAACCTGGGAACGCCTTTCATTATGCAGGTAGATGAAAAGCAAACGCAAATGAAAACAGACGGGTTTTTGCCCAGGCACCAATCTATTGAATGCCATCACCAGCCCGGCAATGTATTGTTTGGAATAAAATTCAAGATATCGCCGGTAATATTTCAGAAGAAAATAAATTTTTCTGAGTACAAAGAATCGATCTTTCCCCTGAGTTACCTGATGGATAAATCTGTTCTCGATCAAATAAAACAGGCCTTGAGTTTTGATGAAAGGGTGGAGTTGCTGCTGACTTATTTTAAATCACTCATCACTGAATTTGACGGACCGCCAAAACCGGTAAAGATCGTTTCGGAGATCATAGATGCCTGCGATAAAGATAATAGCTTCGATATTTCTATCGCAGCGCTGGCAGAACAACAGTATATTTCTTCCCGCACTTTACAACGTTATTTTGAAATAACAACAAGCCTTAGCAGTAAAAAAACATTGCAGATATTAAGAATAAGAAAAGCTGTTGCGCAAATTGCATCTGATCCTGCGGGTTTTGATCATAAAGTTTATGGCTATTACGATTACAGTCATTTTTACAAACACCTGCGCCAGTTTTTACAGAAAAGCACCCTTCAAAAACTGATGCCTCATTTATCATTACTCAGCAAACTTCATAAAGAAAAAAATAAGTAGCTGCCGTGTAATTAATTTAACCTCTGTGTCACTCCGTGGTTATTTTTTTAGTAAAGCATAGAAGAATTTTCATGAATGTGCTTTTAACCATTTAATGGTTTCATCTGCTATACTGTAATTAAAATTTCCTTTGTTGTATTGTTGATCGTTAAAATTATCCCTGGCCTGCTCCCAGTTAGCGCTCTTCATCATAAAATGATCGAGTTGCGGAACAACAACCATCATGGCGTTGCCGGGGTGTGAGGCATTTACTGTTGCTTTGATCAATTGTGGTTCGGCAATACTACAGGATTCATAATCAGCTTCTCCATGCAATATAAGCACAGGACAATTTATTGCAGACCAGCTTTGCGCCAGGTTCAATGAATCTATCTGTGGCCAGAAAGACCAATGCCTGCCCCACATATCATTGTTCCCTTCCTTATAACCAAGTTCACTCACCACCAATTCTTTGTATTCGGGATTTTGTAATAATTGCTCCCTTGTTTTTTTGAGCACAAAAAATTCATAATATATTTTCTGGATCTTTCGCATGAATTGCTCCGTTTGCAAATAGGTTTGATGTTCGAGTAAAGGTTTTTGTACCCGGTGCATCTCCAGTAAAAATTCACTCCATGGCCTGAAAGTTGTTCCAAAAACCATGACGCCTTTTGGATGATGATTTTTAGCAATCTCAGGCGCTATCACACCACCCATTGAATGTCCCCAGATGAATAAGTTATTCTTGTCAACAAAACCAAGTTGCTCCATGTATTTATAACCTGCATCAAAACTCTCAATATCTGTTGCAAGATCAACTTCACTGCAGGGCACACAATGGTAACTGTCGCCCAAACCTGATTTTTCAATCGTAACCACTGCATAGCCAGCTTTGATCCATTCATTGATGAGTTTGCCATTGTAACTGGCGGAATAATTTTCTACACTGCCACACCCATAACCTGGTATAAGCAAAATGCAGGGAATGCCGGTTTTATCTTTTGGCTTGCGTGTGATGACTCTTAAATAACCATTTCTGAATTTCACCCAATCGTACTGAATGTCTGCAATGGATGATTGTTCATAAGGCCGCATCACGGCAATTCCTGTTGCATTTATGTTTTCCTGATCACGGATGAATGAAACAGAAACCTTATCTCCTGTACGAATGGTAGAAGCGGTTTTGCCATATACTTCCATCGAAGCAGTTTTGATTCCATTTAATTCAGTAAGTATATCGTCTTTACGTAGATGAAGGGATGCCAGTGTGCTGTTGGGAAATATGCTGTCGATACCAATACCCGTTCCCAATGGCTTTGCAGTTATACCCATAGCCGCACGGCGTGGCGGTTCCTGCGCAGTAGCACTGAACGAAATAACGATAATAATGATCGATAAAATTCTCATAAAAGAATATTTTAAAAAATTGATTTCACGCAAAGCTGCCAGAAAATAAAGTTTGCAAAGAATGCTTGCATACTGACGGTTTACTTTAATACACTACGTGAAAAATTATTGTGCCCGTTGCCTTTCTTCCTCCGAACCTGTTGATCTTCTCCTGGCCGCCTGCACTTTATTATTTCCAAAACGATAAGAGAAGCTAATATTCGCAACCCTTGTTTCGCGGTATGCATGCCATTTTTCAACATAATTATTATAAGTGATAACAGCCTTTGGCAAATTGGTCCAGAAAATATCTGTGATGTTAAAACGGATCGTTCCTTTGTTTTTCATTACTGTTTTTTGTACGCCTGCACCAATTCCCCATTGCGGATCCAATACCATGAAGCCGCTTCTACCACCGGTATTGAGGCTTGCATTGAGTTCTGCTGTCCATCCTTTTTTAAAACTGAAGCTGTTGTTGGTTCTGATATCTGCTGCAGGTTTGCCATCATTCAGCGTAGTGCCACTAAAATTTCCATGGTATTGCTGGTAGTAAATATTGGCATTGTTGATCATGTTCCACCATTTTGTGATCCGTATGGGTGCAGCCAATGTTAGACCAATATAATCTGATGAAGCAAGATTGATCGGTATCTGTACCGTAACATTGGTATCCGACGGTAGTGCAATATTTGGAAACACTTCTTTGAACCTTGCGAGTGTTATGTTCTGATCATCTTTTGTATGACTGTAATTGATGCTGAAGTTTAGATTTTTTAAAGTATAACTTAGTTCATACGACCACGTGAGTTGAGGCAATAATCCTGGTTGCCCGGTTGCATAAGTGGTAACATCAATTAAAAAAAGAAAAGGAGTTAATTGTGAATAGCCCGGGCGATCGATGCGCCTGCTTACTGATAAACCAATTGTTTGGTTCTCCTTGATCTTATAATTAATAAAGGCGCTTGGGAATAGTTGAAAATAAGAAGAATCGAATTTTACATTCCCGATGCGTTGTTCGGTTTTTATATTTGTTTGTTCTCCTCTTAGGCCTAATTGAATATCAAATTTTTTAATCTCCTTGCTAAAGTTTACATAACCAGCGTTATTATATTCTTTGTAAAGAAAATGATTGGTCTTCTTTGCATCATTTTGTGGAGCGCCATTGCTTACATCATAAAACTTTGCATCATTATCCGCAGCAACAAAACTTGTCTTAAACCCTGCTTCCCATTTAGCACCATTTTTCATGGGGTTTGTATAATCAGCTTTGGCAGTTTTTAATGTTAACTTACCATGCTGATCTCCCTGTAAACTGTAATTGGGTTGTAAAGATGTTCCATCCAGTTTATAATAGCTGGTTGCATTCAGGGTCAGGGAATTGGATTTGTATTCACCATAATCAATATCTGCTGATATTTCTTTGCCGGTACTGTCGAATGTGTGTTTGAAATTAATATTGCCTACAACATTATTTGCATGATCATTGTTGGTTGCAAATGATTCAAAAGTGCTTTGTTGTTCGTGCTGCGGATCAAGGATGATAGAACTGTTATCATTCTTCCGGGTGAAATGATTGAAATTTCCATTTATTACAACACCGATGATTGTTTTTTTAGAAGGGAAAAAATCCATTCCAATTCTTGTGGTATTGGAACTTAGTGGCGATTTTGAATAATTGTTTTTGAGGTCGCCGCCATTGTAAACACCGTCTTCATAAAAATTCCGGTCGAGTAATAAATGATTAAGTCCGATGCGATACGCATAATTATAATTCCCAAAAACATTCACTTTTTTATTGCGGTAATTAAAAGTGGTTCCTGCATTTGCCTTCGGATAAATTCCCTGGCCATAACCGGCTGTTACAGTTCCATTGATACCCATCCGCTGGTCCTTCTTCATGTGAATGTCAATAATGCCTGAGTTACCGGCAGCATCGTATTTTGAAGAAGGATTGGTGATGATGTCAATGCGGTCGATTGCTGCGGAAGGAAGTCCACGAAGATAATTTGCAAGATCGGCTCCTGTCATCGGTGTTGGTTTTCCATCGATCATGATGATCACACCTTGTCTGCCGCGTAAACTGATCGCATCATTTTGATCGATATTCACACCTGGAGATCTTTCCAATGCATCCATCGCAGAGCTGCCGGCATTTACAATACTATTCTCAACATTCACCACAAGCCTGTCGCTTAATTTTTGGATGAAAGGCTTTTTGGCTGTTACCGTAACCGCTTTCAATTCTGACGATTTACTTAATAACAATACCATAGCAGGTAGAGAAACCAGATTGCCCGATTCAGTGATATCAATAACACCTGAATATTGTTCCTGGAAATTGGCAGCTGAAATTTTTATAAGGTAACTGCCCGGTTTTATAAAACTAAATTCTACCAGCCCATTTTTATCTGATAAGGCAGTTTTATACAGTGAACTGTCTTTGGTTTTTAATAAAGAAGCACTGGCGTTTTCAACCGGGCTGTTTTTATCATTTAATATGTTTAAACTGATCTTTCCATTTCCAGTGTTTTGAGCCATACTGGAAAAAATGGAAATGAGTAATAAAAAGGTAGATAAGGTAAAGCGCATCATATTGGCAGATTTTCAACAAAAGTCAATCTTTAACGAATGTCTTCGTATTAAAAAGGTACCAATGCAGTTTTATAGGCAATGGGCGGCTTTTTTCTAAAATAGCATTGTCTGAAATTTACACTGATACTTAAAATGTCTTAAAATATATGAAAGAAAAAAATACATTTTTTTCGCTAAGCCCTAAAAATGTTTAACACCGGCATCGTCATTTTGTGACACTTGTTTGATGGCAGTCCTCAAAAATGTCACCCGTTTTCAAAATGAAAAAATGTTATAGCAGCAAAACCAAAATTAAAATGTCACTAAATATTTTTTTCCAGGAAAGTCACAAATTTTAAAAATGCAAAAAAGTCACACGCATGCAGGCACAAAAAAAGCAGGCCAAGCCTGCTGTATGAAAACCACCTGGAACAAGAATTTTAAAACGGGTCTGAAAAACGGGTTTCAGCAACCGTGGTTTGATCTGTTAGTGTTTGTAAAAATGCAAGAATATTTTGAACGTCCTGTGGTGCTACCCTGTGCGCAGGAATATTTGAAGTAAGCATGGTTTGTAATGTTGCCACACTTCCATTGTGAAAATATGGACCGGTGATGGAAATATTACGGAGGCTACCCACTTTAAAATTTCCCGAACTATTTATGCCGGGGTCATTTGCATCAGCCAATCCGAATGGCCTGGCTGGCTGCGATGTTATAAATAACGGTGGCGTATGGCAGCCTGCACAGGTGGCAGGTGGGGCCGGCGGTGGTGGCGTTGCATTTAAAAATAACTGCTCCCCAGCCTGTTCAGCAGCGGTAAAAGTTGCCAGGTTTTGTTTTACCTGGTCGTATTTAGACTGGTAAGGAATAATGGAACGAACGAACTGCGCCAGCGCTTTTGAAATGCCTATGCTATCTATCTGCGTACTTCCAAAAGCCTTTTGAAATAGAGACGGATAATAGCTGAGAGCAGCAACCTTAGTTACCAGTTCTGAAATGGTCAGCCCCATTTCCACATGATTTTGAATGGGCTGTAATACCTGTATTTCGAGTGTGGCTGATCGTTCATCCCAAAACATCTTACCGGATTTATAAAAAGCTACATTTAGTAAAGGCATGGAATGACGGGTTGTAAGTCCACCTTCAAAACCTTTACTGAATTGCAGGTTATCTGTAAAAGCACTGGCTGGCTTATGGCAGGAGCCGCAACTGATCGTATTGTTCTTTGATAATTGCTTATCGTAAAATAAAACCCTTCCTAATGTTGCACCATCATTGGTAAGCTGGTTATTGGCGGGTGTATTGTTATTCTGGGCCATAGCCGTTTGCAGGTAGGCTGGGTAGGTTTGCAGGTAATTGAACGGACTTGCCGGTAAGCTTGGCTGAGCGGCTGTTGGCGTAGGAGTAACAGGCGTCTCATCTTTTTTTGAACATTGCTGGAAACTAAACATTAACAGGATTAGTATGGAAACGATAGCTATCTTTCTTAGATGCATATGTTTTGGTTTAAGGCTTTGTTATTAGAAGCCAGCTTTTAGGTAAATCTTCGCTCAAACTACTGATTAAAATCTTTTATAAAGAATTACGCCACTAATGGCCGAATTAAATGCACTTCATTTGTGCATTCGTGGCATTTTTCAATACTTTGCTGCATTATTATGAAACTATATGGCTAAAAACAGGCAGGCTGCGATCGGGTTTATCTTTATTACTCTGATGATAGATGTGACCGGGCTGGGGTTGATCATACCGGTATTACCAAAACTGATTGAACAAATGATCCATGGCGGTATCAGCCAGGCTTCAAAATATGGAGGCTTCTTAACTTTTACTTATGCTATTATGCAATTCATGTTTGCGCCTGTGTTGGGTGGACTGAGCGATAGATTCGGCCGGCGGCCTGTATTGCTATTTTCTTTATTCGGCTTTGCACTCGATTACCTTTTCCTTTCCTTTGCACCAACCATCGGTTGGCTTTTTGTTGGAAGGGCCATAGCCGGTATTACGGGTGCGAGCTTTACAACAGCTACTGCTTATATTGCCGATATAAGTACCGCGGAGAACAGGGCGCAGAATTTCGGAATGGTGGGAGCGGCATTCGGGCTCGGTTTTATCATTGGCCCGGTGATAGGAGGGTTGCTTGGTTCTTTCGGTCCAAGGATACCATTTATGGTTGCAGCAGGGCTTAGCTTCCTGAATTGGTTGTATGGTTATTTTATTCTGCCTGAATCATTGTCAAAAGAAAACAGGAGATCATTTAGCTGGAAAAGGGCAAATCCACTTGGGTCATTGCGGCAGTTGAGTAAATATCCTTCACTTGGTGGGTTGATAAGCGCCTTCTTACTTATATACATTGCTGCTCATGCCGTGCAAAGTAACTGGAGTTTTTTTTCGATAGAAAAATTTGGCTGGAGTGAAAAAATGATCGGGTTATCATTGGGCGTAGTTGGCTTATTGATCGCTGTTGTGCAGGGAGGACTTATTAGGATCATTAATCCAAAACTTGGAAATGAGAAAAGTGTTTATATCGGGCTTTTACTATACGCTATCGGACTTTTACTTTTTGCATTTGCGTCGCAGAGCTGGATGATGTTCGTATTTTTAATACCATACTGTTTGGGTGGTATTGCAGGACCTGCATTACAATCAATTATTTCAGGAAATGTACCTGCCAACGAACAAGGTGAATTACAAGGTGCGCTTACCAGTTTAATAAGTCTTACATCTATTGTAGGGCCACCGGTGATGACTGGTTTGTTTTCTTATTTCACCAGGCCAGGTGCTCCTGTACATTTCTCAGGAGCCGCATTCCTGCTGGGTTCTGTGCTTATGCTTGCAAGTGCATTCATTGCCTACAGAACATTAAGAACAGGTAAAACGATACACGCTGATCCCGAACGATAACTGCGTTTACACTTGTTGTTTACTTTTAAGATTATATCGAAAAAATAAATATTTATTTTTTACTGATACCTTACACAATAAAAGGGACACAAATTCGCTTATATATTTGCAATTCAACGTATTGAAATGCTGAATTGAAAATGAAAAACCACTAGACTGAGAAAACTGCTAACCCTTAAATTGCTACCATTGCAATTACTGCACATTTCCCTCAAATCTTATTGGTAAAAAATCAACCTTAAAATGATCAGGATTGAGTATTCAATCCGGCTGATAGAATAATGTTCCTTACCCGGGATCAATAAAGATTTTTTTGTTAGGCACTACAGGACAACGAAGAGCCCCGGAATTGGACGGGGCTTCTTCATTTTTATAATACGAAGATCGCTGCGGTAATTTGTGTTATAATACCAATGAAAAGGCCGGCATAAATATCTATAGGTTTATGGCTCGAAATGAGCAACCTCGCAGAACAAACAAAGCCGGTCATCAGCAATACAGCGCTGATGGGCCAGGTCATTAACATAGTTTGGGTGTTCGATATCACTAAAAAAAATCCCAGCCATCCTCCCATGCCTATGGCGTGCATACTTACTTTGAAATAAATATTTGCCAGCAGGGCAGCAGAGGAAGCTAAAAAAATTCCCAGCACAAAGGCGGTGAGTAAATGCGGGTATTGAGTTTGCTGTTTGAAAACAGTATAAGCCCAAAAGAAAAAAGTACCCGAAGCGATGTAGGGGATGATCCTGTCTTTTTGCGTCCGTAAAAAAATAGAATCAATAAAACCAACTGCTCTTAATAATAACACGCTTATCAGTGGGAAGAACAGCAGGTTTAAAATAACGATAAGTGTGGTTTGTTTTTTTTCTGCTGCAGAAAAGCCTGAGAAAGCAGCTGGATGAACATAGACCAAAAACAGCACCGCGTATAACGGTATAAATAAAGGGTGAAAAACGTAACTAAAAAATGCAGCATAGATCTTACCGCTTAGGCTTACGTGCTTTACCGGCGCTGTTGCTATTTCAACAGGTGAAGAAGGGATGCTGATGTTTTCCATTTTATTTTTTTTTGGCAGGCGCTACAGGATTTTGCGGAGCCTCGCTACCGGGATATTTAGTTGTTCACGGTATTTAGCTACCGTTCTGCGCGCAATATTATATCCTTTTTCCTGCAACATTTCAGTAAGCTTTTCATCACTGTACGGATGCTTCTTGCTTTCACCTTCGATGATATCCGTCAATATTTTTTTTACTTCGCGGGTACTTACTTCTTCACCACTGTCTGTTTGTAAGCTTTCACTGAAGAAAAATTTCAGTCGATAGGTACCGAACTCTGTTTGTACGAATTTGCTGTTGGCAACACGGCTTACAGTAGATATGTCGAGGTTGGTTCTTTCTGCGATATCCTTCAGGATCATGGGCCTCAATTCTGTATCATCGCCGGTAAGAAAAAATTCATGCTGGTAATTCATGATTGCTTCCATGGTGTTGAGCAGCGTATTCTGCCGCTGCTTGATAGCATCAATGAACCATTTTGCGGAATCTATTTTTTGCTTGATGAAAATGACAGCTTCTTTCTGGCGCTTATCTTTTTTACTTCCTTTGTCGTAATCTTTCAACATGTCTCTGTATCCTTCGCTGATGCGGAGATCGGGTGCATTCTTGCTGTTCAGTGTAAGTTCCAGCTTTCCGTTGTTGTTATTAATGAAGAAATCCGGGATCACATAGTTCTCACCCTTATTTGAATCGCCTACAATACCACCTGGTTTCGGATTAAGTTTTACGATCTGTGAAATGATCTCACGCAGGTCTTCATCACTGAGGCTAAGGCCACGTTGTATTTTTTCATAATGCTTCTTGGTGAACTCATCGAAATATTTATCCAGTACCTTGATTGCATTCTCAACGGTTTTACTCTTGGCTACTTTTCTTTCGAGCTGTAATAAAAGGCATTCCTGCAAATTTCTTGCTCCAACGCCCGGGGGATCAAATTGCTGGATCTGTAGCATCAGGTCACTTATCTCTTCTTCATTGGTATCAATATTTTGCCTGAATGCAAGGTCATCAATGATCGCCGGAATATCTCTTCTTAAGTAACCGTCGTCATCAAGACTTCCTACTAAATGTACGGCGATCTTTCTTTGATGATCATTCAGGTTAAGCATACCAACCTGCTGCTGCATAAGTTCCATAAAGCTTGTTTCAACTTTATGGGGGATCACCCTGCCATCATCTTTTTCGGGATAATTTTCGTCCCTTAATTTATAATCACCCACGTCATCATCTCCCTCATGCACGTAGTCACTGATGTCAATATTATCATATTCGTCCTCACTTCCCTCTGATTCAAATTCATCATCTTTTGAATCTTCAAATTCATCCTTGCCTTCAAATTCATCTTCATGTCCTTCGTCCAGTTGTTCCAAAGCCGGGTTCTCTTCCATTTCTTCTTTGATCCGCTCATCCAGTATAGCCGTAGGCACCTGCAACAGTTTCATTAGTTGAATCTGCTGGGGCGATAATTTTTGTAGTAGCTTTTGCTGTAAACTCTGATGTAAGGCCATGCTGTTTGTCTTATAGTTTTTCTGGTTTTATCAGGGATATTAATTTTTTTATTAACATTCTTTAGCCCTATTTATGCGTAAATTTACAACTCTGATTGACTTTTTATGAAAGAAAAGTGTAAATTATTATTTTTTTGCATGATTATTGCTGGTAATGGCGCTTTTTGCCAATTGTCGCCTTCGCCAGCGAAGGCAATTGTTGTAAAGAATCCGATTTTTTTAAGTTCTCCAAATAAGATGTATCCTTTAAAGAGATTTCCACTTGTGCCTGGAAATTTTTATTGCAGTCAGCTTGGTTTTTTTTGCAAACAGGAACTGAAGTTTGAAGCAGCAACCAGGGTACCTTTCAAATTCCGGTTAGGGAGTATACAATACACAGATTGGATGGAAGGCAAGAAAAATGCCGGCATCTTACCGGCACCATGAACATTTATACAGTGCAGGTACTGCGAATTCTTTTGCTAAATTTAATTTGTAAAGTTTACGAAAGAGTAGAAAATACGGCTTTAATTGATCTTTGGTGTAGGCGCAGGAACGCTGAAATAGTTCAACCGCAAACTATCGGCCCAGCCATAAGGATTTTTTTCAAATGTTTTACTGCTGTAAAATATCATTCCATGCACATTTGCTGTTGACCGCAATTTTTTAATCTGCCTGGGTATTTGTGTTCGGTCTTTCCAGGCTGCATTGCTGCCGGCACGATAAATTCCTAATCCGATATAACAGTTCTTCCCATAAGTATGTTGGCTCCACCAATCTATCAATACTTCAAAATCTACATTCTTATGCCCGATTTCCCAATATAATTGCGGAGCTACATAATCAATCCAACCGCTTTTCAACCATAATAATATGTCTGCATAGAGGTCGTCATAGTTGCTTTGGGCCCTGAAGGTTTTACTACCGTTAACCGGGTCACGGTCGGTATTCCGCCATACACCAAATGGACTAATGCCGAACTGGCATTTACTATTCTCCTTTTTTATTGTTCGTGAAAGCATGGCGATAATAGAATCTACATTGCTTCTCCGCCAATTATCCCTGCTCATTCCATTACCGTATTTTTTATAAGATTCATTATCCGGAAACTCTTTGTTTTCGATTCGGTAAGGGTAAAAATAATCATCAAAATGTATGGCATCAACATCGTAACGCTTCACGATGTCTTTTACAACTTCGGTAACATATTGCTGTGCTTCTTTATTACCGGGGTCGAAATATTTCTTTTCTCCATAATTCAAAAACCATTCAGGATGTATCCTTGTGATGTGCGTAGCCGTTATAGAAGAGTTGAATATATTAAAAACTGCACGGTAAGGATTCATCCAGGCATGAAACTCCATGCCGCGTTTGTGCGTTTCTTCTATCATGAATTCCAGGGGGTCATAATAGGGCACGGGCGGCTGCCCTTGCACACCTGTAAGCCATTCGCTCCAGGGTTCTAGTGTAGAGGGATAGAAAGCATCGGTTGAGGGTCTTATCTGCATCACAATAGCATTCATGCCATTGCGCTTATGCATATCCAGCAGTTTTATGAACTGTGCTTTTTGTTCATCACTGTTTACGGTTGGTTTATCGGGCCAGTCGATGTTAGTGATCGTTGCTATCCAAACTCCCCGGAATTCCGGCTTCACAGAATCCTTTTGGGCATTTGTATGTAGAACTATAAACAGGAAAAAAATACTGATGAGTGCTTTGTTCAGTTTATGCATTCGAAGAACGGATTTTATCGAGTAAAACATTCAGGGTGTTGGCTTCGGCGGCATTTAAATTACCGAAAACTGCATCCATATCATCCTGGTAACCATCCATTTTTTCAAGCAGTTTTTTGCCTTTGTCGGTAATAGAAACATCTACCAGTCTTTTATCTTCCGGGCAAACCGTTTTTTTTGTCAGGCCTTTTAAGATAAGCCTGTCAACGATCCTGCTGGTATCGCTCATTTTATCAAGCATGCGTTGCCTGATCTGTAAAGTTGAAAGAGGTTTTCCCGCTCCACGTAATATCCTCAGAATGTTGAATTGCTGGCTGGTAATTTCCTCTCTGTCGAAAATAACTTTCATTTTCTCATTCATCCAGTTATATGTATAGATGAAGTTTATAACTCCTTTCTGATAATCATTCCTGAATTTTGACTGTGAAATATCTTCCTCTATGCCCATACAATGCGATTTAAGTTTGCAATAATTAAAAAATTTTCTGTCAACATCAACGATTGAATTGTACTATTTGAAAAACATTAATGATCAGTTGTTGTCATTGATGTAGTACTGCAAAATTAATGTTTAAACACCAAAAAAGTTGTCATTTTAATATAAAATCTATACATCTTTTGTATTTGTGAATTCATTTATATAAATTTTCACAAGGATAATAAAATAACTGACCAGCAGCGGGCCAAAGATAAGTCCCATGAATCCAAACATACCGAGTCCAACGATAACGCCCAAAACAGTTATCATCGGATGAATATTTCCCATTTTCTTAAGCAGGCCCAGCCTCGTAATATAATCAACATTACCGGTAACAACGATGCTGTAAAGGGTTAGCCAAAAAGCCGGCCAGTTGTGACCGGTTGCAAATAAATAAACAACGAGCGGTACCCAAACGATCATAGTTCCAACCAGTGGGAAAAATGCAAAGACCCCGGTTATAAATCCCCATAGACCCCAATCTTCTACACCGAAAAGCCAATAACCGAGGGTGGCAAAAATACCTTGTACAAGGCAAATGATCGGTATACCCAAAGCATTTGCACGGATCATAAGTTTTGTTTCAGCGGCAAGTTTGTCAACATTCTCTCTTTTTAATGGGATTATCCTGTTCAAATACTTTTCTACTTCTTTACCACTTACCAGCAGGTAATACAACAAAAAGAACATCATGATCAGGTTGGTGATCAGATTTAATGTACTGTTCAGCACGCGTGGTATGAATGCAGAAATATTGGTTGATATTTTTTGAGTGGTATCATCCGATAATATCTCCACGCCAGTGAGGTCTGAAATTTTTACTGAGATTGTTTTAATGCTTTCCTTAATCTGGTCCTGGTTGGATAACATGGCATTGATCTTCGGGGAAACCAGTTTAATGGATGCATAAACAGGAATGGCGATAATGATTAGGTAGGCAAAAATAAACAGCAGAGCTGTGAGGCC
The DNA here is from genome assembly GCA_038207305.1 of Chitinophagales bacterium. Lineage (GTDB taxonomy): Bacteria > Bacteroidota > Bacteroidia > Chitinophagales > Chitinophagaceae > Ferruginibacter. Next base: position 126,578 of record JBBQZY010000001.1, read on the forward strand.
TTTCTTCCATTTCTTTTTATGAATAAGGTCAAAATACAGACTACGGCTGAGGATATACAGTGTTACACCGCCCAATAATCCGGGGATGAATAAAGTGAGCTGGTGGATCAAAACAAAAAAGATCAGAATGATCAGGGCCATTAAAAGAAGCTGGCGCAAACGGTCATTAAATGTTTCATGCATCAGTATAAAGGTTAAATGAACTTATTTCCACACAGACGTTCCTTCACTGCAATTAGAACAAATATCAATATTCTTACGGCTGGTCATGAGTTCGCTTCTGAATTGTTTGTAATTACTGTTCTGCCAGATATTTTTAAAAGACTGGTTCTTTAAATTTCCCAACTGGTGCATAGCATCCTTATCAAAGCAACATGGCACCACGAGCCCATCCCAGGTAATTACATTGGCATGCCATAATTTCCAGCAATGATTTGCAAGTTTATTCTTCGAAACATATTTACCATCCTTATCTTTTTTATAACGACTGAACTTACCCGTTTCCGGAATAAGCTGGTTGGGATCATTTTCATAATCATATACCTGTGCTGTTTTGAAACGCACTTCATCAACTCCCATTTCTTTAGCGAGTCGTTTAATATCTTGTACCTGGTGTTCGTTTGGTTTTACTACCAGGAACTGGAAAAAAATAAAAGGTGTTTTGCTTTTTAGTTCTTTCTTCCACTTTACAATATTCTTTGTGCCTTCGAGCACTTTATCAAGTTTGCCGCCAACCCGGTATTGCTGGTACACATCCTGGGTAGTGCCATCAATGGAAATGATCAGCCTGTCTAAGCCACTTTCAACAGTTTTTCGGGCAGCCTCATCAGTGAGGTAATGTGCATTGGTTGAAGTTGCTGTGTAAATTCCTTTGTCTGCAGCATATTTGACCATTTCGAGGAAATCGGTATTCAAATAAGGTTCACCCTGGAAATAAAATATGAGGTAAAGTAAGTGCTTGTGAATATCGTCAATTGTCTCTGTAAAAAAATCCTTTTTTAACATGCCGGTTGGGCGGGAGAATTGGCGCAGGCCACTGGGGCATTCGGGGCAGCGGAGATTACAACTGGTAGTTGGTTCAAACGAAATAGAAACGGGTAATCCCCATTGTACAGGTTTTTTGGCAAAGCGGCTTATATAAAAACTGCTTAATACTTTTATGCCGTTCCATATACGGGGAAGCGTAAGCTTACTGAACAGGTTCCTTGTATCATTGAAATTAAATTCAGGCATACCACAAAAATACTGCTATTTTCTATCGTATGTTTTTTCAAATCATAATGTATGGCAGATATCAACCATGGGTAAATAATCACTGTCAGCTGTTTTGCAGGTAACCTGCTTAAAGCAAAGTGTATTCTTCGAGAATTTGTCGTAATTATTGAACACAACATTCATCGCTATAAAATTCATTACGTATGCCCTGGTTTCAGCAGGCAGGTAATTTTTTATATCCCAGAAAGTTGGTTTTGCCTTGCCTGATTTTTCCATAGCATTCCACACATTGCCTACACCACAATTATAACTTGCAGCTATCAACAACCAATCATTATTCAGATTTCTGCTACGGTCTTTTAGATATCGGGCAGCTGCATGTGTTGAACGAACAAAATTCTTTCTATCATCTGGTACAACAACCGCTTTGCGATGTTTTCTATCAACCTTTGCTAATTTCTTTTTTTCAATTTTTTCGGCCTTCTCAACTTTTTTGTTTGTTGCAATCTTTAATCCATATTCTTTGGCAACTGCATCCATGATCTGCCAGTAACCTACAGCACCTGCTGATGAAATGGCGTTTGGATTAAAACCACTTTCCAATGCCAGCAATACTTTGAATTCCTGCGGTACATTGTATTTTTTCAGAATGGCTGCTGCCTTCGGAAATAATTGTTTGCTCCGGTTATAAGTACGTACCAGGTAGCCTTTTCTGGAAGTGGAAAATTTTTCCACATATTCAATCGATTGTTCCTCATTGCCTGTTAAAATAGCTGGAAACTCTACATTGGCTTCTTTCAAAACAACAAATTTTTCTAGCTTTTTCTCATTGGATGCCAGTAATATTTTTTTCCTCGTCGTATCAGAAGGATCAACAGAAGGTGCAGCTTGTAACTGTGCAACGGATAAAGACAAAATAAGGGCTGAAGCAAATGCTTTTACGATGGGTGTTTTCAAGATCTGGCTATTATTGGTTAATGAAATCTACAACGCTTTAATACCATTTGTATTAAGCGTATCTGCTTAAACGTACCTTTGGGCTGTTTTATTGCCCCTACAGGCTGTTCCAGGGCTTTTGTAATAATGTTAACTATTTAAAGAACAATGCGTTTTGTAGTATTTTTTCTACTGATCAGTTTTTCAGTTATTGCTCAATCAACTGACGAATTTAAGCAGACCAGCACGATCGCATCGATGGAGAGGGATGCCCATCAACGGATTTCGTTTGCGAAAGGAGCAACCCAGGCTTCCACTAATTTTGATGTGAAATATTATCGCTGCGAATGGCAAGTTGATCCAGCAATCAGGTACATTGATGGTAAGATCACTATTTATTTTTTGATCAAAGAACCATCAACTGCAATTATACTTGATTTGATGTCGCCCCTGCTTACCGATAGTGTAAAACAACGGTCCGTTTCTTTACCGTTTACCCAACCGGTAGATGGATTGGAAATAAATTTCCCATCAACCGTAAATACAGGCACGGTTGATTCTGTAAGTATTTATTACCATGGCATTCCCCCGAATACAGGTTTTGGTTCTTTCGTTCAAACAACACATGCAGGTACGCCTGTGATGTGGTCGCTTAGTGAACCTTATGGCGCAAGGGATTGGTGGCCATGCAAGAACGGACTTAACGATAAGGCTGATTCTGTTGATATCATCATCACAAACCCTGTAGCGTACTCGGCCGCCAGCAATGGACTCCTGCAATCAGATATAATAACAAACGGCGGTACAAAAAAGGTTACTTACTGGAAACATCGTTACCCTATTGCATCTTATCTTATTTGCATGGCAGTGACCAATTATACAGTGTTTAATAATTCAGTGCAATTGGGAAATACAACATTGCCGATGGTAACCTATTGTTATCCTGAAAGCCTTGCTGCTTTCCAGGCAGGCACACAAAATGTATTAAACGCAATGCAGGTGTTTCACAGGTATTTTGGTGATTATCCTTTTATAAAAGAAAAATACGGGCATGTGCAATTTAGTTGGGGTGGGGGAATGGAACACCAGACTTCCACTTTCATTGTAAATACCGGTGAAAGCCTGATAGCACATGAACTTGGACACCAATGGTTTGGCGATAAGATCACCTGTGGCAGTTGGGAAGATATATGGCTCAATGAAGGCTTTGCGACATTTCTTGCACGTTTTTATATGGAGCAAAAATACCCTGCAGCGGCTATTGGTAACCGCAACCAGGTGGTGAACAGTATTACTTCCATTTCCAACGGGTCGGTAAAAGTGACTGATACCACCGATGTGAACCGCATTTTCAATGGCAGGCTTTCTTACGACAAGGGCTCTTACCTATTGCAGATGCTGCAACTTAAATTAGGTGATTCTGTTTTCTTCAGAGGATTAAAAGAATATCAGCAGGATCCCGCAGTGATCTATGGGTTTGCACGTACAGCCGATCTGAAAAGAAATCTGGAAGAAGTGAGCGGTCAGGATCTGACAACTTTTTTCAATCAATGGTTTGTTGGCCAGGGCCATCCATCGTATAATGTACAATGGTCGGAATTGGGAAGCAGCAGCGTAAAAATCAGAGTGAACCAGGTTACTTCAGATCCTTCTGTAAGTTTTTTTGAAATGCCCGTTCCATTGAAATTTAAAAATGCAACACAGGAAAAAACAATTATAGTAGATAATAAAATGAATGGTGAATTATTCACGAGGAATATTGGTTTTAGACCCGATACTGTTTTGATAGACCCAGCGTATTGGCTAATATCAAGAAACAATACATCTTCCAAAACTGTATTTGCCAATAGCGGTAATCCTGTTGTGGAAGTATACCCCAACCCGATGCAGGATCCAGTGACTGTTTACCTGCATGATTTTTATCAATCAAATGCCCACCTGTTCTTATACAATGGCATTGGCCAGTTGATTTACAAACAAAATATAATATTGATCAACGGCGCAGAAATTCTTCAGCTAAATGTTGCAAATCTGTCTGGTGGAACTTACATTTTAAAAATAAGAGCAGGCGATTTTAAATACTCGAAAAAGTTGCTGAGATAAGCGTTGAATTTTAATGGCAAAGAAAAAGAAGAATTTAAGTCGGCCCATGGTGATTACGGTAATTGTTCTGGCTGCGCTGGCAATGGCCTCTTATTATGTAAGTGATTATTTTTATAAGCCTTCTTTCATACACTATCCGGCATTTGGCATAGACCTTCCTGCCAATTATGATATGCATGGCATTGATGTTAGTAAATACCAGCAAGCTATTTCATGGAGCGATGTAAAAGAGATGAAAGTGAAAGGCGTAAAAATAGATTTTGCATTCATAAAAGCAACAGAAGGTATCGGGCGCATGGATGAAAATTTTCGCCGAAATTGGTTCAATGCCCAAAAAGCAGGAGTTGTAAGAGGTGCCTATCATTTTTTTATATCCAGTAAAAGCGGTAAAGCCCAGGCAGAAAATTTCTTAGAAACTGTACAGTTGGAAAAAGGAGATCTTCCGCCGGTATTGGATATCGAACAAACCAACGGCGCATCTGTTAATGATCTTCAACAACGGGTTTCTGATTGGTTGTTGATGGTAGAAAAGAGATGTAAAGTGAAACCGATCATCTATACCAATGCTGATTTTTATAAAAGTTTCCTGGCAGGCCGGTTTGATGAATATCCTTTATGGGTAGCACATTATCTGGTGAAGGATAAACCTCGTATCAGCAGAAACTGGACCTTCTGGCAGCACAACGAGTTGGGTCGTGTAAATGGCATCAGATCTTATGTGGATTTTAATGTTTTTAACGGCGATAGTATGGCTTTTCAGAAAATGTTGATTCGTTAAAACTAAGCGTTTACAGCTTCTGGTAGAACGGAAAATGCTCGGTTTTAAAAATACTAAATTACTTTCTATGGGCATGGAAGATGATACAAGAGAATTCCTGATAAAGATCTTAAATACGATCTCAATGGTATTGATATGGATGATCGCCTGTGTATTCTTCGGGATCTTTTTGGGTTATGGTTTTTTTGAAGGTTCCCCTGACTGGAAGAATATTGTTTTTTATATTTTCTTTTTGATCAGCTTCTTTTTTCTTATCCGTTATCTTGTCCGTAAATGGAAATTGTAATTGATTAACTGCTGTGATCAGCAACTATCACCCATTTGTTTTTAATTTTTTTGAACAACAAGGTAAAGTGGCCGGACAGGTCGCCTGCCGTTCTTTTCAAATGCCACTTACCTACTACATGGAAATATATAACCGATAGACGTTTTACATCTATTAGCTTGAAATCTAATTTTCCCATAGCTGCAGTATCAGGGTAGCCTTTTATATAATTATCTTTTGTGCCCTGCCAGCCATAGGTAACACCGCTTTTTCCAATAAACATCAGGGAGTCGCTTTGCCAGTAAGTTTCCATGAAACGATTGATATCACCGTTGTTCCAGGCTTCCAACTGTTCGTTCATGGCATTGCGGATAGCTTTTTCATCTGCTGATTGAGCATGGGAAAAACTGATTGAAAAAAGACAGATTGCCAGTAAAAGGAATTTTTTATTCATGGAATAATATTTTGACAAACAAGATATGAAATTCTTTTCTCGCCCCTTGCTAAAAAACAGGACGGGTTTTTGATCAATGTTGATGATGCGGAGAACTGCATTTAACCCGGTGGCAATACCTGTAATTGACATAATGCGCACTTACGATCAGTAAAACAGCAGGAACCAAAAAGTATACTTCATGATCATGAAAAAATTGTTTTGTTATGAGGAAAATAAACCCAACCGAAAATAATAGTATAGGAACGAGAGAACGATGGTGTTTAAAATAACCATGAAATAAAGAATAAGAACCAACCCCAAATGCCAGGCTGATCATTCCCCATTCGAAATATGGATTGTGAATGATATTGATGCCCAATAATGGAAGTGAAGAAATTATTAAAGGCAGGATGGCACAATGTATGGCGCAGGCTATGGAGGTAGCGATGCCCAGTCCGTCCCAATTCAATTTTACATTCATAAGAAAGACAAAGATACAATATTTGCAATATTGTTGCAAGTATTAACATTGCTTTTTGGTATTATTTTCCGCTGCTGCCTATTCGTACGTAAATTTGCAAATATTTAATAAGTATGAAGAAGAAAATGTTGTGGGTTTACCTTGGTTTTTTTGCTGTGCTACTAACGGCATTCTATTTGTTCATCTTTGATGAACACACTTTCACAGATTCGAAACTGGCGGTGATCAACGATAAGATACCTGAATTCAGTTTTACAAACCAGGATGGTAAACTCATTACACAAAAAACAACAGCAGATAAAGTATACGTAGCTGAATATTTTTTTACGACATGCCAGGGCATTTGTCCAAAGATGAATGCAAACATGCGCCGTGTTTTTGATGAATATAAAAATGAAAAAGATTTTCTGATCCTTTCTCATACCTGTATGCCCGAAACAGATAGTGTTCCTGTATTAAAAGCATACGAAGCAAAAATGATCAATGGGAGCTTAATTAAAAGAGAGGACGGATCTTTTAAAGTTGAAAAAACGTTGGATGCAGCAAACGCGGCGATCAATAATCCAAACTGGATCTTTTTAACGGGCGATAAAGCCGCATTATACAAAATGGCAAGGCAGGGATATAAGATTGATAATGGAAAGCCCGATAGTACACAGCGTATGGAAGACCAGTTTATACATACCCAGTTCTTTGCATTGGTTGACAGGTACGGCCGTGTAAGAGGCATTTATGATGGCTTGAAAGAAGATGAGATACAAAAACTCATCGGCGATATTCCAAAATTATTGAAAGAAAAAGTTGATCACACCCGTTTCCTGAATGGCTTTAGTAACAGTCCAAATTAGTAACTTTAAATGATGGATGCAAATCTCGATATATTAAAAAAGAACGGCCTTAGCGTCACGGAAGGCAGGAAAAAGATTCTGGATCTTTTTTTAGATACGGAAGGGGCACTTGCGCATGCTGATATTGAAAAGAAGACCGATGCCGCATTCGACCGGGTAACAGTTTACCGTACCTTACAAACATTTGTTGATAAAGGCATCATCCATTTAATTCCAACAACTGATAATTCTATTTTATACGCTTTGTGCAAACACAATTGCGAAGCAGGCCATCACCACGATAACCATGTACACTTTATCTGCAATAAATGCAATAAAACAATTTGTTTGGATGATGTAACGGTACCGGAAGTAAAATTGCCGAAAGGATTTAAGCCAGCTCAGTCGGCGATGGTGGTAACGGGCGTTTGTGATGAGTGTAAATGATCAGGAAGCAGGTACATGAAGTAGTTTAGTTGATAAAGCTTATGACAATCCTCATTAGCTATATCAACTTTCTTACCAGATCAACTGTTATTAATTCACCCTTTCATCTCGTTACTCACAAAGTCCATCAACACTTTAATTTTTTCCGGAGAAAAATCAAATTCAAGTCCGGCGGTTTTGTATAATTCGGGTAATGTTTTGGTGCCGCCTAAACTGAGTGCATTGCAATAATTATCGAGCGCCTGTTGTTTGTTTTGCTTGTACTGCATCCACATGCCGATAGCGCCTAACTGTGCAATACCATATTCAATATAATAAAACGGCACTTCATATAAATGCAACTGGCGTTGCCATGCATTGCTGCGGTATATTTCAAGACCCGAATAATCTATCACATCATCCTGAAATTCGTGTAAGATACTCGTCCATGTTGCTGTTCTTTCTTTATGGGTATGTTGGGGATGTTTATAGACCCAGTGCTGAAATTTATCAATGATTGCTATCCATGGGAAAATGGTTATAACCCTTTCAAGCTGGTGTGATCTTGCTCTTTTAAGATCCTCATTGTTATCAAAAAAAGAATCCCAATGGTCCATGCTGAACAATTCCATGGCCATACTTGCAACCTCTGCAATTTCCATCGGATATTCCTTAAAGCCATTTAACTCCAGATGATGCGCCAAAAACGAATGGATTGCATGGCCACCTTCATGTACCATGGTAGTAACATCATGCATTTGTCCGGCAGCATTCATAAAAATAAAAGGGGCGCCACTTTCTGCCAATGGACAATTATACCCTCCAGGTGCTTTGCCCTTTCTGCTTTCAAGATCAAGATGCCTAAGTGAGCGCATTTTTTCCAAACACTCGCCGAAGAACGGGCTCAGTTGTTTAAAACATGCAACAGATTTCTGCAGCAACTCTTCGCTTGTATTAAATGGATGTAACGGCTTGGTACCTGCTGGTTCTGCATCCAGATCCCAGGGGCGAAGTGTATCCAAACCCAACTGCTGTTTTTTATGCTGGTAAATTTTATTCACTAGCGGTAATACATGCAGCTTAACTGCATCGTGAAATTTATAGCAATCTTCTTTTGTATAATCGAAGCGGCCTAATTCTTTAAAACGATAGTCCCGGTAATTATCAAAGCCTGCATTTACAGCTTCCTTATTCCTGATCGAAATTAATTTATCATACAGGTCATCCAGTTTGCTTTTGTCCTGCACCCTGCGTTCCATGATCTTTAAATAGACTACTTCACGCAGTTTACGATCATGGCTTTCTAAAAACTTCCCTGCTTGTTGTAATGTATATTCTTCTCCATTTACCTCAATAGTCATGGCGCCGGTAATTTGTCCGAACTGCTGTTGTAACACAGCCATCTCTGCCTGTAAGGGAATATTTTCTTCGCGGAATAATGCAATACTTTTTTTAATACTCCGCAGGTAAGTAAAATATTTACCTGTATCCAGTTCATTTACCAACGGTGAATTGACCAGTTTCTTGTTCAATACATCTGAGTAGGGCTGGATCTTTGGCTGTATCTCCATGCAGAAATAATTGAAAGCCGCTTCCAGTGTTTTGTTTTCCGTATCGCAGGTCATTTTGATCTGCCTCCAGCATGCATCTTCATTTACAGCAGCTTCTAACTCACTCTGGTCTTTTAACCATTGCTCCAGCATTACAGACGTTGAAATATTACGTTCCAGCAGATTTTTAAAATACGGCTCAAGTGTTTCCCAATCTGTGATCGAAAAATCTTTTGGCAAAAAATACCTGGGTAACTTTTGAATATTTGCTGTGTACATAGGAAATGAGTGGAATTAAATGAATACAAAAAAATTGATAAGTGAATAAGCTAAAACCATTCACTTATCAACCGGCTAGCTTTATGCCATCTTCCTGGGGGAATTGATCTTTTTAGGAGGTGCGCTTTTTACAGCGGTAGTTTTTGTAGCAGCCGTTTTATTTGCTGCTGCAGTAGTTTTTTTAACAGCAGCATCTGTTGCAGTTTCTTCTTCTGCAACTTCGGATTGCTTGATCTCGATCTTATTCTTGTTCAGAATATCGAACCACTTTATCATTTTCTTCATATCACTACCGTAAACCCTTTCAAAATCCATATCAGGATATACTTTCTCAAAATAAGCTTTGATGGCTTTTGCATCTGCTTTTGCATCAGGTAAATTCTCTTTGGTTTTTGTCATGGCAGTGAAAACATCTACCAGGTTCACATTATCTTTCACAGTGTACACTTCAATACTTTCCAAATGAGAAAAACTATGGATACGTGTACTTACAAATTTTGTACTGTTATCTTCCAGTGAACGAACAATACCGCTGTCTGTTTTTGAAGAGATCAATTCATATAATCCTCCCATTCCTGTTACTGATACAATCTTATTATAATCCATGCAATAAATTTTAGGTGTGCAAGATATTGTAAAAAGGTAAATTATCAGGGCACAGAAATTGTAAAGTTTATTATAACACAAAAAAATATGCCTTAACAGCGCCTGTTTTATTAAAACACATCGTCATACAGGTGCAGAAACATATTACAATGAGAAGAATTATTCTAACGACGATCTTACTGAGCTTTTTTGGGGCTATATCATTTGGCCAAACAGCAGGAATTAAAGGAATTACGCGGGATAATACTGATAGCAGCCTTATTTCCGGGGCAACAGTGGAATTGTTGTTGCAGGCAGATAGCAGCATTGTGACGAGCGTATTATCTGCAAATGACGGTAGTTTTAGCTTCAAAAACCTGGATCCCGATAGTTTTATCATAAAAGTTAGTACCATTGGGTATCAGGATTATGTTTCCTTTATTACTTTAAAAAATGTGGTGAGAGACCTAGGCACCGTTAAACTTGCCAAGCAGGGTAAAGACCTTTCGGTAGTAACAGTGATCGCAAAAGCACCACCCGTGGTTCAAAAAGGTGATACATCGCAATTCAGCGCCAGCCAGTATAAAGTAAATCCGGATGCAACCACCGAAGATCTAATTAAAAAGATGCCCGGTATTACTGTAGCCAAAGACGGTACTGTAACAGCCCAGGGTGAAACGGTGAAAAAGGTGACTATTGATGGAAAGGATTTCTTTGGAGATGACGCCTCTGCTGCTCTAAAGAACCTGCCATCGGAAGTGGTTGATAAAATTCAGGTGTATGACCGGTTGAGCGACCAGGCCCAACTCACAGGTTTCGATGATGGCAATAGCGTAAAAGCAATCAATGTTGTTACAAAATCAGAGATAAAAAACGGCCAGTTTGGCCGTGCTTATGCAGGTTATGGTACGGATAACAGGTATAGCGCAGGTGGTAATATAAGTTTTTTTAAAGGAGACAGGCGCTTATCATTTGTAGGAAATTTTAATAATATCAATCAACAGAATTTTGGCTCACAAGATCTCCTTGGCGTAACCAGCAGCGGCAGTTCAGGTGGAAGGGGTGGTGGCGGAGGAAGAGGATCTGGTGGTGGTGATAATTTTGCAGTCGGTCAGTCAAGCGGCATCAGTAAAATCAATGCCATTGGTATTAATTACAGTGATAAATGGGGTAAAAAAATAAATGTGAGCGGGAGTTATTTTTTTAATAACAGTACGAATGACAATCAGTCTATAAAAAATACGCAAACCTTTACCGGTCGTAAAAATATTTTCACGAATCAAAGCAGCACTGCTCATACCTTAAATAATAACCATCGTATTAATTTTCGGGTGGAGTATAAGATCGATTCAAATAATTCCCTTTTCATTATACCAAGTGTAAATTTTCAAAACAATAATTCATCCGTTGTTTCAAATTTGAGATCTTATTATGCAAAGGGCGATTCAACACAGACATCGCTTGGGGATATTACCAATAACAGGAATGGATATAATATAAGAAACAGTCTGTTATTCCGCCATTCATTTGCTAAAAAGGGACGTAGCTTTTCTATTGGTTTAAATACAACATTGACCAAAAACGATGGTAACGGGATCAATAATGTTTTTTATCGCTTCTTCGACAGTACCGGAATAACTTATTCAGATTCTATGCAAAACCAGTTTTCTGACAATCATACCTCGGGCTATACAATCGGTGGTAATATTGCTTATACAGAGCCGATCGGAAAAAAGGGGCAATTACAAATCAGCTATAACCCTTCTATACAAAAGAATAAGGCTGATCAGCAAACATTTAATTATGACGGGGCAAAGTACACTGATTTTGATTCAACACTTTCAAACAGGTTCGATAATACCATTACAACCAATAATGCAGGCCTTAATTATCGTTTATCGCCAAGTAAGGACGAACAATTTATGATTGGCGTTAATTTTCAAAATTCGAAATTGGAAAGCCAACGAATTTTCCCTGTCAGTTCGTCTGTTGACCAATCTTTCTCAAATATATTACCCATTCTGATGTGGCGGAAAAAGTTTTCATTAAAAAGTAATATCCGTCTATTCTACAGGGCATCTACAAATTTCCCTTCGGTAAATCAATTACAGGATGTGGTCATTGCAACCAATCCATTGCGACTGAGCAGTGGTAATCCTAATCTTAAACAGTCGAACACAAACCTGCTTTCAGCCCGGTATACTTATACCAATTCGAAAACTGGACAAAGCTTTTTTGCAAATGTATTTTTACAAACAGCCAGTAATTATATTACGAATGCTATTTACATTGCCAAATCAGATTCCCTGATACAGCAAAACACCGTATTGAAACAAAACTCGCAACTAACAAAGCCAATAAACCTGAATGGGTATAACGGCATCAATGCTTTTTTAACTTATAGTTTAACGGTAAAAAAATTGAAGACAACTATTAATTTAAATGCAGGATTCGGATATTCAAAACTTCCCGGCCAGGTTAATTATGTTAATACAACCACCAATAATTATACATACAATGGCGGTGTTGTGTTGGCGAGCAATATAAGTGAATACGTTGATTTCAATTTGTCTTACAATGCGAATTTTAATAACGCTAAAACAAACGGCGGCACTATTTCTACGAATAATTATGTGAACCAGGCGATAGGTGGTAAGCTTAATCTGTTAAATAAAAAAGGATGGTTTATACAAAACGATGTATCATCACAAATATACAATGGTTTGTCGGGTGGTCTTGATCAACATTTTACTTTATGGAACGCTGCAATAGGAAAAAAATTCCTGAAAAACCGTGCAGGAGAATTGAAAATATCTGTATTTGATCTGTTGAAGCAAAATCAAAGTGTTACAAGAACAGTTACTGGAGCAGAAATTGTGGATGCACAAAGTAAAGTACTGCAGCAATATTTTATGCTGACATTCACCTACAACCTTAAAAATTTCGGCAAGGGAAAAGCAACAACAGGAATGGGAAATAATTCTGAAGACGGTCCGAGGGGTAATTCCCGCTTTTGATCTAACTTTAAATGATAACTTAAACCATTTTTTTGGATCAGGCGGAAATCATTGTAAGACTGAAGCAAGGGGATAAGACTGTTTACAAGGCAGTAGTGGAGCATTGGCAGCACATGATCTACAATACCGCTCTGAGTATTGTTCAGAACGAAGAAGATGCAGAAGATATAACGCAGGATGTTTTTGTTTCGCTGTATGAAAAAATCGGTGACTTCAGGGAAGAATCAAAGTTGTCAACCTGGTTGTATAGCATCACTATAAGAAAGGCACTTGATCATGAAAAGCGGAAGTTGAGGCAAAAGCGTGGAGGTTTTTTACAGAAGATCTTTGCGATAAAAGAATCAGAAGAACCTGTAAATTTCAATCATCCGGGCATCTTGCTCGATAACAAGGAAAATGCGGCAGTACTCTTTAAGGCATTAAAAAAATTGCCGCATAAACAACGCATTGCTTTTACGCTGCATAAAATGGAAGGGCTGAATTACCAGGAGATTGCAGCAGTGATGGAAACAAGTTTATATTCAGTAGAATCATTGCAGGTAAGAGCAAAGAATAATTTAAAAAAGATATTAAAAGCGTATTACGAACAATATTTATGAACTTATTATTTTAATGACATGCAGCACATTGAAAAAAAAGTGGAGGAAGCCATCAACAGCCTGGATGGTGCAATAAGAGCGGAAGCAAAACCATTTTTGCTGACACGTATTCTTGCCCGTATGCAAGGCCAGCAGGATATCCAAAATGGCTGGGCCAGAGCTGGTGCATTCCTGAGTAAGCCAATAGTAGCACTTGCCGGTTTGTTGTTGATCATACTCGTAAATGCAGTAATTATCATTAGCAGCAACACAACAAATACCAATAGCAGCGTGCAGGAACTGAGTCCTTCCAGGGATGAATTTGCAATCAATGTAGTATCTATTTATGACACAGAAAACCAGGAACCTTAATGAATACAGCGCCAAAAAATAAAACACTCATCATCATCATTGCCATTTTGCTGATTGCGAATATTGCCACGCTTTCATTCTTTTTAATGAATAAATGCGGAACGAAAAGCGGCCGGCAAGACAAGAAGGCCATGATAGCCAATTATCTTAGCAAGGAAGTTGGATTTAATGCCGAACAACTTAAACGCTACGATACGTTGAGTAAACAACAACGATCAGCCATGCGATCATCGTTGGATGGAATGTCGGCAGGCAGGGAAGAAATATTCAGGAAACTGGCATCACAGGAGTTCAGCGATTCAGCAATTGACAATGCCGCAAATGCTATAACAATACAACAAAGATCTTTTGAAGTTTTGATGTTGCATCACCTGGATGATATCAGAAATATTTGTACCCCGGCGCAAAAACTGGCGTTTGATACAGGGTTTTATAAGATCATTTCAAAACGTGGAGAAGGAAAAAGAAATTAAAAATATATTCTAACATTTATAAAAACTACAACAATGAAAAAACAATTTTTATTAATTGCCACTGCAGTTTGTTTAAGTATTACATCGTTGATGGCACAACAAGGCATGCAAAGGCAAACACCTGAAGAAAAAACAAAAGCTACGATGGAAAAATTAACTGCTTTCAATTTAGCTCCAGCGGCCAAATCAAAGACCGAAACCATTTTTACTGATTTTTATAAAGCAACACAAAAGGCAATGCAGGAAATGCGTGCAAGTGGTTCGGATGACAGGGAAGCTTTTATGGCAAAGCGTAAGGAACTTGCAACTGAAAGGGATGCACAATTGAAATTGATCTTTACACAGGAACAAATGAAAAAGTGGATCGATGAAATAGAGCCAGCCCTACGCCCGCAAAGGCAACGGAACTAAATTTTTTAACTGGTGATTCTATAGCCCTGCTGCAATTTGCAACAGGGCTTTTTTTTATGATGGCCTTCATCCAATTGCCGACGAAGACATATGCTCAACAGCACTGCCACAGCGTGGCAGATCCCTCGCTGCGACCGGGACGGCTGCAAAGTTTTATAAACAGTTTGAATCTTTGCAATAGATTTCAGAACTTTATGCAGGTTGAATTTTTTGTGACACTTTATGGCTTCAAGCCTTAGTGGAAAAAATTATAATTATAGCTTAATTTAAAAAGTAAACACATGAACAATGCAATCAGCTGGTTTGAAATACCTGCAACCAACCTTGAAGGAGCACAACAGTTTTATGAAACAGTTTTTGGCATGACGATGATACCAATGGATATGGAAAATATCAGGATGCGCATGTTCCCATTGGATGATATGATAACACAGGTTGGTGGTGCTTTGGTTGATAGTGGCGGATTTCACAGGCCATCACTTACTGAAGGCCCATTGATTTATCTCAACGCCAACCCAGATGTTCAGAGTGTACTGGATAAAGTTGAATCAGCAGGCGGCAAAATACTGGTGTCTAAAACCCAGATATCACCTGACTATGGAAATATGGCTGTGCTTATCGATACAGAAGGTAACCGTATCGCTTTGCATAGCGTACCTCAATAAAATTTTCGAGTATGTCAGCATTAAACTGGAATCATTTTGAGGTTCACAATTCAGTAAAAGCTTCACCGTAAGACCTGTATAAGGCCTGGTCAACAAAGAAAAGGAATTGAACATTGGTGCCTGCGTTTGAGTGAATATAAAAGTCGGATGATTCATTTCGGGGCGACAACGAAGATTTGCATCCGGTGATACCTACCGCTGGTTATGGCATGGCTGGTCCGACGATATGGTAGAGATCGGATCCATCCTGGATTGAAATGGGAAGGACCAGTTGAAATTCAAATTTGGTGCTGCAGGAGATTGCACGGTGAATATTAAAACAGAAGAAGGAGAACATATCATTGAACTCATCCAGGAAAATATACCAACAGATGAAATTGGCATGCGCAATTACCACCTGGGTTGTAAAACGGGCTGGATATTTTTTTTAGCCAATCTTAAATCATTGATGGAAGGACGGATAGACCTGCGGAATAAGAATGAAAAGATACATCGTCTGATTAATTCTTAATTGTTAAGAACAAAAAATAAAAAAATATATAATTGCTTTCTTTTTGCTTGTATTTATGAATTCCTTTCTTTTTCATTGTTCTAAGCAGGTTAATGCATTTAAGCAATTGCATTCCCTCGAAGGAAAATGGATCATGAAAACAAAACGTGGAATGATTGGTGAAGAATGGGTAAAAGTGAATGAGAGCCACGTGCATGGCAAAGGCTTTTTCATAAAAGGTGCAGATACTATTGTAACAGAACGAATAGCATTAATAGAATCAGGCAGGGATATTTTTTATACATCCACAGTTGAGGATTAGCATAACAAAGCACCCATTTCTTTCAGACTTACTTCATCGGCTAATAAATTATTTATTTTTGAAAATCCGGCACATAATTTCCCGAAGCGTGTTGTCTATGAATTAATTGCGCGATGAGGTTTCCAGAAACTTCACTGGGCCGGTTCCTTCAATAAATTTTCCACTCTTTCCTGCAAATCTTCATAAGTGGTATAACCGCTTGCAAGCAGGTAAAATTTAGCATCTTCCAATTGCATGAACACAGCAGGGAAACCCGTAACCTGTAACTGGTTGCAGATTGCAAATTCATAGTAAGCCATTTCTTTGTATTCCTCACTATCCAGTTTTTCATAAAACACTTCGGGCTGTATACTGTATTTTTCCAGCAAGTGCCTGTATGCTTCATTATCATCCAGGTCCCTGCCCTCATAATTAAGTGCATATTGAAGATCGGTTGCAAACTCAACCTGCCGGTGCGGATAATATTCTTTGAATATGCACAAAGCAATAGCTGGCTTTTCTGAGTTCATACGCCAGTCACTTTCTTCCGGATTTTTGATATGCCAAAGAAAGTCCTCGCCGAATTTTACGCCTGTTAATTCCTCTACCCTTTTATAAGCTGATTGTATGTATGATGCAATTTTTGTAATTGGTTGTACCTGCTCCCCGATGATCATGCCGCCGCTGATCACTTCTATTTCTAGCCTGTCTTTATATTCCACAGCAAATTTTTTCATCACAGGGCTGAATCCATAACACCAGCCGCAATAGGCATCATAACAGTAAAAAATATTTTTCTTCATCAGGTAAAGTTGAAACTATTTTCGCTGCTATAAAATTTATTTTATGATACCGTTTGTTTGATCGCAATAACCGAAGGCAAATTCTATCGCCAGTATTTGCATACTCAATTCAATTTTCATCGCTTAATCCACGAAAAACTTTCAGTGGTGTTTGAACTTTTTTTCATATCATGTTGTCCCGGGTGCAAGTATCAGGATTCGCAACAACCCAGGCGATATAAAGGGATTCTTAATCATTTAAGCTGTTTTAAAAGAGATTATACCATTCGCAGGATAGTAAATAGAAATTGAAAAGTTTGAGTGGATTAAAAGATATATCTTTTATTACTTTGTTCTACCATTAAAAAACAGCATCATGAAAATAGAAGCAAAAGGCTGTTGTATAGCTATCAGTAAAAGGAGAACTCGAACAGCTGGCACCAACAGTATAGGCAATCATTGCATTTAAATGTATCTGGCTAAAAAAATTTCAGTTCCAAATATCTATGGAACATACAGCGCTGCCGCAAAATTGCATCTCTCCGGAGAGATCATGCATAAGTAAGCATATAGCACCTCGAGCCATTCTTAGGAGATTTAAATACGGGTTGATTTTAGGTTAGGTTGCCGGTGATGGCAGCGTTTCTTAATGCGCTTCCAGCCAGTTTGCACCTGAACCTATTTCTGCATCTGTAGGAACAGCATTGGGTAATGCCAGTGCCTGTTGCATACAATTGATGATGACGGGTTTCACCAATTCCAGTTCTTCCATCAGTACATCAAAAACCAATTCGTCATGAACCTGGAGGAGCATTTTGGACCTGAAATTCTTTTCAGAGAATTGTTGTTGAATTTTTATCATGGCCAGTTTGATCATATCGGCAGCTGTACCCTGTATCGGTGAATTAATCGCATTCCTTTCTGCAAAGCCACGGACGGTAAAATTGGAAGAGTTGATATCGCTTAACCAGCGCTTGCGCCCCATCATTGTTTCCACATAACCATGCTCTTTCGCAAAGTTTATGGTATCGTCCATGTACTTTTGAATATTAGGGAACTGCTTTTTATAATTATCAATGATCTCTTTAGCTTCTGTTCGGGAAATGCTTAAATTTTCAGCAAGGCCAAATGCGCCTTGTCCATATATAATACCAAAGTTGACACTCTTGGCTTTGTAACGCATCTCTTTTGTAACACTTGATTCTTCTACATTGAAAACCTTTGCTGCTGTGGCGGTATGAATATCTTTACCTGTGCGGAAAGCATCGCACATGTTCTCATCATTGCTGATGGCGGCCACAATGCGCAATTCGATCTGGGAATAGTCTGCCGATACCAATACATGATTCTGGTCCCTTGGGACAAATGCTTTTCTTATTTCTCTTCCTTTATCTGTCCGAATAGGAATATTCTGCAGGTTTGGATTGTTGCTGCTAAGCCTTCCTGTTACTGCAACAGCCTGTGAGTAGCTCGTATGCACCCGCCCGGTTTTTGGATTGATCATCAACGGCAATGCATCTACATAAGTTGATTTTAATTTCGTAAGCTCCCTGTAAGTTAAAATGTCGTCACAGATCTTATGTTGGTTTGCCAGCTTTAATAATACATCTTCACCAGTTGCATATTGACCGGTCTTTGTTTTTTTTGCCTTGTCATTCAATTTCATCTTATCAAACAAAACTTCTCCCAGTTGTTTAGGCGAAGAAAGATTGAATCGAATACCTGCCTGGTCGTACACACTTTCCTCTGCTCCTTTAGCTTCTTTTTCCAGTTCTTTGGAATATTGATTCAGGAAATCTACATCCACTTTTATCCCCTCATACTCCATGGCTGTAAGCACTTTTACCAGTGGGTTCTCAACTTTATAAAAAACCTTTTCTACCTGTTTTGATTTTAATTGTGGCAGGAAAGCATTTCTTAATTGTATCGTTATATCAGCATCTTCAGCAGCATAATCTTTTATTTTCTCCAGTTCAACATCCCTCATCGTTCCCTGGTTCTTTCCTTTTTTGCCGATCAATTCTTCAATATGCACTGTTTCGTAACCCAGGTATTTTGCACTCAGTGCATCCATGCTTCGTTTTCCATCGGGTTCAATAACATAATGAGCCAGCATGGTATCAAAAATATTTCCTTTCAGTTCAAATCCATACCATTTCAACATCAGCAAGTCGTATTTAATGTTCTGACCGATCCATGTTATGGTTTCATCATTAAATAATGGTTGAAAGTTTTTTAAAAGTTTGACGCATGCTTCTTTATCAACAGGGCATGGTATATAATATCCTTCACCGGGCTTTGTAGAAAAACTCAGTCCTACCAATTCAGCGATATTGGCATCAATACCGGTGGTTTCGGTATCAAAAGATATCTCTTTAATCTCTTTTAATGTTGAAATCAGTTCTTGTACCAGTTTATCAGAATCAATTAATGTATAGATATGGGCAGTGTTGTTGATATTCTTATCTGCAACGATATTTTCTCCCCAATTACTATCGGCGGGAAAAGTGGTTTTTGCCGTTGCATCAACCGATGTAGCAGTTGCGTTGCCAAAAAGATCCATCTGTCCACCTTCTGCTACTAAAGGTTTTGTATAGCCACTGACCTGTATCTCTTCGCCGAGGATACGTTTGCCCAGCGTTTTAAATTCCAGTTCCTCAAATATTTCTTTTAAGGCTTCTTTATTGATTTCTTTAACCCTGAAGTCTTCTTCATGAAATGTAGCCGCTGGAATATCGATAATAATTGTAGCCAGCTTTTTACTCATAATTGCATCTTGTTTCCCTGCTCTTATCTTTTCGCCCAATGCTCCCTTTATGGTATCGGCATTGGCCAGGATATTTTCAAGCGTTTGGTATTCTGCCAATAATTTGGCCGCAGTTTTTTCTCCCACTCCTTTTATGCCAGGTATATTATCTACGGCATCACCCATCAGTCCGAGTATATCAATTACCTGATTCACATTTTTAATGCCCCATTTATTACATACCTCTTCAACACCCATAATCTCAACGGTTCCGCCCTGGTAACCAGGTTTATAGATCTTAATATTTTCAGAAACAAGTTGCCCGTAATCTTTATCAGGAGTAACCATGAATACTTCATAACCGGCTTTTTCTGCCTGTTTTGCCAAAGCCCCGATCACGTCATCGGCTTCATAACCATCTATGCCGATCACAGGTATATTCAATCCTGCAATTATCTTTTTAATATCAGGTACTGCAGCTGAAATGTCTTCAGGAGTTTCCTGGCGGTTGGCTTTGTAATCGGCAAAGTCCGTATGCCTTTCAGTAGGTGCATGCGTATCAAAGCAAACAGCCATATGTGTTGGCTTTTGGTTATTGATAAGTTCTATGATTGTATTGGTAAATCCAAATTGTGCATTTGTATTTCTTCCTTTGCTGGTAATACGAGGGTTTCGAATGAGTGCATAGTATGCACGGAAAATAAGTGCGTACGCATCTAATAGAAATAATTTTTTCTGCATGCAGTAAAAATAAAACAAATGGAACTCTTAATCAAAGTAAGAAAGGGGGATATATTAAATTGTATAAGCCGTCCCTATTTTGAGACGGCTTACAGGCGGTTCTTGCAACCTTAATAATATGTTTGGGGTTAGTTTCGGTAAATGCCTGCCTGTAAAAACAAATCAGGATGTTTACCTGTGTATATAACTGCTTCTTTTAAAAAATATTGTTTTGATGATTGGTTTATTTAGAATGTAATTCGCAATACTTAGTGCACCGGATGATTTTTTTTCTTTAATTAAATACCCGTCAATAAACTTTGTTAACTGGTGGTTAATAGCCTTGCAATTATTTATTTTAAACAATTGATTAACAAATGATTTATATCAAAAATTTTATTTCTATAAAAAATCCAATCTCCTTATGGCTTAATTATTGCTTCCAAAAAGCATCTCTTGAAAGATCCAAATACATCTTACGTAAAACCAATCTTCACAAGGGCAGTACAATTCCAGTTCATAATTATTTTTTATTAGTTCTTCAGGGTTCTGATTCCAATATGTAGAATGTCTGAAAAATTATATAGAAGATAAATACTAACCCAGGCGATTATACGTTATAAAAATTCCTGGGTGCTGGCTTAAAAACCAATTACTAAGAAAAACCGCCATTGATGAAAAACCAAACAACAGGTCTGACCAACCAAGAATGCACAAAAAGGGCACTACGGCCTATGGCTGTTTCGCCAGGAATGCAATCTAATTTCCTCAAAAATTTTCAATTGTACAAGGTATGCAGCAGTTATGTATCTAAAGAAGCATGCACCTATGGTTTGATCTGTGAGGATAAATTATTTCCAACAAACTGTTAATCAGCATAAATAATGGTAAGCAAATGCTTACAAAAGGAACACCTGTATGCGCAGGTTACCAAAACCAATATTAACCAAAGAAAAACCAACTTCCGATGAAATCCATTCTACTCATGCTGGCGCTATGCCTATCTTGTATAGCAAACGCAACAAATTATTATTTCTCCTCTATCACGGGTGATGATACGAGGACCGCGGCACAGGCACAAAACCCTGCAACACCGTGGAAAAGTATTGCAAAATTGAACTCCTATTTTAGCTCCCTTGTACCAGGTGACTCTGTATTGTTTAAAAAAGGTGAGACCTTTTATGGCAGTATTACAATCAGTAAAAGTGGTACTTCCGGCCGCACGATGAATATTGGTGCTTATGGTGCAGGTAGTAATCCGGTCTTGACAGGATTGGTTTCCGTAACCTCCTTTACAAGTATTGGTGCGAACCTGTGGGAGTCTACCGGTACTGTATCAACGCTTGCAACTTTAAAAATGGTGGTGATCAATGCTGTGAATACGCCGATGGGCCGCTATCCAAATATCAGTTCTACTTTAACTTATCCTCCAAAGCACCTGGTGCCAGGTAATAATGGCTGGTTGAATTATGAATCTTATACCGGTGCAGATCAGATTGTTGATAACCAATTGACCGCATCTCCTAACTGGACAGGAGCTGAAGCTGTAGTTAAAAAAGGCAATTGGGTAGTAGATCACGGAAAGATCACGAGTCATGCAGGAACAAGGATCACGTATACGCCAACAATGCCTGCTGATGATGGACTGAATGATATGTCTTATTTTATTCAGAATGATATCAGGACACTGGATGAGCAAAACGAATGGTATTATAATCCAACAACAAAAAAAATAACCATTTACTCCAGCAGCATGCCAACCAATGTACAGGTTGGAAATGTTCAAAACCTTATTAACCGTAACGATAAAGATTATATTACTATCAGCAATCTTGACCTGAAAGGATCAAATGATGATATGATCTTCTTAAAAGGAAATACTGCAGGAAATACAACAGGTTGGGTAATTACCAATTGCAATCTTTCGCTGGCAGGCCGTGATGGTATCTATTGCCATGATTCAGGAACCGGTGTAACTATAACCAATAATACACTTACAGATTGTAATAACAATGGAGCTTTCTTTGGAGTATACAGCAGCAATATTATTATTAATAACAATGTGCTGAATAATATCGGTATCAATCCGGGTATGACGGATCAGCATGTAGATAAAGGAAATACCTCCTGCACAGGCCTTAGTGCGAATTGCGATTATCCTCCCTATAACTTAACTATACGTTTTAACCGATTGTCTAATATCGGTTACAATGGGATCGGTTTCGGTGGAACAAATGTATTGGTATCAAATAATTTTATTGAAAACTTCCTTTCTGTAAAAACAGATGGTGGTGCGATTTATACCTGGAACAGCGATGGAGCCGGCGCAAATTCAAACCGTGTTGTAGAAGATAATATCATTGTGAATGGCAGTGACTTGGGTGTTATCGGTACGCAGCTGGAAGAACAGGAACTTTCTGTGAACGGTATCTACCTTGATGGTGGAAGCGACAATGTGATCATACGCCGTAATTATATTTCAACTGTAAATGCAGCAGGTATTTATATGAATACACCCCTTAATTGTACGATCAGGGACAACACGATCTACAACTGCCGTTATGCATCAATACATTCAAACAAGGATAATGGTGCACCGGCTTTGAACCTGGTAGTTAAAAATAATATCTGTGTTGCGAGAAGTTTAAACACAGCACCTACCAATTCAAACCAACGTTGCTTTTATTATTTAAGTTGGGCAGATGATATCGCGACCAATGTTATAGCAGATAGTAATTATTACGCCAGGCCAATAGATGATGCAACCGCAAACCCAATATCTAAAATTGTATTCGCAGGATCTTATACGAGCTGGGGAGAGCCAGGCACACAGGTAAAATATACGTTGGCTGGCTGGAAAACTGCATTCCCAACACTTGATCAGCATTCAAAAAAATCAGCGCTTAGTATTACCGACGTTAATTACCTGAGGTTTGAATACAATGAAACTTCCAGCAGTAAGACGATCACACTTGGTGCAAACTATATGGATGTAAAAGGAGTGGCTTATCCAGGAACCATTACGCTGGCGCCTTATACAGCAGCTGTGCTTATAAAGAATGATGTGGTTAATATACCACCAGTGGCAGATGCCGGTGGAGATCAATCAATTCCGCTTCCTGTAACTGTAATACTCCGGGGAAAGGGAACAGATCCGGATGGAACCATTGCTGCTTATCTATGGACAAAAGTTTCTGGTCCTACAGCTGTTGTAATAACAGGGTCAACCCTGGCAACAGCAACCGTAACTGGTATGGCAACAGGCGTATATAAATTTGAATTAAAGGTGACCGATAACAAAGGTGCTATCGGAAGGGATACAGTAACTGTCAATTTTGCAACGATCATCGTACCAGTAACGCTTGTAGATTTTACCGGAATTGCAAAGCCAAATAAAACAACCTTGTTACAATGGAAAACTGCAACAGAGATCAACAGCGATTATTTTGTAATTGAAAGGAGCACAGACGGAAGAAACTTTACACAGATCGCTATTGTAAATTCAACCGGTAACAGCAATAGTATCGTCAATTACCAGCTAACAGATGCTTTCCCTGAAGCAGGCATCAATTATTACCGCCTGAAAATGGTTGATAATGACAGACAGTTTCAATACAGTAATATTATCAGCGTAAATTTTAGGGAATCTATTACTGGTACCGTAGTTATCGTTTCAACTGTTACAGGCCACAATCATTTTGAAGTAAATATAAACAGTGGAAAAACACAAGCAGCCAGCTATGCACTTTACGATGCAACTGGAAAGATGATCTATACTTCAAGTATGTTGTTGCAAAACGGCACGAACAATATCGCAAAAAATATAATGTTACCAAATGCAGTTTATTATTTCAAACTGTTAACAAGCGATGAGAAGATGACCGTACCATTACTGAATAGAAATTAAATTTCAATATTTTGAATATAAAAAGACCGGATTTATCCGGTCTTTTTATATTCATGAAACTCCCGATTTTAAAAGCTTTTTTGAAATTTAAAACTGTAAAGCATCTACCCCAAAATTGCCAACAAAATGACCGCACCGTTAGGGAAAAGTTAACAACCTAAAATACTACAGTGGTCTTAATGAAATACTACAAACCGAAAGACTTGTTGGCTTGGTTATTGGTAATGTGGAGCTAATTATACGTTTTCTGGATGCTATGCTAACCACTTCTCTTAAACGTACCACCATCAAAAACTACTATTTATCAGATATTGACAGGCTTATTGAACAAGCCGTGCAGTAAATGACATGTATTTATTTTAATGCCTAACCTTAAAATTAATATTTAGTAAATTGAAAAACACAAAAATGAAAAACCTAGCCTCGCTTTGTTTTGCCATTGGAAACTGGATCCAACAATTTCCATTAGGGCAGCATATCATTTCAAAGTGGTATACGCCACAACTTGTTTTCATTAGAATTTAAAGACCCAAAACTCCCTGGTTTCATTCAATTTGACACATGCTCCGGCATCGTGAAAGGGAGTGATATGTCTTAACAGGCCTTAGAGAAAGACCTTTTATAACTGATTCAAACATCAAATAAATATTATCACATGAAGAACCTACTAATCCTGATAGCATCATGCCTAACATTTGCTGTCTCCAATGCAAACACGTACTATGTGTCTCCTACGGGAAACGATAGTAACCCGGGAACATTGGCACAACCATTTCTAAATCTCTCTAAATTATCAATTGTTTTACGGGCCGGAGATATTGCATATGTACGAGGTGGTGTATATAACAGTACTGCCGGCAATGGCGCTTCTATACATTTCCTGTTGCAGAATCTTACAGGAACTTCTTCAAGCCCCATTACCATCCAGGCTTATCCAGGTGAAGTGCCGATGTTCAATTGTGCCAACATCACTCCAACCAACGATAATCCTTTTTTGATGGTAGTTCTCAACAGCAGTTATGTGAAATTAAAAGGCTTTGTTGTTAAGAACCTGAAACAGGTTGCTTCGGGAAACGGTGTAAGTCGTGGCTTTATGTTTCAGCATTCAAATAACTGTACACTTGAATTGTTTGATATTTTTAATATTGGCGGAACAGGTTTTACATTTGATCATAGTGACTACAATTTAATTTTGAATTGTGATAGCCATAATAATGGTGATGGCATGTCACCCGATACCTGGAATTTCGGTGATGGTTTTACATCTACCGGGGGAGACCCTTCCAGTAACAATACTTTCAGCGGATGCCGTACCTGGATGAATGGTGATGATGGATGGGATTTCTTTGCATGGAGCGGAACAAAAGTTACGATCACAAACTGCTGGAGTTTCTGGAACAGCATCAAGCCCTGGGGCCTATCGGGTACACAGCCCGATGAAGCAACCATGACTCCGGCTGATCCATCATTGTGGGCAAACAATACGGCATACAGAACCAGCACTACTTCAGGCGAGGGTTTTAAACTGGGCGGATTTAATGTAGGAGGCCCTGGACCGGTGGGAATGCCAACCACTTTGAAAAAATATCTCGACCATTGCGTATCATTTGAAAATTCCGGTACCGGTTTCACAGCAAACATGGAGGCGCAGTACAGCCATCAGATGCAACTGCTGAATTGTATTTCTTATAATAATGGTAACGACGGTTTTGGTTTTGGTACCGGCCGTTCAACTGGTATTGCCATGATATTTAAAAATTGTGTTTCTGCTAATAACAATAAACTTCAGTCGGGTGCCGATTGGGTTTATGACGGATTGCCGAATAATATTTCTAATAACGATTGGGCGTCTACTTACCAGGGCGTTAATTACGGAAACCTTGCTCCTGGGATTCAGGCCACCACGGCCGATTTCCTAAGTGTTACCTCAACCGGTGTTACGGGTGCAAGACAGGCTGATGGTAGTTTGCCAAATATCAGTTTCCTGAAATTAAATACTACCTCCGACCTGGTGAATGCAGGTATCAATGTTGGGTTACCGTTTGTAAGCACAGCACCTGATCTTGGCGCTTTTGAATCTAATGGATCAACATCTAATATAACGCCTACTTCAAATGCAGGAGCAGATCAAACAATCACATTGCCGGTTAATTCAGTTTCACTGAACGGAAGCGGAACAGATCCTGATGGTACGATCGCTTCTTATGCCTGGACAAAATTATCAGGCCCTTCATCCGGTACCATAGGAACACCTGCAGCAGCAACTACTTCGGTATCAGGAATGATACAGGGTGTTTACCAGTTTCAATTAACGGTTACGGATAATAAAGGTGCTACCGGCACCGATATTGTGCAGGTGATTGTGAACCCGGTTGTTGTTGTTACAAACACAGCACCAACTGCAAATGCCGGTGCAGATAAAACAGTAACGCTTCCAACCACAACAGTTAGTTTAAGTGGAAGTGGTGCCGATGCAAATGGAACAATCTCAGCTTATCGATGGACAAAAATTTCAGGACCCACAAGTGCTGCCATAACAACAGCAACTGCTGCTTCAACAACTGTAACAGCATTGGTACAAGGGGTATATCGATTTGAATTAAAGGTTACAGATAACGCCGGTGCAACAGGAAAAGACACTGTGCAGGTTACTGTTAATGCAGCAGGAAACATAGCTCCTGTTGTAAATGCAGGAGCAGATATTGTAATTACATCGCCAACAGTTATAACTTCCTTAAGTGGAAGTGCAACGGATGCTGATGGAACAATCGCTTCTTATTCATGGACAAAAGTATCCGGCCCTACTGGTTTAACGATCACCACGCCTTTGGTTGCAGTTACAACAATAACAGCGCTGGTGCAGGGTGTATATAAATTTGAGTTAAAAGCTACTGATAACGGCGGAGCAATTGGAAGGGATACCGTACAGGTAACTGTGAATGCGCTTCCATCTTCGACTACTGCTTACGGTGGTGTTCGCTGGGCAATACCTGGAAAGATAGAGGCCGAGAATTTCGATAATGGCGGCATGAACGTTGCTTACTATGATGATTCAAGATCAAATTTCGGAAATTATTATCGTACAACCGAAGCCGTTGATATCCAGGCATCTTCAGAAGGCAGCCCGAATATAGGATGGATCGCAGCGGGTGAATGGATGAAATATTCGGTTAATGTAACAGCAGCAGCCAACTACACATTGGGAGCCCGTGTTGCTGCATCAGCTGCCGGTAAATCGTTCCGTGTGGAAATGGATGGTGTTACAATTGCAACGGTAACGGTACCTAATACAGGAAGCACGCAGACCTGGCAAACAGTTAATATGTCCGGCATTGCACTTACCGCAGGAACGAAAACGATGCGGATCTATGCGATCAGCGGGGGCAGTTACAATCTCAACTATGTAACATTTACGAAAGGCACTGTAGCTGCACGTGTAGCTGAAGCCGGCACTTCTGTAACAGCTTTTGCAATTCCATTATCAAATTCTTATACCATAAGCCTGAATGATGAAGCTACCGGTTTATACAGTCTTTCATTGTTAAATGCAGCAGGTAAAGAAGTTTGGAAAAAAGAAGTGAATAAATCAAGCAATACTACTGTTACTGAAACGGTTTACATGGGCAATCTTGCAAACGGTGAATATGAACTGCAGGTAACGGATCCGGCGGGTGAAATTAAAAAGACAACGTTGAATAAAAATTAAGCTGAACACAAAATTTATTAAAAATAAAAACAAAACATCATGTTTAATAACTTAAGATCACTTTTTATCATCCTTGCGGCAGGGCTTGCATTCGCCTCATGTAAAAAAGAAGATGTTGCTCAGCCTGTGGCTGGTACAACCGGTAAAGTTGCAGCAACTGCAGAAAGTCAATCATATTTTACAACACCCGACGGTGCAGCATATAGCTATGTTGATACTACTGGTGCCGGCATATCATCAACAAATGTTTCGAGCCAAAAAAGTTTAGGCGATACGACCATTGGCGAGATATCTTTTGCCAAGGTTACAAGAGATGGTTCACATGTTAACAGCTACCAGCATTCAGCCAATGGCGTTACTACCATGGTTGCTTACAATGGTGCTGATAAGATTACCACTACAGTGCTGAAAGCAAACGAACCTGTTGGTGCGGTATGGACAGATGAGTTTACGAGTGCCGGTATTCCTACCAGTTATAAATGGCAGATCACTGAGAAAGGTATCAGCAAAACAGTACTTGGTGTTACTTATGATAATGTGATCAAGGTACACTTGCTTGGTACTGCTAAGATCGGAGCCAAAGGAGCAACGACAGCTATTGCCAATGCAGATTATTATTATGCGCCCAATATTGGGTTGATAGAAAACGTTGGCTACAATCCTGTTTCAGGTGCTGTTGAGTTGCACCGCGTATTTCAGAAGAAGGGAAAATAATCAGCATCATTCATTTGGGTTTTCACAGTTGATAATAAAAAAAGGGTTCCGGTTTTAATCGGACCCTTTTTTTATTATCAGTTATACTTTTAAAAACTATGTTTATCGCTGGCAGGCAACTGTGACATTTTTGTATTTTTAAAACCTGTGACATTTTTGAAAAAAAATATGCTGTGACATTTTGATTTTCATTTAAAGCCGCTAACATTTTTTCATTTTAAAAACCTGTGACTTTTATTAAGCTGGTGTTATACTAATGGTCACAAAATGAATTGAAGTTAATCGTCTGTTGTTCTGTGACAGTTCGTGTTAACATTTTTTATTGTTATTAAAATTTCATTTCCAGGTACGCCGGTAACATGGCTCTCCAGGTAGGCCAGTCATGTTTCCATTCTGAACCCCAAACATCAAGCTCATGAGAAATACCTTTATTATTAAGTACATCCGAAAAAGTACGGGATGCCTGCGGATCTTCATAATCGCCACTTCCCGTT
This sequence comes from Chitinophagales bacterium, assembly GCA_038207305.1. Taxonomy (GTDB): domain Bacteria; phylum Bacteroidota; class Bacteroidia; order Chitinophagales; family Chitinophagaceae; genus Ferruginibacter. Next base: position 155,835 of record JBBQZY010000001.1, read on the forward strand.
AGTATGTGGATATGCCTGCTTTTACGGATATTATTCAAATACCACTCATCTCCGAGGTTTGGTATATGATGTTGCGGTGAATTGAAATATACCTGGTCATCATAGAAACCTTTGGTGTATTCAGTTAGATCATACACGCCACTCATGGCAATCACACCATCGATGAGATCTGGCCGCTTTAAGAACAGGTTCATACTGTGCAAAGCACCGAAGGAGGCGCCGCAGGTAATGATGGGCGTTTCAGCAGATGTATTGTTCTTGATAAAAGGGATCACTTCATTGAAAACATATTGATTGAACTGGTTTTGCCGAATGGCTTTGTGTTCACCCTGCATTTCATTGTTCAGCCAGCTTTCATTGTTGATACTATTTATGGAAAATACTTTCACTTTTCCACCATTGATATAGGGCGCCAATGTATCCATCAGCTGGAAGCGCTCATATTCAAGGTAATCTGCCGCTGCGGTGGGTACCAGTAATAATGCAAAGCCATAATCGCCATAAGCTGCAATGGGCATGTCTTTTTGTAGGGATGGGCTGAACCAGCTTGCCAATTCTCTTTTCATAAATAGTTGGTTTTAGTCGGGTTGTAAATATAGAAACAAAATTTTAATAGGCTGTTTTTTAATAATATCACAAAAAATAATTCATTTTGAAAAGCCAGCCAAAGTGTTGAGGAGAAATGTTATTTTTACCTGCACAAAAAGTTTATGATTATGCGCCGTATTATCAACCTTATGTTAGCTGGTTTATGCTTTACTATCGTATTTATTTCCTGTACAAAAGAGTATAGTCTGGAAAACGGTGTTTTGATACCAGGATCCGGCGGCGGTGGAAGCCAGTCTGGAACAGCAGTATTTACATTAACCGGTGCACCTGGGGCATGTGCAACACCAGCGATAACCGGCAATTACATTGTTGGTGCGCCATTGGATATCAGCAACACTGTTATATTGAGTGTTGATGTTACAACGATCGGCACTTATACCATATCAACCGGTTCAGCCAACGGCATGGCTTTCTCAGGAACAGGAACATTTACGATAACGGGTACACAGGTTATTGTATTGAATGGTTCGGGTACACCGGCCGCTGCAGGTACCAATACTTTTAGCCCTGGCACGAATGGATGTTCTTTCCAGATCACGGCAACTTCGGTCGTAATACCAAGTGCCGTAGCTACATTGGATTGTACAACTGCAACCACAGCGGGGGTTTACACGCAGTTTATAGCATTGGCCAGTTCGAATACTGTTACTATTCCTGTGACTGTTACAACAGCCGGTGCATATTCAATAACAACTACAGCAACGAACGGTTGTACTTTTTCTGGCTCGGGTAATTTATCATTGGGTGCTCAAACAGTTGTACTAACGGGTAGCGGAACTCCGGATAATGCGGGTGCTGTTTCATTCCCGGTAAGCTTTGGTGCAAGCAGCTGTAATTTCTCCATAACTTTTATTGCTGGTACTGCCCCGGTAGATTTTCTTAAATGTTCTATTGATGGCGGCGCTCTTACAAATTTTAGTGCCAGCCTCTCGGGGTCATTAACGGCAGGTATCTTCACAGCCAGTGGCCAGTCTGCTACGCAGGATTTACAAATTGGTGTTGTTGATGCAAACGGAGGGGCCATAGCAGTTGGTACTTACCACAATGCCTCACCGTCAAACACCACATTGTATTGTGATGACCAACTAACCAATATTGGTAGTGCAACGCCTATCTGGAGCGACCTTTCACCAAGTTCAAATATTTTTACCTTAAATATTACCTCTGTTACTGCAACAGTTATTAAAGGAACATTTAGTGGAAACCTGGTAGATATTGCAGGTGCTGGCGGTACAAAGGTTATTACCAATGGATCCTTCAGTATTACTTATTAATGAAAGAATTGCATTGAAATAAAAAGAGGTTATCTATTAGCGATAACCTCTTTTTTTATTTCAATAGTTTTTGATTGCTTACAATACTCCTTCCTTGATCTCCGTCCACAATTCCCTGTAACAACTTGCGGCATAGCTGCTGTTTGCAAACTCCATAACGGGTGCTTTGTGAATACCCATTTTTTCAATATCGCTGAGATAAGGTATATAATTTTGAAAAAAACGTTTGTCTTTATACAGTTCTTCCATGATCTCGTTGTGGAGGTTCTTACGCAGGTCAGTCATGGTAAAGAAACACATCATCTTTTTTATGTCGAGGTCTTTCTCTTTAAAATAATCCTTTACCATATTGTAGGTACGGATAGAAAGGGTAGTTGGTATCACCGGCATAAGTACAATATCAGCGGCACTGAAAATATTTTCACTCAAAGCACTGAAACCGGGCGGGCAATCGATAAATACAAAATCATATTCCTGGTCAAAAGGCTTTAATACATTTTTTAACTTATTCCTGGAGCCCTTCATTTCTTCCAGCATAATATCCAGGCTCCTGGCTGAATTATCGGCGGGTATGATATCAAGCAATTCAAAATCGGTAGAAAGGATCGCATCATCCAGGTGGCCTTCTTTGCCTATTAGCTTCTTGATGCCGGGGTGTGTTTTGGGTTTTGCTTTATAATAAAAAGAAGACGAACCCTGCGGGTCTATATCCCACAACAGGGTTTTATATCCATCTGCTGCAGATAAATAAGCAAAATTTACACAGGAAGCAGTTTTACCAACACCTCCTTTGAGGTTGTACAGGGCTATTACAATCATAATGCAATATTTTAATTTTTGAGATCGGCTAGTAAGTTATGAAAAATTATAATGAGTAAGGGAGTAAAAAAATTGACAGGAATATATGAATAGTGTAAGATTACTTTTATTAGCTTATTCGTGCATTCGTGGCATAGTACCAGCTGGGCATAGAATTGCTCCTTGGATGACGAAAGGTTATTTTTTCATGGCTTCCAACTCCTCCTGCATTTTAAACATCTCATCTCTTAACCTTGCTGCTTCCATAAAATCAAGATCCTTGGCGGCCTGTTGCATTTGTTTTTTGGTTTTGGCAATTGCCTTTTCTATTTGCGGGATCGTTTTATAAATTTCCTGTTCTTCTGCTGCTATATTCACCAATTCAGCATCTGCCTGTAATGCATAAGGATTGGAAGGATCATATCCTTTCACATCCAGTACGCTTCCCTGGGCAAATACCTGCTCTTTTGTTTTGATGATGGTTGTTGGTGTAATGCCATGTTCAATATTATAAGCCACCTGCTTTTCCCTGCGCCTCAATGTTTCATCAATGGTCTTTTGCATGCTGTCAGTCATCTTATCAGCATAAAAAATTACCAGTCCATCTACATTGCGTGCGGCACGTCCGGCTGTTTGGGTAAGACTTCGTTCATTGCGTAAAAAGCCTTCCTTGTCTGCATCCATGATCGCAACCAGTGAAACCTCGGGAAGGTCAAGTCCTTCTCTTAGCAAGTTTACACCTACCAAAACATCAATGATCCCAAGCCTTAGTTCACGCAAAATTTCAACCCTTTCCAACGTATCCACTTCGCTGTGAATATATTTCGCTTTGATATTGATGCGACCCAGGTATTTATTCATTTCTTCGGCCATGCGTTTCGTTAAGGTAGTAACCAATACGCGGTCACCTTTGGTAATGCGCTTATCGATCTCATCCAGCAGGTCATCTATTTGGTTAAGTGATGGCCTGATCTCGATCGGTGGATCGAGCAGGCCCGTAGGACGAACAACCTGTTCTACAACTACGCCCCCGCATTTATCCAATTCATAATCTCCGGGTGTTGCAGAAACATAAACAGTCTGGTTAGTAAGGTTTTCAAATTCATGAAAATTCTGCGGGCGGTTATCCATTGCCGATGGAAGACGGAATCCATAATCCACCAATACCAGTTTTCTGCTTCTGTCACCGCCATACATGCCGCTCACCTGTGGAATCGTCTGGTGGCTTTCATCAATGATCGTTAAATAATCTTTCGGAAAATAATCTAATAAACAGAATGGCCTTGCGCCTGGTTTCCGACGGTCAAAAAAACGGGAATAATTTTCTATACCATTGCAATAGCCGAGCTCACGTATCATTTCAAGGTCGTAATTCACCCGTTCGCTGATGCGTTGTGCTTCAATATATTTTCCGCTGTTCTTAAAATATTCAACCTGTGCGGCTGCTTCATCCTGTATCTCGCTGATCACCTGTACCAGCATATCTTTTGGTGCCAGGTAAAGATTTGCGGGAAAGATCGCCGCATTTTCTACACTGCTGATACGTTTGCCACTGGTAAGTTCCAGTGTTTCTATACTTTCAATTTCATCGCCAAAGAAACTGATACGGTAACCAAAATCAACATAGGGAAGATTGATATCAACGGTATCTCCCTTTACCCGGAAAGTACCTCTTGTAAAATCTCCCTGGCTGCGGTGATACAATGAGTTTACCAATGCATGTAAAAATCCCTGCCGTGAAATTACCTGTCCTTTGTTGATGCGCACAATTCCATTCTCATACTCAGTTGGATTGCCCATGCCATAAATGCAACTCACACTTGCCACCACAATAATATCCCTTCGCCCACTCAGCAATTGTGCCGTAGCCTGCAATCTTAATTTATCAAGTTCCTCATTGATGCTAAGGTCTTTTTCTATATAAGTATTACTAACGGGCATGTATGCCTCTGGCTGGTAATAATCGTAGTAAGAAACAAAATAACCCACGGCATTATCCGGGAAGAATTGTTTGAACTCTCCATACAATTGTGCCACCAGTGTTTTATTATGTGTTAAGACCAGTGTTGGCCGTTGCACATTTTGTATCACATTGGCCATGGTAAATGTTTTACCACTACCTGTAACCCCCAATAGCGTCTGGTATTGTTCACCATCCAGTATGCCTTCTGTAAGTTTTCGGATGGCATCGGGCTGATCCCCGGCGGGTTGATAAGATGAGTTTAGTGTAAAAGGCATTGTTGATTTTTTTGCAAAAAACAAAAGGCTCAAAACGAGCCTTTGTAAAATTAAATAATTAGTGGTTTACTTTGATGCTATTTCTATCATGGTTGTTATTTCATCAACCAGGTTATCATCGTTCCCCTCGAAACCTACCGATTTGAAACGGATCTTCCCTTCTTTATCGATTATAAATTTGGTAGGAATACCAGCCACTTTAAAATCTGCTACCATTTTATCGTCTGTATCCATCAGCACATAGAATGCATAATTTTTCTTTGTAATAAAATCTTTGACATTTTTTAATTTGTCATCTGCATTTTCCAGGGTATTAACAAAAAGGAATTTCACATCGGGATTGTCTTTGAATTTTGCTAAAGCTTTACTCATGCCGGGCATAGAGGCAATGCAGTGGCCACACCAGGTTGCCCAAAAATCAACTACAACAATTTTACCTTTCAGCTCATCCAGACTTACAGAGTCACCTCCAAAATCTTTCAGGTTCAATTTAGGCGAGAGATCATTTAAAATTTCTTTTGCTATTTCATTTCTTTTCTGAATTTTATGGCAATATTTTCCCTAGAATGAATTCCTGCGGGGTGTTGTTATTTAAAAAGAATTGTTTTCTGGCTCGGAGTTTTGTCTATTGCCCACGACCTTAAAAACCAGGAAATGGTAAATGTTGGAATAAAATCGGTAAAAGGAAGGATTTCTTCTAAAAAACTGAATGATCCACCCAGTACACCCATCCTGCCACCGAAAAGCCTGTAAAAAATAAATGCAGATAAAGGAGCCCAGATAATATCCGAGAATTCACCTAAACCTGGTACAGCAAAACTTGCATAACCAATGATATCCATGATAATACATACAACGATATTGGGCAACTGACTTGATTTTTTGGGCATTTGATTCATTTGTACTATTAAATCAAATAGCATGCAAAAAACTCACAATGCCGCAATGGCACTAATATATTTTATTTAACGTTATATAAATGAGATTAATTTAAAAAGCGCCTTGCCAAACGGCAATATTAACGTACCTTCGCGCCTCAAAAAACAGCCATTAGCCGTTAAATTTTAGCTCTTAGCAATCGTGCTTTAGCCTGAAACTAACAACTGATAGCTAAAAGCTAAAAAATGAACATTCGCAACATTGCAATTATTGCACACGTAGATCACGGAAAAACAACACTGGTAGATAAAATATTACATGCTACCAAGGTTTTCAGGGATAACCAGGAAACCGGGGAACTTATAATGGATAGCAACGATCTTGAAAGAGAACGCGGTATTACCATTTTCAGTAAGAACGTTTCTGTAACTTATAAAGACGTTAAGATCAACGTTATTGATACACCAGGCCATAGTGATTTTGGAGGTGAGGTAGAAAGGGTTTTGAAAATGGCAGATGGTGTTTTGCTTTTGGTGGATGCTTTTGAAGGCCCGATGCCGCAGACAAGGTTTGTATTGCAGAAAGCTTTGGCCCTTGGACTACACCCGATCGTGGTGATCAACAAAGTTGATAAACCCAATTGCCGCCCGGATGAAGTACACGACGCAGTATTTGAATTATTCTTTAACCTCGATGCAACAGAAGAGCAGCTTGATTTCCCTACTATCTATGGTAGCAGCAAAAATGGCTGGATGAATACTTCTTTAACTGAAACTGATAATATTCTTCCTTTACTTGATGCAATACTGGAATTTGTTCCCGAACCAAAAGTGAATGAAGGTCCTTCACAAATGCAGATCACTTCGCTTGATTATTCTTCTTTCCTTGGAAGGATCGCCGTGGGTAAAGTTGCCCGTGGAAGTATCAAAGAAAGCCAGCAGATCGCATTGATGCAGGCTGATGGCACGGTTAAGAAAATGAAGATCAAAGAACTGTATGTGTTCGAAGGAATGGGCAAGAAAAAAGTAACAGAAGTTTTTGCCGGTGATATTTGTGCAGTAGTTGGATTGGATGATTTTAATATCGGAGATACCATTTCTGATGTTGAGAATCAGGAAGCTTTACCGGTGATCAGTGTAGATGAACCAACGATGAGCATGCTCTTCGGGATCAATAACTCTCCTTTCTTTGGTAAAGAAGGGAAATTTGTTACCAGTCGCCATTTGCGTGACAGGCTGATGAAAGAAACTGAAAAGAACCTTGCTTTAAGGGTAGAAGACAGTGATAGTGCTGATAGTTTCTTAGTATATGGCCGTGGTATCCTGCATTTAGGTATCTTAATTGAAACCATGCGCAGGGAAGGATTTGAATTAACCGTAGGACAACCGCAGGTATTGGTAAAAATAATTGATGGTTCCAAGCACGAACCTTATGAAGTATTGGTTGTAGATGTACCGGCAGAATACAGCGGAAAAGTAATTGACCTTGTTACACAACGTAAAGGTGAAATGCTTGTAATGGAAACCAAAGGGGAGATGCAACACTTGGAATTTGATATTCCATCACGTGGTTTGATAGGATTGAGAAGCAATATGCTTACCAATACAGCTGGGGAAGCAGTAATGGCCCATCGTTTCAGCGAATACAAACCATGGAAAGGAAATATTCCGGGAAGAAGCAATGGTGTATTGATGTCTAAGACAACAGAAAAAACAACCGGTTACTCAATTGATAAATTACAGGAAAGAGGAAGATTCTTTGTAGATCCGGGAGAAGATGTTTACGCAGGCCAGATCATTGCTGAGCATATTAAGCCAGGAGATCTTGTAGTGAATGCAACTGAACCTAAAAAATTAACGAACCACCGTGCAAGCGGATCGGATGATGCTTCTAAGGCAGCACCAAAGATCTTAATGTCATTGGAAGAATGTATGGAGTATATCCAGCAGGATGAGTGTATCGAGGTAACACCGAAAAGCATCCGTCTTCGTAAGAACATACTGAATGAAGAAGATCGCAAGCGTGCTTCTAAATCGGTATCAGCACAGGAAGTTGCATAATCGTTACAAAAGATATTTTTTTAAATCCGCCGAAAGGCGGATTTTTTGTTGCCACGAATGCACAAATAAAGAAATGCGGTATTGTAATTTATTCGTGCATTCGTGGCATTTCGTTTATTTTTGCATTATGAAAAAGTGGCTCATCTTTTTTACTGTTGTCTTTGCATTTACACTTGTGTATTCAGGTGCAGCAGCACAATGCGCCATGTGTACAAAAACTGCACAGCAATTGGGTGAAAAACCTGCCCAGGGTTTAAATGCAGGGATCTTGTATTTGATGCTGGCTCCCTTTGCAGTTATTGGTATCATTGGTTACCGCTGGTGGAAAAGCCGCATTCCCGATGAAGAACAAAGCAACACAAATGCTTAATTTCTCCTTTTAAAAATTCCTCAATAAATTGATTTCTACAGCAAATAGCATTGCTGTAAGTTTGTGACAAAGAATATCAATGAGTAGCTGTAAAGTTTGTGGCAACGAGGCCAATAATACTTTTTATAGAGTAAAGGAAATGCAACTCGGCCTCCGGGAAGAATTTACATATATGAAGTGCAATGAATGTGAATGCCTTCAGTTGCAGGATATTCCTGCTGACCTGGGTAAATATTATCCCAATGAAAATTATTATTCTTTCAATCTTGAACTGGATGTAAAAAAGAAAGCTGACGCACTTCGTAAAATAAAATCTTCCTATTTATTATTTGGCAAAAATCCGTTACTTGGCAGTCTTTTATCAATCGGCTACAAAGAACCTGATTATTTATCCTGGTTGAAGATCCCGGCTGTAAAATACGATGATGCTGTGCTTGATGTAGGCACTGGTAATGGATCCCTCTTGCTGAATATGTTCAAGATCGGGTTCACTAACCTTACTGGCATCGACCCGTTCATTGATAAAGAACAACATTACGGCAATATAAATATTTTAAGAAAAGACATTTATGAGATGGAGGGACAGTTTGATTATATCATGCTGCACCATGCATTCGAGCACATGGATGAGCCGCTGAAAGTTTTATTACAGCTAAAAAAATTGCTACGTCCCGGTAAATTTATTTTGATCCGCATTCCATTAATGGGTATGTACGGCTGGAAAACCTATGGCACCGATTGGGTAGGTGTAGATGCACCAAGGCATATCATTGTTCACAGCATTAAAAGCATGCAGGAACTGGCAAAACAATCTGGACTTGAATTAAGGAAGATCGTTTTTGATTCCGGGCCTTATCATATCTGGGCAAGTGAACAATATAAAAAAGACATTGCGCTGATGGAACCCAATTCATATATGGTTAATAAAGAAAATTCCCTGTTCACAAAAGAGCAGATCAAAGAATTTGCAGCATTGGCAGAAAAAACGAATAGAGACGGACAGGGTGACCAGGCTGCTTTTTATTTATTCAAGCCCTGAGACAATTTTTTATAACAGCGTTTCATAAGCGAACGCGACCAGCCTGTTTGTTTGATGATGATCCTGGGAATTGGTTTTTGAAAATCGATGATCTCCTGTAATTTTTCCGGCAGTCTTCTATGATACCCATAATTGCGGATCATATCAGTGTTTTTGATACGATACCTTTTCAGCATATTCCAAACCAGGTGAAAAACATATTCATGTTTTAGTAAAAGATCAGGCGGGTATTTGGCAAGCATAGATAAATATTCAGGTAACTCCACCCGGGGATTTTTATATAACGCAAAAGAAACCTGGCTGTCATCAATGCCAATATTCACCAGCATTTCAGGTATGTATAAGAATCCGGGATGCGCCTGCAGGTAGCGGATATAAAAATCAATATCTACTACCCATTTATATTGGGTGTCATATATAATTGCATTGTCGCGCCGGTGTAATACCGTACTTGGATGACCGATCACATTCAGAAAAAATAGATTTAAACTGTTTTCTTCCAGCATATCTTTTCTCCATCCTTCCAGGAATTCGTTTACTTCCTTACCGGAAGCATCAATATTATTGCAGGCTGAAAAAATAAAATCAGCTGATGAACTGTTGATGGCAGTTGCAAATTGTTGCAAAGAATCAGGAGAAGCAAACCAGTCATCATCATGCATCAGTTTTATCCAATCACCGGTAGCATGTTCAATAGCTACATTCCAGTTCCCCGGCGTGCCGGCTGAAGGATGATTCTTTATATAGGTAATGGGCAATGCAGCAAATGATGTAACAAGCTGGGTAATGCTATCATCCGGACTATCATCGCTTACTATTATTTCATAATGCTTATAATTTTGTATTGTTATAGAGTCTAACAATCTTTTCAAATAGGCAACCCTTTTATAAGCAGGGATGCAAATGGAAATAAAAGGAGTCTGCATGAAATAACAATTGCGATTATATTATCAAAACTACAATTTCATTTTTATGTTCTGTACTTCGTTTATAGGTACACATTATTTAAAGCATTATTTTTGCATTTAAATGATTTTTTTGAATCTTCCTGAAAACAGTATAATATTCCTGCAACAGTATTTTGATAAGGTACTGGTTGTTTCTGTGCCACGGTTTACCGACAGGCATCAGCGTGTGCAGGAACGTTTGAAAGGATTGTCATTCGATTTTTTTTGGGGTGCAGATAAGCTTAAACTTGATCTTAAAACAGCTAAGCAGGAAGGTGTTTATGACGAAGAAAAAACCAAACAATTTGAAAGACTTAGTAAACCATTAAGTCTGGGCGAACTGGCTTGTTCCCTTTCTCACCGCAATGTATATGAAGCGATGATCGCAAATGGCTGGAAAAAAATTTTGATACTGGAAGATGATGTCTGGCCACTTTATAACAATATGCCTTTATTGATACCAGCGTTACAGGAATTACCAGCTCAATGGGACCTCGTTTACCTCGGTTATTTGAAACATGAAAAAGTCACCGGACAACTTAAACTGAAACAATTTTTTTATAAGATACTTAGTAATGTGGGCTTGATGAAATGGAGTTATACCATGGTGAGTAACTTATTGCCAAAGCGTTACAGCGCACATTTAAAAAAAGCAGGTTTTCACGATTGCACACATGCTTATGCCATAACAATGGAAGGCGCAAAAAAATTATTGAAAGCGCAATCGCCGGTAGTGTACCGGGCAGATGATCTTTTGTCTTATACAATCTTAAAAGGGAATTTCACTGCCTTTGTAACGGAGCCTAAATTTTTCGACCAGGAAGATTTTCATTTAGCCGAAATGGCATCGAAGGTCAAAGAATAACTTTAAGAATATGCGGTAATGAACCTGTAGAGGTTAAAAGCTGCGCCTTGCTCTTCTATCTTATTTTTTAATACAGCTTTATCAATGCCCTGCATTCTTTTTTGTTGAAGCAGGTGATATGCTTTTTCTGCTAACAACCAAAAACGCTTACTATTGGTTTGTTGCCTGGATACTTTTTCATCAATAATGCGGAATAATTCTTCTATACCTTCTTTTTGTGATGCGACTGTTTTTACAACATGAACTTCTTCGTTGTGATTACTGAATGCCGGGGCCAGCATCAGTCTTAAATTTTTCACGAACGTATCTGCGCCGGGCCTGTCGGATTTGTTTACAATAAACACATCTGCGATTTCCATGAGGCCCGCTTTCATCGTCTGAACTTCATCGCCAGCTTCGGGTACCAATACAACGGCAGTGATATCTGCCAAACCAGCAATTTCAATTTCACTTTGTCCAACGCCAACTGTTTCAACAATAATATAGTCGAACCCGGCAACTTTCATGAGATCACATATCTCAATGATCTTGGGGTGAAGTCCACCCAATGAACCCCTCGTAGCCAATGAACGAATAAAAACATTTGGGTTATCATACCATTCGCTCATCCTGATCCTGTCGCCCAATAAAGCTCCCAGGTTAAATGGCGAAGATGGATCAACGCAAACCACGCCGATCTTTTTTTCTTTATTTACAAGCAGGCTTATAAGTGCATCCACGAGTGTACTTTTCCCTGCTCCGGGCGGTCCGGTAATACCAATCACAGGCGTTTTGCTGGCAGGTAGCTGCTGCAATAACAATTCATAACCTGTTGCTTCATTTTCAATCAATGAAATGCAACGTGCCAGTGTTTTAGTATTGCCTGCTGAAATTTCTTCTAGTTGTTGCTCCCACATAAATTGACGGATGATACTTGTTGCATATTAGGACGATTATTTTCTGAATGAATCAAAATCAGTATAGATTAAAATTAACGTGTTGTGCTATTAATTAATTTATAAATACTATCGTTTCGATGAAATTTTTTTAATGTTTTCAACTTTACTTTTTTGCTTCTCCAAAAAAGTAACAAAAAAAAGGGCCCCGAAAAAAATTACATCCTTTTTTCGGGAAGGAGCTCTGATTTAGCTTTTGTACTACTGTAACTTCAACAGCGGTTCCCTGACAGCGATTCAAAAACAATTTTAATAGCACTATACATTAAAAATAGTATAATTAGTTCGCTTTGGGCATTTCAAACTTGTTGGTTATTTTATTTTAGTTTATTGTTTCTTTGCAGGTATAAAATAGACAACTTTCGAAATAGTTTTTATGCTTTCAATTATTATCATTACAAAGAACGAGGCTCATATTATTGGCAATACGTTGTCCAGTTTACAGGGCGTAAGTGATGATATCATTATAGTAGACAGTGGCAGCACGGATGACACCATCGCTATCTGCAAAAAATTCAATGTAAAAATAATTGAAACAAGCTGGCAAGGATACGGCGCAACCAAAAATATAGGTATCGACGCAGCAAAATACGATTGGATATTGAGCCTGGATGCCGATGAAGCGATCGATTCAGTACTTAAGAATGAATTGTTGAAACTTCAACCCGGAGGCGAACAAACGGTATATAAACTAAACTATCATAATTTCTTTTGTAATAAACGGATACGTTTTGGGGTTTGGGGAGAAGATAAACATATCCGCCTTTTCAACAGGAAAAAAGTAAGGTGGGATGCTGCCGAAGTTCATGAGTCTTTAAACATTCCTGCTGATGCAAAAATTATCATGCTTAGAGGAAATGTACTTCACTACACTGTAAACAGCATTTCAGATTTTAGCAATAAAACGATCTTGTATGCACAGGCAAATGCAAAAAAATATTTTTTGCAGGGAAAAAAAGCAGGCTTCATAAAATTGTACCTTGCCCCTTATTTTAATTTTTTACAGCATTATATTTTCCGCCTGGGATTTTTAGACGGATGGGAAGGTTATCTTATCTGCAAAACAAACGCCTGGTACACTTTTATGAAATATGTATTCCTGCGTGAAATGAACAATAAAGGATAGGAGTTTGTTAAGTCCTGATTGATTTTAAATCTTAATTTCTATTTACTGATGACCAATTTCATTCCAATATTTCCACTTGGTATAGTAGTTTATCCCGGCGAAAAATTAAACCTGCATATTTTCGAACCCCGTTATAAACAACTGGTAAAGGATTCTTTCGAAAGTAAAAAGCCATTCGGTATACCTTCAGTTATCAATAACAAACTTGCAGAAATGGGAACGTTGGTGCAGGTGGTTGAAATAAGCAAGGTTTATGAAGATGGCAAAATGGATATTAAAACAGAAGGAATCATGCTGTTCAAAATATTGGAACTCGTGAATGAACTGCCCGAAAAATTATATAGCGGAGCAATTGTTACTTATCCAAAAAACAATACCAGGGGAAGTGCCTCATTGATGAAAAAAGTACTGACTGGCATCAGGGAAGTTCATAAGCATTTGAATGTTACCAAGGAATTCGGCAAACCGGATGATGAATTATCGAGTTACGATGTAGCCCATCACGCCGGCCTGTCAATGGAAGAAGAATATTCATTGCTTGAATTTTTAGAAGAACTTCACCGGCAGGAATTTTTGAAAAGACACCTTGTGAAAGTATTGCCGGTGATGGAAGAAATGGACCTGCTAAAGGGCAAGATCAAACTTAACGGCCACTTTAAAAACCTGGAAGGGTTTAATATCAACTAAACATCAAAGGAATGACAACGCTTTGTTTGGATTTTGGCAATACCCGGTTAAAAGCAGCAGTTTTTAAAAAGCAAGAATTTGTAAAGGAGATTTTTTTGACTGATGGCAGTATTGAATCCATCGGCCAGTTGCTGGAGGAGTGGCTGCCGGAAAGATCAATACTTTCTTCAGTCATTAATCACGATGAAGCCATTGAAGTTTTGCTGGCTTCAAAAACGGACTTCCATAAACTTTCCCATCTTACCAAACTGAATTTTACTAACCCGGTTGGTAAACCTGAAACAATTGGGGCCGACAGGCTTGCACTCATTGCAGCGGCTGTTCACTTTTATCCCGGCCAGCATAATCTTATCATTGGTTTGGGGAGCTGTATCACCTACAATTTTGTGAACCAATACCGGCAATTCCTGGGTGGTAGCATTTCACCAGGGATGGATATGCGCTTTAGGGCAATGCATGAATTTACAGCAAAACTGCCCTTGGTGAAGGCAGATTGGAATTACCCGCTTGTTGGATACGATACCAAAACAAATCTTCAAAGTGGTGTGATCACCGGAATTGCCTGTGAAATAGATGGTTTCATCGAAAAGTACACTCAAAAATACAGCAACTTTAACGTGGTTTTAACCGGGGGTAATTCACCCTATTTTGCCAGTCAACTTAAAAACAAGATATTTGCCGACTATAATTTTTTATTTAAAGGACTGTATGCACTTAGCGAACTTAACAACTGCCGGGATTAAGAGAATTTTTGTACTAATATTATCTGTATCAATTTACTCATTTGCATCTGCACAGGAAAACTCCCCATACTCCAGGTACGGCATAGGCGACATCGTTCCTAATCAAAATGTTTTGAACCGCGGGATGGGTGGTATTTCGGCCGGTTATACAAATCTCAATTATGTAGACTTTAAATATATAACGCCGGGTATTCTCTTTCAAAGCATAAATCTGGTTAATCCTGCTTCGCTGGCAAGTTTGAATAATACTGTTTTTGATGTGGCCGGTGAGGTAGATATAAGAACTTTAAAAAGCACCACATCTCCGGCAAAATACACAGCTACCAATACACTTATTTCATACCTGCAGCTTGGTTTTCCGCTTGCCTCGGAAAAAATGAGGAAGAAAGGTATTTACTGGGGAGCAAGTTTCGGTCTCCGACCGATAAGTCGTATAAATTATAAAATTGAGAAGAATGAAAGGCTTTCCGGCATCGATAGTTTAAACACCATGTATGAAGGCTCGGGTGGTTTGAACCAGGTTAATATCGGCACAGGTTTAAAGATCAAGAACTTCAGTATTGGTTTAAATACAGGATATAGCTTTGGGTCAAAGAATTACAGCACCAAATTGAATTTTATCAATGATACCGTGCTTTATTATAAATCGAATTCAGAAGCCAAATCGCGTTTTGGAGGATTCTTTTTAGACCTTGGTATGCAATATATGATCAAGCTAAAAGGAGGCGTCCTCAACCTGGGGGCTTTTGGAAACCTGCAACAAAAGCTGAAAGCTAAAAGAGATTATATTGATGAGACCTTTGCTTATGATGGAAACGGCGGTACTGTGACGATAGATACCGTTAATTACAAGAAAGAAGAGAATGGCACAGTGAAAGTGCCTGGCACTTATGGCGTTGGTTTTACCTATACCAATTACCATTGGCTGTGGGGAGTTGATTTTGAAACATCTAACTGGAATGCATACAGGTATTATGGCCAGCAGGATGCAGTGCAAAATAGCTGGATGATCAGGGCAGGAGTACAATATTATCCTTTAAAACAAACTTCTACAGCTTCGGCAAAATATTGGTCTTATGTGAAATACCGGCTGGGATTTTACTACGGAGCAGATTATGTCAAACTGGCTGATAACAGGCCTAATTATGCTGTAACAGGCGGTGCAGGTTTTCCACTGGCAGATATGAAGCGTTTGGGCGGTGGCCGCGGTGAATATGTACTGCTTAATACAAGCTTTGAATTCGGGGCAAGGGGAACCAAACAATCGTTGAGTGTAAGGGAGAATATCACACGCATCAACATTGGGATTTCTATGAATGCCCGCTGGTTTATGAAAAGAAGTTACGACTAATTGAATTCTTATTTTGATGCAAAAGCGAAAATGAAATTTACATTTCTACATAAGATATTTATTGCAGCCTGCTTAACAGGCTGCATTTTTTTGTATGGTTGCGAGAATGATGAAAAAGATGTGAACAACCAGTATGCAAAAAAACTGGGCATTGAAGAAGCAAAAAATATAAAACTAAATTATACCACTGGCGGAAAAATAAGGGCGATACTCACTGCTCCTTTGATGCTTCGTGTGCAGGATAGTGTACCATATTATGAGTTCCCTAAAACTGTGCAAACCGACTTTTACAATGAAAAGGAATTAATTGAAAGCAAGCTCACTGCTATGTATGCAAAGTATAAAGAAACCCAAAGCATTGTTTTTTTAAAAGACAGCGTAAAAGTAATTAATATGGAAAAGGGAGATACGTTGTATTGCAGGCAATTGTATTGGGACAGGGCCAGAATCGGCACAGAATTTTATACCGATGATTCTGTTCGCATACGCACCAAAACCCAGATCCTGGATGGTATTGGCATGGAATCAAGCCAGGATTTTAACAACTGGCATATCATCCATCCTACCGGTATCATCAACGTGCCAGCTTCTCAATTTCCAAAGTAGAAGAGTGACTGGTAATTGTTTTCCAGCTAAAAAACCTGGTAGTCATCGATGAAATAAACTGCACATTAGTAAATCAATAAACTGATCAAAAATCTACAGGAAAACACCAATCCTCAGACATGAAAAAGGTAATTGTTTACGGAATCCCCAACTGTGATACCACTAAAAAAGCGCTCAGCTGGTTCAAAAAGAATGCAGTTGCCGTCGAATTCCATGATTATAAAATTGCAGGTATAGGAAAAGAAAAATTAACCGGCTGGATCAACAAGGCAGGTATAGATATTGTTATGAATAAACGCAGCACCACCTGGCGTGAATTGCCGGTAACTGTGCAACAAACAATAACCGGTACCGATGCGGCCATAAAATTAATGATTGAAAATACCAGTCTCATTAAAAGGCCGGTGATCGAATACAGAGCTAAATTATTAATCGGCTATGACGAAGGAGCATTAAAAAAAGAATTTCTTTAAAATGAAAAATGACTTTATACTAAACGATCCATTAATATTTGTTGGTTTATCTTTATAAAGTAACACAACATCGTTGTTTTTTAAATTATAATATAAAAAAATACAAAATGAAACGTAATGCAACAGCCGTTTGGAACGGTACCGGAAAAGAAGGCAGTGGCCATTTAACAACACAAAGTACTGTACTTAACAAGACCCAATATTCATTCAACAGCAGGTTTGCTGATGGTATTGGAACAAATCCCGAAGAACTGGTCGCAGCAGCACATGCAGGCTGTTTTACGATGAAACTGACCTTTATTTTGAATGCTGCAGGATTTACACCTGATGAAATTCAAACACGGTGCGATATCAGCCTGGAAGATGGCAGCATTACTGAATCTCATTTGAATGTAAAAGCTACTATTCCCGGTATTTCTGAAGAGCAGTTTGCAACAGCAGTAGCAGATGCAAAAGCAAATTGCCTGATCTCTAAATTGTACAACACCAATATTACACACGAAGCAACGTTGGCATAATTAAAAATGCAATGGGCCGGTAAGTGAATGTAACTGTTCAGTTATTGGCCCATTGATCATTTAATTCCTCACTCATTTAATCTCCGCTTATGTCTTTTAAGAACAGAACAGTACTTATAACCGGTGCATCCCGTGGCATTGGGAAAGCAATCGGACTTCGCCTTGCAAAAGAAGGTGCCAATATTGTGATTGCATCTAAAAGCGTGGAAGAAAATCCAAAACTTGGCGGCACTATTTTTTCGGCTGCAAAAGAAATGGAGGAGGCCGGCGGTAAGGCATTGGCTGTTCAGTGCGATATAAGATTTGAAGACCAAATACAGGAAGTTGTTGACAAAGCAGTTTCAATATTTGGAGGTATTGATATATTGATCAACAATGCATCAGCCATTAATTTGAATCCAACGGAGAAAATGGATCCAAAACGTTTTGACCTGATGTATGATATCAATGTACGGGGAACATTCATGGTAAGCAGGGCCTGTATCCCACATTTAAAAAATGGCACCAATGCACATATTCTTAATTTATCTCCTCCGCTGAACATGGATATGAAATGGTTTACAAATCACCTGGCATATACGATCAGTAAATATGATATGACCATGATCGCACTCGGACTTGCAGCAGAATTAAAAAAATACAATATTGCTGCAAATGCATTGTGGCCGCGAACAACGATTGCAACAGCTGCTGTGCAAAATTTACTCGGTGGAGACATGTTGATGAATATGAGCCGTACGGTGGATATCATTGCAGACGCCGCATATTATATCTTATCCAAACCCGCTGCCGAATGTACCGGTAATACTTTCATAGATGAAGAAGTGCTGGCAAAGGAAGGAATTACCGACCTTGAAAAATACTCCTTCATTCCAGGCGCTAAATTATACAATGACCTTTTCGTGTAAATAAACATGTCATCTTTCGGCAGCGCATAAACTGTTTTTTATAATATTTCTTTCCTGTTAAAAGAATCCTAATAAAATTATCTTTTGATAAGCGGTAACTTTTTCTTTAGGTGTACGTTTAATTTCGTACGCACATTAGCCTGTGCACCCAAACCAAAAAGTATAGTACGCCATGAACCATTTAAAGATAAAAGCATGCTGCTTATGTCTGTTATTTTCTTCAGCCTGTTTTAGCCAGCAGGCAGAGAAAAGGAAGTTGCCCATCAAACGCATAAACAGTCACATCAAGATCGACGGTATCTTAGATGAAAGTGATTGGAAAAATCTTCCCGCCGCAGATAAGTTTATTGAGCTAAACCCAACACCATTCAGGCACGAGTCTCCCGATAATCCCACTGAAATATATTTCCTATATGACAATGAGGGTATATATGTAGGCGGTTATTTGCATGAAAAAAATAAAGACAGTATTGCCAGTGAATTAAGTGGCAGGGATGGATTTGGTAACAATGATTTTGTAGGTATCATATTCGATACTTATAATGACAAGTTGAACGGCTTCGAATATTTTGTTACACCGGCTGGCGAACAATGGGATGCAAAATCTTCTAATGGCGGCAACGAAGATTTTACCTGGAACGCTGTTTGGCAAAGTGCAGCCAAAGTAAATGCAAACGGATGGAGTTTTGAAATGTTCCTTCCTTATTCATGCATTCGGTTTGGAAAGAAAAAAATACAGGACTGGGGTTTAAATATTGTAAGACAAAGGCAAAAAAGTGGGCAAAAGTTATTTTGGCAACCGATAGATCCAAATGCCAATGGTTTTTTAGCACAAGAAGGATTGCTAACCGGTCTGGAAGATATAAAACCTCCATTGCGTTTACAACTTTCGCCTTATTTTTCTACTTATTTAAATCACGATGGAACAATTACAGACGGTACCCAAAAATCAAAAGCTACTATCAATGGTGGGATGGATGTAAAATATGGTATCAACCAGGCATTTACGTTAGATATGACGCTCATACCGGATTTTGGGCAGGTGCAAAGTGATAACAGGGTTTTAAACCTTTCTCCTTTTGAACAAAAATTTTCTGAGAACAGGGCTTTTTTTACAGAAGGAACCGAGTTATTTAATAAAGGAAATTTATTTTATCCAAGAAGAATTGGTATTGATCCAGCACATGTGAATGATCTGAACATTGGGGGAGACCAAAGAATAATAGATTATAGAGATCAGTCTAAAATAATTAATGCTACGAAGATCAGCGGCCGTACACAAAAAGGTTTAGGTATAGGTGTTCTAAATGCAGTTACCAATTCTCAGTATGCTGTCATACAGGATACATTAACCGGCAAAACAAGTAAACAGGAAACCTTACCCTTAACCAACTACAATGTTTTTGTTTTAGATCAGACTCTTAAAAACAATAGCAGCATATCACTGGTAAATACTAATGTTTGGAGAAGTGGAAAAGAGTACGGTGCAAATGTAACTTCTGCACTCTTTGATCTTAATGATAAAAAGAATACCTGGAATATCGGAGGCAATATTAGCGTTAGTAATACAATGGATCGGTATAGTAATAAAAAAACAACCGGCTATGCCCATTCAATCTATTTAGGAAAAACAAGTGGGCGACTTAATTTCAATGTTTGGCAGGACTTGTACAATGACAAATACGATAAAAGTGACCTTGGCTATATTACAAATAATAATACGATGGACCAGGGTGTGTGGATGCAGTATAACTGGCGTAAACCGAAGGGTTGGTATAATAATATGAGGATAAATTTCAACGGATATTATGGAAGGTTGGTATCGCCGATAGATATTTTAAGGCGAAAAGAAATGATGTATCAGAATGCAGGGTTTAATATTAATGGAAATGCACAAACAAAAAAATTACAGGGTGTTGGATTTAGTTTAAATGTAAATGCAGATTATAATGATTTTTATGAACCCAGGTATTATGGAAGGGTATTTCATAACAGAGGAAGCATAGGAATAAATGTTTGGTACGAAAGTAATGCTGCTAAAAAACTTTCATGGGCAGGAAGCTTTTCTACGGGTACTGGTGGTGTATTTAAAAGAACCAGTTATGATGCCAGCCTTATTGGCAAAATTCGTTTCAGCAGTAAATTTTCAATTGATTGTTCTGTAAATGTATCCAATGCACACAATCAACCTGGATGGGCAGCAGACAGCTTTACAGCAAGCACCAATGTGATCTACTTTTCAAGAAGGGATGTAAAGAGTGTTGAGAATATATTGAACTTCAAATATAATTTTACAAATAAAATGGGGCTTGTCTTAAGAACAAGGCATTACTGGAGTAAAGTAGATCCATTGCAATTTTATGAATTGGATAATTTCGGGGGGCTGATAACACCCACCATTCCTTTTACTGGAAATGTGAATCAAAACTATAACTACCTAAGTGTGGATATGGTTTACAACTGGCAATTTGCACAGGGTAGTTTTTTCAGTATTGTTTGGAAAGATATTGCTGACAATTTTGAATACAATGGAAATTTTGAAAAGAAATATTCAAAGAACCTGGGCAATACTATCAACGGAAACCAATTCAACAGCCTCTCCGTAAGGGTTATTTATTTCCTGGATTATCTTACTGTAAGAAATAAATTGAAAGCGAAGAAAGTTTAGTAAAAATAATAACAAACTAAAAAGCCTCCCGGTATGATTGGGAGGCTTTTTAGTTTATTCAGAATTATTTCAGGAAACCTTTCGGCACTTCTTTTTCCAGTAAATATTTATAAATAAATTTTGTTTTAAGGTTTTGAAAATGCAGTGCTTTTGTACCTCCCCATCCATGCCTGCCGCCACTGTATATCATCAATTCAAAATCCTTTTTTTCATCCTGCAGGTTACTTATTAATTGTATGCTGTTTTGAAGATGCACATTGTCATCTATTACACCATGAACGATCTGTAACATGCCTTTATATTTATTTGTATAAGTCAAAACAGAACTTTTCTTGTATCCTTCCGCATTGTCTTCAAGCGTTCCCATATAGCGTTCTGTGTAATGACTGTCATACAAACTCCAGTCTGCAACGATACCACCGGCCATTCCATACGTGAATACATCAGCACCATAAGTAAGTGCGTATGCGGACATATAACCACCATAACTGAAACCAGTGATGCAGATTTTTTTGGGATCAGCAGCGCCATTTTCTATCAGCCATTTAACCATTGTGCTATAATCTTTCATTTCCCAATTACCCAGGTCGTGATACATATAGTTTACACCTTCCTTTCCAAAATGCCCACTGGCACGATGATCCATCGCTACCTGTATCAATCCCTCTTTTGCATACCATTGCTGACTTCCTGATAAGGTCCAGGTATCCATTACCGTACCTGCATTTGGCCCTCCATAAATAGATATCAATACAGGGTATTTTTTGCTCTTGTCCATATTTAATGGCCAGGTAACTTTCATTGGAAGGTCGTATAAACCATCATCGCTTTTTACACGAACCAGTTCTGTTTTGGCAAGCTGGTAATCATTGAACTCAGGGCCTTTTACGCTACCAATCTCTTTAATTATTTTTCCGCTATTGTTCACAAGCACCAGTTTCGTTGGGGTAGAAACATTGCTGCAGGTGGCTATAAAATAAGAGCCATCAGGCGATAAATTAATGAATGAATTATTGAAGTCACCCGACGTGAGCCTTGTTAAACCTTTCCCATTCAGATTTATTTTATAAAAATCTTTGCGTGCCGTATTTTCAATACCGCGTGCGGTAAAATATACAATCCCTTTTTTCTCATCCACATAATTCAGTTCTGTTACAGTGAATTTTCCTGTTGTAACAGGATTTATTAATTTTCCGGCCATATCATAATAGTACAGGTGTTTCCAGCCTGTTGCATCACTGAATAAAATGAAACCTTTGCCATTCTCTAAAAAGTGAATGCGTTCACCTTCATCGTCCAGGTCAACCCATGTTTTTTGTTCTTCGTTGTAAAAAATTGTTTTAGCGCCAGTACTTATATTCACATCCCAGATCTTTAAATTATTTTGCTTGCGGTTCATCCACTGCACCAATAAACTGCTTCCATCCGGTTTCCAGTAAGGCACGCCAAAATACTGATCATCTTTCTGGTTAAAATCTGCCCAGGTAATATTACCGCCTTCCGGTTTTACGATCCCTATTTTTACTTCAGGATTTTTATCTCCAACTTTTGGATAACGTTGTGTTTCTACATAACCATGTTGCCCGGTTCCATCGGTGATCGTGAATACTGGTACAGGACTGTCATCCGTTCTGAAGAAAGCAATGTTGTTGCTATTGGGGCTCCACCAGAAAGAGCGGTATTGTGTTTTGCGGCCCAGGATCTCTTCTGTATAAACCCAGCTGGCATAGCCATTCAGGATAACATCGCTTCCATCACTGGTAAGTTTTGTTTCTTTTTTTGTACTGATGTCTAAAGTATACAGGTCATTGTTCTTTGTGTAAGCAACGTATTTGTTATCGGGGCTCATGGTAGGATTTACTTCCTTGTCTTTATCATTGGTTAGCTGTATTTCCACATCGCCTTCTTTTATATACAGGTCATTTTTCTTTATATAAGCTTTTGGTTTTATTGGCACAGTAACGGGTTTGGCAGCAGCACCAGTTGTTTCAGTTTCTATCCCGGTCTTTGCATCTACAATGTACGTCTTGCTATCCTTCATCAGCAGGAAATGGCTATTATCCGTCCACCTGGTAGCATTCGGCAATTGCTGGTTTATACCCTTAAAATTTCCCTTGAAATATTGATCTTCTGTAAGTTGTTTTTGTTGTGCCTGTGATGCAAAACAGAGCATTACCGGTAATGCAAAGGCAACTGATTTTTTTAGAAATGTAGACATCTGGTAATTTTTTATTTGAAAATACAAGATAGTTTTTTTGAGAGAAATACAGCGGCTAAATTGATGAATGGGTTAGCAGGTAATATTTTAACAGGGAAGTCGGGACGACGAAAAATTTTATTAATTATTCAACGTCGTCCCGACTTCCCGGCAATGATATTTATAAAATGATATCGATACTATAAATTATTCTCTGGCCGCATCATCGGGAAGAACAACACATCCTGTATGCTATGCTGGTTGGTGAGCAACATGCAAATGCGGTCGATACCAAAACCAATACCACTTGTTGGCGGCATACCATATTCGAGCGCTCTTAAAAAATCATGATCGATGAACATGGCTTCATCATCGCCTCTTTCCATTAATTTAACCTGTTCTTCAAAACGCTCCCGTTGTTCGATCGGATCATTCAACTCACTGTATGCATTGGCTATTTCTTTTCCGTTTACGATCAGTTCAAATCGTTCTACCAATCCTGGTTTGCTGCGATGCTTTTTGGTAAGCGGGCTCATTTCAACCGGGTAATCTGTTATAAAAGTTGGCTGAACAAAATGGCTTTCGCATTTTCCGCCAAAGATCTCATCAATTAATTTCCCTTTAGCCCATTTTGCATCTGCATGTATTCCGAGTTGCCTGCATACATTTCTGATTCCATCTTCATCCATTGCACTGATGTCAAAACCCGTATGTTCTTTAATCGCATCATACATGGTGATCCTTTTGTAAGGTGCTTTAAAACTGATCGCCTGATCACCCATGGTAAAATCTGCTGTACCATTTACTGCAATCGCAGTTTTTTCCAATAATTGTTCGGTGGTATCCATCATCCATTCATAATCCTTATACGCTGTATAAAATTCAAGTACCGTGAATTCAGGATTATGGGTACGGTCCATGCCTTCATTTCTAAAATTGCGACTGAATTCATATACCCATTCAAAGCCACCAACGATCAGTCTTTTTAAATAAAGTTCATTGGCAATACGCATATACATCGGAACATCGAGTGCATTGTGGTGCGTAGTGAATGGCCTTGCAGCAGCACCGCCCGGAATGCTTTGCAATACGGGTGTATCCACTTCCAGCGCACCACGCTCATTTAAAAACGCACGAATAGCATTGACCATTTTGGTACGCTTGATAAACACTTCTTTTACAGCAGGATTCACGATAAGGTCTGCATAACGCTGACGATAACGAAATTCCGGATCTGTTACTTCATCAAAAGCTTCACCATCTTTTTCTTTTACGATGGGCAATGGCCTCAACGATTTTGTAAGTATGCTGAATTCTTTTACATGAATAGATGTTTCACCGGTTTTGGTGGTAAATACATATCCTTTTACACCAACGATGTCGCCGATATCAACTAATTTTTTCCAAACAGTTTGATATAAAGTCTTGTCATCACCTGCACAGATATCATCCTGCTTTATATAAAACTGGATCTTGCCACTTGCATCCTGTAACACGGCAAAATTTGCTTTTCCCATATCACGTACACTCATAATACGGCCTGCAAGACATACATCTAGTGGCTGATTGGTAGCTGCATCAGTTAATTGATCCGGATGTTCTTTCCAAAGACTTTTTATTTCAGCAGCATGATGTGTTACGGGGTATAGCGCTGCCGGATATGCATCGATACCCAGCTTATTCAATTCTGCTAATTTTTCCCTGCGGATAATTTCCTGCTCAGACAAGTGTTGTGTACTCATAATGTGGTTGATAAACTAAAACTTTATTGGGCATCAAAGGTAAATCTTACGAGGCAGGCAAACAAGCGAACTTTATGGAGGTTTAACGGATCATTTTTATAATTGGCAACATAGTTGTAAGTTGAATGTAAAATATACACCGATGAGAAAAATAATTGTACTTTTTATTGCAGTGATAACGCTTTCTTCCTGTGAAGTGCTGAACCAGTTGCCAACAACAACAGGTGTTGGAGCTGTAACCGAAACGGAAGCTGCACAAGGTATTAAGGAAGCATTGAGCCAGGGCTTGGGAAAAGCGGTTTTTCAACTCAACAGCACGGATGGATTTTTCAAAGATGCTTTTTATAAGATACTATTGCCACCAGATGCAAAAAAGATCGAGAATACTTTAAGAAGTGTTGGACTCGGCAGCCAGGTTGATAAAGCGATCCTGCAGATTAACCGTGGTGCAGAAGATGCTGCGGGCTATGCAAAGGGAATTTTTGTTGATGCCATTATGGATATGAGCCTGAGCGATGCCATTGGATTGGTAAGGAATGGCGACACAAGCGCTACTCATTTTTTCCGGGTAAAAACAACGGAAAAACTGCTTGCAGCATTTACACCGGTTATCAAATCATCATTGGATAAAGTGAGCGCTACAAAATATTACGGCGACCTGGTTAATACTTATAATAATTTTCCAACAACAATTAAAAAGATAAATCCCGATCTTACCAGTTTTGTTACCAACAGGGCAACAGAAGCTTTGTTTGATCTGGTGGCGAAGGAAGAGAAAAATATCAGGAGTAATTTTGCGGCAAGAACAACAGATTTACTGAAGAAAGTTTTCGGGCAAAGAATTTAATATTTTTTTACTATTGCATTAATAATAATTCTTGCCGGTACTTTTAAAAAGCGCAATGGATTGCAGTCTGTTTTTTTATTCAGGAGAAGCACCAGGAGAAAAAAAATCATCCTGTGAAAATAAAAAACGCTTTTGTAGGAAAAGTTAAAAGGATAATTATTTCTAGCAGCTAATACCTCAAACCAACAGGTGTGTAATAACCTTTTTTATTTCTGCTGCTAAAACGCTGTTTTTTTGAATTCAGCAATCCGTCTATCACGGAACCAGCCACATCACTGGCGACCTGCTGACCAACATTTTTATATTTACGTTCAGTAGCTACCCACATGTAATTTTGTGACCCATAACGGTAAGGCATGGAATGAGATACATACCTGTTATCAAATATTAATTCAGGATAAAATTCCTTTTGTTTGTTGATGGCGAGTAGTTGCTGGTACTGTTGCTGGTAAAGCCTCGAATTCCAACGCGGTTTAATATTTGTTGAAAAAACACCCGGGTCTTTTTTCTCTTTGATTAAAAAATTCTGTAGTAAAATATAATTGGTATAAAGTGTACGATCACTTCCAACCTGAGAAGAATCCTTCTGTGCAAATGCAGTACTGCTGAAAACAGTTATCAATAAAAGAAACAGCAAAGATTTCATACACTGGCAGTTTAGTGTTGAATGGAATAGTGCATTACAAATTAGGTATAATTAATAAAAATTGCAAGTACTATTTGCAGCTATAACAATAATTTCACGGCAGGTAGTTAACGATTTGCAGCCGCTATAGAACTTTGTTTGAAATAATCAATTCACGGCCAGTAGAATCTGCCAGGCTTCACTAACCAATTGTTTGTCTAATAATTCTTTGGCATACCGGTGCAGTTCTGTTTCCATTTCGTCGGGGTTAATGGAATAGTATTGAATAATGTTCTTCAGTTTATCATCGTTGAAAGCAGGATCAACAAAAGGCATTTCATTTACGTTGGCCAGTTGCCCAAGATTATTACCGGTAAGTATAATACTTTTGCGGATGCTCTCTGGTAGTGCATCCACGCCAATTCCCAGCTGCAGGTTCGGCTTTGCTACTTTGAATAAACTTGTTTCATCAACCTTACAATACCAATCGCCACCCAGCCTGGCTACATGATGTAATTTTGTTTGATCTATTTTATTGTTTTCGTCAAGTATACTTTCATCTATATGCATACAAAGCACTTCACAAATTACCAGGTTACCTGCACCACCTTCGGTGCCCAATGCTTTTACTTCGATCACTTTGCATTCGAGTTTTATTTTACTTTCTTTTACCATAGGTGGTAAAACCAGGGTTGCTTTTTCGGCTGTAAAACCCGCTTTGATGAATTCATTTGTTTCTTTCGGAAATTCGCAACTTGCCAGTGAAGTTTGCTGTACCATATCATAGTCAACCATATTGATGACCACTTCGGCAACTTCCAGTACATTTTGTAAACTATGTTTGGTGGTGTTATCTCTCACCCTTCTTGCAGGAGAAAAAATTACGATGGGTGGATTCGAGGAAAATAAATTAAAAAAACTGAATGGGCTCAGGTTCACATTGCCCGCTTTATCAATTGTAGATGCAAAGCATATAGGCCTGGGCGCAATAGCATGCTGCAGGTAGTTTTGAATGTCGGCAGGTTTTAGGTTTTTTAAATTCAGGATCATTTTTTATATACTAAGGGCAGCTTTAAAAATTATTTACAAATCTTTTTATTCCATTCTTAATAAATGCTGTATGAAAAATCACTGAAACCTAAATTAAGCATCAGGTTTCAACTTTCTATTACCAACAGACTAATGACTAATTAATATTTATCGTCTCCACGGTTAAGATTTTTTCAACGCCAAAATCGAAAAATCATCCTCGTCTTTCACAATCGTATTGTTCAGTTTTCCCAATCCGTCAATTTCCATTTCAACTACATCACCTTCCAGTAACCATTGAGGTTGAAAATCGGGGTTGTTTAGTTTACCTGTTCCGTTTAGTTCCAGGAAACAGCCGGTGCCTACCGTACCACTTCCAATCACATCGCCGGGGAAAAGGTTTACACCATAACTTGCCCGTTCAATGATCTCGGCAAATGTCCAATCCATATCACTTACATTTCCTTCACTCACCTGCGTGCCGTTTACCCAACATTTCATTCCAAGGTTCCATGCTTTCCCGGTATGTCCATCCTTGCAGGGAACTTCATATTCTTTTAATTCATCCAGGGTTACCAGCATTGGACCAATAACGGTTGAAAAATCTTTCCCTTTTGCAGGACCAAGGTTCAGCATCATTTCTTCCATTTGCAATGTTCTTGCACTCATATCATTCATGATCATTAGGCCGGCGATATACTCATCTGCTTCAGCAGCTTTGATATTCCTTCCACCCCTGTTTATCACGATAGCAGCTTCCAGTTCAAAATCAAGTTTATCAAAATGATCGGGCATACAATAAATATCGCCAGGGCCTTGTATACTGTTGTGATTGGTAAAGTAAAAGATCGGGAACTTGTCAAATTCAGGAATCATTTCAACGCCCCTGTTTCTTCTCGCCGAGGCAACATGTTGCCTGAAAGCGTAGCCATCGCGGCAACTGCTGGGATGGGGTATTGGCGCCATTAATACAGCGTCATCAAAGGGAGTTGACATGATCGTTCTGCCATTGCCATCCTTTAATCTTTGCTCTACTGCCAGGGCAAGTGGCATTACGTCATCCCAATAATTGAGGAACATAGACATGCTGATGGGAAGATCGGGGTGCAATAGATCCGTATCATATAACAATCCATTGAGCAGTAATGCCAGTTGTTCATGTTCATCCTTGATATAGGTAACCAGTTTCATATAACTTTGTTGAGTGATGCAATGTTAAGTGGACAAATTTAGGCATACCTATTGCATGTAAAAAAAATGATTTTTATCTTTGTATTAATAAACCGTAGCAATGGAATTCGAGAAAATTCATAATAAAGGACAGGCGCAGCTTTTTAAAAACCAGTATGTAGAATATCTTACCAAAACACATCCCCTGGTTATTTGGGGAATGTATTTACCAGTTTTGATCTTATTGCCTTATTATTCGGGTCATGTATTGGGATTTGACAATACTTCACTTGTTTTATTTTTTGTTGGTGGAATGCTTTTCTGGAGTTTAACAGAATATATATTGCACCGTTTTGCTTTTCACTATCATGCAGATACAGAACGCGGAAAAAAACTTAACTATATCCTTCATGGTAACCATCATGAATACCCGCGGGATAAAGAAAGATTGTTCATGCCCGCAGCGCCAAGTTTGATCATTGCATTTACCTTGTTTTTACTGATGTATGTCTTATTGAGAAAAAATGTATTTCCATTCTTTCCCGGTTTTATATTTGGTTACCTTATTTATGGAAGTATGCATTATGCCATTCATGCTTGGAGCCCACCTTTTAAATGGATGAAAGGATTGTGGCGCAACCACCACCTGCATCATTATAAAAATGACGAACGGGGATTTGGCGTGAGCAGTACTTTGTGGGATCATGTGTTTGGCACCATGTTCGATCTTAAAAAAGAACAAGATGATAAAGAGAAAGTGAGGCAATTGATGTTTGAAAAGAAATAATGAAACGCAGCTGCTTCAATGAATTGCCCCGGCTTTAAAGCCGGGGCAATTCATTACCATTTCTCTGCTTCATTGAAATTATCATTCCGCTTGCTGAATTGTTCCCTAGATCTGATTTTTTCCAATTGCCTTTCTATTACAAGCGCAGCAATTATTCTTCCAGAGTCTGCATTTGGATTTTGTTTCAGCAATGATTTTAATTTTTGCTCGCTCACATCAATGCGGTAAAGTAGCTGTACCAATTGTGTAAAATCATTTGCAATGAGATCGTTGATCTTTTCTGCAAGAAATATTTCCATTTCCTCAGCGGTGGTTCTTTGAGGAATGCTTACATCAAATTGCTCATTCAGATATTTTATAATAGCTGTGTCCATTGTTTAAAATTTTTCCAGTGCACCCAATGCAAATAATGCGTAATCATATTTTGCAGGATCTTTCGGATCCATTTTTTTTAGTTCGTCCGTGAGTTCAATCGCTGTCAGCCAATCGGTTTGTTTGCGGGTTACCAATTTAAAATGACGGGCAACACGGGCAACATGTAGGTCTAAAGGTATGACCAATTGCGCCGGGGATATTTTTTTCCAGCTGCCAAAATCAACGCCACGCTTATCACTACGTACCATCCAGCGCAGGTACATGTTAAGCCTTTTGCAGGAAGCTTTTTTATTGGGACTGGCAATATGCTTCATTGTTCTGCGGGGCACTTCATCAAGGGAAAAAAAATACCGGTAAAATCCGTTGAGTGCATTTTCAATGTTTGGGTCGGAAGACTTCATCCATTTTGTAAATGCAGTTTCTAACGAAAAATTCTTCTCATAATGCATTTTAAAAAAAGAGATGAAATACAACAGGTCGGTAGGGTTGAAGGTGCGATGTTTAAATACCAGTAATTTTTTCAGATCATTGTCTGTATGATGCAGGCAGAAATCATGTGGAGCGTTGCCCATCAGCTGCATCAGCTCTTTGGATTTATTGATGATGGTGGTGCGGTTACCCCAGGCAAAGATCGATGCAAAAAATCCGGCAATCTCTATGTCTTGCTTTTTGGTAAACAAATGTGGAATACAAACAGGATCAGCTAAAATAAAAGAAGGTTGATTGTATTCATCAACCTTCTTGTTTAAAAAATCTTTTAAGTTATCCTGCATGTGCAGTAGCCGGTTTTAATTTAACCAATTGCCTGTTTCAGGTCTTCTACCAGGTCATCAGCATCTTCAATACCAACGCTCAACCTGATGAGGCCATCAGAAAGACCATTCTTAATTCTTTCTTCTCTTGGAATACTTGCGTGCGTCATACTTGCAGGGTGATTGATCAAAGACTCTACACCGCCAAGGCTTTCGGCCAGAGAAAATAATTTTGTCGATGACAGCACTTTTGTTGCAGCTTCAATGCTGTTATCTTTCAACGTAAAACTCATCATACCGCCAAAAGCACGCATTTGCACTTTTGCAATTTCGTAATTTGGATGATCAGCAAAACCACACCAGTAAACTCTTTCAACGCTCGGGTGTTTGCGTAAAAAATGAGCGATTACATATCCGTTCTCACAGTGCTGCTTCATACGAACGTGCAATGTTTTGATGCCACGCAAAACCAAAAAGCAATCCATAGGTCCCGGAACTGCGCCACAACTTTTTTGAATGAAATATAACTGGTCACGCAATGGTTGATCGTTCATGATCAAAGCACCCTGAATCACATCGCTATGTCCTCCTAAATATTTTGTAGATGAGTGCATAACAATATCAGCACCAAGATCCAATGGGTTCTGTAAGTAAGGAGAGGCAAATGTATTGTCGACACAAAGCAATGCTCCAGCTTTACGGGAAATTTTCGACACCGCATGAATATCTGTGATATTCATCAACGGATTGGTAGGAGTTTCAATCCAGATCAATTTTGTATTTGCTGAAACAACCCCCTCAATATTTGCTGTATTGGTCGTATCAACATAAATAAATTTGATGCCGAATTTTTCAAACACTTTTGAAAATAATCGGTAAGTACCTCCATACATATCATTTGCAGCGATTACTTCATCTCCCGGAGATAATAACTTGATTACTGCATCTGTTGCTGCTACACCGCTGCTGAAAGCCAGGCCGAATTTTCCGTTCTCGATTACTGCCAACGCTTTTTCCAGTGCAAATCTCGTTGGATTTTGCGAACGGGCATATTCGTAACCTTTGTTTACGCCTGGAGCAGTTTGTACATAAGTGGATGTTTGATAGATCGGGGTCATGATAGCGCCGGTGCTTGGGTCGGGTTCTGCGCCTGCATGTATGATCCTGGTTGCAATTTTTTTATTAGCAAGGTTATTATCGCTCATTGTTTTAATAATTATTGAAAGGTAAAATTACTTAATATAAATTCAATCGAAATTATTTGTACATCATTTGTGCAACGGAAAGGAAACGCCAATCGTAGTTATCTGCGTCGTGTACAGGGGTTGCTTTTGGGTTTTTAGCAAGTACATGGGGTTTTAAAATATCTTCTTTTACAAGTTTTGCTTTTGCCTCGTAAATAAAATCTTTCATACGTGCATCTTCCATCCATTTTTTTTGTGGTGGCTCATAACCGATCTTATCGGTACGCCAGACAATATTCTGCGGTAATTTGTTTTCCATGAGGTTACGCAGCAGAGCCTTTGTATAGCCATTTTTTATTTTGAACCGGGATGGCAATGAAAAAATAAATTTCACCATTTCATCGTATAGAAAAGGCAGTCTCACTTCACAACCATGTGCCATCGCATTGCGGTCGCTATACCTTAATAGTTCTTCAAGCCCGTTTTGAACAGTATTAAAATAAAGTATATCATTTAGCTTCGTAACAACTGGCTTATGGATTCCCTCCCATTCTCTTCCTTTCAAATTTTCCATCAGGCTTTTTGTTACATCGTTGTTGTGAATGATTTTATTGTATTCCTTTTTTTCCAGGGCGATGGATGCATGCGAAGGAAGAAATGCTGCCATTAAGTTTTTAATATTCCAGTGAAAATCGGCATTGTTCTTATGTAGCATATGCCGCTCTTTCGCAGCAGATGAAAATTTATTGCGACTTACCATTTCCTGCAGATACCAGTGAATGTATTTATGATAGCCTGCCAAGACTTCGTCAGCACCCTGGCCATCCAGCAATACTTTTACATTGTTAATCCTGGCAAGTTCGAATACTTTGTACTGTGCATAGATGCTGGAGGAAGGAAATGGTTCTTCCTGGTGGTAACATAATTTTTGAAAATCTTTTATTAGTCTGTCTGCAGTTGGTGTAACCGTGAAATTCTCAATATTAAATTGTTTACAAACCTGTTGAATGTATTTCTGCTCATCTTTTTCGAAGCCTGGAAAAACGGCAGAGAAAGTTTTAAATTTTTTTGAACCCGACTCCGATTGTTTGTTAATATAATATGCGATGGATGAACTGTCGAGCCCCCCGCTCAAACTTGCCCCTACAGGTACATCGCTTCTAAGCCTGCGGTTAACAGCCGTATATAGAAAGGTATCGAAGGTTTTTACGGCAGCGTCTTCACTGATTTTTATTTGAGCCTGTTTATCGATGTCCCAATAATGACCGATCGTAAAATTATTTTCTTCAGGGTAATATTTAAGAAAATGCGCAGGTGGTAGCGAGAAGATATTCTTATAAAATGTTTGTGATTTGTTTGCAGGGTTTTGAACATAACCAAGTGTGATAAAGTTCAGGATCATTTTATTTTCAATGGTCTTGTCAATACCTGCTGCCCACAAAGCTTTCATTTCACTTGCAAATGCGAATACATTTTTTTCGCTGTAGTAATAGAATGGTTTTTCGCCGAATCGGTCCCTGGCTGCAAATAAACTTTGTTCTTTTTCATCCCAGATGGCAAAAGCGAACATCCCGTCGAAATATTGCAGGCATCGTTCTTTGTAACAATCATAAGCTGCCAGTATGACTTCAGTATCGCTGTCTGTATTAAAATGGTAACCCGATTTTTTGAGTTCCTTTTTAAGTTCTATATAATTGTAAATTTCCCCATTGTATACAATGCTGTATTGTTGCATGTAATGCATGGGTTGTGCAGCTGCTTGAGAAAGATCGATGATAGAAAGTCTTCGGTGTGCAAAGCCTGCAGTATGGTTGTTGTTAATCCAGAATCCCTCAGCATCCGGCCCCCGATGTAGAAGCGAATCTGCCATATTTTTTAATATGTTGTTATTCAGAACATCTTTATCGGGAGAAATAATACCGGCTATACCACACATATTGTAAATATCCTGATTCCGGTAAGTAAAGCCAAAATTTATTTGGAAAATGAAATTGGTAAAACTGCTTTTACATTGTCCCATACCATAACAAGATTGGTTCCATTCGCAGCAGGTTCAAATACCATGGTAAAATCTTCAATCGCAGGTATTTGTACCGTGATTGGGATCGTTGTGTTGAAAATATCCTTTGTTGCGTCCATGTGAAGTCCCCAGGTATATAAATTGCTGTTTAAGATTATTTTCCACCTGTCGGCAAAAGGAATGCAATAAATAACATAGCTACCTTTTTCAATCTTTTTTCCATCAATAATAACGGGTTTGAAAAAATCTATTTCAGTGGCTTCATTGGCACCAAGCCTCCATTCCTTCCCATAAAGGCAAAGGCTTTTCTCTGAATCACCAAAAATAACTCTTCCCTTTTTTTGAGGCCTGCTGTAAATAATCCTTGCCAGCAAATTCGTTGAATCAGTACCATTCATGCGTAATACGGGGTAATCCGGCGGATAATAACTCATATCCATGGGCGATTGGTCGTGTGTTGCGTATGGGTTTACGCTTTCTTTATTCGAAAGAGAATCCCGGCTGCTAATAATCGCTTTGCTGGCAGGTTTGGTATCATGATTACATGATAAGAGAAAAAATGAAAGACAGGATACTAAAAGTGTTGATCGAAAAAGCTGCATATTGATATTCATAAAATAATGTAGATAGTTGGGTATTTTTCAAAGTTATATTAATCAGTATTTAATAGTTGCTGTAAAGTATAAGCGGCATGATTTTTTAACAAAGGGAAAAATTCATTATAATAATTTTTAAATTCAGGTAAATTTTCTTCAAAGATTTTAAAAGCTGTTTCCGATTCTATTATGAATTTAGCCCTCCTGGTCATTCCAGCAAAGCTTTTTTGAATGCCTGTAGCTAGCCTGTAATTGTAGAGCCAGTTATGTATTTTCATGTATGGGAACATTTGCTGAAAAATAACGGGTGTTGGTTCCAGCCTGCTTTCGAGCATAGCATAGGTTTGAACACTGAATTTTTCCAATGTAACTTCTGAATCAAATTCGCGAGTATCATTGGCCAGGAAATAATCATAAACAATATCAGTAAAAGCGCCTGCATATAAGCCATATACAGGCCTGAATACCTGTTTCATTTCCTTCGTAATGGAATGTTCATCCGTAAAAATATCAATCGCACGGTGTAAGCGAATGCCTTTTTGTACCCGCAGGCTATAATCATATTGTTTCTTGCCTTTTACAAAATCACTGATCATATTGCCAACCAGAATATCCGGCTGGCCAAAGGATAGATGAGCATGTGCCAAATAATTCATGCCTAAAGATAGTCGCTAAAAGCAAATCATTACCGCTTTCACTTTTTTAACAACACAATTACCTCTTTTAATAATTTTTTAAGAAATGTTTACTAATTGTTTACAGCATTAGGTATTAGCTGAGCAAGTACAAATACCCGGAGGAATGTTTTTGCCTTTTATATACTACATTAACGTTCATTCATGTTGATGGTCACATTAGATAATTTAAGAAAGATGGCATCTATACTTTTGTTTTATCAGAGTTGCTGTAAGCTATGCAGCAGTATTTTAAACCAAAAAAGTATAGACATGAAAAAGTTAACAACCATTTTCGCAGTATTGGTGCTGTTGATCAGCAGCACGGCATTCGCCAATAACGGCAATAACGTAAACAAGACCGTGCAAATATCTTTTAAAAGGAATTTTTCCGAGGCTATTAATGTGACCTGGGAATCTTCTGAAGACTATTATTTTTCATCTTTTGAGTTAAATAATAAGAAGGTTACCGCAGCCTATAATCAAAAGGGTGAATTAGTAGGGGTTTCAAGAAAGCTCCAATTATGTGAGATCCCATTGAATGTGTCTCAGGCAATTAAAGCGAAATTTTCAGATTACGTAATCCTGAACGCCGTATCTGAAATGCTGTATGATGGACAGACATTTTATTATGCCACCGCAGTGGGCATTTCCAAAACACTAAAACTAAAGTGTTTTTCGGATGGGGAAATATATGTTGAAAAAAGGATCAAAAAATAGCAGATTTGGTTTTGGTTATAGCCCTCTGCCACTGATGGCAGGGGGACTTTTTTTTATGGCCCGATCAATTTAGATAGGCCATAAGCAATTGTTGTACAACCCTTAATTATTCAAATATTTTTTAATATATTAAACCCCAGATTATCATTATCTGGCATATTTTAGTTTTGCTGTATTAAATTTCGGTAAAGTTCAAAATAAAATTATTGCTGTAAAATCCATATTTTTAAATTAAGTAAATAATAATCAATTTGTTATGAATTTGGTTGAAAGTAAGTACTGCGTGAAAAATATCAGTTTAAACTTAAAATAAGTCAAGTTAAATTTGGAATTTATATTTTTAGTAGTATTTTTACGCTCAGGATATAGCTACAACTAAATCCAATCTGTTTTAGCTTACTTACCTCTATTATCCTACCAAATTACCTACGCCTTTAGCCTATTCAAAAACTTACCTCCAACCCTATCTAAAAGCTTCCCAATATTTATGTTTATAAATAACCCTAATGGTACAAATTATGGCAAGCAGAATTATAGCTTTTCTAATCATTTCAATCATATTTACCTCTTGTGCAGGCACGAGCAAGGTGGCCTATTTTCAAAACGTGCAGGATGCGTCCTTCAAATCTACGCTTGCTACTACAGAAGCGCCTATTCAACGCAATGACATACTTTCAATAACCATCAGCAGCTTAAACGCAGAAGCCTCTGCAGTTTTCAACCCGGCTAGCAGCACTGTTACTAAAATAGGAACATCTTCAGGTTCTGATGTGTTGGCAGGTGGTTACCTGGTGGGTCCCGATGGTAATATCCAGCTGCCCATTGTAGGGAACGTAACTGCTGCAGGTCTTACAAAAAAGGAACTTAAAGAAAGTGTTACAAATATTCTGCTTACTAAGAAATTACTAATAGACCCGATCGTTGACATCCGTTACCTGAATTTTGAGGTTACAGTGATCGGAGAAGTTGGTAAGCCAACTGTTATAACGGTGCCAAGTGAAAAAATATCACTTATCAAGGCATTGGGACTGGCAGGTGATCTTACAATTTATGGAAGAAGGGATAATATCCTGTTGATAAGGGAAGAAAATGGCCAAAGAATAACCAGGCATGTAGATCTTAACTCGAGCGAATTTTTAAATTCACCCTACTACTATCTGCAGCCAAATGACGTAGTGTATGTAGAGCCGAATAAAACTAAAGTCGCTAGTTCAAGCAGATCTCAACAACTAGTGCCTATTATTTTGAGTAGCCTTTCAATCATTGTAGTCGTGGTAACGTCTATAATAAAATAAATTTTTGTAAAAATAAATATGCAACCAAAGCAAAATCATAATTCAAGGATTGAAAGAAAGGAAAATCTAAGCCAGCAGATGGTTTCGAAGTTCCTGCCTTATTGGCCCTTATTTTTATTGTTTGCTGTGATAGCAGGAGCTACTGCATTTGTATACCTGCGTTACTACACAACACCGGTTTATGAAGCTTCGGCTGTTCTTATTATCAAAGATGAGAAGAAAGGAAATGAAGATTCAAAACTTACAGAGTCATTGGATATGATCTCCTCAAAAAAGATCGTAGAAAATGAGATCGAAGTAATACAGTCGCGTACATTGATGGATAACGTCGTGAAAAAACTTCGTTTATATGCACCCGTATTTGAAAAAGGAAAAGTGAAAGTAAGGGCTGCTTATGTATTATCTCCAGTTCTGATCGAGGTTTTCAACCCTGATTCTCTACAGGAATTCGGCAGGGTAGATTTTAGTTACGATAACGTAAATAAGATAATCATTTTAAATCACAAGCTTAGATGCCCATTAAGTGAATTTGTAAAAACACCTTATGGTAATTTAAGGTTTGTTCCCAATATCAATTATAACGGTGAAGCGACACCCGGAAATAAGCAACTGTATTTTTCGATCATCCATCCAAGAACTGTTGCAATGGGCCTTTTATCAGGGTTGAGTGTGGGAGCTTCAAGCAAACTATCTACCGTTGTAAATCTTAAATTCAGGGATGAGGTTCCACAAAAAGCAGAAGATATACTGAATAGTTTGATCCAGGCTTATGAAGAATCTGCTATCCTGGATAAAAATATACTTGCCCGTAATACACTCAAATTTGTTGAAGACAGGTTGAATATTGTTTCCGGCGACCTCGCTTCTATTGAGCAAAAAGTTCAACAATATAAATCCGGTAAAAGTGCTGTCGATATCAGTGCACAGGGACAGCTTTACCTGCAGAATGTAAGCACCAACGATCAAAAACTTAGCCAGGTAAATGAGCAGATATCAGTATTGAACCAGGTAGAAAAATTTGTTTCAAGCAGAGATAACAGCAACGGCATCGTTCCTTCAACATTAGGTGTAAGTGATCCTATGCTTTCAAATTTATTGGACAAACTTTACGGATCGGAACTGGAATATGAGAAATTGAAAACCACTGTCGGTGAAAACAATCCAAAGCTTATTTCGCTCCACGACCAGATACAAAAGATCAGGCCTAATATCCTTGAAAATATTCAAAGCCAGCGCCAGAGCCTGGATGCGATGAGAAATAATTTAAATGTAACAAACGGCAAATACAGTTCAATACTAAATGCAGTTCCACAAAAAGAACGGCAATTACTTGATATCAGCCGCGAACAAAATATTAAGAGCAATATCTATTCCTTCTTATTACAGAAAAAAGAAGAAAGCGCTCTTTCCTATGCATCAGCCGTGTCGAATAGCAGGGTGGTTGACAATGCCCAGGCCGGACAATACCCGGTAAGCCCCAACAAGAAGTTGATTTACGCAATTGCAGTATTGGTTGCAATGGGTATTTGTTTTGTGTTTATCACTATCAAAGAATCCTTTACAGGAAAAGTGCTTTACCGCAATGAGATTGAAGCCCTCACCGCCATACCAGTGATTGGTGAAGTGTCTTTTGAGAAATCCAAAAAGCCGATCGTTGTTGAGTCGGGAAAAAGAAGTTTCATTGTTGAAGAGTTTAGGAAACTCAGAACTTCTTTATCCTTTTTGGGAATCAACAACGCTCAGAAAAAAATATTGGTTACCTCCAGTATTTCCGGAGAAGGTAAAAGCTTTATTGCTTCCAACCTGGCTGTAAGTATTTCGCTCACAGGAAAAAAAGTTGTGTTGGTAGATATGGACCTCAATGTACCTACCTTATCCAAGATCTTAAATGTGAACCACGAATTTGGTATCACCGATTTTCTTAAGGGAAAAAAATATCCTGAAGAGATCATCAAACCGGTAGAAGGGCATGAGAACCTGTTCTTCATTTCTGCAGGGGAGCTTACAGATAACCCGTCAGAACTGTTGCTCAATGGAAAAGTGAATGAGATCATCGATTACCTTGACAATAGTTTCGACATGGTGATCATTGACACTTCACCAATCGTATTGATTACAGATGCTTATATCCTGTCTGAAATGTGCGATGCTACCTTGTATGTAATGAGGCATGGTTACACACCTAAGATGCTGGTGAAGAGAATTGACGAGAATAATGAAATAAACCCGATACACAATCCCGCCATTGTTTTCAATGGGGTAAAAACAAGGGGACTTTTCAAAACCAATTACGGCTATGGTTATAACTACGTTTACGGCGATCCAAAGAGTAAACAAGGAAATAAAAAGACCGTTAAATCCTAAATCTTAAAATACCATGAAAATCAATTATCTCAAATCATTTAACTGTGACTGAGAAAGGCGAAGCCTTACCTTCCAAATTAGTTCCATCCTTGAATAAACTGCAAATTATAAATTTTTAAAAAAAATGATTATGCAGAAAAATTGGTACGCCGTTTACACAAAACCGCAGCATGAGAAGAAAGTTGCAGCTTTGTTAGGCAAGAAGAAAATCGAGAATTTTTGTCCGTTAGCTTGTGAGGAAACTCAGAATTTCCGGAAACTAAAATTGGTTTTTAAGCCCTTATTTAAATCGTATGTATTTGTACATGTTAGCCTGGAAGAATTAGAACTTCTGAAGCTTACTGATGGCATCGTAAACATTTTGTATTGGTTGGGCAAACCGGCAGTTATTAAAGGCGAAGAAATAGCAGCAATTAAAGATTTTACAAGTGACCACCGAAATATTAAACTGGAAAGGACATTTGTTAATCTTACTGAAACAGCACGTAACTTAAGTGCTTCTTCGTATGCTATTGAAGGCAAACTGGTTACTATTAAGAACAAATTGCTTAAAGTAAGCCTTCCATCACTTGGTTATACAATGATTGCAAAAGTTGAAGATGAGAGTGTTTTTGGCAGAAATGATTCTATCTTGCAACCTAATACATTTGCACATTCATGATGAATCCAACGGATAAGATTTATGTAGCAGGGCACAACGGGCTTGTAGGATCGGCAATAATGAGGGCCTTGAGATCAGCTGGATTTATAAATCTTGTTTACCGCAGTTCAAAAGAATTAGACCTCCGCAACCAGGCAGCAGTGGAAGATTTCTTCCAGGCAGAGAAACCACAATTCGTTTTTCTTGCTGCAGCTAAAGTGGGCGGCATAGTAGCCAATAATATTTACAGGGCCGACTTTTTATACGACAATCTCATGATCGTTTCTAACATCGTTCATGCAGCTTACAATCACAAGGTTACAAAATTACTTTTCTTAGGAAGTTCCTGTATTTATCCTAAACTGGCCCCGCAGCCGATCAGAGAGGATTACTTGCTTACCGGTACACTGGAAAATACGAATGAACCTTATGCTATTGCAAAGATCGCCGGCATAAAATTATGCGAAAGCTACCGGGATCAATATGGTGCAAATTTCATAAGCGTAATGCCAACCAATCTATATGGCATCAATGACAACTATCACCCGGAAAACAGTCACGTTTTGCCCGCCCTTATCAGGAAATTCCATGAAGCAAAAGAAAATGGCTTAACTGAGGTGCAGATTTGGGGATCTGGTACACCAAAGAGAGAATTTTTATTTGCCGACGACCTGGCAGAAGCATGTTTGTACCTGATGGAACGATACAATGAAAAAGAAATTATCAATGTGGGTTGCGGTGAAGACGTAACCATAAAAGAACTTGCTGAAACAGTTAAAGAAGTTGTTGGATTTACCGGAGGCCTTGTTTACGATACCTCGAGGCCCGACGGAACGCCGCGAAAATTATTAGATGTTACCAGGATACATAACCTGGGCTGGCATCATAAAACTCCACTTAAAGAGGGAATGAAAATTGCTTACCATGATTTTTTAAAGAAGCAAGAGATACTACAAGTTGCATCTTAAGCGTTTCATTCCAAAATTTACACAAATCAGATTATGAAGACTGCATTAATAACTGGTATTACCGGCCAGGATGGGGCCTATCTGGCAGAATTACTGCTTGAAAAAGGCTATATGGTACATGGCATCAAAAGGCGCTCATCGTTGATCAACACAGATCGGATTGATCACCTCTACATGGATCCGCACGAAAAAAATGTAAGATTTACCCTGCACTATGGAGATATGACTGACAGTACGAACCTAATCCGTATCGTACAGGAAACACAACCCGACGAAATTTATAACCTGGCTGCGATGAGCCACGTAAAAGTGAGTTTTGATACACCAGAATATACTGCCAATGCAGATGGTATTGGAACCTTGAGGTTGATGGAAGCGGTAAGGATTCTGGGATTGGAGAAAAAAACACGTATTTACCAGGCTTCTACTTCAGAATTATACGGATTGGTACAGGAAGTACCGCAAAGTGAAAAAACGCCTTTCTATCCAAGAAGTCCTTATGCAGTAGCTAAATTATACGCATTCTGGATCGTTGTAAATTACCGTGAAGCATATAATATGTATGCATGTAATGGTATTTTGTTTAATCATGAAAGTCCATTACGCGGCGAAACCTTTGTTACCCGCAAGATTACCAGGGCGGTTGCTGCGATTGCACATGGCAAACAGGATACTTTATACCTGGGTAACATGAATGCAGAACGTGATTGGGGCCATGCAAAAGATTATGTGGAAGCGATGTGGCGCATATTGCAACAGGATGAACCGGATGATTTTGTTATAGCCACCGGTGTTACGACCCGTGTAAGGGAATTCGTTAAAATGGCATTTGCAGAAGTGGGAATAGTAATAGGTTTTTCAGGCGAAGGTGTGAATGAAAGAGGCTCGGTAGTGTCATGCAACAACCCCGAATATCAATTACCTGCAGGAAAAGAAATTGTGGCGGTAGATCCGGCATATTTTCGTCCTACAGAGGTTGAATTGCTGATCGGGGATGCAACCAAAGCCAAACAGAAATTAGGCTGGGAACCTAAATATAACCTACAGGGGCTGGTAAAAGAAATGGTAGAGAAAGACCTGGAAACATTTAAAAAAGGGCAAGCTAAAAAATAACTTAAATATTTTACTTTACTACAAAACCCTGATATATCCAGTAAAAATTCTACATAGAAAACCGGTACCTCAATTAAAAATGGATCATGAAAGCAAAGGTCTCAGCTGGATTCTCGGTTATTAAAAGTATCATAAATAAAGGTCATCACCGCAGCGTTAAGGCGAAGAAAAATATTTTAGCGTCCTTTGTTATCAGGGGCTTTAATATAGCGATCAGCCTGGTACTGGTCCCCCTCACGATCCATTATGTAAATCCTACCCAGTATGGTATTTGGCTCACGTTGAGTTCTATCATCGGCTGGTTTGGTTTTTTCGATATTGGTTTTGGTAATGGTTTACGGAATAAATTTGCTGAAGCCATCGCAAAAGGCGAGCATGAGTTGGCCCGCATTTACTTAAGCACAACCTACGCTATTTTAAGCATTATCATTACAGCTGTATTGGTAGCGTTTTTTTGTATAAATCCCTTTCTCGACTGGTCTAAAATACTCAATAGTCCCCCGGGTATGGCCGCAGAGCTAAGCACCTTAGCCCTGTTAGTTTTCACCTTTTTTTGTATTCAGTTTATTTTGCAGCTGGTAACTACGATTATCACGGCAAACCAGCAGCCAGCAAAAGCATCTTTCTTTAATTTTCTTGGAAGTTTGTTCTCCCTGCTGGTAATTTTTGTACTTACAAAATCAACTTCAGGGAATCTTATCTATTTGGGATTAAGCCTCGGCTTTACACCCGTACTGGTGCTTTCCGCTTCCAGCGCCTGGTTTTATACGCATGAATATAAAAAGTATGCCCCTTCCATTAAATTAATAAAATTCAGCTATGCCCGAAACCTGATGAGCCTGGGCGTAAAATTCTTTATCATACAAATTGCTTCTATCATTTTTTATGAAACAAGTAACCTGATCATAGCCCAGATATTTGGCCCCGAACAGGTAACTTCCTATAATATTGCTTACAAATATTTCAGCATCATTCCAATGGTAATGAGTATTATCATGACGCCATTCTGGAGTGCCTTTACAGAAGCCTGGGTGAATAAAGATATTAATTGGATAAAAAATACGGTAAAGCGATTGCGATCTTTGTGGTTGTTACTGAGTATTGCAACATTGCTGATGTTAGCATGTTCTGCTTTTGTTTATAAAATATGGGTAGGTGGCAATATCATTGTTCCACTCACGCTTTCCGCATCCATTGCGTCTTATGTGATCATCAATGCATGGAATGTTATTTACAGCCAGTTCGTAAATGGCGTCGGCAAAATAAAACTGCAACTTTACCTTGCCTTGGTGGGAAGTATGATCAATATTCCACTGGCAATTTTCCTGGCAAAAAGCCTGGGTATATACGGGGTTGTATTGTCAACCACCATCATTAGTATTGTAACAGCGATCATTTCCCCTATCCAGTATAATAAGATCATTAATAACAGGGCGCAGGGTATCTGGGCAAAATAAGCCTGAACTACTTTGCATG
Organism: Chitinophagales bacterium; assembly: GCA_038207305.1. Lineage (GTDB taxonomy): Bacteria > Bacteroidota > Bacteroidia > Chitinophagales > Chitinophagaceae > Ferruginibacter. The sequence continues at coordinate 199,503 of JBBQZY010000001.1, forward strand.
AAACAATCATAAATAAAATATTTTTGCAGCAACTTTAAAGGATCAGGTATTGAACAATTCACTCGAAATATTGGAATGGGACAGTTCTTTCTTTGGTTACCCGGTTGCCAAAATAACCGCTTCCGCAATAACTGCCGGTGAATTGAAATTATTAATAGCAACAGCAAAGCAGCGGGAATTGAAGCTGATATATATATTTACTAACCCATCCGATGTCATTGCTGCAGATGCTGCAAAAGCCTGCTCCGCAAAACTTGTTGATCAAAAAATAACTTTTCACAGGAAGATAGAAGCTTTGAATATCCCCGAAACAGATACTCATATTAAAGAATTTGAATCCGCTATTCCTTCCGAACAACTCATCAACCTTTCGATGCAAAGCGGTTTATATTCAAGGTATAAGATCGATACAAATTTCAAGAAAAGAGAATTTGAAAGAATGTACCTGGCCTGGATAGAGAACTCAGTAAATAAAAAAATAGCCGATCATACATTCGTATATGAAGAAAATGGCAAAGAACTTGGGTTTGTAACATTGAAAGCAAGAAACAATCACGGGCAAATAGGATTGATAGCAGTGGATGAAAAATCCCGTGGAAAGGCGATTGGTAAAAAATTAATTACAGCAGTGGTAAACTGTCTGGCAGAAAAAAAAATACCGGAACTGGATGTAGCAACACAGGTAGACAATGAAGATGCCTGTAATTTTTATAAGAAAACAGGTTTTAGCGAAAGCAAGGCTGAAAATATTTATCATATCTGGCTATAACATTATACCGGAAAATTTTCCGCTTTAATTCAAACATATTATTAACGGATTTTGCAAAAGACTCATTGCAGCAGCATAAACAGGTTGTATGAATATATTAATGATCTTCCGGAATCATCCTTTTGAAGCATCCGGTGCAGTTACACTCGACCTGTTCAATGATTTCAAGGCTAAAGGCCACAATGTAAAACTGCTGGTGAATAAATACAGTAAAGATTATCCGGAAGGTATCGTGAGTATGGAAACTGCTTATTTATTCTGGAAGAACAGGGTGGTCTATAAATTAAAAACTATTTTCAAGCTGCATAAAAAAGATTCGACCAATCATCGCTATCATTTTCACGAAATAGATGAGCAACAAACATTTTATTCTACTGCCAGCATCTTAAAAAAAGCAGGTATGAAGCCTGATGCTATTATTATTCTTTTTGCCGGGAACTTCATCAATTCAAAAAATATTTACGAATTAAATCAGCGAACGGGTACGCCTGTTTATTGGATGATGTATGATACTTCGCCCTTAACAGGCGGCTGCCATTATTCCTGGGATTGCAAAGGCTATCAAAATAGTTGTGGAAGTTGCCCGGGATTGTTTTCAAAAGATCCGCACGACAAAACGTATAAAAACCTGCAGTTTAAAAAGCAGTATATGGATAAAACGGATATCAGCATTGTACTGGCATCTGAATGGCAAAACCAGCAGGCACAAAAAAGTTCAGTATTCAAAAACCATCCTGTTCATAAAATATTTATTTCCATCAACCCGGAAGTATTTAAACCTGTTGCTAAAAATATCAGCCACCCTAAAGTAGGCATCCCCGAAGGTAAAAAAGTGATTTTCTTTGGAGCCAAAAGTTTTAATGACGAGCGTAAAGGATTTCAGTACCTGCGGGAAGCATTGGAAACATTAAAAAAAATGCTGATAAACGAACCCGACTTATTAGGTAAGGTTTTTTTATTAATAGCGGGCGAAGAAACAAATAAGATAGGCCAACTTCCTTTTGAATCATTAAATCTTGGCATGTTGGATAATAATTACGGTGTGGCTTCGGCATACCAGGCTGCCGATTTATACGTTTGCCCTTCTATTGAAGATGCAGGCCCTTCTATGGTAAACCAGTCCATCATGTGTGGTACACCGGTGGTTTCATTTGCACAAGGCGTTTCGCTCGATCTCGTGATCACCGGTAAAACAGGTTATCGGGTAAAGATGAACGATAGTGCAGATATGGCGAAGGGAATTTATGAAATATTGCGTATGACCGACGAAGAACATACCCATATGAAAAATAATTGCAGGGAAATGGGCCTCGAATTATTTCATCCTGAAGTCAGTATAAATAACTGGCTCAAAATAATCGGGGCAAATTAGCGTTAGGCATGTTGCTAATCTGTTGCCGTTTACTCAACAGACAAATAGTCTGAAAATAAAAGACAAAACTTAAAAAACGAGTCGAATAAGATGATCAATTTTAATAAGCCCTACCTTACCGGTAAAGAAATGCATTATATGTACCAGGCAGTATATTCTGGTAAAATATCCGGTAATGGGCTGTTCACCAAAAAATGCCAGGCATTTCTGGAAGAAAAATTCGGATTCAAAAAAACATTGCTAACTACATCTTGTACCGATGCATTGGAGATGTGTGCAATATTGTCGAATGTAGGTCCGGGCGATGAAGTGATCGTACCTTCTTTTACATTTGTTTCCACCGCATTGGCATTTACGAGGCAGGGTGCAAAAATTATATTTGCAGATAGCAATGCCAATAATCCTAATATGGATGCAGATAAGATAGAAGCCCTCATCACCCCAAATACCAAAGCCATCGTGCCGGTTCATTATGCAGGAATTGCCTGTGATATGGATAAGATCATGGACCTGGCCGATAAATATAATTTACTCGTGATTGAAGATGCAGCCCAGGCAATCGATTCCTATTACAAAGGAAAGCCTTTGGGCAGCATAGGGCACATGTCTGCATTTTCTTTTCATGAAACAAAAAATATCAATTCAGGCGAAGGCGGTATGCTTGCCATCAACGATGAAAGATTTATAAACAGAGCTGAGATCATCTGGGAAAAAGGAACAAACCGTAACCAGTTCTTCCGCGGAGAAGTTGATAAATATGGCTGGATAGATACAGGCTCTTCTTTTCTTCCTTCAGAAATTATAGCAGCATATTTATATGCACAACTGGAAAATATGGAAGACATTCAGCAGAAAAGAAAAAATATGTGGATGCAATATTATACCGGCCTCAAAGATTGGTGCTATCAGCAAAATATTACCATGCCGTATATACCCGATTTTGCAACTAATTGCGGACACATGTTTTACCTGGTATTTCCTTCGTTAAGTCAGCGAACCGCATTCATCGCTCACTTAAAAGCAAACGATATATCATCTGTGTTCCATTACCTGAGCTTACATAAAAGCCCGTTCTTTCAAAATAAATATGAAGGAAAAGAATTAATAGAAAGCGACCGTTACACCGATTGCCTGGTAAGATTGCCCTTGTATTATGAATTATCTGATACCGATATGGACAAAATAATCACCACTGTAAAATCATTTGTTGCCTAGATGAATAAATTCACACAAAATTTATTCCAATGGGTATATCCCTTTTTTCCGTTGTGGGCGTGGTTAACATTAACTTTTGCACATTTCCCGGCTGAAAAGATCCTCGTAATTATTTTATTACCGCTCCTGGTTTATACATTCTGGACGGTGAAGATGAAAGTACCGGCATACCTGATTTTTTATATTTCCTTTACCGTCTTCCATCTCTGTTCTGTTTTTTATAATGGACTAATGCCTGATAATACGAACTGGGTATTTTTTATCCTGTTCGATTCAAATACACTGGCCACTATATTGTTTCTTATTGTTGAGAATACAGATTTTGATGAAGGGTTTTTAAAAAAAATGGGCCGGCATATCTTATGGATCGTGGCGCTGTCGCTGGTATTCAGTATCCTGCAGATAAAAGATTCTTCTTTCTTTTATAATATAAGTCTTGATGAAGACCTTATTTATTTAGGTGATGGCAGGAACACTTCTATTTATAGCTGGCTCGGACTTAATTCCATCGGTGTTACTTTCCCGATACTAGTCTCCATTTTGCTGAATGTATACAATACAAGCAGCCGTCCATTCCCGTTGATTGTACTGGCTGGTATCGTAGTTGCGTTTTTAACAAAGGCCAGGTATGTTATGATCTCAACGATTATTGCTTTCTTACAGTTGTTCTTTATCAAATCGATATCGATCAAAAAGAAGGTATATGTCATTGTCTTTTTTGTAGTGGGTATTTTTATGATCTTAGGCGTTTCGCAATTAGCGAACTATGATATCAATGCCACCATCAACGACAGGATACTTGAAAAAGACGGCGATATGCAATCAGCAAAAACAAGGCTGCTTTCGTACGATGTATTCATGATGAAATTCCCTGAGAATCCTTATTTCGGCGTAGGCCCGAAAACAAGGGCCGACGTGGTTAATCTATTGGGTGGAGAAGCGCCCATCATTCATGTGGGTTATCTTTCCTACTTATATTTTTACGGGTTTTTTGGTGCTATGCTTTTGTTTATTGCACTGGCATGCCTGTTATGGGATGCTTGGCTGATTGGTAGGAGAGATGATTTCTGGGGTAGCTTTTATGGCTTACTCGGTTTTGCATTGGCCAATTTCACTTTTGTATATTTTAATTTCAGTGAAATGGGTATTACGCTTGCTGTAATTTATATGAGATACTATAAAGTTAATTCTATACGTTTATAGGTTTTTAGTGCATAACAAATTATAAAAATGAAACATAAGTTAGATAACTGTTTACTTTAGCCGGAATTGCTGGCTAAAAATATAATAGGGCAGCTACCTGAAACTAAGAGAAAATTCAAAGAGCTTTATTTCTCTCATTTCAGCTTAATTTTATATTAATTCCGGCTTCCACCCTTATCTTAAAAATTATCCGATGTTGTTCTCAGGCTATATAAAGGTTCTTTAATTAAATTGATTGCCAGTAGTGATTGATAAAAAAAATATTATTTACCTGGGTTGTTCAGGCTTTCCTTATGGACTGGCTGAGATCCAAAAAATGACACTGATCTCCAGGAGCCTGGTGAAGACCGGCAATGCTGTGACCATTATCTGTCAAAGAGGGATGCATCAGGAATCCCGCCATCCCGATCTAAAGGCTTCCGGAAATTACGAAGGGATCGATTACGTGTATACACCGGGAACTCCATTCAGAAGTGATCGTTTTTTTTCGAGGAATTTCCTGAAAGTAAAAGGTGTTATCAAAGAAATATCGCTTTTGAAGAAAATGAAAAAGGAGCACAAACTTGATTTTGCCATTTTATCTACGCATAGTTATTATGCGATCTTATATTATTATATTTTATCAAAGCTATTAGGCTTTAAAACTATTTTAAATTATGTAGAGTATTATTCGGGAGTGAAAAAGCAATGGTTCGAAATAGATAAATGGTTTAATGATATCTTATACGATCGATATGCCCCCCGGTTGGTAAACGCAGTTTTTCCCATAAGTGAATTCCTGGTCAATGACCTTAAAAAAATGGCACCACAGAAAAAATATTTAAAAGTTCCAGTGCTTACAGATTTTGAAAGATACAATGATGTAGAAGACCAGCAGGGCGAAAATTATTTCCTGTTCTGTGGCGCTGCTAATTATATTGAGATCGTGAAATTCATTATTGACTCTTATGAGAAATTGGGTACCTCATCAGCTTTTTTATACCTGGTGATCAACGGAAGTGCGGATAACATTCAGAAGATCAGGGATTATATTTCCAACACTAATCAGAAAGACCGGATCAAATTATTTTCAAGGCTCAGCGATAAGCAATTGAACACATATTATAAGAATGCTTTGGCACTTTTAATTCCTTTGAGGCCTACGTTGCAGGACAGTGCAAGGTTCCCTCATAAGATCGGGGAATACCTGGCATCGGGAAGCCCGGTTGTTTCAACTAATTACGGTGAAGTGAAGCACTATTTTACCGATATGGAAAATATGCTGATAGCCGACAGGTATGATATCAAAATGTTTGCTGCTAAAATGCAATTTGTGCTCGAAAATGCGATCGAAGTGAAGCGAATTGGTGTTAATGGAAAGAATATGGCATTACAAAATTTTGAATATAAATTATACGGTGAACGGATTGTAAACTTCTTAAATGAATTAAGCCCGAATGGTAAATATCATTCATAAGGTCAAAAGAATTCATTTAAGTAAATAAAAGTAAAACCCAATAAAAACCTATGAAGCCATTGGTTTCAATTATTATACCTACTTACAACAGGGCAAATACGGTCGGAAGAACGATCGATAGCATACTTTTGCAGACCTATGATACTTTTGAGATCATTGTTGTTGAAGATGGGTCGAAGGATGATACAGTTGCAGTATTAAAAAAATATACTGACAAACGGATCCGTATCATTTACCACGAAATGAACAAAGGTGTTACGGCGGCAAAAAATACCGGTTTGAATAACATACAGGGAGAATGGTTCACGATTTTAGACAGTGATGATGAAATAGTAGCAGACGCACTGGAAATAATGATGAAAGTACCGATGGAAAAGGACGGCACGGTTACTGCTGTAACCTGTAACTGTATAGATACAAATACTGGTAAACCCAGCGGCCACGGATTAGATGATGATCAGTATGTAGATTTCAATACACTTATCAATGTTTGTACCGGCGAATTCTGGGGGCTTACAAAGACAAACCTGCTTCTAAACGACCGGTTCAATGAAAAGCTTGGTGGATTTGAATGCACCCTTTGGTTTAAAATGAACGAAAGAGCTAAAAGATTTTATGTACACAATCCACTTCGCATTTATCATACCGAAGGAGATGATAGGGTTTCAAAGATCCCTCCGTCAATAAAAAAAATATCAAATCATTTCCTGGCCCTGGCTGGGGAGGAACATTATATGGATATCATCAGGAAATACCAGCCTGGTAACTTCGTAAAAGATTGTTTACGTGGAAGTATGTATCTGGTGGCCGATAAGAAAAAAACCGAAGCCCGTTTTTATGTTGATTCTTTAAAGAAGGCCGATGGTTACGGCCTTCATAAAATAGTCTCATTTTTTGTTTATCATTCAAATGCTTACCTGATGACGTTTGTTATCAAATTTCTAACAATCGTCAAAATCATTCAATAAACTATGTGCGGAATTACCGGTAAAATATTTTTTGATCATTCGCAGGAGATAGATGCAGTTGAATTGAAACAAATGACAGATGTCATTTATAAGCGTGGCCCTGATGACGAGGGTTTTTACGTTAATAAAAATGTTGGACTTGGATTTCGAAGGCTTAGTATCATTGACCTTAGTACAGGTCACCAGCCACTGGCAAATGAAGATGACAGTATATGGATCGTATTCAATGGCGAGATATATAATTACCGAGAACTGCAGGATGACCTGATCAGGAAGGGACATATTTTCCGAACTAAATCAGATACTGAAACCATCGTTCACTTGTATGAAGAGTATGGCGTTGACTGCGTGAAGCACCTGCGTGGTATGTTTGCATTCAGCATCTGGGATAATAATAAGAAGCAGCTTTTCTGTGCAAGAGATCGTTTCGGTATCAAACCATTTTATTATTACTCCGATAATGAGAAATTTGTTTTCGGTTCAGAAATCAAAACGATTCTTCAATCAAAAGGCATTGATAAAACGCTGTCTTATGATGCTATCAATTCCTTCTTTGCTTATGGATACATCACCAGCGACCTGGCAGTTTACAATAACATAAAAAAATTACAGCCTGGTCATTACCTGTTGCTTTCCCTAAGCGGTAAGCCTTCAATTGGGATCGAAAAATACTGGAATATTAGTTTTGAACCCGATTACTCAAAAACAGAAAAGCAATGGGCAGAAGAAATTGAAGCATTACTGTCTGAAGCAGTTAAACTGCACATGATATCGGATGTGCCATTGGGTGCTTTCCTGAGTGGCGGTATCGATTCGAGTTCTGTAGTTGCCATGATGGCAAATAATTCGAATAACCCCATTGAAACTTTTTCAATCGGCTTTAAAGATGAAAGGTATAACGAATTGAAATTTGCCAGGGAAATTGCACAACGTTATGGGTGCAATCACCATGAACAGATTGTAGAACCTGAATCCATAAGTTTATTACCGAAATTAGTCAGGGCTTATGATGAGCCATTTGCCGATTCATCGGCCATTCCAACTTATTATGTATCCAAATTTGCAAGGGAGCACGTTACAGTTGTATTGTCTGGTGATGGTGGCGATGAATTATTTGCCGGGTACGATATCTATAATTTTTTGCACAATATTTATAAATACAATTCGCCTTTTCCGGGGATTAATAAATTTATATGGGGCGGTATCAATAAGCTAATCCCACAAAAAACAACCGGCAAAGGGCTTACTTATTTCTTGTCGCAAAACAGGGATTACCTCGGTGCGAATTTATGTATATGGCCAAAAGAAGAAAGAAAAAAACTGATACTTACGAGCGATACTTTCCAGTTTAAGAACACACCCGAACTGTTTAAAGAAGGTATATTAAAAAATGGAAAAGGAAATGATTTTATCTCCAACCTGCAATACCTCGATCTGCAGACATACATGGTAGATAGTATCTTAACCAAAGTAGATCGTGCAAGTATGATGAACTCACTGGAAGTGAGGGTTCCTTTACTTGATCATAAGTTCGCTGAACTTACTTTTAAGATCCCATCAAATCTAAAACTGAAAGGAAACGAACAAAAATATATTTTCAAAAAATCGATGGAGAAATTTTTACCCGGCACTATTTTAAACAGGCCGAAGATCGGCTTCGGTGTTCCGCTTTCACTATGGTTCAAAGAAGAATTAAAAGAATATGTAAATGACACATTGCTTTCCGGCGATCCTTTGTTATCGCAATACCTCGACAGAAAATATGTAATAGGAATGTTAGCGAACAGTAAGGATGGTAAAAGAGATTTCAGCTCCAGGATATGGTCTTTGCTTTGCTTTGAAGAATGGCTAAAACAAAATCAATAATTGTGAGAATATTATTTTTTATTGATTCACTTACGGCCGGGGGCAAAGAAAGAAGATTAACACAGTTGATGCGGTCCCTTCAAAACGAAAAGGATATTCAGTTTGAGTTGGTCGTAATGAGCAATTCAGTTCACTACAAAGAAATTTTTGATTGGAACATTAAGGTTCATTATCTCATACGGAAGACAAAAAAAGACAGGTCTGTTTTTCGTAAATTCTATCATATCTGTAAAACATTCAAGCCTGATATCATACATTGCTGGGATAGTATGACTGTTGTATATGCTTTGCCTGCATGGAAATTATTGAAGGTGAAACTGGTTAATGGTATGGTTGTAGATACACCTTCACGTCAGAGTATTTTTAATAAGCACTGGGTAAGAGGTAAATTAATTATTCCTTTTGGAGATATTGTGATAGGAAATTCCCGGGCCGGGTTAGCGGCTTATGGCGCCGCACCTAAAAAATCTGTTTGCATTTATAACGGGATGGATCTAGCACGTTTTCAGCAGTTAAAAGAACCGGCTGCAGTGCGCAGGGAAATATTCGGTGAGTCAGCCGAAGGACTTTTTGTAGCAGGAATGGTTGCCGCATTTGAAGACCGTAAAGATTATAAAACACTGATAAGGGCAGCAACAAGCCTTGTTACTGTCAACGACAGGATACGTTTTATATTGGTTGGTGGTGGTGTTAATTTCGATGAAATAAAAAACAGCGTACCACCGTTATTACAGCGTAAAATCATTTTATTAGGTAAGCGCTCCGATATTGAATCGATCGTGAACATATTTGATACAGGTATTCTGCTTACAAATACAAAAGTACATGGAGAAGGAATATCTAATTCTATTATAGAATACATGGCATTGCGAAAGCCGGTCATTGCAACACGTGGCGGCGGAACAAATGAGGTTGTTATTGACAATGAGAATGGTTATTTGATAGACGCAGACAGCGATGACCAGTTGAAGCAAAAAATAGAAATACTTGTCGGTAACAAAGATCTTGCAAATGAATTGGGAAAGAAAGGGAGGCAAATGGTTGAGAAGAAATTTGATATTAAGATCATGGCAAAAAAATACATAGATACATACCATCAATTATTGAAGAAAAGTTAAAGCAATGAATATTTTAGTTACTGGGGCGGCAGGTTTTATTGGTTCACACGTTAGTGAATATTTTATCGGGCTTGGGCACCATGTAATTGGTATCGATAATTTTGATGAATACTACGCATTTCATTTTAAACAATTGAATCTTGCTGAACTAAAAAAGAGCAACCAGTTTCAATTTCATGAAGGCGATATACGCGATTCAAAAAAACTAAATGAATTATTTTCTTCCAATAAAATTGATGCGGTAGTTCACCTGGCAGCAAAAGCCGGCGTAAGGCCATCAATTGAAAATATAGCAGCTTACTACGATGTAAATGTGAATGGCACTGTTTGTTTATTGGAAGCTATGCGTGCACACAATGTAAAGAAGATGTTGTTTGCATCCTCTTCATCTGTTTATGGAAATAATCCTAAAGTTCCTTTTTCAGAATCAGACAGGGTAGATGATCCTATTTCTCCTTATGCATCTACCAAAAAAAGCGGAGAGTTATTGTGCCATGTTTATTGTCACCTCTATGGTTTCGATATTACCTGTTTGCGTTTTTTCACAGTATTTGGTCCCAGGCAACGCCCCGATCTTGCTATTCATAAATTCACCAGGCTTATTGATGATGGCAAGAAAATCCCTTTTTACGGAGATGGATCAACAGCCAGGGATTATACTTATGTAGATGATATTGTAAACGGCATTAGTTGCGCATTGACAAATTTAAATGGATATCATATTTATAACCTTGGTGAATCAAAAGTTATTGATCTGAAAATGCTTGTTGAAGTGATTGAAGCTGCTGTAGGAAAAAAAGCAGATCTCGAAAAACTTCCTTTGCAACAAGGCGATGTAAATATCACCTATGCTGATATTTCAAAAGCAAAAAAAGAAATTGGATACGACCCGAAATATAATATTGAAACAGGAATAGGAAAATTTGTAGAATGGTATAAGAAAAACAAAGCCTCGCTGTATACCAGTTAATAAGATTTTTCAATTTCGTACCACTTACCAAATAACCCAGGCGATAGCTTATCGCTATAAAGAAAAATGAAAGGCAACAGACTAAGCGTGTTGATCATTGCACATGAGTTATCTCCGGTGCAAGGCTCCGAATGTGCTGTTGGCTGGAATCTAGTTACCCGCCTCGCTAAATATCATGACCTTACCGTTTTGTATGCCAGCGGGAGCCAGGCTAATCATAACAGCTACTTTGATGCGATCAATAATTATACGGCTGTTAACGGGCCGATACCTGGAATACGTTTTATCAATATCGATCAGCCTGGCATAACTAAATCAATCGCATCCTTCAACAAAACTTTTAGTAAGATCGGGCCAATAGGCTTGCCCGTACTTTATTACTTAGGATACGGTTATTGGCAAAAAGCCGCTTTTGCAAAAGCAAAGGAGCTCCATAAAAAAGAAAAATTTGATGTGGTGCACCAACTCACACAGGTGGCTTTCCGTGAACCCGGCTATACATGGAAAATGGATATTCCTTTTTTCTGGGGCCCAACAGGCGGAACAAAAACGCTTCCAAAAGCATTTTATAAAATGCTTCCATTGAAGTCGAGGATACTTGAAGGAATTCGTACGTTTTCAAATTACATTCAATTTAATTTTAGTTCAAGAGTCATCAAAGCCAATAAAACGGCAGCGGTTATTTATGCATTCTCTCCTGAAGATGTTAATCTGTTGAAGCAAAGGGTTACCGGTGAGATAAAACTAATGTTGGATGTTGGAACGATACATTACGACAGCATAGATCATCATAGCGATCAACATTCAACAACGGTAAAAGCCATGTGGTGTGGACATTTGATTGAGCGAAAAGCAGCCATCATATTATTAAAAGCTTTGGCTTTAAGCAAACAAACAAGGGAGGGTGTGAAATTTCAGATCGTTGGTACGGGACCGTTGGAAGAAAGCCTGCAGCAGTTTGCCGAAGAACTTGAATTGAAGAATGTTGAATGGATCAAAAATGTTGACCGCGACACTGTTTTTAAAATGATGAGCGAAGCAGATTTTTTTGTGCATACGAGTTTGCGTGAGGCAACATCTAGTGTGATTCCTGAAGCACTGTCAACTGGTTTGCCCGTTATATGTCATGATGCAGATGGAATGAGCATTGCCATTAATGAATCTTGTGGTATAAAAGTGCCAATGATTTCACCAGCAGACAGCATCATTGGTTTTCATGCCGCTATTGAAAAATTAGTATTAAATAAACCATTGATCGAAAAGTTAAAAGCAGGTGCCAGGAAAAGGTCTTTGGAGATGAGTTGGGATAGCATGGCGGAAACAATAGCAACCGATTATATAACCGTAGTAAATAAAAAAGCAGGCATCCGCCCATAATCCCAAATACATGAAAGTACTTTTAGTAAATTGGTCATGGTATCCTACGGGCGGCGATTGGACTTATGTAAATAATGTGCGGGCATTGTATGAAAAGCAGGGTTATGAAATAATCCCATTCAGTACCATAAATGAGAAGAATATAGAAGAAAAAGGCCCCGCCTATTTTATAGATTCTCCCGATTATAAATTACTCAATAAGAATAAGAATATTTTCAATGGCATAAAAGCTGTAAAGAACTCTATTGTTTCGTTTAACGCGGTTAAAAAAATTGAGGAGGTATTGTCGCAACATGATATCAAGATCGCTCACCTGCACAATATTCATCATTACATAACGCCTGCCATCATCTGGAAATTAAAAAAAGCAGGTGTAAAAGTTATCTGGTCATTACACGATTATAAAATTATTTGTCCGGAGAGCCAGTTCATTTCAAAAGAGACGATCTGTGAAAAATGTATTGGCGGCAGTTTCTACCATTGTTCTACCAATAAATGCAAGCGGGATTCGCTGCCTGCAAGTGTGATTGCCACAACCGAGGCTTATTTTTATCACAAGTCTGGTATATATGATAAAGTAGATGCATATTTATGCCCTTCTGCCTTTCTAAAGGGCAAATTCAGACAGTTCGGATTTGAAGAAAATAAGCTCCATGTTTCCAATTTATGTTATGATATATCATTGGTAGATAATTTCATACAGGAAAATAAAAATCATGATGTTTCGTTAAGTAAAGCAACGGGAGAGGATTATATTTTATATGTAGGCAGAATTGAAGATGTGAAAGGTATCCGGACTTTGATCAAAGCTGTGCAAGGCACAGGCATAAAACTTAAGATCGTAGGATCAGGAGCTGCCGAAGAAGCGTTAAAAGCATTGTTGCAACAGGAAAATTCAACTAATATTGATTTCCTGGGCTTTCAAAACAAGCAGTCAGTTTTTACATTAACCCTGAACTCCCGGTTTGTAGTTTGTCCATCGGAATGGTATGAAAATTTCCCATTTTCAATCATTGAAAGTTTTTTATTTTCAAAACCGGTGATTGGATCGGCAATTGGAGGAATTCCAGAATTGGTCATTCACGGAGAAACAGGATTTTTGTTTGAACCCGGAAATGTGAGCGACCTTCGCAAAAAACTGGAGACATTGTGGAACAACAATGATTTAATAAATACGATGGGTGCCAACGCAAGAAAACATGTCTACGACATTGTAAACTTTGAAACGCACTGGTCAAAACTAAATTCTATTATCAATAATATCACAAGTAATGGCAACTAAAAAAAAGATCTACATAGCCGGATGTGGCGGTATGCTTGGAGAAGCATTTTACAGAGTATTTAAAGACGAGTTTGAATTAAAATGTACCGATAAGGATGTTAATGAAAGCTGGTTGAGTTTTCTTGACTTCCGGGATTTTGATAGTTATAAGAAAGATGTGATGGATTTTAAACCTGATTATCTTTTTCACCTGGGTGCTTATACCGACCTGGAGTTTTGTGAAGAACATGCAGATGATACTTATCTAACCAATACATTGTCGGTTGAAAATGCCGTTTACCTTGCAAATGAGTTGACTATTCCTTTGCTGTACATCAGTACTGCGGGAATCTTTGATGGTGCAAAAGATTTATATGATGATTGGGATCTTCCCAATCCGCTTGGCGTTTATGCCCGTTCTAAATATATGGGTGAACGCTATGTTGCAGAAAACGCAAACCGCTTCCTTATCTGCCGTGCAGGTTGGATGATGGGTGGCGGCGCACAAAAAGACAAGAAATTCATCAATAAGCTGATCAAACAATTGGTGGATGGTAAGAAGGAACTATTTATCGTGAATGATAAAGACGGCACACCAACCTTCACCATTGATTTTGCAAAGAATGTAAAGTTGTTGTTGGAAAAAGAATACTGGGGATTGTACAACCTGGTATGTAAAGGCCAAACCAGCCGCTATGAAGTTGCCGGTGAATTGATCCGTTTACTTGGATTGGAAGGTGATGTTTCGCTGACAGAAGTTACCTCAGATTATTTTGCAAAAATATATTATGCCCAGCGCCCGCCATCAGAGCGCCTCGTGAATAAAAAACTGGAATTGAGGAATTTGAATATCATGCGTGACTGGAAAGTTGCTTTGAAAGAATACCTCGACATGTATTATGTAGAATACCTCGAAAAGAATTTAAAGAAAGAAACCTCTAAAGTTTAGGATAACTAATTGTGCTATGAGAATTGCAGCCTTTGGCTTCAGGTCGCTACCATCTACCAATGGAAGTGCCGGGGCAGATAAATTTGTGGAAGAATTATTGCCTCGCCTTGTAGAACGGGGTCACCAGGTAGTAGCCTATAACAGGAAATATAAAAATGCTTTTCTGCCTATTACTGAATACAAAGGTGTTAAGATAAAATCATTTTCCACGATCAACCGAAAAGGGTTTGATACACTCTTCCATTCATTTAAATGTACGGCAGATATCATCTTTCACAATACCGCCGATATCGTTCATATTCAAAATGGCGGTAATAGTATTTGGGCGCTTCCTCTAAGATTGTTCAGGAAAAAAGTTTTTGTAAGCCAGGATGGTGTTGATTGGAAAAGAGATAAATGGCCATGGTACGGAAAGATCTATTTAAGATTTGCTGCATTCCTGTCATCTACCATTCCCAACATGATCATCTTTGACAATGTGCTTGCAAAATCTTTCTTCGAAAAACGGTTCAATAAAAAATTTGAATTTATTCCGTTTGGAAGTGAAGTGCCGGAGGTTGAAAATAACAACGCGATACTCGATAAATTTTCATTGGAGCCAGGTGGCTATTATTTATTTGTGGGTCGTTTTATTCCTGATAAAGGATTGCACTATTTAATACCGGCTTTTATGAAATCAAATTCAAAAAGAAAACTGGTCTTAGTAGGCGGATCGCCCAACCCATCTCCTTATGAAAAAGAGATACAGGAAATGGCTGACTCTAATGTAATATTCACCGGCTACGTATATGGCGAGGATGTTACAAGGTTGATGTTGAATTCATATTGTTATATCCAGCCTTCAGATGTGGAAGGTTTATCACCCGTAGTATTATCTGTGATGGGGCTTGGAGTTCCCATGATCGTAAGTGATATCGAAGAGAATATTTATGCGGTGCAGGATACAGCCACTGCATTCAAACAGGGAAACATCGAATCCCTTACCGAAAAAATAAATTTTGCAGAAGATAATTATACAACAATGAAAACCCTTTCGGAACGAGCAAAGGAAAGAGCGTTGAGTGAATTTAACTGGGATAAAGTGACAGAACAGCATATACAGTTATTTGCAAAAAATTAATAATACCAAACAATAATAAAAATAAATTAAGGGGCCATCAATGAACCGGCAGTTTGAACGATACTTACAAATCACGCTTGTTGCACTGGATATGATCATCCTAAATGTGATCTACATCCTCTGCCAGGTTATTTTACTGCGGGGTATTCATACCATTACTTCAGATGTTTATTTTCAATACTGGGCCATTTCAAATGGTTTGTGGCTGGCACTTTCGTCGTTCTTAAGAACTTATGCCATTAAGGTGATTATGAAGTTTGAGTATTACATCAAAAGAACGATACAGGTGTTATTGGTATGGATCATTTGTGTGCTGATATACCTTTTCTTCTTAAGGGCTTTTGATATTTCCCGGTTATTCATCATCGCCACAACAATGGGTTTTGGAGTTGGATTGATGGTCAACAGGTTTCTTTACCTTGGCATCAAAAATTATTTTAAACGCAGTCATCACCTTACCAAAAAAGTACTCATCCTTGGATACAATGACACCGCCAAAAAACTGGCTGCATATTTCGAGGAAGACGGTATGAACACAGAATTGGTTGGTTATATCGAAAGCAATAATAACATCAAAGAATTATCGCATTATCCTGTACTGGCAGAATTGGAACACACATTAAGGGTAGCGAAGGAAATGGATGTGGAGGAAATTTTTTCAACCATTACACCGGAACAAAATAAAGATATTTATACCCTGATGTACCAGGCAGAAAAGGAATGTATCCGTTTTAAGATTGTTCCGAATCTTTCTGTATTTATTACCAGGGAAGTGCATATAGAATATTTCGGCGAACTTCCGATACTTTCTTTGCGCAGTGAACCATTGGCCGATGTTGGGAACCGCGTTAAGAAAAGGATACTTGATATCGCCGTGAGTTTATTCGTGATCATTTTCTTCCTTTCCTGGATGATACCAATTTTTGCATTATTGATTTACATCGAATCAGGCGAGTCTGTTTTCTTTAAACAATTGCGTACCGGTAGAAATAAAAAATCGTTCTTCTGTTTAAAATTCCGGAGTATGAAGAGTAACAAAGATGCAGATCTTAAGCAGGCTACCATCAACGATGCCCGTGTTACCAAACTTGGCCGTATCATTCGAAAGACAAGCCTTGATGAGTTCCCGCAGTTCATCAATGTATTCAAGGGTGAGATGAGTCTTGTTGGCCCAAGGCCACACATGCTAAAGCACACAAATGATTATTCAAAGATCGTAGATGATTATATGGTGCGTCAGTTCTTAAAACCAGGGATTACAGGTTGGGCACAGATCAACGGCTATAGGGGCGAGATCACAAATCCCGAGCAGATAAAGATGAGGGTAGATAAAGATCTTTGGTATCTCGAAAACTGGAATTTATGGCTCGATATACAAATACTTTTCTTAACAGTGTACTACGTGTTTCGAGGTGATAAGAACGCTTTCTAATTTTTTTCTAAAACCCATTTGAAACAATAATAACAACAAAATGAAAATTTTAATCACCGGAGTTGCAGGTTTTATCGGCTCTAATCTTGCTAAAAAATTATTAGATAGGGGCCATATTGTAATGGGTATGGATAACCTCAACTACGGCTTCATGCGCAATGTAGATCCAATTAAGGACCATGCAAACTTTCAGTTTATTATGGGCGATATTGCCAATCCACTCATCCTTAAAGATGTGAAGGCAGATATCATTGTGCATCTAGCGTCACAAAAAATTCCCAGGTATACAAATGCACTAAGAACATTGGAAGAAAATTACCTGATGCTCAGGAACGTGGTGCATAAATGTATTATGGATAAATCGAAAATACTTTTTGCTTCTACTTCCGATGTGTACGGAAAGAATCCAAACATACCTTTTGCCGAGACATCCGACCTTGTAATGGGTCCCACAACAGTTAAACGTTGGGCTTATGCACTTTCAAAAATGTATGGCGAACAATACATCATTGCAAACCACGATGAGTACGACCTGAAGTATACCATAACCCGTTTCTTCGGCTCTTATGGCCCACATCAGAATTTAACCTGGTGGGGCGGGCCTCAATCTGTATTTATTGAAAAGGCATTTAAAAAAGAAGCCATCGATATTCATGGAGATGGATCTCAAACAAGAACTTTCACTTATGTTGATGATACAGTAAACGCTCTTGTTGCATGTATCGAAAATGAAAAATCAGATAACGAAATATTCAACACCGGCCCGAAGTCAAATGCCGAAATATCAATAAAAGAACTTGCCACTATGATCTGGAAACTTGTCAACGGGAAAGATTCCGAACCCATGCTTAACTATATACCGTATTCCACTTTTGGTAATTATGAAGATGTAATGAGAAGGGTTCCTGATATTACAAAACTATGCACAACACTGGATTTTCAACCGGAATGGGATCTTGAAAAAGGCCTAAATATTACCATTGATTGGCAGAAACAATTCCTGATCTAATAAACTCCGTAGCAACAAAAATGGAATCAAAAAAATGGGGAATCGTTGGCGGTGGTATCATGGGTATGACCCTGGCACACCGGTTAACTCAGCAAGGCCATAAAGTGACCGTGTTTGAGTCGGCTCCTGAATTGGGCGGACTGGTAAGTTCGTGGAAGATGGGTGATGTGGAGTGGGATAAATTTTATCATGTTATTCTTTTATCAGATTTCCGCACCAGGAATATTTTAAAAGATATTGGCCTGGAAGATAAAATTGAATGGGTAGAAACAAAGACGGGTTTTTATATCAATGGTAAACTCTATTCCATGTCGGATACCGTAGAGTTTTTAAGATTTCCAACACTTAATTTAATTGATAAATTCCGGCTTGGGCTAACCATTCTTATTGCTTCAAAAATAAAAGACTGGAAGCGGCTTGAAAAGATCCCGGTAACCACCTGGCTGAAAAAATGGTCTGGAAAAAATACATACAATAAAATATGGTTACCACTTTTACGTGCAAAACTTGGCGATAGCTATGAAAGAACTTCTGCCGTTTTTATCTGGGCAACCATTCAAAGATTGTACGGCGCAAAAAAGGGCGGATTAAAAAAGGAGATGTTTGGCTTTGTGCGTGGCGGCTATAAAAATGTAATTGAAGCTTTTAAAAATACCTTATTGACCGAAGGCGTTCAGGTAAGAACGGGTACTTCGGTAAATGAAGTAAAGACAGGTGCAGATAATAAACCACTCATCAGGTTTGCTGATGATAGTGTAGAATCCTTCGATGAAGTGATTGTTACACTGCCTTCCTCGATTGCTGCAAGGCTCTGCACCGGTCTTTCACCAAATGAAGTTAAAAAATTGAATGCGATAGAATACCTGGGTGTTATCTGTGTGGCAGTACTGCTTGATAAATCAATCAGCGATTTTTATATAACCAATATTACCGACTCCAGGTTTCCGTTCACAGGCGTAATAGAAATGTCGGCGCTCGTGAATAAAGATTATCTAGGTGGAAATGCATTGGTATACCTGCCTAAATACGTAACAGTAAATGAGCAGCTTTTTAACAAATCTGATGAGGAAATAAAAGATTACTTCATTGAAAATTTTAAAACAATGTACCCCTGGCTGACAGATGATAATATAAAATTTGTAGGCGTCGCACGTGCAAAGCATGTAATGACCGTTGCTAAATTGAATTACTCAGAAAACCTCCCGGGTGTAAAGACATCAGTCCCGAATCTTTACATCGTAAATACATCGCAGATCAAGGACGGCACCCTTAACGTAAATGAAACAGTTCGTGTTGCGGAAACAAAACTGGAAGAAATACTGAAACGATGAAAAAGAAAAAATTGTTAGCAAGCATATCACTTGACCTGGATGACCAATGGTCGTACATGAAAGTGCATGGCGATGAAGGATGGGAAACATTTCCTTCCTACCTCGATGTTGTATTGCCCATAACCCTGGATGTGCTGGAGAAACTTAATATCAAGATCACTTTCTTTATTGTAGGGCAGGATGCTGCCATTGAAAAAAATCATCCAGTATTAAAAAGTATTGTTGATCGTGGTCATGAAGTGGCAAACCATTCTTTTCATCATGAGTCCTGGCTTAAAACATATTCAAAAGAAAAAATAGAAGAAGAAATAACCATTGCTGAAGAAGCCATTTTAAAAGCAACAGGCAAACGTACCAATATGTTCCGTGGTCCGGGATTTAGCTGGAGCAATGACCTGTTGGAAGTATTGGAAAAGCGCAATTATATATTTGATGCATCATTACTTCCAACTTATATATCACCATTGATGCGAAAATATTATTTCGCAAAATCAAACCTTTCAAAAGAAGAAAAAGAAAGCAGGAAAGAATTGTTTGGTTCATTCAGCGAAAGTTTTTATCCGCTAAAACCCTACACATGGGAACTGCCGAATAAGAAAAAATTAATGGAGATACCTGTTACAACAATGCCGGTATTTAAAATTCCGTTTCACCAGAGTTATTTGCTGTATATCAGTAATATTTCAATGGGTTTGATGAAATTTTACCTGCGCTTTGCAATCATGATGTGTAAGATCACACGCACACAACCGAGTTACCTGTTACATCCGCTCGACCTGATCGGTAAAGACCACGTACCACAACTTGAATTTTTTCCGGGAATGAATATTCTCAGTCCAAAGAAATTAGAAATATTTGAGATCGCTATGACCATCCTCAAAAAGAATTTTGAACTATTACCGATGGGAGAATTTGCAGCAAGGGTTTCGAAAGAGAAAACCATACAATTAAAAAATAAATGAAAATCTTTTCCATAGTAGGCGCAAGGCCACAGTTTATTAAACTGGCTCCTTTGTCAGCAGCGCTTGCAGGGCAGCACGAAGAATTTATCGTGCATACGGGCCAGCACTATGATTATGCCATGTCGGAACAGATATTCAAGGATCTTGGTATCCGCAATCCGGATATTCATTTAGGAACCGGTATCGGTAGCCAGGCCGCTCAAACAGGAGAGATGATGGTAAAGCTGGAAACAGCAATGATAGATAAGAAACCGGATATAATCATCGTTTTTGGCGATACAAATTCGACATTGGCAGGCGTAATGGCTGCTTCGAAACTAAATATTCCGATCATACATATTGAAGCAGGATTGCGAAGTTATAACCGCAGCATGCCCGAAGAAATAAACCGCATCGTTGCCGACCATGTTTCGCAATATCTTTTTGTACCAACACAAACCGCAGTTGATATTCTTAAAAAGGAAGGATTGAAAGCAAATACTTTTTTAACCGGCGATATCATGGTTGATACCATGAAGAACAGTATCGAGATCGCACTAAAAAAATCTTCCATTATTTCAACTCTTAAACTGGAAAATAAAATTTACAACCTGCTTACACTTCACCGCAATTACAACGTTGATAATACCACTATACTGGAGCATATTCTTAACCAACTTGGACAAATAGGCGAAGAGATCATTTTCCCGGTTCATCCAAGAACAAGAAAAATGCTTTCTAAAAGTTTTGAAGTTCCGGCAAATATAAGGATGATAGAGCCGCAGGGTTATCTTGATTTTATAGCGTTGGAACACGCGTCCAAAAGGATCATTACAGATTCCGGTGGTATTCAGAAAGAAGCCTATATACTTCGCAAACCTTGTGTAACACTTCGTACAGAAACCGAATGGGTAGAAACTGTAGAAGAAAAGTGGAATTGCCTGGTAAACCCTACAGACCAGGAGATCGCTGCTAAGATCGCTTCTTTTGCCCCACCTGAAAAACAACATGATATCTTTGGGACAAATGTGACAGAAAAAATGGTCAGCATCATCAACGGTATCAATTGATCCTATATTGAATCCCATATATTTTCAACTAACTCTCAAACACCTGAATTAAATTTTTTAGACAGATCAATTACAGAATTAAGAAACCTTTAAACAGATTTTCCCTAAATTAAATTAATTTATTATGAAGAAGGCATGCAATTCTTTTTTAGAGTGTAACGAAGAAAGGGATTCCCTTTTCTCGAAGAAGGGTTACCTGATCAAGGAATGTAAAACCTGTGGGCATAGGTTTACAGAGATTAAAGATATCAATAGTCATTTGGCAGAAGCCTATTCTGACGATTATTTTTTTGAAGGGAAGGATGGATATCCAAACTACCTGGAAGAAAAAGATATGTTGTATAGGTCGGGGAAAAAATATGCTAAGATTATATCAAAGTATATGAAGCCGGGGAGGGTATTGGACGTAGGCTGTGCAGCAGGATTTATTTTAAAAGCTTTTGACGATGCCGGCTGGGAAAGTTATGGTGTGGAGCCCAACGATACCATGGCTTCTTATGGAAGAAAAGAATTGCAACTTGATATAAGAACGGGTGGAATGGAAACCTTTAATTCCGATCAGAAATTTGACCTTATAAATCTGATCGAAGTTATTGGAAGCTTATATGACCTGGATGCTGCTATGCAGAATGTTGCGAAATTATCAAAAGAAGGAGGATTGGTAATGGTGGAATCATGGGATATGAAATGTTTGGCGGCACGTTTTTTTGGTTCAAGCTGGCATGAGTACTGTCCGCCAAGTGTAGTTCACTGGTACTCCGATAAAACGCTGGAACAGCTTTTCGAGTATTACGGGTTTAAAATAGTTACAACAGGCAGGCCTTCAAAAAAAATAAAATTCAAACATGGGCTTGCCATCATTGCCGAGAATTCTTCAAATTCTCCTTTAAAGAAGAAATTCTTTAATTTTTTAAGCCGCACTTTTGGTAATACTGCTGTGCCTTATCCACCGGTTGATGTAAAATGGTATCTTTTTAAAAAGACATAAACGAAAATTATAAATACATTTTTTTTAGAATTAAATTTAGCGAGCCTTTAAATTATTAGCTATATGGATCCTGCAAGTATACCCTTTATAAGCATCATTGCTCCCTGTTACAATGAAGAGGCCATTCTTGAACTTAACATCAATACGATCGTTAAATACATGGAAGGCAAGTCTTCTAAATATTTATGGGAAATACTGATCATCAACGATGGCAGTAAGGATTCCACCGGAGCCATAGCAGATGGCTTGGCAAATAATAACAATCATATCCGTGTCATTCATCATCCCACAAATCTTAACCTTGGCAATGCATTGCAAACGGGTTTCAGAAATTCGAAAGGGGAGATCATTGTCGTGATGGATATCGATCTGAGTTATGATGTGCATTACATTGAAGAGATGACGGATAAGCTTATTGAAACAAGCGCCGATATCGTAATTGCATCTGCTTATATGAAAGGCGGTAAGGTTACTGCAGTGCCACGTATGCGTGCCATCATGAGTAAGTATGTGAACAGGTTCATGCGCCTGGCCGCACAGGATAAGTATTATACATTCACCGGAATGGTAAGGGCTTACCGTAAAAGTTATATTCAAACGGTAAACCTTAAAACAAAAGATTATGAAATTATGCCCGAGATTATTTACAAGTCGATGATACTTCGGGCAAAAATTATTGAGATACCAGCGCATCTTGATTGGACCGAACAAAACAAATTTGCAGGGAAGCGTACTTCAAGCCTGAGGGTATTAAGAAGTTTTTTTTCCGGATTGATGTCGGGATTTATTTTCCGTCCTTATATTTTCTTCATGGGACTTGGCACCATACTATTATTGCTTTCATTGTACCAACTGGTTTGGTTATTCTATGATACTGTTTCTGCATACAATGTGATTATACACCAGATTCCAAGAGTTGCTTATCCTTTTTCCGATAGCCTGTCCTTGCAATTCAAAAAAAATCCGCAGTCATTTCTTGTTGGAGGAATTACTTTGCTCGCGGCTATACAGTTCCTAAGCCTGGGTTTTGTATCACTTCAAAATAAGCGTTATTTCGAAGAGCTGTTCCATCTTGGAACATCGTTGAAAAAGCAACAGCAAAAGGAACCAGGTTCATAAAAAATAACAGGTAAATGACAGGCATGCTAAATAATATCAGGTTACCCAGGAATCCTTACCTGCTTTTCCTTCCGTTTCTCTTCCTGTATGTATTGGTTGTCTTGCTGTTTCAAAGCAATCCATTGTGGGGCGATGAGATCAGGCATTTTAACGAAGCACAAAATCTTTTACATGGATTTTATTCCCCACCTGCACCGAAGGTTGAGTTAAGAAACGGCCCGGGTTACCCTTTGTTCATTGCGCCGTTGCTGGCAATGCATATTCCGTTGGTTTGTATAAAGCTGTTAAACGCCGCAATGCTTTACCTTTCGATTGTATTCCTGTTCAAGGGTATGATACAAGTTGTTTCCTTCAGGAAAGCTTTGCTGGCAGGATTGTTCTGGGCTTGTTATTATAATTCACTCGACTTTATTGCGATGCTTTATTCGGAGGTGTTTACGGCATTCCTCGTTTCGCTGCTGGTCTATTTTTTAATGCGCAGTTTTAAACATGAGTCTTCCAAAACTACTAAGAAATTTATTTATTTATCGGGTATCACATTTGGTTTCATCGCACTTACTAAAATAATATTCGGTTATGTAATAGTATGCATGCTCATTGGCACATTGCTGCTGTGGCTGGTAAACAGGCATGCTCCAAATTTTAAAAAGGGATTGACTGTATCATTGATCGCAATGATAACAGTAATACCATATTTAGCTTACACATATTCATTAACCGGCAGGATATTTTATTGGGGTACTTCGGGTGGGAATAATTTGTACTGGATGACCACTTTGCCCGATAATGAATATGGCAGTTGGTTTGCAGATCCGCAGCCTGCTAAGGTTGGCAGTGGCTCTGTATCAAAGACTACCGATGGCCAGGTTGGAAGTAGTTTCACCCTGAAGAACAGGAATGCCGGTACTTATGGATCTGAAGATTCTGTAAGGGTTCATCACTTAAAAATTTTCGAGGAGATCAATTCTCATGAAGGGGTTGAAAGAGATGACGCATACAAAAAGTATGTGATGCAGAATATAAAGGCGAATCCCGTTAAATTCATTAAGAATTGTTTTAGCAATGTTGGAAGGATATTATTTAATTATCCTTATTCTTATACTCCACAAAAACCAGGAACGCTTGCCAGATTACCGCTCAACGGCACCATCGTTGTGTTCATGGTGCTTTGCCTGATACCTACTTTAAAAAACTGGCGAAAGATCAATTATCCGGTACGCTTTATGTTATTCATTGCTATGTTCTATTTGGGTGGCAGCATTTTTGGCAGCGCCGAGATAAGAATGTTCACTGTTGTTGTTCCTATATTAATATTATGGATCGCATTTATTATCCAGCGGTCTGTCGCGGTGAAATTTGAGTTTGATAATAATAATAAGGAATAAATTTCTCTCTTTTTTTGTTAAATGATGCAGTCCTAGTATTATATATTTCAACGTTAACATCTTTTTATATTTTTTGATTGCGGTATTCCTATGTGTTATCAGTATGTTCCAAATGCATAAATAATTTCCAGGGTTTGTTTGCAAGTATTAATTGTAGAGTTTTTATGATGAGGTACCAGGTTTACGTTATTGAACTATCAAAGCGAGTTTTTACAGAGAATATAAAATTCCGGGTGGCTAACCCTCAATTCAACGGGGTGCTCCAATGCCTTTATGTAGGAATGACCAGTAAGACTCCATCAGAACGATTCAAACAACATAAAACCGGGTATGTAAATAGGAAAGGTCACAAGCTATCTGCCAGTATTGTATATAAATATGGAACCTATTTGCGCCCTAGTTTATACGACCAGCTTAACCTGAAGCCGATGAACAGGCACGATGCTTTGATGATGGAAGAAAAACTTGCGCTGGAATTGAGACGGAAAGGTTATGCAGTTTGGTTCAACTGAATTAATGTTCTGGGAATTATTTTCCCCGCCGAAAAAACTAACCAATAAAAAATCCCCGGTATTATTACCAGGGATTTTTTATTGGTTAGTTTCAATTACATCCTCAACACTTTTTTTACGATAGCGCTCTTCGGTGCAAAATTTACTTTTAAGAAATAATTTCCTTTCTGAAATCTTGATATGTCGATTTTTTCTAACTGTATATGTTGTGTTATCATTACTTCTTTTTGAAACAATTTTTCTCCTTTCACATCATATAAGCTGACGATCACCTGCCTGTTCAAATAATAAGAATTAATATTCACATTTAATAAGGTTCCTGAAACAGGGTTGCCCAGGATGGTAACATCATCAATATCTGCCGGGCGTAACCTGCCTGCGCCCACGGTTATTTTGATGGTATCTTTTGCAGTAGCACCATCGTTGTCTGTAACTGTTAGTTCAAATTCATAAATACCTTGTTGAAGGCTGCTCAGGTTTGCTGTTGCAGCATTTGAGTTTGTGAGCAAATGTGCTGCACCTGAAACAATACTCCAGCTATAGCTTACGATCGTTCCATCAGAATCTGCACCTGTTCCTGCTAAAACCAATGCATCATCAGGCAGATATATACTTGTATCGGACCCTGCATTTGCTACAGGTGGTTGGTTTGTTGGTGGAGGTGGAACTGCATTTACAGTAACCTGCATGGTATCAACATCAGTTGCGCCACTGTTATCCGTAACTTTCAATTCAAATTTATAAACGCCTTGCACTAAACCTGTAACAGTAGTTGTTGCAGCAGCTGTGGTTGCGATGGTTCCGTTTATTGGACCGGCAATTTGTCTCCATAAATAAGCAGCGATGGTTCCGTCAGGATCCGTGCCGCTTCCATTCAAAGAAGTACTGCTGGTTGGTAACGTAATGTTTTGATCAAGCCCTGCATTTGCAGTAGGCGGCAGGTTAGATGCAACGTTCACAGTAACCTGCATGGTATCAACATCAGTTGCGCCACTGTTATCAGTAACTTTCAATTCAAACTTATAAACACCCTGTACCAAACCTGTAGCAGAAGAGGTTGCAGAAATCGTATTGGAGATGGTTCCGTTTGCGGGTCCGGAAATCTTCCTCCATAAGTAAGCCGTGATCGTTCCGTCAGGATCCGTGCCGCTTCCATTCAAAGAAGTACTGCTGGTTGGTAACGTAATGTTTTGATCAAGCCCTGCATTTGCAGTTGGTGGTTGATTCACCGCAGCGTTAACTGTAACCTGCATAGTATCAACATCAGTAGCTCCACTGTTATCCGTAACCTTCAATTCAAACTTATAAACACCCTGTACCAAACCTGTAGCAGAAGAGGTTGCAGAAATCGTATTGGAGATGGTTCCGTTTGCGGGACCGGAAATCTTCCTCCATAAGTATGCCGTGATCGTTCCGTCAGGATCTGTTCCACTACCATTCAACGAAACCATATTTATTGGTAAAGTGATGGTAAGATCGAATCCTGCATTTGCAGTTGGTGGTTGATTCAGCGCAGCGTTAACTGTAACCTGCATGGTATCAACATCAGTAGCTCCACTGTTATCCGTAACCTTCAATTCAAATTTATAAACACCCTGCACCAAACCTGAAACCGACGTACTTGCAGCAGTTGTATTTACAATACTGCCATTTGTTGGCCCTGAAATTTTCCTCCATAAATAAGCAGTAATGATTCCATCAGGATCTGTACCACTTCCACTCAAAGAAACGGTATTTGTTGGTAATGTTATATTTTGATCAAGCCCTGCATTTGCAGTAGGCAGTTGATTTATAACAGCAGCATTGACTGTAACCTGCATGGTATCAACATCAGTAGCTCCACTGTTATCAGTAACTTTTAATTCAAACTTATAAACGCCTTGCACCAATCCCGTAACTGTTGTTGTTGCAGCAGCTGGGTTTGTGATGGTTCCGCTTATTGGCCCTGAAATTTTCCTCCATAAATATGTTGTGATGTTTCCATCAGGATCTATACCGCTACCGGTCAAAGAAGCGGTGTTCGTTGGTAAAGTTATATTCTGATCCAGTCCTGCATTTGCAGTTGGAGCTACATTTGGCGATGGATTTACGGTAACCTGCATGGTATCAACATCAGTAGCTCCACTGTTATCAGTAACTTTTAATTCAAATTTATAAACGCCTTGCACCAATCCTGTAACTGTTGTTGTTGCAGCAGCCGGGTTTGTGATGGTTCCGCTTGTTGGCCCTGAAATTTTCCTCCATAAATATGTTGTGATCGTTCCATCAGGATCAATACCGCTACCGGTCAATGAAACTGAGTTAATTGGCAGCGTGATCTGTTTATCCAATCCTGCGTTTGCAGTGGGCCCCTGGTTTGGCGCGGGGTTAACATTCACCTGCATAATATCAGTTGCAGTAGCACCACTGTTATCCATAACTGTTAATTGAAATTGATAAACACCCTGTATCAATGCTGTTACAGTTGTTGTGGCGGAACTTCCATTAGTAACTATTCCACCTGTAGGCCCGGATATTTTTACCCAGGCATAAGCAGTGATGGTTCCGTCAGGATCTGTACCGGTACCAACAAGGGTTGTACTATTTGTTGGTAACGTGATCGTTTGATTTGATCCTGCGTCAGCTGTTGGTAGCTGGTTTGGTGCCGGATTAACCGTTACCTGCATAGTGTCGAGATCTGTTGCGCCGCTATTGTCCGTAACTTTTAATTCAAATTTATAAATACCCTGAACCAATCCTGTAAGAGCTGTAGTTGCAGCAGTGGTATTTGTAATGCTTCCATTTGTTGGCCCTGATACTTTTCTCCATAAATAAGCGGTAATGGTTCCGTCAGGATCTGTGCCACTACCATTCAAAGTAGTGCTGTTGGCAGGCAATGTGATTGTTTTATCCAGACCTGCATTCGCAGTCGGCAACAGATTTGCTGCAGGGTTCACAGTTACCTGCATGGTATCCCAACCCGTTGCGCCGTTGTTATCGGTAACCCTCAATTCAAATTTATAAACACCCAGTACCAATGCAGTTGCAGTTGTGCTGGCAGATGTGGTAGAACCAATATTAAAACTCGTTGGTCCTGAAATTTTCCTCCACCTGTATGAAGTGACGGTTCCGTCAGGATCTGTACCAATTCCATTCAAAGAAACAAAGTTTGTTGGTAATGTAATAATTTGATCAGGACCTGCATTTGCAGTAGGCGATTGATTTGACGGCGGCGGTGCGGCATTTACCGAAATCTGCATAATATCAGTAGCAGTTGCGCCACTGTTATCTGTTACGGTTAACTGAAACAGGTAGATACCTTGTACCAGTCCTGTTATTGAAGGAGTCGCTGTATTTGCATTTGTTATTGTTGCAGTTGACGGACCTGATACCTGGCTCCATTCATAAGTGGCGATGGTTCCATCAGGATCTGTTCCACTACCATTGAGTGAAGTACTGTTTGTTGGTAGTGTAATGCTCTGGTTTAACCCGGCTACAGCAGTAGGAGCCAGATTCACTGCTGCATTTACGGTTACCTGCAAGGTATCGGTATCAGTAGCGCCATTGTTATCTGTAACAGCTAGTTCGAATAGATAAAGGCCTTGTACCAATCCTGTAACAGTTGTTGCTGCCGAAGTTGTATTTGTAATGGTACCATTTACTGGCCCTGAAATTTTTATCCATTCATAAGATGCAATGTTTCCATCAGGATCTGTACCAATTCCATTCAACGAAACACCGTTGATTGGTAAAGTAATATTCTGATCGGGTCCTGCATTTGCAGTGGGAGCAACATTTGCGGTAGGGTTTACAGTTACCTGGACGGTATCCCGTCCGTATGCGCCATTGTTATCGGTAACCCTTAATTCAAACTGATAAACACCCAACATCATTCCTGTTACGGTTGTGGCGGCTGCGTTCGTATTTGTTATGGTAAAATTTGCCGGGCCTGATATCTTTCTCCACCTGTAGGCAGTAATGGTTCCATCAGGATCTGCTCCACTTCCATTCAACGTAGTATAGTTGGTTGGCAATGTGATGGCCTGGTCTGTACCTGCATTGGCAGTTGGTGCCAGGTTCACAGGTACATTTACAGTTACCTGCATGATGTCAGTACCGGTTGCACCGCTGTTATCCGTAACAGTTAATTGAAACTGGTAAACCCCTTGCGTTAGTCCGGTAATATTTGTTGTTGCGGACGTTGCATTTACGATCGTTCCGCTTGCAGGGCCCGAAATTTTTACCCATTGGTAAGAAGCAATGGTTCCATCAGGATCTGTACCGCTTCCGTTTGTTGAAACCGTATTAACAGGTAAAGTAATATTTTGATCAATACCTGCATTCGCTGTTGGTGCCTGGTTCGTTGCTGCATTTACAGTTACCTGCATGATGTCAGTACCGGTTGCACCGCTGTTATCCGTAACAGTTAATTGAAACTGGTAAACCCCTTGTGTTAGTCCGGTAATATTTGTTGTTGCGGACGTTGCATTTACGATTGTTCCGCTTGCAGGGCCCGAAATTTTTACCCATTGGTAAGAAGCAATGGTTCCATCAGGATCTGTACCGCTTCCGTTTGTTGAAACCGTATTAACAGGTAAAGTGATATTTTGATCAACTCCTGCGTTAGCATTTGGCGACTGGTTTATTTGAGCATTAACCGTTACCGTCATGGTGTCGGTATCAGTTCCGCCGCTGTTATCGGTAACCTGCAACTCAAACTGGTAAGATCCCTGTACGAGTGCCGTTACAGTTGTAATAGCTGAAGTAACTGAAGTAATGACTCCAACTGTTGGCCCCGATACTTTAGTCCACCTGTAAGAAGTAATGGTTCCGTCAGGATCCGTTCCGCTACCGGCCAGGTTTGTGATATTGGTGGGTAAAGTGATTGTCTGATCAACGCCAGCGTTTGCAGTTGGTGCCACATTTGCTGGGGGGTTTACAGTAACCTGCATGGTATCGGTGTCTGTTAATCCGCCGTTATCAGTAACTTTCAATTCAAATTTATAAACGCCCTGGACCAATCCTGTTGCAGTTGTTGAAGCCAGGTTAGGTCCTGTAACAGTTCCAGTTGTTGGGCCAGAGATTTTTGTCCATAAATAACCAGTAATTGTACCGTCGGTATCTGTCCCGGTACCTGCAAGGACTACACTGTTTGTAGGCAAAGTGATCGTTTTATCTACGCCGGCATTTGCTGTTGGAGCCACATTTGCAGAAGTTGTTGAACTATATTCAAAAGCACCAAGGTCCGGAGCCAATCCATTAAACGGTAAGCTAACATTTACGCCTTTATCAATAAGGTCCGAAGATGATACCAGTTTTAAATAATTTAAAACTGGTAAGCTACCATCAGCCTGCCTGGCACTTGTTGCGCCTGCAGATGATAGGCCTACAAAATCAGCATTGTTCAATGTGATCGTTCCTTTCAGGTTACCATAGTTTACACCCTGGTAAACGCTTGCCCAATAGTTATTTGAAACATTATCAGGTAAACCATCATAAACCCAGTCTGCACCTGCTTCGATACGATTGTTATTGAATGACCAGTTATTTTTAAAAATATGGGCGATGCCAACTGACCTGCCTACACCAAATCCAAACCCATCGTTACCATTATTGAATGCAATGCAATTAAGCAATGACATCTGGTGGCTATATTGCGCCTGCATATTTTCAGAGTAACCTGTTCCCTGATTTTGAAATGATAGACAATGGTCCAGGTATTTCTTTAGAGTTGTAGGCATGCCTGCCGGGCCTGGTCCACCAACATTGAATCCTCCCAGTTTAAAACCTTCGCCAGATGACTGGCTAACCTGGTAGGACAACTGTGACGCGGATGTTCCCATGAATAAGGAAGTATCCGGAGCTGTCATTTGTGATTCAGTAGGCTGTGTATTGTTGGGGCCCCATGGTTTAATGCTGTTCCAAAAACTCCAGCAATTCTGTATTGTAACTTTTGTTCCACTCCAGGCAAAGAAATCCCAGCCATCATCACCATTCATCCAGGTTCTGCATCCCCTGAAAGTATTACCTGACGATGGGTCGCCACCGGTGCAGGTAAAGCCATCTCCAAAATTCCATGAATCAGGTGATGCACCGTCACCATTATTATGGCTATCACAATTCAGTATTAAATTATTGTCGCTATGGTCTAAAGTAAATCCTGTACCACCTATATTGAAAATATCAAATAATTCAATGGTGCAATTATCGGAATTTTGAAACATAAAACCCCTGCTTACACCACTTCCGTCTGCAACCTGCCTTAAGTTCTTTACTACAAAACCTTTAAGTTTTACATAACTACAATTGCTTGTTACCATAGCAAACGGATTGCTGTTTGTTGGTATGATATTATCCAGGTTGAATATTGGAAGTTCGCCGGGAAAAGCCATCAGAACAATTGGTGATATGGCGTTGCCTGTAAGGTTATTAATGGAGTAGTGAGTGCCGGCGCCATTCCCCTGTGTGCTTCTATACGTACCGCCCCTGAAAAAAGCGGTGTCACCAGCCTGCATTACGGCATTTAGCTTGCTAATCGTCTTAAACGGCTGTGCTAATGTACCCGGATTGGCATCAGAGCCAGTGGGAGAAACGTAGTAGTTAGTTGCATTCGCGATGCTGCATAAGAATAGCAGCATTGCCAGTAATAGGATTCTCATTGGATTTAAAGATATTAGATTTATGTGTTATAAAAACAAACGCTGGTTCTATAACATTAGTATTTATTGAATAGGATAATAAGCGTTAAAATTTTGGTTCTGTAATTTGATTTTTTATTTGCGCAAAAACAATGCTAATCTATTATTTTTTGAGATTTTTTATCAACATGATGCAGAAGTTTGTTAACAAGCTTAGCTGTGTTTTCAAGTATCAAAATAATATTTATTAATAAAAATTTTTATAAGTATTTGATTACCACGTTTGCATAATTGTTTTTGTTAACAGCAAGCAATTTTAATAATAAAAAATCACTTGCATAAACAATAAAATAGTTCAAAATTCGATGCTGCAAAAATGGATATTTTGAAGCCCAAAATCCGGTTATATTCTTTCGAAATATTTATCCACATTTTTATTTTTTACTTCCCGTTAACGATATTTTTCAGGGCCTCAATTTTTTT
Source organism: Chitinophagales bacterium (assembly GCA_038207305.1). GTDB lineage: Bacteria > Bacteroidota > Bacteroidia > Chitinophagales > Chitinophagaceae > Ferruginibacter. The sequence goes on from JBBQZY010000001.1 coordinate 232,034, forward strand.
TATAATGCAGTTGCGGTAATAAAATTTATCAATAGTTCGATGAACGATTTAATGATAAATCCGCTGAATATCCGCGGGGCATGGGATACCATAATTACATATTTCTTACCTTAGCGCCCGATCACCATCCAGAGAAATGCTGAACCTGTTTGAAACCGTACTAAAAAATGCACCTGGTGACCGAGTTTTCAAAAAAATCAAAAGAATTATGCGGTAACATACAAAATCAATACATATTGACGTTTATGATGTTTAAACCACAGTTTTACAACCTTTACAGATAACCTAGACTACAGATGCTGTTTAATTCCTTCGAGTTTTTAATTTTCTTGCCGATCGTATTTTGTCTGTATTGGTTTGTGTTTAATAAATCGATACGCTCGCAGAATGTATTGATATTGTTGGCCAGTTATTTTTTTTATGGCTGGTGGAGTTATAAATTTCTTGGCTTACTTGCATTAAGTACTTTGCTGGATTATGTATATGGTTTTTGGGTGGCATCACCCAACAGGAAGAAAGCAAAGCTCTTTCTCTGGCTCAGTGTAATCAATAACCTCGGTATCCTGGGCGTTTTTAAATACTATAACTTTTTTGCATTACAGTTTCAGAGCGCATTTGAAGCCATCGGTGTTCATACGAACCCGGCATTACTCAATGTGGTTCTTCCGATCGGAATATCATTTTATACATTTCACGGTATGTCGTATGTATTTGACATTTATCGTGCAAAACAAAAGCCTGTTTCCAACTTTGTTGATTATGCTGTTTTTGTAAGCTTCTTTCCATTATTGGTAGCGGGTCCTATTGAAAGGGCCCATCATTTATTGCCCCAGGTACAGCGTGCCCGTACATTTAATTATAGCCAGGCCGTTGAAGGTTGCCGGCTGATGCTATGGGGTATGTTTAAAAAAATAGTAATCGCCGACAGTCTTGCGGGTATGGCCAATGAAATATTCGGAACCTACCAGAACCACAATGCATTTACACTGATCATGGGGGCAATTATTTTCAGTTTCCAGATCTATGGTGATTTCAGTGGGTATTCGGATATTGCACTTGGTACAGCCAAGTTATTCGGGTTCGAATTGCTGAGTAATTTTAAGTTCCCTTATTTCTCCCGCGATATTGCCGAATTTTGGAGAAGATGGCATATCTCTCTATCCTCCTGGTTCAGGGACTACCTCTATATCCCACTGGGGGGGTCAAAAGGTGGTAAGCTGAAGCAGGTGCGCAATACATTTATCATATTCCTTGTCAGCGGATTCTGGCATGGCGCCAGTTGGAACTTCATTACCTGGGGATTTATACATGCCTGTGGTTTTCTTCCTTTATTATTATTGAACCGGAACAGGCAGAATGTTACAGATGTTGTAGCACAGGATCGGGCATTGCCCAATCTGAAGGAACTCTGGCAAATGGGCTGCACATTTGTATTTGTTACATTCGCGTGGATATTCTTTAGGGCAGATGGGATGCAAGCTGCGGTCGGGTACCTTAAACAAATTGGAGTGAGTACAATCGATCAGCCTGCACAGTACTTTCACCTGCCCGGCTATATGATTTCATTTATATACATTGTCCCGCTTTTGCTGGGCGACTGGTGGTTGAGAAGAGATGAGCGAAAATTACGTACCGTAAATATTACAATTATCCGTGTTGCAGTGTACCTGCTAATGTCTTATTTTATTTTGAAGCAGCTGGTTAATGCAGACATTACCTCATTCATATATTTTCAATTCTGATGAAACGTTTTTTAAAAATAACGGGTATTTATTTAGCAATCGGGCTCTTCGTTTTCTTTCCGGCAATCCTGTTTTTTACGAAGGGCGTTGGCGAAGATGTTGATCTTGCCATGGAACTGGCAAAGAAAAAATATAGCTTTAAAATAAAGAAGATCAGGTTAGGCGATAGCGTAGGAAAGCAGATTTGGAAAACAGGTTACGATTCAACAACCGGCGAAGTAAATCTGACCAGTAACCAGGCCATTTCGGTACTGGGGCATATCATGTTGCTGAAATCAATCCTTCTCAATAACGAAACAGATTCAACCCTGGTTATAGAAGGTTATTTTAAACCTAGTAGTATTGCATTCAACGACCTCAACCAATTGTTCAGCAGGGGATATTTTCTGAAAAAATTCTATAATAAAGACTGGTTTTTTAACACGGATGTTACTCCAAATTCGGCCACCATGGCGCTGATTGACGAGGAGTTCCTCGCCCAATATAAAGAAAGAAAATTGTATGATTTCTTTTATGTAAGAGATCGTTGTTTGCTGGCTCATCCGTGTTTCTTTGAAAAAGGAAACTACGACAATAATAAAACAGCCGGCCATTTATATGAGTTATTAATGCCGGAACTGAAAAAGATAAAATTTATTTCTAATCCACTCTCATTGACCCATAAGGAAAATGAATTAAAGGCTTATAATGAACTAATAAGGTCGATGGCCATGACTCCCCCGGTTTTCCTGGAAGATTCGATATTTATTGAAGATAAAACGCATTTAAAAGAACCGTTTCGTGAAAAAGGATACCAATACCTGATGCAGTTTAGTTTGCCAGTTCGTTAAAAACAACGAAGTGTGCTAACTGTATTAATAATCAAAGTAACAAGAAAATAAAAAAAAATGACTCACGTTAATGCCTTGAAAATATAAAAATGCCTGAAAATTTGCACAACCGTATTGCATAAGAGCGGGTTATTTTTTTTCAGGCATAAACCAATATCGATTTTTTACGGTAATGTTTACAGACCAAACCATTGAAATAATTTAAAAAAATAACAACAATTAACCAACCAGGACTAAAGAGAAAAAAAATGAAAAAATCTTTCTGTCAACAGCAGGAAGGCGCTTTTAAGATCCACCAGAGGGCTTCATAGAAGCTATCTTTGGCAGATTGACAGATAATAGGAAATGGGAGTTTGCGTGAGAGGATTAAATTGAAGATAATTTTGCATTTGAAGAATTTATTTCTATCTTCGCAATGCTATCTTTAGTTAAACTCGCTATGTGCAAATAAAGCAGTTTATGCCCTTAAGCAACTTACTCCTCTAATCCTCCGAAAGAAGCCACCTTTTTCACAAGTCCTCAGAAAGCAGCCATATTTTTCCTCAAAGCCTGAAACCACTTTGTATCACGTCAAATCATTCGTATGAATTGTGTATCTATACCTCCTACATTAAGAAAACTCGTATTTTCTGCACTCATTGCAATATTGTCTATTAGCATATCATTTGCACAAAATGTCATCATTGATGAAAACAATCTTCCTGGTACACCACAAACGGCCTGGGAAACGAATGAAGGCAGTTCAATTGATGGATTCGCTCAGGAATTTAGTGTTAATAAAGGAGAGACTGTTCATTTCAAAATAAAAATTAATTCAGCTACCCCGGAATCTTATACCATTAAAATATATCGTATTGGCTGGTACCAGGGAAATGGCGCCAGGTTCGTCACTGATCTCGGAAATTCTTTGGTAGGTGGTATGCAGCCTGCCTATAATTATGATAATGCGACCGGCAAAGTAGATTGCAATAACTGGGCTGTATCTGCCCAATGGACAGTACCAAATGATGCTGCTACCGTTTCAGGTGTGTATCTTGCCAGGTTCGATTGCCCTGCTACAGGTGGGTCCTCGATGCAACTTTTTGTAGTAAGAGATGATGCTGCAAATGCTCCTGTATTATTTAAAACTTCAGACGCAACATGGCAGGCATACAATAGTTATGGTGGTAATTCTTTTTACGCTGCAGGCACGCCGGTTCCTGGTTTTACGCATGCAACAAAGATCAGCTACCAACGCCCACTTTATATAAGAGGTGATAAATCGGGTTTCTTTAATTCAGAATACCCAATGATCCGGTTCCTGGAAAAGAATGGGTATAATATGAGTTACTCAACTGATATGGATATGGCTAGGGATAATTCTATAATGACTCCTTCTATTCATAAAGTAATTTTATCAGTAGGGCATGATGAATATTGGTCTTTGGAACAACGAACTAAATTCGAGAATGCCAGGACCAACGGTGTGCACGTTGCATTCTTCAGCGGTAATAATGTTTATTGGAAAACAAGGTGGGAAGATAATTACCAGACACTGGTTTGTTATAAAGAAGGAACAAAAGGAGAACTTGTGTGTGGTGGCAAATGCGACCCATTGCCAAATGTATGGACAGGTTTATGGAGGGATGGTTGTTCCCCGGCGTATGCAGCAAATGATGGTTGCAGGCCAGAAGCAGCTTTCACTGGCCAGATGAGTTGGACGCAATCCACTGGCTCCATTAAAGTTCCTGATACTTACAAAAATTTAAGGGTCTGGAAAAACACCAGCATCGCTTCCCTCGGAGCTGGACAAACAGTTACACTTCCATACGGCACATTGGGAAATGAGTGGGATCCTGAACAGTATGCTGAAACTTATCCGGCTCATCGTATCATTTTATCAAATACGGTACAATCAGGATTGGTACATAAAATGTCTTTATTAAAGTATAGCAGTGGTGCTTTGGTATTTTCTGCAGGCACCATGCAATGGCCCTGGGGCTTGGATGTTAAACACGATCTGAATACTGCAACGCCTCCGGTGCAGGCTGTTAGTGCAGATATGCAGCAGGCAACTGTAAATATTTTACACGATATGGATGCCGATGCAGCTTCATTACAGGCAGGGCTTGTTGCACCAACGATTGGTGCAGATGCACTTGCTCCAAGTACAACCATTATTTCACCCGCACACAATGCAACCATAGCAGGTGCGAATGTTACTATAACAGGAACTTCAGCTGATAACGGACCAAGTGCAGTTGCAGGAGTAGAAGTTTCAGTTGATAACGGGGTTACCTGGCAACAGGCTACCGGCCTGGAAAACTGGACATTTACCTTCTCTCCAACAGGTTACGGAACCATTACGATTAAAGTAAGGGCATGGGATGATATGGGAAATATTGAAGTTCCAGGGGCACCAGGTTCTCCCAATAGTATTAATATATCATTGTCAGGACCATTTAATCATTCCGTATTCAACGCAACATATCCGCAAACTACTCCAACATTCTTCCAGGGAAGCCCGGTTGAATTGGGTATGAAGTTTAATAGTACGGTTGCCGGTTATATTACCGGGTTCAGGTATTATAAAACTGCGGGTGTAACAGGTGTACATACCGGCCATTTATGGGATAATACCGGAACATTGCTTGCATCGCAGGTGTTTACAAATGAAACATCTACCGGGTGGCAATCAGTACAATTGACAACACCTGTTGCCATCACTCCGAATACAACATATATAGTATCATATTTCTCGTCCACAGGAGATTTTGTAAGGCAGGTGCCATTCTTTACACAACCTGTAATAAACGGTTTCTTACGTGGACTTGCAGATGGTGAAGATGGAGGAAATGGCGTGTATGCTTATTCAGCCACACCGATCTATCCCGATAACAGCAGTGGTTCCAGTAACTATTATGCAGACGTACTTTTTCAGTCCGCTGATGTTACAGCACCGCAGGTCATTAATGTTACACCAGCTAATAATAGTTTAAATAATCTCTTGAATGTTCAGCCAACTGCAACATTTGATGAAAATATTGATCCTGGTACCATCACCAATTCAACAGTGGTCATGACAGATCCGGGAAATGCGGTTGTATTGGGTACGCCATCTGTAAATGGTGCTACCGTTACATTTACGCCAACATCTTCTTTGGCAATTGGTACGATCTATACCGTTAGATTAAGTGGCGGTATCAATGAACCTTTGATCAAAGATCTTTCCGGTAACGCCATGGTTGGGGACTATACATGGAGTTTTAAAACCGGTGGTGTAACTGCCCCGGTTGTTACAACCAGCCCATCTTCACAAACAACCTGTTTAAACAGCAGTATAAGTTTTACTTCTGCCGCAACGGGTATACCTACTCCAACAGTTCAATGGCAGGTAAGTACTGATAATGGCGGAACCTGGAATAATATTTCGGGTGCCACTTCAGCTACCTATACTTTCACAGCGCTTTCAGGTGATAACAATAATCAATTCAAAGCAGTATGGACGAATAGTGAAGGAACTGCAATATCAGATCCGGCAACACTAACCATTGCTGCAAATATAACAGGATCTATCAGTGCTGTTAATCCAAGTGTATGTCCGGGCGACCCGCTGCAATTGGTATTGACCGCAGCAACCGGCCCATCTCCTTATACATTAATTATCAATTCGGTTACGTACCCGGGTGTAACTGTAGGAACTCCATTCAGTCCGTTGGCTGCAAATGAAACGATCTGGCCAAATGTAACAACACCACAAGACCTGGTAATACCAGATTCTGGTCCGGTAGAAGTTGGTGTTAAATTCAGCTCGAATAAAAATGGTGTGATCAGGGGTATCCGTTTTTACAAAGGGTCTACCGCAAATGGTGGCGCACACGTTGGCTCGTTGTGGAGCCAGTCGGGAACATTGCTTGGCCAGGCTACCTTTACAGGCGAAACAGCATCGGGATGGCAGGAAGTTTTATTTGCTGCTCCGGTTTCGATAAATGCCAATACGACTTATGTAGCTTCTTATTTCCTGCCACAGGGTAACTATTCAAGAAACGGAAGTTATTTTTCAACAAGCTTTTCAAATGGTAATTCTTTAACAGCGCTTCAAAATACCGGCCTGGAACCCAATGGTGTATATTTCTATACAGGTTCACCTGCATTTCCTACCGATAATGCCGGAGATCAGAATTACTGGGTTGATGTGATCTTTGCTGCTAATTCAACAACAACAGCAACATATAATCTTACAAACATAACTGCAAACAATGGCTGTTTACTTTCAGGCAGCCCGATCAGTACTGCAAGTATTGTAGTTACAGCAGTTGTAAATCCGGGGGCAGTTACAGGAACCTCACCATTATGTATAGGTGCAACTGCAACTTATACAAGTAACGGAGATATCGGGGGAACATGGAGCAGTTCAAATACATTGGTTGCAACAGTAAATACAACAACCGGATTGGTAACCGCAGTGGGAGCAGGAACCGCAAATATCATTTATACTGTAACCGGTTGTGATGGTACAAAAACAGCCTTCCAGATATTGAACGTGCCGCCAAATGCAAATGCAGGAACAGTTAGCGGTACTTCGCCACTTTGTATTAATGCAACAACAACTTATACAAGCAATGGAGATGCAGGCGGAACATGGAGCAGTTCCAATGCTTTGGTAGCAACAGTAAATGCAACAACAGGCCTTGTAACGGCAGTTGCTGCGGGAACAGTTAATATTATATACACAGTAGGTTGTAATGCTACGGCAGCTGCAAGTTTAACCGTAAACCCAAATGGAAATCCGGGAACGGTATCCGGTTCTTCACCACTTTGTGTAGGAGCAACAGCAACTTATACGAGTAATGGCGATGCAGGTGGAACATGGAGCAGTGATAATATACTCGTTGCAACAGTTAATATCAGCACAGGGCTTGTTACAGCAGTAGCCCCTGGAACTGCAAATATAGCTTACACGGTTACGGGCTGTAATGGTACAGCATCGGCCAGTGTTACAGTGAACTCGAGTGCAAACCCCGGAACAGTAACGGGTACCTCACCACTATGTATAGGTGCCACTGCAACTTATAGCAGCAATGGCGATGCAGGCGGATCATGGAGTACTTCAAATGCCCTTATTGCAACAGTGAATCCAACAACAGGGCTGGTTACGGCAGTTGCCCAGGGATCGGTGAATATTATTTATACATTGAATACGGGTTGTAACACACCAGTATCATCTTTTGCAATACTTGCCGTTAGCCCGAATGCAAATGCAGGGACGGTAACAGGCTTATCACCATTATGTATCAGTTCAACTGCAACTTATACAAGCAACGGAGACGCAGGAGGAAGCTGGAGCAGCAGTAATATATTGATAGCTTCAGTAAATGCAACAACAGGACTCGTAACGGCAGTTAACACAGGTACAGCGGATATTATTTACACAGTGGGTTGTAATGCATCTGCATTTACAACCGTATCGGTAAGTGTGAATGCAAATGCCGGCACAGTAACGGGCGCTACCGGACTTTGTATCGGCGCTACCACAACTTATACAAGTAATGGAGATGCAGGCGGAAGCTGGAGCAGCAGTAATTCACTGGTCGCTACAGTAAATGCAACAACCGGACTTGTTACAGCGGTTTCAGGCGGATCGGTAAATATTATTTATACCGTAAGCACAGGTTGTAACAATCCTGTAACAGCATCTGCAGTATTCACTGTAGCTGCTCAGGTTACCGGCACTATAGCAGCAGTAAATTCAAATATATGCCCGGGAGCTCCTATGCAATTGGTACTTACCGGTGCAACCGGCCCGGCTCCTTACAGCCTGGTTATTAATTCAAACACTTACAACGGTATAACAGTAGGAACGCCGTTTATTGCTGTTGGAGCAAGCGAAACAGTTTGGACTCCTGCTGATGTTCCGCAGATATTAACACAGGCAGATCCTGGTCCTGTTGAAGTTGGTGTTAAATTCAGGGCTAATAAAAATGGTGTGATCAAAGGCATCCGTTTCTACAAAGGTGGTGTTGCCAATGGAGGTACCCATGTTGGTTCATTGTGGAACCTGTCTGGAACATTACTGGGCCAGGCTACTTTTACTAGTGAGACAAACTCTGGCTGGCAGGAAGTTTTATTTACAACACCAGTTGCGGTAACAGCAAATACCCTTTATGTTGCTTCTTATTTTGCACCATTGGGAAATTATTCTTTGGATGGAAGTTATTTCTCTGTTGATTATTCAAATGGCAATTCATTAACGGCAATTCAATATACAGTATCAGAACCTAACCCGGTTTTTGAGTATGCAGGTAACCCAACTTTCCCTACGCTTAATTTTGGTGGAAATTCAAACTATTGGGTTGACGTAGTATTTGCGCCTTATACAACAACAACAACAACATTTAATCTTACGAACATAACTGCTTCTAATGGCTGCACACTTTCAGGGAGCCCTATCAGCAGCGCTACCATAACAGTAAGTGCAACGGTAAATGCAGGAACAGTATCAGGTTTGTCACCATTGTGTATCGGTGCTACGGCTACCTATTTAACCAATGGTGATGCAGGCGGAAGCTGGAGCAGCACAAATACGTTGGTTGCTACTGTAAATCCAACAACGGGATTGGTAACGGCGGTTGGAGCAGGAACTTCTGATATTATCTATACAGTAACGGGTTGTACCGGAACAGTAAGTAATTTCCAGACAGTAACAGTAAATCCTAATGCGAATCCGGGAACAGTAAGCGGAACTTCACCACTATGTATAGGTGCTACGGCAACTTATACAAGCAATGGCGAAGCCAATGGTGTATGGAGCAGTACAAATCCTTTGGTTGCTACTGTTAACCCGACAACAGGGCTTGTAACTGCAGTTGCTGCAGGAACAACCGATATTAAGTATACGTTGAATGTTGGATGTAACAGTCCGCTGAATTCTTTCAAAACCCTTACGGTAAGTCCGGATGCAAATGCCGGAACGGTTAGTGGGCCGTCATCACTTTGCACCACATCAACATTTACTTATACAAGCAATGGAGATGCAGGTGGAACATGGAACAGTTCTAATCCACTTATTGCCACGATCAACCCAACAACCGGATTGGTAACAGCAATAAATGCAGGCAGCACAAATATTACATATGCAATAAATACAGGTTGCGGAGCGCCTGTGACTTCTGCTGCGCTGGTATTAACTGTTAACCTGATTCCAAATGCAGGAACTGTAAGCGGTACTTCACCTTTGTGTATCGGCGCAACTGATACATATACCAGCAATGGTGTTGGCGGCGGAACATGGAGCAGCACAAATCCATCGGTTGCTTCTGTCAATGCCAGTTCAGGATTGGTAACGGCACTTGCAGCAGGTACAACAGATATTACTTATACCTTGTCCGGATGTTTGCTGCCTGTTAGTTCTTCTAAAACCCTTACAGTTATAAACTGTACAAATACTGTTAATCTGAAATTATATCTGAAAGGATACTATATTGGAGGAGGACTGATGCAACCTGTATTATCAAACCAGGGAATTGGAGCCAGTACTACAAATACAGATAATATAACTGTTGAACTTCATAATTCAACAGCACCCTATGCAATTGTTGCTACTACTACCGGTATGCTTAAAACTGATGGTACTTGTACAGTTAGTTTCCCTTCTTCATTCAGTGGCTCTTATTACCTTGCCATAAAACATAGAAATACCATTCAGACATGGTCAGCAACAGCAGTTCCAATGGCCCCAACTGTTAGTTATGATTTTAGTACCGCTGCTAACAAGGCTTATGGAGATAATATGACTGACCTTGGTGATGGCCGGTGGGCATTCTTTACAGGTGATATTAACCAGGATGAGAATATTGATCTATTAGATTATCCGTCTTTAGATTTTGATATAAATAATTTTAGTTCCGGATTCTATCCTACAGATCTTAATGGAGATGGGAATGTAGATTTAATCGATTATCCAATATGGGACGCTAATAATTCAAACTTTATTTCGTCAGTACATCCATAATTAATAATCGTGGTACAGCGGAGCGGATCTTCTAATGTGCCAGGTATAAAAATGATTGATATGAGTAATTTAATATTTAGAAGTATGACTTCAAAAACAACTACGCCACTTTTTAAGTTGTGCTTAACTTTTGCGATTAGTCTTTTGTCAATAACCGGGTTTTCACAAGACCATGTTACTATGACTTTAAAAAATGTATCTGCAACATCAACTACAGTTGATTTTGATATGTTCATTGTAAACGATGGCACAACAGCACTAAAACTCGCTGCATGTTCATTCGGGGTAAATTACAATGCTTCCATATTAAATGGCGGAACACCTGCAAATCCTGCATTTGCTTTTATCGCCGGTACAAGAGACGCAGGATTGAACGGTTTGAATACTTACACGGTAGTTCATACCCTGGCCAGAAATCATTTAAGAACGACAATGTCGCCACAGGCGGAAGGAAGTGCACCGACACTTACTGCGGGTACTGAGTATCGCATTGGTACATTCAGGTTTACAAATACAGTATTGTGGACAACCAACGGTAATCCTGCATTTGCACTGCAACTTGTTTTAGCCGTAGGTTATACTCAGTGTGTAGCAACAGTTTATTCCAATGGCAATACAGTAACAAATTCGTTAAATACTACCGGCGCATTACCGGCCGGAAATATAAGCGGTACAGTGATTTCTTCGGTTATATTAAACCCTGCTGCTACTTGTGCAGTTACCGGTAGCGGTACAACAACGCCAATTACCTGTGCAGGCGGTACAAATGGTACAGCTGATATTACATTGACAGGTACAGGTTCAGGGGCACCGGGAACCTATACAGTTGATGGCGGTTTACCCATTGCATTTACAACAAATCCATTTACAGTGACCGGGCTCACTGCAGGAAATCATACAATTGTAGCAACAGTTACCGCGGGTGGTTGTGTTTCTTCCAATATAATTGTAAATGTTGGCGGTCCTACTTCGGCAAATGCGAGTGCAGGTGCTGTAAGCGGAACTGCATCTTTATGTGCAGGGGCGCTTACAACTTTCTCCAGCAATGGCGACGCAGGCGGAACCTGGAGCAGTACAAATACAGCTGTGGCAACAGTTAATGCATCTACAGGAATAGTAACGGCTATAAGCGCTGGCAGTACTAATATTACTTATACTGTAAGTGTTGGCTGTAATGCACCCGTTTCTTCTTTCCAAACATTAACGATTTCCGGTACTGCAACACTTGCGGCAGTTGCAGGTGGTGCACAGGTTTGTTCCAATGCAGCAGTTCAGCCGGCAGCTACACAACCTTCCGGTACAACCTTTACCGATGGAACATGTAATGTGATTGCAACAGTATTGCCATCAGGATTGGTTCCTGTTTCCGGTAATATCAATACCTGTGTAAGGGTAGAAGATGTGGTTCATACTTACCATAACCTGCCTTATGTACAGCGTGTATATGATATCATGCCTGCTACCAATGGTGCCAATGCAACTGCAAGCTTAACGCTTTACTATACACAGGGTGAGTTTGATGCATACAACCTTGCAAGAGGTATCTATCCTCCATTGCCGACAGGCGGCGGAGATGCTACCGGCATCGCAAACATTTTAATTACGCAATTTCACGGAACAGGCACATTCCCCGGTAATTACAATGGAGGTGTTGTTGACCTGATCAACCCTGCAGATAACAGAGTTATTTTTAATAATAGTCTGAACAGGTGGGAAATCAGTTTTGATGTAAATGGTTTTAGCGGGTTTTACCTGCATACAAGTCTTACAAATACACCACTTCCTATCAGCCTGTTAAGTTTCAGCGGATATCACAATGCTGGTAATAACCTGTTGCAGTGGGCAACTTCCAGTGAGCAGAATAGTAACTATTTTGAATTGCAACGTAGTACTGATGGTATCAACTTTATTAAAGCGAGCAGCATACCGGCAGCCGGAAACAGTAGCACGGTTAAAAACTATAGTTACAGTGATAATATCACCGGCATCAACGCAAATATTTTCTACTACAGGTTAATGCAGGTTGATATTTCAGGGCAGGTTAAATACAGTACCATCGTTAAGATCAGGCTAAGCGGTAAAGGCTTTAATGTGGAAGCATCACCAAATCCGTTTGCAGATCAGCTTCGTGTGCAGATAGATGCCACACAAAAAGAAAATGCTGTAATTACCCTGAACAGCCTTGACGGTAAAAAACTAATTCAAAAAACTGCCTCATTGAACAAAGGAAGCAATGCAGTGTTATTAGATAAGCTGGGCTACTTACCGGGCGGTATTTACCTTGTAACCGTAGTAACTGATAAAGAAAAAACAACGGTTAAAGTAGTAAAACAACAATAATATTATATCGTAAAAGCGATCTGTTCTTTTTCCAAGAAAATCCTCCGTCTGTAAAAAGCGGAGGATTTTTTAATTTTTGATATAATAATACGTTAAAGAAAGTAAGGATATAAGTTCATCTAAATCAGGTTCCGCAGCATAAAAAAATTACTTTTGCAACCTTAAACATTTTTTATGAGCAAAGGACCGGTTTCAAGTTTTATAGAGCATCATTACCGTCATTTCAATGCGGCCGCATTAATGGATGCAGCAAAAGGTTATGTAACGCACCTCGACGAAGGTGGTAAAATGATGATAACCCTGGCAGGTGCCATGAGTACAGCCGAGTTGGGTTTAAGTCTTGCCGAAATGATCCGCCAGGATAAAGTGAGCATCATCAGTTGTACAGGCGCAAACCTTGAAGAAGATATCATGAACCTGGTGGCGCATAGTCATTATAAAAGAGTACCAAACTATCGCGATCTTAGTCCGCAGGAAGAGTGGGATCTCCTGGAAAATCATTACAACCGTGTAACAGATACCTGCATCCCGGAAGAAGAAGCGTTTAGAAGATTGCAACAGCATATCCATAAAATATGGAAGGATGCTGATGATAAAGGCGAGCGTTATTTCCCGCATGAGTACATGTATAAAATGTTGCTCAGCGGTGTGCTGGAACAATATTATGAGATTGATCCAAAAAACAGCTGGATGCTTGCCGCTGCGAAAAAGAATATACCGATCGTTGTTCCGGGATGGGAAGACAGTACCATGGGAAATATTTTTGCTTCCTATATTATTAAGCATGAAATGAAGGCATCTACCATGAAAAGTGGTATTGAATATATGGTTTGGCTGGCCGATTGGTACCGGAATAATTCAGCCGGAAAAGGTGTTGGGTTCTTCCAGATCGGCGGTGGTATTGCAGGTGATTTTCCTATCTGCGTAGTACCAATGATGTACCAGGATCTTGAATGGCATGATGTTCCTTTCTGGAGTTATTTCTGCCAGATATCAGATTCTACTACCTCTTACGGATCTTATTCAGGTGCTGTTCCAAACGAAAAAATTACCTGGGGTAAACTGGATATCACTACACCAAAATTCATTGTTGAAAGTGATGCCACCATTGTTGCACCGTTGATCTTTGCCTGGATATTGGGCTGGTAATTTCAGTTATAAGAAAGTTATGATGCCCATCTGTATGGATGGGCATTATCATTTGTACTAACTTTAAAAAAAACAATCAATGAAAAAAATAGTTGCTTTTGCCTTCATCATTATTTCAATGAAGGATATACATGCGCAATCAACATTGCCTATTCCTGTTAATATAAAAACAACATATGATAAAGGCACCAGGAATATAAACGGCATGCCTGGGAAAAATTACTGGCAGAACCATGCAGCCTATGATATTGCAGTAAATTTTGACCCTGCTACAAGGGTCGTAAACGGTATGGTTGAAATAAACTACACGAATAACAGTCCGGATACATTGAAAGAGATACTCTTTAAATTGTATCCGAACATTTATAAAAAAGGATCATCAAGGCTATCAAATATTAATCCTGATGATATTATGGATGGTGTGAAGATTGAAAAATTTTCATCCAACAATGAAGAACTACCTGAAAAAAATTACCGGATCGATGCTACCAATATGAGTGTACGTGTAAGTCCTCTTGCTCCAAGGCAATCCGTAAAGTTCAATATCAAATATGCTTATACACTAAACAAAGGTTCTCACATGCGTACGGGTGAAGTTGAAGCCGGTGCTTATTTCATTGCATATTATTTCCCACGCATAGCTGTATATGATGATATAGATGGATGGAACCGCAACCCTTACCTGGGTACGCAGGAGTTTTACAACGACCTTTGTGATTTCAAAACAAGTATTACAGTTCCGGCCGATTATGTTGTTTGGGCAACGGGCGATCTGAAAAACGGGCAGGATGTTTTACAGGAAAAATATCTGAAAAGGATACAACAGGCAGAAACAACAGATGCTTATGTAACTATCATCGATAGCGCTGATATTAAAAGCGGACAAATAGCAAAAGCGGGAACTTCGAATACCTGGATATTTGAAGCAAAGCATGTAACCGATGCCGTATTTGCATTGAGCAATCATTATATGTGGCAGAGTTCAAGTTTAGTAGTTGATAAGACTACGGGAAGAAGAACAAGAGTGGATGCTGCATTCAGCCCGGTACACAAAGATTATTTTTTAGTGGTAGCTGATGCACGTAAAACAGTAGAAGCTATGAGTTATCGTTTTCCAAAATGGCCTTTCCCTTACAGTCATGAAACCGTGTTTGATGGATCAGACCAAATGGAATACCCGATGATGGTAAATGACAACCCTGTTGAAGACAGGGCAGAGAGTATTGAATTAACAGACCATGAAATATTTCATACCATGTTTCCTTTTTACATGGGCATCAATGAAACAAAATATGGGTGGATGGATGAAGGATGGGCAACAATCGGTGAGTGGCTTATTTCGCCCATGATTGATACAGGCATTGTTGATGAATACGGCGTAGCTGGGTATGAAAGAAGCGCAGGCACTGAAATTGACTTGCCAATCACTACACTCACTACACAGTTGTATGGAACATCCATGTTCATCAACAGCTATCCCAAACCGGGTATGGGTTATTTGTTTGTAAAAGATATGTTGGGTGATGACTTGTTTTACAAGGGCCTGCACAATTATATCCGCAACTGGAATGGTAAACATCCGATGCCTTACGATTTTTTCTATAGCATGAATTTTGGCACAGGTAAAAATCTAAACTGGTTCTGGAAGCGCTGGTTCTTTGATGATGGTGTGCCAGACCTTGCCATCGCAAAGGTTAGCGAAAATGGAAAGCAAAAGCAATTGCTGATCGAATCGAAAGGAACAAAACCAGTTCCTGTTGATATCAGCATATTTTACAATGATGGCAGCAAAGAAAACATTCATCGAAGCATCGCCGTATGGGAAAAAGGGAATAAAACGATCCTAATAAATTTCAAATCAGCTAAGAAAATAAAGTCTGTAAAACTCGGCAGTACTTATGTGCCGGATGTGAATAAGAAAGACAATGTTTACGAAGTTCATTGATAAAGTATAAATTAATAATGGATAGTTAATGGCTTTGTGTCAGGAATTATCCATTATTAAATTATTCATTCACCGATCACCTCCCATTCGCGGCACTAGCCGGCAAAGGAATATCCCTTTTCAGCATCTCATCCCTGTTTGCAATATCCCATGCAGTATGAAATATCATGCGCACCCTGGTTTCATATAAAGGCCAGGTTATTTTTTCTATGGTATCTGAAGGCTTGTGATAATCTGCTTTCAGCATACCATCGTAAAAGAATAATACCGGCACGCCTTTGCGGGCAAAATTGTAATGGTCGCTGCGGAAGTAGATCCTTTCCTTATCGTTGGGATCATCGAATTTATAATCAAGCATAAGGCCTGTATATTTTTTATTCATGCCTTCATTGATCAATGGAAGATCGCTGCTTAGTTTATCATGGCCCACCACATATACATAGTTCATCGTATCGGCCATTTTCCGCTCGGTATCAATCCTGCCTACCATGTCAGTATTCAGGTCAACAGAAGTTTTATCTAAAGGAAAAACAGGGTGGTCGCTGTAATACTCGCTTCCCCACAATCCTTTTTCCTCACCGCTGACGGTCATGAATACGATTGTACGGCGGGGGCCTTTGCCTTCAGCTTTTGCCTTTGCAAATGCTTCTGCCATTTGAATAACAGCTACGGTGCCGCTGCCGTCATCATCAGCTCCATAGTATATTTTCCCATCGTGCATGCCAAGATGATCGTAGTGCCCGGTTAGAAAAACGTATTCATTTTTTTTATCTGTTCCTTCTATAACACCCAATACATTGCTTGCATTGATCGTGTTCCTTTGTTCATTGTATTTAAATGCTGTTTTTGCAGAGATTTCAATCAACTCATTTTTTTGAAATGAAATACTGTTTTTCCCATGTGTAAGAATACTGTCTGCTGATACACCCAATAGATTCTTTGCGGCAGCATGCGAGATGAATGCATAATTCAACATTTTT
This sequence comes from Chitinophagales bacterium, assembly GCA_038207305.1. GTDB lineage: Bacteria > Bacteroidota > Bacteroidia > Chitinophagales > Chitinophagaceae > Ferruginibacter. Next base: position 249,010 of record JBBQZY010000001.1, read on the forward strand.
CCTACAGCATTTCTTGGAAAAAAAATGTTAGTGCGTTTATTATTTTCAGCAGTACGTGCAGAGATCGTTTCCAAATTCGGATTAATTACCAATATGCCAGCTGCACCTTTCTTTTCAGCAAGAGCCAGCTTCTTTGATAAACCAGGAAATGTCCATTCGCTGCCGCGGGTTGTTCCGGAGATGAGATATTTTCCATCAATTTTTGGTTCTCCTAAAAAGATGATCACTGTTTTGCCTTTTACATCGATGGATGTATAATCACTGTACTTATCATCTTCTATTCCATAGCCCGCAAAGACGATCTTGTTACTTTTAAAATTTCCGTTGTCATTGGTTCTCGCATCTATATAATAATCGTTACCAAATACCAGGGCTGTTTTGCCAATCGTTATACTGCTGCTCAATAGGCTATCCTGGTATAAGGGATACAACTGCTGGTAGCCGGTCATCCCCTGCGGCATATTAAGCCCGATCTTTTTAAACTGATCTTCAATATAGGCAGCTGCTTTGCGCTGTCCTTCCGTTCCGGTTTCACGGCCCTGCATTTCTTCACTGGCGATAACTGTTAAGTGTTTTTTCAAACCCTCACCAGTGATAACAGCTGCATATTTTGCCGCATCATCATTTTGTGCAAATGCCTGCAGACATAAAATTATTAAGGGCAGCAAGAATAATTTTTTCATTGTACGTGTTATTTTAAGCAAAATAATAAAAGCAGGTAAGCTTTAAATTTCTTTTTTATAAGCGGCGGGGGAATATATAAACTATGATCTACGGTGTAGGTTTTTGAAGAGGATTTCGGGCGGGGAATTTTCGACGGCTTTGCGGCGGAATTTCACTAAACAGGTATTTTTCCAACCCTGTTCTGATGTCGTCCAGCTTCAAACTCGGTATTCATAAAAATATCAAGCATTTTTTCAGCATCCCCATCACGCACAAAGCGGGCAGGTATGCAAAGGATATTTGCGTTGTTGTGTTTGCGTGCAAGTTCTGCCAGTTCTTCGCCCCAACAAATAGCAGCCCTGATACCTGCATGTTTGTTGGCTGTAATGGCAACACCATTGGCACTTCCGCAAAGCAGGATACCGAAAGATGCCCGGCCGCTTTCAACAGCTGATGCAACCGGATGAGCAAAATCGGGATAATCAACTGAGTCTTTGTTGTAGGTGCCAAAATCTTCGAAAGCCATCCCTTCACCTTCTAAAAAAGAGATGAGATCTTCTTTGCAATCAAAACCGGCATGGTCGCATCCTATGGCAATGGGTTTGGTTTTATCAAATGTGTACATGAGGTGAAGTTGAAAGTTGGTTAATGGATAATTTATACTACATCAGCAAGCTTAAAATTCTCTAACAAAATTAAAGTATTATCAATTATCAATTATTTAATTATCTATTAAAAGAGCTAGCTCCATTCTTTTTCTTCTTTGGCTTTTTGTCTGTCAACACGGGCACAAAGCATCACACTTATTTCATATAATAAGAGCAATGGAATAGCAACGATCGTTTGGCTTGTCCAATCGGGAGATGGCGTAATAACAGCTGCCACGATCAATATAATTACGAAAGCATATTTTCTGTAAGTTTTTAAGAATTTGGCTGATATGAGGCCGATCTTTGCAAGCACATAAGCGAGTACAGGCAATTCAAATGCAACCCCGCAGCCCAGGATAATGCTATTCAAAGTATCGATATAATCATCCAGCGTTGGCATATATTTATAGGCGCCCACAGTTCCTAAAGTAAAATTTGCCAGGAAATTAAAAGTAAAAGGTGCTAAAAGGAAATAACCAAATGCAGCACCGCTAAAGAAGCACAAGGAAACCCAAAAGATACTTCCCCTTGCATATTTTATTTCTTTGGGAGAAAGAGCGGGCTTAATAAATTTCCAAAGCTCCCAGAATAAATAAGGGAATGCTATGATGATACCGCCAATCATAGCGATAGATAAAGCAGACATGAATGGGCCACTGACGGTATTTCCCTGCAAAGGGATACTTACAGGAGGCATACACAGCGCTTCACCCAAATGAAGCTTATGACCGAAATTGCATAATGCGGTATAAGTAACAAAGCTGGATCGTGCGGGAGCATAAACAACATTATCAAATATCCAGTCTATGTAAACGAATATTGCAATGGCGCCAATTAGCCATGCGATCACCGCCCTTACAATATGCCATCGCAAAGCCTCCAGATGATCGATAAAACTCATCTCGGCATTTTCAGGGTTTTCACCGCTGCGTATCCGCTTAAAAAATGATTTTCTGCCTGATGAACTTGTAGCCAATTTTTAAAGTTATTGCGCAAAGTTAAAGTATGCCGGTTACTTTAAGCAGGTGTAAGTTGTTTTACATTGCCCGTACGTTTTAAAGCACCCCAGCCTTGTAATTCGCCCTTTAAGGCTTTATTAAAAGATTTGATCAATATATAATACATGAGCTGCCGGTAAATGAAGCGTTGCGGAATAAGCCATAGTAATTTTTTATAATCTTCCTTTTCAAAAGAAAAAGCAATGGCAGCGCCGGCAACATCAACCAGCGTAAATATGAGGTAATAGATTAAAATATGATCCAGGCTTGCAGGTATGATTCCGAAACCAGCTGCGAGCAAGCTGAGCAATAAAATAAAATCTGCCATAGGTGCGAGAAAAGGCAGCACGATCTGGAAGATGAGGATATTGGGCAAGGCAACCATACCAAAGTTCTTATAACGTGGATTGAAAACCGCATCCCTGTGTTTCCAGAAACTTTGCATTACACCAAAACTCCAGCGGAACCGTTGTTTTAAAAATTGTTTCATGGTTTCCGGTGCTTCCGTATAAGAGAAGGCCGTTGTACAATTGCGAACCTGGTAGCCTTTGCGATGCAGGCGCATAGTAAGGTCACAATCTTCGGCAAGTGTATCGCTGGTGAAACCACCGGCTTCTATGATCGCTGTTTTTTTAAATGCGCCGATGGCTCCAGGTACAACTGTTATGCAATTCAACAGATCAAATGCCCTTCTGTCGAAATTCTGTGATGTTATATACTCAATGCTTTGCCACCTCGTAATCATATTTATTTCGTTGCCAACCTTTACATTTCCTGCCACCGCACCTACCTGGATTGCAGCGTTGGGGCTGTTGAATTTTTTCATTAATTCAGTAACAGCATCATGCTTCAATTGGGTATCGGCATCAATGCAAACCACATAGTCATTGACAGCCATATTGATACCATGGTTAAGTGCTGTTGCTTTACCACCGTTCTTTTTTGTTAGCACCTGCACGTTCGGATGGTCTTTATAAGCTTCGTTGATCGTATCATAGGTTTTATCGGTACTACCGTCATCTACAAATACAATTTGCAGGTTAGGATAATCCTGTTGTAATAAACTTTGAACTGTTCTCACTGCATTCAATTCTTCATTGTATGCAGGAACGATAACGCTTACGCCAGGCTGAGCTTTACTGTCTGCAATATTTTTTTCTTTTTTCTTTTGGATGTATGCCAACACAGCCATCATGGTCATACGTGCAATCGATAAAAAAATACCGATGATGAACAAAGCGAAGAGAATATGACCACCCCAATAAGTAGCTTCGGCAAAAAAGAAATTCAATGAATTGATCCAACTCCAGTGAACCGGAGGCATTACGTCATTTTTTGTTTTGCCCATCAGGTCGGCTACGGTGGTGAATTTGCAACCGCGTTTTTTAAAATAATCGATGATGCGTGGTAATGCATTCACCGTTTCCTGCCTGCTTTGGCCGCCCGCATCATGTAATAAAATGATACTGGCATCATTTGCTTCAGCATACCGTATGGTTCGGTTAACAATACTATCAGCATTCATTTTGGGATCCCAATCGTTCGGATCGATGCTTTCACCAACTGTGATATAATTGTCTTTTTTACTGCGGGCTATGGGTTCAATTTCTTCAAAAGTCTGGGGTTCACTATCCGCATTATAAGGCGCCCTGAATAAAATGGTAGAATGGCCTGTGATACATTCGATCAGCAGCCGGGTTGATTTTAATTCCAGCTCGGCCCTTTCGGGACTAATCTTTGCAATGTTGCTGTGCGTGAAAGTATGATTGCCTATTTCATAACCATTTTTATAAATGCGTTTGAGTATTGGAATATTGTTTTCTGCATTCAACCCGATGACAAAAAAAGTTGCAGGTACTTTTTCTTTTTCAAGAATGTCGAGAATTTTTGGCGTGTAGGTTGGGTCAGGTCCGTCATCAAACGTTAAAATGATCTTATGCCCCGGCCCCATAGGAGTTTTATCTTCTGCAAATTTCTGGTAAACATAACCAGATGGAAGTTCCTTGTATTCCTGTTCTGCAATGAGCATTTCGGTATGATCGACCTCGAGTTTGATATTTCCTTGGGCAGGTGTATAAATGATATTTAGTAACTCACCTTCGCCGGTGGAAGTTGGTTTTTTGTTTGGATCGAGTACGGAAGTGCTTAACAAATTAAAATCAAATGGATTTTTTTGCAATGAAGCCGTACTTAAATTTCTTCCATAAAAATTCCATATTCTTGGATCTTCACCACCAAGATGCCAGAGCGCTGTTCCTGCCGTTGCATAGTCATCGCTAAAACGAAGGGTATTAAATGTGGTTGCGGCATCTGTGAACCAGACGACATGGCTAATCGCAGAAGCAGAATCTGTCGGCGGTTCTGTATAATTGTAGTTAAGGTTATAGCTATCGTTGTTGAAACTGATTTGTCCGTTCCAAAGTTTTGCATCATCAATGGCCTGTGCATAGGTAATATCATCAACTCTTTTTCCTTCTTCTTCCGTGATCCAATCCCTGCCATAGCCGGCAACACCTAAAATGATTTTGGATACGTCGATCTTGTCATCCATCCAATCCAGTTTTGCTTCTATCCATTTCTGACTGCTGATAGGCCCGGGTTCTGTACCATCATTGAATTGATCATAAGCCATGAGGATAACATAATCATTGTACTTCGCCAATTCCTTATAATCATAATCTTCATTGTCGGGCGATACATCGATTGTTACCAAAAGGTTTTTCGCATGCAATGTTTCATATAACTCTTTTTGAAAAGCGGTGAGGGTTTCATTGTTAGTTTCTTTCAGCTCTTCAAAATCGATGTTGATGCCTTGTAATTGGTAATGTAACAAGGTGTCTGCCAATTGCTGTATAATGAATTTTCTCTTAGCCGGATCGTTGAGGATAACATGCGCCAGGTTACCATCAAAATCACCCTTGGCCGGGTTTGATTTATTTGTATGAAAATTATTAAAGATTGGTTGTATGCTTAGCTTTTTTTCCTTCATAACTGCCAGGCCTGCACTATCGATCCTTGTTTGCAAGCTGTAGTTGAGTGTATCTATAAAGAACCATTCGGGATAAATAGTATTCAGCTTATCAGCATTTTTTTGAAGATCACCCAAAGAAGCAAATAACCAGGGTGTATAAAATGCACCTCTTATTAATGAGGCATTTAATTTTGTAGCACTCACTTTGGCCAATGAATCTTCCTTTTGTTTTTTATCAAGAAAATCTTTGAAGCCTTTGAATTTTTTATTGAGGGGTGTTTCAAACGTAAGTTTATTGGTAGGGTCTAATTTACTCTGGTAATACCTCGAACGCTCATTGAGGTTCGGCATATTCGGGCTGCTGCCATTGATGACTGCCACTACAACAACTACCAGCAAAAAAATAGCAACGAACAAGATAACCCGGCTCGTCCATTTCACACTTTTCCAGCGGGTTGGGTTGTTTGTTTGAAAGATCTGGGGGGAATACATAACTATGTTAAAAAATGTACGGCAAAGTTTATTAATACTTTATCAGCATTGATATTAATTCTGTTAGTTAACCGCAGATTAACCGGTAAAGCAGCGGGAGAAAATTCCACAATATGTGTGCAGATTTTACACGGTTATGAATTATAAGCATCGTAAGGTGGTTCAGAAACATCGATGTCAGCTACGATTAAGAAAATAAGCCAGCGAAAACCGGGTTGATCTGGGCGATACATTATTATCAGCGTATTCATATAAAAGAAAGGCCCCTGTAGAAACAGGGGCCGGTTACCAAAACTAACTGCTTATGAGAAAATTTACTATTAAAGTTTGTGTTCTGAATATATATAGTCAAACAAGATGCCAGAATTTTTATGCTGCTGTTAAGAAAATCTTAATGATAATTGGCTATTTATATTCGTTGTAAGAACTGTACTATATAAGACAATATCCATGCCTCAATGTTTAAAGAGTTTTGAGAAATAGCTTTAATTAAGTCTATTTTAACAGATTGCCCTGAGTGTTTATTTTAGAAAGCCCTGTATCATATCCATCAGTCCACCACCACCATTTTTTTCCTGCTGTGCCTGGGCGCCGCCTGCCAGTTTTGAAACAATGTCCATCAATCCGCCAGTACCGGAACCGCCAGTATGTCCGCCACCTGTAAACTGACTTACGAGGTCCTGGAAATTAAAGCCACTATTGCCACTTTGCTGTTGTTCCTGTGCAACCTGGGTACTCTGGCCGCCTGTGATCGATTGTAAAAGATTTTCTATAGAAAAACTGCTGTTATTCGGATCATTGGTTTTGCTCACGAGGTTACTGATAACAGCAGGAATAAGATTATTGGCAACACCGCTTGCCTGGTTGCTGCCCAGGTTAAATTTGCTCATAAGCTTCCCTGCAAAATGCCCGATCATCATATTTACAATGGGATTACTCAGCAGGCTTTGGCTGCTTTGTTGGCCAGACTGCTGTGTATTATTTCCAAACAGCGAAAGGATGTTTTGTAAACCGCCACCCGCAATCATATTTCGCAGTCCCGATGCCACTGTATTTGTTGCCTCTGCAACAACCGCATCATTTTGTTCATTGGGTACTGCCGGGTTATTAACCACGCTTTCGTTTGCAGTGCCTTTAACCAGGTTGAATAATTCTTCAAGCATAATTGATTTTTTTAAAATTGATTAAATAGTGTTGAACCAGGTTCTTTACACCTGTGATCCTGGTAATTATACGGGGATGCGAATTTAAATTCTTACATGCGTTATATGGAAATGAAGCAGCAGCAACGATGATCGCCACGGATGCACGCATGAGATACAATCTACGCAAAGTTGTCAGGGCGTAAAAATATTTTATTCTTCACTGTCTCTGCGGTAAAAATTATTATTGTTGACTGGTTAGCTTCTCTGCATTCTCTGCAAATTGCAATGCGTCAATAAATTCCTGGATATCTCCGTTTAACACGGTATCTAAATTGTATACTGTAAGCCCGATACGGTGATCTGTTACTCTTCCCTGCGGATAATTATAAGTGCGGATCTTGGCGCTGCGGTCGCCGGTACTTACGAGGCTTTTTCTTTTATGAGCAATGGCTTCTTCAGCCTTGCGAACTTCTTCATCGTATAATTTGGTCCGCAACATATCCATTGCTTTTTCGCGGTTGCCCAATTGGCTTCGTTCTGTTTGACAAACAACTACGATCCCTGTTGGTTTATGCGTAAGAAAAACTTTTGTTTCTACTTTATTTACATTCTGACCACCTGCACCGCCACTGCGGGCGGTTTCCATTTTTACATCACTTTCTTTCAGTTCAAAATCCACTTCCTCTGCTTCGGGCATTACAGCTACAGTGGCTGCACTCGTATGCACACGGCCGCTGCTCTCGGTATCTGGTACCCGCTGAACGCGGTGTACGCCGCTTTCAAATTTGAGCACTCCGTATACATCATCACCTATAACTTCCACCTGCACCTCTTTGTAACCGCCCACGGTTCCTTCACTTTCGCTGAGCAAAGCTGTTTTCCATCCTTTCTTTTCGCAATATTTCAGGTACATACGCAATAGGTTTCCGGCAAACAGCGACGCTTCATCGCCACCGGTACCTGCCCTTATTTCAAGGATTGCATTCTTTTCGTCATAGGGATCTTTTGGTATGAGCATATTCCGAAGCTCTTTTTCAAGTTCCTCTTTTTGTACTTCCAGTGCAGGTATTTCCATTTTTGCCATCTCCCGCATTTCTTCATCGTCCGAATTCAACACTTCTTTATTGAATTCAATATCATCCATCACTTTTACATAGTCATTCCTGCGGTTGACAATTTTTTCAAGGCTGCGGTATTCCTTGCTCATGGCACTGTAACGTTTGTTGTCGCTCACGATCTCTGGATTGGTAAGCGCAACGCCCAGGTTATCAAATTTTGCTTTTATCGCATCCAGTTTATCTAACATAGTGTAATTTTATTTTTGTACCGGCTTTTGTAACAGCATCCAAACATTGTTGTGTCACTCACTTGTACAGCATACCATTATTCGGCTAATGGCCAGACGAAGGCGCCTTGCCATTAGAAGCCGGCAAATTTACATCATATCAATCAATCATTTTGTATAGAAAATTCAGGGCTGATCAAATCTTTACGGGGCATGAAATGATCGCCGGCAACAATGTATTGATAACCGATGGTTCAGGCAATGTTATAGATATTGTAGTAGAGGCAGCTGCAGGCGATGCAATTGAAACATTCAATGGCATATTAAGCCCCGGCTTCATCAACTGCCATTGCCATTTGGAGTTATCGCACATGAAAGGGCTGATTCCTAAACATACCGGGCTGGTAGATTTTGTTTTTAAGATCGTTACCGAAAGGCATTTCGAGGAGGAACAAATATTGGCGGCTATTGAGGCAGCCGAAAATGAAATGATCCAAAACGGTATTGTAGCGGTAGGAGATATCTGCAACAATCCAATGACCATTCCGCAAAAGCTGAAAGGGAAATTATACTATCATAATTTTATAGAAGCCAGTGCTGTCCTTCCATCCATTGCAGCAGACCGTTTTCAACGCAGTGTTGATCTTTACGCTGAATATGCAAAACAGTTGCCGGCAGGTTCTATCGTTCCACATGCGCCTTATTCCGTTTCGCAGGAATTGTTCAATATGATCAATACTTTTCCAAACAATCAATTATTAACCATTCACAACCAGGAAATTTTTGCCGAAAATGAACTGTTTGAAAACGGCACGGGGGATTTTTTAAGGATGTATGATAAGATGGCTATTGACATTACAGCTTTCAAACCATCCGGTAAAACAAGTTTACAAACCTACCTGCCTTACTTTACAAAAGGGCAATCCATTATCCTTGTGCACAATGTTGCAACTTCAGCAAAAGATATCGAATTCACAAACGACTTCAAACCTCAAACCTCAAACCTCAAACCTCAAACCTGGTTCTGCCTTTGCCCCAACGCCAACAGGTATATAAGCAACAAACTGCCCGATATCAGTTTATTCCTTGCCAATTCCGGTCAAATTGTTTTAGGTACCGATAGCCTTGCCTCCAATGATCAACTCAGCATCCTGGAAGAAATGAAAACCATCAAAAATCATTTCCCATCATTAACAGTAGGATCAATTTTGCAATGGGCCACTATGAATGGTGCCCGGGCACTGGAGATCGGGCAAAATTATGGCAGTTTTGAAAAAGGAAAGAAACCGGGCATTGTATTGATTGACAACGATTTTTCAGTTGCCCGGCCGTTAATGTAACTCCCTGGTTCGTTTGTAAATTAATTTTTTGTAAATTTTTAAATATTTACAAAAAAAATATTTACATCGGTGTAAATATTTTTTCAAGACGATTTTTTTTATTTACAAAAGCCATGAGCCGAATATTTAAATGTAAAATATTGACTGTTAGGCGCTGAATGTGAAAAATTGAGATGCAGCCACCATTTTACACTCCCCTCAGGCTAACAACTCATGCAACACTCCCAGCGTTTTCATCTTACCGAAATCATGAATATGCAAGGCGTAATAATCCTGGTATTTCAATAAGAGATCCCGGCGGGTTTGTTTGTTCAGTTTTAACTGGTTGAGTTCTTCGGGCAATCTTGTTTTCAATAATTCCGCAGTAATGGATGCATGAACGCCCTGGATAAAATTTGGGTGTACCGGTTGTTCAGCTACAAATTCACCCTCACGCAGGTCGAGATATAGCTCCTCGCCTGTGATGGTATTGCCGTTGATCCTGAATCCAAAAAAATCGGCGAGATGCAGGGAGAAGAACAGCGCGAAATTAGCAGCCACATTTTTTTCTGCAACATCCAGTTGCATCAGCGCATCTTCACAGAAATAAAAAAGCTGGCTGTTTGATTCGGGTTGCTTTAAGGATTTATATAAGAGTTCCACGATATATAAGGCAATGCTGTTCTTAATAACATCACTGAGTACATACTCATATAAAATAGCCCAGCTGCATTCCTTGATCCGTTGCATGGATTTTTGATCATTGTGGTAAACTTCCAGGTAGAGTATAGCTGAAGGTTGAAACATAACGGACTTATTGCCGGTTCGTTTTGCTGTACGTGCTCCATTCACCATATAGGTCTGCACACCGAACAGCTCAGTATAAATGGTAACCACGAGGCTGGTCTCACCATATTTTACCGTTCGAAGTACAATGCCTTTTGTTTTGTGGGTCATGGGGAGGGTTATTGGTTTTTTGGTTTATCAGTATAAAGCGTTTAGTTGTTTAAGGTTTCGTTGGTATAGAATATTTAGCGGATAATACTGCCATCTAAGCTTTCTAAACCCCAAACCAGCTCGGCATGCTTCCAATATATGGCCGTTTAAAAATCATATTCACCAGCAAATTATCTTTCTTTGCACAATTATTGTTTAAAGAATTCTTCAAATAAGTCTTTATGTGGAAAAGCCTCGCAAAATTCGTACTAAAGAACCGGTTTACATTATTGGTATTATTGGCGATCACTACGGGGATCATGGGGTATTTTGCATCGAAGGTGAAATTAAGCTACGAATTTTCAAAAGCAATCCCAACTGATAATCCCCGTTACCAGGAATACTTAGCCTTTAAAAAAACATTTGGGGATGATGGCAACCTGCTCGTGGTTGGTATAAATTCTAAAGATCTGTTTGTATTAAAGAATTTTACAGCATATCGCCAGTTACTGAAAGAGTTGAAGCAGGTGAAATTCGTAGAAGATGTGCTGAGCGTGCCCGGAGCAGTGGCTTTACAAAAAGACAGTGCTGCGGAAAAATTAACAGCCCAAAAAATATTCCCCGATACGATCCGTACGCAACAGGCTTTAGATAGTGCTGCTGCTGTTTTCTTCAATCTTCCGTTTTACCGCAGTCTTTTATACAACGATTCAGCGGCTTATTTAATGGGCGTTCGAATTAATAAAGATGTACTCAATTCTCCGGGCCGCTCAAAAGTTGTAGCGGAGATAACGAATGCAGTTAACAGATTTTCTGCTGCAACCACTATTGAAACACATTTAAGCGGACTACCATTGATAAGAACCGTTGTAGCAGACCGCATTCAACAGGAGATGAAATTGTTTTTATTCGGCTCCCTTGCATTGAGTGTTTTGATACTATTGATATTCTTCCGTTCCATCAGCACCACACTGATATCACTGGCCGTCGTGATCATTGGCGTAATATGGACGGTTGCCGTTACTTATCTCTGCGGTTATAATATTACACTGCTCACCGCACTTATTCCTTCGCTGGTAGTGGTGATCGGGATCCCTAATTGTATTTATTTTATTAACAAGTATCATACATCTTATTTACACGACAATGATCCTTCTGAAAATACCAGAAAGACAAATGCACTCGTAAATATGGTTAGCAAGATGGGTGTTGTTACCTTATTCTGTAATCTTACTGCTGCCATCGGTTTTGCAGTATTTGCGCTTACCAAAAGCGCCATCCTGAAAGAGTTTGGTGTGGTAGCCGGCATCAGCATCATGATCATATTCGTAGTTTCTTTCATCTTGCTTCCTTCAGTATTAAGTTATTTACCTGCGCCCAAAGAAAAGCAGTTAAAGTATCTGAATAATAAATGGATCAACTTGTTCTTAACAAACGTAGAAGCCTGGACCTTCAATCATAAAAAAACGGTATTAGCCATAACAGCGGTGGTTGTTGTGTTTTCGGTATTTGGTATGCTCAGGTTGAGATCCGAAGGGCATATTGTAGACGATCTTCCTAAAACAGATAAGATTTATACCGATCTGAAATTCTTCGAACATAATTTTAAAGGAGTAATGCCGCTGGAGATCGTGGTAGATACAAAAAAGCGCAATGGCCTCACGGGTATGCGTGCCCTGGCTGTTTATGAAAAAGTTGATTCGCTTGCCCAATACATCAGCGCACAGCCGGATATGAACAGGCCCTTATCGGTTGCAGAAGGATTAAAATTTGCCAAGCAGGGTTTTTATGAGAATGATTCCACGCAATATTTAATGCCGAATAGTTTTGATGGTTCTTTCGTTGGCGAATACCTGCGGCCATCAAAATCGGATAGCAGCAGGAACAATAATTTCAGCAGGATGTTGAATTCTTTTATGGACAGCAGTAAGCAGCGCACGCGAATCAGCGTTAGCATGGCAGATGTTGGTACAGTAAAACTGCCGGCAATATTAGCAGGTATACAAAAAAGAGCTTACGAGGTTTTCGATTCTTCCAGATATTTTTATTATGATACTTCCTGGAAGGGCGGTGCCAAATCAATTAACTATGTTGTTAATACTTCGATAGGATCAGATTCTGTAGAAGTAGTTTCCAGTGATACGACCTGGTTGGATTCCTCGGGGAAAATAAATTACGACCTGGTTAAAGTTCCTCAGTACAAAGTTGTACTAACGGGAACCAGTATCACATTTTTAGAAGGCAGCAGGTTTATCATTAATGGTTTGAAGGAAAGTATTCTTTGGGCTTTTCTGCTCATTGCGCTCTGCATGCTTTATCTCTTCCGTTCATTCAGGATATTGATCTGTTCGCTCATACCCAATATTATCCCGTTGTTGGTTACCGCAGGTATCATGGGCTGGGCAGGTGTACCATTAAAGCCGTCCACTGTTTTGATATTCAGTGTGGCACTGGGTATTGCGGTGGATATAACCATTCGGTTCCTGGTAAATTATAAGCAAGACCTTCCACTTTTTGACAATGATGTTGCGGCAACCGTAAAAAGCACCGTGCAGCAAACCGGGTTAAGTATTGTTTATACTTCAATGGTACTTACGGCCGGTTTCATCATTTTTTGCGCCAGTAGTTTTGGCGGTACGTTTGCTTTGGGCTGGCTTACATCGGTAACTTTATTTGTTGCAACGATTACCAATCTTGTGTTGTTGCCGGTGTTATTATTGTTGCTGAATAAGAAGAAAAAGCCTTAGACAATATAATTTTGTTGCCTGCGTTATGCGTTATAATTCTTTATGAAAGTCTTTCTTTGTGCAGCAAATGAGCAAAGAAACATCTCTGTATTTTGAAGAATCTTAGATAATCTGATATATATTTGTCGCAAAAACCAAACTGCAATGAGAAAAACTATCTTAACCCTGGCCATTGCCATGGCATTTATGCTGGGGGCTACTGCACAAGACCGAATCATAACCGGTCGTGTAGTAAATGACAAAGAAGCACCAATGGAAGGTGTTTCAGTCACACCTTCAGATGGTAAGAACGGAACCCAAACAGATAAGACCGGAAACTACAGCCTCAGCGTTTCAGCTACAACAAAATCACTTATTTTTAGTTTTGTAAATTTTGAAACGTTTACACGTTCAATCGGTAAATCAACTACTTTAAATATTACGCTGATCGCTGCTGATACAAAGCTGGAAGAAGTTGTTATTGTAGGTTACGGTGTTCAGCAAAAGAAAGCCTTCACAGGATCTGCATCCAAAGTAGATGCAAAAGAATTCGCCACACTCATCACGCCTTCTGTTGATAAGCAATTAGCAGGTAGGGCAGCGGGGGTGAATGTGAATAACAGCAGCGGATTGGTGAATGCACCGGCCCGGATCCGTATACGGGGAACTAATTCCATTTCACTTGGAGCAGATCCATTGATCATTGTTGATGGTGTGCCGATAACAACCGGCAACCTTGCTTTAATAGGAAATTCAAATGAGATCGGTGATGTAAACCCCGATGATATCGAAACGATAGATGTATTGAAAGATGGTTCTGCTACTGCCATTTATGGATCAAGGGCAGCCAACGGTGTTATACTTATTACAACAAAGAAAGGTGTAAAAGGAAGAACATCGGTAAATTATACGGGTGTTGTTGGCTATAGCACTCCGATGCAAAAATTTGATCTGCTGAATGCATCCCAGTTTGTAAAAGTTGCCAATGAAAAATTTACCAATGCAGGAAGTTTGCCAGTTGCATTCCTGGATGCTAACGGAACAAATACCGATTGGCAGGGAAATGTTTTTGTAAACAATGCACTATCTACCACACATACCCTGAGTGTTTCAGGCGGATCAGATAAAACCAGTTATTATCTTTCTTTGAACTATGGTGAGAACAGGGGCATTATCCGCACCAATAAAAATACAGCCTACAGGATCAGGATGAATATTGAAAGCCAGGCGAACAGCTGGCTGAAGATCAGCAATAATTTAGCGGTTTCACGTCAGAATGATTTTGACCAGCAAAATGCAACGAACGGGTTAAGTGGTGCCATCGTTGGTGCCATCAGGGCTTTACCGAATGTAGCTATTTACAGTACTACACATCCTACTGGATATAATATTGCACCGAATGCAAACGCATTGGGCGCAGGTCCAAACCTCCGAACAATCGATGATAACTATACCAATATTGCATTTGTACTTGATAAGAACAGGTTTCAGTCGGATAAATACAGGATATTGAATACAACTTTTATTGAGTTGAAACTTGCTAAGGGTTTAACAAGCCATCACCAATTGGGGTTGGATTATTTTACTGATAACAGTTCGTTGATATACGATCCCCGCCATGGCGACGGTGCTTCTTCTAACGGTGTTATACAACAAGGCCAGCAGAATATATTGAATACAGATATTCAGAATTATCTCAGCTACAATTTGAGTGGTAAGGGTCACAATGTTTACCTGACTGCCGGACAGGAGCTTCAACAAACAACTTCAAGATTCTACCTGGCTTCGGGTTCAAATATTGCCGACCTGTTTTACCTGAAAGAAAATATCATTACAGGTTCAGCAGTGACACAAAGTATCCAGGGTAATTATTTTACTTCAGCAATTGACTCTTATTTTGGAAGGCTGAATTATGATTATAAAGGAAAATATTTTATCCAGGGTTCTTTCAGGATCGATGGTCAGTCTTCACTTGCAGGTGGCCACAAGTATGGTAGCTTCCCGGGTGTTTCAATAGGCTGGAGGCCGGTACAGGAGAAATTCTGGAAATCAAATGCGGCCTTAAGCAGAACCATTTCAGACTTCAAGATCAAAGCTTCATATGCAGTTGTAGGTAACAGGTTGTCAGGATTTCCTTACCTGAGTACTTATGGCAGCCGCCCTTATGCTAATATCGGTGGTATCGCTGCTGCGGTAATTGGTAACCCTGAATTACAATGGGAACAAAATAAAAAATACGATGTGGGTTTTGAATTGGGTTTGTTCAGAAACCGCATCAATTTAACTTTTGATTACTTTAAGAATGATCTTGATAACCTGATATTATCTGTACCACAGCCATTCAGTGCAGGGGTACCAGGGAACGCCATTCTTCAGAATGTGGGAAGGGCTCAAAATAAAGGCGTTGAATTAAGCATGGATGTTGCATTGGTTCGTTCAAAGAATTTTGAATGGCATCTAAATACAAATTATACACATGTAAAGAATAAGCTCGTTTCATTGTATTCAACTGGCGGCGTGGAAACCAAGGAGATATTCCCAACCAATTATAATATCAACCGTGTTGGTGAATCACTCAATGCCATTTACGGATACCAGTTTGCCGGTGTGAATTCCGGTAATGGTAACCCTGTTTATTACAATGCAGCGAATCAACTTGTTCAACGTAATATTCAAAACGGCGTTTATTATTTTGCAAATTCATTAAGCGACCCTGCCCTGGGTGCAGCTACTACGTTAACTACAGCGGATAAGCGGGTGTTGGGAAATTCCCAGCCAACTTATTATGGAGCATTCAGCAATACCTTTTCATATAAAGGGTTTGAACTCGATGTTATGTTCCGTTATCAGGGTGGTAACAAGATCATGAATATAACACGCCAGGAAGTGTTGCTGAATCAAAAATTTGCAAACAACGGAACAGAAATACTGAACCGCTGGACAACGCCTGGCCAGGTTACAGATGTACCGAAATTATGGTATGCACAGGATGCGATCGCAAACCAAAATGGAGAAGCTATTTCAAGATTTGTTGAAGATGGAAAATTCCTTCGCCTGCAAAACATTTCTGCGAGCTATACGGTAGATGGTAAAAAACTGCAGGACGCAACCAATAATACAGTTCGTAGTCTCCGTTTCTTCGTGCAGCTGCAAAATGTACATGTATGGACAAAATACCGCGGTATTGATCCGGAAGCTTACAGTATAGAAGGACAGGATAACAATATTTCACCACAGGTGAGGAACATGTCTATCGGAGTAACAATCGGGCTATAATATTAAAAATCCCTAAAAAAATTATATGAAATACTTTCAAAAAATAGTTGCCCTCATCTTGCTCTCCGGCCTTATTGGTAGTACCGGATGTAAGAGTAAAATCGACCTGGCACCAAACAATGCATTCGATGCCAATTCGGCTTTCAGCACACCAGAACGTTGCCTGCTTGCTTTAAACGGTGTTTATGACGCTGCCCAAAGTGGTACGTATGATCCTTTTACCGGAGCTGCAACTGTTGACCGGGGATATCCCTTTGGTGCTGCTGCCATTGAGCAGGAAGATATGCGTGGAGAAGATATGGTGAATGTTGCTACGTTTTACCAGGCAACCTATTTCGGAACTTATACCACTGTTTCTCCAAATAATGTAAACATGTGGAAAGAATTATATGCCCTCATTAATAAAGCAAACCTATCGATCGCCGGATTCAGGGCTGCGGCTGTAAGCGGAACATTAACCCTTACCGTTGCTGCACAGTATGAAGCAGAGTGCAGGTTCCTGAGGGCGATGGCTCATCATGAACTATTGCTTCATTTTGCACGTCCTTATGCCGATGGCAGCGGAACGCAATTGGGTGTACCTTACCGTGACTTCGCAATCAACAATCCACAGGATGTTGCCCTGGCAACAACAAAGCCACGTGAAAGCGTTGCCAATTGTTATACTAAAATGCTGGCAGACCTTGATTATTCGGAAGCTAATTTACCTGCTACCGGTGTTAATTTCCGTGCTACAAAAGCCGCTGCAATTGCTTTAAAAATGCGCCTGAAACTTCATAAAGGAGATTGGGCAGGTGTAATTACTGAAGGAAATAAAATTATACCGGCGGCAGTTACTCCTTTGACATGGACAACAGTTGTGAGTCCGATAGGCGGCTGGTTTTTAACCCCCAACGCTGATGGCCCGTTTGTTGACAATGCATCTAAAGAAAGTATTTTTTCTATCAAGAATGACCCGATCGATAACCCGGGAACGAATGCATCATTGGCAAGAATGTATAGCATCAGCAGTACAGCGACCGGCGGAAGGGGATTGGTTTCCATTAGCCCGATCGTTTGGAACCTGCCGGAGTGGACATGCGGCGATAAGCGCAGAACCTTATTATATGCAAATGGAAATGACAATGCAGGGAATCAAAATAAGTTCACCATTAAATACAAAGACCAATTAAATCAATCTGACTGGGCACCTTATATCAGGTATGCAGAAGTTTTTTTGATACAGGCAGAAGCTGAAGCAAGAAGCGGGGGCGTTACACAAAGGGCAGTAGACCTGTTGAATATGGTAAGGAACAGGGCACTCGCAAATGTTGCAACTGAAACTTATACAACAGCTTCTTTTGCAAATCAAAATGCGTTGATCAACGCTATCATAAAAGAGAAGAGGATTGAGTTTTTGGCAGAGGGAAAGCGTTGGAGTGAAATTCATCGTTTGTCTGTTGACCCTGCTTTCACTACAGCCGGTGTTCCTGATAAAATGGCGAATGGCTTTGCAAATCTTGGCGCATTTGTTTGTGCCGGTCCGGTTCCTGCAACAGGTGTACCTGCTATACCGTACGCAGATTACAGGTTTTTATGGCCTATACCTCAACAGGAAAGAAATACAAACCCTATTGTTGATCAGAACCCCGGGTATTAATCAATTTAAAACAAAAGCAAGATGATAAAGCAATATTTAATTTATACACTCGCTGGTTTTACATTGCTGGCAGGTTGTAAAAAATCGGAAGGTCTTAAAGGCCCGGCAGATAAATCAGTGGCATATGTTTCATTTACCAATGCCAATGCCAGTGCAAAAACAGTGAATGTTTTTTCAGATAATGTCCAATTGAACAATGCCGCAGCTGTTGCGCCCAATGGAACAGTTACCGGAACTTATGTTGGTATCTATCCAGGTACTCATTTATTGGAAGTGAAAGATATTTCAGCAGCGGCAACTTTTTATCACTCAAACAATATTGCAGTGAAAGCTGGTAACGCTTATTCTTATTTCGTTTACGATACGCTTAATGCCGGTAGATTCAGAGGCCTATTATTAAATTCAGACAGGAGCATAAATCCTGCCAGCACTACCAGTAAAGTTCGTTTCCTGAACCTTTCTCCAAAAGCACCGGCATTGGATGTTTGGTTTGTTAGAAGGGTAGGTGCCATAGCAAAAGACAGTCTGAAAATATTTGCCGCAGTGCCATCATTAACTTCTGTTGCTACACCTGATGCCACCGTTTTGTCGGCTTATACAGATGTTGCTTCAAGCCAGGCTGCAGGTGCAGGTGGGCCAGGATCATTGGTTACAGATTATATTATCAGGTTGAAATTAGCCAACACAACTACCATAGTTTCTTCTACCGCAGCAACAACACTAGTTAATGGACGGGCTTATACTTTCTTTGCAAGAGGTATTTTTCCTTCAACAGCTATAACATCGCTGTTCAATAATTAATAGAAAAATCAGCTATAAAAAATTCCCGGGTTTAATTCCCGGGATTTTTTTGTTTAAGAGAAAAGATAAACGGGAAGGATAGAACCACGGAGGAGGCGGATTGGGTAGATGAACAGAGAATAATACACCCTATCATTCGCAAAAGATCTCAGGCCAACTTACCGAAAAACGACGACAGGCCTTCTCCAAAAAAGGAAGGGGAATGAAATCTGCGTAAAAAATTTATTTTCGTTGTTTTAAAATATCTGTGTAAATCCATGTCATTCGTGTTTCTATCATACGGTTAGATTAAATATAGATATCCTCGGAAGACTTGTGATAGAGATGTGTGCTCAACATATCCTTCATTCGTTGGGATGAGAGCTATTATTTCAACACTTCCTCCAGCTTCTTTTCCAGGTCGTCACCTCTTAATAGTGTTGCAATTATTTTTCCCTGCGGATCTATTAATACGTTATAGGGAATGGCATCAAAACCATATAGTGGAGGTGCGGCACTGCCCCAGCCTTTAAGATCACTTATTTGTTGCCACTCGAGCCCATCCTGTTTGATTGCATTGATCCAGGCAGATTTTTCCTCATCCAATGATACGCCCAATATTGTAAAATTTTTATCCTTGAATTTTTTATAGGCAGCTACTACATTCGGATTTTCTCCACGGCAGGGGCCACACCAGCTCGCCCAAAAATCTACCAGTACATATTTTCCTTTCAGCTGGCTTAATGAAAATGGTTTGCCGTTTATGTCGTTCATGCTGAAGTCTGGAGCACTTGTCCCGATCTGCGGAGCGCCAGGCTGGGCAGGCCTTGGTTGAGTCTGCTTAGTCATGGCTTCATTGTATTGTTTTACCAACTCCGCAACCTGCAGATGATTTGGAAATCTTTTCTGAAGGTTAGGAATAATTTCTTTTAAAAGGGTCGCGTCAATATTTCTTGTATAACCCCTGGCAAAAAGTGCAACCACAGGATCTGATGTTGTATCTATAAATTTCAGGATATATTTTTTAAATGATTCTTCCTGCTCATTAAGTTTTAAAGTTTCCGCTGCAAGAAGACTGTCTTTTGTTTTATCTGTTTTAAATAAATCTATTTTGGTGGCGCACTCCTGTGCAATTTTGCTTCTTTTTTCAAGATCTTTGAACAAGCCTTTTATGGTATTATTTGCCGGACTGTTAAATACTGCACCATCCAAACTAGTATCATTTACATCAGCTTTCATTCCGATGTTTGGCTTGTCATTTATAAAATAATAACCGGCAGGCGTTTTTTCCAGGCGCAGCCGGAATAATCCCTCCTCCTGTGCAATGGAAGACAATTCAAACTTCCCATTCTTTAATTGGGCAGTATCCAATACTTCCGGATTCTTGTCGCTGAAATATACCTGTTCAAGGAATATTTGCTGGTCAGCCACATTTTTTATTTCGCCAGTTACAGTAAACTTACCCTTTTGGGCTTCATTCTTACAGGAAAGGATCGTAAGGCTTATAACGATGGATACTAAGATTTTTTTCATAGATGTTTTTTATGGTACTAATTTTCGAATAACACTCATTAGAAAATTATGTTGCTACTGTTTTAAATAATTACTGACTGAGTTTTTCTGATAATAATTTATTTACTACCTGCATATCTGCTTTGCCCTTGCTTTTCTTTTTCACTTCACCGGCAAATAAACCGATCAATCCTTTTTTTCCAGCCTGGTATTCCTTTACTTTTTCCGGCATGCCGTTAATGACTTCGTTCACCCATTGTTCAATGGCAGCTGAATTGCTTTCCTGTAAAAGGTTCAGCGAAGCGGCAATGGCGGCGGGTGATTCAGCGGGAAACCTTATCAATTCCTGCAATATTTTCGTAGAAGCATTGTTGAAGTTTACTTTTCCTGATTCAGTAAGATCTACCAGTGCAGCAATACTTACAACCGGTAAAGGAAAATGCGCAATGGAGATATTATTTTCATTGCAATAAAATTTTAAAGGACCAAGCAACCAGTTTGCAGCTGGTTTATAATGGATGGTATGTTTGATCAGTTCCTCAAAAAAATCAGCATCTTCTTTATCATTACAGATCACAGCTGCATCATACTCAGTTAGTGAAAATTCTGTTGTATATTTTTTCACCAGGTCTTCCGACAAAGCCGGCATAGAACGGGATATCCCGGCTATATAATCATCTGTAACAAGAAATGGGGGTAGATCGGGTTCTGGGAAATAACGATAATCGTCTGCTTCTTCTTTGCTTCTCAGGGAAAATGTACAGTTGCTGTCTGCATCAAAACTTCTTGTTTCCTGTATCACGGTCAGATTATTCTCTGCCAGTTGGATTAGTCTTTCCTGTTCGATCTCTATTGCTTTTTTTACATTGCGGATACTGTTCAGGTTCTTTACTTCCACTCTTTTTCCAAGTGTTGTTTCACCTTTCAGCCGGATAGAAATATTTGCATCGCAACGCATGCTGCCTTCTTCCATATTACCATTGCATACTTCCAGCCAGCGAACTATCTTTCTTAATTCTGTTAAAAAGGCGAATGCCTCTGCTGCACTGTGAATGCAGGGTTCGGTAACGATCTCCAATAATGGAACACCGGCACGGTTGAGGTCTATGCAGGTATAATCCGGATCGATGTCGTGAATACTTTTGCCGGCATCTTCTTCCAGGTGTATCCTGTTGAGTTGAATATCATTTTTGCCTTCAGCATTTAAAACAGTTACATAGCCGCCTTTGCAAATAGGGGCAGTATGCTGGCTAACCTGATAACCTTTTGGGAGATCGGGATAAAAATAATTTTTACGTGCGAAGTAATTATGTCGTTCAATTTCACAATGAAGCGCTAACCCCAGTTTTACCGCCAGTTCAATGGCACGTTTGTTCATCTTTGGTAAAGTACCCGGATGCGCCAATGAGATCGGGCTAACCTGTGTATTGGGCTCAGCGCCAAAAGCAGTACTGTCTGCACAAAATAATTTTGTCTTGGTAAGCAACTGGGCATGAACTTCCAATCCTATCACTACTTCGTATTTTTCTGAATTCATTGCGGCAAAGGTAAGGCAGATGGCAGATTCGGGATGCAGGATGCAGCATTTGACCAAATAATGACTTAATGCAAAAAAACGGATCATCTATGACCCGCTTTCAGTTTTTTTTCGATGGCGTTTATAAATTAGCGGTTTTAAGTTTTTTGGGAATTTTAATGTCAAAACTCATTTCTGTTCCATTTCGGCGGGCCTTGATATTATAAGACGATTTTTCCATGTTCTCCTGCAATTGTTCCCTTACTTCATCGGTATTGGTAACTTTTACGCCAGCGATCTCTGTGATGATATCGTCTTTTTTTAATCCCGCAGTTGCAGCAGCAGAACTGTCTTCTACATCCAATACTTTCACAGCATTGCCTTCTTCAGTATCCTGGATTCTTAGGCCAAGTTTTTTCTGGCGTGGAAATGAGTAGGAATAATCAAGACCAGGTGTAGTAAGTAGTTTTTGTTGATACATATCTTTGTAAGATCTCAACTGATCATCGTAAGCCTGGCGCTGCTTTTCGTACGGAATGGTAAGTGTTTTATGAGATCCATCTGGTGATGTAAAAGAAAATACACCTGTTGATTGCTTTCTTTCCTGCAACCTGACCTTTACTGATTTTTCCTTACCATCGCGCAGGAAATAAACCTTTACTTCATCATTGGGTTTCTTTGCGGTAACTGCTTTATACAATGATTCGGGACCATCGATCTTTATATCACCAAATTTGGTAATGACATCCGCTTCCTTCAATTCTCCTTTTGAAGCGGCACTCTCTTCAGTCAGGTCAATGATCTTTGCACCCTCTTTGCATTTTTCGGTAGTAACACCAAGAAAAGCGCCTTCTTCCTTTTGCCCATCATCATTCCAGGAAAAATCACCAAGCCGTCCTAATTCATCCATTCCATCGGCATTAAAATATAGGTTATCCCCTTGTGTTACGATGATCTTTCTTTTGTTCACGGTTATCTCATTATCCTTGAATTCTACTAAAGGCTTACCATTGATCGTTACTTTATCACCTGATATCTGGATGTTGATATTGACATCCTTATCGCCTTTTTTACGAATGATAATCTCTTGTGTTTCTTTCTTATCCTTTTCCTCTTTTTTCCGGTTATCGTCCTGTGCCATGGCAGTATAGCCGAAAGCTGTGATAAGAAAGCTGATCAATACTGATACGAATACTTTTTTCATGATTATATTTTTTGTGTACGAAATCTTTAGTACATCAAAACTAATGGTAATTTTTTAAATACGAAACATTTAGTAGATTTTTATTTTTCTTTAACAGTTGGGATGTAAACCGGTGAAAAGTTTACAGCTTTTTAGTAAGAACTAAACTTTCTTTACGACATCAAATTATCTACCCGGTTATGAATATTCTTAGCGAGTGTATCGGAGAATTTGCTGCACCATAGGTCCTTACCGGGCAATCATCCACAATTTCCTCATCAATAAATTTCATCCCTATTTTTTCAAGCACTTTTATGGAAGCGAAGTTTTCGATATGTGTCCTGCCCGTTAGGACCGTTAGGTAGAGTCTTTTAAATCGATGTTCTAATGTTTGTTCGGCAGCTTCAGTGGCATGACCTTTTCCCCGGCATGTTTTGATGAAACGGTAACCTAGGTCTGTTTGGTTTATTTCGGGCCGTTGTTTTAATCCGCACCAACCAATGAATGCATTGTTTTATTTTGTATGAAGGGCCCACCTGCCAATGTTCTTTTCATATAGCAGAAGGATGATGGTTTTAAGAATTTGAAGGGAATGTTCTTCATTTTGCAATACAGGTTCATGAAGATATATTAACGCTTCGGGATCGCTGTTAAAGTATAATAGTAAGCCTGCATCGGCTTCTGTAAATCGACTAAGTATAAGCCGGTCTGTTTAGAAAATGATTATCATTTTAGTACATTAACCAAAGCGGTAAAGGAGTTTTATAAACTCGTTTTGCAGGGAACTTCTTTCCCTTTGTGAAACTCCGTAGTAAAATTCTTACAATAATCCCTTTACAGTTTCAATAACTTCTTTAAACCTGCTGGTATCCTGTCCGCCGGCGGTTCCCAGAGATGCTTGCCCGCCGCCGCCGCCATTGATGAGTTTGCTCACATGTTCCTTGATGATGTTTCCTGCATCTAATTTTTTTGCAGCTACAACAGTATCGCTGATGCTTACTGCAACATTAGCCTTCCCACCGATATTAGCGCACAATACAACAAGGTGGTCGTGCAGATGATGTTTAAAATCGAAACATAATTTTTTAAGCGCATCTGCATTTGGCACTTCAATGATCTCGCCAATAAAACTTACATTATCAATGATCTCATCTTTTTGCATGAGTTCATTGCGTATGCCTACCAGTTGTCTTGCCTCGAGTGATTCGATCCTTTTATTTAAAGAACTATTTTCTGCCAGCAAACTTTCAATCGATTTTAAAATATTAGCAGGATTCCGCAGTGCTTCACGAATAGCCCGGAGTTGTTCAAATTGTTCTTTTACAAGCAGCTCTGCATTGCGGCCACAAACCGCTTCGATCCTTCTAACACCAGCTGCCACCGCAGTTTCATGTTTAATTTTAAAAATACCAAGTTCGCCTGTGAAACCAACATGTGTACCTCCACATAATTCAATGGAATAATTCGGATCCATGATTACAACCCTTACTGTATCTGTATATTTTTCTCCGAACAAAGCCATCGCCCCCATTGCAATGGCTTCTTCCTTACCCATTGATTTTATTACAACAGGAATATTCTGCCTGATCTTTTCGTTCACTGTTTCTTCCACAGCATCCAGTTCCTGTTCGGTCATTTTTGCAAAATGAGAAAAATCGAATCGAAGATGTTCTTCATTTACCAAACTCCCTTTTTGCGCAACATGTTTACCTAATATGCTGCGAAGTGCTGCATGCATCAAATGTGTAGCACTGTGGTGAACTGTGATGGTATTCCTGCGGTGGCGGTTTACGGTTGCAACCGCTTCGCCGGAAAGGTCACCAGGCATTTTATCTGTAAAGTGAATAATAAGATCATTTTCTTTTTTAGTATTATTAATTATTAATTCTTCATTATTAATGATTAATATGCCGGTATCTCCAACCTGGCCGCCGCTTTCAGCATAGAAAGGAGTTTTTTCCAATACCAGCTGGAATGATTCTTTGCCCTTGCCTTTTACTTTCCTGTAACGAAGGATCCTGGTTTTCGCTTCCAGCGAATCATACCCAACAAAACTAACTTCATCTCCTTCATTCACCAACTGCCAGTCTTCAGTATCCATGGCAGTGGCTGAACGGCTGCGGTCTTTCTGTTCCTTCATTTCTTTTTCAAAACCAGGCTCATCTACCGATAAATTATTTTCTGAAGCAATCAACCTTGTTAAGTCAATAGGAAAACCAAAAGTATCATACAATTCAAAAGCTGCACGACCATCAATAACTTTTGATTGTTGTGACTGTGCCATGATCTCATCAATTTTTTTAAGCCCTTTTTCAAGGGTTCTTAAAAAAGCTTCTTCTTCTTCCCTGATCACTTTGCCAACAAAATCCTGCTGCTGTATCAATTCAGGGAAAACAGTTTCAAATTGTGTTGCAATAACCGGTAACAATTGATACATCAACGGTTGTTTGTAATCGAGGTAAGAATAATAATATCGTACGGCCCTTCTCAATATTCGGCGAATAACATAACCTGCACCTGTGTTGGAAGGTAATTGTCCGTCTGCAATCGTGCATGAAATAGCACGAATGTGATCTGCCAATACCCTGAATGCAACAGTTTGCTTCCAAAGCCCGGCCCTCTGCATCTCCTCTGAAGGTTGAGGAGATGCAGCAGATTGTTGCGAAGGGGGAGTCACTGTCGGATCATATTTTTTTGATACGATTTTTTCTATTTCCTCAATTGTTGGCGTAAAAATATCCGTATCATAATTGCTTTGTTTGTTTTGCAGTACACGGACAAGTCTTTCGAAACCCATTCCGGTATCTACATGTTTTGCCGGCAGTGGCTCCAGGCTGCCATCTTTTTTGCGGTTGTATTGAATGAATACATTGTTCCATATTTCTATAACCTGCGGATGATCATTGTTAACGAGTGTTGCACCGTTTACTAATTTTTTTTCATCGTCGGTACGGGTATCTGCATGGATCTCGGTGCATGGGCCGCATGGGCCGGTATCGCCCATTTCCCAAAAATTATCTTTTTTATTGCCAAGCAGGATGTGATCTTCTGCCACATATTTTTTCCATTCATTCAATGCTTCCTCGTCTTTTGGCAGGCCTTCTTTAACATCTCCTTCAAAAACGGTTACATACAAATGTTCTTTTGGTATCTTATAAACTTCGGTAAGTAATTCCCAACTCCAGGCAATGGCTTCTTTTTTAAAATAATCGCCAAAGCTCCAGTTGCCCAGCATTTCAAACATGGTATGGTGGTAGGTATCCACACCAACTTCTTCCAGGTCGTTGTGCTTGCCACTAACACGGAGGCATTTTTGCGTATCTGCAATGCGGGGTGAAGGTGCCGTTTTATTGCCCAGAAAATAATCTTTGAACTGGTTCATACCAGCGTTGGTGAACAAAAGCGTTGGGTCGTTCTTTACAACGATTGGCGCCGATGGAACAATGATATGCTGTTTAGATCTGAAAAAATCAAGGAATGACTGCCTGATAGCTGCGCTCTTCATCATATACCGATGGGTTGTTGTGTTGATTTTAGTTGTTTATCGGTTTATATTTGTGCACTTTTGTAAACCGTGCAGCAAAGGTAATAAAACTGCCCTGCCATTTTGTAGGGTATGAAAGAAAGTTATCTGGTGATAATGGTGATGAAAATTGTTTTTTGCCGGGGGAATCGCCCTGTTTCCTGAAACAACTATATAAAATTTAAATATCTTAGTAAGCCTTTCGCGGGCTATGGCATGAAAAAGATCAAATACTTTTATAACACGCATACCCTGAGGTATGAAAAACTGGTAACGCCATTGCGGGTGAAGTTGCTTCGTTTTTTCGGCTTCCTGAGTGCCCTGATCGTAAGTTCTGCCATTGTTATCTATTTATACAACAGGTTCTTTCCACGACCAACCGATATTGAGGCCAAAAAAAAATACGAGGCCCTGAAAGACAATTATACCGTCATCAACAGCAGTGTAAAAACATTGCAGGAACAATTGGCCGCACTGGAGAAGCGTGACAATGAAGTTTACCGTTCTATATTTGAAGCCAATCCTTTGCCGGATAGTGCCCGCGCAAAAGTGATCGAAAAAAAGAATGAGTTGGATAAAGTGAATGTGATGAGTGATAATGCACTTGAAAAAGGCATCGCCAGCCAGCTTAACAATATGAGTGCAAGGATCACCTACCAGTTCAATAGCTACGATGCCATTGCAAAACTTATCAAGAACCAGGATGCTAAACTGTCCTGCATTCCCGCTATTCAACCGGTGAGTAATAAACAACTGAATCGTATTGCAAGTGGATTTGGTATGCGCATAGATCCTGTTTACGGAACACCTAAGATGCACAAGGGGCTTGATTTTACAGCGCCGCAAGGAACGCCTATTTATGCAACCGGTGATGGTACCGCTTCTGTGCCGGGTTATTCTGAAAGTGGTTTTGGTAATCACGTTATCATCAATCATGGCTATGGCTACGAAACTTTGTATGGCCATATGATAAAAGTAAAAGCGAGGAATGGGCAACGTGTAAAACGCGGTGAAGTGATCGGGTGGGTTGGTAGTACTGGTAAAAGCACGGGTCCGCATTGTCATTATGAAGTGCATATCAATGGAGAGCCTGTTGATCCGGTTTACTTTTTTTACAACGATCTGAATGCAGAACAATACGACAGGCTTTTAAAGATCGCTGCAACGGGCAGTGCAAAAAGTTTTGACTAACTTTATTTAGAAAGAGTTGTTCGGGAAAACAGCTCAAACGTTTCAAACCATTAAACGTTTTATACAATGCCATTAAAACAATCAGCCTTCAATTTTGATTTTAGCCCGGAAGAACCGGAGCAGGAAAAAGAGCTTGTACTGCAGGAGACTGTCGTTGCTGAAGCGGAACCAGTACCCGTAAAAGTTTCAGCCGTAAAAGAAAAGGTAATTGTAAAAACTGAAGGGCTTAAGAAATCAGCCAGAGGCCGCATGAAGCTTAGTGATATGAATGCTGAAGCAGGCAAGATAACTATACCGGATGATGCCATATTATTTGAAAAAAGTTATTACAGTATTGGTGCTGTTTCGGAAATGTTCAAGCTGAATCAATCGTTGATCAGGTACTGGGAGAATGAATTTGATATTTTGAAGCCTAAGAAAAATAAGAAAGGAGATCGTTTTTTTCGCCCCGAAGATGTTAAGAACCTGAAACTGATCTATCAATTATTAAGAGAAAGGAAATATACGATCGAAGGGGCAAAGGATTTTTTGAAGAAGAACAAGAATGCGGAGGAGAAATTTGCCATGACCGAATCATTGAAACAAATAAAGTCATTTTTAAACGAATTAAAAGCGAACCTCTGATAATCCTATGAAAAAAGTTTTTTTTATCGGCATGTTGCATATTGCCACTGTTGTTGCAAATGCCCAGACGCCTTATACTTCATCAAAAGACGAAAAACATGACGATGTGACGATACTGAATGGTATCATCAGCAAATATGCTTTAAAGAACACAGAGGAATTCAATAAATGGTATAATTCCAATCAGCTTATTTATGAACCACCAACGGATATTCTAAATCTAATGGAAGCCGCCAAGGATAAAGTGCAGTTTGTGATATTTGGCGGTACCTGGTGCGAAGACACACAATTTATTCTTCCCCGTTTCTTTAAATTGCAGGAACAAGCTGGCTTTCCTGATAAGAGTATTAGTTTTTTTGCAGTGAATCGGGCAAAGCAAACCCTGGGTAATGTTTCCGCCGCATTTAATATCACGAATGTACCTACCATCATAGTAATGAAAGATGGCAAAGAAGTAGGCCGTGTGGTTGAGTATGGTAAGAGTGGTAAATGGGAGCAAGACCTGGCTGAACTTCTTAAATAGATCTATTAGCTACATGGAACATCTTTCAGAAAGCCAGGAAAGTTTTTGCGTAAATACAGGAATATTTGGGATCCTTATTTCGGCTTCCTGCATGGGCCAGCTATTCTATTTTATGATCCCTCACTGGATCAGTTATACAATTATTTTTGTTTATATACTATCTATAACAGGATTTGTACAGCTTACAGGAAAATCTGTATATGCTTTTCCCTTTCTTATTGCAAGTACGATCCTGTTGTTAATATTGGAAGCATTGATGTTAGCGCTGCTGACTTTTTCATTGGTATTACTGATACTTTTGATGTACTCCATTGTAATAACAGTATTGATATTTACCAATGAAATACAGAAAAAATTAAAACAAAAAAAACTTTTTGAAAAGGAAGAGAAAGAAAAATGGAGTAGCCTTCTTCAGTAAAAACAACATATATTCTCTAAATAATAGGCTGGTTTTTGTTATTAGCTGCAGTTGGGTCGTTGTTAAAAATATTAATATCACTGCCCCCCGACGCCATTTCTAACGGCAGGTCTTCTATTAATTTTTTTATAGAAATATTAAATGCCTGTTTAAGCCGGTTAAATTCCAGCATTGTAATATGAATGGTAAAAAACTCAATGGTAATGGTGATACCATTCTTGTTGAAATCTGAAAAGAATACCGAATATTTTATTACCTGTTCCTTATTACTGCCAAGAATCGCTTCTGTTTCTTTGATCAGTTTTTCAATATTCGTTGTTGCCGAACTTGCTACAAAATCAAGTTTTATTTCAGCCCTCCGCTGGCTTCTCATACTTAAGTTGTCAACCACGCTGTCAACCATTTGTTTGTTGGGTACTGTTACCAGTGTTTTATCCAGCGTTCTTATGCGGGTACTTCGCAGACCAATATGTTCAACGGTGCCGCTTACGTTATTCACTTTCAATGTATCGCCTGTATAAAAAGGTTTGTCAAAGAATATGATAAAGGAGGCAATCAGATTTTCCAGACTTTCTTTTGCAGCAAGTGCCATGGCTGCACCCACAATGCTAAGGCCGGTGAGTACAGTTCCAACATCCTGGTTGAAGCCTGCTTTTATGATCAGCAATATACCAAGTATGGTAACGATCACTTTTAAAAAATCACGAAAGAAAACAATGAGCTGGTCATCACTTTTATCTTTGGTAAGTGTTGCTTTTTGTTCAAGTATCAAGGCAATGAAGTCGATCAGGCTGGTAACAAACCAGGTAAAATAGATAACGATGAGACATGTTCCGATTTTATCTAATATTTCATCTGTAGAATGACCGTAGATCCTGAACTTCCATGCCTCGGGAAAATTTAGTTTATCTATGGCAAATACTGCAATAGATATGGAAATGAACCAAGCAAGCGGTTTTATAATGAGCGAAACGAATTCTCTTTTTTCGATGGTCTTCCATTTACGGCGAACAAAGAGGAACATGACTGAAGCAACTGTTCTTGACAATAATCTTTTGAACAGTAAAACAAAAAGAATGGTACCGAATACGGCGAGGTAGGTTCTCACTGTATTATCCAGGATAAGTGTATCTAAGAATTTCTTCATTGCTATAATTATTGTACGCTGTAAATTTCAACGACATCTTTTTTCAGAAGGTAAACTTTTCCGTTTACGGCTTTGATGGCATTGTAATCTTTAAAGAAAGCAGGCAGCGTATAGCTCTTTAAATTCAGTGATCTTAATTCATAACTGTAAAGCTTGTTATTTGAAAATCCCATTATTTTGTTATGAGAAATAGCAATGTCAGTCCAGTTAAGAAAGGTTAGCCTGTTTTTTAAAGCACCATAATAATCGAAAATATAAAATCCCTTTTGTTCATCGTAGAGATAAACAAGGTTGTCACTGTCTATAATCAGTTGAGGAGAAGGAACTGAGTCTACCAATTGTCGCATGTCAGCACTTTCCTGCAACAACTTTCCCGTTTCATCTATTTTTTTCAATTTAAGATCCTGTTCATCAAATACCCAGATGTTGTTGTCGTAGGATGTGGCAATTGCCTGTACACTAAAAATACTTTGCTTTCGGAAATTGATGCTGTTGCGTTGAGTTAAAAGCCTGTCTAGCACAACCACGGTTGCATAATTTTTGTAATAAAGCAATACCTTCAACGGATTATTTACATCCAGTAATGAGGGGTTGCCATATTTTTTTACATCATTAAATGCGGCTACAGAATCTCCGTTGCTATTGATCTTTTTTAACTGGTTGTTTGAAGTGATGAGGTAAAGGTTATCAAGTATATCTACATTTAAAGCGATATAGTTTCCGGGAATTGCCTTTACAAAATGAAAGGATGAATCTGATCTTACTGAAGCATTGTTAAGTGCCTGAGGATCGGACTTAATCTGTGCACCAACGGCGTAGCTAATAAACGACATTATAAAACTGATATGTAACGATCTTAATTTCAAATTCAACGTTTAGCTTTTATAATATTTCAATGCCATTTCGTTTCCATCAAAAACAGCATAACTATTGTATTTGATCCAGTCGCCCAGGTTAATGTACCTGCTTTTATCATTCAATTTAATATCCAGTGGTAAATGCCTGTGGCCGAAAACAAAATAATCATAATATTGTTGCTGAAGTTTTTCTTTGCTATATAGAATCAGCCATTCTTTTTCTACTCCTAAAAAAACTTCATCTGTTTGTCCTGTCTGCGCACGGCTCTTCCTGCTGAAGTAACCGGCAATACCCATACCAATATATGGTGGCAAAATGCCAAAAAACCATTGACAGGCCTTGTTGCGAAATATTTTTTTAATGAATTTATAACCCCGGTCGCCAGGGCCTAAGCCATCGCCGTGGCCAATCAGGAATTTCTTACTGCTGAATTCAAACTCGGCGGGTTCAAAATAAACCGGTATGTTTAACTCCTGTTGAAAATAATCCTTCATCCACATATCGTGGTTGCCAACAAAAAAATGAATGGGAATACCGCTGTCTGTAATTTCTGCAAGTTTGCCCAGTATCCTGACATAACCCTTCGGCACAACTTTATTATATTCATACCAGAAATCAAAAAGATCTCCTAGAATGAATATTTCAAATGCATCTTTCTTGATTTCATCTAAAAAACGGATGATCCTTTTTTCACGAACAAGGCTTTCGGTGGAATTGGGTGCACCCAGGTGAAAGTCGGAGAGGAAATATATTTTTTTAGATGATTCCATCGTTCAAATATATTTACGGCTTATTTTTATCCAGCAGGTATTTTAATACATCCCCTGTTGCGATCTCATGCATACCTTCAATACTTTCGTTGTACCAGTATATCCAAGCCTGTGAAGGCACAGCTTTCTGGAACACCGTTACCAATTCACGCTTATACATGGCTTTCTCGCCTGCTTCTACATTCAGTCCTTCGTAATCATCTAGCTGCTCAATTACCCAGTTGAATTCTTCCGGGTTATTCAGAACATATAGTTCTCCATTGATGAAAGATTCGTCTGCTGCGGGTATTGCAACAGGATGTGGCCCCTTGTCATAGAACTTTCCTTTTACAACAGCTTCTCCTAATAAGCGGAAATATTGTGTTAGGTATTGATAGGCGGGATTACGAAAACCGCTTCTTAAAGAACCATAAACAAATAATTGATATGTGGAATTTTGCATCGTTAAATTTTAATGGGTAATGATTGTTTTTCTATGCCTCTACCAGGAAACAATATACTTCTTTTGGGCCATGTACACCTGTTACAAGCGTTTTTTCTATATCGGCTGTGCGGCTTGGACCACTTGCAAAAGTAATAAGGGATGGCATATTGCCGGCATATTTTTCTTTTAAAAAAAGCAAGGCCTCTTTTATATCCGGCATCATCTGGTTACTATAGGCAACGCAGATATGTATGGGTGCATATACACTTGTTGTGCGGCCGCTTTGTTGTGCAGCACTCATAACAATCGTGCCTGTACGTGCAACAAGGCATTCGCAGCCGGTGATGGAAATTTCGCAAGAAGCCAGATCAGGAAAAGAATCATTGTTGAATAAGGCAGCGATCTTATCATCTTTGAAATAGATCTTTGTCCAGTTTCTTTCAACCAGCAATTGCTGCAATTGATTTTTCAGGTCCGCTTCATCGGCACAAAAAGCAAATTTACCTTGCAGTTTGCTGAACTCCTGTGCAAAGATGATCGTTCTGTCTTCGGTACTTTTTTTAAAAACTGATTGTACACCTTCGCTGTGGGGAAAAGGCAAAGGCACCGGATTACTCAGTGCCTGCCGTATCTTTTTTAATATATTTTCTTTAGCCGATGTAACAGCCATATTCGTTCATTAAATTAATGGAGGATTTTTTAACTCTTCAGGAATTGTTGTTGGAGGTATTTCACTCACCGCATCTTCGGGTTCTATATCCAATAATTTCTTTTCTTCATACGGGCGTTTGCCGATCAAAGCTTCCACATCGCTCTTAAATAAGACTTCCTTCACCAATAATTCTTTGGCCAGTTTTTCAACGGCTTCTCTTTTATCAATGAGTAAGGCTTTTGTTTTTTCGTAAGCATTGTCAATAAGTTTCCTGACTTCTTCATCGATCATCTTGCCTGTTTCCTCACTAAATGGTTTGGTGAAAACATTTTCCTGGTTGGGATCATAAAAACTTACATTACCCACTTTGTCGTTCATACCATAAATAGTGATCATGCTGTAAGCTATCTTGGTTATCTGCTGCAGATCATTGCTGGCACCTGTACTGATCTTCCCAAAAAATATCTCTTCACTTGCCCTTCCTCCCAATGTCATGCAGATCTGGTCAATTAGCTGATCAGTATTATAAAGGTACTGTTCTTTCGGCGTGTATTGAGCGTAACCCAATGCAGCTGTGCCTCTTGGAACGATCGTAACTTTCAGCAAAGGATATGCATGTTCAAGATACCAGCCGCAAATTGCATGACCGGCTTCATGGTA
Source organism: Chitinophagales bacterium (assembly GCA_038207305.1). Taxonomy (GTDB): domain Bacteria; phylum Bacteroidota; class Bacteroidia; order Chitinophagales; family Chitinophagaceae; genus Ferruginibacter. The sequence continues at coordinate 282,891 of JBBQZY010000001.1, forward strand.
AGCAATGATCTCTTTTTCTTCCGGGGAAATGATCTTGTTCTTCTTTTCCAATCCACCGATGACCCTGTCAATCGCATCCTGGAAATCACTCATGTCAACGGCATCTTTATTTTTCCTGGCGGCAATTAGCGCAGCTTCATTACAAACGTTTGCAATATCTGCACCAGCAAAGCCCGGTGTTTGTTCTGCCAGTTTATGAATATCCAGTTTCTGAGAAATTTTAATTGGAACAAGATGCACTTTGAAGATTGCTTCACGGCCAACAAGATCAGGGCGATCAATGGTGATCTGCCTGTCGAAACGGCCCGGCCTCAACAATGCATTGTCCAATACATCCGGTCGATTGGTTGCTGCCAGTATGATGATACCAAGATCGGTACCAAAACCATCCATTTCAACCAACAATTGGTTCAAGGTATTTTCCCTCTCGTCATTGCTCATCATCATGTTCTTTCCACGTGCACGGCCAATAGCATCTATCTCATCGATGAAGATGATACAAGGAGCTTTTTCACGGGCCTGTTTGAACAGATCTCTTACGCGGCTTGCACCTACACCCACGAACATTTCAACAAAATCACTACCGCTTAAACTGAAGAAAGGAACTTGTGCTTCACCCGCAACAGCTTTTGCAAGCAATGTTTTGCCGGTACCCGGAGGTCCTACGAGCAAAGCACCTTTAGGGATCTTTCCACCAAGAGCCGTATATTTTTTAGGATTTTTCAGAAAATCAACGATCTCCATTACTTCTACTTTAGCTTCATCCAAGCCGGCTACATCACCAAAATTGATGTTCACTTTGGTTCCTTTTTCAAATAGGGTAGCTTTGGATTTACCGATATTGAAGATGCCGCCCGGTCCGCCTGCACCACCTGGCCCGCCTACTTTACGCATCATTAAAACGAACAGGAAGCCAATTAAAAGGATCGGGAGTAAGGTACTGATGATTTGTCCAAAAAGTTCTCCTTCATCGTCGGGAGAATCTGATATCTGGGCAATTTCGGGATGTGTTTTGTAAAATTCGCTCATTTGTGTAGCGAATGTTTTATCGTCGATGATACTGAAATAGAGCTGCGGGGGATTAATTTTTACAGCTGCATCATATTTTTTCTCATCTTCCTTATCATTTAAAGCCTGCTTATACCAATCTGCTTTAGTTGTAAGTATATCTTTTTTAAGAAAAACCCTAACCAGCTTTTTATTTCGGATGGTTTTGATCTTATCTACGTCACCATTCATCACCATAGAGTAAAATTTCTGCTGGTCGGTTTCAATGCCAGAGCTGTTTACGCCTCTTACAAGGTTATAAGAAATAATTGCAATCAGAATGATGCCATATACCCAATATATATTGAATCTGTTCTTTTTCTTAAGCGGATCTTCTCCTGTTGGCGGAATATTATCCGTTGGGAGCTTTCTCTTATTATTTTGTTGGTTCATATTCTGTTGTGACATTAACGAATGTTATAAGGGTACCTATTTTAATGTTATTTATCAAGATGCTCCATTGATACCGCATCGCTCCATAATTCTTCCAGTTGATAGAATTTTCTTGGTTCAGGTAGCATTACGTGCACTACCACGTTCACAAAATCTATCAATATCCATTGTTCTGCCTGCCTTCCTTCATGTTTATAGGGTTTCTCATCGCACTGGTCTTTTACTTCCTCTTCGATGGAATCGGCAATGGCCCTGAGTTGGTTGTTGTTATTTGCCTGGCAGATGATAAAAAAATCTGCCACAGCTTCTGGTATCTTGCGGAGGTCGAGGCTAACGATGTGTTCGCCCTTTTTTTCCTGTATAGCGTGAATGATTGTTTTGAAAATTTTACTGTTCTTCGTTAATCTGGTCAGGCTGCTTTTTTTGCGGCTCTTAAGTGCTTCAATGTTGTTCAAATCTGTTTCAATTTTATTAATAATATAAACATGGGTGTTGCCATGCGGGCAAAACTAATTTCCATTAGCTTGCAAGTTTATTCAAAAGTACTATTTCTTTGTCATTTGATAGATTATGGGAACAACAGAAATGTTTCATACACTGAACTGTGTCGGTAGTACCAACAACTATGCCATGGCAAAGGTTCATGCAGGATTGGCGAAGCATGGCATGGCCTGGTTTGCTCATGATCAAACAGCAGGTAAGGGCCAACAGGGCAAAACCTGGGAGGCTGTTGCCGGACAGAATATAGTTTTAAGCATCATAATTCAGCCGGATAAGTGTTTTTTTCAAAAGCAGTTCTTATTTAATGCTGCTATTGCTACTGCCTGTTATGATTTCTTTAAAGATTTAGCAGGAGATGAAACTTCTATTAAATGGCCAAACGATATTTACTGGCGTGACAGAAAGGCAGGAGGTATCCTTATCGAGAATAAAGTGATGGGCAAAAGCTGGAATTGGGCTGTGGTTGGAATCGGGATCAATATCAACCAGCTGGTTTTTAAAGATGAACTTCTAAATCCTGTTTCTTTAAAGCAAATCTCCGGTAAAGATCATGAGCCATTGGAACTAGCACGAAAGCTTCATAAAAAAATAATAAGAGGGATTGATGCTGTTACCGAAATTAAGTTCCCAGCCATAATGAAGTATTACAATGAACATTTATTTCAACGTAGTAATATAGTAAGGTTGAGAAAGGATAATGTTGTATTTGAAACCTGCATAAAGGAAGTGAACAGCTTTGGGCAATTGCTAACGGAAGATTCATTGGAAAGAGAATTCAGTTTTGGGGAAGTACAGTGGGTAGTTGAGAGTTCATAGTTCGACTTTTGAAGATAGTTTAACTTTCAGAAACCCATCGCCGACCTACGAACTGCCTTCCGCTTCCCTCGCTTCAATCTCAAATCGATTATAATAATACCCGTGCCGGAAACTTTCTAAAAGGTATCGCACAATAAACCCAACAAAACCATACTGTTTAAATTGCCTTAGATGACAAAGTTCATGACTAAGCCATTTTTTATCCTGCAAAAAATCCACCCGGGTACTATTATAAAGGTGAATGGTTTTCCCTAATACTATGGCAACTGAATGAGCTTTGAGTTTTTTAGCTGCAACCCAGGCTAAGCATGAATTTTCTTTGATGTGAAAATCAAGATCATCCAATTCTTTCCCAGGCAGCAAGGATCTCCACGGCATGTTGTTTACTTTTCGGTTTTAAAAAGATCTTCCGGATTATTCCTTTCTCATCAATTAAAAATGTAGTGCGGTGCAATCCCATGTATTCTCTTCCCCATAATTTTTTTTCACCCCAAACGCCGTATTTATCAATGATGATGTGTTTTGGATCGGCTATCAATGTAAAAGGCAGGTCGAATTTTTCTTCAAATTTTTTATGCTTTTTCACTTCATCCGGACTAACGCCAATAATGTTGATGCCTTTGTTTTTCAGCAATCCGAAATTATCACGCAGATTACATGCCTGTTCGGTGCAGGTAGGCGTATCATCTTCAGGATAAAAATAGATCAGCAGTTTTTTTCCTTTCAGATCTGCCAATGAAATCTTATTCCCATCCTGGTCTAGTCCGCTGAAAGCCGGAGCTTTTTGTCCTTCTGTTAATGTTGTCATGTTTATCTCGTAAAGTGATATGTTTTAATAGTTTTATTACCTGCCAGGTCTTCTGCAGTGATGATCAATTCATGCTTGCCATTACTGCAATGTTCATCAAGTTCATAAATAAAATTACGCCCTTTATCATTGCTGAAACGGATCCAGTTGCCATCCAGGATGGCGGTAAATTTTTTTAACTCTTCGGTATTATCAATCACTGAAAATTTTATCCTGCCTGTTTTTGAAATATTCATACCTTCTTTAAAACCAATGGGAACAATGGATGGCGGTAAACTGTCCAGGAGCAATTGAAAATTACCAAACTCCCGGAAGGAGGCCTTGTACCAGCCATTTTCATATACTGCTTTTTTATAATCCTGCTTACTGCCCGAAAATCTTTTCATGATGACCCTGCCGGTATCTTTCAATAAATAATTTTCTTTAATGCGCACCGGAAAATAAGTTTGTACCGGAACCGATGTATTTTGCAACTGGTAGATCGGCTTACCTGTTGCAGGAATAATGGCATTGTATTTAAAATGAAAGAAATCATAAATCGCATTTTCGGGCATGTAAAAACTTATATGCTCATTCTCAAAAATATTAATTGAGTTCGGGGAAAATATCGGTCCTGCAATAGCATTATTGATTGTGCCAGTGCCATTTCTTTTTAAAGAGAATTCCAATGTACTGTTGTTACTGTTTGCATCTGTTACGAGTATTTTGATAGCATGTGCACGGTCGTCTTCCAGATGAATGACACCATCGCTGCCATCACTTTTATAAATGCTATTTTCGTAACCCGGCAAACGCGATAGATGTTCCAGAAAGCTGCTACCGATGCTCCTTGTTTTATAGTCTATGTGTGCATTCAGGTATCTTGTTTCATCATAGCTTATACCATCCATTTCAAATCCACAAATAGCATTTTCGTTATCATACAAGACTGCGGTATAGATTCCATTTTGATTGGTAGAACCGGTGTACCTGTCATAAGCAGTGATGGCAAAACTTACCTGATCACTTGTAACAACAACCGGCACAGTAGTATTATATATACCATTTATTTTTTTCAACGGGTATATTTTAGGAGTTTGTTCATAAGTACTCAAACGCCTGTCGTAAACGGCTAGCCGCAAAATTTCCGGCGCAACGACATCGGGGATGGGAAAATCAAAAAGCAAGGGATTAAGTACCTTATCTGTTTTTGTATCCCTTATCTCAAAATGTAAATGAGGGCCCTGCGATCCGCCTGTGTTGCCGCTGTATGCAATGAGATCTCCTTTATTTATCTGAAAAAGATTTTCAGGTAGCAGAATCGTTACATCCCATCGCTGCAATTTGTATTGTTCGGTTGTAATGTATGCTTCAAGTGCCGGGTAAAAATCATTCAAATGGGCGTAGAGCGTAGAATATCCGTTAGGATGATTGATGGTGATGCTTCTTCCAAAACCAAAAGGCTCGATCTTTACCCTTGCAATATAACCGGCTGCAGCAGCGTATACTGGTAAGTTTACCCGCTGATCGGTTTTACAATCAAGTCCCATGTGATAATGGTTGGGCCTTAACTCCCCGAAATTTGCTGCAATGCCGATTCTAGCACCTACCGGCCATTGGAAATATTGCTGGGGATATTTTTTTTTGTTGAAAAACTGAGCATGTACGGAGCCGAAAATAAAAACGCCAATCAATAATGGCAAAACCTTGCTGAACGTATGCTGCATATTTTATAAATCTTGTTGAATAATTCTCCTAATTTTAAAATCTAAAAGTAAATCAAAGATTAATCCAAAACTACACGCTTATGAAACAGTTACTGTTATTTATGACAGTTTTTATTTTGGTTTGCCCGAACTCATATTCACAGCAAACCTGCGACGTAAAACTAAAAGACATACAAGGGGTATATACAGGCAATTGCATCAATGATAAAGCCAATGGAAAAGGTAAGTCTGTTGGAACAGATGAATATGAAGGCGATTTCAAAGACGGATATCCTGAGGGCAAGGGTATGTATACCTGGAAAGACGGGCATTATTTTATCGGGGTTTTTAAAAAAGGAAATAAGGAAGGCCGGGGAGAAATGTATTATGAGAGCTCAAAAGGCGACGACTCTGTCATTACTGGTTTCTGGAAGAAAGATAAATATATTGGCGAATACGAAAGCCAATTCGTTATAATATCGCAAACTGCACGAATAGGCCGGATCGATTGCCATTTTGTTGATAAAAAAAGCAAAAATATTACCATTGAAGTGCATCAAACAAGAGCAGGGATCGCTGCAATTACAGATATAACACCGATAACAGGCTCCTTTTACAATAAAAAGACTCAGATGCTGACAAACAGCAGCGTCACGTATATCAATGATATTACGTTTCCCTTCCGGGCCCTGTTTAATATTAGTAGCGGTGATGTTGCCGAAATCACTTTTTATGAAACGGGAGAATATGCTGTTACTATCAATATAAATTAATAAACACGGGGTATGCACTGATTTTTTATTTTATGCCCTGTAAAATTTGTGCTGCTTATTTTTTACAAGTACTTTTGCACGCCTATCCAAGGCAACTTACTTATGCCAAAAGACAATTCCATTTCATCGGTACTTATTATAGGCTCGGGTCCGATAATTATCGGCCAGGCCTGCGAATTTGATTACAGTGGTACACAGGCAGCGCGAAGCTTACGAGAAGAAGGGATAGAAGTGATTCTCATCAACAGCAACCCGGCCACCATTATGACCGACCCCATGATGGCAGACAAGGTTTATCTGTGGCCACTTACTGTAGAGAGTATCGAAAAAATATTAGAGGAGAATAAGATCGATGCCGTATTACCAACGATGGGCGGACAAACTGCCCTGAACCTTTGTAAAGAAGTTGATGAACTGGGTATTTGGGAAAAATTTGCTGTAAGGTTGATCGGTGTAGATATAAAAGCCATTGATAAAGCAGAAGACAGGGAAAAATTCCGTAACTGGATGATTGAAATGGGCATTCCTGTTTGTACTGCAAAAATTGCCAACTCCTTTTTAGAAGGAAAAGAATTTGCACAGGAGATAGGTTTCCCACTGGTACTTCGTCCATCCTTTACATTAGGCGGAACAGGTGGAAGTATTGTTTTTCATAAAGAAGAACTGGATGAGGCACTGAACAATGCTTTAATCGCCAGTCCTGTGCACGAAGTGCTCGTAGAAAAAGCCGTACTGGGCTGGAAGGAATTTGAATTGGAATTATTGAGAGACAATGCAGACAATGTGGTGATCATCTGCGGTGTTGAGAATTTTGACCCCATGGGTGTTCATACCGGTGATTCGATCACCGTTGCACCTATCATGACCTTAAGTGATACCGCTTACCAGCTCATGCGCAATACTGCCATCAGGATGATGAGGGCGCTGGGTAATTTCGCCGGTGGCTGTAACGTACAGTTTGCACTCAATCCTCAAACAGAAGAGATCATTGTAGTAGAAATTAACCCAAGGGTTAGCAGATCTTCGGCATTGGCCAGCAAGGCAACCGGTTATCCCATTGCAAAGATCGCTGCCAAACTTGCTATTGGTTATAACCTCGATGAGTTAAAGAACCAGATCACCCAATCCACTTCGGCTTATTTTGAACCGGCATTGGATTATGTGATCGTTAAAATACCACGTTGGAATTTTGATAAATTTAAAGGCGCAAAAGATACACTTGGTTTCCAGATGATGAGCGTTGGAGAAGTAATGGGCATCGGCCGCAGTTTTGCCGAAGCCGTTCAGAAAGCCTGCCAGAGCCTGGAGAACGAAGCGGTTGGACTGGGCTATTACGGTAAAAGCCTGATGCATGCAGATGAATTGATTGAATATATTAAGATACCTAAGTGGGACAGGATATTCCGTATCAAAGATGCGCTGATGGCGGGGGCAAGTATCAAAAGGATCTGTGAGAGTACCAAGATCGATCGCTGGTTCATCTACCAGATACAAAAAATCTGCGATTGTGAAAACGAGATTGCGAAATATGATTTTAAAACATTGCCCGATGATGTTTTAAAAGATGCCAAACAGCTTGGCTTCAGTGATGAGCAGATCTGCAGAATCATGAAAGACGGCACCGACGATGAAATGTATGAACGCAGAAAAGCCATGGGGTTAACAAGGGTTTTCAAAATGGTTGACACCTGCAGTGCCGAGTTTGAAGCAAAGACGCCTTATTTTTACAGCACTTTTGAATAAAGATCCTGCATGTACATTCTCGGTATTTCTGCATTTTACCATGATGCTGCGGCTGCGCTCATCAAAGATGGTAAAGTCGTTGCTGCTGTGCAGGAAGAGCGTTTTTCAAGGATTAAACACGACGAAAGTTTTCCCATCAACGCAATAAAATATTGCCTGGCTCATGAACACATATCAGTTGATGACCTGGAAGCAGTTGTATTTTACGAAAAACCTTTTTTAAAATTCGAAAGGCTGCTTGAAACCTATTTATCCTTTACTCCAAAAGGAATTGTTTCCTTTATCAAAGCAATATCCGTTTGGTCGAAGAAGAAATTATTTATTAAAAAGATCATCAAAGAAGAGTTACAAAACATAAGTGGCGATAAAAAAGCAGCTTATAAAATTCTTTTTTCCGAACACCATTTATCGCATGCTGCAAGTGCTTATTTTACGTCTCCTTTTTCTGAAGCTGCGATATTGAACATTGATGCAGTGGGCGAATCTGCAACAACGTCCATTTTTCATGCAAATAAAAATGAACTCACAAGTTTAAGAGAAGTGAATTTTCCGCATTCAGTCGGACTACTGTATTCGGCATTCACTTATTACCTCGGATTTAAAGTTAATTCAGGAGAATATAAATTAATGGGACTTGCACCTTATGGTGATGCAACTGCTGCCGAAACGATTGCGTTTAAAAAAATCATTACTGAAAAACTTTGTACTGTTTTTGAAGATGGTTCCATCTTTTTGCAGCAGCAATATTTTAATTATGCTGTCGGATTGACAATGGTGAATGAAAGGCAATGGAATAAATTATTTTCCATCTCAAAAAGAAAAGAAGCAGATAGGATCACCAATAGCCATTGCAATTTAGCGCTGGCCATACAGCTTGTTACAGAAGACATCGTTGTTAAACTGGCTCGTGAAGTAAAAAAAATAACAGGCAGCGAAAATCTTTGTATGGCAGGCGGCGTTGCATTGAATTGTGTTGCAAATGGAAAGCTGCAGGCCGCTGGCATCTTTAGAAATATTTATGTGCAACCGGCTGCTGGCGATGCCGGAGGCGCATTGGGTGCTGCATTGGCAGCATATCATATTTTTTATGGTAAAGAGAAACCGGATCATACGAATAATGTGGCTGGAAATTATCTTGGTCCTGAATTTTCAAATGAAGTAATTGAAAATAGTTTGAAACATTACCAGGCAACCTATGAATTATTGATGGAAGAAAATATTTATAAAACAGTTTCCAAATATATTGATGAAGGAAATGTGATCGGATGGTTTCGTGGCAGGATGGAATTTGGTCCGAGGGCATTGGGCAACCGCAGCATTATAGCTGATCCCAGAAACCCGGCCATGCAACAGAAGCTAAACCTGAAAATAAAATTCCGGGAAAGCTATCGGCCTTTTGCCCCGGCTGTAAGAATTGAAAAAGCTGCTGAATATTTTAACATGCATGCTGCATCATCGCCTTATATGTTATTTGTGTATGCGGTAAAAGATTTTTCAAAAGGGTCAATTGCAACTGGTAAAAGCATGGAAGAAAAACTGTCATGTGTAAAGAATTCCCTGCCCGCTATTACACATGTGGATGGCACTGCAAGGGTTCAAACAGTGGATGCATCAACCAATCTTTCTCTCTATAAGTTGCTTACAGCCTTTGAAGCAAGAACAGGCTGTGGGGTATTGATCAATACCAGTTTTAATGTGCGGGGGGAACCCATCGTATGCACACCCACAGATGCACTTCGCTGTTTCATGAATACGGATATGGACGTACTTGTACTAAATGATTTTGTTTTATTGAAGAGCGAACAAAAAAATACGAAGCCAATTGAGTATATAAAAGAGTTGATTCTAAAAGACTAATGCTCATCAAAAAAATAAAAAATATCACCATCGTTACGATCATCACTTACCTGTTGATCGAACTGGTTTGTTTTATTTTTATAAAGGTAAAATTCAAAGCTGCACATTTTCCTCAATTCAGTTATCAATATAATTATAATAAATACGATTTTACGATTGCAGAATTAGATCCTGTATGGGGAACCTGGCATTACAAAGAAACTTATACCGAAAAGAAGCAATGTTTCGAAGCTGCTTATCATATCAATTCAGTTGGAGCAAGGGATAAAGAGCGCATCAGGAATGCAGATATAAACAGGGTTATTTTTCTTGGCGATTCTTTTATCGAAGGATATGGATTGAACGAACCGGAAAGGCTTACCGATCAACTGGAAAAAATTACTAAGAAAGAAGTATTGAATTTTGGTTGCGGTTATTTTACACCAACGCAGGAATACCTGCTTTATAAAAATCTTGCTGCAGGATTTTCGCACAATACCATTGTGATTGGAATACTACCTTTTAATGATCTGATGGAAGATGATACTTCTTTTCATGAAAAAGACCGGTTTATTCACTATCAGCCATATTTTCAACGAAATGATTCCGGGTATCAGTTGTTATACCGGGAAGGTCAATTGTCAAAATCTACTTTTAATAAGCAAGGTTATTTCGCCTTGCAGAATACCACAAAGCAAAGAACGAACAGGTTTTTAAAAGAGTTTAGCTTTTGGTATAATATCTACCAGTTCATAAAAACGAATAAGCCTGTTGTAAATTCAGTTGAAAAGCCATTTTCGGGCTATTATGATTATACAGAACCGCAGCTTGATAAACTAAAATTTATCCTGGGAAAATTAAAGGAAGCTGCTCCGGGAAAAAGGGTGATCATTGTTACTATACCGGTTTATAACGACTTTTTAAGATATAAAGAAACAGGTGGAGTGTCTATTTCGGCTGAAATCGGCAGGTATTGTATTGGCAATAAAATGGAATATATCGACCTGTTACCGGCCTTTGCTGAACGGACAAAAGACCCGTCTATACTGTATTTTACCTGCGATGGGCACTGGAATGCAACGGCTAATAAAATGGCGGCAGAAATAATATTACCTTTGCTGGGGAAATGACCTTTATGAAAGACATTTTAATTGATTTTTGGAATTATCTCAGGCAAAATAAAAAGTGGTGGCTGATTCCTTTGATAGTTATTATTTTCCTGGTTGGGTTCCTGTTGGTTATTAGTGGTTCATCAGCATTGGCACCCTTTATTTATTCATTGTTTTAAATTCAACACAGGCGGAGAAATTCATGAGATCGAATTCATCTAATAAAGAATCAATACTTGCGATCACCTTCTTACTGTTGTTATTATTTATCTACTCCCGCAATTTTACGTTCATCTATATAGTATTGGGTTTTATACTACTTTCACTTTTATCGGATACGTTGGCGGAGGTTTTTGATATCGCCTGGAAAAAACTTACGCATGTGCTCGGACTTATCAGTAGTACGATACTCTTATCAACAATATTTTATCTTATCGTATTTCCCTGGGGAATGATATTGAAACTTATAAAAAAAGATTCACTGCTGTTGAACAGTGCTAACAGAACTACAACATTCATCCCTCGAGATAAATTATTCACTAAAAGCGATCTTCAAAATCCTTATTAAAGAAAATGAATTCAGCGTTAACCAATCAGAATGAATCGGTATCTTCTTCTAAAAAGAAAATAATCGTGCTGGGCAGTGGTCCAAACAGAATTGGCCAGGGCATTGAGTTTGACTATTGCTGTGTACATGGCTTACTGGCGATCAAAGAATGCGGCTACGAAGCTATCATGATCAATTGCAACCCTGAAACAGTAAGTACAGATTTTGACATTGCCGACAAATTATATTTTGAACCGGTTTTTTGGGAACATCTCTGGGAGATCATTGAACATGAAAAACCTTATGGTGTTATTGTTCAGTTGGGCGGACAAACAGCATTGAAACTTGCAAAGCGCCTGCATGAAAAAGGAATTAAGATCATCGGCACTTCGTTCGATAATATGGATATTGCAGAAGATCGTGGCCGTTTCAGTGATATGCTTAAATCGCTGGATATACCTTACCCGAAATACGGAACTGCTTTTAATACTGACGAAGCTATTGAAGTTGCAAGAGAAGTTGGATACCCGGTGTTGATCAGGCCCAGCTATGTTTTGGGCGGACAACGTATGCGCATCGTTTTGAATGATGAAGAATTAGAGAAAGGCGTATTGAGTTTAATCAAACATTTACCCGGCAATAAAATACTTATTGATAATTTCCTCGACCGTTGCCAGGAAGCAGAGATTGATGCGATATTTGATGGTGAAGATTTTCATGTGATGGGTGTGATGGAACATATTGAGCCGGCCGGTATTCATAGTGGTGATAGCAATGCGGTTCTGCCGCAATTCAACCTGTCGCCGCTGATCGTTCATACGATGGAAGAATATGCAGAAAAGATCGCAAGGGCATTGGATATAAAAGGATTGATCAATATCCAGTTTGCGATAAAAAACGGCGATGTATTTGTAATTGAAGCAAATCCCCGTGCTTCAAGAACGACGCCTTTCATTGCCAAAGCATACCAGATACCTTACCTGAATATTGCTACCAAAGTAATGATCGGCGCTGCAAAGCTGAAGGATTTTAAATATGAGAAAAAGCTGGAAGGATTTGCTATCAAGGAACCGGTCTTCTCCTTTAATAAATTCCCAGGTGTTAACAAAGAGCTTGGTCCCGAAATGAAAAGTACAGGGGAAGCAATTCGTTTTATCAAAGACCTGCGTGATCCTTACTTCCGTCAGTTATATAAAGAGCGCAGTATGCACCTGAGTAAATAATTATTAGAGATGCAAGCTGAACATTTATTTCATTCATTGTTAAACAAAGAAGTTTATCAATCCGGCCAGGTCAATTCCTATTGTGCTTGCAGGAATTCACAACGATAGCTCTAAGATAAAAGCGAACCTGGAGATAGCGGTTGAGTAGATCAGGAAATTTCCTGGATGGGCTGTTTTTATTTTCAATCTTTATTAAGAACGTTTCGAAGCGTTACATTACACACTGGATGCGGTGGTATTTCAGAAAATGGATGCCCGGCTGCTGCAATTGCTGAATCAAAAAATGCTTCTTTATTTAAATCCAAAGATATTTCCACAACAAATCAGCAATTGGCCGGTGAACCTGGTATTACCCGTGAAGTTATTAGCACGGTATTGAATCAAATAGAAAATTCAAAATTGGTCTTACTTTCCCGTAAAACGATATCCCTTTCCTGATATCCATCATTTCCTTCTGTAACATACATCACCAACAATGTTTATGACCCTTTGTAATTTTGTTTTTAATTGAAAGAACAAAGTGTGATTGATTTAACATTTAAAAAAAATAATATGAAAAAAAACATGGGTTCGGCAGACAGAATCACCAGGTTGGTTATTGCTGCGGTATTAGCAATCTTATATTTTACAAATACGATTACCGGTACATTTGGTATTGTTGCATTGGTATTAGCAGCTGTACTTGTTTTAACCAGTTTCATCAGTTTCTGCCCGCTTTACCTGCCTTTTGGAATCAGTACCTGTAAAACAAAGAAATTGAACGATGGCACAACATGAAATTGAAACCCAGTGGATGGGGAAAATGCAGTTTAATTCACTGGTGAACGGTCATACTATTGTAATGGATGCACCTGAAAGGGTAGGTGGCGAAAATCATGGGCCGATACCCAAACCATTTTTACTTACAGCACTTTCCGGTTGTACAGGAATGGACATCATTGCCATTTTGCGCAAGGCCCAACAGGAGGTAAAAGAACTTGATATTAAAGTAACCGGCGAATTAAGCAAGCAACAACCAATCGAATATATATCCATTCATGTGATCTATAATTTCACCGGTGATGAATCCGTGAAAAATGCTGCTATGGGTGCCGTTACTGTATCGCAGGAAAAATATTGCGGTGTAAGTCATTTGCTTAGAAAAGCCATTCCGGTAACCTGGGAAGTAAACTTTAACGGGGTGCAGCTATTTACCAATAAGCTTGCAACAGAGATTATCGCTTAAATTAAATATCCGTTTTGTCTTTAAGAAAACATGGGCCGGTTCTGTCCTGTATTGTAATTGCTAAAATATGCGGTATTGTCTATTGGCAACAGGTTGGTTCTTCACCAGGTAACTGCCAGGTCACTTCAAATTCAATACACTCATCGTTCTATCGCGCTTTGGATGAGAGGATTGTTATCTAGTATATTTAAGGAAGAAAATTCAGCTCCAGAATAAAAATGATGGAATCGATAAAAAACCTGTTCGGCTTTGGGCCTAAAACAGACTATCACGCGTTGGTGAGAGACGGCTCAGTGATAGTAGGTGTGCGCAGTAAGGCGGAATTCGAAAGTGAACATATCCATCGGTCAATTAAAATTCCTGTTGACCAACTTCGTAATAGCCTTAATAACTAAAAGATAAAAACAAATCCATTTTAAGCTGCTGTGCATCACGAATGTGAAGTGCTTCGGCAAAAGCAATGCGTCAAGCTAATGGTTATTCAGAAGTTTAAAATGGAGGTGGATGAAGTACTTTGCAAAACAAGTTGTTAGGTAACGTTCGCTAAGTTAATCGTATGCCAAGAATACACGAATGAAATACATTTTAGTCCTGCATTCATGGAATTTTTTCCTGATGTATTGCCTAACCACAAATTACCAGGAGAAAAATCACATTCAAATCCGGTTAATTCAACATTTGTTTCAATAGTCTGGCAACTATCTTGAAGCATGTATACCGGTATAATACCATTTTGGAAATCTTCTCCTTTCTGCAGATTGTTGATGCCGGTTCTTGTTGGGGTGATCTTACAATGGCACCTGCAGTTTTCGTTAGGAATTATTATTACAAGCCTGCTTTGCTTCTTTTCAGCATTCCTGTTGTTTTATTTTATTCGTATTGAATTTCGTTTCAAATTTCAATGGCTTCAGGGAATATTGTTTCACCTGCTGCTTATTGCATTTGCCATGTTTATTACCTGGCAGAAAGACAGCAGGCATGATCTTATTTGGTATGGTCATTATTATAACGACAGCAGTAGTTTGATCCTGCGAATTGATGAGCCGCTTGTTGAAAAAGAAAGATCATTTAAAGCAGATGGATATGTAGAGGCATTGATCAATGATAATAAAATAATTCCTGTAAAAGGTAAGCTGTTGGTTTATCTTTCTAAAGACAGCAACACAGCTGCATTGTGTTATGGCGACAGGATCCTGCTGAGGAAGCCGCTACAGGCAATCAGGAATTCCGGCAACCCCGGTGCTTTCAATTATGAGTGCTATGCGGCATTCCACCAAACTTTTCACAATGTTTTCCTGACTGCAAATGACTGGAAATTGATGCCCGGTAAAAATGCCAGTCCATTTCATTCATTTATTTTTTCGATACGTCATTATATTATTGCTGTATTGAAAAAATATACCATGGGTAGCAACAATGAAACAGCTATTGCAGAAGCTTTGCTTATTGGTTACAGGGAAGATCTCGATAAAGACCTTGTGCAGGCTTACAGCAATGCAGGCGTGGTGCATATCATTGCCATTTCGGGATTACACCTCGGATTGATATATGTAATGCTTGCCTGGATCTTAGGTAAGCTGCCGTATATCCGAAAGCACAGATTCATCAAAGTGCTATTGTTATTGAGCTGTCTTTGGTTGTTCTCCATTTTAACAGGAGCATCCGGTTCTGTATTGAGAAGTGCCGTAATGTTTACATTTATTCTTATCGGTAAAAATTATTTTACCCAGGCATCGATATATAATTCACTGGCAGGATCTGCTTTTTTATTGTTGTGCTATGATCCTTATTTTTTATGGGATGTTGGTTTTCAATTGAGTTACCTGGCGCTTATTGGTATCGTTTCATTGCAGCAGCCCATTGGAAAAATATTTTATATACGAAAAAAATGGTTGAAGAAATGCTGGGACATGGCCTCGGTAACTCTGGCAGCACAAATTGCTACCTTCCCTTTGTGTATATATTATTTTCACCAGTTCCCAAATTTATTCTTTATCACAAACCTTTTAGCTGTGCCGCTTTCAACGGTTATTCTTTTTGTAGAAATATTGCTCATTGCTGTTTCGGGAATACATATCGCAGCATTGTATACAGGAAAACTGGTTGGGGCAATGGCATGGTTAATGAACTATGTCATCACAAACATCAACAGTTTTTCTTTTTCGGTATGGGATGGTATCTATGCAAACAGTTATACAACTGCTGCCCTTTATTTATTCATCATTGCACTATGCTATTGGTTTATGCAACAAGATAAAAAAGCATTGACCGTTGCCGCCAGTTTCCTGATGATCTTTACCGGCCTGCATGTGTTAGCTATTTTAAAACTCCGGCAACAAAAAATGTTTGTAGTGTACAATGTTCCAAAATGCCGGGCAATGGATTTTGTTTACCGTGATCAATTTTATTTTATGGGCGATACTGCCTTGCAACAAAAAGGCCTGTTACAAAATTTTCATTTGAAACCTGCACGCATTTCATTGCAATTAAAGAGGCAACAAGAAAAGTTGACTGGTTTATCCTTTCGCGACAATTTTTATAATTTTTTTTCAAAAAAGATTATGTTAATAGATTCATTGATAGCCTATGAACCGCTGGCATCAAAAATAAATATCGATATCATCGTCATTTCAAAAAATCCTTCCCTAAAAATTGCTGCCATAGCCAGTGCTATCAAGCCTTCCGTGATTATTTTCGATTCTTCTAACAGTTTGTGGAAAATTGCAAAATGGAAAAAAGAATGCTTAGCGTTAGCTTTGCCTTGCTTTTCAATACCTGAGCAAGGCGCATTTGTTTTAATTATTGATTAGCGTGCTCATCCATTTATAACCATTTAAAATCGGCGGAGGACAGCTACGGTATTATGAAAAAAATACAATCTGCACTTATTTCTGTTTTTTACAAAGACGGTCTTGAAAATATTATAAGACAACTGAATGACCTTGGCGTTACTATATACAGTACAGGCGGCACGCAAAAATTTATAGAAGACCTTCATGTGCCTTGCATTCCTGTTGAATCACTGACAACCTACCCTTCTATACTTGGAGGCAGGGTAAAAACATTGCATCCATCGGTATTCGGCGGAATATTGGGAAGAAGGGACAACCCAACAGACTTACAGGAGATGAAAGAGTTTAAGATTCCTGAAATTGACCTGGTGATCGTTGATCTCTATCCCTTTGAAGAAACATTAAAGGCGGTGAACAACTCCGCATTTCAAGTCCAAAACGGAAATGAGGTTGGAGAAGAAGAAAAAGAAAGAGCCATTATCGAAAAGATCGATATCGGCGGTCCTTCAATGATCAGGGCAGCAGCTAAAAATTTTAAAGACCTCTTGGTAGTAGCAGCAAAAAAAGATTACCAAATACTCGAAAACCTATTGACAGGCCAAAAGGGTGAAACAACATTGGAACAACGAAGACACTTCGCTGCCAAGGCATTTGAAATTGTGGCGCATTATGATGTGGCGATCGCAAAATATTTCAACCCTTCTGAACCCTTATACTTTTTAGAATCGGTGAACAATCCTTTGCCGATGCGGTATGGTGAGAATCCTCACCAGTCGGGTGTTTTTTATGGTGACCTTGAGCAATTATTCGAACAACTGAATGGCAAAGCGCTATCGTATAATAATTTGGTGGATGTAGATGCAGCCACGAACCTCATTAAAGAATTTGGCATCCGGGAAAAAATTTTTGCAATCATCAAGCATACCAATGTATGTGGAATAGCCAGCAGGCCAACAGTGAAGGAGAGTTGGGATACCGCATTGGCAGGAGATCCTGAAAGTGCCTTCGGTGGTGTGTTAGTTTGCAATGCAGAAATTGATAAAGACACGGCCAATGCCATCAATGAAATATTTTTTGAAGTTTTGATAGCACCCTCATTCAGCATTGAAGCGCTGGAAATACTGAAAACAAAAAAGAACCGCATCATCTTACAGTTGAAAGAGCAACCTGTAAACAAGGAACAATATAAATCTGTACTCAACGGTGTTTTGATACAAGGGTTAGATGAAGGCAATTATACAGAATGGAACGAAGCAGGAGCAAGGGATACGACTGATATAGAGAAGGCAGACCTTTTATTCGCAAACCTTGTCTGTAAGCATTTAAAAAGCAATGCGATTGCCCTGGTTAAAAATAAACAATTAATAGGAAAGGGTTGCGGACAAACAAGTCGCATTGATGCATTGCGTCATGCTATTGAAAAAGCAAAGCAATTCAATTTTGATCTTACCGGAGCAGTACTGGCCAGCGATGCATTTTTTCCTTTTGATGATTGTGTAAAGATCGCTCATGATGCCGGCATCCTATCTTTTATACAACCAGGCGGTTCTATCAGAGATGCTGATTCTATTTCTTATTGTAAGGATAAAGGGCTTCCAATGGTGCTTACAGGTATGAGGCATTTCAGGCATTGATGATCTGATATAGCTAAAATAAACAAATCTGCATCTGTTTTTTATTAAATAAAAGCGGCACTTTTATCTCATTAAAAGTAAAAAGTATAAATTATTATTAGATTAAGATGCAGGGCATAAAAAAATTAGATGGAAGAGGGAAAGGATACCTTGCACTGTTCATAACAAGCACAGTTTGGGGTACAACCTGGGTAGCGAGTAAGATCGGCATAAAGGAGATACCTGCTTTACAAATGGCATATATCCGCCAGTTTATTGCCGGTATTTGTTTTGTTGGATTTTTTATGTTTTACAAAAAATTCAAACTTCCTACTGCAAAACAATTTCGTTGGATAGCTGTGATGGCAGTATTGATGTTCGTGTTTGCAAATGGCCTCAGCACCTGGAGCCTGAAATATATTCCCACGGGACTCAGTGCATTAATTGGTGCTTTATATCCATTAAGTGTTGTGATCATTGAACGGGTTTTCTTTAAAAGTAAGGCAATGACAGCACTTACTTTCCTGGGTCTTTTCCTCGGTATCAGCGGTGTTGGAATTGTATTTTATGAAAATGCTTTTAACAATAACAGTTCCTCTTTTGTTGTTGGAGTAAGCTTATCTGTTTTTGCTATGCTGGCATGGAGTTTCGGTACCATTTTCATCGCAAGGAACAAAGCTAATATTAATCCCTACTATGGTACCGGCTGGCAGATGATGATCAGTTCATTCATGTTGTTCATTATGGCGGAAGCTACGCAGCCAACTGTTCCGATCTATCATATTTCATTAAAAGTTTGGATAGTTATAGTATACCTGGTTGCATTCGGCTCTATTTTAAGTTTCGTTGCATTCATTTATTCGATGAAAAAACTACCTGCTGCTATTGCGTCTTTGTACGCATATATTAATCCTTTAGTGGCCATGGTTGTAGCAGCATGGGTATTGGAAGAAAAACTTACCATCAATATTTTATGGGGAGCCATCGTTACCCTTATTGGTGTGTACCTGGTAAATTACAGTATTAAAAAAAGCGAAAAAGTTATCGTCGAAGCCGAAATGTGACGAGGATGCCACAAATGCACGAATGAAATGCAATCAGACTTTGAAGTAGTTCCATTGAAGTTGTAATGTCGACGACGGAGACATCTGCCCAGCAGGTATTACCACCACGCAACAGATATCTCGTTCGACGGGATGACAGTACCGATTACATGTTTAATTCGTGCATTCGAGGCAATATTTATTTCGCGGCTTTTAGCCTTGATATGAATTCTGTGTACATTTCTTTCCACCCTTTAAATTGCTTATCCGTTCCAAGGAAATTATTGTGAAAGATGCTGCTGAATGTTCCATTTACTTTTTTACAGGTATCTGCATAATATCTTATCTCATCATAAGCCTGCGAGGCGTTGTACCCTTGTTCATAAAAACTATTGGCATCCATGAAGCAAAAGGGAAATAGTTGCAGGGAAGTTATTTTTTCTGTTTTGAGGTTATACCAGTAAAACGGCGAAGCTACCGAAGCCCTGAAGCCATTGATGCTTCCATAGCCCATGCTGAAATCTTTTTCAATGCCGGCTTCTACCAGGCTATTGAATGTGTTGGGTAAAGAGAATTTTATATAATGTTGCCTCGACATGGTTATCGGTATCTTACCAGCTGTTTCCAGCACTTTCTTTTCTTTTTTCAGGATAGAAATATTTTTATTGCTTCTCCAGGAAGGATGAAGCCCGATAGAATATTTTTTTGCGTGCCTTTTTATCAATTGCCACATAGCATTGGAATAAGGTGAGATATTTTTATCATACAAACTTCCCGAAGTTGCAACCAATAAAAAATAAACAGGGTTCAATTTATTCTCCTCATGCAATGCATCCATGAAATCATAACTGTCGAATGGATCTTTTTTCAGCGTTGATAAAACAGTAAGTCTTTCCAAAGAAGGATTTTTAATAAAGCCTCCCAGGTTCCTCCACAAACCTTTGTGTTTAAAAGAAAAGGCAATATCTATATCATAGGTAGGAATGAATTTGAACGAAGGGAATTGAATATTGAGCGTTGGAAATTTAATTTTTAATGCAGCAGCAAGGTCCTGCATCCAGTAATTGATCAGTGGAGTATTTAAAAAGCCTTCTTTAAAAGCGAGTGAATTTTCATGTGCATACCTTCCATACATATCCAGTTCGTGTGGCAAGTATTCTTCATAACGGGTAAGTAAATAAAAGCTTGCTGCAAGAACATCAAATGGATGATCAGCAGCTGTTGACCGGAAAAATGCTTTTTGATCATTTACTTCAAAACATTCAATATGCTGGTCCCTGATATCATTATCAAATAGCAGTGAATGGCTTTGAATATTGAAAGCATTGGGTATTTGCGGGCTGCCATAATTGATCTTTGGCCCATCATGTTTTTCAAAACCAATTTTGTCTATCGTGAGACTGAACGTAAGTCCTAACTGTTCATTAAATATAAATTTACAGATATACTGCAAACGAGTAGAACTGATATCTGAATAGATTAAGATCATTTTTAAAAACCTGCTCGTCCTGTAATTATTAATTCCTGCTTATCAATTCTTAATTTCCATTCCGTTCTTTCCACATTTGATTAAATGTTTTCTGACTGAAATTCAAATCACCTCTGTTCTTTTTCCAGTCTTTGAACAAGCCATTCACAATCTTGTTCTTTAATTTACCATTGCCTGCATTCATCAGCATCCTGTTTGTGCTTGCCGTTTTCCACATCTTCCATGCTATGCGTTCTGTAAAGGTTGTTTGTCCTTCTGCAACAGATTCGGCACGGTTCTCCAATAACAATTCGTGGAGGTTTATTTTTACAGCACAAACTTCCGTGCAATTACCACAAAGCGAAGATGCAAAACTTAAATGCTTGAAATCTTCCATGCCCTGGAGGTGTGGCGTGATTACACTTCCAATCGGTCCGCTATAAGTAGCACCATAAGAATGGCCACCAATATTCTTATAAACCGGGCATGCATTCAGGCAGGCACCACAGCGGATGCAATAAAGGCTTTCCCGTTGTTTTGGATTTTTTAAAATATTGGTGCGGTTATTATCCAGTAGTATCACATACATTTCTTCCGGACCATCGATTTCATTTTGTTGCCTCGGACCAGTTACAATGGTATTATAGACAGTAAGTTTTTGCCCTGTACCAAAAGTACTAAGCAAAGGCCAGAACAAAGCAAGGTCTGTAAGCGACGGGATCATTTTTTCAATTCCAACGATGGCAATATGTGTTTTTGGAAAAGAGCAGCTAAGCCTTGCGTTGCCTTCGTTTTCTGTAATGGCAATGGCACCGATATCGCTGATGATAAAATTTGCGCCTGTAACGCCGATCTCTGCTTCTACATATTTTTCTCTCAGGATATTTCTGGCGACGAGTGTAAGCTCCTCTGGTGTAAGTCCTGGATCTGTTCCTAATTTCTCGGCAAAAAGCTTTGCCACATCTTCCTTGCTCTTGTGCATGGCCGGCGTAACAATATGGTAAGGTGCTTCGCCATCCAATTGCTGGATATATTCACCCAGGTCGGTCTCAATACTTACTATCCCGTTTTTTTCAAGCGCATCATTCAAATGTATTTCTTCGGTGACCATGCTCTTGCTCTTCACAAGTGTTTTGCAATTCTTTTGCCGGCAGATATTCAGTATCGCTTCAAGTGCTTGCTCACCCGTTTCTGCCCATATTACTTTACCACCTCGTTTGCTGAAATTCAATTCAAATTCCTCCAGTTGCTGATCAAGTGTTTCGATGGCTCGCCATTTTGTATTCTTTGCCCGTTCCCTTGCAAGGCTCACATTATCGAACTGTGTTTTACCCTGCGGCACCACTGCATTGTACTTGCCAATATTGAAATTTATCTTACGCCTGTGCTCCAGGTCGGCAGCTTTAATGGAGCTTTTGGCTAAGAACAAAGAAGATGTTTCTGACATTGTGTAAAGTTAACGGTTATGATGGGTTGCGGTGAATGGCTGTGAGTTACGGGTTTCGGTTATAAAAAACTATATAAACCCGAAACCATGAACCCGTAACTTGGTTATCTTAATACTCCCAACTCCTTCCCAACCTTTGTAAATGCTGCAATTGCTTTATCCAAATGCTGTCGCTCATGTGCAGCGCTTAGTTGAACCCTGATGCGTGCCAGTCCTTTTGCTACTACCGGGAAGAAGAAGCCGATCACGTAAATTCCTTCATCCAATAGTTTTGTTGCGAAGTTCTGAGCAACTACAGCATCATATAACATGATGGGCACAATGGGATGATCACCGGGCTTGATATCAAAACCAGCTTCTGTCATCTTTGTTCGGAAATATTTTGTGTTGCTTTCGAGTTTGTCTCTTAATTCAGTTGTATTGCTCAACATATCCAAAACTGCAATTGAAGCTCCAACAATACTGGGCGCTACGGTATTGCTGAATAAATATGGACGACTGCGCTGGCGTAACATCTGTACAATTTCTGTTTTGCCTGAAGTAAAACCACCACTGGCGCCACCAAGTGCTTTGCCAAGTGTTCCGGTGATGATATCAATGCGGCCAATTACATTCCTGTATTCATGGGTACCGCGCCCTGTCTTTCCTAAAAACCCGGAAGAATGGCATTCATCTGTCATAACAATGGCATCGTATTTATCGGCCAGGTCGCATATCTTATCAAGTTGTGCGATCGTTCCGTCCATACTGAATGAACCGTCGGTAACAATAATACGATTTCGCAGACCGGCGGTTTCTTTTAGTTTTTCTTCCAGGTCGGCCATATTGTTGTGGTCATAGCGATAACGTTGCGCCTTGCATAACCTCACCCCATCTATAATAGAAGCATGGTTCAAGGTATCACTGATAATGGCATCCTGTTCATTGAACAAGGGTTCAAATAGACCGCCATTTGCATCAAAAGCAGCTGCGTATAAAATGGTATCTTCCGTACCCAAAAAATCTGACAACTTTTTTTCCAATTCTTTGTGAATATCCTGGGTACCGCAAATAAAACGCACACTGCTCATACCAAAGCCACGATAATCAATGTATTTTTTCGCAGCTTCCAGTACTTTGGGGTGGGAGGAAAGTCCGAGATAGTTATTGGCACAAAAATTCAGAACTGTAGTGCCATTTACAATGATCTCGGCGCCTTGTTCACTACTGATGATGCGTTCAGTTTTAAACAGGCCAGCTGTTTTAATTTCATCCAGTTCAACCCCAACACGTGCGGCAAAAGATTTATTCATACAATGGTTTTTTCTGCCTGCAAAGCTACGCAACGGGAGCCGATGAATGAATATTTCTGCTCAATTTGTTTAAATTCAACCAGCTGTATATTTTTAATATGTTTAACAGTATTTATAACTGCCTGTAACTTTTTAGTTTTTACTTTCGTTTCATCATAAACTACCGCAATGCATATGAAAAAAGAAGTACTCAGCTTTTTCAGCCTCATCCTTTTATGTGCGCTGTTGATATTTGCGGTTAGTTCCTCCAAAGAATCACCCCAGAATTGTAAAACAACCTCACGCCAAAACGAAACCTGTTGCCAGGATCAGCCCCAAACCAGTAATCCCAGCCCATGGAACTTCATTACGCAGGGCATTTTACACTTGGTCGCATAATATTTTTTTGAATGCTGTAACTTTTTCAACTTTGTAGCGTATTACTGCTACTATTAAGCGGCCAGGTCGCCATTATCATATCACTGTATGACTGAGAGAGAATATAATGAATGTGTTAATCACTATGCGGATAATGTATATCGCTTTATCCTGAAGAATCTTCGCCATGAAGAAGATGCAAGGGATGTCGTGCAGGGAAGTTTTGAGAAAATGTGGGTGAACAGGCTACAGATCGACAATGAAAAATGTAAAAGCTACTTATTTACCGTGGCTTATCACCAAATGATAGATCATATAAGAAAGAATAAGCGCATAAGTTTAAAAGAAGATTTTGGTGAAAACGAGCGGGGAGCCGTAAAACAACATTCAAATGCCAAAAGGATATTGGATGAGGCATTGAGTAAACTGAGTGAAACACAAAGAAGCCTGGTAATGTTGAAGGATTATGAAGGTTATAATTATGCTGAAATAGGGCAAATTACCGGGTTGAATGAAAGCCAGGTAAAAGTATACCTTCACAGGGCAAGGTTGCAGTTAAGGGCTTATATTGTAAAACCGGAGAACGTGATATAGAAGGTGAGGCATTTACATTAAAGCGACTTGCTGGCAAAAAAAACAACATGAACATAGACCGCCATAATTACGAAACGATTTTTCTACTGTATGTAGACAATGAATTGTCAGCAACAGACCGAAAAACTGTGGAACAATTTGTGCAGGAAAATGCCGACTTAAAACCCGAGTTGGAATTATTACTTGATAGTACTTTGCCTGTTGAAGGTTTTAGTTATGGTTCAACGGAACAATTATACAGGAATGAAATTGAACTCGACAATTTGCAGGAGCAGTTATTAATGCATCTTGACAATGAACTGGATAATTCATCTAAAAAAGAAATAGAAAGACAGATCGGTTCTGAAAATAATGTAAAAAAGGAATGGCAGTTATGGCAGCAAACAAAACTGGATGCAGATGAACAAATAATTTTCAATGATAAGAAAAGTTTGTATCGCCATGAAAGAAGCCATGTGATCTCTATGCGCACGTGGAGGATGATTGCGGCCGCCGCTATTTTATTGATCGGGTTGTTTACGGGCGTTTCAATTTTGAAAAAAGACAATAGTACCGAAACTTCAACTGCTCGAAATCAACCAACAAGTCAAGGCAATAAAAGACAAGTAGCAGGTAAAAATGAATCAGTAGCTGCAAATAATACTGCTGCATCTTCAAACAATTCAACTGAGCAGCATATAGCAGCTTCAAAAGCTGTAAAAGAAAAGGATGAAAATAATCCACCAACAGCAATTGCCCCTGATAGAAATAATATAACTACTGATAACAAAGACAATGATAATAATATTGTTGTTGATAAAAAGGAAAATAATAACAAACCTGTTATTGATAAAACAAGTTTAGAAAATATTAACAAACAAGGAAGTAACAATTCAAACACTGCAACCGTATTAAATAACAAAAGGAACGAAGTTGTAAGTCCGGAGAGAGCACACAATGAAATTGCAGTTGTACCAGTAAGAGAGAAGGTTACGGCGCCAACCAGCCCGATCATTGATTACAATTCTATCCCACCTATGCCTGATAGTTATGCAAAAACGGCATCGGTAAATGAAGGTTCTCCTGAGAATAACAATAAGATCGTTTACATGAATGAAGAAACAGTCAGCCGTTCAAAAGTAGGCGGTATCTTCAGGAAAGTAAAAAGGGTTATCGAAAGAAATGCAAATATCAATACCGGCAAAGGAGTAAAGATCGCCGGCTTTGAGATAGCACTAAAGTAACAATCACATTTAAAAATCAGAAGATGAAACAGCTAAACATTTTATTAGCAGCAGTATTCCTTTGCATGAGTGCATCGGCACAAACGGATACTACGATTACAAAGAAAAATGATACCATGCGTATTGGTAATATCATTATCGTAAAAAAAGGAAAGAAATTCAGCATTGATAGTTCCAGTAAAGAAACTGCCCGCCAGAATTTTGAACGCAAACAAAAATCAAGGATAAGCACCAATTGGTGGATTGTGGATCTTGGCTTTGCCAATTATGATGACCAGACAAATTATCCAACTTCAGGCGGATATCTTAATCCTGGATCAAACATATCTAAAGGCGATTTTAAATTAAGAACAGGAAAAAGTGTGAATGTGAATGTATGGCTGTTTATGCAACGGATAAACCTGATTAAAAAGAATGTTAACCTGAAATACGGTTTAGGAGTAGAGCTGAATAATTACCGGTACAAGTCAACTTCAGCAATTAGTTATAAGGAAGGCGGTGTTGTACCTTATACAGGCGGACTTCAATCGACGAATGATGCATTTGTTTTCAGGGACTCCATCAAGTTTAAAAAGAATAAACTGGCAGCTGATTATTTAACAGTGCCGGTGATGCTGAATTTTTCAACAACTCCTAAATATGGGAGAAAGGATTTAAGCTTTAGTGTTGGGGTAAGTGCAGGTTATTTATACAGTCAGCGTAACAAGCAAGTAAGCGAGGATCGTGGTAAATTAAAGAACAAAGGAAATTATGACCTTGAAAAATTCAAATTCTCTTATGTTGCAGAACTTGGTTACGGTCCAGTCAGGGTATATGGTTCCTATAGCCCGAAATCTATTTACGAGCGTAGCCTCGACATAAGACCATACAATTTCGGTATTAGATTCAGCAGCTGGTAATCGAAGAATGATCTTCTCTCTCAATAACCTTCGCAGGCGATAAAATTCGTTTTAAAGCCGCGGAGGTTTTTTTATTAGATGCACTCTTTTATATTTCATTAAATTAGCTATTCAATAATATAGCAACCAGAGTCATTGAGAAATTTTGAAACACATATCCGTTCTTTT
Organism: Chitinophagales bacterium; assembly: GCA_038207305.1. Lineage (GTDB taxonomy): Bacteria > Bacteroidota > Bacteroidia > Chitinophagales > Chitinophagaceae > Ferruginibacter. The sequence goes on from JBBQZY010000001.1 coordinate 309,493, forward strand.
GCGAAAATGTTAGCTTGTATTACCATCGATGAAATATCTCCTGAGACTTATTGCCGGAAATACCTGGGACATTTATTATCACATGAAAAATACTACCTGTCAATTTATGCAGATGTGCTTGATAAATTGCTTGCTTCATCCCGTAAACAGCTGTCAGACATCACTTTGATTGATTTTGGTTCTGGCAATGGATTACTCGGCCTCTTCGCAAAATATTGTGGATTTAAGAAAGTGATACTCGTAGATTTGGATGAAAAATTTGTGCATGCATCCAAACAACTATCAGCGCAATTAGGTATTGATGCTGATGCTTATATATCAGGCGATATTGATACATTGATGCTGTATTGTAAGAATGAGTTGCCCGATGCAATTGCAGGTACCGATGTTATAGAGCATATTTATGACCTGAATTATTTTTTCAATCAACTCAGGCAAATAAATCCCTCCATCGTTTCTGTCTTTACAACCGCTTCTAACCCAGTAAACATTTTTAAAGTAAAAACGTTGAAAAAAGTACAACGTAGAGATGAACTGGAAGGGGGAGAACCTTCTGATCATGCTTTATTTGGTGAAATTCCACTCGAGCCTTTTTTAAAGACAAGGGAATCTATCATCAGGAAAAAATACATCAAGTTATCAAATAGCGAAATAATTACTTTGGCAAAAGAAACACGTGGATTGATCGAAGCCGATATCATAAAAGCAGTTGAAGAATACCAGCTTTCAAAAAAACTTCCTGTTCCTGCCGATGGTTTCAACACCTGTAACCCGCTTAATGGGAGTTGGACCGAAAGAATACTATCACTCAATGCATATATTTCCCTGTACAGGCATGCAGGTTTTACCTGTAAATTTTACGCAGGTTTTTACAATGATCGTGAAGTTGGTCAGCGTTCTTTTGTGAAAAAATTGCTAAACGCCGGTGTTGAAATTTTCGGAAAGAGAATTTCTCCTTACATTGTAATTGTTGGTCAAAAAATATGAGTAAATTCATTATTTATTGTTAATGTTGTCCATAACGCTAAAATAATATTCTGTGGCATATCGTTTGAACATCGTAACAAAACCTGATAACATGAAATTCCGCCTTCTTCTTCCTTTTATGGGTTTCTGCTCCTTTGTTTTGTTGATTGCTTTTGTTCCTTCCCCAAAGATTAATTCTATCAATAATCCTGTTAAAGTAAAGAAATTAAGGCAGGCAGGTGATAACCCTTATTATATCATCGTAGACAAAAGTGATTATGAGCTCAAAGTGTATGATGATGAGGGTTGGTATGCAACGTATCCAATCGTTTTTGGAAGTAAAGACCTTTCTGATAAAATGCGTGAAGGCGACAGGAGAACGCCGGATGGAAAATTTAAAGTTATCCTGAAAAAGATACACAAGAACTGGGGCCCCGAATTACTGCTCGATTATCCCAACGACCAAAGCTACCAGCGTTTTAATGAAAGGAAAGCAAAAGGCTTAATTCCAAAAACTGCTAAAATAGGGGATGGTATTGCTATCCATGCTACACGTCCACAGGAAGAATGGACCATTGATAATTTTTATAACTGGACTGATGGTTGTGTTTCTGTTAAGTACACAGAAATGAAAGATCTGTTTAGTTATATACCTGTTGGCACGCCGGTTACGATTCAGCCTTAAAAAAGTAATCCACTTAGCCCCTCATGGAAAAACTGGGCTACTAGAATTTAAATATCTTTTCTGAAAATGTATCATTGATTATTCTTCGATGAGAACTAGCAATCGAACGTATCCTTGCCTTTATGGTTTCATGGGTTATTTATCCAAATTAGATTCCCATCTCCATAACTCAGGAACCTGAAATCATGTTCCAATGCATAATTGTATATTTTTTTCCAATCATTCCCAACGGCGGCAGCTACTAATAATAACAAGGTTGATTGTGGCTGGTGGAAATTTGTTATAAGTGCCTTTGCAATTTTAAATTGATAGCCGGTCGTTATTAATAATTGTGTTTGTGTGAAAATGCGCTGTAGTTTTCTTGCTTCCATCCAGTTTATTAAAGACTGGAAAGCACCTTCGACAGGAATTGCTGTATTTAGTAAAGGAGATTCATATACATCCCATTGGTGGAGTTTAAGTTTTATAATTTTTGGATCCAGAAAAGTTTTCACACCTAGCCAATAAAGTGTTTCCAGGGTTCTCAACGAAGTGGTGCCAACAGCAATGATGTCATCTTTTTTCAGCAGGATCTTGCGGATCGTATCTACGCCTACATCTATCCATTCTGCATGCATTTCATGCTCCTTCATCGTTGCGGCTTTCACCGGTTTGAAGGTGCCGGCACCAACATGCAGGGTGACATATTCTTTTTCTATACTCCTGTCCGATAATTTTTTGAATACGGCTTCTGTAAAATGAAGCCCGGCAGTTGGTGCAGCAACCGAGCCATCATGTTTGGCATAAATGGTTTGATAGCGGCCTGTATCTGCTATATCTGTATCTCTTTTTATATAAGGCGGCAATGGAATGTCTCCTGCTAATTCAACCACTTCAGCAAAACTATATTCAGCAGGCTCCCAGGAGAATTCAACAACAAAAGCATCAGCTAGTTTCTCTACGAGCACTGCACTGATTATCAATTCGTCATTATTGATTATTAATTTTTTAACCAGTTCTTTTTCCTTCCACTTCGCAGCACCGCCCACGAAACATTTCCATTGTACATTTCCGGTTTTATTCATGCTGCTGCTGTATTCATTCGCTAGGTCATAAGGCTCGAGGCAAAAGATCTCAATAACAGCACCACTATTTTTTTTAAACCTTATCCTTGCATTGATGACTTTGCTGTTATTGAATACCAATAAGCTTTCCATTGGTAAGTGATAGGCAATATTGCTATAAAGGTCTTCGTCTAGTGTTCCATTCTTATAAATAAGTAACCTGGAAGTATCTCTTTCGGGTAAAGGATGCAATGCGATCTTGTCTTCCGGTAAATGATAAGTAAAATCTTTAATAGAGATATGTCGGGGATCGGTCATTGTAAAAAAGAAGTTATTTCTGCCGTCCATTTTTCATGTTCACTTTTGCACAATGATTCATGGCCACTATTTTCATAGACAACAAGTTTTTTGGCCGAACTAATATTATTATAAATTGTTGTCGTTTCTGCTTCAGTAACACGGGTATCTTTTCTGCCCCATTGTAACAGCACCGGACAATTTATTTTTTTTACAAAGTTGGTGGGCTTCATACTAAAGGCCCAGAATCCCTGTTCAGCACCACCCCAGAAAGTGATCATTGTTGCCAAAGGTTCGCCGGGCATACCCATCATTTTTATTCTTCCTTCAGCAGCTTTTAATATCGATCCGAAAGGCATTTCAAGTATAACTTTTGTTGGAAGTAAATTATAATTACTGATGGATTTTGACAAAGCTGCAGCTCCCATTGAAATGCCCCACAGTATTATATTTTTTTCACCTTTCAATTTAATATAGTCGTATGCAAGTTTTACATCTTCACTTTCATCAAAACCAATGCTGCAGGTATTTCCTGCGCTGTTGCCATGGGCCCTGAAATCTACGAGCAATGTATTATATCCAAGATTCCTGAAAACTTTTGATTCTTCAAATACGCCCGATTTTGTTCCACCATGTCCATGAAACATGCATACCGTTCCTTTTGCATTAGCTGCAGGAATATACCAGGCTTCCAGTTTTGGACAGGTAGAAGATTTTAAATAAACAGTTTGGAAAGTTGAGTCTGCAGTAACGCTGTTGCTTTGTTTAATTGCATTGATGCCAAACAATATTTCTTTTGTAATATCCCACCCTGATTTTTCTGTTTGTTTCTTGATCGTTAATTCAGATCTGTCATAAAAATGCGTGAATTTATAGGCATGAAATGCAGTTACAATGTTTATGAATAAAAAAAAGATCAGTAGTACCTTCAGAAATAATTTTGAGCCTCTCCTCATAAAAAAATTTATGTTGCAAAATTAATCCAATCAAATTATATACTATGATTTCTCTTATAGCTTTCCTGCTTTTATTTCATCAACCACCGATGGATCAAGTAATGTACTTGTATCGCCGACGCTGCTCATTTCACCTTCGGCAATTTTGCGGAGTATGCGGCGCATGATCTTTCCACTTCTTGTTTTTGGTAAACCACTTACAAATTGAATTTTATCAGGCTTTGCAATGGGGCCTATTATTTTTGCAACTGTAAGACTTATATCCTGACGGCGTAAGTTCTCATCACCATGGTGTCCATTGTAGATCACATAAGCATAAATGCCCTGCCCCTTGATATCATGGGGGTAACCAACCACAGCGCTTTCCACCACACCTGCATGCATGTTGATCGCATTTTCCACTTCAGCAGTACCGATGCGGTGGCCACTGATATTTAATACATCATCCACTCTTCCTGTAATGCGGTAATTGCCATCTTCATCCTTCAATGCGCCATCACCGGTGAAATAAAGCCCTGGGTAAGTTGCAAAATAATTTGTACGACAGCGTTCATGATCGCCGTAAGTAGTTCTTAAGATGCCTGGCCAGGGAGCTTTGATGCAAAGATTACCTTTCAATAAACCATGCTCATCTTTTTCTGTAACTTCTTTTCCATTTTCATTTACCAGTAACGGTTGAACGCCAGGCATTGGCAGCGTAGCCCAGCCTGGTTTTGAAGGCGTTATTCCTGCAAGGTTGCTTATCAGACAACCACCTGTTTCCGTTTGCCACCAGGTATCTATGATCGGGCATTTTTTTTTGCCGATATTTTCATCATACCAATGCCATGCTTCTTCATTGATCGGTTCCCCAACTGTTCCCAATACTGTCAAGGAAGAAAGGTCTTTTCCCTGTATAGGATCTGTTCCATAGCTCATCAGGCTCCTGATAGCTGTAGGTGCAGTATAGATACAATTCACCTTGTGCTTTTCCACGATCTCCCAGAAGCGTCCTGCATCGGGCCATGTAGGAATGCCTTCAAACATCACAGAAGTTGCGCCTGCACTAAGGGGGCCATAAACAATATAGCTATGGCCGGTTATCCAGCCGATATCAGCGGTGCAAAAATGAACATGCCCTGGTTTGTATTGAAACACATTTACAAAAGTGTAAGTGGTCCACAACATATAACCAGCACAACTGTGTACGACGCCTTTTGGTTTTCCGGTAGATCCTGAAGTATATAATATGAACAACGGATCTTCTGCATCCATTTCTTCGGCCTGAAAAGAAACCACGCCATCTTTTTCAACCTGTGTTTCAGCATATTCCATTTCATCTTCCCACCAAACATCTCTTCCCTTGATCATGGAAACAGGTGTTCTCGTTCTGGTATAAACGATTACACGTTTTACAGTTTTATTGCCGATCAGTGCATCATCGATTACAGCTTTTAAAGGAATATCTTTTCCACCACGATAAGCGCCATCACAGGTTACAATAAATTCAGCCTGTGCATCTTCAAGCCTGTCTGCAATGCTTTGTGCACTAAAGCCGCCAAATATAACACTATGAATAGCGCCTATGCGTGCACAGCCTAACACGGCATAAGCCAGTTCGGGAACCATGCCCATATAGATACAAACCCGATCACCTTTTTTTACACCATTGTTTTTTAATACCTGTGCAAACTGGCAAACCCTTTTGTGCAAACGTGCATAAGTAACCACCCTTGTTCTTTCTTCAGGATTGTTTGGTTCCCAAATTATGGCGGGCTTATCAGCCATACTGGCCAGGTGACGATCAATACAATTTTCTGTTATGTTCAGTTTCGCTCCTTTAAACCATTCTATTTTTGGTTCGGTGAAGTTCCAGTTTAAAACACTGTCCCACTTTTTTCTCCATAAAAAATTTTCGGCTACAGAACCCCAGAATCCTTCGGGATCATCTACACTTTTTTTATAATCGGAATGATATTGTTCTAAACTTTTGATCTGATAAGGATAAGCCATAGCAAGTTTTTTTAAAGGGATAAAAGTATGCAACATTCCATAAGCAGGAATAAATACGTTGCTAATTTGGTATAGTTTTGCTAAATAAGTATACTTATTGATCTATTTTCAATGAATGAAACAGATTGCCTGCCTAAATGCAACAGTCAGGAACTTATCAAAAGCGTTGTTATCAAAGAACGAAAGCGTTAGCGCTCAATCAAAAGAACCGGATATAAAGAAAGGTTATGATCTGGGCGCATCACTCTATATAACAAAGCCCTTTAGCATAAGGGAATTGTTGAAACAGATTAAAGAATTATTGGAAAACTGATTGTTAATCCCGTATCGATTTATAAATCGCTTCAAGAAGTTTCGGACGTACATTCAGCTTCAAAAAAAGTTCATTATCTGCTGTATTAACCCTGTTACTTAAAAAAACAAAAACCAGTTTTTTTTCTGGATCGGCCCAGGCACAGGTTCCGGTATAGCCTGTGTGGCCAAATGTTTGGGGCGATGCGGAAAGTGCAGGATAAGGCTCTTCTCTTTTATTATTGTCTTTTTCCGGTTTATCAAATCCATAACCTCTCCGGCTGATCTTGCTGTGATAAGCTGTAAAAAGATCCACCGTTTGCTTTGCTACATATCTTTTTCCATTATACATTCCGCCATCCAATAGCATTTGCATGATGGCAGCAATATCATAAGCATCACTGAAAAGTCCTGAATGGCCTGCCATACCACCCATCATTGCAGCGCCGGGGTCGTGTACATCTCCCTTAATCAATGGGCGCAGAAACTGTTTTTCATCTTTAGTAGGAACGATGCGTTTTACTGCCAAATGTTTTAGTGGAAAAAAACCAGCAGTCTCCAATGACATCGGTGTATAGAATTTCTTTCGTACATATTCATCCAGCGAAAGCCCGCTGATCGCTTCTATTACTTTTCCTAAAAAAATAAAATCATTATCGCTGTAAACATATTTATCAGCTGGGCCTAACGGACTTGATAAGATCCTTTTGTAGATGGTATCTTTCCAGTCGTTGCGTAAATAAAGATCACTTGTAACACGGATAGAAAAAGAATCACTTGCTGTTGACCTGTATAAAGCAGGTGAAGGCTTTCCGGCGCTGTCAACTGTTTCTTTATAAAATGGAATATAAGCAACCAATCCAGCCTGGTGTAGTAATATTTTTTCTATGCTAAGGTGCTCTTTATTGGTCCCTATTACTGAAGGCAGGTAATCACTGAGCTTTTTTTTTAACTCGAGCTTTCCTTCATCATATAATTTCATGAGTGCGATCGTAGTGGCACAGATCTTTGTAACAGATGCCATATCATATACAGAAGATAAGTTTACTGGATCTTTGGAATCAAAATCAGCATAGCCATAAGCTTTTTGATAGGCGATCTTCCCATCTTTTGCTACAAGCAATACACAACCGGGTATCGCTTTTTTTTCAATGGCATCATTGGCAATAGAATCTATCCGATCGGTCAAAGTAAGATCAAAGCCGGATTGGTTTGGATTTATAATAGGTAGTTTCCCTGTCTTTGCTATAATTCCAAAACCATATTTAAAATTATCACAAACAGTCACAGGTAACACAGCTTTATATGGCAGATCTCCTTCCAGCATATCAAGCGCTGTATTTTGTATCACAGCATCATCTTCATAACATACAACTAAGTTTTTTGCGTCACAAAAATTCTTCACTGAATATGCATTGCCGAATATGAATGTAATTGCTTTCGTTTTTTGTTGTAGCCTGTTCACGAAGCTGATCGCATCATTGCTTAAGCCAAAATTGGTCGCCGGACTTCGGGCCATGTTGTGAATACCGATCACTATTTTTTTATAAATGGAAGCGAGACTGTCTATTTTATTACTAACTGCATTCAGTTCTTTTTTAGAAAAATCAAAATAAAAAACTGCAGCATTGTAGTCTTTTCGCATACGTGAAGCAAATGCATTGTCGCTGTTTATGCCCACAGCAACATAGGCAATGTCATTTACTTTATTGTTTTCGGTGATCCTTAAAGGAAAAAAACTTTCTTCTTTTTTTGCCAATAACGTGATCGCATTTTCTGCTACGATCCTTGTCATTGCCGGCACCTGACTGTTCAAATCTGCTGCCAGGTTTTCTGTATTGACCGGCTTAAGACTGGCAAGTCCGTATTGATATTTAGCGAGCAATACTTTTTTGCAATGCATATCAATATCGGCCCAACTTAATTTATTGGCTGCAATGGCTGCTTTAATCTTTGTGATAGACATTGGCACATCATCTGGCAGGCATAACATATCATTTCCTGCGATCAGTGATTCAACAGATGCATCGCCATTGGGAAAGAATTTTTTTACGCCCTGCATTTCCAATGCATCTGTAAATGTTAATCCCTGGAAATGAAGTTCATTGCGCAACAGATCGTTCACATTTGCTCTTGATAGCGATGATGCCCTGTTCGGGCGGTTATCGATCGCAGGAATATATAAATGTGCGACCATCGCACTGCCAACACCAGCACCGAATATTTGCCTGAATGGATAGAGCTCCAGCGAATCGAGCTGCGCCATTGATTTGTTGATCACCGGCAGGTCTAAATGAGAATCTACTGCAACATCGCCATGCCCCGGAAAATGTTTCGCACATGCCATCACGCCCATATCCTGCAAGCCTTTCATGTATTGTGTTCCAAAGCGGGCAACTTTGTATTTGTCTTCACCAAAACTACGGTCGTTGATTACCGGGTTATTCGGATTGTTATTTACATCCACCACCGGTGCATAATCCACCTGTATGCCCAAACGTTTGCATTGGGCTGCAACTATCTGGCCATATTTATAAACGATGCTTTCATCTTTCATAGCGCCAAGCATCATTTGTTTGGGCAACGGCAGCACGCTGTCCAGGATTCGCATGCCCACACCCCATTCTGCATCCATGCAAACCAGGATCGGTGTCTTGGCAATTTTTTGCAAAGTATTCACGATAGCTGCCTGTTTTACCGGTCCCCCCTGAAATAAACATATAGCACCAATATTGTATTTCGTTATCAGGTCGGTAACCTGCTGATCAAAGAAAGTAATTTGTTTTGTTTTCAGGTCGATGCTTGACAGTCGTACCACCATTAATTGAGCAATGCGTTCATCATTGCTCAGTGTTTTTAAAACACTGTCGGTCCAGGCATCGGCTGCTTTGTTGATAAGGGCTGTATCCTGGCTCATCAATCTTAAAGAGAAAAAAAGGAAAAATAGCGTTACAAAACAGCGCATATCTGTATATTAATTTAGAGTGAGAACTATGTGTTATTTTCGTGCTACAAATTACAAGATTTTGCCCGATATAATTCAATTACTGCCTGATAACATTGCCAACCAGATCGCTGCAGGTGAAGTGATCCAACGACCCGCCAGTGCCGTAAAGGAATTACTGGAAAATGCGGTTGATGCTGGTGCAGATGAAATTAAACTGATCGTAAATGATGCAGGCAAGGCATTGGTACAGGTGACGGATAATGGCAAGGGAATGAGTGAAACTGATGCCAGGATGGCTTTTGAACGACATGCTACTTCCAAGATAAAGAACATAGATGATCTTTTTCATATAAAAACTATGGGTTTTCGTGGAGAAGCGTTGGCAAGTATCGCTGCGGTTGCACAAGTGGAATTAAAAACGAAGCGGGCAGAAGATGAAACCGGAGTATATATTGAAATAGAGAACAGTACTGTTAAAGTGCAGGAGCCCGTGGCTTTTAATACAGGCAGCAGCATTGCGATGAAGAATTTATTTTTCAATGTACCGGCAAGAAGGAATTTCTTAAAAAGCAACGTTGCTGAATTGAGACATATCTTAGATGAATTCATCAGGGTGGCAATGGCTTTCCCGGATGTATTTTTTTCACTCAATTCAAACGGACAGGAAGTATTTCATTTAGAGAAAGGCACGTTGAAGCAACGTATTGTACAGATATTGGGCAACAGTTACAGCGCAAAATTGGTAAGTGTGCAGGAGCAAACAGATTACCTGAATATTTTTGGTTTTGTTGGCAAGCCTGAAACAGCTAAGAAGACAAGGGGTGATCAGTATTTTTTTGTGAATAACCGTTTCATCAAAAGTGCTTATCTCAATCATGCGGTGATGAATGCTTTTGATGAGATGATCGCAAAGGATAGTTTCCCAATGTACACCTTGTTCATAGATATCAACCCGGCTCACCTCGATATCAATGTGCATCCTACGAAGCAGGAAATTAAATTTGAAGATGAGAAGATCGTATATGCATTTGTGCAGTCTGCGGTAAAACATGCGCTGGCACAATTCAGCATAACCCCAACACTCGATTTCGAACTGGATGCATCTATTCAACAGCTTGAAGCTGTAAGTAAGCCATTGACAGATGAAAGAAGGTCATCAACAGCATCTTCCTCTTTGTATCATACTTTCTCTCAAAAGAACCAGGCGCATTTTATTGAAAATAAAAGTGAGTTGAAGCATTGGAAAGATTTCTATGAACCTACAAATGCTGACCAACCTCAAACCTCAGAGCTTAAACCTCAAACAGAAATTCATGAGGAGCTACAAGATATAGAGCAACCATTACAGCATTTCGACCTCTTACAAATTCAAAATGCCTACATCGTTGTACAAAACGCACAGGGTTATTTATTGCTGCATCAGCAGAATGCGCACGAAAGAATTTTGTATGAGCGATTTTTATATGCGTTGGAAGGAAAAGCAATTGCAACACAACAAAGCCTGTTTCCTGTTACAATTGAACTGGCTGCTGCCGATGCTGTCTTACTAAAAGAATTGCTCCCCGATCTGCATTTATTGGGTTATTTGCTGGAACCTTTTGGTAACAATACCTTTGTTATACAGGGAACACCGGCAGATGTTGCACAGGGAAATGAAAAGAACGCCATTGAGAAAATGCTCGAGCAATACAAGCATTTCAGTAATGATATTAAATTCAGTAAGCGGGAAAAGATCATTCGTTCACTTGCATTGCAACAGGCTGTAAAAGCCGGAACCAGCCTTACACAAAAAGAAATGCATGCATTAACTGAAGATCTGTTCGCATGCAAAACGCCCAATAGTACCCCCAACGGGAAACCTACTTATATGAGCTTTAAAAAAGACGACTTGGATAAGATGTTCGGCCGATAGTTTTTTAGTCCTGCATATTCTTTAACCAAGAATGCTTGACGAGAATGCCGTATTTTCTATTCCTGTAAATTTGTGTTATTCGTAGCAACAAACAAAAGATCCTGCAATGGATGTTGCAGGATCTTATCTAAAGTACGAATCGGTTAAAGCTTCACAAACTGTGCATAGCAAATACTATTGCCATGTATCACTTTCATCGTATATGCACCGGCAACCAGGTTAGCTATTGGAACAACCACGAGGTTATTGCCTGTGTGTCCCTGCTGGTGTTTTTGTGCTACCAAAACATTCAACGTGTTATAAATATAGATATCAATCATCTGCGACTGATTAAGAAATATATTCGCAGCGATAACATTATTTGCAGGGTTTGGATAAAGTTGCAGGTTGCAGGTGTTTGTCGTTATAACCTGTGTAATATGAATTACCTGGCAGTATTCTTTCACACAACCTCCGGATGTAACTGCACGAAGGCATACACGGTAGTATCCTGTAACCTGGAATAAATAAGCAGGATTGTATTGAGTTAGTACTACAGGTGCTGTTCCCGAAGAAGCCGGCAACCTGGTGATGGTCCAGCGTTCACTGGTAATTGAATAATTTGAAGTCGTATGAAAGTAGATCCTGTTAGGCATTAAGCTATCTCTGTAATAAGTGTAAGCAACATGTACGCTATCGCAATTGGCCTGGTGCAGTGCCATTAACGGACTGCAGGTAGTAGAAGCACAGGTTGAATCACGATAAACAGTAAGGCATGCAGTGTAATTTCCAGGTTGTGGGTAATGGTGCGAAGCGATTGTGTTATGGCTTCCAGTTCCATCGCCAAATGTCCATGTGTATTGCCAGTTACTATTTAAATAAGTTGGCGTGAAATTAAATGACTGGCTATTGTTTGGTAACCTTACAAAAGTAAAATCGGATTGCTGCACGCAACCCGGTAATGGCTGCTGAATAATGATCGTATCGCAGGAATAGCTTACACAATTAACTGAAAGTTGTACGCGCAGGCAAACCAGGTAATTACCAGCCTGTGCATATTGATGCACAGGATCCCATACAGTTGAAGAACTGCCATCACCAAATGTCCAGTTTGCAATGGCTCCTGCAGTCGATGAAATAGTTTGATTTGAAAAATAAACAATGTTATGGTTTACCGAATCTGCATGCCAACTAAAATGAGCCTGGATATTGCAAACAGCATTGACGATAACAGTATGACATATTTCGCTGATGCAGTTGGTAAGTCCAACGCCATTTAACCCTCTTTTTTGTACACGCAAACAAACCGTATAAGTTCCAGGTTGTGCGTAAGTATGTGTTGGATTAAACTGCGTGGAAGAAGTGCCATCACCAAAACTCCAGTGAACAGAATCGTAGGCATTCAATGGTGCTGATGTATTTACAAATTGATAAGTATTGATCGTGCTGCTGGTTGTATCGATATAAGAATAAAAATTAGCAGATAGTGTGCATGTCTCCACCACAACAAGCACATGGCATGTTTCACTGATGCAATTTGTAAGTGTACCATTCAGATTTCTTTTTTGCACACGCAGGCAAACTGTATATGTTCCGGCTTGCCCATAAGCATGTGTTGGGTTGGCAAGGTTGGATGAGCTGCCATCCCCAAATATCCATCGAATAGAGTCAGTTGTATTTAATGGCGTGGATGTATTTATAAAATGATATAAGTTGGACAATGATGAGGCAGCTGTTGTATCCCTTACCGAATAAAAGCTTGCAACCAGTGTACAAGGATTTGGATTCTGAATAACAATGCTGTAACATATTTCCCTTATGCAAGATGTTAATCCAAGCGAATTTCTTTTTTGCACACGTAAACAAACCGAATAATTTCCTGGTTGAGTGTAAGTATGATTTGGGCTGAACTGATTTGATGAACTGCCGTCTCCAAATGTCCAGCGTATGGAATCATTTGCATTTACGGGTGATGAAATATTCTGAAAATAGTAGGTATTTGTTGCGGTAGTATTTGTTGCCGTAAAATTTGCAACCAGCGTACAGCCTGTATTTGGTACAACAACAGTATCACAGGTTTCACTCACGCAGGGAGTAGTGCCGGCACTTGTAAAATGTTGCACCCTTAAACACACAATATACATGCCCGGCTGCGTATAAGTATGACTAGGACTCATATCATTCGATTGAGAACCATCACCAAATGTCCAATAAGCCGAATCAATACTAATGAATGCTGTGGAAGTATTTTGAAAATGAAAAGTAACAGGTGCTGTTGATATGATCGTTGGAAGAAAACTTGCTGATAGATTACATGCCGACTGAACCTGAATTACCCTGTATGCAGAATCTATACACGCAATAGCTCCGGTGGAATCATGGAGTACTAGAACGTGCCTGACGTTAAAAATACTTCCCGATAAATATGTATGCACTGGTGAAGCGGTGTTCGAAGTTCCACCATCACCAAAGTTCCAGTAATGCTGTGTTGTTGCCGCATTACCTAATGCAATAGGCACGAACAGCAATGTGTTCCCGCTTTGATACGAGATATTAAATTCAGCATTACAATTTGTATTCTGTGCAAAAGCAGTAATTCCTGTGATAGAAAGGATGAATAAAAGTAGTGTGGTAATTTTTTTCATAAAACTTCTTTTAATAGTAATGGTTTTTTAGGATGTGCTACATAATGATACGGCCGGAAGCGATTCCGTTGCCCTGAGCAGATAGAATTTTTCAGTATTTTTTTCTTAGCTGCTGTAAGAAATGTTCTATAGCCCTGCGTACCGGTGCACTGCCGGTTTGATAATTGTTGGCTAAAATTGAGAAGATCAGGAGTTTACCTTTTTCGGTAATAAGGAAACCACTGAGGGCACAATTGTTAGTGAGGGTGCCGGTTTTAGCGTAGATATAGGAGCTGTCTGTTTTAAAATAATTTTTTAATGTTCCTTCGCCACCTGTGGGTAAAATTGTTTGTAAGCGTGCCATTCCAAATTCATTTTTCATTTTTAAGAGTATGAAGACGAATGACCCTGGAGTAAATAAATTATACCTGCTCAATCCGCTTCCATCTACCCATTTTGGTTTTTGAGGAATGTCATTCAGGTCTTTTTTTAGAATGGTATCGATGATTGCAGCATCACTCATATAGCCGATGTGTTCATTACTTACCATTAATAAAGTTTGCTCAGCGAAAAAATTATCACTGTTGTGTATCATGGGTTTGAAAAGAGAATCGCAAGGCTGGGAATGGATGGCGGTGAATAATGAATGGTCAATCATGAAGGGAGAATTCATCGAATCTACCCAGGGATAGGCATAATGTAAAATTTGAAGCGCTGTTTTAATATTATTTGTAACGAAAGGAATATCTTTTTTAAAAGAGAATGTACCATCCGGAAAATTCACATCAAAACTGTTTTCATTTTGTTTTCGTTTAATGACGACTCTTTCTGATGAATTGTCGAATTTATATAAAATAGAAATGTTGGAGATTTTTGGTTGAACAACTTCCAGTTTATAATAGAGCAAACTATCGGATGGGTCGTGTTGACTAATTACATTATATTTATTAAACTCAACCTTAATAACATTTCCATAAACAGGTAATGCATTCCTTTCTGCCATATAAGAATCGTTGTAATCATCCCAGGCCCATCCGTTGCCATACTTTTCAGCTTTCCAGTTTTCATCACTGAATATTGTTGGCAAATGAGCATTCTTTAAAAAATTAGCTGCAGGCTGGTTTGCAAAATCTGGGTGAAGGAAAGTAGGATCGCCCGTTGCCACTGCATACACCGTGTCTTTTGACTGGTAATATTTTAAGCCAACCAAACTATCGCCCAAATATTTCATTCCTGCATACAGTGTAAATAATTTGGTATTGCTGCATGGAACAAAATATTTATCAGCATTGTAGTTATACCAGTATTTGCCTGTCGCTGGTTCATATATACTGATGCCGATATGGCCCTTGCTAATGGCAGAATCCTGTAACAAGATTATATTGGCCTGCCTGGATACCTGCCTGCAAACAGAACAGGAAAATAAGAAATAAGGAATGATAAATAAGAAATAAGAAAGTCTTTGCATCCTGTTTTAATTATCAAATCATCAAATCAACACATCATCCTCGCTCCTGTATCCTCAACCATCTTTCCGGAATTGTATTCTGGCTTGCATTTAAATAGTCATTATAACTGCAGGAAATGAATTTTTTATCTGGTAGCTGCATCCACCAGCGTTGCGTTCTTTTGCTTTGTAAAAAAACGGTATCCACTTCTGCGAATGCTGTGTGATACTCATTAAAATTATTTCTTTCTTCCAGCGCACTTTCCTGTTTACTCCTGCTCTTGCCATCTATAAAATACCAGAGCATTTGCGCTATTTGTTTTGCAGTAATTTCATGCAGATCCTGGTTTGGATTGTAACCATAAATTCCAAAACTGCTCAGGTTATTGCTCATGCCAGCATAGCGGGTTAACATGCAGGCTTCTTCGCCTGTTAATCCATTTGGGCAATTTATACTGGCAGGGGCGTCACTGAATTTGATGGCACTGATGTCGAAGCTCAACAGGTTTGTATTCCTTATCACAGGTTCCATTTCATCGATGTCTTCTTTTACAACACCAACACGGTAGCAGTCAAAACGGAGTTTATCCATTGTTTCCAGCATCCGTGGATGTACAAAATAACTTTGGAAAGCGATGTGATTATAATGTTTTACCATATTTGGTTCGCCGGTAAGCATTTCGAGTAAAAAATTCTCTGTACGGTAATGGCTTTCGCCCCGTAGATCAATCATGGAATCGATACAGGTAGCTTCCACGACCTGGTCAAGTTCTTTATAGGCCGCATATTGCGCTAAGGTAATATCATGCGATCCACCTAAAATAACCACTATTTTTTTCATTCTCAGCAATTCTGCCAGCACAGTTTTAATAGCAGCATAACTGTCGCTCAGCGAAGCGCCGGTTCGAATATTACCAATATCTGCAATACTAACGCCCGTATGCCAGTAATGCAATTGATAGAGCTGCCTGCGGACGGTATCTGCAGCGTTGCTTTCGCCGATGAAAACGCCGCTGCCCCTCATTTCACCTGTGCCTACTAATACAATATCTATGCCTTCAAAGTCGGGTAATTCTGTTTCATAAATAGAGATGTGCTTTGCAAACTGTCCGTCGGTATAGCCATTGTCATCATTCAATTCATGCATAATAACAGGATGCAGAAAATCTAAAAGGTCTTGCATGTATAAAGTTTGCCGCAAACCTAACTGTTTAATCGGAAACACTAAATGGAAATCAGTTTTTTTTATGATGATATTCATATTTTACATTGATGGAAATATTACCTTAGCAACTCAACTTTTTGAACGATGACAGACAAACAGGAAGTATTACAAAATGTGGTGATAAAGATCGCCGGAGATAGTGGTGATGGTATGCAATTGACCGGTAACCAGTTCACGAATAACACGGCGATGCTTGGTATTGACCTGGCTACTTTTCCGGATTTTCCGGCAGAGATCCGTGCCCCGATAGGTACATTGCCTGGCGTGAGCGGCTATCAGCTTCGCTTCAGCAGCGACCGTGTATATACACCAGGTGATGAATGCGATGTGCTTGTAGCGATGAATGCCGCTGCATTGAAAGTAAATCTCTCGGCCTTAAAAAAAGGCGGAAAGATCATTGTGAATGAAGATGGTTTTGATAGTAAGAATCTTCGTCTGGCCAATTATCCCGACGGTGTGAATCCGTTGGAAGACCATAGCCTGGATGGATACGATCTCATCAAAATGGATGTTACTAAAATGACCCGTGAAGCCCTGAAGGATTTTACCATGGGTATGAAGGAAAAGGATCGTGCAAAAAATATGTTCGTGTTGGGATTTTTATACTGGATGTATAACCGCAACATGGAAAATACGATTGGATTTTTGAAAGAGAAGTTTGGAAAGAAGCCAGATATACTGGAGAGCAATATTAAAGTGTTGCAGGCCGGGTATAATTATGGTGACACCACAGAAACATTTTCTGCAAGATACACTGTTGAAAAAGCTAAAATGGAATCGGGTACATACCGTTCCATCATGGGTAACCAGGCATTAGCCTACGGATTGATCGCGGCTTCACAAAAAAGCAATCTGCCGATTTTCCTGGGAAGTTACCCGATCACACCTGCTTCAGATATTTTACATGAACTCAGCCGCTACAAAACTTTTGGAATAAAAACTTTCCAGGCCGAAGATGAGATCGCAGCGATCACTTCTGCAATTGGGGCGAGTTATGGAGGATCATTGGCTATTACAACAACATCCGGGCCCGGCATGGCTTTAAAAGCCGAAGCAATGGGCCTGGCAGTAATGCTGGAAATACCATTGGTGATTATCAATATCCAGCGTGGGGGACCAAGCACTGGTTTACCTACCAAGACAGAACAAAGTGACCTGATGCAGGCTTATTATGGGCGTAATGGCGAATGCCCGATGCCAATCATTTCTGCTTCCACACCAAGCGATTGTTTTGAAGTAGCTTATGAAGCCGTGAGGATCTCAGTACAGCACATGACACCGGTGATTTTGCTAAGTGATGGGTATATTGCCAATGGCTCCGAGCCGTGGAAATTCCCACAGTCGGATAACCTTCCTGCGATTGATGTAAAATTCAAAACACAGTTGGGCCACGGTGAAGAAAAATTCCAACCCTATCTGCGTGATGAAAAATTAGTACGGCCATGGGTGGTACCGGGAACTCCGGGCATGGAACACCGAATTGGTGGATTGGAGAAACAAAACATTACCGGTAATATCAGTTATGATTCAGATAACCACCAGCTGATGGTTAAAATAAGACAGGAGAAAGTTGACAAGATCGCTTCTTTCATTCCTCTGCAAAAACTGGATAGCGGACCGGAAAAAGGAAAGCTGCTGATAATAGGCTGGGGTAGTACTTATGGATCCATTAAAAGCGCCTGTGCCGAATTACAAATGGAAGGACTTGAAGTTTCTCATGCACATTTGCGTTATGTGCGCCCATTCCCATCTAACCTGGGAGAGGTCATTAAAAACTTTGAACAGGTGTTGATACCTGAGATCAATAATGGGCAGTTGATAAAGATTATTCGTGATGTATATTTTGTAGATGCCAAAGGATACAATAAAATCATGGGCGTACCAATTACAAAAGGAGAGATGGTAGAAGTGATCAGGAAAATGTTAGTATGATTTCCGGCAGAGAAATGTGTGTTAATACAAAAATGCGAAATAAGTGTTGACCCAGCAATCGAACAAATAAATAAGACTTAGAAAATATTATTAGAAAAGTAATATTACTATTTGATGGAATATGATAAAGAGAATACATCTTCACAAGTATTTTCTGTTAATACAAATAATAAGAAAGCCGCTTACTACTAAGCGGCTTTCTTATTATACTAATACAAAAATATTATCTGATTTTTTGTCTGCCTATGTTAAGGCTCAATTTTAAATTCATGGTAAAGAAAGCATCTTTTTGTTTTGGGCTACCGCGTTTTCCGCCTACACCCGTAACTTTTGTAAGTTGCCTGTCGCTCAATGCAACTGCGTTGGCAAGTTTTGTTCCTGTAAAATAATCGTTGTACCAAAGCGGATCTGAATAGGTAGTGCTTACATCATCCAGGTAATCTGTTGTCAATACCCTGTAAACAAATTCACCCCGCAAATTCACCAGGTCTGATAACTCGTATTTTAATCCGAGGCCCAGCGGAAAATTCATTTGCTGTAGTTTGTAAACTTTTTTATCGGTGTATTTTGTAAAACCCTGCCCTTCGGTGCTTAACGGTTGCAGATCGATCCACTTACCATTTAATTCAGTTTGTGGATTAAATGTATAATAACCTACGCCAGCCAAAAGGTAAGGAGATAATCTTGGAGGATCTGATTCACGCTCCTGGTAATTAATGAAAATGAAAAGCGGATGTAATTCCAATGTCAATGAAACCTCAGATATTTTGCTCCTGAAACTTGTGTTCCTGTTGTAGCGTTGGTAAGCGATATCAAGCGGACTTACTTTCGACAGCACATTGTCATTGGCAGATATCTGCCCAAAAGTTCCTTCAAGCCTTAAAGCAACTGCATTTTTATACATAGCAGAAATAAAAACGCCTCCACAAAAATTCGTTTTACCCAAGTTAAGGTCTTTTACAAACTTTTTACCAATACCTTTTGCACCGCCAATATCAGTAAGGCAATTAATGGCGCCCAAAGAGCCGCCAACTTCAAAAATTACCGGGGTATCATAATAGTCGTCGTTGTAAAAATAATACTGTGCAGCAGCGTTATTGGAATATGCTAAAAGCACTATGGAAAAGCTTAATAAGTAGATTATCCTTTTCATCAAAAACAATTAATTTTTTGTAAGCAATTATTACAGGCTATGTAAGTTACTATTAATACAAAGAAAACGAATATTTTTCAAATTTAAAGGATAGATTTTTTGTTATTATAGAATTTACACGCTGGCTTAATACCACAAATACTGCATTTTGGAGAACGCGCCACACAAACATATCTTCCATGTAAGATCAGCCAATGATGAGCTTTATGAACGTAAATTGTTGGAATATGCTTAATTAGCTGTTTTTCAGCAGCTTCGGGTGTTTTTGCTGCAGTGGTAAGGCCTATCCTGGCGCTTACCCTGAAAACATGAGTATCAACAGCCATATTAGGTTGTTCATCGATAACTGAAGTGATTACATTGGCTGTTTTGCGCCCTACACCGGGTAACTGAACAAGTTCGTCCACTTTCATCGGTACCTCGCCGCCAAATTTCTCCTCAAGCATCTGCGCCATGCCAATCAGGTGTTTGGTTTTATTATTCGGGTAAGAGATGCTTTTAATGAGCGGGAAAAGCTCATCAAAGCCAGCTTTGCTCATGGAAATTGCATCCGGGTATTTTTCAAAAATGGCAGGCGTGGTAAGGTTTACGCGTTTATCTGTGCATTGTGCGGAGAGAATGACTGCTACCAGCAACTCAAAAGGGTTGTCGTATAATAGTTCTGTTTCTGCATCTGGCGTGTGTTGCAGGAAATACTGAATAATAAACTCGTATCTGTCTTTTTTGGTCATAAAAAAACCCGGTCCTGGTTGGGAACGGGAAGTAAATTACATAAATAGTGTTGATTTAAGCCTGGTGAGATAATTCCTCCACTGCTTTTTCAGCATAGCTTAAAATGTTATCAATTGTTTGTTTGCGGGGAGAAAGCCTGATTGTTTCAAGCCTTTTAGAACCTGTGGAAAGTGCTTCGAATTTTTCACGTAAACTCCAGTCAGTCTCTAAAGCTGCTTTAATCGCTGCTGTTTTCTCTATGGAAGTTTCCTTGTACAGGTATTGTATCAAATCTTCCGGTGTAAAGCTGTGCATAGGCAATTTTGATTGCTTGTTTGAAATTAAATAATAATCCTTTATCCGTCTCTATTAACGGCAGCTTAACTTGGATATTGTGTTTTTGCGCAGTTTTTCTTTATTTATGGGGTATTTACTATAAAAAGGTCTTCATTGTCCTTTTTCATTAAATAATTCTCCCTTGCATATTTCTCTATTGTCTGCGCATTTGTCTTTAATAAACCAAGTTCCTGTCGGGTATCTGCGATCAATTTGTTTAAATGCTGCTCGCTTTTTTGAAGCTCTGCAAGTTTTTCTCTTCTGCTGCTGATCAGTGACCAGTCTTTCATGTCGAAAAACAGCATCCAGATTACAAAGAACGCAGCGGCGATGAAATATTTATTCTTTAAGAAAGAAAAAATGCCAGTAATAACTTTCATAAAACCCATTTTGCAGGTACAAATTACTAAATAAGATCTAACAACAGGGTGATTTCTCCCCTTTTTTAAATTCTCTTTACAATTGAAACTAAAAAGGGCCGCCGAAGCAACCCTTTTTAGATGGAATTAATATGCTTATTTGATGATCAGTTTTTCAACTTTTGTTGATTGAGGCATAACAACCTGTAACATATATATACCGGTTGCGAGATTTCTGATATCAAGTGTAGCAGCAGCTGAAGTTGTATTGATCTGCTTCCAGGTGCGTACGATCTGTCCTTCTGCATTGATGAGGTTCACATCTGTTAATCCGGAAGTACCTGATACAAATAATTTTAATTGATCTGTTGCAGGATTAGGGCTGATCGAAACTTCAATATTGGAAGATTTGATCTTTGCCTGCCTAATTGCTGAAAGTTTTTCCCTGTTATCAAGGTCTGTCTGGCGCAGGCGATAATAATACACGATATTGGCCTGTACAAAATTATCGGTATAAGTATAAAAAATAAGCTGGTTACTGTTAACTTTTCCATTCACCCATCCGATCTTTTCAAAATTCAGTCCGTCGGAGCTTCTTTCAATTGCAAAGCCTTTGTTGTTTTGCTCTGTTGTTGTGCTCCAGTTCAACAATATATTTTTTACGTTGCCCTTCGCTTCAAAATCAGTCAGGGTAACGGGTATAACGGTAGTAGGAGATGTTAGCATAAATTGTGAGAATCCTCCTGTTACATTGGCCGTAAACGAAACATACCCTTTAGTTGCCCGCTGATCATCTACTGTGGTAGCAAACACTGCTGCATTTGTATTATTTAGTGTTGATGCAAGGCTCACGCCATCCTTTACTTTCAAAATTTTTAAAAGCGGCACATTGGCTCCCCAGATCGCAAGTTCCGCAGTAGTATAATATAAAGTAACCTGGTAAGTTGCAGTACTGTTGGCAGCAGCCGGCGTTAGCTGAATTACTTTATCGCTTCTAAAAAATGAACCTGAAGTTGTTGTTACAGCAGTTTGCCCTGTTCCTGCAGCTTGAACATTTGCACCTATGCAACCAATGTCTGAATTGAGGTTATTAACTGTAGCAATGATCCTATTATCAAAAGGGCTAGCAGCATTAACACTATAATATTGTGCATTCTGTGAATTATACTGCGAATAAGAAGTATCGGCATCTACCGCAGAAGCAATGGAAAATGCTTTACCGGTAAATGAAACATCATCAATTGTAAATGGAGGGTTTGTACCGACTGAATTGTCATTATACCAGTTGTATACAAAATAGAATTTAGTTCCGCTGAATCCCGAACCTAAACTCAGGCTTGAATTTAAAATGGTTGTTTGCCCGGTTAAGTATATATTAAAAAACTGGACATTAGCAGCAGTTACTGCCTGTCCAAATGGTATATAACCCAGGAATCCGCCATCATAACCATTTTCACCGTTACATTTCCATTTGAAATTCATCAGCAGGTTTTTAAGCCCTGTAGCATCGATCAATGGTGAGAAAAGATAAGCATCTGATAAATTGTTTACATTATAAGTATTCGGTTTTGTAGTTGTATTACTGGTGACATAAGCAGCATTTCCTGTTGTACCTGTTCCACCGTTTGCTCCTACTACCCATTGGTTAGGGGTGGTAACACCATCTCCATAAACTTCGGTTGTCCAGCCAGCCGGAATATTTGCTGATGCATTAAAGTTCTCGGTTAACAATGTTTTGGTAGGAGTAGTATTATCTACTGTAATATTGGCAATATCATTATCTATTATACTAAGACTGATCGCTTGTTTATCAGGCCCTGCTACTACGCCAGATCCAGTAATGGTATATCCTAAAACAATATCTTCAGTTGATTCAACAGCCTGGTCGTCTATCACCGTTATAGTAACGGTTTTAACGGCGTTATCATTTGTTGTATAACTAACGGAAGCGGGTGAGATAGTATAATCTTTATTTAATGTTGCGGTGCCTCCCAGTGTAAAGTTAACAGTTGCAGCAGCAGATGCCTGTGTAGAAACGTACACGTTGAAACTATATGACCTTGAATTAGGGCAGGCACCAGTCGGCCCAGCCTCAGATACAGCATAAGGCACGGCTGTTGAAAATCCAATTGAATTACCTGGCCTGGCTGCACATGCTTTTGAACTTATCAAACCTATACGTCTTGGCGTATTATCCATTACTGTTTGGCATCGTGTTGCCTGGTTTGCTGTAAAAGTATTTAAGCACGCATCATTGCTATAGTCCATATAGTTTGGAAACATTTTTGGGCCCGATGGAATACAATTGTTAAGTGTTCCAACAGCAGGGCAACCAGTTGTTGCAGCATCCTGGGGAGGAGTATCAGCACAATAGTCATCACCGCAAACAGCATCACCCCAGATATGCCTAAGGCCAAAGAAATGCCCTAACTCATGCGTAAGCGTTCTGCCAAAATTATATGGTGCTCCAAATCCCGGACTGGCAACACTTCCTATACCTTCCCATGTTACTACAGAACCAGCTGTAGAAAGGGTTTCCAGATTATCCAATCCAGAAAGGGTACTGAATCCTGGAAAAGTAGAATATCCAAGTAAACCGCTGGTGGTCATGGATGCTGTCCATACATTTAGGTAACTGTATGGATCCCAGATCGTTTTCGGTTTAATAAGCGTGTCAAAATAATCAGTGAGTGTAGCGATATCCATTGGGTCGGTATCTAGCCATCCTTTTGTTTGCGCATTTATCCTGTCGATACCAGCGGTGGGCAAAGGGCGTCCGGCGGTATCAACAACCGCCATACAAAATCTTATCTGAACATCTGAAGCTGCCGCCCATGTTGATCCTGCTAAATTTGCATAATCAATATTCAATTGATTTATCTGATCCTGGTATTTTGCAGTATTTAAATTTGCAGAACTGTTGCCCAATGCATCAGCCGTACGATAAACCACATGGAAAATAACCGGTAATGTTACTGGTCCGGTAAAGCGCTCACCTTCTGCAATTCTTTTCTGGATCAACCTTGAAACTTCTGCTTCAAAACTGCTTTCGCTAAATCCTTTTGCTTTTGCTTTTTGCATCTGGTATGCAAAACCACATCTCTCTTTTTTAGGAGCTGCAAGAGGAGTAAAGGAACCTGCAACAGGTATAGCAGCCGGTTTAATGGCAGTGCTGCGTTGCGGTCTTTTTGCATCCTGCGTAAGGTTAAGTTCCTGCCCATTTACAACAGTTGTAAAACTAACTGTAAAAAGCACCAATAGGAGCGTGTACAATTTTCTCATGTGTAATTATTTTTGGTATAAAATTTAGGGCAATGAAAATACAATAAAATCTGGGTTATTGTATGTAATTGCTGATTAATTATTTTGCTGGCGGGCATAAAAAGGCCCGTATAGTAAAATTTAATTTATACGGGCCTTTAGTGATTATAGATAGTAAGGTATTACTTCTTACCGAATTTGATCTTACCTGCAGGATATTCGCCACTGGCTGCCAGCATTTCTTCAATGCGTATCAATTGGTTGTATTTAGCCATACGGTCGCTGCGGGAAGCGGAACCGGTTTTTATTTGTCCGCAATTCAATGCTACAGCAAGGTCTGCAATAGTACTGTCTTCTGTTTCACCACTGCGATGGCTCATAATGGTATTGTAGCCATTGTTCTGTGCCATACTAACCGCATTGATCGTTTCGGTAAGTGTACCAATCTGATTCACTTTTACCAGTAATGCATTTGCAGTACTCTCATCAATACCTCTTTGAAGCCTTTTTACATTGGTAACAAAAAGATCATCACCAACCAGCTGGCATTTTGTTCCAACAGCATCAGTCAACATTTTCCATCCTTTCCAGTCATCTTCTGCCATACCATCTTCGATAGAAATGATTGGATATTGTTTCACCCAGCTTTCCCAGTATTTTACCAGTTGTTCGCTGGTCATTTTCTTGCCATCACTTTTATGAAAGATGTATTTTTTCTCTTTTGCATTCCACAATTCACTGTTGGCAGCATCCATAGCGATTCCTATCTGGCTGCCTGTTTTAAAACCTGCGGCCTGAATCGCTGTTAACACTGTTTCAATAGCTTCTTCATTGCTTTGGATGTTTGGTGCAAAGCCACCTTCATCACCCACATTCGTGCTGAATCCTTTTTTCTTCAAAACTGTTTTCAATGCATGAAATATTTCTACACCCCATTGCAGTCCTTCACTGAATGTTTTTGCTCCAACAGGCATTACCATGAATTCCTGGAAATCTATTTTATTGTCGGCATGTGCACCGCCGTTCAATATATTCATCATGGGTATTGGAAGAATCTTTGCATTGGTTCCGCCAACATAACGATACAACGGCAGGTTTGCTTCCAGCGCTGCGGCTTTTGCAACAGCAAGACTGATAGCCAGCATAGCATTTGCTCCGAGCTTACCTTTATTTTCTGTTCCATCCAGGGCGATCATCATATTGTCTATGCCAGCTTGATCAGCCACATCCCATCCCAGTAAATTATCGGCAAGGATGGTATTCACGTTCTTCACGGCCTTTAAGACACCTTTGCCACCATAGAGTTTTTTATTGTTATCCCTTAACTCAACTGCTTCGTGAATGCCCGTACTGGCGCCACTCGGCACAGCTGCTCGACCAAGCCTTTCGTTTTCGGTTAATACATCAACTTCAATGGTAGGGTTTCCGCGACTGTCAAGTATCTGGCGGGCGTGAAGGGAGGCAATGTAACTCATGATTTGTAGTTAGTTTTTATTGTTTAATGTCGTTTATATTTTTGAGAGTATAAAGTTAAAAAACTAGCTGTAAACGTTCTAAACGATTTTAAAGCTACAAAATGTTATGTGGTAAGCGATTTGAATACTGATTCTAAATTCTGTATTTCACTTTGCAATGAAACGATATCCAGGTTATTCGCAACACTTAATTTTAATAATTCTTTTTTTAATTCTTCTGCGTTTAAACCGTTAATGCTGTAAGTTGATTGACGGATGTTTTTTACTTCAATGGCTCCAGGTAATTTCTTCAATAAATCGATTGAAAGATTCTCTTTAAATTCTACAACCACGTATTCCTTTCCTGTTGAAACATTTCGGAGATTCTGCAGTTTATCATCTGCTACAATATTTCCGTTGTTGATGATGATAACACGGTCGCAGATAGCTTCTACTTCCTGCATGATATGAGAAGAGAACAACACAGTTTTATCCTTTCCAAGCCTTTTGATAACTTCTCTTATTTCTATGATCTGGTTGGGGTCTAAGCCCGATGTAGGTTCATCCAATATCAACACTTCCGGGTTATGAACCAATGCCGCGGCCAGGCCTACCCGTTGTTTATATCCTTTGCTTAATTGCCCGATCTTTTTATTGGCTTCCGGTGAAAGTGCAACCAGCTTTATAACTTCTTCAATCCTGGATCCCGGATCCTGTATTTTATGAATGCCTGCTATAAAGCTAAGGTACTCCCTAATGTACATATCTGCATACAACGGATTGGCTTCAGGTAAATAACCAATTTTTTTTTTTGTTTCAATGCCATCTTCCTGCACCGGCATACCACATACCTGTATTGTTCCGGCATCTGATTCCAGGTAGCCGGTAATCATTTTCATCGTGGTGGATTTACCAGCGCCATTGGGTCCAAGAAAACCTACAATCTCTCCTTTATTTACAGTAAATGAAATTTGGTTGACAGCTTTCTGGCTGCCATAATTCTTAGAAAGATTGTTTACCGAAATAGACACTAATCTTATTTATTATATGTGATGTATGATTACGCTGAATACCTAAAACATTTCTTTCAATCGCCCGGGGCTTTTGACCGGGTATAAACGAAAGAGTTAACCTGCTTAAACCACTCTAATAAACACTTTTGTATGGGCGAAAGCCCAGCATGCTTTGCTGTTTCACATCCTCAAGCTGAAGCCTGAGGCAAATCAACTAATCTTTTTTCCCCTCATCAGGTCGCTGTTGTGGCGGCCTTTTCGGTCCGCGGTTTTGTGGCGGCCGTTGCTGCTGGCGACCTTGTCCCTGACCCTGGTTTGAATTTGGGTTTGGCCCTTGTGGCCTTCTTTGTTGCTGCGTCCTTTGTTGTTGCTGACCTCCGCCTTGTTGCGGGTTGGGAGATTGTGGCCCACGGTTTTGTGGCGGACGTTGCTGCTGGCGACCTTGTCCCTGGCCTTGTTCATTTGGTGGCCGCTGAGGCCCGCGGTTTTGTTGCTGTCCTTGTCCTCTTTCTTCCGGCTGCTGACGTTGTTCTCTCCCTCTTTCTTTATCTCTTCTTTTGCGGGTTGTTTTTTCCAGGCTCTTTAAACTTATTTGTCCAACAAGATCTGCATATTCAGGTTCTACTTCCTTAGGCTTGCTTGTAGTGACTTCTACTGTTTCCAATTCTTCCGGCCTGATACCCTCCTTGTTTTGTGCTTTTATTTTTTTTACCGTTTCAATGGTCAATGGGTATTGTTTGTTGCTATCCGCCATCGTGTACCACATGAGGTTCCTGAAAATGTCTTTTTTTACGAGGAATGCTCTTCCTTTGGCTACTTCCAGCATATCTGCATCGGTAGGAAAGAACTGCAGTGCATCCATATAGGTATCCAGTTCGTAATTCAAGCAGCATTTAAGCCTGCCGCATTGGCCGCTTAATTTCGTTTGATTGATACTTAAATTCTGGTAACGTGCTGCGTTTGTATTTACGCTTTTAAAGTCGGTGAGCCAGGTACTGCAGCAAAGTTCTCTGCCACAACTACCAATACCACCAACCTTTCCGGCTTCCTGGCGGGCGCCGATCTGCCTCATTTCTACTTTCACTTTAAATTCGCCGGCGTATAATTTGATCAGTTCCCTGAAATCAACCCGGTCATCGGCTATATAGAAGAAAGTGGCTTTTCTGCCATCGGCCTGTATTTCTACTTCTGCCATTTTCAATTCCAGTTTCAATTGCCTGGCCATGGCCCTGCTGCGGATCAATACCTGTGCTTCACGGGCTTTTGTTTCAACCAGTTTGGCCATATCGGCTTCGGTTGCCCGGCGAAGGATCTTCTTAATATCCGGTCCTTTCTCATCTATCTTATGTTTTTTCAATTGAAGCCTTACCAACTCACCGGTAAGGTTAATCATACCTACATCAAAACCACTGACGCCTTCTACGGCTACCATTTCACCTTTTTCAAAATAATGCAGGGTTGTATTTCTGAAGTAATCTTTGCGGCTGCCGTTGTTGAAACTGATCTCTACGATGCGGCAATTGCTTTCAGGGTCGCTGAAAGGCAGGTTTGCAAGCCAATCGTGTACATTCATCCGGTTGCATCCGCCGCTGGCACAACTGCCATGGCTTTGACAACCACCTGGCGCTCCTCCGTCTTTTGATGTTCCGCAACCGCCACTTCCACATCCCATGGTATGTAAGATTTAATAAATAAAATTTAGTATTTGAGGGCTGGCGGCACTACTGCTATGAAGCATTGTTGTGTCACTCACTTGTACTTTTTCAGCTGCATTCAGCGATGCAGTATAAGTGTGCGACGCAACCGAAGTTGAATATTGTGATGAAAGCCTGGTTAATAAAAATTACTATATTCCGTCATCAACTTACTCACTGCCCGTTTTCTCATTGCATCAAAATTACAGATTTGTTACTAATAATATGATATAACTTAATGGTAAGGGCATGGAAGAGGATCTTGGCATTGGCATTGCGTTCTATATAATAAGCGGCCTGGTCAAGTTCATGTACAATGGCTTCCTGTTGTGTAATATCACAAAGCTTGTTGAATTTAAGTGCAAAAGCTACATCAGCCCGTTCCAGTTGGTCGCTTTGGGATGGTATTACCCGAAGCCGGGTGGCCATTTCTAAAATATGAACAAAATATTTTAGGAACTGCTTTTGCTTTTCTCTGCCGATCTTGCTGATTTCTTCTATCCATTTTACCTGGGCAACAGGCCCAGTCTTTACAATGCTATTCAGCCAATCCCTTAAAAAAACCTCCCAGTCGTCTTCGGCATGTTGTAATTGCTGGATGGCTTCGTGGTAATTTCCGCTGCTAATGGCAGCTACCTGCTGTGCTTTTTGTGAGGAGATGCCTTGCCTTAATTCGAGTGCCGATTCTATATCCAGCGCAGAAAGCTGGGGTATCTTAATTAATTGTGTACGGGATAAGATGGTTGGCAGGATGAGTGAATCATTTTCTGCTACTAGTATAAATAATGTATCGGGTGGTGGTTCCTCGATGAGTTTTAATAATTTGTTGCCTTCTTTGCCCAGCAATTCGGGCATCCACATGATGAGGATCTTGTACTCACTTTCAAAACTCTTAAGGTTCATTTTGCGTATGATGTCTGAACATTCATGTGCAGTTATATTTCCCTGTTTGTTTTCAGCACCGATGAACTGGAGCCAATCGTACACGTTTCCGTAAGGGTTTGTTGAAATGAATTCCCTCCACTCTTTTATATAATCTGTGCTGATGGGTTTATCGCCGCTTTTTCTTGGAATGACCGGGTAGGAAAAATGAATATCGGGGTGCACCATGTCTTTTACTTTACCCCAGCCTTGTTGTTGCTGCATCCAATTGTCTATTTCTGCAGGTGTTGTTGGAACTGTAGTGGCAAGAACTTCTTCGGGTGCTTCCCCAAAAAGACTTGCTTCCTTTTTTTTAGGGACAGCATTTTTTGGAAGGGATAAATAATTTGCAAATGCAATGGCAAGTGGTAATGCCCCAACTCCTTCTTTACCTAAAAACAACAAAGCATGGCTTAACCGGTTTTGTTGGATCATATGCATCAAATGCACTTTGATATCTTTTTGCCCGATAATGGATTGGAAAAGCATACGCAAAGATAAAGTTGTAAGCTGTAAGCTACTAGCTATTAGGTGACCATATGCAAATATTACCTGTATTTTTTCTAACTTTTATTCAATTAGACCAGCTTGTAGCTTACAGCTTACTTGTTATATCTTCACTCATTGGTATAACCTTGCTGGGGAAATAAGCGATGATGTTGCCTTTTTCATCGAGCAGGAATTTATTGAAGTTCCATTTTATTTTTGCGTCCATCACACCGTTCTCTTCTTTGTTGCAAAGCCATCTATAAATAGGTGCAATATTTTTTCCTTTCACTGATATTTTTGCAGCCATGGGAAAACTAACCCCATAATTCTTTTTACAGAACTCCCCGATCTTTTCATTGGAACCGGGTTCTTGCGATAAAAAATTATTGGCAGGAAATCCTATTACCACAAGTTTGTCTTTGTATTTTTCATATAACTGCTCAAGTCCTTCATACTGCGGAGTAAAACCACATTTGGATGCAGTATTTACAATTAATATCTTCTTTCCTTTAAAAGTTGCAAAATCAATCGTATCGCCTGAAAGTCCGGCTACTTTAAAATCGTAGATGGACCTGGTTTGAAACGGAATGTTTTTATTATTGTATCCAATAGAAATAGATTCATCAGAATACAGAAAAGCCCTGCCTGAAAATAAAATGGCAGTGATAGTTAATAGCTTCAGCATATTATTATAGTTTACTGGTGATATCTTCACTCATGGGAGTAACCATACTTGGAAAATAGGCGATCATTTTCCCATTTTCGTCCAACAGGAACTTATTAAAGTTCCATTTGATGGTTGCGTCTAAAACGCCGTTTTTTTCTTTCTGTGTAAGCCAAAGATAAATAGGAGCGGTATCATTGCCATTAACTGAGATTTTGGCAGCCATGGGGAAAGTAACACCATAGTTCTTTTCACAAAATGATTTTATTTCTGTGTTCGTGCCGGGCTCCTGTCCGCCGAAATTATTTGCAGGGAAACC
The DNA here is from genome assembly GCA_038207305.1 of Chitinophagales bacterium. Classification (GTDB taxonomy): domain Bacteria; phylum Bacteroidota; class Bacteroidia; order Chitinophagales; family Chitinophagaceae; genus Ferruginibacter. Next base: position 340,163 of record JBBQZY010000001.1, read on the forward strand.
TACGATCACCAGTTTATCCTTGTATTTTTCATACAAAGCCTGCAGGTCTTTGTACTGCGGCGTATAACCACACTCGGAGGCTGTATTAACAACCAGTATTTTTTTTCCTTTGAAACTGGCGAAGTCGATATTGCCACCATCCAGCGATGCAACTTTGAACTGGTGAATGCTTCTGGAAGTATCGTTGGGGGCATTTATATTGCTTTCAGCATCGGGGTTTTGTTCAGCATTGTTTGTTTGAGCAGCACAGGAAAGAATGATAGCTGAGGCAGCGATGAATTTTATCATGGGGAATGTTTTTATTTAAATACGTTTAAAACAGAAAAAAGTTCATTAAGGATTGATCTGGCGTCCTTGCCTGATGAATCAGCTAGTGATGCGACGGGGAAGTCAGCTCCCGGTTTACTGCTTCTCATAACTTCCCAGGTCAGGTAATCCCACGCTCCTTGTATTATTATCCAGGTCGTTCATGAAACCGGTTGCGGCTCCCTGGTCAATGCCTGGTGCTGTTGGGTCCCTGGTGATCCGGAAGTCATAGTAATTATGGGTTACATCTATACTGTCAAAAACTGGATCAATATTTTTTATTACAGCGTTGAGCGTAGAAAAGGAAGGGTCGGCGATAGCTTTAACGAGGGAATGATCAAATAAAACATTGAATACATTACTGCCCTGTTTATCTACGATCACTTCATTTTCTATGAGGCCATCATCGCCCCAGAAGATGCAGTTGTTAAAGATGGCGTTCATGTCAGCAGTAATGGTACTGCCATTTTGATCTGCAAAATTGTTTGCAACCAATACCGGTGTTTTGTGTAATACGAAAGAATTGGAATAGGAAGCCACCGTGCAATTGGTAAATACATAATTGCCACCCAAAACCAGGTTTATGTTTTTTCCGCAGTTAGATATTAACGTATTGTCTGCCCGAATGCTGCTATTAATACTTAGCAATCCTGCATCATAAGCATTGTTAATAATACATTGATGTAAAGTAAGTTTCGGATTTGCATTCAATGATGGTTCCTGCACCACTACGGCCTGGTAAGCATTTTTTATAATGGTAAAACGCATCCTGTTGTCTGTACTTGTTTTCCTGAAATAAATTCCGGGCCAGCCACCGGGGAAATTTTTGTAAGGATCATCCAGGCGGTCGCCTGCAAAAATCACTTCGTTTCCTTTGGTACCGTCAATGATCAATGAACCATCTACGATGAAGGGCGCATTGGCATGCGAATAAATTTTACAGCCCTGGCCAATGGTTAATAAAATTCCGGTATCAACCTGTAAACTTCCGAGGATCACATAAGGCAGGTCATTCGGCCATACTGTATTGGAAGTGACCAACTGACTTTGCAAAAAATGAGCATTTTGTCCGTAAGCCTGTAATTGCACAAAGCGATTGTTACCGTTGTAATTGATAAGCACGCTATCGCTGATGATAAAAGGCAGGTTAGTTATCGTTGGATTAACCGTAACAGTTACAAAAACATACATACTATCATTTGCTGCCAGTTCAACATCATCTGCTTCATTTGCCGCCAGTCCGTTTATATTTATTTTATAAGCAGAACTATTGCTGCCCATTAGTTTCACTTTAGATAAAAGTAATTTCTGATCATTGTTATTAAAGATCTTAAAGGATTGGGTGATGGAGCCAACGCTTGTAAAAACAGTATCAAATTTAATACTGTCGGCACTTACAGAAAGTCCGGCATCAGCGCTGGTAATAAATGATTCTTTCTTGCAGGAAAAAAACAGCGAGAAAGAAACGGCTGTTATTATTAATAGGGAAAGTCTTTTCATCAAAACAAATCTACAATAAACTTTTAAACGTATGAGGTAACGCCTTTATTTACTTGCATGGGCCAAAGCAGCAAAGCTAACCGAGGTTCCGGGAATTTGTAAGATGAACTGGCCGCATGCTTCCAAAGTTGCACCCGTGGTTATAACATCATCTACTAAAAGGATATTCTTACCGATGAGTTTGTGGGCATGTTCTATACGAAAGCTGCCAGCTACATTTTGCCAGCGCTCAGCCCGGTGTTTTCTGGTTTGTGTTTCTGTGGGGCGCTTCCGCACTACATTGTTTACCATGATGGGTATCTTTGTGGCGGCATGGATACCTTTACAGATAATTTCTGCCTGGTTATAGCCACGTCTCAGTTCTTTATCCGCGTAAAGCGGCAGGGGAACCAGGAAATCAATGTTTGAAAAGCGCCCTCCCTGCAAAATGGAATTACCCAGTAGCTCTCCCATATAGTGCCCGATGGCTTTATTGCCCTTATATTTTAGAAGGTGTATCAAATGTTGAACAAGCTGGCCTTTTGAAAAATAGAACTCGCTGTGTGCTGCACGAACTGGCATACGCCCCGTAAAGATCTTTTCGATCGGGTTGTTTTCGTGCAATTCAAAATGCGTGTGTGGAAGATCGCTGATACAAGTAATGCAAAGTAAATTGTCTTTACTTATAAGATCGCTGCCGCAACCTGCACAGATATGCGGGTAAAAGAGATGCATTGTATCAGCAAAGATATTTTTTACAGATAGCATGGGCGTTCGGATATATTTTTTAGAAAAGGTATTTATAAACTTCTTCTACTTTCCCGAGGGCAACTATTTCAATGCCTGCACTTAATTTTCCCAGCGACTTAGCATTGTACTTGCTGACGATTATTTTTTCAAAGCCCAGTTTTTCCGCTTCTGCAATTCTTTGTTCGATCCTGTTAACTGCTCTAATCTCTCCGCTAAGTCCAACTTCACCTGCAAAACAAATATGCTGGGGTAGAGGAACATCTTCGTAGCTACTCAGCAAAGCGCAAACAATAGCAAGGTCAATGGACGGATCTTCTACTTTTATGCCGCCTGCGATATTGATGAATACGTCCTTCACACCAAAATGAAATCCTCCTCTTTTTTCCAGTACTGCTAATAAGAGTTGCAATCTTCTCAGGTCAAAACCGCTTACCGTTCTTTGAGGTGTGCCATAAACACTTTGCGTAACCAAAGCCTGGGTTTCTATCAACAGTGGGCGAATACCTTCTATGGTTGCGGCGATGGCAATACCACTAAGCTGATCTTCTTTTTGTGTGATCAGAATTTCACTTGGATTGTTAACCACCCGCATTCCACCACCTGTCATTTCATAGATACCTAATTCAGCAGTAGAGCCAAAGCGGTTCTTTAAAGTGCGCAGGATTCTGTATGCATAATGGCGGTCGCCTTCGAACTGTAATACAGTATCCACCATATGTTCAAGGATTTTGGGCCCTGCAATATTTCCATCTTTTGTTATATGGCCAATAAGAAAAACAGGTGTGTCGGTTTCCTTCGCATAGCGTTGCAGTTCTGCTGCGCATTCCCTGATCTGGCTTATACTGCCCGGTGATGATTCAACAAAAGGGGATTGTAATGTTTGTATCGAATCAACGATCACGAGCTGAGGCTTTAATTTTTTTATTTCCTTAAAGATCGTTTGGGTATTTGTTTCTGTTAACAGGTAAAAATTTTCATTCATCGAACCGATCCTATCGGCACGCATTTTAATTTGCTGTTCACTTTCTTCGCCACTTATATATAATGTAACAATGTCCTTAAGCTGTAATCCGTTTTGGAGGAACAAGGTTGATTTACCAATACCTGGTTCGCCGGCAACCAATACGATGCTTCCTAAAACAATTCCTCCACCCAACACACGATTTAATTCCGGATCGCCGGTAATGATCCTTTTTGTTTCAGCACTGCTAACATCATTTATAGAAACAGTTTTGAGTTTCGATATGCCATTGAAGTCTTTCCATTCATCCTTGGGAGATTTGTCGTTTCCTTTTGCGATCACTTCTTCTACAAAAGTATTCCACTGTTCACAGGAAGGACATTTGCCTAACCACTTGGCACTTTCATATCCACAGTTCTGACAAAAAAAAGCTGATTTGGTTTTGCTCATGCAGTAAATTTAATTTCAAAAAGGAAAAGAAAAAAAATGAAGTTTATTTAGTCAGCATTTCGTGGTCACTGATTTTTTTTGCAGAAGGTTAAAAAAATCCTGCTCTTTTTTTTAAAAGTAGAAATAAAAAAATGCGGAGGGATAAATTTTTTTTAGCACTATAAAAAGTAAAAGGGTCAACATTTCTGTTGACCCTTTGTACTTACTAACCCATTAAATTCTACCGCTAAAGTACAAATTGAACCCACATAAAAAAATTATTTTTTTTAGATGTTAATAAGTTTAGTGCTTGTTTATATAAATGCCTAAATGATCACATATGTACTATAACTCATTGATATTCAATAATAAATTTTAATTTTGCGCTCTAAAAGATACCCTTCAAACACTATTTTAAACAGAATTTAATTAAAAAATAATTTGGTTTATAAAATAAACTAATTTATGTTTGTGACAAATTTATCAAAATGAAGCTGTTACTATTTTGTTTGTTATTTTCGGTTGCTTTAAGTTCCTTGGGACAGGTGAAAATTGCTGGAAAGTTAACAGATAATAAGAACAACCCACTTCGGGGCGCAAGTGTTACCATCCGTAATTCTTACGATGGAACAACCACTGATTCGCTTGGAAATTTCTCTTTCACAACCACTGAAACGGGCAACCAGGTAATAGAAACCAGTCTTTCAGGGTATAGCTCATATGAGAAAAATATTACAATTGGCACAGGGGGCATCAACATGAACATATCAGTAAAAGAATTAATAACTGAGTTAAAAGCCGTGGTCATTTCAGCAGGTGCATTTGAGGCCAGCGACCAAAAAAAGACGACCGTTCTGTCTTCACTGGATATTGTGACTACTGCCGGCGCCAATGCTGACATAGTTGGAGCACTCAAGACATTACCCGGAACCCAGCAGGTGGGTGAAACCGAAGGTCTGTTTGTAAGAGGCGGCACGGCAACAGAAAGTAAGATATTCATGGACGGCAACCTGGTGAATAATTTTTTCTATAGCAGTTTACCCGGACTGGCAACAAGAGGCAGGTTCAATCCCTTTCTGTTTAAAGGCACCGTATTCAGCAGTGGCGGTTATTCTGCCCTATACGGCCAGGCACTTTCTTCTGCCCTTATACTGGAATCCAAAGATCTTCCAGAAAAAACAGAGGCTGATCTTTCTTTATCAGTGATTGGCGTGGGTGGGGGCATACAAAAACTGGCAAAAAATAAAAAATCGGCATGGGGCGTATCTTACAATTATACAAACCTGGCGCTGGCCTTTAATGTCATAAAGCAAAAGCAGGATTATTTTAAAACACCAGTTTACCACCAGGCTGATGCAAACTTCCGTATCAAAACCAAAAGCGGTGGTTTTATTAAGTACTATGGTTATGTAAGCTGGAACAAGGTTGGTTTCAGAAATGCCGATATTGATTCCATCAATTTAAAAGACGCATTTGCACTGGAAAACCTGAATACCTACCAGAATCTTAACTGGAAAGATAAGATTGGCCATGGCTGGAAGATCAATTCCGGATTAAGTTATAGTACCAATAAAGATGATATTAATAGTGAACTACAAGACCAATATAATGTAAAACAGCTTATTACCAATCCTATTGATTATGCGTTTAAGAATTTTACAGTGAAGAATAAAGCTCAGTATGCACAGCTGAGATCAGTGCTTGAGAAAAGACTCAAAGGCTTGAATGCACTGAGGTTTGGCGCAGAATACCTGTATAGCGAAGAAAATACAAACTATACTTTATTCAATGGCACTGTATTTAAAGAAACTGTTAAGGATAATATGGTAGCAGGTTTTGCAGAAACTGATTTTTACATTACCAATAATATTGCAGCCAAGATCGGGGGAAGGCTTGAGCATTCCGCGATATTGAATAAATGGAATATTGCGCCACGTATTTCGGTTGCCTATAAATTCAAAGACAATAGCCAGGCATCTTTTGCATACGGCATATTCTACCAAAACCCCGAAAGGAAATACCTGCCTTCAGCAAACAACAACCTTGATTATGCCAGGGCTGCCCATTATATACTGCAGTATCAAAAGATCAGCAAAGACCGTGTTTTCAGAACAGAGATTTTTTATAAACAATACAATGATCTCTTTAAAACTTCTGTTGGGATAACAGGAAGAGATGTTGCGGCTAACAACAATGGTTATGGTTTTGCCCGTGGTGTTGAAATATTCTGGAGAGATAAAAAAACCATCAAAAATTTAGATTATTGGTTCTCCTATTCGTTCCTGGACACAAAAAGAGATTTTTTAAATTATCCAAAAGAGATACAACCATCTTTTGCAGCTACACATACAGTATCACTTGTATTAAAGAAATTTGTGTTGCCCTGGAAAACCGGTTTCAATGCCAGTTACAGTATTGCAAGCGGCAGGCCGTATTATAATTTAAAATATGATGCAGGTTCAGGGAAATATGTTATTGCAGATGAAGGCAAAACGATTAATTATAACAGTCTTGGTTTTAGCCTGAATTACCTGCCCAGTTTAGGTAAAGCAACAAAAAAAACATTTATCGTGTGGATATTATCAGTTACAAATGTGCTGGGGCAGAAACAGGTATTTAGTTATAATTATTCATCCTTAAACGATCGTAAAGTGGCAGTTACGCCGGCTTATAAAAGATTTGTGTTTGTTGGCTGTTTCATGAGTTTTGGAATAGACAGAACACAGGATGCCATCAACAATAATTTATAAAGGTTCCACCTCAACTCTTCTTCGAAGAAGGAGGAGAGTGAGTGGGTTAAAAAAAAATCATGTCAAACTATCAACAATTAACCGGGGGCAAAGATCCTGAACTATGGCAAATTGCAAAGAAAAGAGCAGGCTTTAAAAGCCACCTCATATCTTATGTAATTGTAAATGCATTCCTTTGGGCCATGTGGTATTTTTCAGGCCAGCGCATTTATCATGATTCCTCCATTCCGTGGCCGTTGTGGACAACCCTGGGTTGGGGTATCGGGCTCGCCTTCCATTTTGCTGGTGCCTATGTTTTTCCAAGGGTTAATTCTGTAGAGAGGGAATATCAGAAATTAAAAAACAAACAATAACATTTTAAAAAATAAAAAAATAAAAAATGAAAAAGACGATCCTTTTTATTTCGCTGTTCACTTTATCTGTAAGTTCATTTGCGCAAAGTGAAAAATACATCGCAGCAATGAAAAAAAATATTGACGCAATTGATACAGCTTTTAAGAATCCTCAAAGCTTATTAAGTCTTGCCAATAATTTTGAACGCATTGCCATGGCAGAAAAGAACCAGTGGCTTGCCTATTACTATGCGGCTTTCTGCCAGGTTAATTATACTTACATGGAACAGGACAAGTCGCTGGTTGACGCAATCGCCGATAAGGCAACCGTTCTTGTTAATAAAGCCGATTCTCTTCAACCAAATAATTCTGAAATTAGTTGCCTTCGTAGCATGATTGCCAGCAGCCACATGATGGTAAACCCAATGCAGCGTTATATGGAGTATGGTCCCGAAAGCACAATGCAAATTCAAAAAGCTATGGAGCAGGATCCTGCCAACCCTAGGCCGTATTATTTAAAAGGCCAGGGATTAAAATATACCCCTGAACAATTCGGAGGAGGTTGTAAAACAGCTTCACCTTTATTACAAACAGCTTTAGAGAAATATGCAGCATTCAAACCGGCTTCTGATATTGCACCTCATTGGGGACAACAGCGGACTGAAATGATGTTGAACGAATGTAAATAAGTTATTTGTTACATGCCGTGAGTTACAACCTTGCAACTAACGGAATGTAGCTTATAAAAAAATTTTCGGAGTTAATAATGTTGAACGAATTTAATTCACTTTATGGACCAGCAATTTAATGAGCATACAAGCCTTCAGTTGATCGAATCAATGATTAACAAGGCTAAGAATAATTTCAGCGAATCGGGAACATTGTACCTTGTTTGGGGCATTGTGATCTTTACCTGCAGCATTGTTCAGTTCATAGCCAATTATTTTTATAACAATGCTGATGTGTATTATGTCTGGTTCCTTACATGGCCGGTATTGATCTACCAGGTTTTCTTTCTTGTGAAAAAAGCCAAAAAACAACAGGTAAAAACTTATACCGATGACATCCTTAAATATGTTTGGATATGTTTCGTGATACTGATGTTTCTCTTGATCTTTACCCTTCAATACCAAAAACTCTTTTTTGGAATTAATCCAGCTATACTCATTGTATATGGTATGCCTACCTTTTTATCAGGCATTATTTTAAAATTTAAGCCATTGGTACTTGGTGGTATTTCCTGCTGGTTAATGGCCATCGGAAGTGTGTTTTTTCCCTTTCAATTTCAATCCCTTTTTATTTGCGCAGCCGTGCTTTTTGCATGGATCATACCCGGGCTATTGTTACGCATAAAATTTAAAAATCAACGCTGATATGGCAAACGAAAATGAACTTTCAGGTGAAGAAAGCCTGGCGATCATTCACCAGATGATCGCCCAGGCAAAAACAAATATCACGGATAGCGGGCTTAGCTGGCTGTTATGGGGTGGAATGCTTTTCCTTTCATCTGTTTCCACTTTTTTCCTGGTAAATGTGGGATATGCCAACATCTATATTTCCTGGAATATTTTTGGCCTTATTACCATCATACTGCTCACATATGATATTGTTAAGCCAACGAAAAAGCCTGTACGAACTTATTTGGATGATATTTTAAGGATGGTAGATATCGGGTTCATGATCTGTATTTTTGCGATCATTTTTTCCATTAATGCCAATGCAGTAAGTCCGGGTACGGGATTTGGATTCTTCTTAATGATCTTCGCATTTCTTATGCTGATACAGGGAGGCGCTTTAAAATCACGATCGCTCATCATTGGGGCGGTAGTAAACTGGGCAGGGGCGATCGCTGTATTTATGATCAAAGATTTTCAATATACAATGCTTATCATGGCAGGCGCTGTATTGATCGGTTATATTGTACCCGGACTAATACTGCGTGCGCAATATAAAAGGAACAATATCCCTAAAAGCAACCTCATCATGTAATGGAATTTAAAGAGCTCGATCCTATATTGCATTCTCAGCTACGCCTTGCCGTAATTAGCCTGCTTATTGGGTTGAAGCAGGCAGAGTTTACTTTTATCCGTGAAAAAACAAATGCTACTGCGGGTAATTTAAGTGTCCAGATAAATAAACTAAAGGAAGCAGATTATATAGAAGTAACGAAACAATTCAAAGACAATTATCCTCAAACCCTTTGCCGGATAACCCCAAAAGGAATTGATGCTTTTGAACAATATGTACAGGCACTGCAATCGTATATGAGACAAACATAATCGTCTTTGGAGTTTTTTTGGAGTAAATTCATTTCTATAAAATACATATTTTGCGTTCGCCCTGATGATGTTTAATAAACTTTTGATTTTTAGTGAACTTTTTCTTCAATAATCCGTTTTACCTTTATTGATATTTTGTGGCATGAGTGTAATCATTGAGGTAAACAACCTTTCTAAAAAATTTAAGGAGATAACGGCGGTTAGTGATCTTTCTTTTTCTGTTCATCAAGGCGATATTTATGGCTTCCTTGGCCAGAATGGTGCAGGGAAATCAACAACCATCCGCATGCTGCTTACGCTTATAAAGCCCAGCGGCGGTGAAATAAAAATATTCGGTAAAGAGCTCCAGGCAAACAGGCATACTATTCTTCAGCAAACCGGCGCTATCATCGAACGACCGGATATGTACAAATACCTTTCGGCTTACGACAATCTGTCCATCTTTGCAAAAATGAGTGGTATTAAAGTGTCGCGTAAGCTGATCATGGACCGGTTAGAGATGGTGGGGCTTGCAGGCAGGAGCAGCAGCAAAGTAAAAACCTATAGCCAGGGAATGAAGCAACGGCTGGGTATCGCCATCGCATTGGTGCATGATCCAAAACTGATCATACTTGATGAACCGACCAATGGCCTGGATCCACAGGGAATCGCAGACATGCGTAACCTGATCTTAAGCCTTAGCCGCGATATGGGTAAGACGGTGGTTGTATCTTCCCACTTACTAAGTGAAATAGAATTGATCGCAAACAGGATGATCATCATCAACAAAGGAAAAAAGATCGCTGAAGGTGCTGTTGCCGAATTACTCGATCCATCCAATACACTTGTTCAACTGGAAACCACAGATGATGCAGGTACATTGATAAAATTGCAAAATACTGAATGGGCTTCAATGGCAAAGCCGGTTAAAAATTATATACAGCTTACCATAAATAAAAAAGAGATTCCACGGCTTGTTTCAACACTAACACAAATGGATATAGGTATCATTGCCATTAAACCAAGGCACTCGCTGGAAGATTATTTTTTATCACTTACCAACAACGACGCCGATGCTTAACCTGTTGCAAATAGAATTATATAAGATATCCAGGCGTTCCCGGACCTATATCGCATTCGCTGCCATCACTGCCATTGTACTTATATTCCAGTTTGCTTTTAAGGCTGATGGAAAAAGTTATATGAACCTGATGCTGCAAAGTGTACAGGATACTTTCGACATAGATAAAGCAAAAGCCATCAACGGATACTTCATGTGTTACATTATCCTGAACACGTTGTTGATACAGGTGCCGATCCTTGTAGCGTTGATATCGGGGGATGCCATTTCCGGCGAAGCAAATATGGGTACCTTAAGATTGATGCTTACAAAGCCGGTAAGCCGTACACAGTTAATCATGGTAAAATTTGCAGCATCATTTATTTACACCATGCTGCTGCTGGTATGGATGGCCATTATGGCACTCGTGCTCAGCCTGCTTATTTTCGGAGCCGATGATATGCTCATCTTCAGGGTGAAGGGCGATGAATCGCAGATACTGGCCATTGCAAAAAATGATATTGTATGGCGTTATTTTGCGGCATTTGGATATGCGGCTGTTGCATTAACGGTCATTGCTGCGTTGGCGCTGTTGCTATCGATCTTTGCTGAAAATTCAATTGGACCCATCATTGCAACTGTGTGTATCGTGATTGTGTGTACGGTTGTTTCCAATATCAACGTGCCTATCATTGATAAAAATGTAAAGCCCTGGCTCTTCACTTCCTACCTGGTTGGCTGGAAAGGATTTTTTTATATTGCTACTACACCCGAGGGCCAGCCGATACCCGGCAGCCTGGAAAACTGGCCGGCGATCCGCAACAGCTTATATATATTACTGGCACATATTTTCATATTGTTAAGTGCGTCGGTTATCATTTTTAAAAGAAAGGATATTTTATCATGAAGCATTTACCCATATTTAAGTATATAGCGTTGGTTGTGTATTTGTTTTTCAATACTGCAACAATGCGGGCCCAGGATATTAACCAGCTCGTTGCAAAAGCAAAAGCCAAGATCCAACAGGTAAATGATTATGAAGCATCCGGGAGGATGAAGACCAATGTTGCGTTTTTGAAAGTGCCCGTAGCCGATATCAAAGTTTATTTTAAGAAGCCCAATAAGCTCAAAATAAAAAGTGAAAGAGGAATTTCTTTTATTCCCAAAGGAGCCGTTAGTATAAACATGAGTAACATATTAGGCGAAGACAATTATACGATCATTGATGCAGGTACGGAAAAGGTTGGCAATACAACAGTAAGGGTTGCCAAGCTATTGCCAATGGATGATAACAGTGATGTGGTATTGTCTACTGTTTATATAGATCCTTTGAACAATCTCATCCGCAAGGCAAAGACCACCACAAAAGAGAACGGCACATTTGAGTTACAAATGGATTATGGTAAGTATGCAGATCTTGGCCTGCCCGATAAAATCGTTTTCTCCTTCAATACAAAAGACTATAAATTACCAAAGGGTGTAACCTTCGATTTTGATGATGGAACTACAGCAGCTAAGTCAACTGAAACCAAAAATAAAAAGGGTAGAGCAGAAATTATATTTGGCACTTACATCATTAATAAGGGTGTTTCGGATGCTGTATTTAAGTAGCGTTCTGCCAGCAACTTACTCTTCTATTTTCTCATCCACTGCATTGGCAACAACAGTTTTACTTATATTCTTAAGTGGATTTCTTCGTTGCATATCAAATTCAATCCTGTTATTAATAATGTCGATGCACTTATATAACGATTCACGGAAAGAAGATTCATCTGCAATGCCCTTTCCCGCAATATCAAAAGCTACCCCATGATCGGGTGAGGTTCTTACAGCATTTAATCCGGCTGTAAAGTTCACTCCTTCACCTTTTACAAGCGATTTGAAAGGGATTAAACCCTGGTCGTGGTACATGGCCAATACAGCATCAAATTTCTCATGCTGGCCCCTTGCAAAAAATGCATCGGCAGGATAGGGGCCAAAGCAGAATACATCTCCTCTTTGCTTCGCTTCCTTAATAGCAGGCTTAATGATCTCTTCTTCTTCTTTCCCGATTAATCCTTCATCACCTGCATGTGGGTTCAATGCCAATACCGCTATTTTAGGTTTGCTGATCAAAAAATCCCTTTTAAGCGATTGATTCAACACCTGTAATTTACTGATGATTTTTTCTTTAGTAATATGCAGGGGAATATCTTTCACAGCTACGTGCTCGGTAAGCAAGGCAACCTTCATATTTTCTGCTATCATGAACATTGCCACATCCGTTGCCTTGAAAAGATCTTTTAAAAAAGGTGTATGTCCAGTGAAATTAAAATTTGCCGACTGTATATTTTTTTTATGAATGGGTGCAGTTACAAGTCCATCAATCTTACCAGCTTTTAACGCTTCAGCTGCCATGAATAAACTTGCTGCGGCATACTTGCCGCCGGTTTCATTCAATATACCGGGCGTTACAGCAATATCTTCTTCCCAACAGTTATATACATTAACCTGCTTGGGGCTTATTCTGGCAGAATCTTTGACAATGGAAGCATTGAGGTTTATATCGGCCAGGCTTTTACGGTAGAAATTGATCACTTTGTTATTGGCAAACACAACGGGCGTACAGATATCCATGATCCTGCTGTCGCAAAGTGTTTTAATAATCAGTTCAATGCCAATACCATTTATATCTCCACAAGAAAAACCAATAATTGGTTTTTTATCAATTGCTGCATTCATTTTTATATAAATTTAATAACTGTAAAAATACAATATCTATAGTTAAAAACCGGCCTTCAAGTTAAAAACCGATAAGTAATTCTAAGCATGGTTTTTAAAGGAAATTGTTTGTAAAAAATAATAAAGGTATTATACAATAAAGCGATGAACCAAACCAGCAAACCTTCAAAGATCCGGACGGAAGTAGAAATGTTGTTGCAGGCAATTATACCTGCACTTACCATGAGCCAAATAAACCTGTTTCTTATTTCAGGGTAAAAGTGTTTATGAATTGAGGTGAATCTTTTTTTGCTGATACCATATGAATTTCATTTTAAACTGGGTAATAATATTAGTGTTTCACCCAATCCAACGAGTATGGTGCCTAACTTAACCATTCAATCTGATACGTCAGGTACGGCAGGAATTACAATACTTGATTTTCCGGCAGGCTGATTCCTGGTGAAAAGGTTAAGGTGGTTAAAGGCAACAACAGCCTTACCCTTTGCCAGGTTAGTCAATTAACCAATAGCCTGTGAATTATATAATGGAGCAACCGGATGATTTGGTTCTGCTGACCACGCTTGTTGTTGTAAAATAATAGCGCTGCTAAAACAGTTTATTTAATAATGATAGCCCCTGATTTTAAAACCGGGGATATCCATTTCATGCTACCAGCCCTTGTCAAATCCCTATTAACTAACTTTGCGGCAATATGTACACGATCAAAAAATCTTTGGGCCAGCATTTTTTAAAAGATGAGACCATCATTGAAAAAATAATTGTAGCCCTCAATGAGCATCCCTACAGGAATTTATTAGAAGTTGGTCCGGGTACCGGTGCACTTACCAAACATTTACTGAAAATGCCAGGCATCCATTTCAAAGCTGTAGAACTGGATGATGAAAAAGTGCTTTACCTGGGGCAACAGTATCCTGCTTTAAAGGAAAATATCATTCATCAAAGTTTCCTGGATATTGATAAACCTTTTGAAGAGCCTTTTACTGTTATCGGCAATTTCCCCTACAATATTTCTACTCAAATACTTTTTAAGGCAATCGAATGGAGAGAGGATGTGCCTGTTGTAATTGGCATGTTTCAAAAAGAAGTAGCCGAGCGTGCAGCGTCAGGGCCGGGTAATAAAGTCTATGGTGTACTAAGCGCCCTTGTGCAGGCTTATTACGATGTTGAGTACTTATTTGACGTGCCACCTGCAAGCTTTAATCCGCCACCCAAGATCATGAGTGGCATGATCAGGCTTACCCGTAGAACGACCGTTTTAAATGTAAAATCCGACCGGGCTTATTGGGTATTGGTAAAAACTGCATTTAACCAGCGTCGTAAGACATTGAGAAATGCAGTAAAAAGTTTGTTCGACAGCAGTATTTTACAGGAAGATATTTTTAATTTGCGTGCAGAAGCATTAAGTATTGATGATTTTGCCTCCTTAACCTTTAAAATGAAATAAAAATGAGAATTGTTCTTACCGTGATCACATTGCTCGTACTGGCAAGCTGCAGTACACCAAGGTTTGCTTATAGCCCGAATGCACACAACGTACCTGTGTTTACACAGAAAAATGATTCAAAACTTGCAGTTAATTATTCTACCAACGCAGATACCCGCCGCAGTGAAGATAAGTATAGTCGGAATAAGTCGAACGGATTTGACGTACAAGGCGCTTACGCTATAACAGATCATATAGCTGTGCAGGGAAGTTATTTTTCACGGAACGAAAAATCATCCAGTAATAACCAGGATTATTTCGACAGCAGTGTAATAAAATACAAGAGAGATCTCTTTGAATTTGGGGCTGGGTATTTCACACCCATTGATAAAAAAGGAAAGGTGCATTTCCAGTTTTATGGAGGAGTTGGTTTCGGCAAGTTCACGATCAACGAAAATGGAAGGGATAACAACCTGCTTTTTTATAACCGTTATCACAACAGCAATCTAACAAAATTCTATGTTGAACCCGCCATTACTTTTAAAAGTACAGAAACTTTTGCCGCATCCCTGTCAACCAGGTTCAGTATCATAAAATTCAGGAACATTGCAACCAACTATACCCAGGCTGAAAAAGAAACCTTCAATCTGGATAGTATTGGCAGAAATGCCATTGTTTTCTTTGAACCGGCTTTTGTAAATTCTTTCGGCTTCAATAAACTGCCGGGCCTCCGCATCGAATATCAACTGGGATTGAGCCTTTTGATGAGCCGTACTGTGGTAGATAACAGGACATTCAATTTTTCGATAGGGCTTCTTTTTGATATTCCGAAACTGATCAAAGGTGCTACTAATAAGAATGACAACTAATACTGTTCATTTTTTGCTGGCATTAACCTTAATTTTGTAGACTAGCTGATAGCTAACAGCTGTTAGCTATCAGCTAAAACACTTCTATGAGCTTTTCAATAAAACAAAAAGTAAGGATCGTTACGGCTGCTGCTTTATTTGATGGGCACGATGCAGCGATCAATATTATGCGCCGGATTCTACAAAGTAAAGGTGCTGAGATCATTCACCTGGGCCATAACAGAAGTGTTGCTGATATAGTGGAATGTGCTATTGAAGAAGATGTACAGGGCATCGCTATCACCAGTTACCAGGGTGGCCATGTGGAATTTTTTAAGTACATGAAAGACCTGCTGGATGAAAACGGTTGCGGGCATATAAAATTATTTGGTGGCGGCGGCGGTACAATTTTACCATCAGAGATAGAAGAGTTACATAACTATGGTATCACCAGAATATACAGTCCGGATGATGGAAGGCACATGGGCCTGGAAGGCATGATTGAAGACGTAATACGCCAATGCGACTATCCGCTGAATGGCAATCTTCCCATTAAAGGTGAATTAAAATTAGGTGAAGCAAGGGATATAAGAAAGATCGCCAGGTCTATCTCCAATGTAGAGAATGGAATGCCTGAAGCAAATGATCATATCAAAATTGACAATCCGAACAGCACTGCCAAAAGTCCCGTGCTGGGTATTACCGGAACCGGCGGTGCAGGAAAAAGTAGTGTAACCGATGAGATCGTGCGCCGTTTTTTAAATGCTTATTCTGATAAAACGATTGCAGTTATTTCAGTTGATCCAAGTAAAAAGAAAACCGGTGGGGCTTTATTGGGCGATCGTATTAGAATGAATGCGATCTCATCGCCTCGTGCTTACATGCGAAGCCTGGCCACCCGTGAAAGTGACAAAGCACTTAGCAAATATGTACAGGAAGCCATCGATATCTGCAAACAGGCAGGCTATGATTTTATCATTTTGGAAAGTGCCGGTGTTGGACAAAGTGACGCATCTATTTTAGATTACTGCGATATGAGTATGTATGTGATGACGCCGGAATATGGTGCGCCATCACAATTGGAAAAAATCAACATGCTTGATTATGCGGATGTTGTTTGTGTAAATAAATTCGATAAAGCAGGGGCCCTCGATGCTTTACATGATGTACGCAAACAATACAAACGTAATCATGGATTGTGGAATGCGAAAGACAAGGAATTGCCGATCGTCGGAACCATCGCAGCTCAATTCAATGATGCCGGTGTAAATGAATTGTTTGAAAGACTGATGGAAAAACTGGGAGAAAAGACCGGCGTATTCTTTCATGGTACAATAACACACCATACACACACAAAAGAAACAACCAATCAGTCAACAATCATTCCTCCCAACAGGGTTCGTTACCTGGCAGAAATAGCTGAAGCGATCAGGGCTTATGATGTGCATGTAACGGAACAGGCTGCTATTGCCCGGCAATTGTACCAGCTTGAAGGAACGTTGGCCAACCTATCGGTAGCTTTAACCCCGGCTTTGGTTAAAGAAGAATTAAGTAAAATAAAAAATTCCCTCTCAGAGAAACTCGATGTTAATTCAAAAAAATTACTTGATAACTGGGCTGCTACACAGGAACGTTATCGGAAGGAGTTTTATGAATTTAAGGTAAGAGACAAGGTGATCAAACAGCCACTTACTTATAAAAGTTTATCCGGAACAGTTTTATCAAAAGTGTATTTACCTAAATACCACGATTGGGGAGATATATTAACCTGGCAGTTGCAGGAAAATGTACCGGGAGAATTTCCATTTACAGCCGGTGTGTTTCCATTGAAAAGAGAAGGAGAGGATCCTACCCGTATGTTTGCCGGTGAAGGCGGGCCCGAAAGAACCAACAGGCGCTTTCATTATGTAAGTCTTGGTCAGCCCGCAAAACGCCTCAGTACTGCATTTGATAGTGTTACATTGTATGGGGAAGATCCTGCATACAGGCCCGATATCTATGGTAAGGTTGGAAACAGCGGGGTAAGCATTGCAACTGTTGATGATGCCAAGAAATTATACAGCGGCTTTGACCTTTGCGATCCGAAAACATCGGTAAGTATGACCATAAACGGCCCTGCACCGATACTGCTTGCATTTTTTATGAATGCAGCCATTGACCAGCAATGTGAAAAATACATCATTGAAAACGAACTTAAGGATAAGGTAAACAAGATTGTACAATCAAGGTACAATATTCAAACACTGCCAAAATATACCGGTATCGATGGTTTGCCGGTTGTACCGGAAAAGGGAGAATTGAAAGGAGCTTTGCCTGAAGGCAATGATGGGTTGGGCTTGAAATTACTAGGACTGAGTGGTAAAGATGTTTTGCCAGCAGATGTATATGAGCAGATAAAAGCAACTGCGCTTTCAACGGTAAGAGGAACGGTTCAGGCAGATATTTTAAAAGAAGACCAGGCTCAGAATACCTGCATATTCTCTACCGAGTTTGCTTTGAAGTTAATGGGCGATGTTCAACAGTATTTCATCAACAACAATGTACAGAATTTTTACAGCGTAAGCATCAGCGGTTATCATATTGCAGAAGCAGGAGCCAACCCGATCACTCAATTGGCATTCACGCTGTCTAATGGCTTCACTTATGTAGAATATTATTTAAGCCGGGGAATGAATATCGATGATTTTGCGCCAAACCTTTCTTTCTTTTTCAGCAATGGCATGGATCCGGAATACAGCGTAATAGGCCGTGTGGCAAGGCGTATCTGGGCAAAAGCCATGAAAAATAAATACAAGGCAAACAGCAGAAGCCAGAAATTAAAATACCATATACAAACAAGCGGGAGGAGTCTGCATGCACAGGAAATTGATTTCAATGATATCCGCACAACACTGCAGGCGCTTTATGCGATTTACGATAACTGTAATTCACTTCATACCAACGCTTATGATGAAGCGATTACCACACCTACAGAAGAAAGTGTGCGCAGGGCCATGGCCATACAGTTGATCATCAATAGGGAATTGGGCACGGCAAAGAATGAAAACCCAAACCAGGGATCTTTTTTAATAGAAGAATTAACCGACCTCGTGGAAGAAGCAGTGATGACAGAGTTCGACCGTATCACAGAAAGAGGTGGTGTATTGGGCGCCATGGAACGTATGTACCAGCGCAATAAGATTCAGGAAGAAAGCCTATACTATGAAACACTTAAGCATAGCGGTGAGTATCCCATCATTGGTGTAAATACATTCCTGAGTAAAAAAGGTTCACCAACTATTTTGCCAACAGAAGTTATCCGGTCGACTACAGAGGAAAAAGAATTCCAGATAATAACACTCCAGGCATTTCAAAAAAGGCATGAAGCTAAGAGCGCTGATATGCTGTTGAAATTACAACAGGTGGCCACCAGCAATGGTAATCTTTTTGAAGAATTGATGGAGACGGTTAAGTTTTGTTCGCTGGGGCAGATCACCAATGCATTGTACAGTGTAGGTGGACAGTACAGGAGGAATATGTGATCATAATGTCAATAACCGTTGACTCTTAATGAATGAAACAACATAAAAAATAAATTTAGAATTATCTCAGGCTTACCTATGAAATATGATAAGCAAATTTTTGATCGCAGCCTGAACTAACTACACAACAATGGTACTAATGGCTGAGTTCCTTTGCTTCTGAACCTATCCAACTGCCAGCCATGCAGTTCAGCATTTCTATTTTACCAGGTTTCACCATGTAGTCATCCGCGCCACGCCCGGGCGCTTTCATTCTACCAGTTACTTCGCATTTCGTGGTGCAGAAAATCAATGGTATTTCAAAAGTTTGAGCAGTATCTAACAACAAACCTAAAACTTCATAGCCACCTATTTTGCCGGTTAATTTGGCAAATATTGCCTTGCCATGGCAACAGCATCAGTTCCATTATTGGCGGATAAGATCGTAAAGTCTTCATGCTTGAAATATTCAGTAAAATTTTCAAGGATACAAGGGTCGCTCTCAATCAGAAAAATTGTTTTCATGAAAATTATTTGTTTGGGGGTGGTCGTCGAATGAAACTGGTCGCAGCTGTTAGTGTCGGTATTTATGATTACAAATATTCTGCCATCAAAGGATAAGTATGAACTATCCTTTGAAAGTTTAGTTTTATCAGCATCATGGCGGCCCAATAAAAACTGACACGGTGTTTAATTCCCACAATAGGGCGATTGGAATTAATTTAATATTTCTGATCTTAAAACATGCCGGTTACTTTTTCGTCAAACTAAAAAGTTAAGCAATATCGGAGCCGGTCATTTTTTATTAGGTAACATAGACATACCTGGAGATAAAAGAATAGCCGTTTTTGTATGCGGACTCAATCACTACTGACGGGGCTCATTTATCCTTCCGTCATTGCCTGTTTTATTCACTGCATCCGAAAATGTAGGTCAGCACACGACTTAAATCAGGATATGATCAGCGGCGGAAATCAATTTACATCATTAGCACTGTTGCCTTACTGCCATTAATAGTAATGGGGCAACTGAGATCATACTGCCCACTTTGGTTATTCATCATAGAACTAAAAGGGGGATAATGTTGCATTCATTGTTAGGGAAATATTTAAAACGCATCGTAATTACATGAGCCACACAGTTATTAAGCAAGTGAACATTATTCAGGCATAATGAATGCCTTTATTTTTTAAATCTTACCTATAAACGTAATTAAACGATATACCTTTTCCGAAACCATTCTACTTGTGGCAGCAATAATTGTAAAGCTCAAAAAAATGTAGCCCTTTCTGTGGAAGATTAGCTACTCTACCTGGTATACGTAAAGGGAATGACTGATCAAGATGCAAAAAAGACGATGGCAGTCAACCAGCAATAATCAATACAATGTTGCGCTGATAACACAATAAAAATAGAAGCCCCAAAAAAATGGGACTTCCAGTTGATTTCATTGGAATTTTCTTATGTGGACGCTTCTCATAAAAGCAGTTCCGAATTCCAATGCTTAGGTGTGGTAAGCAACGTGATATAGTAAACGCAAAGACTGGTTAATTATTTTATGCAGGTTGCATCTTATTAATAAAAAGGAAGGTTGGTGCCGCTGGCGCTGAATTTTAGTTATAGGTAATAATCTGAAAGTGCTTGCGTTTAGTTCTTATCTGCAGCAATCAAATAAATGTTATAGCCGCAGAACAGTTATCTGTTTAGAGTATAGATCTGGGAATTGGAATTCAACTCCATGAGGCGTTTTTTTCCAGGCAACGTCTCGGGTGCCGGACGTTGGGTATTCGACCTGGAAACGCAACATCCTCTGGTAGTGACGTTGAGACAACTGAAGATGAAGTAACATTGATAAATTCTGTTGATCATTAAAATGTGCTAGCTGTTGTATAGGAACGAAGGAATTGGGTATATTTAATTGTTAGCAGTACTGCCAGCGAACCTTTTAAAAATATGATACTACCACTCGTATACTTAAGAATAAAACAGTTGCAAAAAGAAGTAAACGAGCTCGGCTTATATTTATAATTACTTATTCCAGTTGCTGGTTTCCTGGTTTTTTCATGCTATAAAATATTTGAAAAAGGAGAAAGTGCTTGCGCGTTAATTGCTGTACTGACCTGTATTTGTAGTATGCTACAATACTATCGTAAGGATAAATGGTTTGTTTAAATTAGCGGATAAGTCACTTACAATAAAGAATACCGCTTATCTTGAAACAGTAAACTTTTTCGATGCAGGTATTACCGGTAAATGCGCTCTAACTACTACAGTACTGATAATATTTTATAGTAAACCCGCAAGCAGCAGGAATAATATGCCCGGTTCCCCAAAGCAGCTCCTATCTGAAGAAAATATACATCTCACATCATACATCTTCCATTTTCGCTATCTTTAACGCATCACATAACCATAATTCTACCTGCGATGAAAATGACAGCATTCAAATTATTTCCCTGCCTGTTGATGATATGTATTATTATCCTGTCATGCAAAAAAACAGACGTTACTGAACAAAACAATGCCATCTGCGCTCAGCTTGCCGGGCTACACGCTCATACGGCTATTGCTGTTACTAAAGGCCAGCAAATCGATATAACTGCTGATTCTTTGTTGGGTGCATTTTATAGCTGGAGAGGCCCGGGGAGTTACCAAAGCGATTATCAAAACAATACGGTTGCATTTTATGCAAACTATAGCAATGAAGGCTGGTATTATCTAACGATTGCACACAATGCTTGCGCTGATGATCGTTATGATAGTGTATACGTAGATGTTAAATTCCCGCAGGGAACCGCTCCCTGTACGCCTGCGAACAACAGTGCAAGTTTTGGAGGCCCGCTGCTGCTGGGTGACCAGGCATATTCTTTTCTTACCTTCGGAGCGGTTACCGGTGGTTATGGCGTTACAGCCAACAGCAGTAATGGCGACCTTCACATTACCATGTCACCCTATTGGTTAACACACGATTTTGAAGATGGTATCTATTATACCAGCAGCAACCAGCTTCCCGATTATGCCGATTTAGATAAAGTATTTATAAGTGATGTGAACCAAAGTATCTATTGGGTTGCAGAGCCCGACAAACCAGTTTATATAAGTCATGTTGCCGGTAAAAAAAGAATAACTTTTTGCGGTATACAGTTCTCCGGCGATTGGGGAGGCACGCTTTATCATACAACGGTGGCAGGACAGGTTACGCAACCTTAGGATTTTCCCAAAGGCACAAAAATTCCCAAAGCTGCATCCAAATTATTTATTGATTTTACTAATCATAAATTTTTGGAATAGGAAACAGCCTTGTTCACCGCTCCATTCCGCGTCATCAGTGTTTATATCCCGCGCATTGTTTTTTGTCACTTCTACCGGTACGAAAGCCGGCATGTTCTTCTATTATTAAAAGGATAGACCAGGTATACAACCATCGGATGCCTTTTTTTATGAAGAAAATTATTATTACACTCATAGGCTTTACTGTCAGCTATGCATGTAGGTCGCAGAGCCAGTTGAGCCGCACAGACAGCCTGTTTCTTAAAAATTTAATGAAGTACGGGTCGGGCAAACGACCTGCCTTATTTCCATTCCCGTGGATTCTGAACTCACACAGCAAACGGGAGTAGAGGGGCTGGTCTATTACATTGAACCAATCGATTCAACATTAAGAACAGAATATTCCGCAGGGTTTTATATTGCTGATTTTCCAAAAGAGTTCGTCACCACAGATACCTGTAAAGGAGAAAACTTCCAGGGATTGCTACTTGGAAATATGCCCTGTTAGCCTGGGGTGGGCTGTTCTGCTTATTTAACGCAGGTAATTGCCAGCATCAATAACAAAGAGCACCCCGGTGAAAAAATCCATGCCTATGGTTATGCCAGGTCTAGTCTCGAATTGAAGAAGATATTGTTGATCTTTTCTGCACTGAGAAAATTATAGTGTTTAATCATTTTTTACGAAACGGCGCCAGTCTTGAACGAGATAGCGGAATCGCTATTTGCTTAATATTAAAGGCATAAAGCTATAGCAGTTTTATATTCTTATATCGCTTCCTCTAAAATTTAAATCCGGCAGTTGGAAAAATCAATGAATCGGCGGCAAAAAAACGTCCCTCCGCCTGCTCACCTTTAACCTCATGTGTATGCTAAAATGAATGTATGTATGAATCAAAGTACTAACGCGATATTGTATTTTAGTACACTGTTCAACAAAATAACAAGGGTAATTATAAACAATATCTTAAATACAATACAGGTTATTAGCTTGTTAATGACGGTCGTGAAATAGATTTAAGTAAGAAGAAATAAAGACTTTAGCGGCATGAAAAATCTTCTCTAATGAGCGAATGGTATTTTATTGCTGGCTTTATATTAATCGTATTTGCATTCAACTGGTTTTTAAGAAAGAGATTTTCCAGCAGAACAAATCTCATTATTTCAGCCGTGTCTTTTGTTGTATTGATGATCATGTTTTTAACCAGCCTTATCAGAAATTTCTCCTGGGTTACGCTGATTATTGTTATTTTTTATTTCTCAATGACTTTATTTAATCTTGTTCTGAAGTATAAGAATTTAAACGCCAATACCTAAGCTAGCTTCCGGCTAGCCTGCTAATTTATTATAATGCTCAGTTAGTATTTTTATTTAGATGGCATGAAGTGGCACTTAGTTCTTGAGTGCCTGGGAACGATCCAAATTCCACCGATCGTAATACATCGGAAAATCTTTATGTGAAACTGTAAGTTATTCAACCACATAAATATCCCTTCAACATTCCTTCAAAATTTATAGCTTTCTTTGCAAAAATATTCCTGTTGAAGATATTGATCATAGAAGACGAGAAAGCGTTGAGTGAGAGTATCACCACCTACCTGCGCAGCGAGGAATATATCTGTGAAGTAGCTGCGGATTTTAATACTGCATTGTATAAAACAGAAACCTTTGATTACGATTGTATCGTGCTGGATATTACACTTCCCGGCGGAAGCGGCCTGGATATTCTCAAAGGCCTTAAGGAAAATGGTAAGATGGATGGCGTGTTGATCATTTCTGCAAAAAATTCAATAGAAGATAAAGTTGAAGGCCTTAAGATAGGCGCTGATGATTATTTACCAAAGCCTTTTCACCTCTCTGAATTAAGTGCAAGGATCGCTGCCATCATTCGCAGGAGAAACTTTTCGGGAAATAATACCATTCAGTTCAATGATATTATCCTGGATACACAGGCAAAGCTTTCAACAATAAATGGACAACAACTGGAGCTCACTAAAAAGGAATATGAACTGTTATTGTATTTCATCAGCAACAAACGCAAGGTAATATCCAAGAATGCCATCGCAGAACATTTATGGGGAGATGAAACAGATGGAAATATTGATTTTATTTACACGCATATAAAGAACCTTAGAAAAAAACTCAACGATGCCGGTAATGCCGATTATATAAAATCTGTTTATGGTATGGGCTATAAATTTACCGACTCATGAAATTGCTATCTAAATATTACCGGGTAAATATTTTAGCTACTATCATTGTTGTACTGTTTAGCAGCATCTGCTATTATTTCACGATCCACTACATCCTGATAGAGCAGCTGGATAATTCACTGAAAGTTGAAGAACAGGAAGTGCTTGATTTTATTAAAGAACACGGAAGCCTTCCTGCTCCATCATCTTATAATGACCAGGAAGTAAGTTTTAAGCCTTCAATTTCCAATGCACCCGTAAGAAAATTTCGAACAACAGATTCGTTCAATAAAGATGACCACGAACCTGTTGCTACAAGGGAACTCATTTTTCCGGTAAATGTAAATGGCACAACCTATGATGTATTTGTAAGGAAGTCGCAGGAAGAAACAGAAGACCTCATCCAGCTGATCCTCGGAATTACATTGCTGATAGTGGTATTATTATTATTGATCGTATTTCTAATAAACCGTTTTGTATTAAGGCGCTTATGGAAGCCTTTTAAGTCAACACTTTCGCAGTTAAAGCATTTTGATCTTACAGGAAAAAATAGATTGCAGTTAGAGCCAACAAAGATCAATGAGTTTCGTGAACTGAACGAGGCTGTAACCATTATGGCAAAGCATGTAAGCCAGGAATACGGCACGTTGAAACGTTTTACAGAAAATGCTTCCCATGAAATGCAAACGCCCCTGGCGATTATTAATTCAAAACTCGATCTGCTGATACAGGGGGATAATATCAACGAACAGCAAATGGGGCAGTTGCAGGGAATTTACGATGCATTGGAAAGGCTGTCTAAAATGAATCAGTCCCTGTTATTGTTAACCAGGATAGAGAACAACCAGTTCAATGAAACTGCCTTTATTTCACTGGATAATACAATAAAGGAAAAACTCTTGTATTTCGATGAATTGATCGTGAACAAAAAACTTATTGTAAATACAGCTTTTACTCCATTGAATATTAATTGCAACCGGCAACTCCTCGACATTTTATTAAGCAATTTGTTAAATAATGCCATACGCTACAATACCGTGGGTGGCACGATCTCAATAACCGTTAAAGAAGATGAATTAATAATATCCAATAGTTCATTATTGCCTGCTTTGGATGGGCAAAAGGTGTTTCAACGCTTTTATCGTCATGCCAATAGCACCCAGGAAGGCAATGGCCTGGGACTCTCTATCGTTAAACAGATTTGCCACGATTTTGGATACGCCATAAGCTATTTTTTCAGCGGGGGGCACCATGAATTTCATATAAAATTTTAACTGCTGTTTTTTTCTTTACATAGCTTCAAAGCCCGGTATAGCTACAGGTTTACTACAGAATTGCCATATAGATTTACACTTCATCTTAAAATACACAATTATGAAAAACTTATTTATGCTGATAATAACAGGATCTGTTGTATTTAGCTGTAACGCACAAAAATTAGATGTTTCAAAAGTTCCTGCTGCTGTAAAAGCATCTTTTGAAAAGGCTTACCCCGCTTCAGTTGCCAAATGGGAAAAAGAGAATGGCAATTATGAAGTGAATTTTAAAAAAAATGGTACTGCTATGTCACTGTTAATTGATAACAACGGTGGTATACTGGAAACAGAAGCAGATATTAAAACCAGCGAATTGCCCGCTGCCGTTTTAACCTATGTAAAAGAACATTATAAAGGAAAGACAATTAAGGAAGGCGCAAAAATTACAAAAGCAAACGGCACGGTGAACTATGAAGCAGAAGTAGGAGGTATGGATGTCATCTTTGATGAATATGGTAAATTCATTAAGGAATCAAAAGACTAAGAAAGGATGCCGGGAATTTGCGAATAAGGCCCATTTTATACCCATTAGAAATAAAAGATTGTTTATCTATTTCTTTGCTCCTTGGCGATCTTTGCATGAAACCCATGGCCAACATTTGAAGTCGAGTTTGTATTATTCGTGTATGCTCGGCATTTTTTTTTAAACCATTTTTTTTAAAATTCCACTATTAACTGATAAAATACTACCATGAAAAGAATTATTATCCCTTTGTTATTTGTTGCCATTTTACAAACAAATTATGTAAGTGCTCAAAAAACGGGCATGCATTTACTCCAAACCTTTCACATTGCAAGTGCCGGAGGCTGGGACTATCTGGAAGTTGGACCGGTAAATAACTGGCTGTATGTAAGCCACGGAACACAGGTAAATGTCATCGACAAAAAAAGCGGCGATTCAGTTGCTGTTATTGAGCATACTACCGGTGTACACGGCATTGCATTTGATGTTACAGGCGCTAAAGGTTTTACCAGTAATGGGCGCCTGAATACAGTTACAGTATTTGACATGAATACCAATAAAATATTGGCGCAAATTCCTGCAGGGCAGAATCCAGATGCTATTTTATATGAATCATTTTCGAAAAAAATAATTACCTGTAATGGGCGGGGAAAGAACCTGAGTATTATTGATCCCATTCACTATACACTGATTGATAGTATTGATGTAGGCGGTAAACCCGAAACTGCTGTCAGTGATGGAAATGGAAAACTGTTTGTGAATATTGAAGATAAAAATGAGATCGTTGAAATTGATATGAACAAACTTATGGTGCTAAATCGTTGGAGCATTGCTCCTGCAGAGGGGCCTACAGGTTTAGCAATAGACCTTACCACAAAAAGACTATTTACGGGCTGCGATAAACTGTTAGTTGTATTGGACGCCAATACTGGTAAGATAGTTGATAAGTTAATTATCGGGGATGGTTGTGATGGGGTAGCATTCGATCCGGCAACAAAAAATATTTACACAGCCAATGGCGACGGCACTATGACTATTATTCATGAAGACAATGCCGGCAAATACACTGTCATCGAAAATGTTGTAACAAAAAAGGGCGCAAGAACAATTGCGCTGGATAAAGCAAGCCATATAGTTTATTTACCTACCGCAGATTTTGAGCCAATAGAGCCTGGACAAAAACGGGCAAAAATGACACCCGGAACATTCCAGGTATTGGTAATCGGGAAATAATTTAATTATATGAATGGGAAACAGCAGCCAGGAATGAATCGATTTTTTTTAATATTAATTTTTTGCGGGAGCATTACAGCATCGTTTGGACAGGCACGTGGACTTGATTATTTCATAAACCAGGCTGTTGCCAATAGCCCGCTCCTGAAAGACCTTCAGAACCAGGTAAAAATTAATCAGCTGGATAGCATGTTGATACTGGCTGCACAACGCCCGCAGGTTGCACTCACAAGCAATGATAATTATTCCCCGGTAATCAATGGTTTTGGTTACGATGCAGCCATTACCAACGGTGCCAATATAAATGCAGTCATCAACGTAAATAAATCTTTGCTAAATGGCAGGAAAAATAAAGCGCAATTTGCCAGCCTGCAACTGTTAAGCAATGCACTGAGCAATAACATGGCTGTTTCTGAACAGGACATTAAAAAATCTGTCATTGCACAATACATAACCGTTTATGGAGATATGCTGCAGGTAGATTTTAGCAGCGAAATACTGGCTATGCTGAGCAAACAGGAGATCATACTAAAAAAACTAACTGAGAAGAATGTTTACAGGCAGGTAGACTACCTTAGTTTTTATGTTACACTTCAGCAAAATCAATTCAAATTAAAACAGCAGGTAAACCAGTATAAAAATGATTATTTTATATTGAATTACCTGGCGGGTATCAGTGATACAGCTCAACCGGTTTTGGAAAAGCCTGCTATCAGTTTAAACTTACTTCCCGACATAAACCAATCCGCATTCTTCAAAAAATATCAGATCGACAGCCTTACACTGGCTGTAAATAAAACACTGGTAGATATAAGCTATCGCCCCCGGTTAAATGCATATGCCGACGCAGGATATAATTCGAGCCTCGCTTATAAACCTTATAAGAATTTTGGTACCAGTGTAGGACTTACCCTAACGATACCGATATACGACGGTAAACAAAAAGCACTTCAATACAGTAAAATTGAAACACAGGAAAATACACGGTTTGCAAATAAGCAATTTTTCACCAATCAATATTATCAACAGGTGGCTCAGTTGAAACAGCAATTACAGTCAACGGAAGACCTGGTAAATGATATAAACCAGCAATTAAAATATATAGAAACACTGATCAGGGTAAATGAAAAGTTATTGCAAACCGGCGATGTAAGGATCTATGATTATATACTTGCTTTGAATAATTTCCTGAATGCAAAAAGCCTGATCAATGATAATACGATCAGCCGGCTTCAGCTTATTAACCAGCTTAATTACTGGAACAGGTAAAAAACTGACTCATGGAAAAAAAACATACGATCTATCAGGTTATGATCTCCTGCTTTTTACTGCTTTTATTATCCTGTAATACAAAAGAAAGTAGTACAGTTACGGAAGAAGATGCTTCAACCGTGATAACACCGGTAACAACGGTAGGTATCAGCAGCGGCCCTATGGCAACCTTTGTTGAACTGAATGCGACTTCTGTATTTCAACAAAAATGGATCATTAAATCAACGGTAACAGGTTACCTGCAGCAGTCAAATATCCAGCTGAATAAATTTGTAGGCACAGGACAGGTGCTTTTTACCGTTAAAACAAAAGAGGCCAGCAGTATAGGTAATACGATCAGCATGCTGGATTCGTCTTTTAAATTCAGTGGTGTAAATTCTATACGGTCAAATGGTACGGGTTTCATTTCGGAAATGAATCACCAGGCGGGCGATTATGTACAGGATGGGGAACAACTTGCAGTGGTTACAGATACGAAGAGTTTTGTTTTTCTCCTGGATCTTCCTTACGAGATGCGGCCTTATATCGCCGGTAAAAGTGCTGTTCAATTACTATTACCGGATGGAGAAAAACTGGAAGCCTTCATAACTGGCAATATGCCGGTGATGGATTCCGCAGCACAAACACAACGCATCTTGTTGAAAGTAAATGCAACACATCCTATTCCTGAAAACCTGATAGCAAAAGTGCGGCTCGTAAAAGCTGAGAATAACAGGGCTTATTATTTACCGAAAGCCGCTGTGCTGGCAGATGAAGCACAATCGGGTTTCTGGATAATGAAAATGATCAACGACAGTACAGCAGTTAAAGTAGCTATAAAAAAGGGAATAGAGAATGATGATGCCATCGAAATCGTTTCACCGGTATTCTCCGGGGAAGATAAAATATTATTGACAGGCAACTTCGGCTTACCCGATACTGCCAGGGTAAAAACAGTTTCATCATCCACTGCAAATCCATAAAAGCATAACAGTTGAAAAATTTCTTCATTTCACATAAACACCCGGTTACTGTAATGCTGGTATTGATCCTGCTTGGAGGATTGCTTGCCTATCAGAACCTGCAAACCTCCTTATTCCCTGAGATCACCTTCCCCAAAATAAAGATCATTGCAGATGCAGGATTACAGCCGGCCAGTAAAATGATGACCACGGTTACCAAACCACTGGAAGCTGCCATTAAACAAGTGCCGGATCTTAAACTTGTACGGAGTACCACGAGCAGGGGTACCTGCGAAATATCAGCATTTATTGATTGGAAATCAAACATAGATCTAAGCAAACAGCGGATCGAGTCAAAAATAAACCAGGTAAAAAATGCTTTACCACCCGATATACAGATCACTGTTGAAAAGATGAACCCTGCTATTCTTCCTGTGATGGGTTATTCAATAGAAAGTCATAATAAAACACCCATCGAATTAAAACAAATAGCGCTTTATACCATCAAACCTTTTCTTTCGCAGGTGGATGGTATTTCAGAAGTACGCATCATTGGGGGAAAAGATAAAGAGTATTGGCTCACACTTGATCCGCAAAAGATGAGCACGTTTGGTGTTACACCCGACATCATCAGCAATGCCCTTACGCAAACAAACTTTATTAAATCAAACGGGTATTTATCAGATTATCATTTTTTATATCTCACCGTTACAGATGCCACGATCAATACCATTGAAGATCTGCAAAATGTGATCATAACAAATAATGGTAAACGGATCATCCGGTTAAGGGACGTGGCGGACATACAGGTGAAGGATGCCGTAGAATTTATAAAGATCAATGCAAACGGGCATGATGGAATTTTGGTAGCTGTGATTAAACAGCCTAACAGCAACCTGATTACTGTAGCTGCAGATATGCAAACAAAGGTAGCGCAATTAAAGCCCTTGCTTCCCCAGGGTGTTACCATACAGCCCTATTATAACCAGGCAGATTTTGTACAGGATTCCGTGAAGAGTGTTACAGATAGTTTGCTCATTGGACTTGTATTGGCCATCATTGTTGCTATTATTTTTTTAAGGTCATTAAAGGCCAGTGCAACGATCCTGATCACAATACCTGTTACACTGGCACTCACCCTGATCGTGCTGTATGCAATCGGTTACACCTTAAACATTATGACGCTTGGCGCCATTGCTGCAGCCATTGGGCTGATCATCGATGATGCCATTGTAGTCATGGAGCAGATACATCGTTCGCACGAAGAACACCCGGATGAATCAGCTGAAACTGTTGTGCAAAAAGCTATCAGTTATTTATTCCCTGCAATGGTTGGCTCCTCTATCAGTACGATGGTGATCTTTGTACCGTTCATTTTAATGAGTGGTGTTGCCGGTGCTTATTTTAAAGTAATGACCGATACGATGATCATTACCCTGTTGTGCTCATTCTTTGTTACCTGGCTTGGGCTTCCGGTGATATATCTATTACTTACAAGAAAGAAAAGCGAAAAGAAGCTGACCGCAATTGAACAGGTACATTATGTAAAGAAACAACGCTGGGTTTCTTTTTTCATTCACAAGCCGGTCATCAGTTTTGCGATCATGGCAGTATTGATCGTTTCGATCGTTTTAATAGTACCGAAATTAGAGACCGGCTTTTTACCCGAGATGGATGAAGGAAGTATTGTACTCGATTATGCTTCCCCCGCAGGTACTTCGCTTGCAGAAACCGATCGTATACTCCGCGAAGCAGAAAAGATCATCAGTACTGTTCCTGAAGTAGAGGCCTATTCAAGAAGAACAGGAACACAAATGGGTTTCTTTATTACCGAACCTAACACCGGTGATTACCTGATACAGTTAAAGAAAAAAAGAAGCCGGAGTTCTGATGAAGTGATCAACGAAATAAGAACCCGGATAGCAGCTTCACAACCTGCGTTGAAAATTGATTTCGGACAGGTAATTGGCGATATGCTCGGCGACCTGATGAGTTCTGTGCAACCTGTCGAGCTAAAGATATTCGGTAACAACACCGAAAAATTGCAGGAACTGAGCCGGAAGGTTGCTGCCATCATTGAAAAAGTGCATGGAACCGCAGATGTTTTTGATGGCATTGTGTTGGCAGGCCCTTCTATCAATATTCAGCCGGACAACGCAAAGCTCGCTCAATTTGGTTTAACCCCTCAAAGCCTGCAGCTACAACTGCAAACAGCATTGCAAGGAAATGTAACCAATACGATCAGGGATAAAGAACAGCTTTCAAATATCCGCATTGTTTACCCGGGAAGCCGTACGATTGGTTTACAGGATATTGGCCGCCTCCAGCTATTTTTACCGGGCGGCAGGTTAAAGCAACTGGATGAACTGGCTACAGTAAAGGTAACTACCGGTGAGGCACAGGTTGAAAGGGAAAACCTGCAGGCAATGGGCGTTGTTACTGCAAGGCTTGAAGCCGGTGGCCTGGGAACCGTAATGAAAGCCATTCAAAAAGAAATTCATTCAAAGCTGTCATTGCCACCCGGGTATTACATAGAATATGGTGGCGCTTATGCAGAACAACAGCAGTCATTCAAGGAATTATTAATGATCCTGGTAACATCGAGCCTGCTTGTATTTGCAGTGATCCTGTTTTTATTTAAGGATTTTAAAATTGCTTTCCTGATCTTAATGATAGCGGTGCTCGGTATTTCGGGAAGTTACCTGGCTTTATACCTTACCAATACGGCCTTGAATGTAGGTAGTTATACCGGGCTTATCATGATCGTAGGCATCATTGGCGAAAATGCCATTTTTACTTTTCTGCAGTTCAAAGAATCACTGAAAAATGAATCCGTGGATGATTCCATCGTCTATTCCATCTCAACACGTTTGCGGCCTAAACTCATGACTGCACTGGGAGCCATTATAGCATTAATGCCCCTGGCACTTGGAATAGGAACGGGCGCTCAATTGCACCAGCCTCTGGCCATATCAGTGATTGGTGGGTTTATTGTTGCGTTGCCTTTACTTTTAATTGTATTACCATCAATGATCAGGTTGATGTACAAACCTAAAAATGCTAAATTATGACGATACCCAACTGGTTATTATTTGCGCTTATATCAGCACTATTTGCTGCATTAACGACAGTGTTTGCAAAAGCCGGATTGAAAGAAGTTAATTCAGACCTGGCTACTGCCATTCGAACACTATTTGTTTTATTCATAACGTGGATCATCGTTTTTTTAAAAGGTAATCAAAACATTACAGGACTTTCAAAAAGCAACTGGTTATTCCTGGCGCTTTCAGCAGTTGCAACCGGTTTGTCATGGTTATTTTATTATAAGGCATTGCAATTGGGAAAAGCTTCAGAAGTTTCCGCTATAGATAAAGGGAGCCTCTTATTTACCATATTACTTTCGTTCCTTTTTCTAAAAGAACCGTTAACACCCAAATTATTAATGGGCGCAGGCCTGATGCTGGCTGGTATGCTGGTGATCGTGTGGAAATAGGCTTTGTTAAT
Source organism: Chitinophagales bacterium (assembly GCA_038207305.1). Taxonomy (GTDB): domain Bacteria; phylum Bacteroidota; class Bacteroidia; order Chitinophagales; family Chitinophagaceae; genus Ferruginibacter. The sequence goes on from JBBQZY010000001.1 coordinate 373,171, forward strand.
TTCCTGCCTTAGGATCCATTGTAAGTTTACGTTAATATAAAACGAGTTGAGAATTTTTTCATAATCAGTTGCTAAATTTATACTTAACCTCCGCCAATCATGAGTAAGAAAGCATTGGGTATTTTACTGGTATCCATCATGCACATTTTGCCAATAAACGCACAGTTTACAGATACCATTTCAGCCACCGGCAAAACAAAAGCTATATTCAGCCATCAAGGCAATACAGTTGTGCATACCGGATTTCCTTACAAATCTTTTGTAGTACCGGCACTTATGATAGCCTATGGTTTTACTACGCTAAGCAGCGATGGATTAAAAGATTTTAATGAAAAACTTAAAAAGGAAATATGGACAGAGCACCCACACAAAAAAATCCATATAGATAATTACCTGCAGTTTGCCCCGGCGGTTGCAGTGTATGGCTTAAATATGGCAGGAATTAAAGGGAAGCATAACCTGAAAGACAGGTCGATCATGTACCTGATGTCGAATGTATTTTTGAATGCAACCGTTTTTTCTTTAAAATCTATTACGAAACAACAACGCCCTGATGGTTCTTCCAAGGCATTTCCCTCGGGACATACCGCAGAAGCTTTTGCATCAGCAGAATTTTTACGGCAGGAATATAAAGAGGTATCTCCATGGTATGGTATTGCTGGTTATGCTACTGCAACAGCCACCGGACTGTTAAGAATGTATAATAACAAGCACTGGCTGAGTGATATTGTTGCAGGTGCCGGTATTGGTATTGCTTCAACCAAACTGGCCTATTGGCTGTACCCGGTTATAAAAAGAAATTTCTTTAAGAATAAAAATATGAATGCGATGCTTATGCCTTATTACCAGGATAAGCATGGCGGTGTTGCGATGGTTTATAATTTTCATGCACGATGAGCATAAATTATAATGAGTTACTCCCGGATAGGTTGATCGAAATATAGTTATCGCACACTTATTAGCGTTCGTACAATTAATATAATTTTCGAATTCACTGTGGAACTTTTGCCGGGCTACAGTAATGCACGACCTTAGTCAGGGTTCTTTCCCGAAAAAAGGATGTGATTTTTTCTGCAGCCCTTGATTTTTTTCTTTTCATTAAGAAAAACAAGCGCATAAAATATAAGTTTGTTACTTAGCTCGAAAAGAAGGGAATAAACTTCAATAAATTAGAAATTGCGACAAGCAAAAGATATTGAATTGATCATTCCGGGAACGGCTATTTGAATTAAAAGAGCATTGTTAAAATTTAAAACAGCTTTTGTCTCAATATTTACTCCCCGCCGGAATTATTATTTAGATCCGGCTCTTTGCCCTTCTTAAATTCAAGTTTACCAAATTTCCAGGTAAAGTTTAAACCTACTGAGCGAAAGGGTATTTTACGTGTGCTGTTCACTGAAAAGCCAGGTCCGTTTAATACAGTTCGTTGGTTCACATATTCCGAAAGAAAATTATTGGCAGTAAGCGCAAGGCTCCCCTTCTTTTTCCAGAATTGCCTGCGCAATGCCAGGCTGTATGTGGTAAACGAAGGATATCTGCCCTGTGCCTCGTTCCTGGCAGAATTAAAATTGCCGAAAAATTCTGCAAGTAATGAATTTGTAAACTGGTAAGTGGCATTCATATTAAACCTGTAGTTGAAACTATTGTAATCGTATCCATGATCAAGTGTATTGATCGTATGCCTTCTGAATAGTGCAACATTACTTCTTAAACTTAACTTGTCAGTTATATGAAGGTCGGCAAAGAGGTTCATGCCAAGGTTTTTTTCCATACCTATATTCTGCCTTGTTGTTACTGCTACATTACTGTAAATGGAATCTCCTGCTTTATAGGAAGTATAATAATTTATGTAAGGTTGAATATCCCGCTCATTGATCCTGTAAAATAAACTTACCATAAAAGAGCCCTTTTTCCCCAGGTTCCTGTTATATGCCAACTCAAACCTGTGGCCAAGTTCTGGCTGCAGATATGGATTACCGGCAGAAATATTTTTAGGATCACTTGTATTTACAAAAGGGTTCAGGTCGCCATAATCGGGCCGCTCAATTCTTTTCGAATAGTTTAGCCTGATCGTTTGCTCATCATTGATCTTTTTTGATAAGAATATAGAAGGTACGAAGGTATTATATCCCGGCACTTTTACCTGGTTGGTTGCCTTTGCATAATAAGCATTGATCTCCGTGCGCTCGTACCTGCCCCCGATTTTTGTCTGGAACCAGTTGGAAACAGGCAGGCTTATTTCAGCATAAAGCGCATATACTTTTTGCCTGTAACGAAGATCATTTTCCAACGAATAATTCTGCTGGTAACTTTGCAGCAATGGCTGAAATGAGAATACAGTTGATGTGCTGGAAATATTATAAAAAGAAGCCTTGGCTCCTAAACCAATGACCACATCTTTTTTAAGCGGTTGTGTATAATCAATATTTATGGTCGTTTCAGTTGTATTACCGGGGTTTTTGCTCCTGGTTCCATAAAACAATGAATCCTGCGGCATCAAAAACTGGTCATTATCAGAAACATTCTTTTCACTACCCGAACTGGTATTGAAGGCTATCTCCAGTTCCTGGTCTTCCTTTGCAAATGTTCTTTTATAATTTACAGAAGCATCAATCCCTTCTTCTTTATAACGATTGTTTGTGATGATGCGTGAAAGTACCGGTGCGTTGCCGCTTCCTTTGTTGAGCTCCAGGTACTGATTCAACGGCCTGTTACCCGAATTGCCAAAATTATTATAAGAGAGCGCGCCTGAAAAATTGTTCAGTTTTTTGTAGGTATAATCAAAGCCAACGCCAGCCTGGAATCCATGTCTTTCATAAGTTCCTGTACCATATTGACCAAGGTAATTTATTGCGCTGCTATCGTTTGTATAGCGTTCGGATGTAACAGGTGTTTTGGCGTTCAATCTCTTATTGCCGCTGAGGTATGCATTGAAACCGAAATTGTTATTGCGCACATTAAAATTAAAAGAACCATTTTCCATTCTTGTGCCTGCTGTTAATGAGAGGTTCGCATTGTAGCCTTTGGCCTTACTGTTTTTTAAAATAATATTGATGATGCCCCCTAATCCCTGGGCATCATATTTAGCACCTGGATTGGTGATAACTTCAACACTCTTTATCTGGCTGGCAGGTATGGATTGTAATACATCTGCGATATTACTTCCGAATGCGGCCGAAGGCTTTCCATTGATGAGAAAACGTACACCACCGCTTCCCGACAACTGCACATTGCCATCGGCATCTACAGAAACCTGCGGTATCTTTTTTAATACATCGGTTGCAACGCCAGATTGAGATGTAAGATCCTTTTCTGCATTGAAAACCATTTTGTCGATCCTATTTTCAATCAGTCTGGTTTGTGCCGTAACGGTAACGTTTTGCAGCGTGTTCTTTTGCTGAAGCAATGATATCCTGTTAATATCTGCAAAAGGCCTGTTCTTACTCAGCAGTACATTGTTTACATTGAAGGGCATGTAACCGATGCATTCGATCACCATATTGTATAAGCCTGCCGGAATGTCTTTTAAGGTAAAATTACCCGACTTATCTGTTACAGTTCCTGATATGGGTTTCTTGTTGTTTTTTATAAAAAGGCTGATCGTTGCATATTCAAGTGGGAGGCCTGAAATTGAATCGGTAATATTTCCTTTGATCAAATAACCATCCGGCGATTCCTGCGCCTGTAATTTCAACAATATCAGCATAGAGCATGTTACTAAAACCAGTCTTTTCATCCGTTCTTATATTTCGGAGGCAAATGTCATTTTAAATTCTGAAGGAAATTGGAATTTGGGCTATAGAAGGCTGGTTTTATGTTGACCGGTAAATACAACCGGCAGAAGGTAACGTCATATAATTGAAAATCTATTAATATAGGAATATAGCATAAACAGCAGCCGGTGAGCTGCGGTCAGCATTATACTTTACGACTTTGCCCCTTTGCGGAAAAATTTAAATGCCCATACCTGGCATTAGCCCCCATATTTTTTATAAAATTAATATACACACTGCCATAGGGATGTCACTGTACTATTTTATTTTTACTACTAAATAAATAATTTTTCAAAATGAGGATCCTGAAAATTAAGCAATTCATTGTTATCGGCATTTCGGTAAGAACAAGCAATGAAGCAGGAAAAGCAGCAGTAGATATTCCGGCGCTTTGGAACACTTTTTTGAGCGAAGAGATCGCAGCAAAGATCCCCCATAAATTAAGTGATTCTATCTACTGCATTTACACCGATTACGAAAAGGATCATACCAAACCTTATACAACCATACTCGGTTGCAAAGTTGAAAGTTTAGAAAATATACCCGTTGGAATGATGGGCAAGATCATTGAAGAAGGGAGCTATACTAACCATATTGCAAAAGGAAACCTGCTACAGGGCATCGTTTTTAATGAATGGACAAGGATCTGGAATTCAACTACGGACAGGGCTTTTACTGCCGATTATGAAGTGTACGATGAAAGAGCGAAAAACCCTGAGAATGCTGAAGTTGATATATTTGTAGCAGTTAAATAAGATGAAAGCATTAGATAGTTTTTACCTCCAACAAGCCGAACCAATAAAAAGCACATTGTTTGCCTTGCAGGAAATTATTTTGCAACAAGACAAAGATGTATCCGCAACCTTGAAATATGGAATGCCATTTTTCTGTTTCAAAGGAAAAATGTTTTGTTATTTATGGGTACATAAAAAATTCAAACAACCTTATATCGGTATTGTAGAAGGCAAAAGTTTTGATGAACCGTTCTTATTACAGGAAGGCCGCTCAAGAATGAAGATTATGTTACTCAACATGGATAAAGATCTGCCGGTGAAGCAGATCGCAGGCATTTTGCAAAAGGCATTGAATTTATACAGAAACAGGTGACATCACAACAAATAAGGATACCTGGTTGTTTGCAATACTAAACTTCATTTTAAATTTTACAAACCAGTCTATTCAAATCCTTAACGGGTAAATAAAAGAGATGAATTTTATGAAAAACAATGATGAGATAATCATTAGAAAGGCTCAGGTTAAAGATATCGACAACTTAACGAGATTTTTCATTAAGGCATATGGCAATCAAACTATTTTTCAGGATAAAAATTTCTTACTATATTATTTTGATGCATTTAATGCAAAATCCGAACCTTTTAGCCATTCTTTAATTGCCGTTGCTCCGGAAGGAGAAATAGTATCACATTATGGAGGCCTTTTTTATGAGCTAAAACTAAATCAGAAAATCATATCTATGATCTGGGGAGTGAACGCCTATACGCTGCCAGATTGGCGAGGTAAGCAAATCAATAGTAAAATAGTAAACTTTATTCATAACAACAATGAGGCAAACGCAGTGATCGGTATGCCTTTTGAAGCACCTTTCTTTTATAAGAAATTGGGTTATAATATTTTTGATAAGAAAACATTAAAAAGATTTATTTATGTTTTTGACTCAAGAGCTTTTGATATTTCTGTTCAACTGAATCATGATATTGAAAAATTAAAAAATCTCCTTAAAATTAATAGTTCGGAAATCATGATTCCTGGTTGTGAAGATATAGTAGAATTAACCAGGAAGAATTTTAGAAATTTCAGTTTTGATTTAGAGGTGAACTCAATCATTACAACAAATAGAAATGTAGATTTTTTAAACTGGAGACTGTTTAACAACCCATTTATCAATTACAATTTGTATGGTTTTTTAAAAAATAACAGCATCATAAGTTATATAGCACTTCGGGAAGAAATACTTGAACCCGGCAATCTTAGTGTCACCAGGATCGTTGACCTCTTTGGTGACCATGCAGGAATAAGTGCATTGTTAAAGCATACCATTGGCATCTGTTCAAAAAATGGTTCTGTTTACATCGACTTTTCCATGTTTGGTAAGTTGTATGAACAAGAACTTTTGTCAGCTGGTTTTTCGAAATTAGAAAATGATGAAGTACCTATATTACCTATGGTTTTAGCACCTGTTGAAAAGCGCCCAAATCATGAATTTATTGTTCTTCAAAGTAAAAATCATGACAAGGAAATTAAAAACCTTTCCGCTGAGGATGTTTATTTCACCAGGATTGACGGAGATAGGGACAGGATAGCACGTATAACTCAATTATTATAAAGACACTTTACTCCTTTGCGATGTGATATGATGATACACGGATAACACAGATTACACGGATTTTTTTTCTTTGCGACTTTGCTTCTTTGCATTCTTTGCGTGAAACCAATACGATATGATGATACACGGATAACACAGATTACACGGATGTTTTTTTCTTTGCGGCTTTGCTTCTTTGCATTCTTTGCGTGAAACTGATTCGATATTATGATACACGGATAACAGAGATGACACGTATGTTTTTTCTTTGCTCCTTTACAAGCGTTGCCTGAAACCGATGCGATACTTATGGTGCTACACGAGCAGGTAAGCATACTTCATTATTTCTTCATCCGGTCACTGTCTTCTAATATAAATAACTTCCTGGCAGGTGCCTCAACGATTCTCACAGCCACGGCTCGTGCCAAACCTTAACGTTCGGAAGCGTTTTTAAGTCTTGTAAACATACATGATCTTGCCATGTAGTGGCATCGTGTTTATGGCAGCGTATCAACATTATTTATCTGACTCCTTAGGAGTCTCCTCAAATACCCGAAACGTTAGAGAAGTTAACCAGCTATTACTATTAATACAAAAAAACAGTATGCTTGCCAGAACTCCGTTTCTTGCAACACGGGCCGGTAAGCATACTTCATTATTTCTTTTTGCGATCACTGTCTTCTAAAATAAACAACTGTTCAGGGGGTACGCCAAACAGTTCGGCAATGCGAAAGGCCAGAACTACCGATGGAGCATATTTATTTGCTTCCATCGCATTGATCGTCCAGGTACTTACATCAACTTTTTTTGCAAGCGCTGCCTGTGTAAGGTCGTGGATGGCCCTTTGAACTTTTATAGTATTTTTCATACAGGTTGGTTTAGTGGTTTGCGGTAAAGCATAAAATGAAAACGGGCAATAAATATAATGAGTACCGTAAACAGGTTATAAATTAGTACAGATAAAAAAGGGAAGCCATATACCAGCAATACTGCCAGCAATAAAATAACATAGTTAACCAATACAGCCCACATCAAAGAACTAAGCCGCAGCATGGCAATACCTTCATCTTCTGTTTTTTCACGGGAGAAAGCAACCAGCAGCGCACCCAGTATCACGAGCGTGGCGATGAGCTCATCGCTGATATCATTTTCAATGATACCTGTAAACCCGCCTGGCGTAGTATCATTTAAAACGGTTGGCACTTTCATCGTTAACCAGTGAGGTGTGTAATGAAACCCTTCAATGATGATGGCTGCGATGATACCTGCTACAAGTAAGATCCAGCCTGCTTTTTTAAAGCGATTTGGTAATAACAATTGTGTTTGCATAATTAAAAGTTTTACCAAATATAGGTATTTTCTATAAAAACAATAGAAATATCTATTATTTTATTTGGAATATCAAATTCATAAATTTAGTTTAGTGTTCAGACAAGTAAAAATCCAGCACAGTCGTGTTGGTTGAAATAGGAAACATGAGCGATCAATTAAACCATAACCAGCCGCGTGTGCGTTACGAGATCACCCGCATTAAACCTTATACGCTGAAAGAGCTTGCCGGGCTGTATGATGTGGATACCCGCACATTGCGCAAATGGCTGGATCCTTTTAAAAAGCGCATCGGTGTAAAAAGAGGGCGCATTTATACAGCGGTGCAGGTTGAAAGGATATTGAATTTTATCGGCCCGATAAAAGATATTATCAACGAATGAAAGGTATATAAAACACGTGTACACCAGGCACTCCTAAAGCAGGTTCTTTCTACCTTTCACTTGCCGGGTAACCGTTCGGGGACGAAAAAAAGCTACAAAACAATGCTTGCATTACCCAAAACTAGTTTGTATTTTGATCATACATAGTCGTAACCCTAACAATACTTATTATGAAAACTTTATTACCAGTTATTTACATCCTGTTATGTATCAGCCCAAATTTAAATGCTCAAAATGTTTCTTACAATGTGAACAGTATTCCAATCGGGGGATTGTATAACACTGCTGTTGGTTTTGAATCCTTAAAAATAAATACTGGTAATTACAACAGTGCACACGGATTTCAATCACTTTATTCAAATACATTTGGCTGGTATAATACCGCCAATGGATATCAAGCCCTTTATTCTAATTCTGAAGGTTACGAAAACACGGCTTCCGGCACCCAAGCGCTTTATTTTAACAGCACCGGAAATTTTAATACAGGTTTCGGTAACAGAACGCTTTATTCAAACACTACAGGGAACTTCAATGCAGCATTGGGAAATGTTGCGCTTTTATCAAATACAACGGGATTTGAAAATGTGGCAGTTGGGGCTTCTGCGCTTTACAATAATACAGAGGGTTTTAAGAATATTGCAATTGGATCGAGGGCACTTTACTTAAACACTTCCGGAAATGAAAATTTAGCCATTGGGGATCGTTCTATTTATTCTAACATCAGCGGCGGGGACAATATTGCATTTGGAAATTTTGCACTTTATTCCAACAGTACCGGATTTAGAAACCAGGCACTGGGTTATCAATCGCTTCTACAAAATGCTACCGGCAATAATAACATTGGCTATGGCAACTCCTCCTTGTATTCAAACATCGATGGTACTGACAATACTTCCATTGGCGATTCTTCAGGTTATAATAGTTTGGGATCCCGGAATCTTTTTCTCGGAAAGCTATCAGGCTTTTATGAAACAGGAAGCAATAAACTATATATAGGGAACGATTCTAACAAAACAATTCTTTACGGTGATATTGCTACCGGCCAAATTCTTTTAGGAAACCCTCAGCCCAATGGATATTCATTTAAAGGAACCCGCACGCTGAATGTATTGGGCGGCATTATAGCCGATAGTGTTAGGGTGGCACTTAGTAATGGCTGGGCTGATTATGTGTTTTCCGATGATTACAAACTGCGTTCACTAAATGAATTGTCAGCATATATTTCAGCAAACAAACACCTCCCGGGTATTCCATCATCCAAAGAAGTGGAAAATAATGGAATAGAACTGGGAGCTTTAAATAAACTGCTTCTTGAAAAAGTTGAAGAACTCCATTTATATATCTTACAACAGCAAAAGGAAATTGATGAATTAAAAAATTTGGTGAAAAAAATTAAATGATCTGTTATTTATCTTAATGAAAACCCGATTGGAGCAATTTGTTGAGTGATACATAGAATGAGTCAATTGGTTCAAGTGTAAGCATGATATAATAAACTTCAATAACCGATTAGGGTACATATATCAAGTTTCCAAAATTCCAGACACTGTCTGGAAAATTAAGTTGGAGCCACTATGCTGAATTACTAACCGTTTCCAATGATTTGGCAAGAAGCTTTTATGAAAAGCAAAGTGTAAATGAAAGTTGGAGTTTCAGAGAAATGAAACGTCAAATTGATTCTGCTTTGTTTCAACGTTTAGCTTTAAGCAAAGACAAAAAAGGCGTATTGGCATTAGCTGCTAAGGGCAATGAAATTATTATTGCAAAAGATGCGATTAAAGACCCTTATATTTTCGCGTTTCTTGAATTGCCCAAAGACAAAATCATAAAAGAACGAGGGTTAGAAAAAAAGTTGGTGGACAATCTTCAAAAGTTTTTGTTGGAATTAGGCAAAGGTTTTTCATTTGTTGCAAGACAATTTAAAATTACAGTTGACAACGAACACAATTATATTGACCTTGTTTTTTATCACAGAATATTAAAATGTTTTGTGCTTATAGATTTAAAAACAAGAAAGGTAAAACATCAGGACATTGGGCAAATGAACTTGTATTTAAATTACTTTAAACAAGAAGAAAACACGGCAGGCGACAACGAGCCAATAGGAATAATTATAGCAGCAGACAAACATGAATTTACTGTAAAGTATGCAACTGGCGGACTTACTAACAAAATTTTCGTTTCAAAGTACCAATTGTATTTGCCCGACCAGAAAGTATTAGAAGACAAAGTAAAAGAAATCATTGACAGCGACTAAAACCTACCGCACCAAGCCGGGCACATTTGTAAGGCAAACAAAACGGATACACAAAATAAAGCAGCCTGCCTTGTTCCAACGCATAAGCAACATGCTGCGGTGCGACACAGACCCACAATTAAGACAACCGAGTAGAAAGGGCGTATGTGCCACAGAGAGCCTTTGCATCTTTTCTTCTTATACGAAACAAGATATACCCCCTCAACCTCCCACCTCCTAACCCCTTCATCTTCCACCGCTTAACCCCATCTCACAAGCATTATCACGCATAAACGTACATAAACCAGCATTAAACAGCCTGTAGCTGTATTGTTTGGCATCTAACCACCTTGTTTTACATGAACCCGCATGAAACCGCATGAACGGGAAACTGCCTGTTGCGGAGGCTGCAGCTTTGTATCCGTAAACAAAATGAATATGGAAACAAATACAAAAACAACAATGATCGCAGATACGATCCCAAACAAAAACAACACCGGTCTTATGGTAAGCAGTGCCCTCAGTTTTTTGGAAGTGGCACTGTTTCCCTACAAGGAAAACCGTTCACCGGTTAAGCAAGTTGCCGGCATTTTTATCCGGCATTTTATCGGCCTTAACGAAAACGCTTATGCGAAATATGCCGAATTATGCCAGCGCATTTTTATGACCCGCAGGTACATTATCCAGCACCCATCCTACGATTTCAACTTCAACATGCTCAGCTGGCTCGATCCTGACAATGCAAAAGGCTTTGCCGGCACAGCACCCTGGTTTGAAACCCTGCAAGACAGGCGTAAACAAAACCCGCTGCACCTGCTCGAACTCAAAGCCTTTCCCGAAGCGCTGCTGGAACTGGCAGAAGAACGTTCGGCTGATATCTTCCACTACTGGCATAGCTGGTTTAAAGAACGCAGGGCCTGGGAGCAATTCCTCATGCTGCAACAGGTAGGGGTGCAACTGGCTTTTGAGCCAGCGGCTGTAAGTGCATTGGATATACAGGAGGGCAAAGATGTTGGCTCCAGAGGCAGGTAGCAAGAGGGGTCTGGGCCTAGTCTGCTTCGGGTCTGCTTCGGGTCAGGGCCTAGTCTGCTCCGCCCCTGAGCGGGAGCATAGCGGGAACATAGCGGGAGCATAGCGAACAAACTGCGTACAAATGCGGGGTTTTTGCGAACAAGACCCGGCGCTGACCACTACCAGACCCGCTGCAGACCCGGTCAATTGCTTACCAACCAACACAGGTGAAAAACCAACCAAACAAAAACAAATCAACATGGAACTGATCCTTCAAAGGTTTTATTTCCCCGGCGGCACAAATGGAATGCTATATCATAACGGCAAGCTGGTATGCTATACCATCGAACTGCCCTGGCTCAACAACGAGCCACTGCATTCCTGTATCCCAGAGGGGATTTACCGGGTAAGTATGCGGCATAGTAACAAGTTTGGCCTGCACATGCAATTGCATGGAGTGCCGGGCAGGAGCCTCATACTTTTTCACCCGGCTAATGATGCAGCAACAGAACTGAAGGGCTGTATCGCTCCCGTTACCATGCTAACGGGCGAGGGAAAGGGTGCATTATCCAGAAAGGCTTTTGAGAAACTAAAAAAACTCATCATCCTAAATGCCATGCAGGCACCCGTTTTTTTAACAATCAAAACAAACAAACAATGACGATCAAACAACGACTGGCATCGCCAACACCGCCGTTCTTTAAAAGAATAAGGAACACCGGCCTTGCGCTGGCCGCCCTGGCAGGTTCTATACTGGCTGCCAAAGACAAACTGCCGGCAAAGCTGGTAGAAATTGCAGGCTATGTTGCAGTGGCCGGTGCGGTAGCCACTACCGTTAGCCAGGGGGCGGTGGAGCCTGCCAGACCAAAGCAGGTAAAAAAGAAAAAGAAAACGGTACAATCTCATGCAACAGCCTGACGCCATTGCGGGAACGGTTGGTGGCACCGTACTGGTCATTATCATGAACGCCTTCACCGTGCAGGTGGTACATACAGCCTTACTGGCAGCCATAGGGGCTGTTGTAAGTTACCTCGTATCGATGGGGCTGGATATGTTGATCAAAAAAGGCCGTCGCAAAAAATAAACAATCACAATTAAAAAAGAAAAACGATGGGAAAATTTGAAAAAGGTATCCTCGGCCACTTCGATGGCAAAGTGGGAACCGTAGTGGGATCACGCTGGAAAGGGATCGATTATATGAAAAGCAAATCACGCAGGAGCACCAAGCCTAAAACGGCTAAGCAACTACAGCAGCAGGCAAAATTTGCAACGGTAACGAAGTTCGTGGGGCCGCTGGGCAAGCTTATGAAAGACAGTTTCAACGACCCAAAAGAAAAGATGACGGGTGTTAACCTGTCGGTATCGCTGAACTATGCCAATGCAGTTACAGGCGATTACCCGCTGTTTACGATCGACTATGGCAAAGTGTTGGTATCGAAAGGTACGCTGCACAATGTTTTCAGTCCTGCAGCAACAGCTAACGGTGCTGGTAAAGTGAAATTCGACTGGACAAAGAATGAAGGTGCCAATGCCAGTCCGGATGACATCGCCGTGATGGTAGCTTATTGCCCCGCTATGAACCAGGGCATTTTTGAAGAAGATGGCAGCACCCGCGAAAGCGAAAAAGGCATGCTGGATACACTCATCTTCACCGGTAAGGAAGTGCATACCTGGTTATTGTTTTATACAAAGAACAGGGATGCCGTAGCAGCAAGCTTATATACAGGCAAGCTCACCGTTTCCTGACAATAAAGGGGTTGCTGCAGCAGCCCCTTTTAAACAAAAATTTATGGCAGACAATAAAAAGAAAAAAGGCTGGTAAGACCGTATCCGTGTAGACAGCCACGACCGGGCCGAAATGCGTTACTTTAAAAAGCAATGCAACAATGCCAGCTACCGGAAAATCATAGCCGCATTGAAAGCAGCAGGCCCATACCGGGATAAACTGATCGCTTATATCCGTAGTAAACAGAAAAAGAAAGGTTTAACGAAACGGTAAAGCAACCAGGCATGATTAAAAAATACAGGGGTTTATACCCCTGTATTTTATATGTACACTTTATACTTTAGTGGTTTAATAGTGGTGGGATGTTTTGGCTGTCATTGCTAAACGTTACCCGTTCCAGTTTTTTGCTTTTTTGAATCTTTGCATGAAACCAATCCGATATTATGGTACACGGATAACACAGATGATACTTATCTTTTTTCTTTACATAAAAAAAGCCCTCCGATCTCCGGAGGGCCTTTTCTTAATATTTAAATCTAATTTAATAAAATCACTTTGCCTGAACTTGTCTTATCATTTATCCTGAACCTGTATATCAATGTTCTTTTATTATTCGCAGGTATTTTGTATACAATGATCTTATCTGTGTTCATATCAAGATAGCCATTGAACACTACAGCTAGCTTTGTACCCATGATGTCATACAATTCCAGCGTTGCCTGGCCTGAAACGGAAGGCCTGATCTTAAAAGTGATCTTATCTGTAAAAGAATTGATTGGATTTGGATAAGCTGAAAGTGTCATTAAATTACTACCGCTCTCAACAATCCGGTTATTTTTATCATCGTGTTCTCCCTCGTTATCATCGTCATGGCATGATTCAACGATCGCTTTAAGTCCTGACCTGAGTGCTCCATCACAATCAGAAGCAAGCATTGCAGTTCTTATTGCATGATACAGGCTTGTGAAATCAGTTGTTCCTGCCGGGAATGGAACGTTTTGTCCGGATGCAATATCCAGCAACGCTGTAACTGCGTCGCGGGCGAAACCTTTACATTGTCCGCCCTGTAGTTTAACTGCGTTCAGCATGGTTAAGTTATTGGGCAAACCTGCAGTGCCCGGAGCAATATTAAAATAGGCATTGAAATTGGTTGATGACGTAAACCTCAAGCCGGCTGGCATATGAACTACGGTATAGGTTGATGCATTGTTCCAGTATTCAGTATGATTTTTCCAGAATCCATGACCACATCCAAATACCGGGTGCGGACAATTAACCTCGAATGTTTTTGTTGAAGTACAGCCATGTGAAGTGGTTACAACAACTGTATAGCTTCCTTCTGTAAGACCGGTTAGGTTTTGGTTATTTGCCTGTCCGGCAGGAATAACAGCACCGTTTGATGCAGTCCATGCATAAGTGTAGGGCGATGTACCACCAACTACTATTAGATTGATGGCGGCATCGGAAGCAGCACAGGAGTGCAGGTTGGAAACGAAGCCTGTAACAATAAGCGGCAAAGGTTGTGTTATGACCACCGTTTTATGTCCGCTGCAATATCCATCAGTTATAAATACCGTGTAAACGCCCGCTGTTAAGCCGCTGAGGTTTTGATTGTTTGCCTGGCCTGCAGGAATATGTCCGCCAAAGAATGCAAACCATTGGTAAGTATATTGTCCCGAACCTCCGTTCACCGTTAAATTAATCGCGCCATTTAATTCTCCAAAACATTGCACATTCGTGGGCGTTGCTGTTATTGAAATACCCGAACCGGATTGTGTTATGATAACAGTGATTGTGCCGGTGCAACCGATCGTATCTGTAACAGTAAGCGTATATGTTCCTGCAACCAGGTGATCTAGGTCTTTATTAATTGCCTCGCCAGCGGGAACAACGCCTCCATTGGTTGCTGCCCAGGAATAAGTATAGCCCGGACTGCCGCCATTTACATTCACATGGATGGAACCTGATGCGCCGCATGTCTGGTTAATTTGTGTATACGTTATATTGAGCTTTCCTGTTGTAATGAGAATATTTTTCGTTGTTACGCATCCTCCGTTGGAAGATGTTACAAGCACTGAATAGATGCCTGCGCTCAAACCGCTCAGATCTTCACCTGTTGATTGTCCTGCTGGTATTATGCCACCGTTCGATGAAGTCCATGAATACGTATAAGGCAATTTGCCGCCGGTTACAGTGAGATCGATAGTACCGGTTGGAGCTCCTGAACAACCAACATTGGTTTGCGTGGATGTTGCAACAAGTGGTGCTGATGATTGTGTGAGTACTGCTGTAATTGTAATACTGCAACCTGTAAAATCTGTGAGAAGTACAGTATATGTTCCCGGAATTACATTATACATATCCTGTCCATGTTGCTGTCCGGCTGGAACAACGCCACCATTGGTTGCTGTCCACGCATAACTATAAGGTGTAACTCCTCCGAATGGCGTCAGGTTAACAATACCTATTGAATCACATCCCGGGTTTACCTGCACATAAGATGCTGCGAGCGGCTGTGCTGCCTGGGTTATGACAACTGTCTCTATAACCGAACATCCATTCGCATCTGTTACCGCAACGCGGTATGTTCCTGCAACGAGCCCGGTAAGGTTTTGGTTAGTTGCCTGTCCTGCCGGAATAATGCCACCTGTTGCAGCTACCCATGCATAAGCGTAGGGAGAAGTGCCGCCAGTTACAGCAAGATTGATAGATCCCGATGCCGTACCATAACAGGATACATTGATATGAGTGGATGAAGCAGCAAGAGAATTGCATGTCTGTGCATAAACACCGGGTAATAAAGAGCAAAAAATTAAAAAAAGCACCAGGAATTTCCCAATGCTTTTAAATAGTAAAAAGTTGCTTTTGTTTTGTACACATTCAGTGTTATGCGAAGTAGAAAAGTTCATAGCTGATAATTTTAATGATTAATAATAGTTCCCTGTTCGTGAACAAAGCACAATAAACGTGCAGAAAATACCCTTTTAGCTTTTGCGGGCTAATAAGTTACAAAGAAAAAATGAATCTGCCACACTGCAGGGGGGAAGTTCTGCGTGAAACAAGGAGGAATATTGGTACACGCATAAGGCGGATGATACTGATATTTTTTTTGCAGCTTTGCAACTTTGCGATCATTGCGTGCAACCCCTGGGGATTTTGTTACACGGATAAAGCGGATCACACTGAAGTGTTTCTTTGCTACTTTGCGATCTTTGGGTGAAACCCATGCGCAATATTCAAAGACTGATTGGAATAACAATCCGAAATCATCAACAGTTTTTTGTTCAGGTTATTAACAACCGGTAAAAGGAATGTTTTCATAGCTGTAAATTGTAGCCATGCCACCCACCCCGGGCGATCGCAAATATTTTAGGTTAGGCTGTTAGAGTTTCAAATGCCTTCATAGATTGTTGCACACGGCAATCGAAAAATTGAATTCAAAAAATTGAATTTCAACATCAAAAAAGCCATACATTGTATTGAATTGCAACTATCTTGCTGTTGCTGCTCATTGTTAAATAGAAATTTTCGGTAAAAAAAAACTCAAAAAATGTGGTGGCAGTATTTATTAGTTTTTGCAGGTGCACTATTATTTGATATCGTGCCTTTCCCGTTCCTTCCCGCGTTTACAATTATGCTTTTTTTCCAGATAATTTTTCACTTAAATGTGTGGTTAGTAATTGTAGTAGGAGTCGTTGGCTCAGTGTTAGGCAGATACATTCTTATGTTGTATGCTCCATTAATAGCAAACAGGTATTTAAAGCTGTCAAAGAATGAAGACATTCAGTTCATTGGAGAAAAAATGAAAGAGAATAAATGGAAAGGCCAGATGATCATACTGGCTTATTCATTATTACCGCTTCCAACTACACCCCTTTTTTTAGGGGCGGGCATTTCAAAATTAAACGCTCAATATATTATACCCGCATTTCTCATTGGAAAATTCACAAGCGACACGATCGCACTACACGCAGGTAAATACGCCTCGGAAATTCCCCGGAATATGATCGATGAAGTATTTTCCTGGAAGTCTATTGCAAGCTTTGTATTGTCCTTAATCCTTTTATTTTGCCTTTTATTCATAGACTGGCGCATGTTGATTCAAAAAAGGAAATTAGTGTTGAATTATAAAATATGGAAGTAGAGGCGCTATTCTTAATAATCAGTCATCGGGTTGACCGCTTACTTACCGGGTGCTCGTTTCCATTTAAATTTTGTTTCTTTAAGCTGGTATTGCAGCCGGGCCGGAGCAGCATCAAATTCCACAACTGAGGAAATTCCTCCATTGTTAGTTGTGCCGGCGGACTGTAATTTCAAAAGAACAGAAATTTAAATCAGCTGGTTAAACCTTCCGCAACTCAGCAAAATATAATTTGCATTTTTTATGAGAAAAATATTCCTCATCGTATTTAGTTGGTTGCTGGCCTTCAACAGCAATGCCCAAAAAAACTATGCAGACAGCTTAACAAGAGCATTGGCAAATACCAGCAAAGCTATTGATCGTTTTGATTTGCTGAATAAAATATTGGACTTTAACGATGGTACACAGGGCAATTTGCAGGATACAGCAATAGGCCTTCAAATGCACCGTATTGCACAGCAATTGAAAAACGACTCTTTGCTTGCAATAAGTACCAATGTAGCAGGTAATTATTTCAGGGGTAAAAGTGATTTGCCTACGGCCCTTGATTATTTATTTAAAGCTATTCCACTGGCGGAAAAAGCAAAGGACAAACGCAGAGTAAGCTCCCTTTATTTCGATATAGCTGAATGTTACTATAAAATGCAAAATCTTGACGAATGCATGAAGTACGCCAAAACAGGTGAAGCCAATTTGCCTGAAAAAGGTTCGTCTGTGTATGATTTTATGGCAATACAGTTTCACCGTACCATGGCAAACTACTAACTTAAAAGAAATATGCCAGACGCTGCTTTGCTGCAGGTTCATGAACTGGAAACAGAAAATACCCGGTTAAAAAAAACGAATTATATGCTCTATGGTTTTTTGCAAAATGCTACTGCCTATGCACAACTTGGAGAAGCTGATCTGGCAGAAGTATATTTTAAAAAAGCGCACACCCTTTCAGATTCAATAGCTACGCCTTTAGTGATACTTATCTTTAATTAGGGATACATACCCTATCTGCTCGGCACCAACCAGTTTGATAAGGCAAAGCAGCAGGCATTTCAATTATTGAAGATCGGCGAACAGATCGATGATAACTTATGTAAACTTAACGCCGCCGGTTATTTAAACACAGCTTATAATAAACTGCACCAGGGCGACAGTGCCTATTTTTATTTAAGTATGGAGTCGGTGCTTAAAGATTCCGTTTTCAGCCAAAGCAATCTTAATAAAATTCAGTCTTTGGCTTTTAATGAACAAATAAGAAAGATTGATGAAGAAGCAACGCTAACGGTGGCACAGGAAGAACGGAAACAAAATATCCAATTCGCTTTAATTGCCTTAGGCATCATAACTTTCATCATCATTTTTTTACTACTGAGCCGAAGCATTATAACCAATACAAAAATGATTGAGTTTTTAGGAGTCGTTGCATTATTGATTGTATTTGAATTTTTAAATTTATTGTTGCATCCTTTTTTAGAAAAAGTAACACATCATTCGCCTGTATTAATGTTACTTGCATTGGTTTGTATTGCAGCATTACTGGTTCCACTTCATCATAAATCAGAAAAATGGGCAACCTCAAAATTGGTGGAGAAGAATAAACAGATACGATTGGCAGCTGCCAAAAAAACGATTCACCAATTAGACAATAAGCCAGGGGCCTAGTAACACGAGCAGCACGAACATACAGGAAAACGTTGCCAGAAGCTGTGCAGACGGCTATAACGGCGTTGATCAAGGGTAGCCATTTAATACCATTCTTACTGACAGAAAAATCTTTTCCCTTGTAGGCTGCCCTCCGCCCTGATACGTGGCACTCGCAACAAGCTATCCAATCAACATCATTGACCTTCGAAAACCGTGTACAGATTATTTAATAATAAATAGAAATTAAAAGCGTCTTTCTTTTTCTTTGCAACCTTGCTCTTTCAGGAACTTTGCTTAAAACCCACAGACAATATCCGATGGCTCATTGGTATAACAACCCGAAATGATCAATACCTGTTTGTCCGGTTTATTTACAAGTAGTAAAAGGAGTGTTTTCATAGCTGTGAATTGCATGGATGCCCGGCACCAGGGCCACAGAAAAATACCGGGATTTAATCTTATATTTTTATTTATCGGCTTGATTATTTTAAGGAGATCATTTTCGATTTTTAGTACACTCCGAAACCCATTAACTTCTTTGACCGGCCAAAATATGATGATTATTATTTTGGCATGGCACTGTTATTGTAACCCTGATCTCTGTGGAAACATTAAATATAAAAGGCGATGGCATATAAAACCGTAAATCCCTTCACGGGTGAAGAAGTTAGATCTTTTGATGAAATAAGTAAAGAGGCATTAAACGGCAAGCTGCAAAAAGCGGCAGCCTGTTTTAAAACCTGGCGGAAAAATAGTTTTGACGAAAGAAAAATAATAGTGCAAAAAGTTGCAGACCTGATGCGGGAGCGATCAGGTGAGTTAGCGGCACTCATTACTGTAGAAATGGGTAAACGCATAAACGAAAGTAAAGGCGAAGTGGAACTTAGTGCAGCTATTTATGAATATTATGCAACGAATGCATCAGCGTTCCTGGCAGATACAGCGCTCGGCCCAGAGAAGGGTTCTGCCTATGTGAGAAAAGAACCGATAGGTGTTTTGTTGGGCATAGAGCCATGGAATTATCCTTATTACCAGGTAGCCAGGTTTGCTGCACCAAATATTATGGCAGGCAATTGTATCCTGCTGAAACATGCCTCAAACGTACCTCAATGTGCACTTGCAATTGAAAAATTATTTGCAGATGCGGGAGCGCCGGAAGGGTTGTATACGAATCTATTTATCAGTAGTGAAAAAATAGGTGACCTGATCGCAGATACGATGATAAGGGGTGTGTCGCTTACGGGAAGTGAAGCTGCCGGTGCCAGTGTAGCCGCTGCTGCCGGTAAAAATTTAAAAAAGTCGGTTCTTGAACTCGGAGGCAGCGACCCATTTATAGTATTGGAAGATGCAGAAATGGATAAAACGGTGAAATGGGCTATATATGGCAGGATGCAAAATTGCGGGCAGGCATGCACTGCAGCAAAAAGATTTATCGTGATGGACAAAGTATATGACGAATTCCTTGAAAAATTTAAAGCAGGGCTGGAGAAAATGGAACCAGGTGACCCGATGCAGGAAGCAACAAAACTGGGTCCACTCAGCAGTAAAGCTGCCCTGGAAGGACTGGAAGAACAGGTGGCAAAATCTGTAAAAGCGGGTGCTAAACTTTTACTCGGTGGTAAACGTTTTGACATGCAGGGATATTTTATGCAACCTACTATTCTAACAGATATACCAAAAGAAGCAGAAGCTTATCATGAAGAGTTGTTCGGACCGGTGGCTTCTGTTTACCGCGTTAGTTCCGAAGATGAAGCAGTAGCATTGGCCAATGCAACGAGGTTTGGCCTTGGCGGAGCTATTTTTACAGCAGATGAAAAACGCGGGCAAAAACTCGCAGAGAGAATTAATACCGGAATGGTATTTATCAATCACCCAACCGGCTCACAGCCTGATCTCCCCTTCGGCGGCACGAATAAAAGTGGGTATGGCAGAGAACTTTCTTCACTGGGTATAGATGAATTTCTTAATAAAAAGCTGGTACGAACGAGCGATATCAATGATAAATAATATCCTTATTTCATTGAAAGCCGATTTCACTTTTTTACTAAAGATTAATTTTAAAAAATGACAACAGAACAAATTGTATTGGCAAAACGCCCCAAAGGTTTACCTGTAATTAACGACTTTCGGATGGAGCAGGTTGAACTGCCGGAAATAAACGCGGGTGAGATCTTAATGAAGGGTATGTATTATTCTGTTGACCCTTACATGCGTGGCAGAATGAATGATGCTAAATCGTATGCAGCTCCTTTTGAAACAGATAAACCATTAAATGGAAGTGTAATAGGAAAAGTAACTGAAAGTAAATCGGATAAATACAAAACCGGTGATATCGTTGTGGGTAACTTTCCGTGGCAAAGAGATTTTGTCGCCGGGGAAAACGATGTACGAAAAATTGATACAACGCTGGCACCTGCCAGTTATTACCTTGGTATTTTGGGTATGACAGGATTGACTGCTTACGTTGGTTTATTGCATATAGGCAAACCAAAAGCCGGCGAAACCGTAGTGGTTTCTGGTGCTGCAGGTGCAGTGGGGATAGTAGTAGGACAGATTGCGAAAATACAAGGATGCCGTGTGGTGGGGATTGCCGGATCTGATGAAAAAATAAAGCTGCTGAAAACTGAATTTCATTTTGACGATGCCATCAACTACAAAACCACACCCGATATGAACAAGGCAATTGCTGCCGCTTGTCCAGATGGTGTAGACGTTTACTTTGATAATGTTGGTGGGGAGATTTCAGATGCGGTTATCCAACATATTAACTTTCATGCAAGGATACCATTGTGCGGACAGATATCTTTATACAATACGACGGAAACGCCCATGGGGCCAAGGTTGCAACCAATGTTGCTAACCAGGAGTGTTTTAATGCAGGGTTTTATTATTGGTAATTTTCAGGCACTGTTTCCTGAAGGCATTAAAATGTTGGCACAGTGGGTCAATGCAGGGAAATTGAAATTTACCGAAACAGTTGAACATGGTTTTGAAAATTTGCCAAAGGCTTTGCTGGGGTTATTTAAAGGAGAAAATACCGGCAAAATGATAGTAAAGGCTTGATAGATTTTATAAAATAATTTCCCCCGGCGTTGCTGCGTTCCAATACGCAACAAACTTTCTGATCAACATCATTTACAATTAAAAGCCCTGTACAAATCATTTATCCACCCGACGTGTTCAGGTTATTTACAAAAGATATAAGGAATGTTTTCACCGCTGTGAATTGTTTGGAGTGCCACACACCAATGCGATGATGCCGTTCCCGAATTTAAACGCTCGGGCAAAATAAATTGTATTTCAACAAATAAAATTGGAAGGATTCTGTATAATTGCAGCGATCCGTGGGTTGCAGGCAATGTTAATGTAAAACTTTACACCTGGATTGTCAAAATTGAAACGTATGAAAATTTGGAGAGGGAATGAAAATACCGATGATAAAATCATTGCTTTTATTAATCAAACAATTTACAAAGGCAACCCAGCTACCCTGGAAATTGAACATTGCATAACAGCTATGCGAAACGGAATGATACCGGATGGAAATTTCTTTGGGATACCATTACACTATATAAAGGAAATAAGGCTTCAGGAGGGGAAAGAATATATTGAAATTTCATTTAGAGGTTCTTTAGAACATCTAAATGTTAGAGATGAAATCTTAAGCAATGAAATATTTAACTATTTCAAAGAAAACATTCCTGATTCCTCAAGCTCGATTGACAGGTATTCTAAACTAAGAGCCGGGAAAAAGCCTTTGATAGCAATGGCAGTTATTACTGTGATATTTTTATATAGCCTATATTACGCTGTAGGGTATGATCAGGGATATCAGTATGAAATTTCAAATGGCCACTACAACTCAATAACTGGAATTGCTTTGTGGATTGCTTCATATGGTGTAAAGAATGATGTTTTCTTTTTTGGTTCATTATTATTAATCGCAATTTTTGCTTACGTAAGAAAAGCCAAAAATCCCCCTGTAATTAATCTCATTCAAACCAACTACTGACAAAACGCTGTGAAGTTAAATATACTCTTAACTCAAATCTTATCCGACCTGCGTTCATGATCCCTCATCGCTTCTTCCACTGAATCCTGCGCATCCGGGTTAAGTAATTTTTTATCTTTCTTGTTTTTTATGATCAACAGAACAATGACGGTGATAGCTGCAAGTACAACCAGCAATGCGGCCAGGAGGTTCGACTTATCCATGGTTTAAGTATTTAGATAGAACTTATACAAAAGTTAGCATTTTTTTACTGATTCGATACATATTCAGTATCCTGAAATATTATTTAATGATTTGTTGTTGCCAAACCGGCATTAAATTAATAATAGAATGTCATTTTTATATCTCATACGCGTTCGTACTGGTTTTATTTAACAGGTGGTTGGTAACCACCTGTTTTTTATTGATAAATATTAATTAATATTTACTTAATATTCCCGTAAAGATTTGTTCATATTGAATTAGTTCCTTTATGAAGCATTAATCGTGCTGCCGATCGCTGAAATAGTTATTATTCAACATAAAACCTATTCCACATGAAAAAAATGCAATTCTTCTTCGTTAATCTTTTTGTGCGGGTATTCTTAAACCGCCTTGCAGCATTCTACTCTCCACTCAAATTTTATAAAGTACAATAGTGCATCGTAAAAAAAGGCATGTCGACATCGTGGTAATATCCGATGTGCATCTTGGCACATACGGCTGCCATGCAAAAGAATTATTATTCTATCTCAAAAGTATCAAGCCTAAAATTGTTATCCTCAATGGAGACATCATAGATATCTGGCAATTCAGTAAGCGATACTGGCCCAAGAGCCATATGAAAGTGGTAAAGCATATTATGGGCTGGATGACAAAGCGCATCAAAATATATTATATCACCGGCAACCATGATGAAATGCTGCGAAAGTTCTCCGGGTTTAAGATGGGATCTTTCAGGATCGTTGATAAACTTGTGTTGCCCCTGGCAAATAATGCTACGGGATGGTTCTTTCATGGGGATGTATTTGATGTAACCATGCAACACTCAAAATGGCTGGCGAAACTGGGCGCAGTTGGTTACGACCTGCTGATCCTCATTAACCGGGTCGTGAATTTTATCTCGGAAAGAATATTGAATACGGGCAAATTATCTTTGTCGAAAAAAATAAAGAACAGTGTAAAGTCTGCCATCAAATTCATCAACAGTTTTGAAAAAACTGCAGCTGACATAGCCATTGCCAATAAATATGATTATGTTGTATGCGGTCATATTCATCAACCGGAAATAAAGGAAGTAAGCAACCAGCATGGCTCAACATTGTATTTGAATTCGGGCGACTGGATAGAGAACCTGACAGCATTGGAATATACAGACGGTAAGTGGAGCCTGTATAAATTCGAAGATACAGACAGGCACGAAATGAAGGATCATAAAGAAGAGCATGATCCAAGCAGTACAGAATTATTTGATGAAATGCTTGCCGGGTTTAATTTAATGAAAGTATCATGAAAATATTATACGCCATACAGGGAACCGGTAACGGGCACTTAAGCAGGGCCAGGGATATTATTCCATTACTGCAACAAAAGGGCGAAGTAGATATATTGGTAAGCGGAACCGAGGCTGAAGTAGCATTGCCTTATCCGGTAAAATATAAATTTAAAGGGCTAAGTTTTGTTTTTGGAAAAAAGGGCGGCATAGACCTGCTGGCCACTTATAAAAAGGGAAAGCTCAAAAGGTTGTTCAATGAAATAAAAAGCCTGCCAGTAGAAGACTATGATATCGTGATCAATGATTTTGAACCTGTAACTGCCTGGGCTTGTAAAATGAAACACAAAGATTGTATCGGCTTGAGCCACCAGGCAGCTGTAATAAATAAAAAATCCCCTAAGCCTAAAAAGCGTGATGTGATTGGTCAGACTGTTTTAAAAAATTATGCGCCGGTAACTGTGCAGTACGGATTTCATTTTGAACGTTACGATGAAGCTATCTTCACGCCGGTCATTCGTTCGCAGATACGGCAGGCTCAATCGTTAGACAAGGGCCATTACACCGTTTACCTTCCCGCATATTCCGACGAGCGGATCATAAATATATTAAGCCAGGTAGAAACTGTTCAATGGCAGGTGTTTTCCAAACATGCAACAAATGCCTTTGAAGCAGGTAATATAAAGGTGAACCCGATTGACAACGACCTGTTCATAGAAAGCCTCGTTACTTGCACCGGAATATTGTGTGGCGCAGGTTTTGAAACACCGGCTGAAGCCATGTTCCTTAAAAAGAAATTAATGGTAATACCTATGAAGGGGCAATATGAACAGCAATGCAATGCAGCTGCGTTACAAAAGATGGGCATACCTGTTATCAAAAACCTGAAATTAAAACAACTGGAAAAGATCAAAGACTGGGTGAATTTTTCCAGCATACTGGCTGTTGATTATCCGGACACAACTGAAGAGATCATCAGCACTATTCTTCGCAAACATGCTGTGCAGGTGAAACTACCTGAAGCAGGTTTATTGGGAGAGACGCCCTATTCATTAAAAAAATTCCGGAAGCTTAACCTGGCCAGGATCATCAATCAAATCTCACGCTGATAATGGATCTAAAAAGAGCTGATTTCGGTGCTGATTTTAAATGGGGTGTATCTACGGCTGCTTACCAGATTGAAGGTGCCAGTAATGTTGATGGCAAAGGCCCTTCAATATGGGATGAGTTTGTAAAAAAGCCAGGAAAAATATTTCAAAAGCATCATGGCGAAATTGCCTGCGATTTTTATAACCGCTATGAGGAAGATACATCGCTCATCAGGGAATTGCAGATTCCCAATCATCGATTTTCTATTTCCTGGAGCAGGATCATTCCGGAAGGAACGGGAAGGGTTAACCGAAAAGGAATTGATTTTTATAATCGTTTGATCGATCATACCCTCGAAACCGGCATTGAGCCCTGGGTAACTTTATACCATTGGGATCTTCCACAGTCTTTACAGGAAGAGGGTGGCTGGAGGAACAGGGATATCATTCAATGGTTTTGTAATTATGTTGAAGTATGTGTAAAGCATTTTGGCGACAGGGTGAAGAACTGGATCGTATTAAATGAACCCATGGTATTTACCGGTGCAGGATATTTTTTTGGTGTGCATGCACCCGGCAAAAAAGGGTTGCGTAATTTCCTGGCTGCTGTTCATCATGCAGCCTTGTGCACGGCGGAGGCAGGGAGGCTAATCAGGCAGCTTGATCCCACTGCTAATATCGGTACTACTTTTTCCTGCTCACACATTGAACCATACCGTGCTGTAAAAAAAGATATGATTGCTGCACGAAAAGCAGATGTGTTGTTAAACCGTATTTTCATAGAGCCACTATTGGGCATGGGATACCCGGTTGCTGATCTTAAAATATTAAGACGGATAGAGCAATTCATGAAACCAGGCGATGAGGCGAAGCTTGTGTTTGATATGGATTTTATCGGCATACAAAATTATACCAGGGAACTGGTTACCCATAGCGCATTCATGCCTTTTGTAAAAGCAAAGATCGTAAAGGCAAATAAAAGAAATGTTGAAACTACCTTGATGAACTGGGAAGTTTACCCGGAATCAATGTATCATATCCTGAAGAAATTCGGGAACTATAAAAATATAAAGCAGTTAATGGTTACAGAGAACGGTGCGGCATTTCGCGATACGATCATAGACGGCCAAATTGACGATTATGCAAGAGCCAGGTTCCTGCGGGAGAATATTGTTCAGTTGCTGAGGGCGAAAAAAGAAGGCGTGAATGTGAATGGATATTTTATCTGGACATTGCTGGATAATTTTGAGTGGGCCGAAGGATATTATCCAAAATTTGGACTGGTGCATGTAGATTTTAAAACACAAAAACGTATCATCAAATCATCGGGCCATTGGTACAGGGAATTTTTAAATACTCATTAATAATTCCGAAATATCTATTTGTTCAAGATAGGGTTTTATCGAATTACCGCTGCAGGTAAATCCTCTGATCGAAGGCATAGTTTTATGATCTTTGTAATAGCGTAATTCGATATAGATCTTGTTCAGTTGGTAAAGCACATACTCATAGCTATAGTCTTTTCTCCTTCCTACAATGATGCCATCTGATAATAAAACGTCAAACTGTTCTACCTCTCTTAATTTATTGAATTGATATAATGTCATAAGCCTTGTTGAGTTTACTAATATAGGCCAACCCGTTATTGTATGGATGGCTTTGCAGATTGATAATGGAAAAATAATTTTTGCCTACGTAAACATTAAGTACACAATAAGGTTACGTCATGGTAATGGCATGGTTACAATTGAGTAATGCCGCTGTTTGATCTTTGCCCTGTCAAAAATTAAATCATTAAAAATTACCATTATGAAATCTCAGTTAAGAACATCGTTGGCCAAAGCCGCTTGTATGCTGGCTTTTGTATCGGCATCCAATTCATTCGCACCGGCACGGGCGCAGCAAAACCAACAGTATATTGTACTGAATGAAACAGCCGCTAATATCCGTTTTGTAGGAATTGAAGGTGAGATGCTTATTTTTGAACTTAAGTTAAACAGCCTGTTGCCAAAGGGCAGTATGCTTACCATCTCTGATGAAGAAAGCAATGTGATCTTTGAAGAACGTACAACTGCAGATACATACAGTATCCGTTACAAGATCGCCAGGGATAATTTTAGTAAGATCAATTTTGAAATATCAGGTAAGGCATTCTTTCTGAACCAGTCGTTTAATGTTAATTCAAGGACGGAAGAAAAAATTGAAGTAACAAAAGTATAGTCATGCTTTTTATGGATCCGTTTCAGTAATAATTTGGAACGGATCTTCATATATCATACTGCCTGCTTAACGTTAACATAATAGTTTCTTAACTGTTGAAAATACTGAACGCGTTCACAAAACGCTTAATATCGCTGTGCAAACGAAATTGCTTTTAAACAACTTATAGCTGCTGTACCAGGCCCGTTTATATAGATGTTTTCTTTCACAAGATGCAGTTTTTGAATTTTTGCAACTAACTATTTATGCAGGGTATTCAGTTGTTTGATTACAAATATTTTTTGGAGCATTTGCGTAAGCTCCGGGAAGCGGATACCTATCATTTCCCCTGCGAGCATGCCGTGGTTATTGCTGCCCACGAGGATAAGCTAAAAGAAATTTACCAAAGCTATCAGCTTGCTATGGAGGATGTATCAACCATCGTTCGGCAATTTGATGAACAAAAACTTGCTATAAGGCGATTGGTGAACCACCATAGAAATTGCAGGATCGTAAAAAGAAAGGGAATCATTCCTGACAGATCTCAGCTGCCTTAAACAACGTAGAAGCATTGAAACAGCACAGGTTAGTTGGTTTTATAAATGTAAAAGTCCGCTTTACAAGGCGGGCTTTTACTGTATCATCACTTTTTCTTATGCCAATTAGAAATTAAAGAAGTCTGTCTTTTTATTTACGGCTTTGCTCCGTTGCGATCTTTGCCTGAAACCGATTGACCATATTCGAAGTCTGATTGATATTATTTACTGAATAAGGACTTTTACCTTTTTATCCAGCCCCTGTTTGTCTTTGATCGCTAATATATATACGCCTGCGGCCAGATGCTGAACGTTTAGATAGTTGATTCCATTTTCCAGTTTGCTGGTTAGAACCGACTGCCCTGTGATAGACAGTAAGTTTGTTTCTGTATACCCGCTCAACCCTGAAATATTTATAAACAATTTCCCATCGGTTACCGGTGCCGGGTAAACAGTTATATCAACTGTTTTACAATTAATAACTGTATTGGCAATGTTGGAGTATTTGAATCTGCCATCGTTGTCAATTATTTTCAATCTGTATAAGAGCGTTTGGTTATAGGCCGCCGGGTTCTGATCAATAAAATTATAAGATGCTCTTCCCGTACTGTTGCCTTTTGCGGCTACTGTTCCAATCAACGACCAGCCCGTTTGATCACTATTGGTTTTTTCAATGTCAAAGCGGCTGCTGTTTATTTCATTTTCTGTGTTCCAGTTTAATACGGGCTGGCAGTTTACCGCGGTGGCTTTAAAATCGGTGAGGGTTAATGGTATTGGATCGAATACCTGGATAGATGAGGTAGACGAATTATCTGCAGTATTATCGCCGGATAAACTACCCGGGGTTGTGCAGGAGGTACCGCTGGAGAATAGTAAATTAGCATTTACCGTAGAAGGACCTCCAATGCTGTTTCCCTGTACTTTGATAAACAGATCACGCGAACTTCCGGGCGCAATAATATCGCTGCCATTGCAAACTGTTATTGCTGATCCTGTATTCACGGTAATTGTCCAGCCCGCCGGTAAACCGGTTTGTTGTGCGTTCGGAAGCAGGCTAACCAGGGCACTTGGAACGCTGATCTGTGCCCTTACTTTATTGGCAGCAATAGAAGAAACGGGGCCGGTATTACCTACCGTAACCTGTATTTCAACCAGCCCTGCCTGGCTTACATAACCAGAATTCAGCGTAAGGATATTTACATATGCATTCGCCTGTGCAAAGGCGGTAGTAACAAAAAAGGAGCCGGCAAAAAGGAGGGTAATTAATTTCAAATATTTCATACTGTTTTTATTTTTTTGATCACTTAACATCATTTGGTAATTTTTTCGAACTTCAAAGACTTCCTGGCTTTCCCATTGATATAAACAAGCACATAGGTACCAGCTGCGAATCTTCTTACATCTAGAGTGGTCAGGAATGCATCAGCCTGAATGGCTTTGGATAGTACTAAACTGCCGTTCGTTTCAAACACTTGCATGGTTGCTCCCGGTTCAGCAATTGAATGGTTTACATATATATTGTTGCTGGCCGGGTTCGGAAATATTTCCAGGTCTACGCATCCCGGCGCTTCTACTAATAAATTTGTAGCTGCGGTGCATCCTGCAGCATCTGTTACCGTAAAATTCCAGGTTCCTGGCCCTTTTACATAGGCGCCGGTTCCGGTATACGGGGCGGTTCCCCCGGATGCAGTTATTGTTGCCAGGGTTGTACCTCCACAGGTGGTTATCCAGGGTGCGATCGCAGACACGGTAAAAACTGCCGGCTGTGTTACGGTTATTGCTGTTGCAATTTGTGTGCATGCATTGGCATCTTTTAGAGTAACGGTTTGAATGCCGGCGCCAACACTAAAGCTGCTCGCCTGCTGGTATGCCCCACCGTTTAAACTATATTGATATGGTGGAGTTCCGCCCGACGCATTTACAGTAAGTGTGGTAGTTCCACCATTACAGGCAATGCTGCCCGAAGTTGCCGCAGCAGCGATGATAGCGTTGGGTTGCGCTATAGTAATGGCAGCCGTTGCTGTTGAACAAGGATACTGATCCTTTACCGTAACCGTATAAGATCCGGCAGTAACGGTGAAAGTATTCTCCGGTTGAAATGGTCCTGCATTGATACTGAATTCGTAAGGGCCGGTGCCGCCAGCGGCTGCAACTGTAAGGGTGGTAGTTCCACCAAAGCAACTGACGGTTCCTGCCGATACTGTTGCTGTTGGCGAAGCGGGCTGTGCATTTACTGTAATATCGGTAACAGGCGAAATACAGGTACCGCTATTTTGTACTGAAAGTGTATGATTACCTGGTTGTACAGTATAGCCGGCAACAGGGTAAGCGGTATAGGCTGCACCATCAAGACTGAAATTTAGTCCGGTAGTAGTTGAAGTAACAGTTATAAGTCCGGTTGCCACGGTGCAGGTTGGGTTCGAAACATTTACCAGGGGCGCTTCGGGTATGCCAGGCTGTGCATTTATAGTCACATTTACTACAGGCGAGATACAACTGCCTGCATTTTGCGCAGCAATGCTGTGAACACCTGCCGTAGCAACATATCCACCAACAGGGTATGTTGTGTAGGGTGCGCCGTCAAAACTGAAATGAAGCCCCGCGGTAGTGGAAGTGACGCTGATCGTTCCGGTTCCCACGGTACAGGTTGGATGCAGGACACTGATAGTTGGTGCATCCGGTACACCTGCTATCGGATCAATGACTATGCTGGTAGTTGGTAAAGAAGTACAGCCTGCATCATTCGTTATGGTAAAATTATAAGTAGCGGGGGCAAGCCCGGCTAATATCCTGCTGTTCCCTGTACCTAAAATTGCTCCAGGATTAATTGTCCAGTTGCCGGCGGGTAAGCCCGTTAATACTACCGACCCGGTTGATACAGCACAGGTAGGTTGCGTAACAGTTCCAACTGTTGCTGTTGCCGGCGTTGCAGGCTGTGGATCGATCGTAACATTGTGGGTGACCGATACACAATTGCCGGAATTCCGGGCAGCGATTGTGTGAGCACCCGGAGCAACAATATAGCCAGCTGCAGGATAAGCTGCATAAGTATTCCCATCAAGGCTGAATGTTAACCCTGTTGTAGCAGAAGTAATATTGATAACGCCTGTTGCGTTGGTACATGTTGGCTGAATAACACTAACCGATGGTTCAGGTACGGCAGCTGGTTCTGTTACTGTAACCTGGGCACCTGTTACTACACAATTTGGATTTGCAATTTCCCTGGCCGTAACAGCATAAGTTCCCGCAGCCACCGTAAAACTGTTTCCCGGTTGAAAGGGAGCGCCACCGGTGATGCTGTATTCAACTGCACCGCTTGTTCCTGTAGCCGTTGCAGTTAGTGTGGTTGTCCCGCCATTGCAGGCAATGGTTCCTGTTGAAGCTGTTACGCCGAGCGGGCATCCGGCTATTACCTGGATGGATGATGTAGAACTGTTATCAGCGGTATTGTCGCCGGGTAAGCTACCAGGCGTTGTACAGGATATGCCGCTTGAAAACAACAGGTTTGCATTCACGGTTGATGGGCCGCCGATTGCATTTCCCTGTACATTGATCAATATGGTTCGGGCAGTGCCTGCAGCAATGATATCGCTGCCATTACATACAGTGATGGCTGATCCGGTGTTTACTGTAATTGTCCAGCCCGCAGGTAATATATGCCCCGTAAGGGGGATACCGGCAATTGCAGCTGGCACACTCAGTTGTGCCCTTACCTTGTTAGCGCCAATCGGCGACACGGGCCCCGTATTGCCAACTGTTACTTCTATGAATACCGTTGCACCCAGGTTCACCAGGCCGGAATTCTGTGTAAGGATATTTACATACGCATTCGCCTGTGCCGCTACGTTAGTAACAATAAGTGAACCTATAAAAAGCAGGGCGATCAGTTTAATTAATTTCATTGCTTAGTTAATATTTTAATTGGTAACCTGTATGGTTGTTGTAGAAGCATTGTCGGCAGGGTTATCGCCGGGTGTAGCGCTGCCGGAAAGCGTACCCGGTGCCACGCCATTCGAAAAATTCAGATTGGCCGATATCGTTGAAGGGCCACCGGAGGCTTTACCTTTCATTAGAATAAGTATGGTCCGGCACTGGCCCGGCGGTACCTGATCGGTGCCGTTAGAAAGTTTTATTACAGCTCCCTCATTGAATGTTAGTGCCCATCCGGCAGGTAACACATGGCCCGAATGGGGTATGCTTACAATTGCTGACGGGAAACTGATCTGCGGCTTTAATTTATAAACAGGTACAGTAACAGTTGCATTCGTATTGCAAACGGTGATCTCCAAAAATACCTGTTCGTTTATATTAACCCTGCCGGAGTTTTGCGTGAGTATATTTAGCATCACATCCTGGGCAGTTGCATTTTTTGAAACACAAACAACGGACATAAC
This sequence comes from Chitinophagales bacterium, assembly GCA_038207305.1. Classification (GTDB taxonomy): domain Bacteria; phylum Bacteroidota; class Bacteroidia; order Chitinophagales; family Chitinophagaceae; genus Ferruginibacter. Next base: position 405,431 of record JBBQZY010000001.1, read on the forward strand.
TATTAGCAGTAGCCTGAAAATTTTCATTGATTTTTTTTTAAAAAAGTATTTTAATAATTAATATAGGATTGGAAACAGCTGGTAACAGTTACATGGATATTGGCTTAAGTGGCCCTGTTGGTTATTCACAAATCCATTGCTTAAGACGAAGTTCAATATTCAATTATCACTATTACCTAATCATTATCTAAATGTTAATTCAAAAGTCAGGTGTAATATTTTAATCTGCGTATAACCTGCCGGTAAAACACAGGAAAGAAAAAAGATAATATTTGTATAACAATTTGGTGATATTGACGCGGAAAGAATCCTTTTCCTTTGCGGAAACTGATTCAAATGAGAATTCTATACTTCCTGCTGCTTATCATTTCCAATAATGTTTTTTCGCAATCAGGGAAGATTAATGGAAATGTTATTGATGCCGGTTCGGGCCGCAGCCTCGACGGAGCCACCGTTACACTCATTGAAAAATCGAAAACCATTGCTGCTGATCAGAATGGAAATTTTAGTTTCGTTAAACTGGAAGCTGGTACATACTCCATTAGGTGCAGCTTCAGCGGGCATGTTGAGAAAATTGTGAGTGAGGTCATTGTAAAACAAAATGATCAAACGGCCATCACGATTTCTTTGGAACAAAGAAAAGCCGATGCAGTTATAGTAGCAGCTACCCGCACTAAGGCAGCAGGCGAAACAGTAGCTTCTTTATTGGTTGCACAAAAGAATAGTGCGAATGTAAGTGATGGTATTACAGCACAGCAGATAAAACAAACGCCTGATAAATCTACCAGCGATGTATTGAAAAGAGTTAGTGGTGCCAGTATCCAGGACGACAGGTTTGCGATCATCCGTGGATTGAATGACAGGTACAATGCGGCGTTCATCAATGGAGGACCACTGCCAAGTTCTGAAAGCGACCGGAAGGCTTTTGCATTCGATATATTCCCAGCTGCTATATTGGACAACCTTGTTATTTTTAAAACTGCCACGCCGGATAAAACAGGGGAGTTCGCAGGGGGGATCATTGATATCAGCACTAAATCAATACCTTCAAAATCTTTTACAACAATCAGTTTTGGAACATCTGTCAATACATTGATCACCGGTAAGGATCGCTATTATTCCGAGAATAAAGGCAAGAAAGATTGGATCGGACTGGATGATGGCACGAGGGGTATACCTGCCGGAATTCCTTCGTCATATGAAATTAAAAATAACCTGAGCTTTGCGCAAAGAGCAGAACTGGCAAAGCTGTACAACAATTTTAGGTGGGGTGTAAAGCACGACTTTACCACAAAGCCCAACTACAGCTTCCAGCTTACAAAAGGGTTTAATATTCAAAGGAAGCAGGAAGAATTCATGGGAGCACTTTTTTCTGTAAACTATAATAAAAATTATTCTTTCAGCTCGGGTGAAAGAAATAGTTTTGATTCTTACGATTTTTCGGCTCCCTACCATGCGCCCATACAAAAAAATAAATACCGGGATTCTATTTACAACGACGAGGTTATTTTAGCAGTGCTGGCTAATTTTTCTGTTAAAATAAACAACCGGAATAATATCACCTGGAAAAATAACCTAAGTATAAATACTGATAACAGGCTTATCAAAAGGATCGGTAATTACGATTTCGAATCCGATAGCCTGGGCTATGTAAAAGACATTGTGCGATGGTACACTTCAAACCAGATATTTGCTTCTCAACTGGCTGGGGAACATTCGGCCGGCCGGTTTAAAACGAAAATAAACTGGCTGGCAGCTTATAGCAAAGTGAAGCGGGATATACCCGTGCTGGCCCGTACTTCTTATACTGGTAGCTACCCGGATGTTACGAATTTAACGGCCAGCCTTACTACTCCTCCAAGGCAAACAAGTGGAACAGGAAGCATGTTCTCTTCCAACACAAATGAAAACATTAAAAGTATAAAAGTAGATATTACACAGCCTTATACATTTATGAAGAACACACAGAATTTCATAAAAATAGGAGCCGGGTACCAGCTTAGGAAAAGAGAATTTGCCAGCCGCACCCTGGGCCTTTCACCTTATGATGATCCTGGCAATGGAGTATCTTATGATCATACCCTGGATGGGCTTCCGGACGACCAGCTCTTTTTGCCAAATCATATAGGGATCATGAAAAATGGGAAGGGTGGTTTTTTATTGGCTGATGGTACACTGGCGAATTCTGATTATACAGCATCTTCTGCAACTACCCATGCTTATATCATGAGCGACCAACGATTCTTTAAAAAGCTCAGGCTTATATACGGTGTGAGAATGGAAAGCTTTAATCAAAAGCTAACTGCATTAAAGAATCTCAATGATACCATTAACCTCAACACAACGATCACAGATTTTTTACCTTCTGTAAACCTGGTATATGCGCTCACAACTAAAATGAACCTAAGGTTATCTTATGCTGCTACCATTAACAGGCCGGAATTCAGGGAACTGGCACCATTCCTGTTTTTTGATTATTTATCCAACTTCTCCATAGCAGGATATGACAAAAATAAAAGGGCAAAAATAAATAATTATGATTTCCGGTATGAGTTTTTCCCTGGTAAAGCACAATTGTTTTCGATCTCCGCATTTTACAAGCATTTTAAAGATCCGATTGAATTCACAACCCAGCCTAATACTACCAGCCAGGCTATTTATGCAAACAGCACGTCTGCAAAAGTATATGGGATAGAAGTAGAATTCCGCACGCTTATTTCAACGTTGCTGGGCATAAAAAGAGAAAAGAGTTTGTTGAGTAAATTCACTTTGTCGGCAAATGCGGCACTTATAAAATCAACGGTAAAATTAGACAGCCTATTTGGGTTCCCTGCGTCGCAGTTAGTAACCGATCGTGCATTGCAGGGGCAGTCTCCTTATATTATTAATACAAGCCTGGCTTTTAATGACGAGCGTATCGGGCTTTCATCAACACTGTCGGTAAACCGTGTTGGCGACAGGGTAGCCATTGCGGGGCCTTACGACAACCCGGATATGTATGAGAAGGCGAGGACTGTTATAGATTTTCAGCTTGCCAAAACATTTTTAAAAAATGCAGTTGAGCTTAAGTTCAATGCAAAAGATATACTGGCGCAAAACATTGGCTTTTACCTGGATTATGATAAAAGTAAATCGTACAATAGCAGTAAAGACAGGTTTGCCACATTCACAAGGGCTCCGAGGATTTACAGCATCACTGCCACGATCAAATTATAACATTTAAAATAGTCATTACTTAACAATTTGGTTTACTTCCGGTAACACATTGATGGCTTTTTCGTAATACCGTAATTTAACTTTTTGTTATAGGTTTGTTCAACAATAATTGCAGTTCACCAACGCTGTAATTTCAAATTTTCAATGTCCTTGCAACATTATCTGTATCCTATTTGAAGACGGTTTAATGCAATGATTAAAATCTAAAAAAAAATTTTACTCACTGGAAAGTGAAGAATTAATACTGTGTAAAATACGGTAAACAATAAAGCTATGCGGTTCAGGATAACCTTAGGATTTCGTTTTAAAACAATAACTCATCATACAAATGTTAGCAATTAATCAAATGGTTTTCACTAAAACAAACACATTCAACCACCAAAAAAATTAAAAAAATGAAACAAAAATTTTTATCTATTTTATCAGGGTTGCTTTTTTCAGCAATCGTGGTTAACGCCCAGGATGCTACAACATACCGTGGGGCCTTTGCGCCAGCTCCAGTGCCCATGTGGACGGATAACTGGACTAATTGGGATCCGCAGAATACCTATTATCCCGCTGCAACAGTTACTTTGCCATCGGGTACGATACTATCAGGTTCGGTCACCTGGACAAGAAACAATACTTATAAGTTACAGGGTCTTGTATTTGTAGACAGTTTAGCAACGCTTACCATCGAGGCAGGAACAGTGATACGTGGCGATGAAACAGTTGCCAATTCTTCATTGGTTGTGCAAAGGGGCGGTAAATTAATAGCTAACGGTACAGCATGTAACCCGATCGTGTTTACTTCCAACAGGCCAATAGGTTCAAGAGCAAAGGCAGATTGGGGTGGTGTTATCCTCCTTGGCCGTGCAAAACATAACCTGGGTACGCAAAATGCCATTGAAGGTGTTTCATCAACTGACCCTAATTTTTCCCGTGTATTTCATGGCGGTACAAATGATGCGGATAATTCAGGCTCATTAAAATATGTGCGTATTGAATTTGGCGGGTATGTGTTTGCGCCAAACAGTGAGATCAATGGTTTAACCTTTGGTTCAGTGGGCAGTGGTACCACAATAGATTTTGTACAAACCTCTTTCATCAATGATGATGCTTTTGAGTGGTTTGGCGGATCGGTAAATTGTAAACACCTTGTATCTTATAGAAATCTTGATGATGACCTGGATACAGACAACGGCTTTAGCGGTATTGTTCAGTACGCATTGTGTGTAAGGGATCCTGCCATTTCAGATGATCCGGCCATTTCTACTTCAGAAGGCTTTGAATCCGATAACAATGCAACAGGTAGCACAGCTACGCCTAAAACTACAGGTAAGTTTTACAATATAACTCAGATAGGTGCATTCAGGTGTGCCAACAATGCAGGCGGAATTACCCAACCTTCAGCCGTTGGTTTCAGGCGAGGTGCTCGTATCAGGAGAAATTCTGAATTAAAAATTTACAACAGTATTTTGATGAATAACTGGAGAGGATTGATCGTAGATGCTACTATTCCCCTGGCAGCTGCAGAATTCAGGAATAACATCATCGCCATGGATACCACTATTGCCTTTACAGGAACTTATGCAGGTGTTGCACGTATCGGTGAAGATGCACTTTCTACAAACTGGCTGTATACTGCAGCATATACCAATACTGCCATATCAACTCCATGCGACGTATTGGTGAATGCCTGGGATTTTTTAAATCCTGATTACCGCCCGAATGGTTTTGGCAGTGGCGGCGCAATTGCAGGAACAGATTTGTCTCCATTGGTTGAGATCGATAACGGATTATTCTCAGCAAACCAGGGCCAGGATTTCCTTGTTGATATCATTGAAAATGCCATTGGAAATTCAAACGGAACAATTACTGTATCTATACCTAAACCATCTGGCTGGACCATAACTGTACCAGGATTAACATTAACAGCGGTAAACCAATCTGGCTCAAATACTACCTCTAACGTAAGTGGCGGTACATTGAACAGCAATGGCAACTGGAATTTCCGTGATAATGGAACCAATATCCTGGCAACTTCAAAAGCAGGTATTTCCATTTCACAGGGAGGCTTTGTACAGCTCGGTTTCAGGGCAACACGTAAAGCAGTTACACCAAATGGTACCAATCAAAGTCTTGCAGTAGACCTAAGTGGTGGCGGTGATAATGAGCCAAACAACAATGGTACTGTAATTACATTAAGTGCCAACTAATTAAAATCACTATAAAAAATAACTATATGAAATGGATTAAATTATTAATGTTCTGCCTTGTCTGCGCATTTACAGCCACAAACGCTGTAGGCCAGGCAAACGCATCCTTAAATATCCTGACCCTCCAGGGGGGGCAGGTAACCCTGGGTGGTACGGTAGATATACAGGTAACCCTTGGAAATACGGGCCCGGTTTCTTCTATCGGTGTCAATAAGGTTAGGGCGCAGATAAGCGTTCCAAGTGCCTTGTGTAGCCTGCTTCCAAATGCACAACAAACCGGTTTACCTCCGGGCTGGTCAATTACCGTTAATACAGGATCTGCCATTACAGTTTGCAATGGTAGCGATGTTATTCCGGTTGGAACGCAAAGAACCATCCTGATTAAAGTACAGGGCAACACACTTGGTGGGCCTTCAACGGTTAATGCTAACCTGCTGTTTTCAAGCGGTACATCTTGTACAACTCCCGGAAGTTTGCCAGGCGATAATACAGCTGACAACAGCTCCACATCATCCATCGAAGTTATCAATGCTGTGTCCTGCAACCTTGCTGCAACAGCGGCTGCAGGAACCATTGCCTGCAATGGCGGAACCACTACAATTACTGCAACTGCAACAGGAGCCGGTGGCCCTGTTCAGTACAGTATCAATGCGGGTGTTGACTTTCAAGTATCAAATATTTTTACTGTTCCCGCGGGAACTTACACAGTGTTAGTGAGAGAAGACAATAACCTCACTTGTTCTGCCAATTCAAATGCTGTAACAATAGCAAACCCTGCGGTTGTCTCAGCAGTTGCTTCGGCACCTGCAATTTCATGTTTCGGTGGATCATCAACCTTAACTGTTACTGCTTCCGGTGGAACAGGAGCATACCAGTATAGCCTCAATGGTGGTGCATTCCAGGCTGGAAATACTTTCAGTGTGAATGCAGCCGGATCACCCTACACCGTTACAGTAAGGGATGCCAATCTTTGTACCGGAACATCAAATAGTGTAACCTTAACACAGCCAACTGCGGTGAGCGCTTCTGCAGCTGCAGGAACGATCGCATGTTTTGGCGGATCAACAACACTAACTGTTACCGCTAACGGTGGAACAGGAGCATACGAATACAGCATAAATGGCGGTGCATTCCAGCCAGGTAATACATTTACAGTTACTGCAGCAGGCTCTCCTTACACAGTTACTGTAAGAGATGCGAATCTATGTACAGCAACGACATCAGCAGTAACAGTAACGCAGCCGACAGCATTATCAGCAACTGCCAGTTCAACTGCCGTTACTACAACAGGCGGATCTGATGGAACAGCAACAGCAGTTCCAGCCGGCGGTACAGCTCCTTACACTTATTTGTGGAGCCCTGGCGGACAAACAACCGTAACTGCTACAGGTTTAACAGCAGGTTCTTACACGGTTACAGTTACCGATTTTAATGGCTGTACAACAACTGCAACAACAACAGTAGGTTCACCTGCCTGTAATATTTCAGCTGCTGCATCTGCAGGAAGTATTGCATGTTTCGGCGGAACAACTACACTAACGGTAACCGTAACAGGTGCAACAGCTCCTGTACAATACAGTTTGAACGGTGGCGCATTCCAGTTGGGCAATGCCTTTACAGTGAACGCAGCCGGATCACCTTATACAGTTTCTGTAAAAGATGCGAACCTTTGTACTGCAACAACAAATGTTGTAACAGTAACTCAGCCTTCGCAATTGGTAGCGTCATCAACTGCAGGTATTGCAGCATGTGGCGGAACTGCAACAGTTACCGTTTCTGCAACAGGCGGCACAACTCCATATACAGGTACCGGTGCATTCAACGCACCTGCCGGCCCTTATACTTACACAGTAACAGATGCTAACGGATGTACTTCGGTAACCACCGGAACCGTAACTTCTGCGGCTGATAATATCAATCCAACTATTACTGCACCGGCTAACGTTGCTGCGTGTACTAACAGTGGTTGTACAGCAACAGGCGTTGTTTTAGGAACACCGGTAACGGCTGATAATTGCAGCGTTGCAAGTGTTACAAACAATGCACCTGCTGCATTCCCATTGGGAGTTACAACAGTTACCTGGACAGTTACCGATGGCAGCGGAAATACAGCTACTGCTACACAAACTGTAACGGTAACAGATGGTATCGCTCCATCAATCTATCTTAACCAAACCGGTTTATTGGCTGGTAACACCGGAACAAGCAGTTCTGCTACTCCCTACCTGCTGCCTGTAAAACCAGGAGTTAAATTCACTTCAATATTAACTGCAGCCAATACAGTTGGTGGTTATCAAATGGCGGGTATACCAGATGGACTGGGCGCATTTGATAATTGTAACGGTACATTCACTTTGCTGATGAACCAGGAGATCGGTAATACATTGGGTGTTGTTCGTTCACATGGTGCAATCGGATCATTTGTATCTAAATGGATTATTAATAAATCTACACTTTCTGTAGTAAGTGGAAGCGACCTGATGACAAGTGTATATGGCTGGAACAGTGGCACACAAAGCAGCAATGCAGGCACACTGACCTATGCCTTCAATCGTTTCTGCTCAGGAGACCTTCCAGCTGGCACCGCATTTTACAATGCGGCTACAGGCCTGGGTACAAAAGCCCGAATTTACATGCATGGTGAAGAAGGCGGCGCTACAGGTTACCAGCTTGGTACAGTTGCCAGTGGTGCTGATGCAGGAAAAGCATATATCCTTGGTAAATTCAATCTTAGTACCAATGGATCTGGCTTAACAGGCATTGGTGCATGGGAAAATGCACTTGCAAATCCTTTTGCACAAAATAAAACCATCGTTATCGGAGACAATGATGGCGGAACAGGTATCATGAATAACTCAATTGCGGTATATGTTGGTACAAAAACAAATACAGGAAGCGAAGTTGACAAAGCTGGTCTTACCAATGGTACCCTGAGCTTTGTAAATGTAACCGGCAACCCGGTAGAAATAGTTAATACAACTACCAGGGCTACCAATATTACCAGCGGAGCAGCCTTTACTTTAAGTGGAACTGCATCTACTACATTCTCCCGTCCGGAAGATGGAGTATGGAATCCGGCCAACCCGGCTCAGTACTTCTTTGTTACTACAGATCAACTTGACCAGGTAGCAGATGGCCTTGGTGCACAGATTGGCCGTAGCCGTTTATGGAGACTGAATTTCGCTGATATTACAAACCCTGCTTTGGGTGGAACAATCGACCTGTTACTTGATGGTACAGAAGGGCATGTTATGCTGGATAATCTTACAGCTGATAAAACAGGCCACCTGATCTTACAGGAAGACGTAGGCAATGCTGCTCACAATGGAAAGATCTGGCAGTACACAATTGCAACTGACCAGTTGACTCAAATTGCGAAGCATGATCCTGCACGTTTTGGCGACAGGGTTGCAGGTGTAACAACAGCTGCTACTGCACCATTCAATGCAGATGAAGAATCATCAGGTATCATTGATGCATCAGATATCCTGGGCGCAGGCTGGTTCCTTACAAGCGACCAGGCACATTATACAACAGGTATCCCTGCCGCTGTTGTGGAAGGCGGACAGCTACTGGCTGTATTTAATCCGGAATCTGTTGGGGCAACAAGCACTGCAGCTGATACTGTAAGAGCTTGCTTTGGATCAGCAGTTAATTTAGGAACTCCTGCAACTGCCGACAACTGTTCTGTTGCAAGCGTTACCAACAATGCTCCGGGAAGTTTCCCTGTTGGGAATACAACTGTAACATGGACTGTAACAGATGGTAGCGGTAATACTGCTACAGCGACACAGGTTGTTGTGATCACAGTTTGCAACAATCCGCTTGCTGCAACATTTGTAAAAACAAACCTGAGTGCATGTGGTGGCAGCAATGATGGTACCATAACAATAACGGCTACTGGCGGTTTGGCACCTTACAGTTATAGCTGGACAGGAGAAAGCGGTTCTAACCATACAGCATTCACGGCCGGAAACGTTTCGTCTCTTACCGGTTTGAACTATGGTTATTACAATGTAACCATCACAGATGCGAACCTGAATACTGTAACGCTTTCAAATATCCACGTTGAATTTGCATTCGCAGTGTTCATTACTGCCAGTGGAAGCAACACAAGCAGTTGTGGTAATACCGGAAGCATATCATTGTTTGGTAACTCTGGTGTTCAACCATATACATACAGTCTTGATGGTATCACTTACCAGTCGGCCAATACATTTAATGGCCTGGCTGCCGGCACTTACACAGGTTTTGTGAAAGATGCAGCAGGATGTGTGAGTTCTAAGAATAATATCGTTATTACAGCATCAGCTCAGGTAACTGTAACAACATTTGTAAGGGCTGCAACAAGTTGCTCTAACGATGGACAAATACAGGTGTTCCGTGCGGGTGGTATACCTCCTTATACTTACAGTTTGGATGGTATAACTTATCAAACAAGCAACGTGTTTAACGGACTTGCAGCAGGATCCTATACAGCGTCTGTAAAAGACTCTAAAGGTTGTGTTGGTACTCAACCAGCCGTAGTTAACCAGGGAGCCGGTATTTCAGTAAACCTTGGTAAAACAAATACAAGCAGCTGCACAAATGATGGTACAATACAGGCCAACGCAGCTGGTGGTGTGGCTCCGTATACTTACAGCATTGATGGTACAACATTTCAGCCAAGCAATGCTTTTGGTTCTTTGGGTGCCGGTACTTATACCATCACTGTAAAAGATACCAAGGGTTGTCTTGGAACTGCCAACATTACGATTACGGTTAACCAGATCATTGTTACCGCGTCTGTTATAAATGCATCAAGCTGCTTAACAACCAACGGGTCTGTACAATTGTTCAGAACAGGCGGTACTGGTCCTTACAGCTATAGCATCAACGGTAACACCTACCAGTCAAGTCCATCATTCACAGGCCTTACTGCCGGCACTTACACTGGTTTTGTAAAGGATTCTAAAGGATGTGTGGGAATGCTTACAGGTATCGTTGTTGGTCCTTCTGGTTGTGCTCCATTGATCGCTTCAGGTTCTTCATCGAAATCTTCCGTGAAAGAAACTGCAGGCAATCAAGTTATCCGGATCCTGGCATATCCTAATCCAAGTGCAAACGATTTTACACTTGCCTTAGAAGGATTCAATGCTAAAGAAGCTATTTCGGTAACAGTAACTGATCTGCTGGGAAGGATCATTTACAAAACAACCGGTGCGGCTAAACTTCAGTATAGGTTTGGTGGAAACTTTATTGCAGGAATGTACAATGTACAGGTAGTACAGGGTGCAGCAAGCAAAACACTTAAACTTGTAAAAGAATAATTATTTTTAATTTCTTTGTTAGGGAGGCTGCCTGTTTGGGCAGCCTCTTTTTTTGATATGAAATTGTTGGAGCTGATTTACTGTAACAATTAGAAATTAAACATTGTCTAGTTTTTTCTTTGCGATCCTTCCGTAAGATCCCTACACAACAATAGCCAAAGTCTGATTGATATAAAACTTCCGCGCCGGAATTCGTGCTATCATGAACCTGTTTTGCAAGCCTCACCCTAACCCAGCTCCTTGAGGAGCGGGAACCGGAAGATAGAGGGCAAATAGCCTCAAACGGCAAGTGATCCTGGGAACATTTGTGCCGGTGGGTGTGTGAGCGGATTGGATCGATAGCAGCATAGCGATGACTTAATTTCATATAGATTGTTTTCATTGCTGTAGCCGGCTACAGGCACTGTGACAATTTTTTTCCATTTTTTTTCCTGTCACATTTTTGTGACATTTTTTAACTGCTGTTGATTTTGTCACATCCTCTTTTCTTATGCCTCAGCCAATCATGTTTTAGTTTTTTAGCGAATGTTTTATATCAAACTTTCCGGGAACAAATATGTGACTTTAAAAAGCAGTCACTGCAGGAAAATGCAGGTTTGTGCAGGAAAATGCACGAAACTGCAGGAACTTGCAGGAAGATACAGGTTTGTGCAGGAACTAATGCCCATCGTCGTCGTAAAACTTTACAGGTTAGAAGATGATCCTTACTTTGTTTTGCAGCGGGTAAGATTTTTTTTAGAATGATTCCCTTTTGCATATTCCTTCTTTTATTATTTGCAGGGCCAAATCTCCGTCATCTTTTGCAGTCAGCAAATCCACGGGAGATTTTTACTTAGCTTTACAATTAAGCTATTTTAAACAACAGGGGACGGCTGTTATATTAAAACATTTCTTATGAAAGTATTTTTTCTTAATCTCGTATTATTGATCGCTATTTCTTCAACCGGGCAAAGTCAGGACTCGAAAGGCAGCGCTGAACCAAAGTCAACGTTTGAAGTAAAAATAAGCGGGAAAACGATCCAGCTTTCGGAGGATGAAGTACTGGCAATGGATACAACTTTAGTGAACCCGGTTATTTCTATCAAGCTTTCTGAGTATAAGAAATTTGACAATGGCTCTATGTCTTTTCAATATCCAAGGAATTTATCTTTTGAGTTTGAACAGGATTTTGGTTACAAGAACTGGACATTCAGCGGCAATAGTTTGGTTGTATTGGTGTTTGAGCTCGATGCAAAAACAACGGTGACCACTTTGGTTGATGAAATGGTAAAGAAATTCGGTAAGAAGAATTGCAGCATAGAAGATTTTGAAAAAGAACTCGGGCATAAAAAATGGACAGGTAAAAGATTAAATGTTTCTCTTGCCGGACAAAAACTCAGGCTCGACTGTTTTGAAATTAAACTGGATGATTTTAAATCTAGGTTTATTTATTTCCAGGACTCATTGGAAGCTGGTGCCAACAGCGCAGAATACCTGCGTGGTTTTAATATCATTGACTCAACGATTCATTTTAGATAAGTGGTATGTTCATTCCTTCCGCCCTGGTTAGCGATACAAAAATATTTTTACCCGGCTAAGTATTTAAATTTTGAAGTTCTTTAACAGGAGCGATCAATGAATAATAAATTACAAAATCTGTAAGATGAAAAAAAGCCTCTTCCTTTTCCTCGCTGGTAGTTTTGCATTGCATGCCTATTGCCAGGAGAAGGAAAAATCAACCAAAGAAAAAGTGCTGGAAGAACTTGCCGAAAATTCTTGTAAATGCATTGATTCTATCAGCGTGTATAATAAATCGAAGGAGCAGGTTGCCAAAGACATGAACCGCTGCATAGATGAGCAGGCAGTTGCATACCAGATGGCATCTAAGATGTCTAATATAGACGAACTGGCTAAAGCTGCCGTAGAAAATGATGGCAAAAAGGAGATCAGGATTGCTATTGATATGGATAAGAACTCCAATGAATATAAGGAGTATTATTATGATATGGAGCGATACCTGATGTTCAATTGTAAAGCCGTTAAGGCTAAGATAGCTACTGATGAAAAGCAATCGGCCAGGTCGATGTCAAAAGACCCTGATGCGTTGAGTTTTTATTCCAGGGGAGTAGAACAAACGGATAGGGAAAATTTTAAAGATGCATTACCTTTTTTCGAAAAAGCCGTTAAAATAGACCCTGGATTTGCATTTGCCTGGGATAATTTAGGAGTTTGCTACAGGAAGCTGGGCGACTACGACAAGGCACTGGATGCCTATAAGAGATCATTGGAGATTGACCCAAAAGGTATGTTGCCACTGCAGAACATCGCGATCGTTTACCAGTTTAAAAAAGAATACAGGGAAGCCATCAGGACTTATGAAAGACTTGCTGAGATAGATCCAAAGAACCCGGAAATATATTATGGTATCGGCCATGTATATACTGCTTATTTAAACGAATATGAAAAAGGGCTCGACAATATGTGCAAGGCCTATAATTTATATGTAGAATTGAAATCGCCCTACAGAACAGACGCCGAAAAAGTTATGCAGCTAATCTATGCCGAAATGAAAAAGCAGGGTAAAGAAGAAAGATTTAATGAGATTTTAAAGGAATACAACATTACACCTAAATAGATTTCCCTGTTCCTTTATTATACAATGATAAAAAGAAAGAAGCGCTGAAATATTTATTTTCAGCGCTTCTTTATTGATCCGGAATAGTTATGCCCATTAGAAATTAAAGATGCCTGTCTCTTTTTTTCGACTTCGCCCTTTTGCGATTTTTGCGGGAAGCCTATGGACAATATTCGAAGCCCAATTGGTATTATTCCTTGATTAATTTTTCAGAAAAATGTTGTCCCTCAATGCTGGCTTCCAAAATATAAATACCACTACTAAGCGGCCTGTCTTTTAATGAAAGCATGATGTTGCTTCCATCAACTACTGCTTTATTTATAAATACAACCCTGCCTTTTGCATCGAGTAACCGGAAGGTAACTTCGCCCTTGCTACCTGGCAGAAGCACTTCAATCTTATCTTTAAAAGGATTGCCTTTCACCAACATGCCTTTACCATTATTATTAAAGCTGATGATGTTGCTATAGGTAAATGCCCCATCCTTATCAATCATTTTAAGCCTGTAAAAATAAGTGCCTGTAGAAATATCCCTGTCGGGAAAACCGTATTCGCTGCCACTGGCTGGCCCTGTAGCCATTACAGTACCGATGGGCATAAAATCGCGGCTATTCAAAGAGCGTTCAACCTGGAATTCTTTTGTATCCTGCTCCTGTGCTGTTTTCCAGCTTAGCTGAATGGCTTCGTTGATTTTCTTGCCTGTAAAATTTAAAAGTTTAACTGGCACAGGGCCGCTGCGTAGATAAATAGGATAATCTTCGGCTTGTCCGTATGCAAGGCTTGCGGAAGTATTGCTGATAGCTGTTACTCCAAAAATTGTAGAAAGGTCGTCTGTTATGCGCATCCTTACAATAGAACCTGAAGCTATAGATACATTGGCAGGAACCGTAAAACTGATAGGTATGCCGGCAGCGCCTGTTGCAGCAGGTATATTTGTATTGAGATAGATCTGTTCGGTTGTGTTATTAAAAGACCCGTTATTATCATAATCTATCCACACTCCCAGCTGTTCTGCATTGCCACTAGCCCCGAGCGTTACGGTCAGTGTATAAGCGGTGCTTGCCTGTATATCAAAAAGGTCGTACCATTTTGTTGCATTGTTCATGTAGCCACCATCGCGGCTTGCATTGAGTGAATACACGATTCTTCCATTCAGGCTCATATTGGTGATACCTGCCAGGTTAGCACTGGTAAGCACAGAGGTTGGTGTAATGGCTGCTGCCATGGGTGCCGACCAGATAGTAGGATATGCTCCCTGTCCATTTGCCCAGGATGTATTAAGCCCTGCTCTTGTTGTGGTTAAACAGGAAGCCTGCATTCTTGTTCTTTGATCAGCAGTGAATAGCTGGTAACAGTTTGTATAATTCATGAAATTCTTTTCCGTATTATCTGTAAAGGGCGTTCCTGCACAGGGATTGGTATAGGGCGACGAATAAGGCGCCTGGTTACGGCATGCAAAAGGAAAAGAATTTGGGGCGAGTTGCGGATTGGTTACCGGGTCGGTATCTGCACATTGGTCACCGGATGCAGCAGGGCATGTGTTTGGCCCCGGCGAAGTATTTCCCTGGAATGGGTGATAGAGATTTAACGCATGGCCCACTTCATGCGGCAACGTTTTTTGTCCTGCTACAAACTGGCTGGCCAGCATCAACGTACCATCCAGGTCGCGGGTGTTTGTACTGGTATTGTTGGCAGGCGGAAAATATGCATATCCTGCAATATAACCTGCATCGCAGGAGCAGCCGCAAAAAACACCGGTACAGCCATCAATTTTATGTACCACCCAGATATTATAAAATTTAAAAGGATCCCAGCGGCTTAGGTTTTTTACAGCTATTTCAGCAGCGCCGCTGCTGCCAGAGGCATTTGCACCAAACCCACTATATCCAGCAAGGCCGGCGCCATTTGTACGTACGATACCGGTACTGGCATTGTTGTTTGGATCTTTTGCAGCCAACAGCAGTTTTACCTGCAGGTCGCCTGCACCCAGGATAGGCCCACCTGAACCGGCCCAGGTGCCATCGTATACTTTATTGATATAATCAATGGCCCCGATAATCTGTGCATCGGTTGGGTTATCTGCCGCGCCAATTGCCCCACCATTGGTTATTACCTGCACTACGCAGGGAATAAAATAAACCGGGCTGGAAACACCCGTTGGCCGCGAAGCAAGTTCAGGGTGCGCCTGAATATAATCGCGGATATTCCTGTCCATGTCTTCTATTCCTTGCTTATAAGAAGGGTCCTGGCTAAGTTTTTCCCTCATTTCATCAGCAGCGCAACTTAGTTGGGCATTTGAGTAGCTTGCTGCAAACAACAGAAGGAACAAAACCTGCAGGGTAACTTTTAGCTTCATACGTGTGGGTTTGATATCTTAAAATTCTTAGAATGCAAACATTGTAATTATTATCTATAAAAAGTGCAGGTTTTTATACAGTCCTGTGAATTGCGGACTTTCTGTATTTCAAATAAATTAGTACAGGTAAAAAAATATGCTATCGGCCCGGTGATATATAAAAAGCGCTTATCCTATGTCAGATTCTATACCATTCATAATAGATTTTAATCCATTCATGACAAAATAATGACAAAACGGGTTCTTTAAAATACTTTGCATCCGCATTAATCAAAAAAATCTGTACGATGAAAAAAATAACTACCCTGGTGATCCTGTTGTTGGCTGCGGTTATCTGTGCAAAAGCGCAGCAGGTGCGTGGTACGATCAAAGATGATCAAAATAGGCCATTGGCTGGTTCAACAGTATCATTAAAAAAGCAGAAAGATTCTTCTGTAGTAAAACTGGCTGCAAGCAATGCCGCCGGAAAATATGAATTCAACAATGTGGCTGCCGGCCGATATTTTGTAAGTGCATCGCACGTGAGTTCAGTTGCACAAAATTCTACAACCTTTGAAGTAGCTGGTGCTGGTGAAACTGCAGTTCCTGAAATATCACTGGCAAAAATGTCGAATAGTATGAAGGCGGTGGTTGTTACATCTAAAAAACCGATGATCGAGGTAAAGGCTGATAAAACAATTTTGAATGTAGAAGGCAGCATCAATGCAGTAGGGCAGGATGCATTGGAATTGTTGAGAAAAGCGCCGGGAGTTTTGCTGGATAAGGATGACAACATCAGCCTGAGCGGTAAGAATGGTGTGCAGGTATATATTGATGGTAAGCCAACTCCATTATCAGGAACCGATCTTACTGCTTATTTAAAAACTGTGCAGTCATCACAGATAGAATCGATAGAGATCATAACAAACCCTTCTGCAAAGTATGAAGCAGCCGGTAATGCAGGGATCATCAATATCAAACTGAAAAAAAATAAAGCTTTTGGTACAAATGGTTCGGTAAACCTTGGCTATGCTGTAGGAGTTTATCCAAAATACAACGGCAGCCTTTCATTGAACCATCGCAATAAAAAGATAAATATATTCAGCACTTACAATTATAACCGGAACAGGAGTGAAAATATTTTTAACCTCTACCGGGATCTGCAGGATACTATTTTCGATCAGCGTTCAAAAATGAACAACCGCAGTGAAGGGCATAACTTTAAGGCCGGGCTTGATTATTTTGCAGGTAAAAAAAGTACACTGGGTATTATGATGAACGGAAATTTTTCTGACAACGAGCTGGGTAATAATTCACGTACCACTATCAGCGAAAAATCGACTGGTATCATAAGCCGTATACTGGTGGCCGACAACAATACCAGTTCGAAAAGAGACAATGTCAATTTCAACCTGAATTACCGCTACGCCGAAACAGCGGGCCGGGAACTGAACATGGATGCTGATTACGGTTTGTTCCGCATCAAAGGCAACCAGCTTCAGCCGAATTACTATTCTGATCCCAATGGTGTACCATTGTCAAGCCTGGTGTATAACATGATATCACCAACCGATATTGATATTTATAGTTTTAAGGTTGACTATGAGCAGAATTTCAAAAAGGGCAGGTTAGGATTTGGAGGCAAAGCATCATATGTAAAAAGCGGGAATGATTTTCAGCGCTTTAATGTTTTTACTAATGGGAAAGTATTGGATACACTTCGCAGTAATAATTTTAATTATAAAGAGAATATCAATGCTGTATATGTAAATTATAACAGGCAGTTCAAAGGATTTATGATACAGGCCGGTGTGCGTGTTGAGAATACCAATAGCAACGGTACCAGCGATGGCTTCAGGAAATCAGCAAATACCTACGTGCCTTATGACTCTTCCTTTAACCGTCATTATACAGATTTTTTCCCGAGTGCAGCGATTACTTTCAATAAGAAACCAACACTTCAATGGGGATTGAGTTACAGCCGCCGCATCGACCGCCCGGCCTACCAGGATCTGAACCCTTTTGAATTCAAACTGGATGATTATACTTTTCAAAAAGGAAATACACAATTACGCCCGCAATACACGAACAGCTTTGCTTTGACCAATACATATAAATACAAGCTTACTTCAACGCTCACTTACAGCCATGTAAATGATGTGTTTACCCAACTCGTGGATACAATTGAACTTACCAAGAGTTTTATTACCAAAAAGAACCTCGCCAACCAGGATATTGTTAGCCTTAATATCAGTTACCCGCTCCAGTATAAATGGTATAGTATGTTTGCAAACCTGAACAGCTATTACTCACATTACAAAGCCAATTTCGGATCAGGCCGTACGGTTGACCTGGAAGTGTATGCATTCAATATTTATATGCAACATGCTGCAAAACTTGGAAACGGATTTACTGCAGAACTAAGTGGTTTTTATAATTCTCCTTCTATCTGGGGAGGTACATTCAAGAGCAAAGAGATATGGGGGATAGACGGCGGTATTCAGAAATCATTGTGGAATAATAAGGCCAGCCTAAAGCTATCGGTAAGTGATATTTTTCATACACTTAAGTTTGCCGGAACAAGCCAGTTTGCCGGACAATACACCCATGTAAGCGGCAATTTTGAGAGTACGCAATTGAAAGTTAATTTCACTTATCGTTTTGGAAATAACCAGGTAAAAGCAGCGCGCCAGCGTAAAACTGCAGCGGATGATGAAAGCAAGCGTGTGGGAAGCCAGGGCGGTGGCTTGAGTAATTAATTTTGATCAAAAATCCGGCGGCCTTTAATTGAATAGAGATTGTTGAGTATTGATCAATGAGCATTTAATTTAACTGAAATGCTCATTGCTCAATGCTCAATTTTCATTTTAAGCAATCTTTCTAAAGAATATTTGCCGTTTGTTAAACAGAATCATCCGTTCACTAAATACCCACTTTGTAGTATTGTATTGTATCGAACAGCATTATACCTTTGATTCAGGTTTTTCATAGGATATTGGATTTATCAGGGCTGGATTTTTATCCTGGCCCTTTTTTTATTTTAGGCTGATCGCATATTTGCTTCAAGCTTTTACTCCGTGTTTAAAGTAGGTTAGTACTTTTCTGTGAGGGAATCAAAAATTAATAAAAAAAACTGCCTGTCAGCTATCAGGTAGTCTCTAAAATGTCAAGCCTTTTTCATTTCAAGCAAGATGCAGCCGGCAGTAAAACTTATAATAGCCATGGCGTGTTAGTTAAGCGTTTAGTGCTTGCTATAATATGCTAACTGCTTTCAATCAGCACAGAACTACTGCAATTCTTCACAATAATACCCCGCATTCAATAAGATCGTTTCAATGATTTGCGGCATGATATTGTTCGATACCACCCTTAAAATATTATCCTGATCATGCAGGTCAACATTCCATTCAATGATATGGGGATGAACGTCCAGTTCCGGTTCAATATCACGGATACGTTTTGTATCGGTCAGATTGGTTTTGAAAACAAGAATATCCATAGAACAGTTTTATTGTGAAGAAGGAACGCATAGGAGCAGATCTAATCTGCTGCCTGGCCCGGGTTGTTCTGTCCACGCATTCTCCAGCTGGCACAGCGGTTCTTCCATTCCGATTTTAACTTTTCTCTTTCCTCAGGGGTCATGTCGGCCAATTTTTGTTTCATTTCCATCCATCGTTCCCTTTTATGCCTGCCGCCCCATCCGCCATGAAACCCACCGAATAATATTTTACTCAATAAAAGGATGCCCATCGACTGCCATAAGCTGATCGCTTTTACACCGATCACCGCCGGCAATATGGCATTCCATAAGCCCATTACGATCGCGGAAAATAAAAACACTGCCGCAATGAACACTGGTATGAATAACCATTTTCTCTTTCCAAATTTGTTTGTCATGATAATTTTAATTTTTTTAATAATTCAATAATTCGTCTTTTAATACTGCCAAACGGTTTCTTAAATGTAAAACGGCGTATCGTTTCCTGCTAATAAGTGTGGCCACACTCACGCCTGTTTGCAGTTCTATATCTTTAAATGGAATGCCTTCTATTTCATTTTGAATAAATGCATCTCTTTGTTCGGCTGGTAGTTCATCCAAAGCGGCTTGTAATACTTCCCAGAAAAGGTTTCGGAGGTATTCTGTTTCCGGTGTTCGGTCATCTGCCAACAGGAATTCTTTCCATTCAGAGAATCCTTCGTCTGGCTCGCTGCTGTTGAATACATCATCTGCCAATGGTAACCTGTGCTTGCGGTAACTATCGGTGATCTTGTTGCGTGCTACTTTATATAGCCAGCCGGTTACCTGTTCTATCGGCTCGGTATTGCCTGCCAGCTGGTAAAAAACATCCTGCAGGATATCTTCTGCGTCTTCTGAGTTGTTTACACGTTTCCTGATAAAGCCCAGCAATTGCTTGCGCATAGACTTGATCGTACGGGTAATATTGTTGTTCCGTTCAGCAGCCATTGATAATGTTATAGTCTGTGCTTCTTCCATCAATATCATTGAAGACGAATGACGGAGATGGATGTTTTAACATCGAAAAATATTTTCTAAAATGTTGGAAAGTACTCACTTTGAGGTATTGCAGGAAACAAAAAGGGCATTACCTTTACATCGGTTTTTCATAGGATATTGGATTTTAAAACGGGGCTGGATTTTTATCCTGGCCCTTTTTTTTTGCTATAAGCTGCAAGCTATTTGTTCGTTTCTGAAAGGAGCAGCCGTTTCACTTCAAAGATCGCATTGCTAAGATCCAAAAGTTCTAAATCGTGATGGGGCAGAGGGTTGGTTTGAAGCTATGGAATCGTCTCTAAAATCATGGCCTGCTTTTCACCTCAAAAATCATACAGCTTAGATCCGAAATTTATTAGTACCCCAAAAAGAGGCGGCTAACAGCTCATCACTTCCCCCTGCAAAATACTCTTTAAATATTGTCAGTCTCTCAAATCCAGGATACCAGGTAGCAGGAAAGCAACCCGCTAGGTTGATTTTAGCCCTGATAAGTAAGAATACCAGGTTTTTTTTGTTAACAAGACGTATATTTACTATTAATACCGTAATTTCCACATTCAGTTTCAGATATCCTCCCATTTAGAAAGATCTCCCCAGGTAAGCAATACTTTAATAAATTAATCATGTCAACCACAGGAAAGTATGACAATTGAAGCAAGTTTACGTATTGAGTTAGGCCAGCAGACCTATATTTTGCAGGTAAAAATGATAAGGATAGAATCGGCTGGTTATTTTTTTATTCGTGATAAAGAAAAGGAGCATCCATTACTTAACGGAGCGGTGTTGGAATTAACCTATGCCGGGTCTTTTTCACTTACCGAATTTTCCGGAGTTGTAAAATCTCCCGGAATACCCGGTGAAGTCGTTATTGCTATTCAGAATGAATTATTGAAAAATGAACAGCTTTGGCTCTGATCAGGTATAGTTTCCAGTCATAAAAAATTCTTATGTACCCGACAGTGTTTAAAAAAATTGCTTTTAAGGATAAGTTACGGGTCAATAATTTTCCAGTAAAATCATTAATTGTAATGGCTGTTGTATTAACTTTAAAAAAAGTTTGAATAGATTGATTATTAAACATCAAAAAGTCATAAATTTCTACTCAAAATTTACAACCCGTTAAATTATACATTATGGCTAAGAAAGCAAAACCTGTAAAAAAAGCAACAAAAAAAGCACCTGCAAAAAAAGCTGCTCCCAAAAAAGCTGCTCCGAAAAAAGCGGTGGCAAAAAAAGTAGTTTCGAAAAAATCTGCTAAAAAAGCAGCGGCAAAGAAAGCGCCTGCAAAAAAAGCTGCTCCCAAAAAAGCAGTCGCAAAAAAAGCTCCTGCAAAAAAAGCTACGGTAAAGAAAACACCTGCTAAAAAAGTTGCAGCAAAAAAACCTATAGCAAAGAAGCAGGTAAAAAAAGCAGCAGCGCCAAAGCCTGTTGCGAAAAAGGTCGTGGCAAAGAAACCAGTTGTTAAGAAAGTTCCTGCTAAGAAGCCAGTGGCGAAAAAGGCAGCAGCACCTGTAGTACCCGCACAGCCGGCAGTAGTGCCATTGCCGGTCGACAATTCCGAAACAACCAGTTCAGCACCTGGAAGTAATGAAACAGGTAACGGTAATATGTAATGCTTTATGCATTTGATTTTGCCGTTTATTTTAATAAGAGAACCTGCCGTTTTATGTATCATTTCATAATACGGCAGGTTTTATTATTTAATTAATAATGTAATTTATTATGCGGGCTGAAGTACAGCCTGTTTTACGAATTCTGTATTGGCGAAGAGTTTTACTTCTTCTCCCAATGCGATATTCCCTGTTTCGGTGATCATACCGAAGTTTACGTCAAAATCACTTCTTTTAATCTTTCCGGTTACCGCGAAGCCGCTGCGGGTGTTGCCCCAGGGATCGACAGCAATACCACCATATTCAACACCCAGGCTCACTTCCTTGCTGATTCCTTTCATAGTTAAGGTACCTGTTACGGTAAAACGATCTTCCCCGTTCTTTTCCATATTGGTTCCTTCAAATGATAATTCAGGGTATTTTGCAGCATTAAAGAAATCGCCGTTCTTCAGGTGCTCATCGCGTTGTTCGTTGTTGGTAGAAATTGAAGCAATCTCTGCAGAAAATTTTATCCTTGCTTTGCTGAAATCATCGCCTTCGGTTTCGATACTGCCGCTGAAGTTGTTGAACTGCCCGGTTACGGTAGATATCATCAGGTGTTTTATTTTGAACTGCACTTCTGAATGTGTTGGATCTAAGATCCAGGTTGTTGTTGACATCGTAATCTTTTTTTTGGTTTGTTGGAACAAAATTAAGTACATTTACTATACTTTGTATAGTGCTATCCTAAAGTATAGCACTACACTTCAGGATAGTGAGTACTTTTAAACAGTTGGTATGGCAAATTCAAAAACAGTAGCGCATAAAAACCCGGAGGCCTGCAGCAAGGCCATGATGCCGGTACGGGATGCATTGGACATATTGAATGGTAAATGGAAACTGCCTATTATCATATCCCTTTCTTTTGGTAATAAGCGATTCAGTGAAATGTCGAAACAGATACAGGGTATCACCGATAAAATGCTCTCAAAGGAATTAAGAGAATTGGAAATGAACGAACTCGTCAGGCGCACTGTATACGATTCCGTTCCGGTATCAGTGGAATATTCCATGACCGCTTATGGGAAGACACTGGAACCCCTTATTGACGAACTGCAAAAATGGGGAACCAAACACCGCAAGCGGATCATTCATAAATGAATACAGGAAATATTATTTTTTTGCCCGCTCATATTGTACGGGCCAGGTAATATCGGCTCCCAGTTCTTTGGCAGCATGCAAGGGAAAATAGGGGTCTCTCAGGAATTGCCTCGCCATAATAACCAGGTCGGCCTGTTCATCGTTCAATATTTGTGTTGCCTCAGCTATATTTGTTATCATGCCAACAGCGCCGGTTAGTATGCCGGTTTGTTTTTTTATCTGTGCTGCAAATGCGGTTTGATAAAGCGGTCCAACAGTTATTTTTTGTTCAGCAGCGTTTCCTCCGCTGCTACAGTCTATAAGATCTACACCCTTTTTTACCAAGATCTTTACGAGGGCCACAGAATCTTCGATCGCCCAGCCTCCTTCCACCCACTCGGTTGCAGATATGCGCACAAACAGTGGCTTGTCTTCACCCATCACTTTACGTATGACTGTCGCGATCTCCAATAAAAACCGGCAACGGTTTTCAAAACTACCACCATATTCATCTGTTCGCTTATTGGTAAGCGGTGATAGAAATTCGTTTATCAGATAGCCATGTGCGGCATGTATTTCTATTACTTCAAAGCCAGCCTGCAGCGCCCGTTGTGCAGCAAGTGCAAAATTGCGGATCGTTTGTTGGATTTCTTCCAACGTCATTTCTTTTGGAAGCGGCTCCCCGGCTGAATATGGAATGGCACTGGGCGCCAGCGTTTGCCATGCAGCTTCGTTGAATGTAAGCGCTTTGTTTCCGTTCCATGGAACATGATGGCTGGCTTTGCGACCGGCATGTGCAAGCTGTATTCCGGGTACCGAATCCTGTGCTTTTAAAAACGTACATATCCGTTTTAAAAAATCGATGTGCTCATCTTTCCATATTCCAAGGTCGCCGGGACTTATCCTGCCTTCAGGGGAAACAGCGGTAGCTTCTGTAATAATAAGTGAAGCGCCACCAACCGCACGACTGCCAAGGTGAACGAGATGCCAGTCGTTTGCAAATCCATCTTCACTTGAATACTGGCACATAGGCGATACAACCAGGCGGTTCTTTAGTTCTACTGTTCTTATTTTCAGTGGTGCAAAAACGGAAGGCATAATAAAAGTTTATGTTGTAATACAAAATTACGTGCATTTAACTGGTTTGTATATAATGCCTCACCCAAACGCTCTCCAGGGAGCGGCGACAAGTGTGAGGTATAAAACATCCGGGAGAACAGCACTTGTTTTTTTAAGTAACTTTAGCGGTAAATAGTATGCTCTATAAATTACAAAAAGAACTCTTCATGAAAATTAAGCACCTGAAAAAAATCGCCATCATCGCTTTTTTCTTTTCATTGCCATTTCAAAGCATGGCCTGGGGCGTATTGGGCCACCGGATAGTTGGCGAGATAGCTGATAGTTATCTGAACAAAAAGGCAAAGCGTGAAATATATAAAATATTGGGAACGGAATCTATAGCGATGGCGAGCAACTGGGCCGATTTTATTAAATCCAATCCTGCCTACGGATATCTTTATAACTGGCATTTCATTAACCTGGATGAAGGACTTAGCGAAGTACAGGTAAAAACTTATCTCGACCAGGATACTGCCACAGACGCATACACGAAGATCAATTTCCTGGTCACAGAACTGAAAAAAAAAGATCTCAGCAACGAAAACAAACTGCTATACCTGCACCTGCTTATTCATATCGTGGGGGATGTTCACCAACCCCTGCATGTAGGGCGATTGCAGGATCTTGGTGGTAATAAAGTAAAAGTACTTTGGTTCAGGGATTCATCAAATCTTCACCAGGTTTGGGATGAAAAGCTGATCAATTTTCAACAGCTCAGTTATACAGAATATGCTACCGCCATTAATCATACAAGCAAAGAACAACAAAAAGAATGGCAGAACGAGCCGGTAAGTACCTGGATATACCAATCGTACCAATATGCTGAAAAAATATATAGCGATATTAAAAGCAACAATCAAAAATTAGACTACAAGTATAATTATGATTACGTAGAGCTGCTCAACCAGCAACTATTAAAAGGAGGTATACATCTTGCCGGATTGCTGAATGAGATATTTGGTAATTAGCAGGTTTTATTCGATTACTTCGAAAAGTAACAACTGCGATTTTTCTATCGGGCTGAAGTTGTTATCAGCAACAAAGAGCATTGTCCTGTGGCCGTTGGGCAACAATGGCCCAAAAGTCATGCCTTCGATATTGTCTATGTATATTCCGAGGTCATCCATGTTCAAGAGTAATTTTTTAGCAATTGGTTTAAAAGAATTAGTTGCTTTCAGCGATGGAATGTCTTTTATATCTGTTGCGCCCATGAGATCTGCCTGGAATACTTTCACAGTGCATGCCAATCTTCCGGTAGAATAAGACCTTTCTATAAAAAGGAATTTATCATTGCCGAGCGAGAGTATATCTGGCACACCGTTTATTTTATAGGCATTTACCGGGTTTGAAGCATAAGCAACAGGATCCAGTTTATAAGCATATTGGCTGCTATTTCTTTTGCTGTCAAGATTGAATTTCAACAAACGGATATAAGCGTTGTTATCTGTAATATCAGCCCTTGGCCCATCTTCATACAACGGTTCTTCCACGCTCACGAAAAGTGTTTTGTAATGATCAGTAAAGCAGGCGCCTTCAAACACCCCATTTTGTCTTGGTCCTTTTTCCGTTGCCTGCATGACAAGATTTTCGGGGATTGCAAGGCTGTCAATATAGGTTCCATCTGTTGAAATAAATCTTATAGAAGGATCTTCCAAAACGGTATCTTTTCCTCTCACGATGCGTTCGCCCTCACTGGTCCAGACAAGATAGTTGTTAAGCGGATTGTAACGGATAGCTTCGGGATCGGGAGTATTTGCAGGCGATTGCTTACTATTCGGATATACATTTCCACCTGGTTGTTTGATACTCTTTACAGCTGTGAATCGCACACTGTCGATACCTTGTGATGTGATAAATATTCGGGCTGCATAAAAGCGGGCCGGGTTAATGGCACTCCTGTCATCAGAAATTAAATAATAGGTCTCATTTGTTGCATCATAGTCTATGCCTGACAGTCCGCCTACTGTGGTGCTATTATACGAAAAAGCATAG
Organism: Chitinophagales bacterium; assembly: GCA_038207305.1. Lineage (GTDB taxonomy): Bacteria > Bacteroidota > Bacteroidia > Chitinophagales > Chitinophagaceae > Ferruginibacter. The sequence goes on from JBBQZY010000001.1 coordinate 431,456, forward strand.
GGAATATCATATTCGCCCAATAATTTGAATGAGCTGATGGACGTTTTTGTAGGGCTACTGGTTGATCTTTTAGCCGGACTGCAGGATAGGACACAACAAACAACCAGGTAAACGAATAAGGAGCCAGTACTATATAGTTTCATGCAACATAAATTGAATGGTAAAGTTAGTGAGAAGGTTAGTTTATATAACTTAAAAGACGGGGGAGTAATGGTGATTTGCATTTTAGCCACATGCAGTACAATAAAAACCCTATTCTTTCGAACAGGGTTTTATCAGAATATCAATCTTGGGGGTTTCGGGGGATATTGGACTTCTACGGGATGTATTTATTCGACTAGTTTTTTCATGAAAGGATAATATATTGATCAGACTATATCTGAGGTCTTTCGATCATTTACGAGCCGATAACTCATCTCGTTTTTAGCATCCTTCAACAAATGTTTTATCTTCCTGATCTGTGTTTTTCCAGACTTATTCGCTTTTCTGGTAATGTCGAACAGGAATTCTTCCTTTTTTGAAGAATTCTTATTGTGTATGAAAGGAATTCTTATTTCAAAGAAACCAATCAGGAGCACAGACAGCGCAATAACGGTAAGCATTATTATGGTAATCATGAGTTGGGATTTTCTTGCACCGTATAATTACCAATAATCAAGCCATTTTCGAAACAAAGGGCCGTATTTTAAACATTGTCAATAGTTTGCATATATACGCTGTTATTTTTCTATTATTTTTTTTAAAAAATAACTGCTGTTTTTTTTATTAGAAGAGAATTTGAAAAAAACCATCCTTTCGGGATGGTTGTATTTACAGTGTACGGACTGAAGTGCCTTTTGAAATGGTTAAAAACGGCTTTACAAAAAGACATTAATAAATATGACTATGCTGCTTCAATCAAATAAATTCCTGCGGATGATACAATAAAAACAGAGGTGTTTCGTTTGCAGCAATATTTTTTGATGAAAGAAATATTGTTGCCGGTGCGTATTTTTTTAATAGGCATGCCAATGCTTTTTAAGTTCAAAAGCTTTTTCACTCCCGCAAAATCAAAGCTATACAATCTCGCTGCTTTTATGATCTCCGTTATCTTAGGGCAGGTATATTTTCAATTTTATCATCGGGCCGTACCCTGCAACGGTCTAAAACTTCATATTTGATAACAATAAATAAAGCCATATCCCATATTTAATTTTTGAGAATTCAGGATAATTAATGGGCAAATATCTCAACAGGAGGCCTCAAAAAAATATCATCCATATTAAAACGCTCTATAGGCGTCCTGATGGAATGAAAATTGAAGAGATAAGTATTTTAAACCTAAATATTTATAATCATGACTTCATTAAATAGTAAACTTGTAGCCATTCTAACAGACCATGGATTTGAAGAAGTGGAACTTACCGGTCCCAAAAAGGCACTCGAAGAAGCAGGTGCAACGGTGCATATTATTTCTATGCAAAAGGGTATCGTAAAAGGATGGGAACACGATCATTGGTCCATTGAATTGCCGGTAGATATACAACTGGAAGACGCATTGCCTGAAACCTACGATGCTTTGGTGGTTCCTGGCGGAGTTATCAATCCCGATCAGATGAGGCAACACGATGCATACATTAACTTTGCCCAGCATTTTCTTGAAACGGGTAAACCGCTTGCGGCCATTTGCCATGGTCCTCAATTATTAATTGAAACCGGTATGCTGGCCGGCAGAGAGCTGACATCTTTCCCATCTATTAAAACAGATATTGAAAATGCGGGTGCTATGTGGCATGATAAAGAAGTAGTGGCTGATAATGGGCTTATAACTAGCCGAAGTCCTGCAGACCTTGATGCTTTCAATCAAAAAATGATCGAAGAAATTGCAGAAGGTAAACCGCTTACTACAGGTTCTTTTACAACAGCAGTGGGTCATTGATGCAGGAATGACTCTCTTGATCCCGACGAATATAAAAGTGGCTGAACTGTTCAGCCCTTTTTATTATTCAGTATCTGCCTGGCTGTAATTATTATTTTCTTCATCTTCTTCACCGATCATTTCATCGTCATCGTCTGCTTCGGATCCCGGAATATCAAGGTCATCACCGCTTTGATCATCCTTAGAACTCCCCTCATTCAATGGGGTTCCATCTCTATCAGTATTATCCAGCATTGATCTTTTTAAATTAAGGTCATCTGTTGTCATCGAATTTTCAATACTTTCATCAAGTAATGATCTTTCTGTGAGACTGATATCTGCATCTTCTTCTTTTTTTACTGCGGGGTTTTTATCTTCTTTCATGATTGCGATATGTATGGTGAATAATAGTATAGGTTACAAATGCTGTGCCGTGATAATTGCATTGCCATCATTGCCTCTCCGGGGACGGAGGGTTGGCAGTATTTGCAACTAAGCAGTTGGCTATTAAGCATAAGTTTGTAATAAGCATTCTACAAAGTTTTAATTTGCATTCAATCTACTTATATGAGGCCATTTGTTTTATTTATTGTGTTGGGAATTTTATTGAATGCCTGTGCGCCAAAACCTTATGCAGGATCAAATAAAAGATACCGTGCAAAGGCTGCTGAATATGCAAAAATAATTCGCAGCGAGCCCAAAGATTCTATTGTTGCAGACTCCATGAAAATTGCTCCTTATTTTATTGGTACAACCAATTTTGGTTTGCGCCGGCCGAACTATGTTATTATTCATCATACTGCCCAGAATAGCTGTGAGCAAACACTGAAAACCTTTACCATGGAAAGTACGCAGGTGAGCGCTCATTATGTTATTTGTAAAGATGGCACCCTGCATCATATTCTGAATGACTACCTGCGTGCCTGGCATGCAGGTGCAGCAAAGTGGGGGAATGAAACAGACCTGAATTCCAACTCAATAGGTATTGAAATAGATAACAATGCTGTAGAAGCATTTTCAGAAGCACAGTTAAATACCTTATTAGGTTTACTGGCTTCGCTGAAAAAAAAATACAATATTCCTGTTCCGAATTTTGTTGGCCATGCAGATGTTGCTCCCGGCAGAAAAGTAGATCCAAGTGTACAATTTCCCTGGAAACGGCTGGCAGAAAACGGCTATGGAATTTGGTATAGCGATACTACGGATGTTTCCATACCGGAAAATTTTGATCCCGTATTGGCATTGAGAATTGTTGGGTATGACGTATCTGATAGCACTGCCGCTACACAGGCTTTTCGCCGCCATTTTTTACAAACAGAGCAGCAGGGCGAATTGGGAGAAGGGGAGAAGAAAGTACTTTATTTGTTGATGAAGAGGAGTCTTTAATGGATGTAGGATGTGAGCTGTATGTTTTTTGGGAAGGATTTTATTCTTGCAGCCTACATCTCACATGATACATCCTTGAGGCTTTGTGTTAGTTTGGTAAATTCAATTTCCTCCACAACCCTCCTTTTTCCACCATTCTCTTCATCATACCGTTTTAAGAGTATGATTGAGCCATCTGCTATTTCAATGCCTGTTAGATCACCATCACTAAAACAACAGCAACCCGTGTTAAAGTACGAATGCTTTACAGAACCAGCGGGCTTATCTATAGGTATTTCATTGGAAGGATGGTTGAAATATCTTCCGGATGCGAATAAAGGGTTGTGTGTGGCCGGTGACAAATATTAGGTCTTTGATACAGCGCGGTAAGGGATTTATTGCAGTTTCTTTTTAAAGTGATGTGGCCAGGGAATTTTCCATCCAGGTATTCGGCGTCTTTAATAAAAACTGCAATAATTTCCGCATGAGCATCTATTTAACGGTAGCGAAATATTTTCCGATAAAGGGAAGCTTTGGCAATTCTTTTTTCTCAACCGTACCGATGAACCAGCAATAAAGCAATACAAGTACACAGGCAGATGAAAGGTCAAGATAAATATTGCTGTTCAGCGCTACAATGCCCTGGTGTATAAAATAGATGATCACTATGATCACGATATAGGCAACCAGTTTTTTCCATGCATAAGGAATACGGTATGCTTTTTGTCCCCAAACAAATGATATCACCATCATCGTTCCATAACAAAAGAAAGTTGTCCAGGCACAGGCTATATAACTGAATCGGGGTATAAAGAAATAATTCAATAAAATAGTTAATGCTGCGCCGAAGATCGTGATATAGGCGCCGGATAATGTTTTGTGAGCAAGTTTATACCAGATAGAAAGATTGTAATAAATACCGAGGAACATATTCGCCAATAAAAGGATGGGCACCACTGAAAGTCCTGCCCAGTATTTCGGACCGATAAAGTGTTTCCATACAGGCATGAATAAACTGACTACCAGGAACATCACGGAAATGATAATGACAAAAAATTTCATCACCCTTGCATATATTCTTTGCGGATTACTGCCTTCTGCCTGTTTGAAAAAGAACGGCTCTGCACCCATTTTAAATGCCTGTATAAATAAAGTGATCAGGATAGATAATTTATAACAGGCATTGTAAATACCTACCTGCTCCTCCCTGAATTCTATCTTGCCCGGTAACCACCAGCGAAGCATCAGCCTGTCGAAAGTTTCATTCACCATACCACCCATGCCTACAATGATAAGGGGTAGTGCGTAGATCATCATTTCTTTCCAAAGCTTTGTATTGAATTTGAAACGAACTTCTGCAATCTCACGGCTTAGTAACAATAATGTTATAGCCGACTGAATGACGTTTGCCCATAGAACATATACAATGGGGTTTGTGGCCTTGTTATAGAATAAATTGACCCAGCTATCCGGATTGCTTTTTATACTATCCGGACAATAACTGATGAAGAACCAGGTAAAAAATATATTAAAAAGAATTCCGCTGATGCGTACAAATGCGAATTTTTTTGGCCTGCCCTCTTCCCTCAACCTTGCAAATGGGATCGTACTAAAAGCATCGAGTGCAATAATAACAATGCTTAATTGTATCATCGCCGGAAAGGCTTTCAGTCCTGTTATGGCTCCCAAAACCGATTGATTGAACCAAAGTAAGGTTGTAAATAGTATAGTTGAAAAAAACAGGGATAAAGATGCAGTACTGTAGATCGTATCCCTGTTTTCAGGCCTGGATGCAAAACGGAAATAGGCCGTTTCAAAACCATAAGTGAAAATGATATTGAATATCGGGATAGCTGAATAAATGATACCCATTTTACCATAATCGCTTGTATTGGCAAGGTTATAGGTAAGATAGGGTGTAAGAAGATAGTTGATGAACTTGGCAGCAATGGAGCTTCCCCCATACCAGATCGTTTGGCCTGCCAGTTTTTTAATACTACTCAAGTTTCAGGATTATTTTAACGCAAATGTAGGTTTATAATTTATTTCTTAAACAGCTCAATTGGGTTGTAATTTATTGTAAAAAATGTACCTGATAAGTACAATATTGTTAATATATAATCGTTTATGCTTTGATGGTAGTATTTTACCGTACCCTTTAAACTAAACCTGCCCGGATGAATTTTTACAAATCAGCTTTGTGGCTTTCGGCCGCGAGTGTAATTTTTCTTGGCGTCATAATCTTCTCCCCGTCAGAATATATGGTACTGAAATGGGATAAACTTGTATTCAGCGCAGGTATATTGTTTCCATTGTTATTGTTCAGCTGGATAGGTGGCTTACTCGCCATTGCATTGAATTTTGTTTATTCAGAAAAACTATTCATTGAGGGGGCAAAACCTATCCGCAGAGGCAAAAAGTATCTTCCTTCTTTCCTCAGTATTCCTGCTGTTCTTTCTTTCTGTTGGTTCTGTTATAAATTCCTTGCGGGCTTTTCGGGTCATTAATGTTTGTCAAACCCTGGGGTTACAATGTTTCCATTATCGGGAGAATATGCCGGGTTTTTTGTAAAACTGCTGTCTGTCAGGGTATAGATAAAATAAACCAATTGGTTTTTTTCAAGATTGCTTAACGGTATACGGTTCTTTAACGAAGTATCGAGCGTAGGCTGATCGGTAACAATGCCTGATCGGTAATGTTCTATTACCTGTGGTATGCTATATATCCTGCCGTCGTGCATATAAGGAAATGTGAGTTGTGCATTGCGGAGGCTTGGCACCCTGAATTTCAGGGAGTCTTTGCTTAGCTGGGTTATGCGTTGCCTGCCGATATCATTAAAGCGGTTAAGCGCAAGACCGTTGTTGCGGTAGCTGTTATCGGTGAACAGGGGTTCTGCATGACAGGATGCGCATTTTGCTTTAAAAACAAGGTATCCTTTTTCTTCAAAAGCTGTGAATGCAGTTTCTCCTCTTTTTACTTTATCATATTTGCTGTTGGAACTTATCATGCTGCCAGTGAACTGTGCGATGGCTTTTAACATGCGCTGTGTATTGATAGTGGCGTCGCCAAAAGCTGCCTTGAACAAACGTCTATATGAACTGTCTTTTTTTATTTTGAAGATTATACTATCGAGCGTTTCGCCCATTTCATTGGGAGCTGTGATTGGTGACAATGGCTGCACTTCTATATGATTGATGCCTCCATCCCAATGCAGTTCGGTTCGCCAGGCCAGGTTAAAAATGCCGGGTGCATTTCTGGTAGTAAAAGTATTCTTTACGCCATGGCTCAGGTCGTGGTCAAAAGTTGCAAATGCGGCAAACTGCTGGTGGCAACTGGCACAACTCACTTCTCCATCTTTGCTGAGCCTGCCATCGTAAAATAATTTTTTTCCGAGCCGGTAACCCTCCTCGGTCAATTTATTATTGGCAAAAATATTGCTCGTTGGTTTGGGCCAGCCTGCAGGGATTTTAAATTCCATAGGTTTGGGAGCATAAGGGCCATAGCCATCATCATGCGTTGCACCGATGATAGCCAGGGAAGCTATAAAAAAGATCATGGCCGATATGATGATCTTTATTTTCAAGGATTGGTGTGAATGCTTTTTATTGAAAATAATCCGGTGAAATTGGCTGCTATCTTTTTAGCCAGTTCGCCCGGTATCATACATACAGACAGATCTGATATCCTAATATCATTAGTGCCATGCCAGTAATGATCAAGGTTTGTTTCTATGATAAGTTCCGTTGTAGCCCCTGCTTTTATTTCCAGTGAATTTGACGTACCAATATCCATCTTAATAGCTGTTGCCACGTTATTCGTTCCTTTATATCCACCTACATGATGCTCAATACGGTTGAGATCGGATGAAGAAGCAGGGGAACTGCCTTCCAGCTTAAACATCACGTAACCGCTGTTCCATGTCCAAAACATATCATTCATCGGATCCAGTGCGCCTGTTTGTGCGCCACTGCAGTTATGGATACTGTCGACTCCCAATAAGAACTGCATACTTTTATACTTTCCTTCCGGTAAGGAAAACTCAATGCTGTTTTCTTCCGACGCAGCATTTATTAAATAATATTCATCCATTTTTGCCGGCTTGCCGTCGCCTGTTAATACAATATGACTGATATAATATTTCAGTTTGCTGATGCTGTATTGTTCACCAAAATAATTACTGTAGATAGAATCTCTTAAAATGATCGGCTTACCATTTACCGTGTTGATAAATGAGATCTTTAACATTCCTGTTTTAACCGTCGGATAGCTGTGCGTAGAAAAAGAACTGCCCATAAGCAGGATGCTCACAGCACCGATAAAAAAATAAATCCGGGGGAGTAATTTTTTATTCATTGATCCTGATCTTTTTTCTGCCTAGTTTAATATCGGAGGCGATTTTTTTACGGTCTAATCTTTTCTGTTTAGCCGCCTTGCCGGGTTTGGTAGGTTTTCGTTTCTTTTGAATAACAAGTGCCTTTTCTACCAATACATTCATTTTCTTTACTACAAGCTCCTTATTGGCCAGTTGGGTCCTGGCTTCCTGGCTTTTTACGAGCAGGAAACCCTCACTGTTTATTTTATTGGCCAGGGCCTGTTTGATCCTTTCTTTTTCTTCATAACTGAATAAAACCGAGGCGTCGATACCCCAATAACCTTCTACCATGGTCTCTACTTTATTCACATTTTGGCCTCCTTTGCCACCACTTCGGGCTGTTTTGAACTTTATTTCCGTATATATATCGGGCATTAGTTCAAAATTACCAATAAAACAACGGAAATTGTAGCGTCTAAACTCATTAGTAAGGTTAATATTTCGGTAAGAACGAAAAATTTTACATTTTTGCATCAAACCAACCAATCGTATGTTGAAAGGCATTTATCATTCACTAACAGAACGCAAAAGGCAGAACAAGAAGTCTTTTGCCGTACTCGTTGACCCCGACAAGGTGAATGACAACAATCTCGAGGAATTGGTTTTATTATCGAAGGAGGCTGGCGTTGACTACTTTCTTGTTGGAGGCAGCCTTGTTATTTCTAATTACCTCGACGAAGCAGTGCAGTTGATCAAAAAAAGCTGTGATATCCCCGTCATACTTTTTCCTGGCAGCCCATCGCAGGTGAGTAAATATGCCGATGCGCTTTTATATCTTTCTCTCATCAGTGGCCGTAACCCTGAACTGCTGATCGGTCAGCATGTTATTTCCGCCCCGGTAGTAAAGCAAAGCGGACTTGAGATCATGCCAACCGGTTATATGGTGATCGATGGGGGAGCGCCTACCACGGTTTCCTATATCAGCAATGCAAGCCCGTTGCCGGCAGACAAAAATGAGATCGCCATGTGTACAGCGATGGCCGGCGAAATGCTGGGCATGAAACTTATTTATATGGATGCGGGCAGTGGAGCCAAGCGTGCCATTTCAGAATCTATGATCGAAAAGGTTTCAGGTTGTATAGATGTACCGTTGATCATTGGCGGTGGAATTACAAATCCTGAAAAAGCATACCTCAATTGCAAAGCTGGAGCAGACGTGATCGTTGTGGGAAATGCCATTGAAAAAGATGCTTCGCTTATTAAAGAAATTGCTGCTGCAATACATAGTGTGCCGGTTAAGAATCTTGTTATTTAGTCATATTGGTTTCTTAACAACCGGTATCGGGTTTACTCGCTTTTAACTACCCTTGTGGGTGTATCCTTTCCATTTATGATCGTTTGACTGCTAAGGGCAATGGCTCTAATGATCTCCGACATATTAGCCATGTCCAGTGTTTGTATTTCATCTTCCTGGGTATGATAGAATTTTTCGGAATCCATTTTTGAAGTGCTGATGGTATGTGCCGGCACACCGAGTGCAGCGAGGGTTGCGTTATCTGACCGGTAAAATAAATTTTGCTGTGGATATGGATCTGGTTCAAAATTAAAATTAGTGCCGGCCAGGTTGTTCTGTAATATTTTTCCAAAATCGGATTTTTCATAGCCCGTGATATAGGCGCTGTTTGTGCCCCATTTACTTTCGGTGCCGATCATTTCTATGTTGAACATCGCAACTACTTTATCCGGATCAAGTTGGCTGCTGAAATACTGGCTGCCGTAACCACCGATCTCTTCGGCTGTGAAAGTGGTGAATATGATCGTGCGTTCGTTGTTCTTTAATTTACTGAAATAGTTTGCCAGCATGATCACCGCAGTTGTGCCGGAAGCATCGTCATTGGCACCGTTGTAGATAGAATCCATGGCGGCATTGGGCTTGCCGATGCCGAGGTGATCATAATGACCCGAAAAAACAACGTATTCATCTTTCTTTGATCTTCCGGGTAATACGCCAACAACATTGCTTAGTGAGCTGGATGATATCTCATGAACGATCTCAAAATTATAATTTACAGGCACTGCATCAGTCAACACAAAGATCACGTTGTAGTCACGTTTAAATATATCCCGCTTAAAGCGTTTAAGTCTGCTGAAATTTGCAGCATGAAAATTATTTACAATTACCAAATAGTTTTTCTGATCCTGCAGCAACTTCACAGCATCCACAGATAGTTTTGAAGTTGAATCGAGTATAATTATTTTATAACCCGATTGCTCATTGATCTTTAATGCTGCTTCTGTTGTAATAGCAATGATATTATTTTGTTCAATTATATTTCCATTGATAGAGCCGGTAGCTGAAATGAATTTTGTTCTAACCAATGAAAAGGGTTGTTTATAATCGGTAAGTTCCGGTAAAAACTGTAGCCCTGCTTTTTTAAATTCAGCAGCAATAAAGCCGGCTGCTTTGTCAATACCTGCTGTAAATGGTTTGCGTCCCTGCATATCATCGGCAGCAAGCGTTCTTTCAATACGTGCTACTTCGCCGGTATCTGTTTTAACAGATTGCGCAAAAGAAAAACTGCTGCTAAGAAGCAACAGTTTCAGGAAGCTGATTTTTTTCATTTGTCAATATTTTCATCTAACCCTAGCCGCTCTTTAAAAGTGAGGGGCTAAGTACTTAAGGGCTAAGTTTAGTTATCAAATTATCCAATTATTATAAGCTCATCATCTCTTTAAACTTAACTGCCTGCCTGCGGCTTACTTCAATTTTTTCTCCGCCTTTAAGGTCAAGTAAAAGTCCGCCATTGAAATACGGCTCTACTTTATCGATCATCCGCAGGTTCACAATGTGTTTGCGGTTTGCCCTAAAAAATACACGTTCGTCCAGCCTGTCTTCCAACGCATTCAGGGATTTTAGAATCAACGGCTTGTTGCCCGCGAAAAATACTTTTGCATAATTGCCTACGCTTTCAAACAAGCGTACATCAGATAATTTTACAAACCAGCAACGCTCACCATCCTTTACAAATACCTGGTCATTTTCACTCAACATGCCCCGGTTAACACCGGCTAATGAAGCTGCCAGTTCTTTTTCTTCTGCCTGTTGTAATTTGTGCAAAGCATCGGCCAGGCGTTTTGGCTCTACGGGTTTCATAAGGTAGTCCAGTGCATTCACCTCAAATGCTTTTAATGCAAATTCGTCGTAGGCTGTAGTGAAGATCACATGCGGAGCCCGCTCAAGTTCAAGCAACATATCGAAACCTGTTTTACCAGGCATCTGTATGTCCAGGAATATAAGGTCTGGAGAAAGATTCTCTATCTTCTCTATTCCTTCATTTGCATTCGCTGCTTCCCCGATGACTTCCACTTCGGGAAAATCCTGCAATAATTTTTTTAATTCATTTCTTGCTAATCGCTCATCATCAATGATCAGTGCTTTATGCATAGCTGATGTTTTTATTTTAATGTTTGTAAGTTGCTTATTGTCATGGCAGGCATGATGATCCTTGATTCAACCATGCCACCTTCAATATCATGTATCTCGAACTGTGCCTTGCCCTGGTATAACAGGTTCAGCCTGTCCTGTGTACTTTTAATACCAAAGCCTTCTTCTTTCGAAGTTGCGTAACCGTTTAATTTGCCGGAATTTTGAACAACGAGTTCGTGGTGATTGTTCTTGAAATCAGATGTAACTCTTATCAATCCGCCATTGATCTGCTTGCTGATGCCATGCTTGATCGCATTCTCCACCAATGTTTGTAACATCATGGGCGGTATAGGTTGGTTTAATGTATCCTCATTGATATCCATTTCTATCTGTAATCTTTCTTCAAAGCGCATGTGTTCAAGCGCCAGGTAATCCTGTACAATATCCAGTTCCTGTTGTAATGGCACTGTTTCCATTTTTTCGGCCTGCATGCTGCTGCGGAGTATATTGCTAAGTTCTGTGATGGCAGTGCGGGCACGTTCAGGATTTTCATCTACAAGGGCACGGATGCTGTTGAGTGCATTGAAAATAAAATGCGGATTGATATGCGACTTGATCGTTTGTAATTCGAGCGATTTAACCATCGCCTCCAGCCTGAATGTATCCAGTTCCTGGCGGCGGTTGCGTTCAATATAATGATAAATGTAATAGATCATGTTCCAGAACAAAATCAGCCACATGGCATTGAAACTGCTCAGGAACAAACGTTTTGAGCGGCTGAATTTCTGGAACCTTTCGGGGTTATAGCCAATGGCATGATCAATGGTTTCGGAAGTAACACCAAAGAGTACCGAAAAAATAAGTGTGAGTACGATGAGATAAAAGATCTGTGTTCTTAACGGCTTCTCCAATACTTTCAGGTAGTGGATATTGAGCCGCATAATATGTGTAATTACAAGTCCAAGCAGGCAGGTAAGCACAAGGCTCGTAAAATATAATTTTCCGGGGTTGCCAAAGGTTGATACAAAAAAAATGCTGATAGCAATATTAATTGACCAGCCAATGATCTGACACCACCAATATCTTGAGATCTTCTTTAACATCGAATTACAAAGCTATATTGCCAAAAAGATTAATTGTCTGCCGATTTGATTAATGGTGAAATGCTGTGGTAAAAGGTTCGTTGCCGTCACAGCAATATCCTTAATTTTAAAAAGTACGCATGCCATCGTTCCGGGAGGCCCCTTATGCAGCACAATATACATAAAGGCTGGATAAAACAGGCAGCCTCCAGCTATGCCTGATCTTTGTGCTGTTTTCAGCCCGGTTGTCTTAGTGGCGGTATTTTTGCCATGAACGCACAAAGGTTCAAAACAGCGCAAACCAGAAAGCCGGTTGTAAGTATTCTCAAAACTGTTTTAAGCGATTAATGTTTAATTTTACAAAGTAGAAAAAACGAAATGAATGGGTAACCCCAATTTAAATACAAATAAGGACGAAATGCAACCGGCAGATGCTGTATTTGAGAATACCATCCGCCCGGCGCTCATTGATGAATTCAGCGGCCAGCCCCAGCTTATTGAGAATATCAGCATTTTTATTAAAGCGTCGAAGTTAAGAGGGGAAGCACTGGATCATATTTTATTTCATGGCCCGCCGGGGTTAGGGAAAACGACCTTATCCAGGATCGTCGCCAATGAGATGGGGGTAAAGATCAAAGAAACCTCGGGGCCTGTTATTGAAAAGCCGGGCGACCTTGCAGGCCTGCTTACAAACCTGGAGCCCAACGATGTATTGTTCATTGATGAGATACACAGGCTGAGTACCGTGGTGGAAGAGTACCTGTATGCTGCAATGGAAGATTACCGGATCGATATCATGATTGACAGCGGCCCCAATGCAAGAAGTGTTCAGCTTACATTGAACCCTTTTACTTTGATTGGCGCTACAACGCGGAGCGGATTACTGACAGCACCACTTTTATCAAGGTTTGGTATCAAGGCAAGGCTGGAATATTATGATGCGGAAACGCTGAAAAATATCTTATTAAGAAGCGCTAAGATCCTGCATACTAAAATCACGAGTGATGCTGCTACGGAAATTTCGAGAAGGAGCCGGGGTACGCCAAGGATCGCAAACGGATTGCTGAGAAGGGTGAGGGATTTTGCACAGGTGATCGGGAATGGTGTGATCGATATGAATATCACTGAACATGCTTTAAAGGCTTTGAATGTAGATCAGCATGGGTTGGATGAAATGGATAACAGGATTTTATTAGCAATCATTGATAAATTCAAAGGTGGCCCTGTTGGTATCAGCACCATTGCCACAGCGGTAGGCGAGGAAGCCGGCACACTGGAAGAAGTATATGAACCATTTCTGATCAAGGAAGGTTTTTTGCAAAGAACCGCAAGAGGAAGAGAAGCAACCGCAAAAGCTTATAACCATTTAGGCAGGGGACAAGGGAATAGCAACCTGGGAGGAACGTTATTTTCGGAATGATAAAAGCTGCAAGATACAGGCCACAAGCTGTTAGCTGTTGGTTTTATTCTTGCCCAAATACAAAAATTGAGATCAACTTAAGAATCGTCGAAACTTATTATTGTATAAAATAAAAAGCGATGACAGCATTTAAAACTGTACATCGCTTTTTTTTTATTCTAACAGCTTGCAGCTTTTTTAGGCTTCCTGTTCTACCAACCTGAAACCGTTACCATGTATATTAACGATCTCCAGTTTGCTGTCTTCTTTTAAATATTTACGCAGCTTGGCAATATAAACATCCATACTGCGGCCATTGAAATAAGTGTCGCTTCCCCAGATTCTTTTCAGCGCGGCTTCTCTTGGTAAAAGATCATTCTTGTATTCTGACAGCATTTTCAGCAATTCATTTTCTTTGGGTGAAAGTGTTTGCACTTTGCCATTTACAGTAAGTTCACGAAGGCGTGGATTAAAATGGTATTTACCAAGGTCGAATTCTGCATTCGCTTCTTCCCGATGAATTTCTTCATTGCGTTTTAATATCGCTTTAATCTTATGTAATAAAACTTCACTGTCGAAAGGTTTGGTGATATAATCATCTGCGCCCAGTTTATATCCCTGGATGATATCATCCTTCATTGTTTTGGCACTCAGGAAAAATAACGGAACATCCGGATTGATATCCCTGATCTCTTCAGCTACTGTAAATCCATCCATGTTTGGCATCATCACATCCAACAGGCAGATGTCAAATTTTTCACGCTGAAATGCTGCAAGGCCCAGTCGGCCATCTCTTTCCAGGATAACATCATAATCATTCAATTCGAGGTAATTCTTCAGAACCATTCCAAGATTGGTATCATCTTCGCAAAGTAATATTTTCGGTTTAGCTTCCATTGTCTTATTAGTTTAATTACAAATAAAATTAATTCATTTTTTACACAGCTAAGATAGTGCCTATTTTTTTGTTAAATAATTAAACAGCGCCTGTAAACAGCTATTGCCGAGAATACCTTTTATCAGTAAGTGTTTTAAGAAAAGCAACCAGTTCTTTCTTTTCTTTGGCAGTTAATTGAAGAGGTTTGCTGAGCAGCGGGTCAATATTCACCGCATTGGATATAACTTTCCCCGGATCGTTGTAATACTCCACTACTTCTTCCAATGTACGAAACATGCCATTGTGCATATATGGTGCTGTTACAGCAATATTGCGAAGGCCCGGTGTTTTGAATTTTCCCAGGTCATTATTTTGCCTGCTGATGTAAAAACGGCCGCTGTCATTTAGATTCACTCCATTAAACAAACCTATGTTCTTAAAATTATCATCCGTAAAATCTTCCATAAAATGACAATCAAAGCATTTTGCTTTACTGCCAATGAAAAGCTGCCTGCCTCTTTCTTCCTGTACAGTAAGGTTTTTCAGATTATTACTCCAGTCATCGAATTTGCTGTCAACTGTTTCAAGTGTTTGTTCATAAGCAGCGAATGCAGCTGAAAGATTTTTTGCTGTTGCAGGTTGCCCGAATATTTTTTTAAACAGCAGTTTGTAGGATGCATTCCTGTTGAGCCTTTCAACAGCTTCGGTAATCGGCAAGCCCATTTCATCAGGATTTTGAATGGGCATAAGTGATTGCTCTTCGAGTGAAGCTGCTCTTCCATCCCAAAAATAATAAGGCCTGTTCTTCATATTTAAAACAGAAGGCGTATTTCTTTTGGTAAGTTTTCCGCCAATGCCGATGCTGAAAGCCAGGGTGTCGGCAAAAGCATAGGCCGGCTTATGGCAACTGGCGCAGCTTACAGAAGAATCTATTGATAATAGCTTTTCTGAAAACAATTTTTTCCCCAGTGCTGCTTTTGTTGTGATACCTGAGGCATTGTTTTCTATACCAGCGCTAAGTAAAAGGATCAAAGCAAGTAAAGTAGTTATTGAAATCAATGTTCTTTTCATTGCTGTAAACATACAAAAAAGCCACCCTATTGTGGATGGCTTTTATAACAATGTTTATCCTGTTGCCTTTATTTGAAATCAGCCTCACTTACACCTTCATTTACTTTTATAGCTGTATATACGGTTGTGAATTCCTGGTCGCCGATCGTCCTGGTAACTTCAAACGGCATCATGATATTTCCTGTCTTCCTGTAATTCTTGTATTCGATCGTTACAGGAAAATCCTTGTCGCCACGTTTGGTCGATGTTTCCTCTTTCAGCAACAATCCTGTCTTGCTTGAATATTCCTGGATCAATAACCTGCCGCTTGGCATTACGATCTTTAAACGGTAAGTTATTTCATCGCCGCTTTTTGCACTGCCCATATATTCTGTTTTATAATCCGGGCCGATATAATATAATTGAGGGATGACAGCTTTCCTGTCCTGCGCTTCCCTGATCTCAGCTTCAGTCATATCGCTTTGCTGCTGCATCTGTATCCGATATCCTTTTGTGCCGTCGAACACAGATTTATTTAGGGTTGTTTCTCCCGATTTTAATTCGGTGCTGCGTTTATTGGGATTCATCATTTTATCAGTACCCACCATTGATCTTCCCATCATTTCAACTGTAGTTGAAGAAGAAATACTTGTAACTTTCTTTGCTTCTTCTTTTCCACCGATCGCTTTTAAATAATCCTCAATGACTGTATAGGCCGAGATTTTATCGGTTGTTTTTGACGATTCATCTGCCTGTATAACCACTGGCTTGTCAACAACAGGTTCTGCAAACCGGTCGTACTTTTTTACCGGATAGCCTAACCTCAACAGTGCAGGTAATAGCTTGGAGCCATTGCCAACGATAATGATCCTGGCATTGGCCTCATTAAAATAATTCTTTGAAACACGTACAACATCTTCCAGGCTGATGCTGTTGATCTTTTGCAGGTAGTTCCTGTAAAAATCTTTCGGCAAATGATTGATCAGGATATTAGCCGCGTAGGTTGCAGTAATAGTCGGATTCTCCATACGTAAAGCAAAGATGCCATTATATACGGCTTTTGCATTGTTCAATTCTTCTGCTGTTATTTTGCCATTACGCATATTCAGTATCTCACCGATCATTTCTGCAACAGCGCTATCGGTCTTATCGGTCCTTACCTGTGTTGTAGCAGTAAATAAACTTTGAAAACGTCCATTACCCATAACAGAGTGCGCATCATAAGTAAAACCATGTTTTTCCCTGATATTCATGAACAGTTTACTTTCAGCACCACCGCCTAATATATAATTGGCTAATACCAGTGCATGATAATCTGAACCGTTCAATGGGTTGCTTACAAGGTTTCCAACCCTCAATTCAGTTTGTACGGCGGTTGGCACATCTACAAAATCAATTTCAGTTTTTTCGGGATTTTGAGCAGCAGCAAGTACAGGAAGTTCCAGTTGTACGCCTGCCCATTTTTCGAAAGCTTTTTCAGTCAATATTTTTGCAGCAGCAGGAGTTATATCACCAACAAATGTGAGATAGGAACGAGATGGAGTTATATAATTTTTATAGGCTTCCTTAATGTCACTCAGAGTTAAGGCTTTAACGCTTTCTTCTGTTGTGAATTCGCCGAGGGCAGTTTGTTTCCCAAAATTCAAAGCGGTATTTACCCTTTCAGCGATCGTGCTTGCTTTTTTGTCGTTTTGTTTAAGGCCGGTAATTGTTTGCGATTGTATTTTTTTGAAGGACGCTTCCGGGAATGATGGGTTTTTCAGCGCATCAGCCATGAGCATAAAAGCTTTGTCAAAATACCTTGTCAATGCAGCAACTGAACCGCCGGAAGAAGTAAGCTTTACATCGGCACCAATGATGTCAACAGATTCGTCAAATTTATCTTTAGGCATGCTGGAAGTTCCTTCGCCGAGCATTTGTCCCATAATATCCAAAACGCCTGCTTTTGAACCTTCTTTGACCGGCCCTGCATCTATATTCAGGAATGCCCTTACTTTCGGCACTTTGTGATTCTCTACAACCAATACGGTCATGCCATTCGGCATATTGAAAATCACCGGGTCTTTTATCGAAAGTACCGGTGCAGGTCCTGCTTCAGGCTTTTTAGAGCGGTCAATTTTTGTTTGTGCAAATGCCTGTTGCAATGTTATAAGGCTCAACGCAACTATGATTATTTTTTTCATTTTTGATATTTTATTCATTGTATTAATACGGGACTTTAATAGTTGCCGTTTATTTTTTAGGGAGATAATACAGTACGACCCGCTGGTTTTTATTCAGGTATTTTTTGGCAACAAGCTGAATATCCTGCCGGGTGATCTTTCTTATTTTGTTAAGCTCCGTATTAATGTTATCGGTATTCTTATAAAAAGTATATCCATTCGCCAGGTTCTCGGCAACATTTATCATGCGGTTGTTATTATCGAGGTAATCATTTTCAAACTGGTTCTGCAGTTTCGTAAACTCTTCTTCGCTGATCAGTTGTGTTTGCAGTTTTACTATTTCTTCATCAATATCTTTTAACAATGTATCAAGTGGGGTGTTGTTGTTGGGGAATGCATAGGTAATATAGGCACCATAATCTTCCAATGCATAATTGAAAGAACCAACCTGCAGTGAATTCTTTTTTTCATCTACCATTTTTTTATACATACGGCTGCTGTTCCCGGTGCTTAAAACAGCCGATAACATTTCCATTGCTTTTGATTCGGTATTGGTTCTTCCCGGTATGCGATAGGCAGCCATGATAGCAGGGTTCTGTATATTGTTATCATAAGCAGTATCAATGATCTCTTTTGTAATAGGGTCTTCTGCAAACGTTGCTTTTACAATGGGTGTGCCTGACGGAATATCTGCAAAATAACTTTCAACCAATGCTTTTGTTTTTGCAATGTCAATATCACCTGCAATAGAAAGAACGGAATTAACAGGGGTATAAAACTTTTTATTGAATGCCTGGAATTCAGCCAATGTTGCTGCATCAAGATCGGCCATGCTGCCGATCGGTATCCAATGGTAGGGATGTTTTGTAAAAAGGCGTTTCATAATTTGTCCAACCAGGTTTCCATAAGGCCTGTTATCGTAGCGAAGCCTTTTTTCTTCCTTGACAACTTCATTTTGTGTTTTAACGCCGATCTCATTTATTACCGGGTGCAGCATACGCTCGCTTTCCAGCCACAAACCTGTAGCGAGTTGATTGGAGGGAAATACTTCATAATAAAATGTGCGGTCTTGTGATGTGTTGGCATTGTTTTGTCCGCCATTACTACTAACGATCTTAAAGAATTCACCACGCTTGATATTGTCAGATCCTTCAAATAAAAGATGTTCAAAAAAATGTGCAAAGCCGGTTCTGTTTGTTAGTTCATCCTTACTGCCTACATGATACATTACCGATACAGCAACAACGGGTGCGGTATTATCCTGGTGTAATATCACATGCAATCCGTTCTTCAACGTATATTCAGTAAAGGCAATTTTTTGTGCCGATGCCGAAATGGCCAGTGCCATCAAACCGAAGTAAAAAAATCCTTTTTTCATATTTATTAATTGAGTGGGCAAAAATAACAGGTTATTGATGTAACTGGAAATAATATACAGTTAATTGACAGGCGGTTGGTGGAAAGTGATGTTGGCCGGGAACACAAATTATTACCATTGTATCTAACCCGTTGGTAAATCTTTTGAAAAGGACTTAAACAAAATTGAAATTGATTTGGCAATTCCTTACTTTCATTCTAAATAATTATCATACAATAACATATTAAAATAAATACAATGGCCAGTAAAGAGGAATTTATCCAGGCAATAAAGAACGGGTACGCTTTTAAAGGAGATTCGGTTCAGATTGGTGCAGCGATCCTGGATGGAGAAGTAATGCCCGATGCCCCCGTCTTTCTTCCTTTAAAAACAATGAACAGGCATGGCCTTATTGCGGGTGCAACCGGAACGGGTAAAACCAAAACCCTGCAAATGATCAGCGAATTTTTGAGTGATGCAAGTGTTCCTGTTTTGCTGCTGGATATTAAAGGAGATCTGAGCGGCATTGCAGCTGCCGGTTCTGTGAATGATAAGGTTACAGAAAGGTATCAAAAATTAAATCTTACTTATACCCCCGCTGCATTCCCAACAGAATTATTATCGTTAACAGGAAAAAATGGTGTACACCTGCGGGCTACCGTAAGTGAGTTTGGCCCAGTACTATTGAGTAAGATACTCGGACTGAATGATACGCAGGGCGGCGTTGTGGCGCTGATCTTCAAATATTGTGATGATAATAAACTTCCTTTACTCGACCTGAAAGATTTCATTAAAGTACTTCAGTATATCGGCGATGAAGGAAAAGCGGGCGTAGAAAAGCTGTACGGTAAAATATCTACCACATCTACCGGAACCATTTTGCGTAAAGTCATTGAACTGCAGCAACAGGGCGCAGATATATTTTTCGGTGAAAAAAGTTTTGAAGTAGAAGATCTCATGCGTATCAGCAACGACGGGAGAGGAATGATCAGTGTGTTAAGGGTTGCCGACCTGCAGGATAAGCCAAAACTATTCTCAACATTCATGTTGCAGATGCTGGCAGAATTGTATGCGATCAGTCCGGAGGAAGGCGATCTCGACAAACCAAAGCTTATCATGTTCATTGATGAGGCGCATCTTATTTTCCAGGAAGCCAGTTCTGAATTGGTGCAACAGATAGAGACCATTATAAAACTTATCCGTTCCAAAGGGATCGGTATTTTCTTTTGTACACAAAATCCGATGGATGTTCCTGCGTCAGTGCTGGGGCAATTGGGATTGAAAGTGCAGCATGCACTTCGGGCTTTTACAGCAGCAGATAGAAAGGTGATCAGGCAAACTGCAGAGAACTATCCCGAAACTGAATTCTATAAGACTGAAGACCTGATAACACAATTGGGAATAGGAGAAGCGCTTGTTACTTTATTAAATGAAAAAGGCATTCCCACGCCACTGGCCCATGTGATGCTATGCTCACCAAGAAGCAGGATGGATGTATTGACTGACCCGGAAATAAGTGATATCAATGCAAAGTCAAAGTTGGTTGGCAAGTATAACCAGGAGATAGATAGCCAGAGCGCTTATGAAATTTTAACCGCTAAATTGGAAGAAGCCACTGCAAATGCTGCTGAAGAAGATAAAAACACTAATAAAAAAGGAGATAAGCCCGAGCCTTCTGCTTTTGAAAAAGTTGCCAACAACAGTATTGTAAAAAGTATGGTGCGTACAGCTGGAAACGGCCTGGTACGTTCGCTGCTGGGAGCGCTGGGGCTGGGAGGCAGGAGCAGCAGTACAAAAAAATCGACCGGCTGGTTTTAATGCTGTTTTAAAGATCACAGTTGTAATTTTGCGGGATGATAAAGTTCAAACCTTCTTTTGAGCACCGCTACGGTCCACTGGCTGTGGTATTGATATTGGTAACTTCGCTGAGTTTTATTACAAGGCTCTTCCTGCTATTCCGTTCCTGGGATAACCTGGAACTTAATTTCCTGAATACTGCCGGTATCTTCCTGATCGGTTTGTTCTATGATATTATTGTAGCTTCTTTTTTCTGTATACCCATTGCACTGTATTGCTGGCTGATGAAAGACAGTTGGTACCGCCGTTCATGGAACCGCATCCCCCTCTATATATATTTCTTCCTGGTCATATTAATACTGGTCATTAATGCCGGTGCCGAAGTAATATTCTGGGATGAGTTCAATGTAAGATTCAATTTTATTGCAGTAGACTACCTGATCTACACTACAGAAGTGTTGGGTAATATACGGGAGTCTTACAATGTTCCGTTGATCGCTTCAGGATTTATAGTTGCAACAATTTTACTTTTGCTTTTATTTAAAAGAAAGATCATCGCTTCGCAATGGGTAAAAATGCGTTTTCCCCAAAGAAGTATTTTCTTTTTTGTGTTCATGCTTGTTCCTGTTGCAGGTTATTTTTTGGTGAACAACAGGATTAAGAACACGGGCACTAACAACTATGTAAATGAATTGGGCGGAAACGGTATCTATGAATTCGGTGCAGCGTTCTGGCACAATGAAATTGATTACAATAAATTTTACCAGGTTAACGACGATAAAGAAAATATAGCCTTACTCCGCAACATGCTTCAGGCACCGGGCACCGAATTTGTAAATGACCCGCTGAGTATTGAAAGAAAGATCAGCAGCGATACGCCCGAACATAAATGGAATATTGTGTTGATAAGCGTTGAAAGCCTGAGCGGAGATTACTTAAAATATTTCGGCAACAAAGAAAATATTACACCTTACCTGGATTCCCTGATACCTCACAGCCTGTTCTTTAAGAATTTCTATGCATCCGGTACAAGAACAGTAAGGGGCCTGGAAGCCCTATCATTGGCCATTCCCCCCACACCAGGCCAGTCAATCGTAAGGCGCCCGGGTAATGAAAATATGTTTTCGATGGGTAATGTATTAGACAGTAAAGGGTATGATGTTAAATATATATACGGTGGTAATAGTTTCTTCGACAACATGGGCTACTTCTTCAGCAATAATGGTTACGATGTGATTGATATCAGCGATATTCCCAAGAACCGCAGGCACCACGAAACAAGTTGGGGTGTTGCAGATGAAGATGCATTCAGTATACTGGCAGATGAATGTGATAAAAGTTACGCTGCTAATAAATCGTTCTTCAATCATATCATGACTGTTAGCAATCACCGGCCTTACACTTACCCGGAGGGAAGAATCGACATACCGCCTGCAACGCAATCGATACAGGGTGCAGTAAAATATACGGATTATGCCATCAATAAATTTTTAAAAGATGCTGCTGCGAAACCCTGGTTCAACAATACGATCTTCGTTATTGTTGCCGACCATTGTTCAAAAAGTGCCGGCAAAACCGACTTGCCGGCTAACAGGTATCATATTCCCTGTATGATTTACAGCCCAATGTTGGTGAAGCCGGCAATTGAAGCGCGTTTTACAAGCCAGATAGACCTGGCACCAACTCTCCTTGGAATGATGAACCTGAATTATACAAGTCGGTTTATGGGCTATGATATTTACAAAATACCCCCAGCCAACGACCGGTTATTCATCAGCACCTACCAGGATATGGGCTATATTAAGCATGATACCATGGTAATTCTTTCTCCCCAGAAAAAAATAAATATGTATAAGATCGATTTTCAGACGGGTGTAAATAAGATGATCCCTTTGAATGAAAATCTGAAGAACGAAGCCATTGCCTGGTACCAGGGAGCAAGTTTTTTATTCAATAGTAAGGGTTATCTTAAGAAATAGGGGCGAAAGAAGGCAATTTTGAACTAAATCGAATAAATAGTAAATATTTATATATTAACGATTGAATGGCGGTATTGATTGAATAATTTTAAAATAATTTTAAAAATAGTTGGATAATAGGGTGGCACCTATTATCTTCGTATCGGTTTTTCATAGGATATTGGATTTTAAAGCGGGACTAGATTTCTATCTTGGTCCCTTTTTTTATGCCTTTAACTGACCCCAAGACAAATTCCATTGCCTATGTTAAAAACAATTTTCCTGTTCTGCCTGCCGTTATTTTATTTTCAGCTATCAGGTAATTGATAACCGTCCACACCTGCTTCTTTTGAGAAGGATTGAAATTTTTGAGCATATCTTCTGCTCCCAATGGGCTTTCTTTTAAAGAACCTATAATTTTTTCTGACACAAGCCTGAATTGCTCCGGGGTGATACTGATATTTTTATTGTTGATACAGTTGTCGCAGATACCGCAGGGCAAGATTGTTTTATCATTGAAATAATTTCCGATCAATACGCTTCTGCAGGATCTTGATTCGGAAATATAACCCTGTATCGCTCCAACCCTTTTCATGTATTGGTCTTTCCGGTCTGAAAGACTTTTGCTATTTATCTTAAAATCATCTGAATACATGCGGTTCTGTAAAAGTAATAGCTGGGGCTTGTCATCCTGAGGTCGGTATTGCACCATGCCGTAAGCATGTAGTTTGGTGAGCTTTGCCAGAACATCGGCCAGCGGTACTCGCAAAAATTTTGCCAGCAGAGACTCATAGATAGCAGATGGATAATCAAAAATACCTTCATACATCCGCAGTAACGCTTTGATCATTGGTTCGAGAGCTGGATATTGCGCTTCAAATTCGGCGAGTTCATTTTTATCAATGCTGAAAACCAGGGTTGAAGGCCTGAAGATAACTTCGTTGTAACTAAGCAAGTCTTCCTGCGACAATGCTTTAATGCCATAGGTAGCTTCCAGTATATTTAGCTTGAATGCTTCTGCAAATGCAGCAATGTCAAAATCATAGCTCTGGCCTTCACCGATGCCTGCCGCTACCTGCAGGTAGTTCATAAGCGCAGTATAGATCTTTTTTATCTGAACTTCATCCGGGTATTTTAGTTCAACCTGTGTAAGCAGGTCAGCGCTTTCATTGGCGTCATGCAAAAGAACAGCATAGGCTCGTTTTCCATCACGTCCGGCACGCCCTGCTTCCTGGTAATAATTTTCCAGACAATCGGGCATATCGTAATGAATAACGGTGCGTACATCCGGTTTGTCGATTCCCATTCCAAAAGCATTGGTACTGACGATTACCCTTGTTTTATTTTTTATCCAGTTCTCCTGCCTGGTATTTCTTTGTTCACCGCTTAATCCTGCATGATAAAATGCTGCAGAAATATTATTTTGTAATAACAGGTCAACAAGGTTTTGGGTGCGCCTCCTGCTCTTACAATAAACGATGGCTGTGCCCTGCACATTTTTTAATACCTCAATAACTTTTGTTTGTTTGGAAGGCGGCTCAAAAATGCTGTAAGAAAGATTTGGCCTGGCAAAAGATTGCTGGAACCTTACATGATCTTTTTTAAAAAGCAACTTATTGCAGATATCATGCTGAACATCCAGCGTAGCAGAAGCGGTTAATGCAATAATGGGCACTGATGGTAACTGTTCCCGCAGGTTCGCAATACGCAGGTATGGTGGCCTGAAATCGTATCCCCATTGAGAGATGCAATGCGCTTCATCGACAGCAATCAGGCAAGGTTTTATGGCTGGCAGAAATTCCAGGAACAAAGCGGTTTCTAATCTTTCGGGAGATACGTAGAGGAATTTATAATTGCCGAAAGCAGCATTTTGTAAGGTCTTCTTTACGTCCAGGAAATGCATTCCGGAATAAATGGCCAACGCAGGAATGCCTTTCTGGGTAAGGTTCTCTACCTGATCTTTCATGAGTGCGATCAACGGGCTTATTACCAGGCACAAGCCATCCATGGCTAAAGCGGGTACCTGGAAACAAACAGATTTGCCTCCACCTGTTGGCAACAGGGCAAGCGTATCCTTATGCGCTAACACCGAACGTATGATATCTTCCTGTAAAGGCCGGAAGGAATTGAAGCCCCAGTATTTTTTTAATATTTCGTGAATTTCCAATCAGGCAAATTTGGGTTGAAATTAAACAGTTTGCATTAATATAAATGCAGCTATTGACGCAGCTGAATTTTTTTTATCTGTGCTGAATATTATGCAGGTATTCTTTTGCCACCAAGACGTTAAGGCCTGAAGTTGCACAACCTTTTAAAGAACTTTTTTGTATTTAAGCCTGATAGAATTAATGGCCAATACAACATCACTGAAACCCATGGCCAGTGCAGCAAAGCCGGGTTGTAACAAACCAACAGCGGCAACAGGGATGGCAATAACATTGTATATAAAGGCCCAGAATAGATTTTCTTTGATGGTTGTAAAAGTATGTTTACCCAATCCCAACGCAAGGGGTAAATGTTGTATGCCATTATTCATTAAAACTACCTGGGCAGTTTGTACAGCAAGTTGGGTTGCTTCACTTAATGAAATACCAATGGTAGCTTTTGCGAGTGCAGGTGCATCATTAATACCATCGCCCACCATGGCAACGGGTGCTTGTTTATTCAACTGTTCGATGAGTTGCAACTTTTCTTCCGGTGTTTTTTCGGCATATACCTGGTCAATACCGAGTGCATCAGCAACTTTTTTTGTGCGCTCTAAACTATCGCCACTTAATAAGATGGTCTGGATATTTTTTGCATGCAGGTAACTGATCACTTCTTTTGCTTCCGTTCTTATTTCATCTTCCATATCAAACCAACCCACCAGTTTATTATTCCGCAATAAATAAGCAGTATGCGTTGCATCGGTTGTTTCACTGGCAGCAATTTTATAAGAGCCTAGTTGCCAGTTATTAGCTTCCCTGTCTTCGGCTACCATACCAAGGCCTTTAATTTCTTCGATCTTCTTCCAGTAAATGGGATCATTGTTTTTCCACTCAAGGCCAATTGTTTTGGCGATCGGGTGATTGGAATATTTTTCCATTGAAAACACCAGCTGCTTGAATTTCTCATCAGTTAACAACAAAGATTTAAAAGCAGTTACCTTGAAATTTCCCAACGTAAGTGTCCCTGTTTTATCAAAAACAACCGTTTTGATATTCTTAAATAGTTCCAGGCTTTTTGCATTGCGGAATAATATCCCGTTTTTTGCAGCCCTGCCCAATCCAACCGCAATAGCCGCTGGCGTTGCTAGTCCCATGGCACAGGGGCAACTGATCACCAGTACAGCAATGCTTCTCATCAGCGAATTGGTAAAGTTGATGTCAAATGCAAAATAGTTGAGTAAAAAACCAACGATGGAAATACCGATGACCGCAGGTACAAATATGGCACTGATCTTATCAGCTAATTGTTGAATGGGAGGCTTCTCGGTTTGTGCCTGTTTTACCAGCGTCAAAATATTACTAAGCACTGTATCCTTGCCGATAGCAGTTACTTGTGCCTTTACTGTTCCATCCGATACCATGCTGCCACCGATCAGGCTATCTTTTTTTTGCTTGTGTACCGGACTACTTTCGCCTGTTAGTAAAGATTCATTTACCTGCACATCGCCCCACAATATTTTGCAATCCACCGGCACCAGTTCGCCGGCTTTGATGAGGATAAGATCGCCTACATGTAATTGTGTATTTTCTACCGGGAATATTAATTCTTTATGTGCTTCATCAAATGCGATCATATTGGCCATCACTTTTTGCTGGCGGGCCAGTTTATTCAATTCTTTTTGCGTCGCAACTACCGACCGGTTTTCAACCCATTCCCCTAAAAACACCAGGGTGATGATGGTGGCCGTTGTTTCATAAAAAACATAATTCATTCCCATGTTGCCGATCGTACCGATAAGGCTGTAAACAAATGCAGCGGTAGCACCCAGGGCGATCAACACATTCATATTCGGGATACCTCCACGCAGGCTTTTAATGGCACTAACGCCAAAATATCCCATGCCAACCAGGTAAACAGGAATGCAAATGCAGAGCTGTATCCAGGGATTCATTAAAAAATGAATATGCCAGGGCAGCATATGAAGCATCAATACGAATGTGAATGGCAGGCAAAAAAGAAAGCGTTGTAAGTGATTGGAAAAAAGTTTGAAGGGTTGAGGCTGGGAGTTTGAGGTTTGATGTGGGTTGACCACTTTGTAACCGAGCCCTTCAATACCCTTTGCCAGTTGTTCCTTTGTTTTATTACGATCGAATTCAAAGCTTACATCGCCACCAATGAAATTTACTTTAACCTCTTTTTGCCCTTCTTTCTGAAGGTAACGGGTGATCGTTAATGCACAATTTGTGCAATCCATTCCTTCCACTTTCCAGTCAACTTTTTCCATACTGCAAAATTATCTTATGCTGTGGGTAAGTATTTACTAAATATGAAAATATCTTTGCATCATGGTTGTGGATTTTACATTGGCAAATATCAATATTGCAGCATCCCGGTTACTCGATCTTGCACGTGAACATAAGGTGATCGCATTTCACGGAGAAATGGGTGCGGGTAAAACCACGCTTATACATGCTATCTGCAAATTGCTGAAAATAAAAGATGTGGTTGGAAGTCCTACTTTCTCTATCATCAATGAATATAAGATTGCCGGAGGTGAACCTGTTTATCACCTTGACCTATACCGGCTGAATGGCGAGCAGGAAGCCATTGGAGCTGGTGTAGAAGACTGTTTGTATTCCGGTAGTTTATGCCTCGTAGAATGGCCTGAAAAAGCGCCGGGTATTTTTCCAACTGATACCATTCATTGTTATTTAAGATCTACCGGTCATAATGAACGAAAGCTGCAAATAAATTTGTAAATTGTATATTCACTATAACATATTATGGCAACATCAAAACCATTCGTATCGTCTTCTTTAGCTTACGAAACACTGGAAGAAACGTTAGATGTAAAACCCAAAGGCGAAGAAATGTGTCTCGGTATTCCAAGAGAAACATCTTTTAACGAGAACAGGATTGCATTAACACCCGAGGCAGTAGGCGTCATTGTTGCAAATGGCCATTCAGTATTCATAGAAACCAATGCAGGGGTTGGTGCAAATTATGCCGACAGGGATTACAGTGAAGCCGGTGCAAAAATAGTGATGGACAAAAAAGCTGTTTTTGATTGTGATGTGATCGTAAAAAGCGCGCCCGTAAGTGAGGATGATTGTGAATACTTAAAGCCGAATCAATATATCATTTCCCCGATACACCTTGCCGTTATGAAGAAGAGTATCCTGGAAAAAATGATGTCTAAAAAAATCACAGCATTGAGTTTTGAGAATCTGAAAGATGCCAGCGGCCATAATCCTATTGTACGAAGCATGAGTGAGATTGCCGGAAGTGCGGTGATGCTCATCGCCGGACAGTACCTGAGCAATGCAAACAATGGCAAAGGTGTACTGGTAGGAGGTATCAGTGGTATACCGCCTACAAAAGTTATTATAATTGGCGCAGGTATCGTAGGAGAGTACGCTGCAAGAACAGCGCTTGCAATGGGAGCCAGTGTAAAAATATTTGACAACAGTATTTACCGCCTCAAAAGATTACAGAATAATATTGGTGGCCGTTTATGGACCTCCGTTATTGAGCCAAAAATACTGGCCAAGCAATTAAAGACATGCGATGTTGCCGTTGGTGCATTGAGTGGCAATGGCGGAAGAACACCCATCGTTGTTTCTGAAGATATGGTAAGCAATATGCGCCCGGGAACTGTGATCGTTGATGTAAGTATTGATCATGGTGGTTGCTTTGAAACAAGCATGGTAACCACGCATAAGAAACCCACTTTTTCCAAATATGATGTGATACATTATTGTGTTCCGAACATACCCAGTGGATTTGCAAGAACAGCTTCACAGGCTATCAGCAATGTATTGATGCCTTTGCTGCTTGAAACTGCCGATGAAGGTGGCATTGAAAATGTGGTTTGGCATAAAATAAATATCCGTAGCGGTATCTATTTATTTAAAGGCAGCCTCACTAATTTTCACCTGAGCGAAAGGTTTGACCTGAAATATACCGACCTGAATTTATTGATTGCAAGCAGGAGATAACAAACAGCATTTCCTGCTTTTTATTATTTGTAATTATTGATCGAAACCACTTCTTCACAGAAATCATATTCCTGTTCGTCATTGCTGCTTACGATCACCAGCCTGTTATTTGTATAATCTCCTATCAGTTGCTTATACAATGCAATTCCATCTGCGTCTAAATTCGTAGTAGGTTCATCCAATAAAAGAACGGAAGTATTGCTGAAAAAAGCCTGCGCCATTTTTAAACGTTGTTTCATACCACTGCTGAAATAGCGTATCTGTTTATTCGCTGCATTTTGCAGGCTTACCGCTGCGAGCATTTCGGGAACAGGCTTTATGAAAGATTTGAACGTTGAATGAAAGTTGAGCAATTCAGTCGATGTCATTTCTTCTATCAGTTCCAGGTAGGGTGTTGCGATGGAGATGTTTTTATAGGCATCGTTGCTGGAAATCGCATTGGTTTTAACTGGTACCCCTGATCCGGTGTCCTGCTGGTTGTAGTTTATTTCTCCCTCACTGTGCAACACCGCCCCCGCAATCACCTGCAGCAATGTTGATTTGCCCGAACCATTCGGCCCGGTAATGGCATAAGACCTGCCGGCCATGAATTCATAGTCAACATGGCGGAATATCCATTCCCTGTTGTATCGTTTGCCGGTATTGGTTAGTGTGATGTGCATTGAAGGCCTCATCCCAACCCTTCTCCGAAAGAGATTGAGAGCAATTTGGGTGTCTGCTGTTTTTTAATATTGTTCATTAAAGTTCTGTGGTACAATTGTGCGACGCCACTGAAGTTGAAAACAGATCAACTGACTGTTACATAACTAACCTACTCCATCATCTTCTTCATTTCCTTCCCCTTCCGGGGGGATTGGCTGCGGATAGCATGTCTTATTCATCCTCCATACTTCCCTTGCTATAACGCTTAATGATTCCCCTACCGCTTTCACGAATGAATGTAACGATCTCATCCCTTTCATCGGTTGCGGGTAATTCTTCTTCTATAAAATTCAACGCCTGTGAAGTGTTGAGGTTTTTATTGTAGATGATCCGGTATATATCCAATATCTGGTTGATCCTTGTCAATGAAAACCCCCTGCGTTTTAAACCTACCGAGTTTACACCTGCATAACTCAATGGTGTACGTCCTGCTTTGATATAAGGCGGTACATCTTTGCTTACCAATGAACCTCCTGAAACAAATGCATGCTGGCCTATCTGTACAAACTGGTGAATGGCGCACATGCCTGCCAGTATTGCATAATCCCCCAGTACCACATGCCCCGCCATTTGTGTGTTGTTGCTCATGATGCAGTTGTTGCCAACGATGCAATCATGGGCAATATGGCTGTAGGCCATGATCAAACAATTATTTCCAACCTTGGTGGTCCACCTGTCTTTGCTGCCACGATTGATCGTTACAAACTCACGGATGGTTGTATTGTCGCCGATCTCTACGGTGGTGTTTTCACCCTCGTATTTAAGATCCTGTGGAATGCCTGCTATTACCGCACCGGGGAATATCCGGCAGTTCTTGCCTACCCTTGCGCCTTCCATAATGGTAACACTGCTGCCTATCCAGGTACCTTCACCAATCTCTACATTTTGGTGTATAACACTAAACGGGTCAATCTTTACATTGGTAGCCAGTTTAGCGTTGGGGTGTATGTATGTATGCGGATGGATCATCTGGGTGAGTTGGAAATTTGAAAATTACTAATGTACTGATTCATTTAACTTGAAATATTTTTTTCATCCTCTTTAAAAGAAAAATTATGGCCGGTCAATTACTCTTCTTTACAAGTTGTGCTGTAAAATCACCTTCCGTGCAAAGTTTGTTGCCTACATATACACTTCCCCTCATTACACAAATACCCCGACGTATCGGTTCTATCAGTTCCATTTTTAATATCATAGTATCTCCGGGAACTACCTTTTGTTTGAATTTACAATTGTCTATTTTTAAAAAATAAGTGTCGTAAGATCCTTCGGGCATGGCATTGATGCAAAGAATGCCTCCGGTTTGAGCCAATGCCTCAATTTGCAATACACCAGGCATAACAGGATTTCCCGGGAAATGTCCCTGGAAAAAATATTCATTGAATGTAACATTTTTTATTCCTACAATGTATTCAGCAGTTAATTCAATGATCTTATCTACCAATAAAAAAGGATAGCGGTGTGGCAGCGTTTTCTCTATCTGTTGTAAAGAATAAACGGGTTGCTGTGTCGGATCATAAACCGGTATTCCCTTGGTATGCTTATTCTTTTTAATGTATTGCTTTATCTTTTTGGCGAATTCAACATTGCTGCTGTGGCCGGGCCTGTTTGCAATGATATGAGCTTTGATCGGATAACCGATCAATGCCAGGTCACCAACAACATCCAATAACTTGTGTCTTGCCGGTTCATTCGGAAAACGCAGTTCGAGGTTATTGAGGTAGCCTTCACTCTTCACTTCAACCTTTGTGCGGCCGAATGCTGTTGCAAGCCTGCCCATTTCTTCTTTGGTTACAGCTTTATCTACAATAACAATCGCATTATTGATATCACCACCTTTGATCAGGTTGTTATCGATGAGCATTTCCAGTTCATGCAAAAAGCAGAATGTACGGCAGGGAGCGATCTCCTGCTGAAAATCCTTCAGGCTTTTTAAGCTGGCATGCTGGGTTCCCAAAACGGGGCTGTTAAAATCTATCAGCGTTGTTATTTCATAATTGGTAGCCGGTAGGGCAGTCATTTCAACCCTTTTCTTTTCATCATAAAAAGAAATATTGGTATCGATGGTATACCAGGCTTTTGCGGCATCCTGTTCCAGTACCCCGGTTTTTTCAATGATTTCAACGAATGGGCCGCTGCTGCCATCAATGATCGGTATCTCAGGACCATTCACTTCTATCAGGCAATTATCAACACCCATGCCTACCAATGCTGCCAATACATGTTCTACCGTACTTATTTTAGCGCCATCTTTTTCCAGTGTTGTGCCCCTGGATGTTTCGGTCACGAGGTCGCAATCGGCTTTTATAACGGGTGATCCCGGCAGGTCTGTACGTTGAAACTGGTAGCCAAAACCAGGGTTAGCAGGCTTTAAAACCATATCCACATTGATGCCGGTATGCAGGCCTGTGCCTGAAATACTAATGGGGGCTCCAAGCGTATGTTGCTTATCTACATTAAAATTTTTATCCATGCTGGCAATTCAGATTTTGGCAAAGATATTTTATTTTTCCACAGTCCGTTTTTTTGAATGAAAACGGCTCATATCATATTAGAATTGAAATTGGAAACTGCCAAAAATTCCAAAGCGGGAACTGCGGGGAAGTGAGGAAGCAGGATTGAATCTCCACACAAAATCTAACCGGAATACCCTGAAAATATTATCAATACCGGTTCCTATTTCTGTATAATTCCCTCCATTCAGGTATCTGAAGGCATGAACCTTGGTAGAATCATCAATGATCCGGTCGTTGAGAAGCCTGTTCTCATTACTGATAGAACCCCATACCGTTTTAATATTCCAGAACTGCCTCCATTTTAGTTTCCGGGTCAGCGGCGTAAATCTGAACAATCCGGAGCCAATATTATGTTCAATATTGATGCCTGCATACTTATCACTCAGGTATTCAAACCTGTTCATAAGGTTGAAAGAGGATTTGCTGTAATAATACAGGTCGTTACCCGGGTGCACTTCCAGGAATGCAAAAGGCAATGTGCCAAATACCTGGCCTGCATAGATCTTATAGCTTAAAGTGCCCAATGGAGATATTTTCATCTTATCTTTTATAGAAGCGGTAAGTTTTGTATAATCGTAAGCACTTTTGAAAACATTGGGAATTCCTTTTGTGATCATCAATTCTACAATCGGGTATTTTGTGCCCAGTGAATAACGGAAATAATCCCCTTCAAAGAACTGTTCCAGGTAAGCAAAACGAAGCTTCAATGCAACTTCAAAACTTGTCAGGGCCTCGCCATTGATCACCGGAAAACTGTCTTTGGGTAATAGATTCAGCAAGGGATCAAATTTGCGGTGGGCAACAAATAATTCGGTTGAAAAGCCCTTGCCCCATTCGTGTATAGCATCAAAATTGATCTGTTGGGCACTCACAAACTTTCTTGTTGTATTTGGCTTGCGTATGGCGATGGAGAAAATATTATCCTGACTTACTTCGCCATACTGACTGATACCATTATCGATATCATTTATATAAGAAACATGCAGCCGGGTTAGTTTGGGGGTTCTTTTCAGTATCCAGTAAGCTTCTGTTTGCCCTTTGAATTTCTTATCCTTTAATCCATAAGCGAGGTAACCATGGAGGTACAATTGTTTATTGAAACCGGTATTTGTACCAAGGTCGAAGCGGAAACGGGTTCCTTCCCATTTATTGCTGCTCACCCAATTGAACCAGGGGCCGATCTCAACATTACCGATGTCTTTGTACCCGGTAGCTAAAAACTTAAGTGTTCTTTCCAGCCGCTTGAATTTGGGCATGTCCAGCAACTTATCGATCGTAACGTAAATGGCTTTTTCATTGGCAGAAAGCGTATCGTGGCGAAGCAGGTTCCACGCAGAATCGGAATGATTGGCTACACCGGTATCTGTTCTTACCAATTCTTCGATCTTTTGATCTTTGAATACAGCCGTAATTGAATCACTGTTAATGCTGATATCCTGGTAAGAGGTTGTTTTTCTGCCGATCAATGTCAGGGAATGTTTGCCCAGGGTTCTGAAATCGGCAAAGAATTTATCCCGGGTTAAAAAATACACCGAATCATTGAGGGCATGGAATTCCTGGAATATACTCAGCCTGTCGATGAAATTAATATTTGCTTCATGGCCGATGTACAACGTGATCTTTTCTATCTGGTATGTTTTGGAGATCACCCAGGCATCGCCCTGGAAAGTATTCTGGCCAGGCCGTTTGGGCCTGAATGTAAAGTGAAACACTTTTACACCGTTCAGCACCTGCGTATCGGGAACATTGAAACTGTAATATGAATCGCCGTTGTCGTTAAACGGACTGATAAAATCCTTGTCCATCACATTTACATAATTGCTGTAAATATTTACGTTCTGGTTCATTACCCCCAGTAACCTGCTGATGCTTTCATTTTTGAAACCCTTTGTATGTGAAGCTCTTATTTCTTCCCGGAAACGTTTGGGATTTTTTTGAAAAGCGTAATCGCTCAGGCTTTCGATCAGGTATGCCGGCAGAAAAGGATCTTTTTCTGAAGTGCTGTCGATATTATCGAAAACAAATGAAAAAGATTTTAAAATGAAATTCTTTCTTGCCTTATCAGCATTGAAATTCTTTAAATCTACTTCCAGTTTGTTATAACTTTCATATCCGAAGTTGGACAGGTTGTAACGGTTGTAAGCCTTCTTCTTACTCATTATTTTTTTCCAGAGAAAAAGTCCTTTGTTTATTTTAGTGCGGATCACCACCTCATTATTGTTACCGCCTCGTTGCATGTCAACGACAATTGGTTTACTGGCATCTATTTTAGAAGCAGGGATATAAAAGCGTTGATATCCAACGAAAGTAACGATCAATGAATCCCGGGACGAAGGGTCGTAGTGTATGGTAAAGCGGCCGGCGCTGTCGGTGGTCATCCCATTCTGTGCAACAGCCATGTATACAGAAGCAAAACCAACGGGTTCCTTTGTATGAGCATCCTGCACCGTACCGGAAATGGCAACCAGCTGTGCAAAAGAAATGGCCGGTAAAAAAAAAATAACTAAAAAGAATATAAACCTGCTGATCCGATTCACACAAATAAATTAAAACTATAAATTGTAAAATTAACTTGTTGTCTACAGATTAACACTGTATAAATGTTATTTTTTCTCTAACAGCGCTGCAACAAGTTTTTCCAATTCCTGTATACGCTTCTCCAACTGGGGAAGATTTCGGGTGAGTGCCTGGCTGCGAAGTGCTGCTGTATAATCATAAGCCGGCGATCCGGTAACAACAGCGTTAGGACTTTTGATGGATTTGCTTACGCCACTTTGTGCATTGATCTTACTGCCGTCTGCAATATGAATATGGCCAACAATACCTGCCTGTCCGCCAATAAGAACGTTCCTGCCAATTTTAGTACTGCCGCTGATACCACTTTGCGCTGCAATTACGCTGTTGCTGCCGATCTCAACGTTGTGGGCTATCTGCAATAAATTATCCAGTTTGGCACCGGTTCTGATCAATGTGCTCCCGATGGTAGCACGATCAATAGTAGTATTTGCACCAATTTCCACAAAATCCTCTATGACCACATTGCCGATCTGGGGTACTTTTTTCAGGCTGCCGTCTTTCTGCGGGGCATAGCCGAAGCCGTCACTGCCAACCACGGTTCCTGCATGGATTACTACATTTTTACCCACAACGCATTCATGGTAGATCTTTACCCCGGGATGTATGATCGTATTATCTCCAACGGTAACATTGTTACCGAGGTAAACATTGGGAAACAATTTGACGCCGTTGCCGATAAC
Organism: Chitinophagales bacterium; assembly: GCA_038207305.1. Classification (GTDB taxonomy): domain Bacteria; phylum Bacteroidota; class Bacteroidia; order Chitinophagales; family Chitinophagaceae; genus Ferruginibacter. The sequence goes on from JBBQZY010000001.1 coordinate 466,760, forward strand.
TGTATTCTCGCCGATATAAGTGAAAGCACCAATAAAAATATCGTCTCCCGTCTTTGCGGTTGGATGTTTATACACCGGTTCCTGAATGCCGGTAAGTTCCTGTGTTTTTATCTGCTGGTATTTGTCGAGCAAAGTTGCAAAAGCGCTGTAAGCATCCGGAACACGGATAAGGGTAGTGGTTATCGGCTGCTTCAATTCCAGTGTTTCGTTTACGATGACCACGGAAGCGCTGGTAGAATATAAAAAATCCTCATATTTGGGATTGGCCAAAAATGCCAGTTGGTTCACCCTGGCTTCTTCGATCTTTCCAAAAGAAGAAACGGCGGTATCTGCATTTCCTTCCACTTTTCCACTTATTATAAGTGCTATTTGTGCTGCGCTGAATTGCATATTATAAAGCTTTTAGCTGACAACTTTTAGCTATTAGTTAAAAACATTTAGCCAAAAGGCCGGGGCTAAATGCTAATAGCTAACTACATACAGCTATCTTAAGTAACAAATGTAATATTTTTTAACTGTGCCCCTAAGGTTTTCATTTATAAGTGCATTATCCACTTCCGAAATATCTTTTACCGTGCCATCCTTAAATAGAATGTGAATATGGTCATTTTCAAAATTATAAGTGCTGCTGGCCGCTTCGCCGGTAAATGCAAGCCAGGCTGCAGCTGTTTCAGGGATGTTCAGTTTATTACTTATCTCCCTGATTTTAGCCGATAGTATTTCATTGTCTGCAGGCTCATTGAAATATTTTACTTTTAATAAATGCCTGTCTAATATTCCGCGGCAAAGAATAGAAAGAACTTTGTCATCATGGGTTGCCCATTTTTTTATGGCCATCAACACATCGTAATCATCAATGCTGCAAAACTGTTCAAGGCTAACGGTTTCGATTGGCTGGTTGATAAAACTATTCAACGGTTCCTGGCATTGTGCTTTTACAAGCTTGGCTCTTTTGATGATCCTGACGAGCATCTGCTCTGCACTCAATACTGTTTTATGCAGGTACACCTGCCAGTACATCAGCCTGCGTGCAACCAGGAATTTTTCTATAGAATAAATGCCTTTTTCTTCCACCATCAGTTCGCCATTGTGAACCGTTAGCATTTTCAGGATGCGGTCGTAAGCAATGGTACCTTCATTTACACCGGTGAAAAAACTATCCCTCGAAAGATAATCCATGCGGTCAACATCCAGTTGGCCGCTTACCAATTGGTGCAGGAATTTTTTTGGATATTCATTGGTGAATATTTCCAGCGCCATCTGCAGTTTGCCATTAAAATGTTTATTCAGTTCTTTGATGAGCATCAGCGAAAGTTCTTCATGATGAAAACCTTCTGCCAGTACATGTTCAAGTGCATGTGAAAAGGGGCCGTGGCCGATATCGTGTAACAGAATAGCGATCTTCGCAGCCTGCTGTTCTTCTGCAGTAATCTCAATACCCTTGCTGGTAAGTTCCTGCAAGGCGCAACGCATCAGGTGATAAGCGCCCAGCGAATGGTGTAACCTTGTATGCACGGCTCCGGGGTAAACGAGGTGCGCCATCGCCATTTGATAAATCCTTCTCAGGCGCTGATAATAGGGATGTGCTATCAACTCATTGATCAGCTCATCATCTATTGTAATAAAACCGTAAACAGGATCGTTGATAATTTTATGAAATGGCATGCTGTGTTTAATGTTAAAAGAATTACAAAGTGAGGCAAAGCTACAAATACAAGTTTAGAAAGTTTAGTATGTTTAGATGCTTTAGTATTTAGTTACAGTACAAAACAGTAATTTCGATTATTAAGAAATCTAAACTTTCTAAATCATCTAAACCTCCGCATTATAGAAACTCTCTACATTAAACAGCCTTTAAAAAATGTATATACCAAAGATACTCTGGGTAGATGATGAGATTGACAGCCTTACATCGCAAATAATGTTTCTGGAAAATAAAGGATATGAAGTGCAAACCCGCACCAACGGGTTTGATGCGGTAGAATATGTAAAAGAAAATATTGTCGACGTAGTATTGCTGGATGAAACCATGCCCGGCATCAGCGGATTACAAACATTGCAGCAGATAAAAGAAATAAAAAGTAATCTACCGGTAGTGCTTATCACAAAGAACGAAGCTGAGAACCTGATGGATGAGGCCATAGGTAGCCAGATAAGTGATTATCTTATTAAGCCGGTAAACCCTAACCAGGTTTGGCTGAGTTTGAAAAAGATCATCGATAATAAAAGATTGGTGGCAGAAAGAACAACTTCTGCATACCAGCAGGAGTTCCGTAGTTTATTTATGGCACTTAGCAGCAATCCTGATTACAATGAGTGGATGGAAATCTACCGGAAACTTGTTTACTGGGAACTTGAAATGAAGAAAAGCGACAGCCCTGAAATGCAGGAAGTTTTTGAAACCCAGAAACAGGAAGCCAATACCGAATTCTTCAAATTCATTTCAAGGAATTATGCTTCCTGGGTATCGCCTAAGAGCACAGACAGCCCCATCATGAGCCATAATCTTTTAAAGTATAAAGTAATTCCTCATATTGAAAAGGGCACTCCATTGTTTTTTGTGTTGATCGATAACCTGCGTTTCGATCAATGGAAAACCATACAACCGAAGTTTGCTGAAAGTTTCAGAATACAGGAGGAAGAAACTTTTTATTCCATACTGCCAACAGCTACCCAATATGCACGTAATGCCATATTTGCGGGCATGCTGCCGATTGATATTGAAAAACAATTTCCAAACCAATGGAAAAACGATGATGAAGAAGGCGGAAAGAATTTATTTGAAGAAGAATTTTTAAGGGCTCAGTTAAAAAGACTGGGTAAGGGTGACCTGAAAATTTCTTATACCAAGATCACCAATAATCACGACGGGCAGAAGATGGTTGATAACATGCACAATTTTTTGCAGAACGACCTGAATGTGATCGTGTATAATTTTATTGATATGCTTAGCCACGCCCGTACCGAAATGGAAGTACTCAAGGAACTGGCGGGTGATGAAACAAGTTACCGGAGTATTACAGAAAGCTGGTTTGAACATAGCCCCCTGCACCAGGCACTTAAAAAAATTGCAGATAAAAAATTAACGCTTATTGTTGCAACAGATCATGGCACTACCCGTGTGAAGACACCGGTAAAAGTGATCGGCGATAAACAAACAACTGCTAACCTGCGTTATAAGCATGGACGTAATTTAAATTATGAGCCCAAAGATGTACTCGCATTCCGGGATCCGCGTGAAGCTGGGTTACCTGTGCCAAATGTGAATTCTACTTTTATTTTTGCCAAAGGCGACCTGTTCCTTTGCTATCCCAATAACTACAATCATTTTGTGAATTATTATCGTAATACCTTTCAGCATGGTGGAATAAGCCTGGAAGAGATGATCGTGCCGGTGATCAGGATGACAAATAAGTAAGTAGTTAAAAGGCAAAAACTAAAAGTAACGTTAGAATTCACTCGTAGATAAAATTGTCAACCTATTGGTGATAACTTAAGGTTCAAAAACGGAAGCCTGTATTTATTTTTGTTTGAACTTATGATTTTGAACTTTATAGTTAATAATGAAATATACACAGCATAATTTAGATAAGGTTGAAAAAATAGTAGAAGAATGTGGTTATGTGATCCGCTACGAAAGAGGTACGTTTCAAAGCGGCTATTGCATATTGCAGGATAAGAAAGTAGTGGTGCTGAATAAATTCTTTCAAACGGAAGGAAGGATCAATACCCTCATCGACCTGCTTCCTCAATTGGATATCAATATTGACGCACTCACACATGAAAGCCAGAAGCTATATGAAGAACTGGTAAGTGTAAAGCACGAAATGTAAAATAGCAGGTGTAACATGTAAAAGTGAAGATGCATCCGGACTTTTACATTTTAAGTTTTACATTTGATATTTTACATCCACATGCACTGCCCCCCTTTAAAAATAACATTTCTCGGCACAGGCACCAGCAGCGGCGTTCCCATGATCGCGTGTACTTGTGAGGTCTGCAGTTCGACCGATAAAAAGGACAGGCGCCTCCGCAGCAGTATTTTGGTAGAGAGTGAAACAACAACAATTGTTGTGGATACTACGCCCGATTTTCGCTACCAGATGTTGAGGGCCGATGTAAAAAAAATGGATGCAGTTTTATTTACACATCCCCACAAAGACCATATTGCCGGTTTGGATGATATCAGGGCCTTTAATTATTTTCAAAACCAGGCGATGGATGTGTATGCCAATGAGCTTACACAGGTAGCATTAAAGAAAGAGTTCTCTTATATTTTTGCCGAACATAAATATCCGGGTATTCCTGATATTAGTTTAATTGATATCCCCGAAGAAACATTTTTGGTGGGAGATATTCCTGTTACGCCCATCAAGGTATGGCACCTGAAAATGCCGGTACTGGGTTTTAGGTTTGGCAGTTTTACTTATATCACTGATGCCAACCGGATAGATGAAGTTGAGAAAGAAAAAATAAAAGGTAGTAATGCCCTTGTATTAAATGCACTCCGTAAAGAAAAACATATCTCTCATTTTAATTTACAGGAAGCTGTTGATCTTGTACAGGAACTGGAAGTGCCGGAAGCTTACTTCACACATATAAGCCACCAGCTTGGCTTGCATACTGCAATAAACACAGAACTCCCGGAAGGTATACAACTTTCGTATGATGGTCAGCAGGTAGCTACTAAATAAATATTAAGGTGCTACAGTTGTTTTTAAAAGACTGTTTGTCCTATTTTGGAATATGCAAAAAAGGGCAGCCAATCATTATTTAAGTTTTACGCGTAAAGAGCGGAACGGAACTGTTTTTCTCCTCGTTATCATTTTGCTGTTAATAAGCATCCCTTTTATTTATCCGTTGGTCTTTAAAGAAAATCCTGTTGTTGCCGATAACAATTTTCAAACACAACTGGCATCTTTAAAAAGTAAACAGGAAGACAGCCTGAAAAAATTTACACAAAAAAATTATGGGCAGGATAATGTGGCCTCTTACTCCGGCCCTGCTGAAAAAAAATACAATGATGCTCCTCGACAGGCAATACTTTTTCAATTTGATCCCAATACACTCTCTGAGGATGGGTGGAAAAAATTGGGCGTAAAAGAGAAGACCATTACGACCATTAAAAAATATTTATCCAAAGGAGGAAAATTCAGGAAACCGGAAGACATTGAAAAAATATGGGGACTACGGGAAGACGAGGTAAAGCTATTGATGCCTTATGTAACTATAAATCAACCGGATCCTGTTTCCCATTTTTCAAAAGCGGAATTTACGCCGGTAAGTTATGAGCGTAAACCTGCTGTTGTTGTATCGGTTGACGTCAATGTTTCTGATACAAATGCCTGGATCGCCTTGCCGGGTATTGGTGCAAAACTTTCAAACCGTATCATTAATTTCCGCAACAGGCTCGGTGGATTTTACAGCATTGACCAGGTGGCAGAAACATTTGGGCTGCCGGATTCTGTTTTTCAAAAGATCAAGCCAAGGCTGGTGCTCAGCAATAGAAATATTAAGCAGCTTAACATCAATACGGCTACGCCGGATGAAATGAAGCAACATCCTTATATCAGGTATAACCTTGCCAATCTTATTTTTCAATACCGTGCTCAACATGGTAATTTTAGTAAAGTTGCCGACATTAAAAAGATAATGACGGTTACGGATGAAATTTATAATAAAGTTTCGGCTTACCTGGTTACTGAGTGACAAATATTTAAACGCTAAAGTTGATAATGATTCAATAATTATCAATGAGTGAATCATTCGCAATATTTTCACGGCGCGAGGGGCGGGATATATAATATTCCCACTCTTATGCTAACAGTTGTTAGTATTTTGCCAAGTTTCCTTAAATTGCAGCCTCAACGATTGCTATTTTATGGATTTTTCTCAAAATGAAATTACACTGCAGGTTGCTCAATCTGCAAAGGATTTTGCGCTACAGTATATTAAGCCCCACTTAATGGAGTGGGATGAATCTCAGGAATTTCCAGTACATATTTTTAAAGAACTGGGTAAACTGGGCATGATGGGCGTATTGGTTCCTGAAGCATACGGCGGCACCGGCCTGGGTTATTTTGAATACAGTGTGGTAATACAGGAAATTGCGAAGGTTTGCGGGTCTATCGGCCTGTCGCTGGCTGCCCATAATTCCCTTTGTACAGGCCATATCCTCGCTTTTGGAAATGAAGCACAGAAACAAAAATATTTGCCTAAACTGGCTTCTGCCGAGTTTATCGGGGCCTGGGGGCTTACGGAAGCAAATACCGGCAGTGATGCAGGAAATATGAGGACCACCGCTGTTAAAGATGGTAACAACTGGATCATTAACGGAACCAAGAACTGGATCACCCATGGCAAGTCTGGCGATGTTGCAGTGGTTGTATGCCGGACAGGTGAGCCACGAACTAAAAATAACTCCACCGCATTTATTATAGATCGCAATACGACTGGGTTCAGTGCAGGTAAAAAGGAAAACAAACTGGGTATGCGTGCAAGTGAAACTGCCGAAATGATCTTTGATAACTGTGTGATTCCCGATGAGAACCGAATGGGTGAAGTGGGCTCGGGGTTTAAACAGGCGATGAAAATACTGGATGGTGGCAGAATCTCCATTGCAGCATTGGGATTGGGTATTGCAAAAGGTGCCTATGAAGCATCCCTGCAATATGCAAAAGAGCGTCACCAGTTTGATCAGCCGATCGCAAATTTTCAGGGTATTTCATTTAAGCTGGCCGATATGGCTACCAAGATCGCAGCAGCAGAATTATTGATCAACCAGGCTTGTGATCTGAAAAATAAAGGTATGCAGATGACCAAGGAAGCTGCAATGGCAAAATATTATTCAAGTGAAATTTCTGTAGAGATCAGTACAGATGCCGTTCAGATATTCGGCGGCTATGGGTACACGAAAGACTTTCCTGTGGAGAAATTTTACAGGGATAGTAAATTGTGTACAATAGGTGAGGGAACGAGTGAAATTCAGAAGATCGTAATAGCGAGAGAAGTATTGGGTTAATCTCTTATGCTGTCATCCCAGGTGCAGCAAGGGATCTGCCCGGTATTAACAATAAACCGGAGCAGGTATTTCCATAATCGACATAACAACTAATAAAAACAAAGCCATTTTTCAGGATGGCTTTGTTTTTATTAAAGATATTTATTTCAACCACCGAATTTGTCTTTAGCAAATGATTCGATCTTTTCGCCGATTTCACCGGGGATAAAATCGCTGATCTTATCGAGCATGCTCGGGGATGGAATCGGCGGTGCAGCAGGATCTTCAATTGCAGCAGTAGCAGCAGGGAATAAATTATCTACAGCTCCTGCCATCATCGGGAATTTATCTTTGATAAAATCTTTGATCGTATCAATGGTTTTATGAGCCTGCTCCTGGCTGATGCCTGCTTTTTCTATTAATTGGTTAACGAGTTCCTGCATATATTATGGTTTTAATTGTTGAAAAATAAAGGTTGGTTTTTTTTATTTCAATAGAAGAAAACTACTGTAAACTTTTAGTTAAAATTTTACTCTGTATCGTACCTGTCTACCCGTTCAATGCCAGGCAAACTTAGCAACTGATCCACCAGGTCATCCAGTTCATCCTTATCATGTACAAACACTTTTACATTGCCTTCAAAGATGCCATCTTTTGCTTCAATGGTCATAGCAGAAATATTCACTTTCATTTCGCCGCTGATGAGATTGGTGATCTTATGTATTACACCCACATCATCCAAACCTATAATTTTTAAACCGGTGAGGAATGAGATCTCTTTATTTTTGGCCCACTTGGTCTTAACAACACGGTGCCCATAATTTGCAAGCAACCTGGCTGCATTCGGGCAATTGGTGCGGTGTATCTTTAATCCTTCGCCGGTTGTGATAAAACCAAAGACATCATCGCCGGGAATAGGCTTGCAGCAATTTGCCAATGTATACATGATACGGTCACTGCTTTCACCAAAAATGATCAGTTCTGCATCCTTGTCTTTTTTACCCGATTGCTTTGCATGTGCCTCATGGTATTCGAATTTTTCCTCAACAGGCTTGATGGGTTTTGGTGGCAGTAACTTATCGCCGTGTACCGTAAATTCTTTTAATTCTTTTAGGTCGATCTTTTTTGTAGCGATATCATACAACAGGTCCAGGCTGCTGTTCAGTTTATAATAAGTTGCAAGTTCCTCCAGGTTCGAATGGCTCATCACAGCATTCATACCATCCAGCTTGCGCTGCAATATATATTTGCCTTCTTCAGCGACCGTTCTTTTTTCTTCTTTTAATGTGTCTTTTATTTTCGACTTGGCCTTGCTTGTTACAACGAATTTTAACCATTCTGTATTGGGCTTCTGCTTGGCACTGGTAATGATCTCTATCTGGTCGCCATTGCGAAGTTTATAACTGATGGGAACGAGTTTGTGATTTACTTTAGCACCGATACATTTACTGCCAACGGCTGTGTGCACACTAAAAGCAAAGTCGAGTGCCGTTGCACCGATCGGTAACATTTTTACATCGCCTTTTGGTGTATAAACATATATTTCCTCTGCTAAAAAAGAGGTTTTAAAATCATGTAAAAAATCAAGTGAATTGGAATCCTGGTTACTCAGGGCTTCTCTTATCTGGTGAAACCATTTATCAAAGCGGCTTTCGTCATCTTTTCCTTCCTTGTATTTCCAATGCGCTGCCAATCCTTTTTCTGCTATCTCATTCATGCGCTTGGTACGTATCTGCACTTCCACCCATTTACCCTGCGGTCCCATTACGGTTGTGTGCAGGGCTTCATAACCATTGCTTTTCGGATTGCTCAGCCAATCCCTTAACCGTTCCGGCGATGGGTTGTAGGCATCTGTAATAATGCTGTACACTTTCCAGCAATCTTCTTTTTCTTTTTCAGGCGTAGCATTTACAATGATCCTGATGGCAAAAAGATCATACACTTCTTCAAAAGCAACGCCTTTCTTTTTTATTTTATTCCAGATGGAATGAATGCTTTTTGGCCGGCCATATATCTCAAAATCAAAACCTGTTTTTTCCAGCTTGTCTTTTAATGGCCTGATGAAATCATTGATGTACCGTGTGCGTTCCCTTTTTGTATCCTGTAATTTCTGGGCTATATAACGGTAGGTATCCGGCTCCATATATTTCATGGCCAGGTCTTCCATTTCCGTTTTAATATTATACAATCCCATCCGGTGGGCGAGGGGTGCATATACATAAACTGTTTCCGAAGAGATCTTTAATTGCTTTTCCCGCTTCATGCTGTCCATCGTGCGCATATTGTGCAGGCGGTCGGCAAGCTTTATCAATATAACCCTCGGGTCATCGGTAAGCGTTAGTAATATCTTTTTAAAATTCTCTGCCTGCTGGCTGCTGTTAGCATCTAAAACAGTTGAGATCTTGGTTAGTCCGTCTACGATCTTTGCTATTTCAGATCCAAATTCCCTTTCCACATCTTCCAGGGTGATATCCGTATCCTCTACCGTATCATGTAAAAGTGCGCAAATGGTGCTGCGTATACCCAGCCCGATCTCTTCCACGCATATTTTTGCTACTGCCAATGGGTGAAGAATATATGGCTCACCGCTTTTACGGCGCATGGTCTGGTGGGCTTCTGCTGCAATCTCAAAGGCACGGCGAAGCAGTAACTTATCGCCTGGCTTAAGTTTCTGTTTCAAAACCCGTAGCAATGCCCTGTATTGGCGAAGGATCTCTTTCTTCTCTTCTTCTTCCGAAAGTTTATAAGGTTCTATGGCCTGCGTTGTTTCCATGTATTATCACGAATTTAGTTTAAAAAACGGTACGATATAAGTCAAAAAGCAAGTTCACAGTTCATAGTTCATTGTTGGGTCTCAAAGTTGAACAGGTTTGTAAGTTTACCATAATGTGCATTTAACTATGAACCATGAACTATAAACCTGACAAATACTTCGCTTCAAAAATCAATTTTATAAATAAAACCCTTAATTTTGCCACCCGTTTGGGAACTAGCATTACACAGCAAACGGTAGTAAATGCGGATATGGCGAAATTGGCAGACGCACCAGACTTAGGATCTGGCGGAGCAATCCATGTAGGTTCGACCCCTATTATCCGCACAAACGAATATCAGGCAAGGAACAAGGAATAATGAATCATGAACTTCGATGTTCTACATTCCTTGTTCCTTGTTCAGTATTAAAGAAATACTTTATAAAATATAAATTAAATGGCAACAGTAGAAAGAGCAAACATTGGTTTATTGAATGATAAACTTACTGTAAAGATCAAAAAGGAAGATTACCTGCCTTCATTTGACAAGAAGTTGAAAGAATATTCTAAAACAGCCAATATCCCTGGTTTTCGTAAAGGGATGGTTCCTGCAGGAATGATCAAAAAAATGTACGGCGCTTCTATATTTTCAGATGAAATATTGAGGGCTGTTGAAAAAGAATTATACACTTACCTGAATGAAACAAAGCCGGATATTTTTGCCCAGCCATTACCCATGCAGAATGACCTGCGTAACCTGGATATGAATAATCCGTCTGATGTGGACTTTGATTTCGAGATCGGCCTGAAACCTGCATTTGAGGTTCCTGCATTTGATCAAGCAAAGCTTACCCTGCATAAAGTAGAAGTTACCGAGGAAATGCTGAATGAAGAGATCAATCGTATGCAGATCAAAGCTGGTAAAATGACAGAGCCTGAAGTAATCGAGAATGAAGAGAATGTACTGAATGTATTGTTCACCGAAACCGATCAGGATGGCAATGCTGTTGAAGGCGGTATCAGCAAAGAGAATTCGGTAATATTAAAATATTTTACGCCTTCTATGCAAAAGCAACTGATGGGTAAAAAAGCAGGTGATCATTTTGTTTTTCAATTGAGCAAATCATTCGAAGGCGATAAGCTTGAAATGATGTTGCAGGATCTTGGTTTTGAAAAAGATGATAAAGAAGCTGCTGCAAAATATTTCAAACTGGATGTTGTGAAGATCGGGCTGGTAGAAAAAAGAGAAATGAACGAGGAATTCTTCAACGAAGTTTATCCCGGTAAAAATATCACATCAGAAGCTGAATTGCGTGATTCATTAAAAGGTGAGATCGCTAAATACTGGGAATCGCAAAGCCGTAACCAGTTGCACGACCAGTTGTATCATTATCTGGTAGATGAAACTAAAATGGAATTCCCTGAAACATTCCTGAAACGCTGGTTGCAAACCGGCGGCGAACAGCAAAAAACTGCAGAACAGGCAGAATCAGAATTTCCTGCATTCAGCGGCCAGCTAAAATGGACTTTGGTAAGTGACAGGTTAATCACTGAAAATAAATTAGATGTAACCCAGGAAGAGTTGAAGGCACACATGCGTGAGGAAGTGATGCGTTATTTTGGCCAGATGAATATGGGCGATGATACGGGTTGGCTGGATAGCTATATCGATCGTATGATGAAAGATGAGAAACAGGTAGATGCTACTTACCGCAGGCTGGTTACTGAGAAATTGTTTAGCTGGATTGAAACGCAGACTAAACCGAAAGAAAAGAAAGTTACTGCGGATGAACTTGCAGCAATGCAACACAATCACCAGCATTAATAATAAAAAAACATTTTACACTGGGGCAGAACTATCTGCCCCATTTTTTATTTCGTTTTAGAAATACGCCTGTATCCAATCATTCAAATGCCATGATCATTACCCGGTAAATTCAATAACTTGCTTTATTGCTTAATCGCATATAATTAGAGCCATGGAATATAAAACTATTTCTATCCGCCCATTTATCGGAGCCAGAGATTTTGAGGTTTCAAGAAATTTTTACCAGGATCTGGGCTTTGAAGAAATTATATTAGCCCACAACATGTCATTATTCCAAACAGGTCAGCTCGGCTTTTATCTACAGGATGCGTATCTTCAGGATTGGGTAGATAATACGATGATATTCCTGGAAGTGGAAGACCTGGATGGTTTTTGGGATCGGCTGCTGAACCTAGGCCTTACAAAAAAATATGAACAGGTAAAACTAATACCCATCCGGGAGTATGAATGGGGACGGGAATTTTTTGTACATGACCCTTCAGGTGTTCTCTGGCATATTGGCTCGTTTAAAAATAGTAGTTAAGGCCTGTTTTTGCCGCATCTGCGCTGGCTCTGCCTGGGTATGCCGGATGGGCGGGAATTCTGTCCCGGCAAAATTTTCGCAACCTGCGTTTTTTTCTTTAAAATACATTTTCCACGGAGCCCGATGCTGAAAGGGTCTTGTAATATATTGCTGCCAAGGCTTATCTTTAAGGCACCACCGGATTTATAGATTGGCAACAAAATGGTTGAGCAGCATGGATGATACAGTTTTAAAAAATAAGGATGCTATAAATTTAAAAATTAAACAAGTCCTTCTTTATGAAAAGTTTTTTACTCTTAACCGGCTGCTTTTTTTGTGGAGTAAATGCCTGGGCACAACCCTGGATGCAAAGCCCTTACCTTCCAATAAAACAGCAGACAAACCGTGGCAAGTCTGCCAATTTTTATGACATACAAAAAGCATTTGAACGGTATGAAAAAGAACAGGATGCAAATGAAAAAAGATTTTTAAAAGACAGTTTCGAAGAAGAAGGATTTGCCGGTTATGCTCAATTTAAACGGTGGGAAAATTATATGGCACCAAGAGTATTTCCATCAGGTGATATAACGCTACCCTCAAATAATTTCAACAATTTTCAGGATTACATAAAAGCCAACAAAAGTCTGGCTGCTATCAATACTGCTAACTGGACAGCACTTGGCCCCACGGGTTCCATTTCTAATTTTGGCGACTATGCTGGTTGTGCCAGGGTAAACTTTATTCACTTTGATCCAACTAATACCAATACCATGTGGTTAGCAGCTCCACTTGGGGGCTTATGGAAAACTACTGATGCCGGTGTAAGCTGGAGCAGTAATACGGATAATCTGCCTGTTATAGGATGTACAGATATTGCTATAAATCCGCTAAACCCGCAAATAATGTACCTGGCAACCGGTGATGCAAATGGAAACGGTTCGCAACTAACCGTAAGTTCTATTGGTATTCTTAAATCAACTGATGGCGGTATTACCTGGCCGCTTGCCAGTAATACATTAAACTGGCAACCGAATCTCGGCAGAAGTATCTATAAACTCCTTATTAATCCAATTCATCCCGATACCGTATTTGCTGCCACAACTTTTGGCATTTACCGTACTATAAATGCTGGTACCAATTGGATTTCGGTACAGGCAGGCCAGTTTACTGATATTGAATATAAACCCGGCGATGAAAATACCATCTATGCAACAAGCGGTGTATTTTCTTCGGGTACATTTTATAAATCTACAGATGGTGGAAGTAGTTTTTCTGCTATCACATCAGGACTTCCATCAAGTACCAATGTGGCAAGGTTAGAGATTGCTGTTACGGCTGCCGATCCGAACTATGTATATATACTGGCGGTAAAAAAGACGACAACAGATTTTTATGGCTTTTACCGTTCGGTGGATGCTGGCGATAATTTTACATTACAATCTAACACTCCGGCAATTTTATCAGGTATCTCCGGCTCGCAGGCATGGTACAATCTGGCAATGTCCGTTTCGCCGCTTCACAGAGATACCATACTTGTTGCTGCAAATAATATATACAGATCTGTAAATGGCGGGGTAAACTGGACACAGATAACCAGCGAAAATGGCGGCATCATTCCGTATGTACACCCCGATCATCATGCTATAGAATTTTTACCTAACCAGGATTCGGCATATTTTTCCTGTAATGATGGTGGCGTATTTAAAACAAGCAACCGGGGTATGTCATGGGCTCCATTAAATGAAGGTTTGCAGATAGCACAAATGTATAAGCTCGGTACCTCGCCACTAAATCCTTATACCATACTTACCGGCCATCAGGATATGTACACACAAATGTTGAAAGCTGGCAGCTGGTCAATCTTTTACCGCAATACGGGCGATGGTATTGAAAACATTTATGAACATGATAATGATTCCATTCGCTATCTGGAATCTGTAAAAGGGCGCATTTATGTAACTTATAATAATTTTCCGCTTACCAATACTATCTGCAATTTTGGAGGCAGCGGTGTAAATTCAAACGGCAACTGGATAACTCCTTTTATCATGAACCCAAAAGCAGATTCCACATTACTTGTTGGAAAGGCACAACTGTGGCGCACATTAAATGGAGGACAAAATTTTTTGCAAGTGGGAGATGTAACTGGCGGCAGCGGCAATCTGGTATCGCTATGCTATTCAGCTTCTGACACCAATTTTATTTATGCTGCCAAATCCAACAGGGTATTTATAGCATCCGATGGAAATAATTTTGTTGATCGCACCGGTACATTGCCGGTAGCTTTGGCAAGTATTACTTCTGTAATTGCAAGTAATATGGACCCTGCAAAACTCTGGGTAACATTTTCTGGCTATAGTGCTGCAAACAAAGTCTGGATGTCTGTTGATACCGGTCATACATGGGTTAATTACACAAGTGGCTTACCCAATCTTCCTGTCAATTGTATTGTGTATCAAAATGCATCCAATGATGGATTGTATGTAGGAACAGATGTTGGTGTTTACTTCAGAGACAATGACGCTGCTTCCTGGCAATCATATTTTACGAGCCTGCCAAATGTAGATGTGGAAGAATTAGAAATAGCTTATGGCATCGGTAAAATAAGGGCTGCCACCAATGGCCGTGGTTTGTGGGAGTCTGATGTAGCGGTGCAGATACCAACAATCTTTACATGGGTTGGTAGCATTTCAACAGACTGGAACAATCCTGGAAACTGGAGCCCTAAGGGTGTACCTACTTTGTTACAGGATGTTATTATACCGCAGGTAAACGCACCCAATAATTATCCAATTGTAAATGCAACAGGTATGGGGTGCAGAAATATCGATGTAGCTGCAAGTGCAAAATTGACAATTTTACAAGGAAAAATTTTTAAACTGGGAAATCAGTAAATAAGAAGCTATCACGGAAGAAATGGCAAACAGATCTACCTGACCGGAGTGTGAATAGGAACGAAAATGTTTTGTACATGACGCTTCTGATATTCTCTGGCGTATTGGCTCGTTTAGAAATAATGGCTAAAGCCGGTCTGGACCGGGTATGGGCCGGGTCTGCTTCGGGTCTGCTTCGCTACATCCGTGTTAACTAACACGGATGTAGCGAAGCGGTTGCGGAGAGAACCCGAACAAGACACGCCTGAGATACCTTTTAAGGCAATTTTTTTCATTAGCTAGCGCCTCTGTAATCTCCGCTTATCTACCCGGTTTTTCGTTTAACAATACATTATAGATGTTTTTCACATAAGCATTGGCTTGCCGTCGTTGAGTGAAAGTTCTGTTTTTCCCTAACATTTAAATTGTATATCATGCAAACTCAACGGATCACCATTTCGCTGCTGTCAGCCTTGCTCATTTTTACCTCCTGTAAGCTTCAAAAAAATAATGAACAAACCAATCAAAATGAAATGTTGCCCGGTTTACCCGATACATTGAAAATGCAAGCTACAGAATCGATAGATATCCGGGAATATGTAAATGGATACACAAGATCAGTTACACAAAAGTTTGTTGTACCGGCAGGAAAAACTGTGATTGTTACCGGCAAGAATGGATTGAAGATAACTGTTGATCCTTCGAAACTTGTAAAGGAAGATGGAACTGCTATCAACGGGAAGATCCTTGTCCGCCTGGTTGAGTTAACCAACAGCAATGAGCTGTTCAGGAGTAATGCTGCCACCATGAGTGATGGAATGTTGCTTGCTTCGGGCGGCAGTTATTTTATCGGTCTGGAATGCAACGGGCAAAACCTGGCATTAAAACAAGGGCACGCCCTGGAAGTTAGTTTTCCTGTTTTAAAGGAAGATGAGATGCAGCTGTTTTACGGCGAGCGTGACGCAGATGAAAATATGAACTGGAAGCGAACAGCAGTTTTGCTGGAGCCGCCATCTGAAGCGATTTCCTTCACAGACAGCAATCCTTATGAGCCCAATAATATACCGCCTGTCTTAGCTGATTTTGATCCCGGGAAAGTTTATAAAACGTTGGAGGAACCTGTTTATTATTATAAGCAACGCATGACGCTGAAAGAACTCGTAGATACATTGAATAGCAAAAATGCCAAAGTAACCCTTCAAACCATTTCCTACTGGCCTAAAAACCTGCCAACAAACCAGGTGCTTGACACGCATTACCTAACCGCCATGTATGGGCCACGCAAGCAATATATTCTTAGAAGCCTCAAAGCCATACAAGCGGATTCTATTGCAGGAGAATGTGAAAAATTAAAAAGAGATTCTTTGCTCAGGAATTGGAAACCGAAATCACTTGCAGGACAATTGCAAAAATATTATGCGCCTTCGGCCGTACAAAGGCTTGGCTGGATCAACTGCGACAGGTTTTACCGCAGCGGGGAACAAGTGGAAATGCAACTTGAATTACCGGTCACATTGAATAAATGCAGGGTAGATTATTTTATTATCTTCCATTCATTCAATGGGCTGATAAATAGCAGGGTAAATGTGGGTGAAGAAGCATCATTCGTATTGAACAGTATGCCTGCCGGAGAGAAGGTAACATTGGTAGCATTCACAAAAAAGAACGGAATTATTTACCATTGCAAAGAAGATTTTGTGATCGGAAAAAATAAAAAAAAGTTAACCGGTTTTAAAACGATAACGGAAAATGCATTAAAAACTATTTTTTCAGAAAATGTAAAAACCTGAATTCATACATATGACAAACCAGGGGTTGATGCAGGTTGAACAGATCATGCTCAACCCTTTTTTATGCCAAAAAATTTGATGATAAATTATAATAGTATCAGTAAATTATAGTTTGATCTCTTCATCACTATCATCAAAAAACTTAAATTCTGTAAGATGGTAATTAGAATTGGCCTTAACTTTTACTTTTTGTTTGAATTTCCAGCTCCATTTCATTCTGCGGCTTGGGAAACCACAGGTAAGATAAGTGAATAAGATAGGATGAACTTCTATGGTAAGCCCTTTATGTTTTTGCATAATGAGGTAACTCAGGTTCTTTACAATATCGTCTTCAAGTATCAATGTAGAAGAAATTTTTCCTGTGCCATTGCAGCTTGGGCAAACCTCACTCGTGTTGATATTCATCTCAGGCTTCATTCGCTGCCTGGTGATCTGCATCAACCCGAATTTAGTGATTGGCAGTACAGCATGCTTAGCCCTGTCGGTGCGCATGAACTGGTCCATCGCATCAGCCAGCCTCTTCTTATTCTCCATCAGCTTCATATCAATGAAGTCAACGATGATGATACCACCAAGATCACGCAGCCTTAACTGGCGTGCAATTTCTTCTGCAGCTTCCAGGTTTGTTTCCAAAGCATTCTGCTCCTGGTTATTGCTCACACTTTTGTAGCCGCTGTTAACGTCAATTACATGCAAGGCTTCGGTATGTTCTATGATAAGGTATGCACCACTTGGCAGGTTAACTGTTTTACCAAATGCAGCTTTCACTTGTTTGGTAATGCCAAAATTGTCGAATATAGGCAGGCCATTGCTGTAATAAGAAACGATCTCAGCCTTATCAGGTGCAATACGTTGAATATATGTTTTTGTATCAGCAAAGATGGTTTTATCATTTACCACTATACGGTTAAAATCTTCGCTCAGCAGGTCACGCAGCATACTGGTTGTTTTGCCTTGTTCGCTGAGGATCTTTGCAGGCGGTACTGCTCCCTTAAGATTGGTCTGGATGGTTTTCCAGGTTGCAATCAACCTTAAAAGATCTTCGTGTAATTCTGCTGTATGTTTTCCTTCAGCTGCGGTTCGAACAATCACGCCCAAATTCTTTGGCTTGATCGCTTCAATGATTTTATGAAGTCTTTTTCGTTCTTCTGAAGAATGTATTTTGCGGGATACGGCAACGATATCATTGAATGGCGTAACAACTACAAACCTTCCAGGTAAGGAAAGTTCACAGCTTAGGCGCGGGCCTTTAGCAGCGATCGGTTCTTTTAATATCTGAACAAGAATATTCGGTTTGCCACTGAGTACTTCTGTTATTTTTCCTGTTTTGATGATTTCAGGTTCAACCTTGAATTTTGCAAAATCCATTCCTTCCGGGCTATGGTCGTTTATGGACTGGGTAGTAAATTTCAGGATCGATTTAACGTAAGGGCTAAGGTCGGTGTAGTGTAGAAAAGCATCTTTTTCAAAACCAACTTCAATAAAAGCTGCGTTGAGGCCAGGAATCAGTTTTTTCACTTTTCCAAGGTATAGGTCTCCCACGGCAAAACTTGCATCAGCTTTTTCGCTGTGTAATTCTACCAATTTTTTATCTTCCAGCAGGGCAATCTCTACGCCTTGCGGTTCCGCATTTATTATAAGTTCCTTGGTCAAGCGTAAATTTTTTATCAGACACTATGCATCACGGAAGGAAAACATAAAAGGCATAATATAATGACAGCAATGCTATGATTATATTATGCATAAACATGAGTGTCCCAATGGAGTATGGGGACACCGGTAAGGAAAAGTGAATTACTTCTTCTTATGACGGTTCTTTCTTAAACGTTTTTTACGCTTATGAGTAGCGATTTTATGACGTTTTCTCTTTTTACCACAAGGCATACCTAGTCTTTTTTTGTTTAAAAAATAATTTTAAAATATGTTGTTCTTCCAGCTTTAATTATTTGAGGCTGTTGATCCTTTTATCCACTTCTTCTGAATATCGTGGATTATTTGCCAACCGCTTGCTGATCGTGTACCATTTGATTGCTTCGTCTTTGTTGCCTTTTGCTGCATAAGCATCGGCAAGATAGGCGATGGCTTCCTGGTTATTGGGTTCCTTGTTTAACACCCTTTGAAGCCTTTCTATAGCTTTGTCAAATTGCCCTGAAACCAATCCACCAACGCTGAGCACGATCTGCGCTTTCACATTATTAGAATCTCTCCTGGCAACGCCCAGCAATTCCTGAATCCCTTTCATTGTTTCTTCCGGGGTTCCGTTACGGCCTTTGCCATAAACGTAACAACTTCCTAAACCAATTCGCAGTTCATCGTTTGAAGGATTTAATTTAATAGCACTTTCAAATAACGATATTGCTTCTGTTGTTTCCCAATTCAATTTTGCCTCATCATGCTCACCCCTCAATGCCTCTAAAAATAATTGGGCTGCGAAGGTGAGGCTTTTTTCTGAATTATCCAACTTAGCAGCCTTGCTTAGGTAAAATAAATAAGGTTCGAACAGTCGGATACTGTCTTTCCAGAAATTTGCCAGTCCATTATAGGCCTGAACCTGCTGTGCAGGAACATCGCCGCGACTGATACCATTTTCTAATTTGGTTAAAAAAACCGCCTGGGTGGGAGTTATTTTTTGCTTTACATCTTCGATATAATGCTGAACATCAAATGATTGAGTATTTGAAGCCATCGCTGGCATTGCCATCGGCTTTTTGGTTTCCGTGGTTCGGCCCCATATAAATAAGAGTACTACGGCCAATATTCCTGATATGGCTACTATATTTTGTTTCTTCACTTAATTATAAAATTTCACGCTGCCATTCATTTGGCAGGGCGCAAAGTTACGTTACTCTGCGTTTTCATCTGTAACTTCCGGCGCTTCTTTTACATTTGGCGAAGTTTTTATTTCCTGAACAAACTCTTTGGCAGGTTTAAAAGCAGGAATAAAATGTTCAGGAATGGCTACCGCAACATTCTTTTTAATATTTCTACCGATTTTTGCGGCACGCTTTTTTATGATAAAACTGCCAAAGCCCCTGATATATAGGTTTTCACCGCCTGCGAGGGAAGCTTTGATTTCCTTGAACATTGTTTCCAAAGTAACCAGCACATCTACTTTTGGTATGCCCGTTTTGTCAGATATTTTATTAATAAGATCGGCTTTTCTCATATGCTTTACATTTGAACAGTTAAGTTAAAAAATAAAATCCAAAATTCAAAATAAGAGTGTGATTATCAATAGGTTTGTAGATAACCATTTTTAGCAATTCAATGAATACTAAGAAAGAGCAGCATTTTAGCATTTATTTGCTTCAATGGAACAAAGAAATAAACAGGCGTGTAATGCCCTGGAAAGGAGAAAAAGACCCTTATAAAATATGGCTGAGTGAAATTATTTTACAACAGACGAGGGTTGACCAGGGATTGGAATACTATAACCGCTACGTAAAAAAATATCCTGCTATAAAGAAATTGGCCGGGGCCCATGAAACTGAAGTTTTTAAGTTATGGGAAGGCTTGGGTTATTATACGCGCTGCAGAAACCTCATCGCCACAGCAAAATTCATTGCTAATACGTTGGATGGGAAATTTCCTGACAGCTATGACGCTATTTTGAAACTTAAAGGTATTGGGCCCTATACGGCTGCTGCCATTGCTTCCTTTGCGTATAACCTGCCTTATGCAGTGGTAGATGGAAATGTAATGCGGGTGCTGGCCCGTTATTTTGGCATCAATACAGCATCAGACAACACCGAAGGCAAAAAATATTTTACTTCGCTGGCTGGTAAATTGCTCGATAAAAAAGAGCCTGCCCTCTATAACCAGGCGATCATGGATTTTGGCGCAACCGTATGCAAACCTCAATTGCCCCTATGTTCACAATGTGTTTTAAAGAATGAATGCACGGCTTATATAGCAAATGAAATTGAAAAATACCCGGTGAAGGAAAATAAGCTGGTTAAGAAGGAACGCTGGTTATATTATATAGTTGCGGGGAATAAGGAAGGATATTTTATCAGGAACCGGAGCCAGAAAGATATCTGGCAAAACCTGCATGAATTTATTTTAATAGAAAAGGAAAACCTTGTGGAGCCCGGCAAAATATTAGCGGGCGCGGCATTCAAAAAAATAGCCGGCGAAAACTTTGAAATACTGGGTATTTCAAAAATATACAAACAGCAATTAACCCACCAAACTATTCAGGGCTTTTTCATTCATATTAAAACTACTAAGAAAAAGATGGAAGGGTACGAACTAATTGCAAAACCGCGGATCCGCCAACTTGCATTTCCAAGGTTTATTACCACCTGGTTTGACGATGAAAAAAGCTTCATTTAAGGAGGTATTCCTTAATTTTTGGTGTGCAGATTTGTAAGATAAAATTGTATCTTTAAATTTGATGTAACGCAATAAGAACCGACAATACAATAATTAATACAACAAACATGAGAGGCGTAAACAGGGTAATGCTGATCGGAAATTTAGGTAAAGACCCGGACATGCAGTTTTTAGAAGGCAATATCGGGGTGGCAAAATTTTCATTGGCTACAACCGAAACCTACAAAGACAGGAGTGGAAAACTGATCTCACAAACAGAATGGCATACTGTTGTTTTATGGCGCGGACTGGCAGAGCTTGCACAAAAATATTTGCACAGGGGAAGCCTCGTTTACATAGAAGGCCGCCTGAAGACACGCAGTTGGGAAGATAAAGAAGGCAATAAAAAATTCGCAACGGAAATAGTAGGTGATAATCTCATCATGCTGGATAAAAGAAGTGATGGCAGTATTTCAACAGCAGGTTTTGAAGATCATGATAATCCCGGAGGTCCGGAAAATGCTCCCGGCGATGAACATACAGATGAAAGATTGCCCTTTTAATTAATATTTTAAGAGCCCGTTTCTAAGATAATTGTTTACATAAATTTCTTGCTTTGGACTATCATTCGGTCATTGAACCCGGAATAAATAACTTACTTGTTTTTTTGGCAATAACACCTGCCGCTACCACCATACTTATTTTTATAATTTTCATACTGCTGATTATTTCTTTCCTGGTTGCAGGAAGTGAAGTGGCTTTTTTCTCTCTAACTTCAAAAGATATCAATGTTTTGAAAATAAGACAGCAGCCTTCTTTCAGGCGTATCGTTACATTACTTGAAAGTCCGAAGACCCTGCTGGCAGCCATGCTCATCACCAACAGCTTTGTGAATATCGGCATCATCCTTATATCAAATATTCTCATCGACAACTGGCTTGCAGGTTTTAAATTCGAATTCTGGATCATATTCCTGATCAAAGTAATTTCAGTTACGTCTATCATCGTATTGTTCGCCGAAGTACTTCCTAAAGTATGGGCAACCCATCATAAGGTCTGGTTTGCATCTACCGCATCGCTTATCATCGAAATATTCAGCAGCGTTTTTTACAGGTTGAGTAAAAGAATGGTACGTTTCAGTGATAACATCGAACGAAAACTTTCTTCGGAAAATTCATCGTCACTTGATAACAGCAATCTGGACTATGCCATCGACCTGTTGCCCGAACACGAAGCCTCTGTTGAAGAAAAACAGATATTAAAAGGTATCCGCAAATTTGGTGATACCATGGTAAAGCAGATCATGCGTACCAGGCTCGATGTAAGCGGTGTAGAAATGAACACAGGTTTCAGGGACGTAATAAAAAAAGTAGAAGAGCTTCATTATTCAAGGCTGCCGGTTTACAGGAATAACCTGGATGAGATAGCGGGTATGTTGCATACAAAAGACCTGTTGATACATTTAAATGACGATGATGATTTCGACTGGCATGCGTTGATACGGCTACCGCATTTTGTGCATGAACAAAAACTGATCGAGGATCTTTTGCAGGAATTCAGAACAAAGCGTAACCATTTTGCTATTGTAGTGGATGAATTTGGCGGTACTTCCGGTATTGTAACATTGGAAGACATCATGGAAGAGATCATTGGTGATATCAAAGATGAGTTTGATGACGAAGAAAGCGGTAATAAAAAAATTGATGACTACAATTATATTTTTGAAGGAAAGACCATGATCAATGATGTGTGCAAGGCCATGAACCTACCGATGGATATTTTTGAAAGTATCAGGGGCGACAGTGATTCATTGGCCGGGCTGGTATTGGAAATTGCCGGAGAATTTCCACAGATAAATGAGAAACTTGTACAGGGCGATTTTACATTCATACCCCTGGAAATAAATAAGAACAGGATTGATAAAGTAAGCGTAAGCATCACACCTACAGAAAAAGAAAATTCCTGATGAACAAGCCAATTCCTTTACTTGTATTCATGGCTGTTGTTTTTACAGCCTGTAATTCTACCTATACGTCAAAGAAGAAAGGATATTTTAAGATCGATCTCCCCGAACACAACTATGTTTCTTTTGATAAGCCCGATTTTCCTTACAGTTTCGATTACCCGGCTTATGCCGTTATTATAAAGGATAGTACTTATTTCGATAGCAGTCCGGAAAATCCTTACTGGATCAACATCGATTTTCCGCAACTTAATGCACGTATTTTTTTAAGCTATAAGATCATTGGTGGAAAAGCCATCTATAAGGTCAAACAGGCTGATGGGAATTATAAAGATTCAACAGGCATTAACCAGTTTGATAAAATGGTGAACGATGCCTTTAAACTTACCAATAAGAACCAGGCAGTTTCTACTTCTATAAAAGACAGTGTTTTTCACACCAGTAACGGCATTACAGGTGTATTCTTCAAGGTAGGCGGTAATGCAGCTACTGCTAAACAATTTTTTTTAAGTGATACCACAACACATTTCTTACGTGGTGCTCTTTATTTTGAAGCTACCCCCAATATCGATTCCATAAGGCCTGTACAGGATTTTCTGCAGGTGGATATCGATCATTTACTGAATAGTTTCAGGTGGAAGGGAAAGTAAGCGGAAGGTTTTAAAAATTTAAAGGTTGCGGTTGAACCGGTTTCCAATAACCATTAAACCTTTCAACGAGCATTCACCCTTCAACCTTTTTAAGTAATTTTGCACCCATGATTGCAATCGACAACATATTGGTAAGTGACCAGGTAGCAAAAGAACAGTTTCTGTGCGACCTCGATAAATGCAAAGGTGCCTGTTGTGTTGATGGTGATGCCGGCGCTCCACTGAATAAAGCAGAACTCAAAAAAATTGATGAGGTTTTTGACGAAGTGTTGCCATATCTGAACGATGAAAGCAGGGCAGAAATTGAAAGACAGGGCAGGTATGTGTATGACAGGGAATTTGGATGGGTAACGCCAACGATCAATAGCATGGTATGTGTGTACGGCATCAAAGATGAAAAAGGAATTGTAAAATGTGGCATCGAACAGGCTTACAGGGATGGAAAAGTTAAATGGAAGAAGCCCATTAGCTGCCACCTGTTCCCGGTGATCGTAAAAGAAAGCAGGGATGGCATACAACAGTTTGTAAATTACGAGCCGAGGGAAGATAGTTGTAAAGCCGCCTGTTCATTGGGAAAGAAAATGAAATTACCTGTATACCAATTTTTAAAAGAACCATTGATCAGACGGTTTGGAGAAGATTTCTATCATGCACTTGATGCAGCAGCCAAACACTTAAAAAAATAAGTCATGCAAAGGTTAAACAATTCCTCGTTACTTACGATTACCTGCCTTTTACTGGTTTCGTTCTTCTCTTGTTCAGTGAATAAAGCAAAAATTGACAATGACCTGAAAAAATATTTCGATGCAAAAAATGTAGAAGGTTGTTTTACGATGCTTAACAATGCAGATGGTAAGATCACCGTGTATAATATGGCCATGGATACGTCCAGGTTCTTACCGGCGTCTACTTTCAAGATCGTAAACTCTTTGATCGGTCTGCAAACTGGCGCCATTACCGATGAGAAAATGGTAATAAAGTGGGATGGTATCAGAAGAGAAAGACCTGAATGGAATAAAGACATGGATATGACCGAGGCTTTCAAAGTAAGCTGTGTGCCTTATTACCAGGAAGTAGCCCGGCGCATAGGAAAAGATACCATGAAGGTTTGGATAGACAGTCTTTCTTACGGAAACAAAGATATTTCAGGCCCCATTGATTCTTTCTGGCTGAATAATCATTTAAAAATATCTCCGGATGAACAACTGGGACTTTTGAAGAAATTATATTTCGATCAGTTGCCATTCAGGAAAAGTGTCCAGCAATCAGTAAGAACTGTTATGCTGCAGGAAGACAATACTGCTTATAAATTAAGTTATAAAGCAGGTTGGGGTTTGGATGAACAAAAAAATAATATTGGCTGGATTGTTGGCTGGATAGAAGAGAACCGCCACGTATATTTTTATTCCATGATGTTACGTTCGCCTGATCCTAAGATTGATATGAAATGGGTTAGGCTTGCCACGCTGAAAGATATATTGAAACATTATGGTTTCATGGAAGGGAAGAAGTAGTAATTAGCTGTCATCAGGAAAAAGGAGTAATCTTCTAAAGTGATTAAATCCTATAACTAAGATTGCTTCCGGTAAAAAAGGTGGAAAGTTAGTTCGCTGCAAGGCCGGTTAATTAAAGGAATTGGTATCCCATTCCTCCTCATTTACATGTGGGTATAATTATTTCTTATTGTTTCTTTAACAATAGCCCTTTCTTTAATGATTAATTTAGCTTTTTAAGCGATGCCTCATTTCCAGCACATAGAATACCTTATTTTATTAGTACTCGTTCCTGTTATTACAGGTCTGTTTTTGTATGCCATTTACAGGAAAAGGTCGATCGCAAAAAAAATAGGTGATAAAAGCCTCGTTGAAATATTAACGTCCAACTATAGCCGCCAGGCATACTTCGGTAAATTTTTATTGATCGTTGCTGCTGTTGGAATGTTGGTAATTGCGCTGGCCAATCTCCGCAGTGCCGCCGGTTCTGAAAAGATTAGTCGAAACGGCATT
Organism: Chitinophagales bacterium; assembly: GCA_038207305.1. Classification (GTDB taxonomy): domain Bacteria; phylum Bacteroidota; class Bacteroidia; order Chitinophagales; family Chitinophagaceae; genus Ferruginibacter. Next base: position 492,439 of record JBBQZY010000001.1, read on the forward strand.
GATGTAATGATCGCACTGGATGTAAGCAAAAGCATGCTGGCGCAGGATATAAAACCAACAAGGCTCGACAGGGCTAAACAGGTAATGAGCAGGCTGGTAGATAAATTAAGCAACGACCGCATCGGTATTGTAGTTTTTGCCGGTAAAGCATACCTGCAAATGCCCTTAACAGGCGATCATGCCGCTTCAAAGATGTATCTCTCGGCAGCCACAACAGAAACAGTGCCTACACAGGGAACCGTGATTGCCGATGCATTGAAAATGTGTTATTCATCTTTCAACACAAAAGAAAAAAAATACAAAGCCATTGTATTGGTCAGTGATGGCGAGGATCATGATGAGGAAGCTATAAAAACAGCAAAGCAACTAGCACAGGAAGCTGTTGTTATTTACACGATCGGTATCGGATCCCCGGGAGGAGCTACTATCATGGATGAAGCAACAAATCTTCCCAAGACAGATAACCAGGGCAACACGGTGATTTCAAAACTCAATGAAGATGAATTACGTGATATTGCACAAAATGCAAATGGAAAATATTTTTTGTTTCAGAACACAGATGCAATCGTAGATAATATCACAGCAGAGCTAGCTAATATGGACCAGCGCAATGTAACCGATGATTCACTGGTAAATTATCGTTCTTATTTCACGTATTTTTTATTGACAGCCTTATTGTTCTTAATAATGGAAGTGTTTATTTCAGAAAACAGAATTAAAAATTACCTGAAAATAAAACCTGCCCTCACCATTTTATTCATTTGTTTTGCCTCCGTTGTTTCTGCACAAACCAGGGAAGAAAATAGCACGATCAAGGAAGGGAATGAAGCATATAGAAAAGGCGAATATGCTAAAGCATCTGATCAATACAGTAAGGTTGTTCAGAAGAATCCTGACAATCCAACGGCACAATTCAATAATGGTAATGCGTTGTATAAAACTGATAAAAAGGAAGAAGCCATCCGTGCTTATGATAAATCTATCAGTAAACTAACTACAGCTTCGGAAAAAGGTAATGCTTATTATAACAAAGGCGTTGTATTGCAGAACAACAAAAAACTACCGGAATGTATTGAGGCGTATAAAAATGCCTTAAAGCTGGAACCGGGAAATGAAGATGCCAGGCAAAACCTTCAAAAAGCTTTGCAGCAACAAAAGCAGGAGCAGAAACCAAAGCCTGATGAGCAAAAAGATAAAAAGAAACAGCAGGATCAGCAAAAAGACAAAGATCAAAAGAAAGAACCTAAACCACAACCTTCTAAGTTAAATAAGAAAGAGGCTGAAGAAAAATTAAAAGCACTTATGGAGCAGGAAAAGAACCTGCAGGATAAATTGCATAAAGTAAATGCTGCTTCGGTAAATAAGCCTGAAAAGGATTGGTAATTCTCTGTAAACGGTTTTTACACCATATAAATACCCACCAGTGGGTATTTTTTTTTGCGGGTTAATGAAGATTTTTGCTTTATGAAAAAATCAATTATAATGAGACCCATTTTAACTACGCTAACGATTGTTTTATCCGTACTTATTTTTACCAATTCAGCACAGGCAAAGATCTGGCGACTGAATAACAATGGTAATGTTCCTATTCCAGCCATTGTAGCAGATTTTCCGGCAGCTACAACCTTACAACAGGTAAACGACAATATTTCTGTTGTCAGTGGCGATACGATCCATATTGAACAAAGCCCTACTACTTATGGGCCATGTATTTTCACAAAGAGGCTAATTGTCATTGGTGCAGGGTATTTTTTGAATTTAAATCCTAATACGCAGGTAAATACCAGTTATGGTAGTATTGTAGGCGACCTTACTTTTTACAATGTTGCTGCTGCAAGTTGCCAGGTGTATGGGTTACAGGTTGGAAATGTTTATATGGGTGTAAATAATCTTGTTGTTGCACGCTGTTATTTTCCTTCTGTAAGTTGCCTGATTGGTAACGCAACAACTGGTAATATTGATGGTATGAGCCTTCGTCAATGTGTTTTCGGAGGAAGTATCGGTGGAACAAATGTGATAAGAAATAATGCTGGTACTGGTACTGTTACCAATATGAATATATATGGAAATATTATTGTTCCATTACTATACGGTATTGCATTAGATACAAGAGTGAGTGGCATATTCAAAAACAATATAGTATCGGTTTATTACAACCCGGTCAGTATCGCTGGATTTTATGTGTTGAATAATATAACACTTAGTTCGCAGGGTGCTTACGCAAATACATTTACAAATTGCAATGTAGAATATAATATAGGCCAATATGCGATTCATTTTGTTACTCCCAGCGGTACGGGTACCATCTATGGCCTCGGTAATGTTGTAAAATCAGCAGCTCAAATAGCATTTTTAGGTGGTGCATCATCAGATGGATACTACCAGTTAGCAGTAGCATCAGAAGCGATCGGAGCCGGTAAAGATGCAGTAAACTGTGGCGCTTTTGCTGGCGATTATCCTTATAAATTAAGTGGTATAGCACCTGTTCCAAATATTTATGTGCTAACAGTTGCGCCGATCAGCGCAGGTGCAAGTACGATCAGTGTAACAGTTACAGCAAAAGGCAATAATTAATAGTGGGTAAATAAGTTGCAGCTTAGAGGCAATCTTTAAAGTTGCTGTTTTAATCATTTCAATTTACGCACTATGAAAAATGCATTATTGCGAAGAGCGTTGTTTATGATCGCAGGTATTTTTTTCTGTGTGAATATGATCAGTGCACAGGCAACAGAAAAGATACACCGGGTAGAGTATTTTTTTGACAGCGATCCTGGTTTTGGTAATGGTACCACGGTCAATATAATTCCGGCCGTAACAACCGTGACTAATTTTAATTTCACAGCAAACATTGCTTCATTGGCAAGAGGATTGCACATGCTTTATGTGCGTACTTTAGATAGTGCTTACAGGTGGAGTAATACAATTCCAAAGCTTGTCTATAAAGAAACACTTTTAAGCAATGCTGTTCCAAATGCTGTTGCTGCAGAATATTTCTTCGATACAGATCCCGGTGTTGGCAATGCAACTCCGGCAGCCGTCACGGCATCCCAAACAGTAAGTTTTTCTATCAATGGAAATATAACTGCTTTAACCAAAGGGCTGCATAATTTATACATAAGGATTAAAGATGCAGGTGGAAACTGGAGCCATACTACGCAGCAGGTATTTTACAAGGAACTGAGTGCAGCCAGCCCGATACCGAATGTAGTTGCTGCGGAATATTTTTTTGACGCAGACCCGGGTTTTGGAAACGGCATAACCACACCTGTTACTGCAAACCAGGTTGTCAATTTTTCTGTTAACGGAAATATTGGGGCATTGTCGGCGGGACTTCACCAGCTATATGTGCGCACCAGGGATGCGAATGGTAAATGGGGTTTAACAAGTTCGCAAACTTTTTATAAAGAGGCTTACAACAGCTCAGCTATTCCAAATGTAGTTGCTGCAGAATATTTTTTCGATACAGATCCCGGTTTCGGAAATGCACTTTCAACTCCAGTTGTGGCAGGACAAACGGTCAACTTTAATGTCAATGGAAATATTGCAGCATTATCAGCGGGCTTACACCAGTTGTATGTTCGCACAAAAGATGCAAATGGTAAATGGGGTATCACAAGTTCCCAGCTTTTTTATAAGGAAGCTATCAACAGTATTCCTGTTCCGAATGTAGTTGCTGCGGAATATTTCTTTGATACAGATCCTGGTTTTGGAAATGGTACTAACACAGCAGTTGTTGCCGGGCAGACTGTTAACTTTAATATTAATGGAAGTATTGCTGCATTATCAAGGGGCTTGCATCAGCTCTATGTTCGAACGAAAGATGCGATTGGTAGGTGGAGTATTACAAGTTCCCAGGTTTTCTACAAAGAAACGGTAAATAGCAATCCTGTTCCGAATGTGGTTGCTGCAGAATACTTTTTTGACAGTGATCCGGGTTTCGGAAATGCCACAGGAGCAACGCTTACAGCGGGGCAGTTGGTAACATTTAATTTTGCCGGTAACATTACTGCACTCAGCAATGGATTGCATCAATTGTATGTTCGTACCAGGGATGCCAATGGCAGGTGGAGTTTATCTGCACCTCAACTTTTCTATAAAGAGCCTGTTGTTAATAACCCGGTTCCAAATATTGTTGCGGCAGAATATTATATCGATAGCGATCCCGGCTTTGGTAATGCAACAGCATTTACAGTTTTGCCACAGGCGCAAACAATTATTCAGAATGTATCAATACCTGCAACGGCATTAACAAGAGGCTTGCATCGCATGTACACAAGGGTAAAAGATGCCAATGGAAAATGGAGCTTAACAAATACCTTGTTGTTCTATTACGAAACAATAACCCCGGTAGACCCTGCAACGGATTTGCTGGTGTTAGAATGGTTCTGGAATACAGATCCTGGTTTTGGAAATGCAAATAGAGTAACACTGCCGGTGGGCAACAATGGCCAGGTTAGTAGTTTTGTCTTCACGCCAAACGTAAACGGATTTACCAATACAAAGCAAAATCTCTTTATCAGGATACTGGATACAGACTGGAGTTTGACAACGGTGAGAATGGTTGACTTCACCGGTATTGTAGTACCAATAACTTTATTGGAATTTACAGCGCAGGCAAGGCAGGACCATGTTATTACAAAATGGACCACCTCGCAGGAACTTAACAGCAGCCATTTTGATGTTGAACACAGTACAGATGGTATCAACTTCGTAAAATTTGGCACAATAGCAGCCCGGGGAAACAGTAATGTGAATACAGATTATCAATTGTTGCACAATGATCCGGTTATCGGCATAAATTATTATCGGTTAAAGCAGGTAGACATTGACGGCAGTTATAAATATGGTCCCGTAGTGAAAGTGCTGTTTTCGGGTGGCAAAGCTGCTATCATAGCATTTCCTAACCCTGTTTCAGATAAGTTAACAGTTAGCATTCCGGCAGCTTTATTAGGCGATGGGCTGGTGCTTCAACTGTTTGATGGCAAAGGCGCCGTAGTGTTACAAACCAACACCCAGGGCCGGAATAATGAAATAAATGTTTCAAAATTTGCTTCAGGGAATTACATATTGATCCTAAAGAACAAAAGTGGAGTTACTATAGGTCAGCAGAATATTATAAAATTATAATTTTTGTTGATGGATCTAAATTAGCCCGGGCAGCTTTGCCCGGGTTTTTTTATGGGGTCACCGGGTAAACATAGATGCTGCCCGTTTGTTACCTTTGCATTACAAACTGGAATTTCTATATGCAACTTTATTGTGAATCTTTAACAGAGTACAAAAGGCTTAAAACGAGGGAAGTGAAAGTGGGGAACCTGCTGATAGGAGGTAATAACCCCATTCGTGTGCAAACCATGACCACTACAGATACTATGGATACCCCGGCAACAGTTGAGCAATCTATCCGATGTATTGAAGCTGGCGCAGAATTGGTTCGTATTACGGCTCCATCAAAAAATGAAGCAGAAAATCTTCAGCATATCAAAGATGAATTGCGAAAGAGAGGTTATGATACGCCATTGGTTGCAGATATTCATTTTACACCCAATGCCGCGGAGATCGCAGCTATGATCATAGAAAAAGTAAGGGTTAACCCGGGTAATTATGTTGACAAGAAGAAATTTGAGCAACTTGAATACACGGATGAAGAATATGCAGAAGAAATTGAAAGGATAAGGGAAAGGTTTACACCGTTGGTAAAGATTTGCAGGGAACATGGAACTGCGATGCGTATCGGTACAAATCATGGTAGTTTGAGTGATCGTATCATGAGCCGTTATGGCGATACAGCAAACGGTATGGTTGAAAGCGCCATGGAGTTTTTGCGTATTGCAAGAAGTGAAGATTATCACCAGATCGTGCTGAGTATGAAGAGCAGCAATCCGCAAGTAATGGTGCAGGCATATCGTTTACTTATCAATCACATGATGAATGAATTCGGGGAATGTTACCCGCTGCACCTTGGGGTAACAGAGGCTGGTGATGGCGAAGATGGAAGAATAAAATCTGCGGTGGGTATTGGAACATTATTGGAAGACGGCATTGGTGATACCATCAGGGTATCATTAACGGAAGATCCTGAACTGGAGATACCGGTTTGTAAAGACCTCGTGAAGCGTTACGCAAACAGGCAACCAGTAAATTATAACATGGTACCATCTTTTGATAAACTGCCTTACGATCCTTTTCAATATAAAAAAAGAGAAAGTATTGTAATAACAAATATTGGCGGAAAACATGTACCCGTTGTTGTTGCTGACCTGAGTAAACTTGAAAATATTAAACCGTCAGACCTTGAAGCAATCGGTTATACATACAATGCGGCGACAGATAAATGGCTTATCGGCGATGCCGCAGCAGATTATATTTTCTGTAACAATGTATTGAATTTCGATTTGCCAGGAACATTAAAAGTGATCCTGTATCAGCAGCTATGGTCATCCGCAACAGATAAGGAAAAATATGTTCCTATTTTAGAAACGAATCAATACATCGATGATAAGATCCCCCGGTCAGCCTCACTGAATTTTGTGATGATCGATTGCTATTCAGCGGGAAGCCCTGATCAGCATCAGGAACAACTGTTTTCAACATTGAAAGATGATAAGACTGCTGTGATTTGTCTCAGTTCAACCAATGAAAACAGTATGCAAAGCATCCGCAGGATGTTCATCGAATTGACAGGTAATGGAATTAAGAATCCGGTTATCATCATTTGCGATAGTGCGCATTCAACCATGGATGAGAGCCTTATTCATTATGCGGTGGAAGCAGGAGCCTTACTGATAGATGGATTCTGTGACGGTGTTTGTTTCGGCCATCATTTTGGAAATAATAACATAGCGCCTCAAACAAAGATATTGAACAGCATCGCTTTTGGCATTTTACAGGCAACGCGTACAAGAATATCAAAAACAGAATATATCAGTTGCCCCAGTTGCGGAAGAACTTTATTTGATCTTCAGGAAACCACGGCAAAGATCCGGGCAGTTACCAATCATTTAAAAGGTGTGAAGATCGCCATCATGGGTTGTATCGTAAATGGTCCCGGCGAAATGGCCGATGCAGATTTTGGATACGTAGGAAGCGGTGTTGGAAAAATTACTTTGTACCGTGGTAAAGAAGTAGTGAAAAGAAGTGTGCCGAGTGAAGTTGCTGTGGAAGAATTGATCAATTTGTTGAAAGAGAGTGATGCGTGGGTAGAATTGGTTTGATGTCTTAGGTTTGAAGTTTCAGGTTAAAGGCTGCTAAACTTCAAACTTTAAATCTCAAACTTCAAACATTTAAATTATGCAGACAGATTTCTTGGTAATCGGTTCCGGTATCGCAGGGTTAACTTATGCATTGAAAGTAGCACAGGATTGTCCGGATAAAACAGTGACCATTCTGACCAAAGCGCAAAGCGATGAGACCAATACAAAGTATGCGCAGGGTGGTATTGCCGGCGTGATGGATTTTGACCAGGATAGTTTTTCCAAACATATTGAAGACACGTTGATAGCAGGCGATGGATTGTGCAACAGGCATATTGTAGAAGTTGTTGTGAAAGAAGGTGTGCAACGAATTCGTGAGATCATTGAATGGGGCGCACAATTTGATAGGGAACCGGATGGTGATTATAAACTTGGAAAAGAAGGTGGCCATAGTGAAAGCCGCATCCTGCATCACAAAGATGTTACGGGCAAAGAAATGGAGCGCACTTTACTGGAAGCCATCAAAAAGAGCAGCAACATAAATCTAATTAGTCATTGTTTTGTACTCGATATTATCACACAACATCACCTCGGTTATCTTGTAACCAAAGCCACTCCGGATATTGAATGTTATGGTGTGTACATTTTAAACCTGACTACAAATCGTATCGAAAAGATCAGTGCAAATATTACCATGCTGGCTGCAGGTGGTAACGGACAGGTATACCGTAGTACAACGAATCCTGCGATAGCTACAGGCGATGGTGTAGCGATGGTTTACAGGGCAAAGGGACGTATTGAGAATATGGAGTTCATACAGTTTCATCCGACTGCTTTATATGAAGCAGGTGTACGTGGGCAATCATTTTTAATAACAGAAGCGGTGCGTGGAGATGGCGCTGTTTTAAGGAATAGCCAGGGCGAAGCTTTTATGGAAAGATATGATAGCCGTAAAGATCTTGCGCCGCGTGATATTGTAGCACGGGCTATTGACAATGAAATGAAAATAAACGGAACAGAATTCGTTTACCTTGATTGCAGGGAGATGAATATGGAAAAATTCGTGGAACATTTTCCAAATATCTATGAGAAATGCCTGGGCATTGGTGTGAATGTGGCGAAAGATATGATACCCGTTTCACCGGCTGCACATTATAGTTGTGGTGGTGTAAAAACAGATGAATGGGGAAGAACGTCTATTAAGAATTTATATGCTGCAGGTGAATGTGCATCAACGGGATTGCATGGTGCCAACAGGCTCGCGAGTAATAGTTTGCTGGAGGCGATGGTGTTTGCACACAGGGCATATCTTGATTCCATTTTAGTTATTGGCCGGCAAAAATTCCTGAAAATTCCGGATTGGGATGCAGCAGGTACAACGGCTCCGGGTGAAATGATCCTTATTACACAAAGTTTAAAGGAACTGAAGTTATTGATGAGTGATTATGTAGGTATCGTTCGTAACAATGAAAGATTACATCGTGCCAATAAAAGACTGGATCTGTTGCATGAAGAAACAGAAGAACTTTATCAACGAACAGTAGTATCTCCGCAACTTTGCGAGCTAAGGAATATGATAACAGTTGCATACCTGATTGTAAAAAGTGCAGCGTTTCGGAAGGAAAGTCGTGGCCTGCATTATAATACAGACTACCAGAGGCGCAGTGAAATTTTACAGAATACAATTTTGTAGTTATACAATTTGATTTAAAAAAAGAGTTTACAGCATATTCAAAAGCTATAAACTCTTTTTTAATGTGGGAAGCCTATTTCAATAACTTTGCATTTCAATAAATGGCTATGTATTATATTTTTTACCCGTTGCTTTACCTCTTTTCATTGCTGCCATTTTTTATTTTATACGGTGTAAGTGATTTTGTATGTTTTTTTGTTTACAACGTAGCAGGTTATCGAAAAAAAGTTGTGTTCGCAAACCTCGCTATAGCATTCCCGGAAAAGACAATGAAGGAGCGAAAAAAAATAGCCCGCCAGTTTTATAGTAACCTGATCGATACATTTCTTGAAACGGTTAAAATGCTTAGTATCTCAGAAAAGGAATTTGATAAAAGAGCTTCTATAAACCTGGATGAATGCAATGCGCTGGCAAAAAAAGGAATCAATATCCAATTCCAGTCGGGACACCAGATGAACTGGGAATATGTGAATTGGGCGGTGGTAAGAAAAGTAAACATACCTTTTGTAGGTATCTACATGAAGCTAAGCAATAAGGTAGTAGATAAAATATTTTATGATATCCGGGCGAAATTCGGAACTGTACTGGTTGCCGCAACTGAATTTAAAACACGTATGCACCACGTTTTTGTTGATCAGTATTCATTGGCGCTTGCTGCTGATCAAAATCCCGGAGGTCCGGAACATGCTTACTGGCTTAATTTTTTTGGAAAGCCTGCACCTTTTGTTACCGGCCCGGACAAAGGTGCCCTCAAAAGCAATTCGGCAATCGTATTTGTAAAATTCATTAAAGTTAAACGTGGTTACTACAGGTTTGACCCTACCGTTATCACCGAAAATGCTGCATTGTTAAAAAAAGGTGAACTTACTTTATTATACAGGGATTTTTTAGAAGAAACGATCAGGGAAAATCCGGATAATTATTTATGGAGTCATCGCCGGTGGAAATGGGATTATAAAATTGAATTTGAAAGAAATTGGATCGACAAGGTTCCACCATTGAATGTGTAATGCATGATTTGTAAGAAGGTTGGTTTGCTGTTTGTTGAATTGCCACGACGACAGAGAGACAAAGAAATCCACCCTGATCCGTGTATCCATCATTCGCATACATGATTCCAGTTGCATTTCACCTACTACTAACTGCTAAATCATACATCCTGCATTCTGTGTTTTTTTATATTTTTGCTTTTCAATCCATCCAATGTATTATATAGTTTACGGCTTACTCTATCTCTTCTCGCTCCTTCCATTTTTTATCTTGTATGCCATCAGTGACTTTTTTGCATTTCTGTTGCACAGTGTATTTAGATATCGGATCGATGTGGTATTGAGTAATCTTCAAATTGCATTCCCGGAAAAAACAGCGGCGGAAAGAAAAAAAATAGCCCGAAAATTTTATCAGTACTTCACTGATACCTTTCTTGAAAGCATTAAGTGTATTTCTATATCAAAAAGGGAATTAGAGAAGCGCAATACCGGAAGTTATGATCTGATAAACGGGCTGCTTGATAAAGGCTATAATGTGAATGTGCTTGGTGGCCACCAGTTCAACTGGGAATATGGAAGTCTGTTATATTCACTGCATATTAACATTCCTATTACGGCGGTATATATGCCGATCAGCAATAAGATCATCAACAAAATATTTTATGATATACGCACCCGGTATGGTTCTGTTTTTGTAAGTGCTGCCGGGTTTAAGACAACGGTAGATGAAATTACCCAACATCAATATATGCTTGCCCTTGCCGCTGACCAGAATCCCGGAGATCCACGTTATGCTTATTGGATCAGGTTTTTCGGCAAACCAAGTCCATTTGTAACAGGCCCGGAAAAAGGTGCCATTAAAAACAAAGCAGCGGTTGTATATGTAACATTCAAAAAAATAAAACGTGGCCATTATCATTTTGAGCCAATACTGCTTACCGAAGATCCTTCAGGTTATATAGAAGGACAGTTAACATGTTTATACCGAGATGCGCTGGAAAAATCTATAAGGAACGATCCTGCAAACTATTTATGGAGCCACAGAAGGTTTAAGTTTGAATGGAAGGAAGGGGATGGGGTTATACTTGGTTAAAGGATTTGCATAGTTCATGCAGTTCATGCAGTTCATGCAGTTCATGCAGTTCATGCAGTTCATGCAGTTCATGCAGTTCATGCAGTTCATGCAGTTCATGCAGTTCATGCAGTTCATGCAGTTCATGCAGTTCATGCAGTTCATGCAGTTTCAACGAAGGAAGGTACTTCAACTTCAGCAAACACCACTATGAACGAAAAACTATAAAACTGTATTTAATTCAACATACTCGCTTCTTTCACGATCTTTACTTTTTCTTCCTGCTTTATTTTACCCCAGCCGCCGAGTACATTGCGAAGGTTATGAATACCCTCTCTTTTCAAAAGAGATGCTGCAATTACACTTCTGTAACCACCAGCACAATGAATATATAAATTCTGATTGTCTTCAAATTGTGCCAGGTGTGCTACATCTGTCATTTCTTCCAGCGGCAGGTTTATTGCATCTGCTAAATGTCCATCAGCAAATTCTATTTCTTTTCTTACATCTACCACCACTAAGTTTGGATCATGTGGCATGTCCATGATAAGTTCATCTGCTTCCACATCAATAATGATGTCAATTTTTTCACCAGCAGCTTTCCATGCTTCAAAACCACCTTTTAAATATCCTTCCATTTTATCAAAACCAACCCTTGATAATCTAATTACACTTTCTTCTTCTTTTCCTGGTTCAGTAACAAGCAGGATTGGTTTGTTGAATGACAAAACATTTCCGGCCCATTCTGCAAACCTGCCTTCCAGTCCGATAAATATAGAGCCCGGCACAAAGCCCTGTGTAAAAACTGAAGCATGCCTGGTATCTAATATGATCATATCGTCATTAATAGCTGCTTTGAATGTTTCAACGCTGAGTGCTTTTGTTCCTTTACTTTTTACAGATGAAATGTCTTCATAACCTTCCTGGTTTATTCTTGCATTGATTGAAAAATATTTCGGCGCGGTATTTAATCCTTTGGTAACTGCATCAATAAATTCCTCCCTGCTTTGTGGTTGCAAGGCATAATTGTTTTTCTTTTCATCAGCGATTGTACTGTAAGTATTTGGACCAAGGTTTTTTCCGCAACTGCTGCCAGGGCCATGCGCGGGATAAACGAGCACACTATCCGGCAAAGGCAATATTTTATGTTGAATGGTATCATACATGATACCTGCAAGTTCTTCACTGGTCATGTTGCCACTGCTTAAATCGGGGCGGCCTACATCACCCACAAATAAAGTATCACCGGTGAAGATTGCATGCGGGTTTCCTTCTTCGTCTCTTAATAAAAAGCAACTGCTTTCAAGGGTGTGGCCCGGTGTATGCAATACTTCAAAACTTATTTTTCCGAGTTTGAATAACTCACCATCTTTTGCACTGTGTATATCAAAATTTGTTTTAGCATCGGGGCCATAAATAATGGGTGCACCGGTTTTTTTGCTAAGGTCTAAATGACCACTTACAAAGTCGGCATGGAAATGTGTTTCAAAAATATATTTGATTCCGGCACTTCTTTCTTTTGCTAAATCAATATAGGCATCGATATCCCTTAATGGATCTATTATTACGGCTTCGCCTTCACTTTCAATATAGTAAGCTGCTTCACTAAGGCAATTGGTATATAGTTGTTTGATGAACATATAATCAGTTTATAAATTTTCGTCTGTAAAGATAAAAATAAAAAAGCGGCTGATAAAATCAACCGCTGTATAAAGTCATTAAAAAAATTAACCAACCAGGTCCTGAACAAACTGGTTTATTTCTTCAATTCTTTTGTAGTTCACTGTGTAGTAAATGAATTTTCCGTCGCGTTGTGTAGCCACAATTCCGGCCCTGCGTAGAATAGCCAGGTGCTGGGATGCGACTGATTGTTCCAGGCGCATACGAACATAAATTTCTGTTACAGTGATCTTCTTTTCAGTCTCAATTAACGCTAAAATCTGCTGGCGCAGTTTGTGATTTAAAGCCCTTAAAACAAGTGCTGCTTTTTTAAGGTTGTGGAAATTGATCTTGAGTGTTTCAGGTGTGCCATTTGCAGATGCGATTACCTGCTCATTGGCGTTAGGTGCAACCATCATAGGAAAAAAATTTTAAAAATGCTTAAAGAATCTATTTGACTGCAAATATACAAATCAAAAAATATTTAAGAATTGAAGTATTGTTAAAATATTTTAATATGAACCTAAAGAATTGATTCAGACTGTTATGCAGAAAAAAAATCTTTTATGTAAAGCGGCTCGCTGTAAGTTAAATCGGTAAAATCAGCCTTTATGAACTTCTGGTGGGATAAATGGCTAATAGCAACATTGGTATCTGGTTCATATAAAAAAAAGGCGTGCATAGAATCGGTTTTTGTACGCCATTTAAGTGCGCCGCTTCCGGAAAAATATATATTGTTATTTTGAAGTATATCGCTAAATGAATTATTGTTTAAAATCATTGCGCAGGGAGCAAGTACTTCCTGCATTTCAATATTAAATACAGCGGTATAAACTTCCATTCTACGTGCATCTATCATCGGGCAATATAGGCTGTTGCTTGTTTTGTTTTCATCCCTTTCCTGTATCGTGGCCAGCGCAATAGCATCCAGGCTTCCGATAGTAATGAAGGGTTTACCAATAGCATAACAAAGTCCTTTTGCACTTGCCATACCCACCCGCAAACCAGTATAGGAACCAGGGCCTTTTGTTACAGCAATGGCATCCATTTTTTTTAACTCAAGCGACAATTGAAGCAATAATTCTTTTATAGCAACATGAAGAAATGTGGCATGCGCTTTCTGTACGATATTTTTGACAGCAGCAAGTATTACTCCATCTTTTGCTATGCTAACAGATGCAGTTTCAACAGCAGTATCTATATTCAAAATTAGACCCATCAGTTTTTTATTGCCTCCTGTTGAAGTAGTTCAGCTGGTTTATACCGGTTATCATTTTGACTGATCGACATTAATAAATCATAAACATTCTTTATACCGATAAGTTGCGCCCATTCAAACGGACCGAATGGATAATTGGTACCAAGTTTCATGGCAATATCTATTTCTTTTTCTGTACTTACATTTTCAGCTTTTGCAAAATAAGCTTCATTAATAATCATAGCAATAATTCTTGCTGCAATCAATCCCGGTTCATCTGGAACGGAAACATATTTTTTAGAAATAGCAGTAAGAACCGTAACACTTTCTTTTGATATATTACCCGCAACTTCCCAGGAATCTCTTTTTATGAAACCCCTCCATCCGTTTATTCTATAAATATTTTCATGCGCATTTATTTCTTTCAATGTTTTTATTACACAATGAATAAATACCGGTTTTTTGATCTCACTATAATTGATCTCAGCGGCATCGCTATTCAAATTGAAACAGGCGTCAGCCTCTTTATGGACAAAAAAAGCGTTTACGTCCTCTGCTCTTATCCACTCAACAGCATTGTTGTTAACCGTTAATTCATTCCAACCATCATCTGTTGCCAAAACAAGGATCTTCATGTGAGTTTTTTTGCAAAAATAGGTTGTTGATAAAGGATATATTTGTGTTTAATCAAAAACCCGGTAAAAATGGCAAAAAAGATCATTTACACCAAAAATGCACCTGAGCCCATTGGGCCATATAGCCAGGCTGTACTTAGTGGCAACCTGCTCTTCACCTGCGGACAGATATGCATCGATCCTGTAACAGGTGAACTAAACAATTCAACCATTGAAACAGAAGCAATTCAGGTAATGGAAAACCTCAAGGCTGTACTTGCTGCTGCCTCAATGGATTTTAGCCATGTGCTTAAAACAACGATTTTTTTGAGTGATATGAACCTGTTTGCAGAACTGAATAAAATATATGGCGGGTATTTTGCATCAGATTATCCGGCAAGGGAAACGGTGGCGGTAAAAACGCTTCCAAAGAATGTTAATATAGAAATAAGCATGATTGCTTCTTCAGCATGATCATCATTACAGCCAATGCGCATCCTTATTTAATGAAAACGCTTCAGCAGAAGGGCTATGAAGTGCTGTATACCCCAACGATCGGCTACGAGGAATTGTATGAAAAGATCGGTTCTGCAACAGGGCTTGTTGTTACCACCAGGCTAAAGATTGACCAGCAAATTTTAAGCAAAGCTATTAAGTTGAAATGGATCGGGAGGCTTGGAAGCGGCCTGGAGCTGATAGACCTCAAATATGCAGCGGAAAAAGGCATTCGCTGTGTGAGTTCGCCGGAAGGTAACAGGAATGCAGTTGCGGAACATGCACTTGGTATGTTACTGAACCTGGCCAATCATATCAGTAAAAGCCAGGCTGAAGTACGCCAGGGTAAGTGGTTGCGAGAAGAAAACCGCGGGATAGAACTGAGTGGTAAAACTGTTGGTATCATCGGTTATGGTAATACAGGGCAGGCATTTACAAAATTATTGATGAGTTTTGGCATAACCGTGCTGGCTTACGATAAATATAAATTTGATTTTGGTACTGTGGCGGTGAAGGAAGCAAATCTTGAGCAGCTATGCAGGTATGCCGACGTAATTAGTTTTCACCTGCCACTTACTGAAGAAACACGTTATATGGGGGATGAACATTTTTTTAATGCACTTAAACAGAAGCCTTATATTATTAATACCTCCAGGGGACAAGTTGTAAAAACAAGCGCTTTGGTAAATGCATTGAAGCAAGGTCAAATAATGGGGGCTGCACTGGATGTGCTTGAAAACGAGCAGATCAGTAACCTGGATAAAACGCAGCAGGATGCATTTGATTTTTTAAAACTGCAGGACAATGTATTGATCACTCCTCATATTGCCGGTTACTCAGCTGAGGCATTTTATAAAATGAGTCAAATTCTGTTGGAAAAACTGGAGGTTTAGTCCGATTCGTTCTTCTTTACTTTTAATACTATGCCGTGGTGGTTTTTCTTTCGGCATAAATTTAGTACATTTGTATACTATGCAACGCTTTGGTTTACCCGGGGCGTTGTATTTTTTTATCTACAATCAAATTTTATGGCAGAAGTGAATTACGTAACACAGGATACTTTCACCAGGATGCAGGAGGAATTGCATATACTTAAAACTGTAGACAGGTATGCGGCGAGCAGGGCCATTGCAGAAGCAAGGGAAAAAGGCGATTTGAAAGAGAATGCTGAATACGATGCAGCCAAAGAAGCACAAGGATTGCTGGAAGCAAAAATTAAATACCTCGAAGGCGTGATGGCCACGGCAAGGATACTGGATGAAACAAATATTGATACAAGCAGGGTAAGCATACTTACAAAGGTTACCCTTACAAACCAGGGTACTAAAAAAACAGTTACTTATAAGATCGTTTCTGAAAATGAAGCTGACCTGAAAGCGGGTAAAATATCTGTTACTTCCCCAATCGGCAGTGGCATTTTAGGCAAAGTGATCGGAGATGTGGTAGAAGTTATTGTACCTGCCGGGAAACTGAAATTCAGTATTGATAAAATTGAAGTGTAGGAAGAAGCGCCAAGCTATATGCGGATAGCCAAACTTGTAGCTAATAGTTTGTTGCTGACAGTTGACAAAACCAGTTAATTTTACGAACCAATTCATTGACCTAATACTTATAAAAGCGATATGTCCGTTTTCACAAAAATTATCAGCGGCGAAATACCATCTTATAAAATTGCAGAGAACGAGGATTTTATTGCATTTCTTGATATTGAACCATTGGTTACGGGCCATGTACTGGTTGTTCCCAAAGTAGAAGTAAATAAGATATTCGATCTTTCTGAAAAATACCTTGCAGGCATGCTTGTTTTTGCACAACCCATTGCAAAGGCAATAGAGCGTTCTTTTGATTGTAAGCGTTGCGGAATAAGTGTGATCGGTATTGAAGTGCCACATGCACACATGCACCTTATACCAATCAACAGTGCAAATGACCTGAATTTTACCAGGCCTAAATTGCAGCCGTCACAAGCGGAATTTGAAGCAGTGCAGCAAAAGATATTGAGTAATTTATAAAACTACTGGTTAAGCCGGAATCCTACACCATGAATGGTTTCGAGTAAAATACCTGGGTCTGCTTTAAAGTGTTTTCGAAGTTTGGTAATGAAAACGTCCATACTGCGGCCTAAAAAATAATCATCCTTTCCCCAAACATTTATTAAAACCTCTTCGCGTTTCAGGATCTTATTTACATTGCTTGCAAGGAATTTCAGCAGATCGGCTTCTTTTTGCGTTAAGCTGATGATTTCATCACCGTCATATAATTTAAGTTCATTGTAATTAAAACGGAGTTTACCAATGCGGAACTCTTCTTTTACATCTGATTTTAATTTTTTTGTTCTTCTCAGAAATACTTCAATTCGCATGATGAGTTCCTGCATACTGAAAGGCTTGGTTATATAATCATCGGCACCTGCTGCAAATCCTTTTAATTTATCTTCTTCCAGGCCTTTTGCAGTTAAAAAGATAATTGGTACAACATCGCTGCTCTGCCTGATTCTTTTAGCTAGTGAATATCCGTCACGTACAGGCATGTTCACATCAAGCAGGCAAATATCGAAATCCTTCTTTTGAAATTGCTGCCAGGCTGTTTCACCATTGGTGCAGGTAGTTACTTCGTATCCGGCTTCCTGTAAGTTATCTTTAATTACAAAGCTTAATGTTGTATCATCTTCTGCCAGTAATATTGTTGCTTTCATAATTAAAGGTTTAGTTTCTGGGAATTTTAATTGTAAACGTACTTCCCTTTCCTAACGTACTTTTTACCGATATAGTTCCACGGTGAGCGTCTATTATCTTTTTAACAAAATTAAGGCCAAGACCGAATCCTTTTGCCTGTTGTATATCGCCATCTGTTATTCTGTAAAATTTATTATAGATCTTACGCTGCTGATTTTTTTCTATGCCAATCCCGTTGTCCATGATATCAGTACAAAAGTCGTTTCCTTCAATATACGTTGTGACGACGATTCCGGGTTTTATGGAATATTTAACGGCATTCTCCAAAAGGTTTGTATATGCCAGTAAAAGATATGAATTATCTGCGTTTATAATGGTATTGCTGCTTTTGAGTATTATGGACAAATTGCCTGATTTTTCCTCAATCAGGGGATAAATATTATCAACCGCCTGTTTTACAAGCAGGTTCGCATCAAACTTATCTTTTTGCACCCGTAATTTACTATGTTCAGTATAGGCGATCACCAGCATGCGGTTCAACTGGCTCTGCAGATGGTTTGCCTGGGCCTGAATGATGTTTGCATAGTTCACAAGCCGTTCTGGTTTTTCAATGATCGCAGGTTCCTGTAAAACACCTGTAGCGATCTTGATCACCGATAAAGGTGTTTTAAACTCATGGGTAAAATTATTTACAAAATCTTTTTGGATCTCATTTAAAAAGCGTTGGCGGTAGAGGTAAAAAAGGCTGAAGCCAAAGCCGATCAATACCAGCAATAGTGTACCGGATGAAATGATCCAGAACATCATCTGTGTAACAATGTACAATTGCCTGTGTGGAAAATAAACAGAAATGTAGGAATAGGGCCTCTGAAACACCGGAGCATTTAAGCTTTCGATACTACCGGGATATGAATTTGGCATATCTATCAGCCTGGATGAGATATATTTTTTTTGAGCCCCGTCATAGATAGAAATGGTACAATCCGAAAGTAAATTATAATCTGTAAGTTCTTTGCTTATAAAATTACTGATCGAATCTACTGATGGTAACCTGTCAACCCTTGCCAGGTAAATTTCAGCCACCGGCAGTTCTATATTTTTATTAAAAGTGAAAGTACTGTCTTGAATAAGGTTGTTGTTGCGAAATAGATTCTTTATAGTCTTTGTAACATTTGTGTTGAATTGCCTTCTTTCGAGCCGGTAAACCCGTGTTAGCCAGAATAATTGTACGGCAATGATAATAGCCACAATAACGGTGCTTAGAATGATTAGCCATCGCAATGTTTTTGAGCGGATTACCATAATGCTTAAATAAATGAATTGTTTATTTTACCCTTGAAGGATTCTTCTCTAAAAATTCTTTCCAACCTTTTGTAACATTTTTTGCCGATATGCCGGGCACAAGAGCGTTTTGCTGAAAATGATGACATACCGCAACTGCCAGTGCATCCGATGCATCCATATAACCAGGGTTTTCTTCAAATTTAAGCAGGTGCTGCAGCATTTTCATTACTTGTAGTTTATCGGCGTTCCCATTGCCGGTTATGGATTGCTTAACCTTTTTGGGAGAATATTCATTTACGGTTAGCCCTGCCTGTATGGCGGCTGCAATAGCTACACCCTGTGCCCTGCCGAGTTTCAGCATGCTTTGAACATTCTTTCCAAAAAAGGGTGCTTCAATGGCAAAATGAGCAGGCTTATACAAGGAGATCAGTTGACTTACTTTGGCATGTATCTTCTCAAGTTTTTCATAAGCATCGTTTTTGGGGGATAACTTTAACACATTCAATTCAAGCAATTGTATGCTGTTGCCGGTGATCTCTATTAAACCATACCCCATGATAATGGTTCCTGGATCGATGCCTAAAATGATTTTTGATGCTTTTTGCAAAGTGCAACTTATTTTTACTTATAATTTCCTGCTTGAACAAAAATATCAAATTAATAATCAATTACCTGCTCGGGCCGCTGCTCTTTGTTTTATTGGCGTGGAGTTTATACAGGCAGATCATTCATCAACCCGATGTTGAAGTGCGATGGGAGCATATAAAAGATAGCTGGCAACAATATCAGTTCTGGATCGTATTCCTGCTTATGTTCATCAACTGGGGCATCGAAGCACGAAAATGGCAATTGCTTATAACCCACCTCGAACAAATCAGTCTTATACGTTCATTTAAAGCAATTTTAGCAGGCTGCAGTATAACGATGTTAACGCCAAACCGGATCGGAGAATATGGAGGAAGGATCATTTATGTATCAGAAGAGCACCGGCTGAAAGCGATATCGTTAACCATATTGGGAAGTATCAGCCAGTTGACCATAACGATGCTGATGGGAACTGGTGGATTATTTTTGCTCAAAAGCGGATTGATCGTAAGCACAGATAAATTTGAATCGGTATCCTGGCTTTTGAGCGGTCCTTTATTATTTGCCAGTTTGACCGTGACCGTTATTTTATTGCTCCTGTATTTTCGGGTGCGTTTCATCACAACCATTGTTGGCAAAGTACGTTTTTTAAAAAACCTGGTAAGGTATATAGAAGTGCTGGATGTGTTCGGCGGTAAACAATTGTTAAGAATTTTATTTTTATCATTTTTCCGCTATATGGTATTTATTTTGCAATATCTGCTGCTATTGAGGGTGATGGAAGTAAATATTGCATACCCGGTTTGTTTTTTACTCCTCACATTATTTTACCTTGTAATGGTTTTGGCACCTACGGTAGGATTTACAGAATTACCTGTACGGGCTTCAGCGAGTGTGTTGTTGTTTAAGTTATTCAGCACGAATATAATTGGTATTCAGGCTGCGGCTTTTGGAATATGGTTGATAAACCTGGTGTTGCCGGCCATATTGGGAAGCCTGTTGATGATCGGATTAAAAATTATGAAGGAACGATGAAGAAATTTACAAAACTCGGGATCATGATCCTGGCACTTAGTACGATCAGTTTCACTACAGGAAAAAATGATTTCTGCGGTATAAAGAACAGTGCCTACAAGGAAGGCGAAATAATTACATTTAAAGTTTTTTACAGTGCTTTAGGTGCTTATATCGGCGCCGGTGAAGCAACTTTTACTACTACCCTTGAACGTTTTAATGGTAAACCAGTTTATCATCATGTGGGCGAAGGAAAAACATTTTCAGCTTTTGATAATTTCTTTAAGGTGAGGGACCGCTATGAAAGTTATGTTGACACAGCAACGTTACTGCCTTATAAATTTGTTCGCAACGTAGATGAAGGAGGGCACAAGATTTACAATAATGTTACATTTAATCAATCCTCAAACACCGCTGCAAGTACAAATGGTGTTTTTGGTATCACCGATTGCATGCAGGATGTAATTAGTTCTGTTTATTACGCCCGTAATATTGACTTTACAAGATACAAAGTGAATGACAAAATACCCTTCGATATGTTCCTCGATGACGAGATATATCATTTATATATACGCTATATGGGGAAGGAAAAGATCAAGACAAGGTATGGCAGGTTCAATGCAATAAAAATAAGGCCACTGCTTATTAAAGGAACCATTTTTGACGGCGGCGAAAAAATGACAGCCTGGATCAGCGATGATCCCAATCGAATCATACTGCGTGTTGAAAGTCCGATATCGGTTGGAAGTATAAAAGTGGATATGATGAATTACAAAGGGCTACGATACCCACTGTCATCATTTACGGGATTGAGATAAATTGGATATTGAACAAGGAATGCTGAAGTCAACTGCATTCCGATCCGTATTCAACATTTCCTGTTCCTTGTTTGATATTCTACAAATCGATCAACCTAAAACTTTCCTTCATCCTGATTCCTTTCTCCGTGAGTTGCAGGTTGCAACATTCTATCAGCGGATCGTGCTCAAAAAATAATACATAATCTTTTTGCTGAGCTTCGGCCAGAAAAGATTTTTTTTCATTCAATGTCGTTAAGGGGAACATATCATAGGCCATTACATACGGTATAGGAATATGTGCAGCAGATGGCAGCAGGTCGGCCATAAAAACGATCATCTTTCCTTTGTAATTTATTTGTGGCAACATCATCGAATCTGTATGTCCAAATGCCTGCCTTATGCTAAAATATTCAGAAAGATCTTCCCCTGCATTTTCAATGAATTTTAATTGTCCGCTTTGCTGAATGGGCAATATATTCTCTTTCAGAAAAGACGCTTTTTCTCTTTCGTTGGGCTCTGTAGCCCATTTCCAGTGTCTTTCATTGCTCCAGTACACAGCATTTTTAAATGCAGGCAGCAGTTTTTCACCGTCTCTTTTTATACTGCCGCCGCAGTGATCAAAATGCAGGTGCGTAAGAAATACATCGGTGATATCGTCTTTTGTAAAACCATGGTTGGCTAAGGATTTATCCAACGTATCATCTCCATGCAAATAATAATGGCCGAAAAACTTTTCATCCTGTTTGTCGCCCATGCCATTATCGATGAGGATCAATTTATTTCCATCTTCAATCAACAAACAGCGAAGCGCCCAGCTGCACATATTGTTTTCATCAGCAGGATTTAATTTATGCCATATACTCTTGGGAACTACGCCAAACATGGCGCCCCCGTCTAATTTAAAATAACCGGTGTTGATTGTATATAAATTCATGTGTAGATATTTTTGAAATCAATACTATACAAGCTGGGTTTTTCCCTGTTTCTTCAAAGTGAAGAGCAGAAAGATCAATCCTAAAACAAAAAATATGATCAGTACTAAAATGCTGTTGCGCATATTGCCGGTATAGCCTTCAATGAAACCAAAACTGAACAAACCAATTACAATGGCAAGTTTTTCTGTTACATCATAAAAACTGAAAAAAGAGGCTGTGTCTTTTGTCTCCGGCATTAATTTCCCGTAAGTCGATCTGCTCATGGATTGTATACCACCCATTACCAAACCAACCAGGGATGCTATAATATAAAAATGTAGTTCGGTGGTCATAAAATAGCCTGCTATGCAGACCAACACCCACAGTAATACAGTGAACATTAGCACACGGATATTACCAATACGGTTTGAAAGTTTACTCATACCTATTGCGCCAACAATGGCTACTAATTGTATAATAACTGCTACGATGATCAGTTTTGTATCTTCCAGCTTCAATATTTTTATACCGAAATCAATCGCGATCAGCATGACAGTTTGCACACCCATGCTATAAAAAAAGAATGCAAGCAGGAAGCGTTTCAACACGGGCATGTGTATCATCTGCTGCCATACTTTTTTTAATTCCAGGAACCCGTTGCTCAACACATTTGTTTTAGATGACCTTTCAGATTTAGGGCTTATCGGCAATACATTAAATGTCATTTGTGCAAATGCAACCCACCATATACCTACTAAAAGAAAAGTGATCTTTAAGGGTAATTCTCCTTTGGGCATCAGTAATACTAAAGCAAAACCAATGAGCTGCATGATTACACTGCCAATGTATCCCATTGTGTAGCCTTTGGCGCTGATACGATCCATATCTTTCTCAGCGGCAATATCCGGCAGATAAGAATTGTAAAATACCTGGCTGCCGTAAAATCCAATGCCGGCAAACATAAAACACATCAGGCCAAGTGTAACATGGTTTTCATCAAAGAAAAACATTAAACAGCAACTGGTTGCACCGAGGTAGCAAAAGAAGCGCATAAAATTTTTCTTATTTCCCTTATAATCTGCAATCGAAGAAAGAATAGGAGACAGCAATGCAATGATCAGGAACCCGAATGACAGCACATAGTCCTTCAGTTCAGTATTGATAAATGTGCGTCCCAGAAATGTTACGCCGTTTTTGAATTCGGAATTTTGTGTGCCTGTAACTGCAGCATAATAGGCAGGAAAAAAAGTAGTGGTAATTACAAGGTTGTAAACTGAGTTGGCCCAATCGTACATGGCCCATCCGTTCACAACTTTTTTGGAAGCAGTCTGCATCTTGAAGATTAAGAATGAAAAATTAGCAATTAATAATTGAAATGCAACAGAAAATTAAATACAAAGAATTATTGTATTACGCCTTTCCAGATCAGTGCCAATAAAATGATACCTACAATGATTCTGTAAATACCCCAAACACGGAAACCATGTTTTTTCAGGAAGCCGATAAAGAACTTAATTGCCAACAGGGCTACAACAAAAGCAACCAGGTTGCCAATGGCCAGTTGTTTGATCTCTTCGCCGGTAAAGCCACCGGTCTCTTTATAATGTTTGTATAGTTTATAGCCGGTTGCCGCCAGCATGGTTGGTACTGCCAGAAAAAAAGAAAATTCTGCTGCAGCACTACGGGTAAGTTTTTGCTGCATACCGCCGATAATAGAAGCTGCACTGCGGCTTACACCCGGTATCATGGCCAGGCATTGCCAGATACCAATTATAAATGAATTTAAAAAACCGGTTTCTTTTTCGGTATGAATACGTGGATTCTTAAAGGCTTTATCTATGAATAATAAAACGACACCGCCTAATAACAGGGAAACAGCTACAGTTGTGCTGCTCTCCAGTAATGCATCAATCTTTTTAGAAAATAATAAACCGAGAATAACAGCAGGTACAACACCGACAATTAATTTTAAATAGAAGGGCAGGTTCTTGAAATCAAAGAATTTTTTCCAATACAAAACTACCACAGCCAGGATTGCCCCCAACTGAATGGCCACTGTGAACATTTTAGTGTATTCATTGTCGGGAATGGTTAGCAGTTTTTCTGCAATGATCATGTGCCCCGTTGATGACACTGGAATAAATTCGGTAAGGCCCTCTACAATACCTACGATGATTGTTTGGATAGTATCCATGTTGAGTTAGTTGATAAAGTTGATGTGTTTAAAATAAAAAACGCCGTAATAAACAGCGCATTTAAAAATTATTCTGAAGCAGCCTGCCGTTTAATAATAAACTACCAAACTCTTCAACCTATTTTGGCTTCTTCATTATTGCCACAATCTCGATAATGAAACCTGCAATAATAAGGATGGGCGCAATGGTTATCCTTGTTGTACTGTAAACTTCTTTGGTATCAAAAACTTTTGGATCGGGGCTTTTACCACCGGCCATTAAAAAGAAACCCAGTGCAAGTATAGCAAGCCCGGCCAGCATCAAGATGTAATTTTCTTTCCCGAATAAGCTGGGTGAGGCGATGGGTTGATTTTTTTCTTTCGTCATAAAGCGCTTTTAATGAGGTGCAAGATAATGGAAATTTTAAATTCAACTTAATAGAGGTCATCCAGTTTCATACGCAGGTATTTAATTACCGAGCGATGTGTACTTACCAGCGTGATCGTAACGCCCAGGATGATGATTATGAGGAACAGCACCAACAAGCCGGTAGTATCATGCAATGCTTTGAAATCGGGCAGGAAATTTTCTACCAGTAAAACACTTCCCCAAATAGCGGCGATTGCTATCAATGATGCTGCCAGCCCGTTGATAATGGCCCGTTGGTTGATGGGTTTTGCTATGAACCACCGGGTGGCGCCAACCATCTGCATGGTTTTTATGAGGAACCGGTTACTGTACATGGCCAGCCTGATCGTGTTATCAATAGAAAATACGACCAATATTGTAAGTAAAATAGCTGCAAACAGGAATATAATGGCCGCCGTTTTTACAAAACTGCTCACTTTGGAAACGGTTTCGGTAGGGAATTGAAAGTCAGAAATCACCCCTGGATATGCCTCCTGTAACTTAAGGGCAAGGTGGGTAAGGCTATCCTGCTCTACATAATTTGCCTTGATGTAAAAATCAATGCTCTCAGGAAGCGGGTTGTTTGCCAGGAATTGTTTCCAGGTTGTATCATTTTCGGCATTCCATTTCTGGATGGCCATTTCCTTCGTAACATATTCAACCCTGTTTGCGTATGGTATGGAAGTGATGTAATTTTTAAGGCTGTCGATCTGCTTTTTAGAAGCATCACGGTTGAGCCATGTATGCACCTGTATATTTTCTTTAAGATAATCGCCTGTTTTGCGCAGGTTTAAAAAGAACCAGCCTACGATGCCGAATAAGAACAGTACCAATGCAACACCAATGATTGCACCCGTATAATTTGGTTTGCCTTTTTTGCTGGATGCTTTTCCAAATTGAGCCATAATATTTTTCGTATAAAAGGATGATGAACGGTGGTTGGTTTTTCAAAGTGCACAAAAATAAAGGATTTTAAGTGGTTTGTTTTATTTTTGCCCTCTACAAAAACGATTGCCCGCCAAATATATTTTTATTGTTGGAATGAGATTGCTTATTTATTTGTTAAAAAAGCGCAGCCATTTTTTCAATGAGATTTGTTGAATAAAGTTTTATCGTACAAGTGTGCGACGCCACCGAAGCCCGGATAAGTTTTGTGGCAGAGCAATTAAATAAAATATTAACGAGCAAACAGCAACTGATAATGGAATACGATTTCAAAAAAATAGAAGGAACCTGGCAGGGAAAATGGAAGGCAGATAAGGTATATAAAATATCGAACGATTCTGCAAAGCCAAAATATTATGTGCTGGATATGTTCCCTTACCCGAGTGGGGCCGGGTTGCATGTGGGGCATCCGCTTGGATATATTGCCAGTGATATTTACAGCAGGTATAAAAGACTGAAAGGTTTTAATGTATTGCACCCGATGGGCTTTGATAGTTTTGGCTTACCTGCAGAGCAATATGCATTGGAAACAGGGCAGCACCCTGCTGAAACAACGAGGATCAATATTGCCACCTTCAAATCGCAACTGGACAAGATCGGGTTTTGTTACGATTGGGACAGGGAAGTAAGAACCAGCGATGCCTCGTATTATAGATGGACACAATCTTTGTTTCTAAAATTATTCAACAGTTATTTCTGCAATACACAGCAAAAAGCCAGGCCGATAAAAGACCTCATTAAAAAATTTGCAACAAAGGGAAACAAGGATTTTACTGCAGAACAATGGAATGGTTTTTCTGAAATGGAGCAGTCGGCTATTTTGATGAAACGACGGCTGGCATTTAGTGCCTACGGCGAAGTGAACTGGTGCGAAGCTTTAGGCACCGTATTGGCAAATGATGAAGTGGTGAATGGCGTTAGTGAGCGTGGCAGTCACCCTGTTATTAAGAAGAAAATGCGTCAGTGGTATTTAAGAATTACATCTTATGCTGATCGATTGCTGGAAGGTTTAGACAGGGTTGATTTCAGTGATAGCATGAAAGAGATGCAGCGAAACTGGATAGGGAAATCCGAAGGCGCTGAAATGAAGTTTGAGGTTTACGGTTTGGGATCTGACGTTCAGGTTTATACCACCAGGCCGGATACCATTTTCGGTGTTGATTTTTTAGTGCTTGCACCAGAACACGAACTGGTTTCAAAAATTACAACTACAGCACAAAAAACTGCAATTGATGAATATCTTATTTATGTAAAAAGCCGCAGCGACCGGGAACGTATGGCCGAAGTAAAGCAGATCACCGGTTGTTTTACAGGAGCTTTTGCGATGAATCCATTTGATGGAAAGCAAATTCCTATCTGGATAGCTGAGTATGTATTGGCAGGTTATGGAACAGGTGCTATCATGGCAGTTCCATGCGGCGACCAGCGTGATTATTCTTTTGCAAAACATTTTGATATTCCAGTTACAAATATCATCGGCAGTCATTACAACGGCGAAGAAGCCAATGCCACTAAAGAAGCGGTGTTGGAAAATTCCGGTTTCTTAAACGGCTTGCTGATGAAAGATGCAATTGCTGTTGCTATCAACAAAATTGAGGAGTTGGGCATAGGGAAACGCAAAGTGAATTTCAGGATGCGTGATGCAGGCTTCAGCAGGCAAAGATATTGGGGCGAACCATTCCCCATTGTTTGGCACGACGGCGTTGCTATTGCGCTGGATGAAAAACAACTGCCATTGGAATTACCTTATGTAGAAAAATATGGACCGGGGCCGGAAGGGGAAGGGCCGTTAGCGAATTTGACAGGATGGGTAAGTGTTGGCCTTACCCCTAACTTAAAGCAAGACCTCAATTCTAACTTAAAGCAGGACCTCACCCCTAACCCCTCTCCAAAGGAGAGGGGAACAGAACAGTCTTCCGATTATGGATATGTAACCAGTACTGAAGCGGAATGGAAGCATACAATAGCGTTTGCAAAGCAGAACAGGAAAGACCCAACTGAAGAAGAAAATAAAATTTGGCAGGAATTAAGGAATAGAAATATTGACGGGTATAAATTCAGGAGGCAACATCCAATAGCAGGCTATATCCCGGATTTTGTTTGTTTAGAAAAAAAACTGATCATAGAAATTGATGGTGGATACCACAACCATAAAGAACAGCAAATATTTGATTCGGCAAGAGAAAAATGGCTTTCGGATTTTGGGTACAGCATGATCAGGTTCACGAATGAAGAAGTAAAAAATGATCTACAAAACACATTAAAGAAGATTACAGAAGAACTTGCAAAAAATATTTCTGTTGCCAAAGAAGTAGAGGCAAACTCCCCTCTCCTCTGGAGAGGGGTTGGGGGTGAGGTCAAACGTGAAACCAGTACCATGCCTGGCTATGCCGGTAGCAGTTGGTATTTTCTTCGTTATATGGACCCTGAAAACACAGAAACATTTTGCGATAGAAAAGCAAGCGATTACTGGAACCAGGTAGATGTTTATATTGGAGGCACAGAACATGCTGTCGGGCATTTGCTGTATAGCCGTATGTGGACGAAAGTTATGTTTGATTTGGGAATGATCGGTTTTGATGAGCCGTTTAAGCGGCTGGTGAACCAGGGAATGATACAGGGGAGTAGCAGGTTTGTGTATCGGGTAGCTGGGGAAAATAAATTTGTTTCCGCTGGGTTAAAAAATAATTATACGACCAATGATTTACATGTGGATGTTAATATCGTTGACGGGGTTGAACTGGATATAAATGCCTTTAGAAAATGGAAGCCGGAATTTGAACAAGCTATATTCATTTGCGAAGACGGCACTTTGAACACTCCCCTCTCCATTGGGGAGGGGTTGGGGGTGAGGCCAGGAGATGCCAAATATATATGTGGGATTGAAGTTGAAAAAATGTCGAAATCAAAGTACAACACCGTTAATCCCAATGACCTTGTTGATAAATACGGCGCCGATACATTCCGCATGTATGAAATGTTCCTTGGCCCGGTGGAAGCAAGCAAACCCTGGGATACGAAAGGTATTGAAGGGGTACATCGTTTTATAAGAAAATTATGGCGCTTATTTTATGATGATATCAAAGGCCAGGTTTGGAACGAAGAAATAGCAACAGATGCTGAATTGAAAGTATTGCACCGTTGCATTAAAAAGATTGAAGAAGATACGGAGCGTTTTAGTTTCAATACAGCTGTAAGTACTTTTATGATCTGTGTAAATGAACTGTCTGATATTAAATGCCATAAGAAAGAAGTGCTGGAGAAATTATTGATATTGATTACGCCCTATGCGCCACATATTGCCGAAGAGCTTTGGAATAACATTGGTAATGAAGGTTTAGTGCTTGATGCTGCTTTTCCTGTATTTGACGGAAAATACCTGGTAGAAACAACCAAGGACTATCCTGTTTCTATCAATGGAAAGTTGCGTAGCAACCTGGCTATTTCTTTAGATGCTACCGAAAAAGAAGTAAGGCAATTGGTATTACAAAACGATGTGGTTCAAAAATGGCTTGAAGGAAAAGAGCCTAAAAAAATCATCTTCATAAAAGGGAAAATGATCAACGTGGTTATATAAGCTTTTTGGTTCTGCTGCCTTTGTGTCGTTGGGGCAATAATCCGCCACCAATACACAACGGCACGAAGGTTCGGAAAGAGTACTAAATTGCATCATGAAACAAACTGATATCGTTTCGGTTTTAGAAAAACACGTTTTTGAATTTCACCCGGTTGTGCTGTTCAATAAGCGGACAGATAAGATCGCGGCCCTGGATCTTTCCAAAACAAATACTGCATTCACCGAAGCTGTTTACAGCAGCACTGAAACATTTATTGACTTTATTGATCAACAAAGAAAAAATGCTGCAGCTGATTTTCTTATCGGCGGTTACCGTGAACATCGGGAAATGTACCGGCGCAGCAAATTATTTGATAAAAGCCTTGCCGCTGATGAACAAATGAAAGATGAACCACGTTCCCTTCATTTAGGAATCGATATATGGGGAGAAGCCGGTACAACCATTTTTGCCCCGCTTGGTGGCATGATACACAGTTTTGCTTTCAATAATAATTATGGCGATTACGGCGCCACCATCATCTTACAACACCAGCTTGAATCGGTGAATTTTTATACATTATACGGGCATCTTTCTTTATCTGATATTGAAAAAATTCGCCGGGGGCAATTCATTTCACGTGCACAACCATTTGCACATTTCGGTCCGCCGGCAGAGAATGGCAACTGGCCACCACACTTACATTTTCAACTGATCCTGGATATGGGCAACTATGAAGGCGATTATCCCGGTGTTTGTAAAATGAGCGAAGCTGGAAAGTATTTGAAGAATAGTCCGGATCCAGATCTGCTGTTACAGTTGAATCGGTATTTATAAGTCTCACCAATCCCTCTCCTTAAAGAGGAGGCATCTATGATCTGTGTTAATCTGTGTCATCTGCCTGACCCGTGTTTCAATAATCAGCTTCAAGCAAGACAATAGCCCACTTTTCATAGCCATTTACAGTTTATAATCCGTAAATATTTAGCTGTAAAATCGAACAGTTAAGCATTTCCTGTGTTTTAAGCTGTGGATATGTATAAAAAATCTGCTCTTTATTGGCTTACATCGCAGTTTAAAATCATACTTTTACAGGATATTTAATTCAAAGAAATACAATGGAGATCAAAGCCGGCCCACTTTTACAACATATCGACAGTCCTGCCGACCTTAAAAAGCTCAGTAAGGACCAGATGCTCCAGGTGAGCGAAGAACTGCGTCAATACATTATCGATGTAGTGAGCGTATATGGCGGGCATTTTGGCGCCAGTCTTGGTGTGGTAGAATTAAGCGTGGCACTGCATTATGTTTTCAACACTCCTTACGATCAACTGGTGTGGGATGTGGGCCACCAGGCTTATGGCCATAAGATATTAACCGGCCGCAGAGATAATTTCATTACTAACAGGAAATACAATGGTCTTAGTGGGTTCCCAAAAAGAAGCGAAAGCGAATACGATACATTTGGCGTAGGGCATTCCTCAACTTCTATTTCAGCCGCATTGGGTATGGCGATGGCTTCACACTATAAGGGTGAAACTGACAGGCAACATGTGGCAGTGATAGGCGATGGTGCTTTAACTGCCGGACTGGCCTTTGAAGCAATGAACCATGCCGGCATTGAAAAAAGCAATGTGCTGATCATCCTGAATGATAATTGCATGAGCATCGATCCAAATGTTGGTGCATTGAAAGAATACCTTACAGATATTACCACTTCTCATACTTACAACGATCTTCGGGATAATGTATGGAAGGCCTTGGGCAAATTGCCTGTTGGAAAGAATTTCAGCAGGGATGTGGCGAGTAAACTGGAAGCCAGCCTGAAGGGAATGGTGAGCAAAAGCAGTAATTTATTTGAAGCTTTGAAACTTCGGTATTTCGGTCCGATTGACGGGCATAATATTACGAAACTGATAGATACCCTGAACGATCTGAAAGACCTGCCCGGTCCGAAGATCCTGCACATCAAAACGGTTAAAGGAAAAGGATACGACCTGGCCGAGAAAGACCAAACCAAATGGCATGCACCGGGCTTATTTGATAAAGTCACGGGTGAGATCGTAAAAAAGAAATTTGATATTCCGCAGCCCCCAAAATACCAGGACGTATTTGGTCATACCATTATTGAACTCGCAGAACAGAATAAACTCATCATGGGTATCACGCCGGCAATGCCAAGCGGATCTTCTTTGAAATTCATGATGGATAAAATGCCTGACCGTGCTTTTGATGTAGGTATTTGCGAGCAACATGCCGTTACACTCAGTGCTGGCTTGGCTACGCAGGGAATGCGGGTTTTCTGCAATATTTATTCTTCTTTTATGCAACGTGCTTATGATATGGTGATACATGATGTGGCCATACAAAAGCTTCCGGTTATATTTTGTTTAGACAGGGCAGGTCTTGTTGGTGAAGACGGGCCAACCCATCACGGATGCTATGATATTGCATATATGCGTTGCATACCAAATATGATCATCAGTGCACCCATGAATGAATCAGAACTGCGTAACCTGATGTTTACAGCACAACTTGAAAGCAATAAACTTCCTTTCGTAATACGTTATCCACGTGGTGAAGGGGTGATGCCCGAGTGGAGAACAAGGATGGAAGAAATTAAGATTGGCACCGGAAGGAAATTAAAAGACGGTGAAGACATTGCGATACTTTCCTTAGGTCATCCCGGGAATTTTGCTGCATCAGCTATACGTGATGTAAAATCAGCAGGCATCAACCCGGCACATTACGATATGCGTTTTGTGAAACCACTGGATGAAGCAATGTTGCATGAAGTATTTGGAAAATTCAATAAGATCATTACAATTGAAGACGGAACCGTTGTTGGCGGATTTGGTTCTGCTATACTGGAGTTTATGAATGAGCATGGCTACAAAGCGAACGTAAAGATCATGGGTATTCCCGACAGGTTGGTAGAGCATGGTACACCTAAACAATTGTATGATGAAATTGGTATGGATGCCAATGGAATTGCACAGGCGATCGTAGAAATGGCTGCTGAAACAGTGAATGTGTTGCATTAATAATTTTCTGAACCACTCGTCTGACAAGTTTTAATACCTGATCAGCAATAAAAGTTTTCTGCTCTACGATCAGAATTTTTTTTAATGCTTCGCCGATCTTTATCAATCTAACCTGATCCCTTCCAGGTTAAAATCGTTGGGGAATTTTCCTTCTTTTCCTTTATAAAAATTCCTGATGACAGTTGCATCGGCTTCCTTATTTCCCGTTGGAAAAAATGGCTCGCTGAATCCAGCTGTTTTTGTTTTATAATCGAGGTAAGCCATGCACAATGGAACGCCGGCTTCCAATGCTACGTGGTAAAAACCGCTTTTAATTTTATCAACTCTTATGCGGGTACCTTCGGCAGGTATGATCAGGATCAGCCTTTCTAATTCTCTGAATTTTTGAATCATGCTGTCTACCATTCGGGTGTTCTTTGCACGCTCTACAGGGATGCCTCCGGTATTCAAAAATAATTTTTTAATGGGCCAGCGGAACAATTCCTTTTTTGCAAGGTAGTTGAGTTTAATGCCAAATATTTTAATGGCCGCCATGGCATACACAAAATCCCAGTTGGAGGTATGCGGCATGGCAATGATCACAGCTTTTTTTACGTGGGGTGGGATGCCCTTCCCTTCAGCTTTCCAGCCGCGGCGTTTGAAGAACCAAACGAATATTCGCAGTATCATGCAGGGAAGTTAAGTGCAAAAGGTTTATTTTTTATAAGAAAATTATGCGGTAGTTAAATGAAATATTATTTCTTTAACTGTATCTCCTCCAATTTTTATGGAATTGTAATCGTTCGGCATCCAATCGCAACATCTTCTCCATGAAAATATTTATCAAAGCATCCCTTTCGCTGGTATTGTTATCAGCAACCTTAACTGTATTCGGTTATTTATTTTGGTATAAGCCGAAATTCAATCATGCAATAAAACATCCAACAACAGCAAAAAGAGCAAACCTTAATAAAGAGGCCATGCTCCGCCTTAAACAGAAAGCGGCCATCATAAAATTGTATGGTGAGCAGGGAATGTATGATAGAAATTATTGTTTTTTAATTGACATGCGCATCGCTTCAGGAAAGAAAAGATTTTTCGTTTACAATCTTCAGAAAGATTTAATTGAAACTGCCGGACTGGTTACGCATGGCAGTGGATCTGGTAGGGACAATGCTAATCTTTATTTTTCAAATAAGCCAAACAGCAACTGTACTTCCCTTGGAAAATATAAAATCGGGCATTCTTATAATGGCAAGTTCGGACTGGCATTTAAACTTTACGGGTTGGAATATAGTAACAGTAAAGCTTTTGAAAGATTCGTTGTACTTCATTCGCATAGTTGTGTGCCGGAGGCCGAGATTAGTCCATTATCTATTTGTGAAAGTTGGGGATGCCCTACAGTATCCCCAGTTTTTTTAACCGCTCTAAAAGAATATATTGAAGCAGCTGACAGGCCGATATTATTGTGGATATATTATTAAGATAGGTCCATCGGTACTTCAACAGCCAATAATTCAGCATCTTCACTTGCTGAGATACTAAAAGAATCTGTTTCAGAAATTCCGGCAGCATCTCTTTTGTTTAATACAGTATCATTTACTTTTACCGAACCATTTATCACCACCAGGTAAACTCCATTTCCTTTAAAAGCATTGTGGTATGTCAATGTGTTACCAGCTTCTAATTTAGTTAAAGCAAAAACAGCATCCTGGTTTATCCACAAGGCTTTGTCTTCTTCTTTAGGAGAAACAACAACCTGCCATTTATTTATCCTGTCATTCATTTCGTAGGTTTTCTGATCATACCTTGGCGAAATATTCCTTTTTTTAGGGAATACCCATAACTGGAAAAGATTTACGGCTTCTGTTTTTGAATCATTCGCTTCAGAATGCCTTACACCTGAACCTGCGCTCATGATCTGTACATCACCTGCTTTTATCACGCCTTCGCCACCTGTGCTGTCTTTATGCTGCAATGCGCCTGTGAAAGGGATTGTCACGATTTCCATATTATCATGTGGATGTGTAGGAAAGCCAGTTCCACCCGCAATGATATCATCGTTCAAAACTCTCAGCATACCAAAATGTACTTTTTCTGGGTTATGATAACCTGCAAAACTGAAATAGTGTTTGGCATTCAACCAACCATGGTTGGCACCACCTCTTTCCGCGGCTTTTTGTATTGTCATTTTCATATAAAATAGTTTTATTGATGTTTAAACATCAATTATTGTACCATTTAAATTTACTGACATTATTGCACAGTTGCGGCTGGTTGAAAAAAATAGATGCAAAGGCCGGAATTTATGCCTAACCTGGCCAAATGCGAATTATTAATAAGCTGAAGGATTGGCGGAAATGTCGCACACACAGGTGGAAGGTCCATGATGTTTTTCGATCCAAAAGCTAAGATCGGACGATATTTAATTATCAATACCGACTTTAATAACAAGAAAGGAAATAATGAATTTTATACTATTTGGGATAAACTGGGAAAGTATCAGCATAAATTTAAAAATTAAAAAAACTTTCTGCGGTAAAATCTTTAATGATCATTTCAGCATCCTTTAATTCCTCTTCCGATTGTGTAGTAGTGATTGCTACCACTTTCATTCCTGCCGCATGAGCAGCATT
This sequence comes from Chitinophagales bacterium, assembly GCA_038207305.1. Classification (GTDB taxonomy): domain Bacteria; phylum Bacteroidota; class Bacteroidia; order Chitinophagales; family Chitinophagaceae; genus Ferruginibacter. Next base: position 527,364 of record JBBQZY010000001.1, read on the forward strand.
TAGCCCAACAACCGCATCTTCAAAAACCAGGCAGTTTTCTGCCGGAATATTCAAAAGGGCAGCAGTTTTTAAATAAATTTCCGGGTCTGGTTTTCCTTTACTGATGTGCGAAGAATTGATAACGTTCTTAAAATATTGTTTGATGGAAATATGCTCAAACATAAAATCTATGTTTATCTGTATACCTGAAGTTGCGATGGCCATGGGGATATTTCTTTTATGAAAAGCTTCCAGCAAGTCAAGCAATCCATCTACCGGTTTAATAAATGAACGATAGTTTTCGCGGTAAAGGGCTTCTTTTTCCAGTGCAAATACCATGGCTTCTTCATCGGTCATTTTGCGGTTGAAAATATACTCAATAGCATCTTTGTTGGTACGGCCGTTAATATTTGTTCTATAAGCTTCTTCGGTGATATCTAACCCCAGTTTTTGAATATAATCTCTCCATGTTTTCAGGTGAAAAACGTTGTTATCGATCATTGTGCCATCAAGATCGAATATCGCAGCCCTGGCATTCATCTTTTCAAGTAATTTGTCTATGGTATAGCCGAGTGAGGTTTGTTTCATGGTAATTATAAATAAGAATGGGGGTAATAAAAATGCCGGTGATACGATTCACCGGCAAACAAAAAATATTAAATAATAAAATCAGTTCACGCGGCCAAAATCCTCATCTGATAAAAACACCAGTTGATCTTCTTCCCTGTTCTCATTGTATTCAATAATGAAATTATTCCTTCCCTCACCGATGAGGATATGAAGAAATTTTTGCTGAACAAGTTCAAGCATATTCAGGAATATAAATATCGCATGAATGCGGTCTTCAGCTACTTCAAATATCTTTTCAAAAGACAATGTCTTTTCATTCCGGCTAATTTCCAGCATATAATCCCTGATACCTTCCATGGTATAATTATACTGAACCACTGTATGAACAGGCTTATTGTTTTTTTCCTTCAACCTGTTAGCAACTTTTTCAAAAGCTTTCATCAGTTTGAATAAAGTGACTGTCTGTATCTCGGTTCCTTCACCGGCTTCTTCGCCAATAGATGAAAGTTCTTTTTGCAGGTTGCCTCTTTTCATCATCAGCATACGAATGCCTTCCATTTCAGCCATCTGTGCAGAAGCTTCTTTGAATTTTTTGTACTCGAGGATCTTGTCGATAAGTTCCTTACGTGGATCTATTTCATTGCCTGCTTCATCCAGTTCTTTTCTTGGCAACAGCATTTTTGCTTTGATACGCATTAGTGTGCTTACAAAAAGAATGAACTCACTGCTTAATTCGATATTGAGTTTTTCGCCGAGGTGAATATGGTTCAAAAAATCGTTTGTGATCTTGGTGATTGGGATGTTGTAAATATCCAATTCATCTCTTTCAATAAAGAATAATAATAGATCAAACGGCCCTTCGAACTGCTCTAATTTGATCTGGTAATTTGGTGTGTTGCTGCTCAATGTGATCTTTTTAAAACGAATGCCAAAGTTAGCCACTTCGGGCATTTAAAAAACTAAGGTTATCCACTAGTTGATGTACAGAAGACGGGGAGTTTTAAGTTTATGTGTACGATTAACGGCTTGCAGCCTTCCCGGTAGTATTATTTCTTCGCAAAATTATAGGCGAAGCCGATACCCATCAGTTGAAGCCATTGCGGTGCAGGGCCCTTTGCGGGGTTTATATTTTTGGTATTATCATCGTAGATCATATCCAGGTTAAAAGAAAAATTTATATGGTTCGTGATACTGGCAGTTACCACATTCGACCAAAAAATGTCGATATTCTGTGGGTTCTGCCTGTAATTTGAAAAAAGGTCGAGCCTTGTTTTGTAAGTAAATTTCTGGCCGATTTTTTTTGTATAATTCACTGAAAGGTAGGCTCCGAATTCAGTTTTTACATTTTTGCCAGAATCAAGTCCGAAATTAGGTGCCAGGAGATCATTATTTACAAACACTAACCGTGTGGTTACCGGGGAAATAAATATAGAAAGGTCTGCAACAGGTTTATAATCCAATCCTAATGATAATAAAAGATAAGCCGGCGCAAAGAAATTCGAAATAGTGGCAGATGTATCTTTTCCTGCCGGGGTTTTTGAATATGCGAAACCTTTTGCAAACTGGGTGCGGAGATTCAGCAAGGCAGCCACATTCCATTTTTTCGATATAGCATAACCATACTTGGAAAGAAAGTCTATGCGGTCGCTTGCTTTTCTAGAACCCAGGCTGGTGGTATTTACAATACCATACTGCAGATCAAGACTATTATCCCAGGAGCTTTTATTTTTCTTGTAAAAAGCATACAAGTTCAGGTATGAATTAAGCGAAAATGAAAATTTATCGCCACCAGCAGCCCAGTTGCTTAATGATCCCTGGTTAATATTGAGGTTAAAGATGCCGCCGGTTTTCCAGGTGCGTTGCGTGGTATCCTTTGGGTCTTTGGCAATTGTTTTTTCTGATTCTTTTTTCAGGTCTTTTACGGTTCCATCCTGTGCGTTTGCAATCGCAACGGATGCTATTAACGCGGCAGCGCACAAAATGCGTTTCATATATGCATAGTTTTAGTTGATAAAAAACGGCTGTCATTACTTAAAATGGCAGCCGTTAATGCAAAAGTATTAAATATTATTTTTTCAGGGAATCCCTTATCTCCATTAACAATACATCTGTTGATGATGGTGCTGCAGGCGCTTCTTCCTGTTTTTTCTTCATGCTGTTGATGGCTTTGATTACCAGGAACATTACAAATGCAACAATGATAAAATTAATAACAGCTGTAACAAAATCTCCCCATTTTAAATTAACTGCTTCCGTAAGCACCTTACCCGCTGGGTCATAGGTTGCCGCTTTTAATTGGATCATATTTTTTGTAAGGTCGGCACCACCGATCATTCCTATCAATGGCGAAACGATACCTTCTGTAAATGAAGTAATAACTTTTCCAAAAGCACCACCCATAACAAAGGCAACTGCGATATCAACAAGGCTGCCTTTCATGGCAAATTCTTTGAATTCTTTAATAAATCCCATAATCGTAGTTTTAGGTTTAAAAATTATGTAGGGAAACAAATGTATAATATTATTAAGTGTGCTGAAGTAAAATTTTTTTATATGTATAATAATGCAACTTTGCGGTTAATAAAAACGATAATTTAGTTGAATAATAAACTAATTAACTGGCTGATATTTATAGCGCTGTCTTTTATCTGGGGTAGCAGTTTTATCCTAATGAAGGAAGGTATGGCAGCATTGACAGCATTCCAGGTTGCTTCGCTGCGTATTATTTCTTCAGGGCTTGTATTATTACCGGTTGCGTATAAAAGTTTCAAACAGATACCAGGCAATAAAATATTTTACACATTTATGTCGGGTGTTTTGGGTAGCCTGTTACCGGCCTATTTATTTTGTGTTGCCGAGCAGGGAATTGACAGTTCCCTTGCCGGGGTATTGAATTCACTCACGCCCATATTTGTGATCATCATTGGCGCCCTGTTCTTTCAAACTAAAACTTCCACCAACAGGGTTATCGGGATATTCATCGCTTTCGCCGGAAGTATTCTACTCTTCCTGAGCCAGCCCGATTTTTCTCAAAACAGCAATACGTTTTATGTAATGCTGATTGTGATCGCTACCATGATGTATGGAATCAATGTGAACATGGTTTCGCGTCATTTAAAAAGTATTCCTTCACTGCAGATTGCATCGCTTGCTTTATCACTGAATGCAATCCCAGCAATGATCGTTTTATATTTTACAGGATATTTTAAGTATGATTTTTCAGACCGGGCCGTTCTATTATCTACAGGCTTTTCCTTTGTGCTTGGTATTTTTGGTACTGCCATTGCATCTGTCATTTTTTATATGCTGATCAAAAGGGCAGGGGCGGTCTTTTCTTCGATGGTCACCTATGGCATACCGGTGGTGGCGATCATGTGGGGGATCATTTATGGTGAAAAGATCGGCTGGAAACAGTTGCTAAGCCTTGGCATAATTTTAGGCGGGGTGTATGTTGCGAACAGGAAGATTGAAAAAACTTAGTCAGGCAGCCTTTTTTAATTTACTTAAAAAAGATTATGCGTTTCTTTTCATGGTCAACGAGCGCTTTGTTGCCTAATAGTTGCGCTCCTTTACTGTTGTAAAAATGCAGGAGCAGGGTATCTCCGTTTGTTGTGTATTTTCCAGGGTAGCTTGTGTTTTTCACACTATCGAATAGCTGGCGATAAAACTCGAAAAAATTATTCTCCTTGATAACAAAATAAGAATCATTCATATCGGCCACTGACTTGAAACTCATTTTTACGGGCGATGATTCAAAAAGTGCTTTGTCTTTGTTGAACTGGTGAGTTGGTGAGCAGGAAACCAGGCAAATAGAAAAAAGCGACAGAATAAATTTCATAAAATCTCCATTAAAAGGGCGTGAGGGGCAAAAATAGGGTTAATTTATCAGCAGTATAAAAGTCCATTAGCGAACTGTAGCTTAACGGAGCGTCGCCACTAAGGCTCAATCAGGGCATCGTTGCCTGGCCTAAAAAAACCTTCATGCTAATTTTTTTTTACACAGTTCAAGCCCTACCTTTGCGCCCTGAAATAGATACGTTATATTTTAAATTCTTCTTATGGCCAATACTGGTAAAATTAAATCGATCATCGGAGCCGTTGTAGACGTGCAGTTTGACAGTGATTCCAAGCTTCCTGAAATTCTGAATGCATTGGAATTAACCCGTGATAACGGGGATAAACTTGTACTGGAAGTACAGCAGCACCTTGGAGAGGACAGTGTTCGAACCATTGCGATGGACGGAACTGAAGGACTTGTCAGGGGAACAGTAGTTGTTGATACCGGAATTCCAATCGCAATGCCGGTTGGTGATGGCATTAAAGGACGTTTATTTAATGTAACCGGTGATGCTATTGACGGTTTGCCACAGGTAAGTAAAGTAGGTGGCCGCCCGATTCATGCAAAACCACCATTATTTGAAGACTTAAGTACGGCAAACGAAATTCTATACACCGGGATCAAGGTGATCGATCTGATCGAGCCTTATGCTAAGGGTGGTAAGATCGGTTTATTTGGTGGTGCTGGAGTGGGTAAAACAGTATTGATCCAGGAGCTTATCAATAATATTGCAAAAGCATACAATGGTGTGTCTGTATTTGCTGGAGTGGGAGAAAGGACCCGCGAAGGAAATGACCTGATGAGAGAGATGATCGAAGCAGGAATCATGAACTACGGCGAAAAGTTCAAGCATAGCATGGAAGAAGGTGGATGGGATCTTAGCTCAGTGGATATGGAAGGACTGAAAGAATCAAAAGCAACATTCGTATTCGGACAAATGAATGAACCGCCGGGAGCAAGGGCACGTGTGGCTTTGAGCGGTTTGACCATTGCAGAATATTTCCGGGATGGAGAAGGAGAAGGACAGGGAAAAGACATTTTGTTTTTCGTAGATAATATCTTCCGTTTTACACAGGCCGGTTCTGAAGTATCAGCCTTGCTTGGCCGTATGCCAAGTGCGGTGGGTTACCAACCAACACTTGCAACAGAAATGGGATTGATGCAGGAGCGTATCACTTCAACCAAAAATGGTTCCATTACTTCTGTACAGGCGGTATATGTACCTGCGGATGACCTGACTGATCCGGCACCAGCAACAACATTTGCGCATCTGGATGCAACAACTGTATTGAGCCGTAAGATTGCGGATCTTGGTATCTATCCAGCGGTAGATCCATTGGATTCTACATCAAGGATCCTTACGCCATTGATCGTAGGTGATGAACATTACAATACAGCTAATAAAGTAAAATTAATTTTACAACGTTATAAAGAATTACAGGATATCATTGCGATCCTTGGTCTGGATGAATTGAGCGATGACGATAAACTGGTTGTATCAAGGGCTCGTAAAATTCAGCGATTCCTTAGCCAGCCGTTCTTCGTGGCTGAACAGTTCACTGGTTTGAAAGGTGTGTTGGTGCCAATTGAAGACACGATCCGTGGTTTCAATTCTATCATGGATGGAGAAGTGGATGAATATCCTGAAGCTGCATTCAACCTGGTAGGAACATTGGAAGATGCAATTGAAAAAGGTAAAAAATTAATGGCGGCAGCACAAGCTTAATTTGATTATTCTTTAATTTGGCAATTTGATGATTAAATACAACATCTGATTTCCAAATCATCAAATCATCAAATCATCAAATTGTTTTTTATGACTTTAGAGATATTGACACCCGATAAAAAGATCTTCAGTGGCGATGTATATGGTGTACAACTGCCTGGCATTAGCGGATTGTTTGAAGTATTAGACAAGCATGCCCCATTGGTGAGTGCGCTTAAAGCGGGCAACCTTAAGATCCTGAAAGACAAAACCAGTACGGTTTCTTATACTATTCAAAGTGGATTTGTAGAAGTACTTAATAATAAGACAACGGTGTTGGTTGAAGCTGCAACTGAAAAGTAAGTAGATAAATTTTTATAAAGTGAAACCCATGCGTTTGTGTGGGTTTTTTTATGAGATTAAGCCTGCCCTTCCCAAATTAAAAGAGTATGTCATAGGGAAACGACCTGTAATTCGTTTTAAGAATAGCCGCCGACAGGGTTTGCAACCGCTGTCGGGGAGTTCGTAACCCTGCCGGCGGCTTCATGCCCAGACAGCGGTTAGTAAAAAAAAGACCAATAATTAAAATTGCCTTTTCACTTGTACAAAACTCCATGCACAAACAGGCAGTAAAATAAATACAGTCAGCCACCAAAGGCCACCAATAAAAAATGCGGCCAACAAACTAATTACAATCAAATAAATCGGGTACAAAATAAACAGCAGTCCTACCAGCAGTGAATCATAATGATCATTTTGCCTGCCTTTTTTTTCTGCAAATTGTTTAATTGGAAGAAAAAGCGGGGCATGGATAATATAGCCCAGTATTGCAGGAAGAAATAAAAGTACTTTTTTGACCGTGGATTGCCTGACAAAAAATATGCGTCTCAATTCCTGTTTTTCTCTTGGATCCATTTCAAATACCAATGAAGAAAGTCCGCACCTTAATTTATCATTGAATGCATAAATGTTTTTTCCATATCCATCTGTTACTCCCATTTGTTCCTGGGTAATAATGTCTCCAAAATTGAGGCGAATGTTTTTTCCAAAAGAATGAAAGGATTGATAATTAATTCCCGCGGGCAATATTTTTAACGGAATACCCTCCTGCCAGCTGCTTTGGGCGAGTCTCGCTGTGCCTTTTTTCAATGGTCTTAGGCGCCATTCGTTGATGCATCTTCCTTCGCTGAATATGAGTACGATACCATTGTTTTTAAAAATTTCTTTACAGCTTTCAAAAGTTTCATAATTGTTCTCCAGGTTCTCTACGCCTTCACTGATGCGGTATACAGGAAACATATTGAGTGAATATAGTAACCGTTTAAAAAAGGGTTTTGTAAAGGCATCGCCACGGGCAAGGGAGTAGATTGGTTTTTTGAAGATGGTTGAAAGTATGATCGCATCCAGGAAAGAATTGGGATGATTGGCTGCGATAAGTAAAGGCCCTGAAAGCGACAAAGCTTTTTTGTTGTTTATTGCAAGATGCCTGCAATAGATCCAGAGTGCAAATTTTGCTGGTATATAAAGCAGTCTGTATAGCAAATGGGGATTTTAGAAAAGTGAAGTTAGTTTAATTGGGGATCGATCGGGTAATTGATCAGCATTTCATATTGCCCACCAAGATGTTTGAGGCTTTCTTTCCAAACTTCATCCGTTTCGGTATCGAAGATTATTTTTCGGGTAGCAGTTGCCGTAAGCCAGCTTTTTTCCGATAATTCAATCGCAAGCTGGTCTTTTTCCCATCCGCTGTACCCGATGAAAAACTTTATTTTTTCAGAATCAATCTGGTTGGTCTTTAAAAGTTTTTTTACCGTGTCGAAATCGCCGCCCCAGTAAATTTCATCTGAAATTTTATAGCATTCTGGAATTAGATCCGGATATTGATGAATGTAATGTACGGTATCCGTTTGCACCGGCCCGCCATAATAAACAGGCATCTCAACGCCTTCCAATCCATTGATTAGTTCGTCCAGTGTTTGTTCAAATATCTTGTTCAATACAAAACCGAAACTACCTTCATCGGAATGCCGGCACATGTAAATAACCGTTCGCATAAAATTCGGATCCTTTAAAAAAGGATCAGCTATGAGTAGTATGTTTTCGGCTGGTTCAATCATATTTCTAAAGTAAGATTTTATTGCAGAAATAATATAGAAACCCGGAATTCTTTTTTGTGGTAAACCTTAGTTAAATTTAATACTGTATCAGTTATTAATTTTTGCAACGATATTTGTGGTTTATTTTTGTAACAATGCCGGTTTGTGCTTGTAAGTTTTATCGATTATGAAAAGAGTTTTTCCCATTATTACTGTATTGATTCTGCTGTCATTGCTGGGTTTGATCTTTTTCCAGTTTCTCTGGTTGAAGAGCGCAAAAGAAGTTAAGGAACAACAGCTCATCGATAATATAAACCGGGCAACCAATGAAGCTGCAGAAAAACTTATGCAGGACAAGCGCTTCCCGCCATTAAATAAAAATCCAAATCTTTTATTTCCCAACGACAGGCTGCAGCGTGAATTCTACAGACCTTCTGTGATGCAACGATATTCAAAAGAAGAAATAAGCGATATCATCCGCCAGTCGCTTGATAGAAATAATTTAAGAAATGCCCCTTATGAATTTGCTGTTACCCAAAATTCACTCACAGGCGATGAGATACAAACAGAAAACTTTTATAAATATTACATTGATACAAACAACAACACTCATCATATAATTCCTCTGATAGCGCCCAGTGGCAGCAATCTCGAGAATCTTGCCAAAGAAGAATTCCTGGTTGTGATCGTACCACACCAGCGCAATATTATCTTAAAAGAAATTACGCTCTTTATATTAGGTGCTATTTTATTTACGCTCATCATTACCACTGCTTTTTTTCTTACCATACGTACCTTGTTAAGACAAAAGAAACTGAGTGAAATAAAGTCTGACTTTATCAATAACATGACGCACGAGTTTAAAACACCGCTTGCAACAATTTCTCTTGCAGTTGACGCTTTAAAAAATGAAAAAGTAAGTTCCGATAAAGAGAAAACAAATTATTTCACAGGTGTTATCAAAGAAGAAAATAAAAGGATGAACAAGCAGGTTGAAACCATCCTGCAGGCGGCATTACTGGATAAGCAGGAAGTTCAGCTTAATCTGAAAAAGCTTTCTGCACATGAAATGATCACGAGTGCGCTAAATAATATTCAGCTGCCAGTTAATGAAAAACAAGGAAAATTGGAAGTAAATCTAGATGCCCAAAAAGATATTATTCTTGCAGACGAAGTACATTTTACAAACCTCGTTAATAACCTGCTCGATAATGCTTTAAAATATTCAACAGAAGCACCGGTAATAAAACTGTCTACAAGCAATAGCGGCAATCTCTTAAGAATAAAGATCGAAGACAATGGTATTGGGATGAATAAAGAAACCCTTAGCCGAATTTTTGAGAAATTCTTCCGTGCACATACCGGTAATATTCACAACGTAAAAGGTTTTGGCCTGGGACTCAGTTATGTAAAGACAATGGTAGATGCACACAAAGGAAATATCAAGGCCGAAAGTACCCTTGGAAAAGGCAGTACTTTTTTGATAACCATGCCACTCGTCAAGTAATTCTTAAGGTTATCCACAGTAATTCACAGCTATCCACAATCCATCCACACTCACTTTACCGAATTATACCCTTAAAGCTGCTCCAGCAAGCAGATAAGCCTTGTGGAAAAAAAACTTTTCCAAAATATGTGTCACAAAGTGGGAAAAAGTGTTATTTTGTGTGAATTAATTATTAAAATCACACCCAAACCCCCTTAATGATTGGATTTATAGGCGAATATGAATCAACGATTGACGCTAAAGGGCGCTTTCTCCTGCCAGCCGGCTTTAAAAAACAGCTGCCGGAACAAGAGAGCTACGTATTTGTGATCAACAGGGGTTTTGAAAAATGCCTGACCCTTTACCCGATACAAAGCTGGGAACCCATTTTTAAAGAAATAAGCCAACTGAATGATTTCGATCCTAAAGTTAGAGAGTTTCGCCGCTATTTTTTAAACGGGGCTGTTCAACTTGAGCTGGATTCTGCGGGCAGGGTGCTTTTACCGAAAAATTTATTGGAACACGCTTCTTTGGAAAAAGATATTGTGTTGGTATCGGCTGTAAATAAAATTGAGATCTGGGATAAAAACAAATACCAGCAGTTCTTTGAATCGTTTTCACCGGAAGCTTTCAGTAGCCTGGCGAATGAAGTGATGAATAAAAAAAAGGATGACAGGATGATCAGTTGACAAGCATGACTAATTCAAATAAAATAGCAGGCGGCAATTCATCAGCAGATCAACCAGGTAATTATCACACTCCTGTAATGTTAGCGGAGGTACTGGAAGGATTGGCAATAAATCCTGCGGGGATATATGTGGATTGCACTTTCGGGGGTGGCGGACATAGTAAAGCAATGCTTGAAAAATTGGACAGCAATGGGCGGCTCATCGTTTTCGACCAGGATGCTGCTGCAAAGAAAAATCTGCTGGATGATAAACGGGTGATATTCGTTCAACAGAATTTCCGGCACCTGCAACGCTTTTTAAGAGTAAATAAAGCAGCATCGGTTGACGGAATATTGGCAGACCTGGGTGTATCGAGCCACCAGTTCAATGAAGCAGAAAGGGGGTTTTCCACCCGATTTGATGCAGCGCTTGACATGCGGATGGATACAAGACAGGCAATTACTGCAGCTGAGGTACTGAATACATATACGGAAGCAAAATTGCATAAGTTATTTGAAAAATATGGTGAAGTGACCAATTCTAAAACGCTCGCAAAAACGATCATAACACAAAGAAGTATTACGCAGCTAAAAACGATAAGCCAGTTCAAACAATCGGTACAACAGATCGTAAAAGGCAACCCGAATAAATACTTCGCACAGGTATTCCAGGCCTTGCGGATAGAAGTAAATGACGAAATGGGCGCATTGCAGGAAATGTTGCAACAATCGTTGAGTGTATTAAAAACTGGAGGAAGGATCGCAGTGATCACATTCCATTCACTGGAAGACAGGCTGGTGAAGAATTTTTTTAAACAGGGATCTTTTGATGAAGTTGAAGAAGATGATGTGTTTGGCAGGAAACAGCAAAGCCCTTTTTTAATACATACAAAAAAACCAATTGTTCCGGGCGATGCAGAATTAAAAAGTAATCAAAGGTCAAGAAGTGCAAAATTGCGCATCGCCTCAAAAAAATAAAGAATCACATGAATGAAGAGCAGGTAAATGGTAACCAGCCGGCTAATACCAAAACAGACTGGAGAAAATTTTTCAATTACAGCTTCATCGTTAAAAATATTCCGTTCTTTTTATTCCTGGCAGTGTTGGCGGTTCTGTATATCTACAACGGTCATTATGCCGATAAATTAGTGAGAAAGATCGCAGCTAGTGAAAAGAATATCAAGGAACTGGAGTATGAATATAAGTCGATTAAAAGTGAAGTGACATTCAGAAGCAAGGCAAGCGAATTGGTAAAAGCAGTAGAACCTTTGGGATTGCGGGAATTGGCCAGGCCACCGATACAGTTAACAGACAGTTTGAAATAATATTTATAAAATAGGAACACACATCAAATAATTCAACGGCAGCCGTGGAGATCAAAAAAGACATATTGTGGAGAGTGTATTTATGCTTCTTAGGTATAATACTCCTGGGCTTAATGGTGTTGGGGAGGGCTATCTATATACAACAGGTGCAGGGAAAATATTGGGTTGGAATGGGAGATAGCCTTCACCTGAAATATATGCCTATTGATGCAGAACGCGGTACAATTTACAGTGAAGATGGAAATATGCTGAGTACATCTGTTCCGATTTTTGACATCTATGTGGATTTCATGGCTGATGGATTAAGAGAGAAGCAAGGGAAACGTTTTAAAGACAATCTTGATTCACTGAGCCTCTCTATGGCCAATCTTTTTAGAGACAAAACTGCTGCTGACTATAAAAACCAATTGCAGTTGGCATACACCAATAAAGAACGTTATTATTTATTGAAAAGAAAGATATCATTTGATGAATTCAAATCTTTTCGCAGCTTTCCTTTGGTAAGGCAGGGAAGGAATAAGAGCGGTGTTATTGTTGATCCAAGGGATAAAAGGATCAACCCTTATGTATTGCTTGCCAACAGAACAATCGGGTTGTCAAGAGAGGATTCAACCAAGAATGTTGGGTTAGAACAAACCTATGATAGCTTATTAAAAGGTACTACAGGTCAGCGTTTGATGCGTTATGCAGCAGGAGCTTACATGCCGGTTGAAGGAGCAGAAGTAGATCCTGTTAATGGAAAGAACATTATATCAACACTGGATACTTATATACAGGATGTGGCTGAAAATGCGCTCATGAAGATGCTGAAAGATAATAATTCTATTCATGGTACTGCTATCGTAATGGAAACATCAACTGGAAAAATAAAAGCGATCGCAAACCTGGGACAACAAAAAAATGCAGATGGGAGTGTAAAAAAAGATAGAGATGGGATTAGTGTCTACGAAGAAGATTTTAATTATGGTATTGGTAAAAGAACTGAACCTGGTTCTATATTTAAACTGGCTACGCTGATCAGTTTAATTGAAGACAAGCATGTGAATATTAATTCGATCGTGGATTGCGAAGGTGGCGCAAAATATTTTTATGGCCTTCGCATAAAAGATTCCCACATGGGCACAGGTGCCATTACAGTGAAGGAAGCGTTTTACCGAAGCAGTAATGTGGCGTTTGCAAAACTTGCTGATCAATACTACCACAATGAACCTTCAAAATTTACCGATCATCTCCATAAGCTTCGTCTGGATTTGTATAGTGGTGTGGATATCACCGCACTTTCCGGCAAACCTGTCATTTATAAACCCACAAGTAAATACTGGCATGCAACTTCTATCCCTTACATGGCGCATGGTTATGGTGAACTGATCACGCCGTTAAATATGCTGATGGTTTATAATGCGGTGGCCAATAATGGAAAGATGATGAAACCATATCTCGTGAGTGCCATTGAAGATTATGGTGTTGTGGTTAAAAACATTCAGCCGGTAGTATTGGTTGAAAGTATTTGCAGCAATGAAACATTGGTTCAGTTAAAAGAATGTTTGAAGGCCGTGGTTGACAGTGCACATGGCACCGGACACAAAGTTTTATTCGATAGTACTTATTCTATTTCGGGAAAAACAGGCACTGCTGTAACGGCTTTGGATAACAGGGGTTACAACAAGGGCAATAAAATATACCAGGCATCATTCATTGGTTACTTTCCTTCAGAAAATCCGAAATATACCATGGCAGTTGTTATCCAAAACAGCAGTGAATCAAAATTGGTGTATGGTGCCGATGTCTCGGGCAGGGTATTTAAAGAAATAAGTGATCATATCTACAATCATTATTTAAGTAAGTCTTCATTAAACCTTCCTGCAACAGCCGATACAAGCATATATAAATATTATGGGATTAAAAATGACCTAGGTTCTATATTCAATTACCTCAACATGACTTCCATCGATTCTGCAAGTACAGGTTATTGGAGATCACTGCAACTACAGAATAATAATGCAGCATTAAATACAACAGCGTATAATAATGGACAGGGTGCAGCAACGCCTGATGTAACAGGAATGGGTTTAAAAGATGCAGTTTATTTATTAGAGAACAAAGGATTTATTACAGCTGTATCAGGAAGAGGAAGGGTGATCAATCAAAGTGTACCTGCAGGTACGGCTTATAGAAAAGGACAAAAAATTTCAATTGTACTCAATTAAGGGTAAACATATGTTGAAGGACATACTATATAAAGTAAGCATTAAATCTGTTAGTGGCGACACTGGTATTGCTGTGAAGGATTTGCAGACAGATTCACGCAAAGTAGCTGCGGGCACATGCTTTATTGCATTGGTTGGAACAACCGCAGACGGCCATCAATTTATTGATACGGCTATAGATGCAGGTGCTTCATCCATTGTTTGTGAGATACTTCCGCAGAATTTAAAAGACCATATTACTTATGTTCAGGTTGAGAATACCGCAATTGCAGCCGGTTACATGAGCCATAATTTTTATGAAGAGCCAAGCACAAAATTGAAATTGGTAGGTGTTACCGGAACAAATGGTAAAACAACTGTTGCCACTTTATTGTGGAACCTTTTTACAGAACTTGGTAATAAATGCGGATTGATCAGCACCGTGCAGAACCAGGTTGGCAATGCGATCATTCAATCAACACATACAACCCCCGATGCCATCAGCTTAAATAAACTGCTGAAGCTGATGCTGGATGAAGGGTGCAGGTATGTTTTCATGGAATGCAGCAGTCATGCCATTCAACAACACCGGATCACAGGACTTCAATTTACGGGTGGCATATTTACAAATATCACACACGATCACCTCGATTATCATAAAACATTTGATGAATACATCCGTGTAAAAAAGTCATGGTTCGATACACTGCCCAAATCTGCTTTTGCCATTAGCAATGCAGATGATAAAAGAGGCGCCGTAATGTTGCAGAACAGCGCTGCAAAAAAATATTTCTATAGCCTGAAGATACTTGCTGATTTCAAAGGGAAAATATTAGATAATAGTTTGTCGGGCCTGCATATGACGATCAATGATACCGAAGTGCACTTTAAAATGATCGGCGAATTCAATGCCTATAATTTATTGGCGGTATATGGAACTGCGGTATCACTTGGTGAGGAAAAGGTGAAAGTGCTGCAGGTATTGAGTGGCTTGTCGGGTGCAGAAGGAAGGTTCGATTATTTTTTAAGCGCCAATAAACATATTGTAGGTATCGTGGATTATGCACATACACCAGATGCATTGCTCAACGTACTGGCAACAATCAAAAATTTAAGGAACGGAAATGAACAGGTGATCACTGTAGTGGGATGCGGAGGAAACAGAGATAAGACAAAGCGCCCGGTAATGGCAGAAGTTGCCTGTGAATACAGTGATAAAGTAATATTTACTTCCGACAATCCAAGAAATGAAGATCCATTGGCGATACTAAAAGATATGGAAGCTGGTGTGAATGTAGTAGCAAGAAAAAAATATATAACGATAGCCGATAGAAAAGAAGCTATCAAAACTGCGGTAAGCTTAAGTAATGGTGAAGATATTGTTTTGATAGCCGGCAAAGGGCATGAAAAATACCAGGACATCAAAGGCGTGAAATATGAGTTTGATGATAAGAAAGTGTTGAAAGAAATGTTTGAGTTGCTGGATAAATAATAATTCAAATTGAATAATAAATTATAAAGATGTTATATCACTTATTTGATTGGCTTACAAGAGAAAACTTCCGGTTCCCCGGTAGTGGACTTTTTAGGTTCATTTCATTCAGGGTGATACTGGCGCTTATCTTATCACTGATCATAACAACTGTTTATGGAAAGAAGCTGATCAGGCTGTTGCAGAATAAGCAAATGGGCGAAACAGTGAGGGATCTGGGATTGGCAGGCGAGCAACAAAAGAAAGGAACGCCGACCATGGGTGGCATTATCCTAATCCTGGCGATCATCATTCCTACTTTGCTATTGGCCGATCTTGATAAAGTTTATATCAGGTTGATGCTATTGTGTACGGTTTGGCTGGGTACCATTGGTTTTATTGATGACTATTTAAAGATACGTGCCAAGAAGATCGCAAAAGAAAAAGGAATCGATTATAAAAAAACAGATGCAGATGGTTTAGCAGGAAGATTTAAAATATTCGGGCAGGTGATGCTGGGGATTATCGTCGGCGCCACACTTTATTTTACGAATAGTGTTGTAGTGGAAAGAGAAGTATACAATCCTGATAGAGCATATGTAGAAGCTCATCTCAATCGTGGGGAGAAATTGATGAGTGATTCTTTCCATAGAGTTAAACTGGATGGTAAGGAACATCTTTTTGTAAAGGTTAAAACACCAATCACAACGATTCCCTTTGTAAAGACCCACGAGTTTAATTATGCAAAACTGTTGCCGAAGAGTTGGGAAGCATATACCTATATTCTTTACATCATCATTGTAATATTGATCGTAACGGCAGTAAGCAACGGTGCAAATATTACAGATGGATTAGATGGCCTGGCAACAGGAGTAAGTGCTGTGATCGGGATATGCCTCGGCATATTTGCTTATACCAGTGGTAATATAAAACTGGCAGAATACCTCAACATTATGTATATACCGAACATTGGTGAGCTGTCGATTTTCATTGCTGCGTTTGTTGGAGCATGTATTGGGTTCCTTTGGTATAACTCATATCCTGCACAGGTTTTTATGGGCGATACAGGTAGCCTTGCATTGGGTGGCATCATAGCAGCATTGGCCATCATTGTAAGAAAGGAATTATTGATACCGATATTCTGTTTCATATTCCTGGTAGAGAATTTAAGTGTAATGCTACAAGTTGGATATTTTAAATACACTAAAAAAAAGTACGGAGAAGGAAGAAGGGTTTTCTTAATGAGCCCGCTTCATCACCATTATCAGAAACTGGGCTATCATGAAAGTAAGATAGCAGTACGTTTTTGGATCATAACAATATTGTGTGTGGCAATGGCAATAGCTACGCTCAAACTGAGATAAAAAGGTTATTGAAAAACCGGCCATTTAAATAAAGTAGAGGCTTGTTTTTTAATATTCACGAACGCTTTATCTGTGAAATTGCTAACCAGTTAAATTCTATGCTGTTGAAAAACCTTTTTATCCTGAATGCGCAAAATGTATTCTTTTAGGGGAGAAGTCGTCCTGTAAAAGTCAATACTATTGAAGAACCAATTTTTAAAGCAGCAAGAACATCGTATTGAAGTGCCTGTAAATGCCATGCTTTTGAAGAACCATTTTATGAAGCTCAAGGTATTTTATTTCGGGAAAAAGTTGTCCTGTAAATATCAATACTATTGAAGAACCATTTTTTAAGCAAAGAGACATCGTATTCAACTACCTGTTAAATTCTATGCTGTTGAAGAACCAATTTTTTATTTGAATGCGCTGACAGCACATGAAAAAACGAATGGTCATATTGGGTGCCGGAGAAAGTGGCGTTGGTGCTGCTTTACTTGCCAGCCAGCAAGGCTATGATGTGTTTGTAAGCGACGGTGGACGTATTGCAGAAAATTACAGAATGGAATTGAGTAACAAGCAAATTTCATTTGAAGAATCCGGGCATACAGAAGCCAGTGTTTTAAATGCTGATGAAGTGATTAAAAGTCCGGGTATTCCCGAAAAGACAGCGATCATGAAAAAGATCAGAGGAAAACAAATACCTGTTATCAGCGAGATCGAATTTGCATTCAGGTATATCGGTAACAGCAAAGTGATAGCAATAACCGGTAGTAACGGAAAAACCACTACCACAGCTTTAACCTATCATATCTGTAAACACGCAGAAAAAGATTGTGCAATGGTTGGCAACATCGGTTACTCATTTGCAAAGCAGGTGGCAGAAGATCCAAAGCAATTATACATAGCCGAAATAAGTTCTTTTCAACTCGACGATATAAAAACATTCAGGCCTGATGTAGCAGTGCTTACAAATATTACAGAAGATCATCTCGACAGGTATGATTACAAACTGGAAAATTATGTACACAGCAAATTCATGATAGCAGCATACCAGCAACCCGGCGATGTATTCATTTACAACCTGGATGATGAGACAACAATGAAATACCTGACTAACTATCCCATAAAATCAACCCAAGCACCAATTACAATGAGTAAAGAACTACCGCAAGGAGCTTATCTGACAAATGCAAAAATGCATTTAAAATGGAAGAGCGAAGAAATGCAAATGAGTGTAGATGACTTTAAACTGAAAGGAAAACACAATCAATACAACAGTATGGCCGCAAGTATGGCTGCAACCGCAGTCGACATAAGAAAGGAAAAGATACGGGAAGCATTACAAACGTTCGAAAGCCTGGAGCACCGCATGGAGCATGTGGCAAATATTAAAGGTGTAGAATTTATAAACGACAGCAAAGCTACTAACGTGAACAGCACCTGGTTTGCATTGGAAAGCATGACCAAACCGGTGATATTAATATTAGGAGGTGTTGATAAAGGAAATGATTACGGCCTTTTGAAAGAACTGGTAAAAGAAAAAGTACAGGCGATTGTTTGTATGGGAATAGATAACAGGAAAATCCAGGAGGCATTCGGCGATATCGTTTCACTGATGCTGAATACCGAGAATGCTGAGGAAGCAGTACAGGCCGCATTTCATTTTGCAAACAAAGGTGACGTAGTATTATTAAGCCCCGCATGTGCAAGTTTCGATCTGTTTAAAAATTATGAAGACCGGGGTAAGCAATTTAAGCAGGCTGTGAAAAACTTATAGCTGATATATTATGCCAGAATGAAATTTGTAAATAAATAATTATTTAAATAAAACCAATGAAGTGGTTAGTGTCATCACTAACTGCGATGTAAAATGGCTGAATTCAAATCCATATTGAAACAATTATTCGGTGCTTCCGAAAATGGTGAGGCTGTGCTAAGTTCGCCACTGCGGGGCATGGGTGATAACCTGGTGAGCAAGACAAGGGGAGACAAATTTATTTGGGCCATCGTTATAATTTTAACGCTGGCCAGTTTACTATTGGTGTACAGCAGCACAGGATCACTTGCATACAGGATGAGCAAAAGCACAGAGAGTTATTTATTCAAGCAGTTTGCATTTATCATTCTCGGACTCATCATTATTTATTTTGCACACCGCATCAATTATGCAGTTTACTCAAGAGTGGCACTGGTATTGTTCCTGATTTCTATTCCGTTGTTATTATATACGTTGTTATTCGGTGTGCAGTTGAATGCAGGAAGCAGGTGGATAAAACTGCCCGTGATCAATATGACATTTCAGACATCAGATCTGGCAAAACTTGCCTTGTTCATGTATATGAGCAGGCAGCTCAGTCGCAAACAAAATGTGATAAAGGATTTTAAAAAAGGATTTATACCGATCGTCGTTCCTGTTGCTATTATATGTATGCTCATTGCGCCAGCTAATTTATCTACTGCTATTCTCATCTTTGGAACAAGCTTATTGCTGATGTTCATTGGAAGGGTAAGTACAAAGCATATTTTATATACACTTGGTATTGCTGCGCTGCCGATCGTGCTATTAATTACAATAGCCGTTTCAACATATGATAGCAAAACGCATGAAACGAAAAAATTGCCGGCAATTATTGCTGCAGGACGTATACCTACATGGATAAGCCGCATACAAACTTTCATGTACAGTAAAAAAGAAGATGACAATGAAAAACTTTACCAGATAAACCAGGCGAAGATTGCCATTGCAAATGGTGGCTGGTTTGGCCGGGGCCCGGGTAATAGCGAGCAAAGGAATTTTTTGCCCCATAGTTACAGCGATTTTATTTATGCGATTATCATAGAGGAGTATGGATTGGTAGGCGCAGCCGTCATATTATTTATATACTTGCTTTTCCTGTACAGATGTATACGTGTATATAGAAAGTGCCCTTATGCATTTGGTGCATTCCTGGCATTGGCACTCAGTTTTACACTCGTGATACAAGCCATTGCCAATATGGGTGTGAATGTAAACCTGTTTCCAAATACCGGGGTTACATTGCCTTTGGTGAGTATGGGTGGCAGTAGTTTCCTGTTCACCTGTCTTGCAATTGGAATTATTTTAAGTGTTGCAAGAAATGTAGAACAACAGGAAGGTAAGTTGCAACCAGCTGTTGCAAAGAGTGCTAGTGATAAAGAAGAAGAGGAATAAATGAAAGCATTAAAAATAAAAGAGGCGAAGGTTTCCCCTTCAGGGGGTGAAGGGGGTAAGATCATCATTGCAGGCGGAGGAACAGGCGGGCATATTTTTCCGGCAATTGCAATAGCAAATGCAATTAAAAAAATAGCACCATTAACTGAATTTCTTTTTATAGGTGCCAGGGGAAAAATGGAAATGGAAAAAGTACCGCAGGCGGGATATGAAATAAAAGGGTTGGAAATAGCTGGTTTTAACAGAAGTTCTTTGATAAAAAATATTGGATTGCCTTACAAACTTTTAAAAAGTTTTTTACAGGTGCGAACGATCTTCAAATCATTTAAGCCAGACGCTGTAATAGGTGTTGGCGGTTATTCAAGTTTCCCGGTTTTACGCTTTGCACAAAGCCAGCGTATAAAAACTTTTATACATGAGAGCAATTCTTTTGCAGGAAAGGCGAATATATTTCTTGGAAGACGGGCAACGAAAATATTTGTGGCAACAGATGGCATGGAGAAATTCTTCCCGGCTGCAAAGATTATGGTCACGGGCAATCCGGTAAGGCAAACCATTGTTTTGCATGCAGTAACAAAAGAAGATGCATTAAAGCATTACGCTTTTAGTGCTGAAAAAAAAGTTGTACTGGTTGTCGGTGGAAGCCTGGGTGCTAAAAATATCAATGAAGCCATCGATAAAGACATTGAGCTTTTTGAATCAAATAACCTGCAGTTGATCTGGCAAACCGGTAAGCCATATATGGACAAAGCAACGGAGCGAAGCAGGGGCAGGAACAATGTATATGCGAATGATTTTATCACGCAGATGGAATTTGCATACGCAGCGGCAGACATGGTGATCAGCCGGAGTGGTGCAATGGCAATTGCTGAATTGTGCCTGGTAAAAAAGCCGGTTGTTTTTGTTCCTTATCCATTCGCTGCAGAGGATCATCAAACAGCGAATGCACAAAATTTAGTTAATAAAGATGCAGCATTGATGATAAGGGATGATCAGGCGTTGAATAAGTTGGTTCCGGCAATCATTTCGCTGTCAAAAGACGAGGCTTTGCAGGAATCACTTAAAGAAAATATTGGCAGGTTGGGAATTGCTGATGCAGCTAAAATAATTGCTGAGGAAATACTTAAAACTGTTCAAAAATAATTTGAGAGACATTAATAAAATATCGACTGTTTATTTTCTTGGCATCGGTGGAATTGGTATGAGTGCACTGGCAAGGTATTTTAAAAGCATCGGCAAACACGTGAGTGGCTATGATAAAACGCCAACGGTATTAACGCAGAAACTGGAAGCTGAAGGAATTGATGTTCATTTTGAGGATGATATTTCGCTTATTGATAAAAATGCAGACCTGGTTGTTTATACACCAGCGGTTCCAAAGGATCACAAAGAGTATAATTATTTGTTGAATAATAATTATGCGATTCTAAAAAGGAGTGATGTACTGGGCATGATAACAAAAGACACTTTTAGTATTTGTGTGGCGGGTACGCATGGTAAAACAACCACTAGTGCAATGATCGCACACATATTAAGACATAGTGAATATGGATGCAACGCTTTTTTAGGAGGTATCGCCAGTAATTATGGAACAAATTTCTGGGCAAGCGAAAACAACGTTTCGGTAGCTGAAGCAGATGAGTATGATAGGAGCTTTTTGAAATTATTTCCGGATGTAGCAGTTATAACAGCGATGGATCCGGATCACCTGGATATTTATGGTACTGCTGAAAAACTGGAAGATGCATTCATTGAGTTTGCGGGACAGGTAAAGCCAAAAGGTTTGTTGATCAGCAAATTTGGATTAAAACGCAGTGCTGAATTGAAAGCGCCAAATAAGATCAGCTATGATTTGCAGGACAAAGCGGCTGAGGCGTATGCAGAAAATATAAGGATCAACCAAGGGAGTTATTTTTTTGATATCCTGATCAACAAAGAGAAAATAGTAGATATTGAACTGAATATGGGTGGCATGCACAATATTGAGAATTCAATTGCTGCCATCACTATTGCAAAACATATTGGGATCGAAGAAGAAAAAATAAAAGCGGCTGTAGCATCATTCAGGGGAGTAAAGAGAAGATTTGAATATATTATAAAAACGGATGACAGGGTGATGATAGATGATTATGCCCATCATCCGGAGGAATTAAGAGCATTGATAACGGGAGCGAAAGCGTTGTTCCCGGCGAAAAAATTGACAGTAGTATTTCAGCCGCATCTGTTCAGCAGGACAAGTGATTTTGCTGATGGTTTTGCTGAAGTACTTAGTATAGCAGATGAAGTGTTCTTATTACCGATTTATCCTGCGAGGGAAAAACCAATGGCGGGCGTGGATAGCAAAATGATCGTATCAAGAATGAAAAATAAGAACGTAAAAGTGTTGAGCAAAGAGGAATTATTGAAAGAAATAGAAAATAATAAGCCGATTTTTTTAATAACGGCCGGTGCTGGCGATATTGATATGATGGTCGAACCGTTTAAAAATATATTAGAAAATAAATAAAACATAATCTTCCCGGTGGAAAGAATGGAAAATAAAAAACGATATAGCGTTAAAAACATCCTGCTCGCTTCGCTTTGGATAGCGATAGGGTCGGGTGCTGTTGTATTGTTAGTAGCGGCCGTTAATAAAAAGGATTTAAAGCATTGCAGAGGTATCGAGATCAATATAAGTGGTGTGAGTACTAATTTTTTCATCGATAAAGCTGATGTAAATAAAATCATCTCTGCTTATGAAGGTCCTAAAGCGGTAGGCAAACCGATCAGCGGATTTAATCTGGCTGCCATGGAAGCCGCATTGAAAAACGATGTGTGGATACAGGAAGCAGAAATGTTCTTTGATAACAATGAAGTGTTACAGGTCTCGGTAGAAGAAAGGGAACCGGTGGCAAGGATATTTACAACTGGTGGAAGCACATTCTATATCGACAGTTCTGACATGATGCTTCCCCTGAGTGAAAAATTCTCTGCCCGTGTGCCGGTGTTCACCAATTTTCCATCAGAAGTAAAAGTTTTATCAAAGGCAGATAGCAATTTGTTGAACGATATTAAAAAGATCAGTATAAAGATACAGGCAGATTCTTTTTTAATGGCCATGATTGATCAGGTTGATATAACTGCGGCACGCAGTTTTGAAATGATACCAAAGCTAGGAAACCAGGTGATCGTTTTTGGTGATGGAACTGATGTTGATCAGAAATTTAAAAAACTGCAACTGTTCTATAAAAAAGTGATTATGAAGATGGGATGGAACAGGTACAGTGTTATCAACCTCCAGTATAGGAACCAGGTAGTGGCCAAGATCCGTGGAAAGGATGATGTGAGTGCGGATTCATTGCGTACTAAGCAGATGATTGAAATCATCGCAGCCAATGCAGCCAGGTATGCAGAAGATACTGCCAACGCCTTTAATGTGGACGAAAGAAAAGCGAATGACAGCAGCATGATTCAGGAATCTATGCAGCGGGATGAATTAGGGGAAATTTCCAATACTGATGAAGAACCAAAACCACAAGGGAAGCCAACGCTGGCGGCAGAAAAATCAATCGCGAAACCCGTAGTGAAACCTGTGGTAAAACCAACAACAAAATCAGTTCCGAAGCCAGCTCAAAAACCAGTTGTAAAACCAACGGTCGTAAAGAAACCAGTTGTTGTAAAACCGGTTGCGAAACCTGTTTTTGGAAAACCAAAAGTGATCATGCCTAAGAAAAATGACTATTAAATCATACAAACACGACAATCATACAAACACAAAAACATACAATTATGAACCAGGAACAACCCATTATCGTAGGCCTTGACATCGGCACAACAAAAATAGCAGCTATTGCCGGCCGCAAAAATGAATATGGTAAGTTAGAGATACTAGGCTTTGGCCGTGCCAACAGCAACGGTGTACAGCATGGTATGGTGCTTAACATTGATCAAACCATTAAAGCCATTCAACAGGCTTTGGAAAACTGCTATGCTTCCAATCCAAACCTGGAGATCGGTGAAGTATATGTTGGTATTGCGGGACACCATATTAAAAGCTTACAAACAAGGGGTGATATCGTTCGCCAGAGTATTGATGAAGAGATCAGCCAGGATGAGATAGACAGGCTTGTAGCAGACCAGTATCGTACTTATATACCTGCAGGAGACCAGATTATTGATGTGATCCCGCAGGAATTCACCGTAGATAATTTTCAGAATATACCAAACCCGATCGGATACAGCGGTGTCAAAGTCGGTGCAAATTTTCATATTATCACAGGCGATAAAAACGCAATACGCAACATTAACCGGAGTGTAGAGAAAGCCGGCCTGCAAACCAAGGATCTCGTTTTACAACCGCTTGCCTCTGCAGCCGCTGTAATGTGCGATCAGGACCTGGAAGCAGGTGTTGCTATTGTTGATATTGGTGGTGGTACAACTGATCTTGCTGTATTTTATGAAGGCATTTTAAAACATACTGCAGTAATTCCATTCGGTGGAGAAAATATCACCAATGATATTAAAACAGGTTTGGGTGTTTTAAAAACACAGGCTGAACAAATGAAGATACAGTTCGGCAGTGCATTGAGCGATGAAGCAAAATCAAATGCATTCATTACCATTCCGGGATTGCGTGGTATGGCGCCGAAAGAAATATCTGTAAAGAATCTTGCCAATATTATACAGGCACGTATGAGCGAGATCATGGATTTTGTTTCTTACCATTTAAAGCAGGTTGGTCTTGATAACCGCATGTTAAATGGCGGCGTAATACTAACAGGTGGTGGGTCTCAATTAAAGCATCTTATTCAACTTACTGAATATGTAACAGGATTGAATGCAAGGATCGGCTATCCAAATGAACATTTATCAGGCGGCCATATTGAAGAGCTGGCCAAGCCAATGTATAGTACCTGTATTGGTTTGATATTAAAAGGTTACAACGATTACGAAAATAAGAACAAGCAACTTGATCAGAATTTCATAAAGGCTACTGCAGCAGGTATCATGCAACAGGAAGCTGTAGCCGATGAAATACCAATGGAAGAAATGGGCGTACAGGAAGTGAAAGTAAAATCGAGAAAAACACTGAAAGGGTTTATGGATACATTTAAGAACAACCTGATCGAAATGTTTAAAGAAGAAGAAGACACACATTTATAATCTGTGATATCAGCTGTTTGATTTTAGGATATGCCGGAAATCATACAGCTAACATCACGCAGCATGCACTAACTATACTTACTAACACACACACAAACCTACAACCATGATTCATTTTGATTTGCCTAAAGAACAATCCTCCCTCATCAAAGTAATTGGTGTTGGAGGCGGGGGAAGCAATGCGGTCAACCACATGTATTCCCAGGATATCGAAGGCGTAAATTTCATTATATGCAATACCGATGCGCAAGCGATCGCCTTAAGCAAAGTACCTAATAAGATACAACTGGGCCCACACCTTACGCAGGGTTTGGGTGCAGGCGCCAATCCGGCAATTGGCCGCCAGGCAACGGAAGAGAGCCTGGAAGAAATAAAACGCATACTTGAAGTGAATACCAAAATGGCGTTCATAACAGCCGGTATGGGCGGTGGTACAGGCACAGGCGGCGCGCCTATCCTCGCTAAGATCTGTAAAGACCTCGGTATACTTACTGTTGGTATTGTAACTACGCCATTCGCTTATGAAGGCAAGAAAAGAATTGCACAGGCGGAAGAAGGTATCATGTTGTTGAAAAGTCATGTGGATACTTTGTTGGTGATCAGCAATGATAAATTACGTCACCAGTTTGGTAATTTAAAAATGAAAGAAGCGTTTGCAAAAGCAGACAACGTTTTGGCAACGGCTGCAAAATGTATCACTGATGTAATTAATAGTACCGGCCAGATCAACGTCGATTTTGCGGATGTATGTACTGTAATGAGTAACGGTGGTGTTGCCATATTGGGAAGTGCTTCTGCAGAGGGAGAGAACAGGGCACAGCTTGCCATTGAAAATGCATTAACATCGCCATTACTGAACGACAATGATATCCGTGGTGCAAAATGGATATTAATTAATATCAATTCTGCTGAAGGTGAACACGAATTCACAATGGATGAAGTAGAAATCATTCAAAGTTATTTGTTGAGCCAGGCAGGAGATGATACAGATGTAATACTTGGATTGGGTTATGATAACACACTCGGCAAAGAGATTGGTATCACCTTAATTGCAACCGGTTTCGAACACAAAGATCCTTTCAACAGGGAAGTAAAGCCAGTTGCTACGGAAAATAAGAATGAGAAAATTGTATTGGAACTAGAAATGCCGAAGAAGGCAGAGATGACTGCGAAGCCAGTTGCACAGGTTGAAGAAATAAAAGCAGTTGTAGAAATTGTTGAAGAGAAAGCGGAGGAGAAAATTGTTATGCAGTTAGGAGAAACATCTTTTGTAGAAGAAGAAAAAATAATTGAAGCTACACCAGTAGATCCGTTCATGCCAACATTGTCTGAACCAAAAGCAGTAGAAACACTTAGTAAAACTACTGTGGAAAAATTGGAGGAAGCTCCCGTATTTTTTGAAATATCTTCGGCGGCCGATCAGGTGCCCGTTGTAGCTTTTGATATGGAAATAGAAACTCCACTTCCTCCGAAAAAACCTAATCCAGCAGCTCAGGAAACGGGCAAACCAACAACAATAATTCAAGACAATAAAGAAGCTAGCAAAGATAGCCCCCTTTCGTCGGGAGGTTATCTGGCGAAGCCTTCACAAATTTATGTGGAGGAACAGCCGGCGCCTAAATCCAATTCGAAAGAGGAACCAACTCCATTGCAGATCTCATTACAGGACGACGAACCTGTTATTGAAATGCAGCTGGTAGTTAAAGATTCCCAGAAAGCGGCGGAGGAAAAGCCAGATGATCAAACTCAGCCTATCATGATGTCAGCTGTTGAGGAGCCCGCAATGCAGGACGAAACAGAAGAACTCAGGCGCCGGGCTACGGAACGAATTGCAAAACTGCGTAATTTGTCATTCAATATTAACGCGGCCGATCCTAACAATGAGTTTGAAACGGTACCTGCTTACCTTCGCCGCAATATGGAAATACACAACCAGATTGCAGATGTTGAAAGTTTTTACAGTAATTACACCGTGAAGTCTGACGAAAATAACCAGGCTGAGATCGGAACAATCAATACTTTTTTAGACGGGAAAAAACCGGATTAATATTATTACGAATGATCAGACGCCCTGGCCAGATCATTTGTATAATTATGATCTGGTGCCCTAAGCTGATCATATTATTTTAATCTGAAGTTTTCGTCTGATCGTAATAAAATGTTCACCTGATAGTTAACGCAACTTTCTCATTTGATCATTAAAAAAATATGGTCAGGCTAGTTGTTCAGACCCGATTTTAAACGATGTGTTTGTATAGATGTTTGTATGTAGCCCCTTTCAATTTTGGAAGGGGCTTTTTTTATTAAGGCTTTGGCAAAGTTCCAAACTTTGCCAATGCCTTAATAAAATCTATCAAGACTCCCGGAATATAATATTTCAAATACTTACCCGTTTATATTACGAATTCAATTTACATTTGTATCGCCTACGCATTACCCGCAAGGCATTATAGAAAATACATATTAGTGGCAAAGCATATCAACAAGGTTTCGGCAGCTGGTTTATTAGTAGCACTCGGAATCATTTACGGCGACATTGGAACCTCACCGCTTTACGTTTTCAACTCCATCATAAAAGACAGGCTGATCAATGAAGAACTTATATTAGGAACATTATCTCTGATCATCTGGACTATTACTATCATGACAACCATCAAGTATGTATGGTTGGTATTGCGGGCTGATAATAAAGGTGAAGGAGGAATATTTGCGTTGTTTGCCCTGGTCAGACGACGCCGGAAATGGTTGGTGATACCTGCCATGATCGGTGGTGCAGCTTTGTTGGCGGATGGAATGATTACGCCGCCGATATCCATTACGTCTGCCATTGAAGGATTAAAGGAACTCCCACAGTTTCACGACCTGGGCCAGAATACGGTGGTATATATTGTATTGGGTATTATCGGCATCTTCTTTTTTGTTCAGCAATTTGGTACATCTTCCATTGGCAAAATGTTTGGGCCGATCATGACCATTTGGTTTAGTATGCTTGCGGTAATGGGACTTGTTCACCTGTCGGATGATTTTAGTATTTTAAGAGCACTCAATCCATATTACGCACTACACTTTTTATTTACCTATCATGAAGGATTCTGGTTATTGGGGGCAGTTTTTCTTTGCTCTACCGGTGCAGAAGCGCTTTATAGTGATCTAGGCCATTGCGGCAGAGGTAATATCCGTATATCCTGGGTATTTGTAAAAGCATGCTTGTTGCTGAATTATTTCGGACAAGGTGCAAGCTTATTAAAACATCATACAGGTAAATTACTGGATGAAGCAACCCGGAATTCAGAGGGGATAAATGCTTTCTTTGATCTCTTACCTGGGTGGTTTATTGTGCCAGGCGTGATCATCGCTACCAGCGCTGCAATCATTGCAAGCCAGGCATTGATTACAGGGTCGTTTACATTGATCAATGAAGCTATCCGACTGAACCTTTGGCCAAAATTCAAGGTAAATTATCCATCTGAAGCGAAAGGGCAGATTTATATTCCTGCCATTAATACAATACTTTTCAGTGGTTGCGTGATCGTGGTACTTTATTTCCGCGAATCGGCAAGAATGGAAGCTGCTTATGGCCTGGCAATTATCATTACTATGTTGATGACCACAATACTGTTTGCTAATTATCTCGTGCTGCAAAGAATAAAACCTTTCTGGATATACTTCTTCCTTGTTTATTATTTTATTGGCGAATCGGCATTTTTGGTGGCCCTGATGGATAAATTTAAACATGGAGGTTATATCACATTGATTATAGGTTCAGTTTTATTCTGTGTAATGTACGTCTGGTATCGTGCCAGGAAGATCAAGAACCGGTATGTTGAATTTGTGCGGGTAGAAGAATACATTCCTAAAATGGAGGAACTGAGCAATGATAATTCTGTTCCCAAATATGCAACGCATTTGGTTTATCTAACGAGTGCCAATAACCACAAGGAAATAGAGCATAAGATCATCTACAGTATATTAAGCGGTAAGCCGAAGCGTGCAGATATTTACTGGTTCGTGCATGTTGATACGATGGATGAACCCTATACAAGTGAGTATTCTGTTGAGCACATCATACCGAATGATATCATCCGGGTAGAATTCCGTTTAGGATTCAGGGTTGCACCACGCATCAATCTCATGTTTAAAAAAGTAGTGGAAGACCTTGTGGCAAACAGGGAAGTGAATATCACCAGTCGTTACGAAAGCCAGCAAAGAAATAATATGGTAGGTGATTTCCAGTTTATAGTCATGGAAAAATTCCTGAGCCAGGATAATGAATTACCATTCTTCGAACATATCGTAATGCGCCTTTACTTCTGGATAAAAGAGCTGAGCGTGAGTGAGGAACGAAGCTTTGGGCTGGAACAGAGTAATGTGATGGTGGAAAAATTCCCGTTGGTAGTTGCACCGGTAAGTAAATTAAAACTGAAACGTATCTGGGAAAACGAAGAAGATTTTTAATAAGACATCATGCAATCCATCAGCACAGCGGAACTTCATAAAAAAATAACTGCCGGGGAAGATATTCAATTGATAGATGTAAGAGAACCCTGGGAACACGAGCTATACAATATCGGGGGCGAATTAATTCCATTGGGTTCATTGCTGGAAAATATTGGCAGGATCAATACAGTTAAGCCTGTTGTTTTTTATTGCCAGAAAGGAATCCGTAGCCAGATTGCTATACAAAGACTTATACAAAAAACCGCTTACCACAATCTTTTTAATCTCGAAGGTGGGATGGCTGCCTGGCAAAAAGACAGCCTTCCACCTAAAGAATAAGGTTATTAAATGCTGAATGCCTATCTTAAGGCAAAGTTTTATCATTCGTTGAATCATACACTGCTATATATTATTGCCGGTTACATACTGCTCATCATCATTGTTTACCTGGTACAGGAGCGGTTTATTTTCAAGCCAGAAAAACTTAAGCAGGATTTTATTTATAAATATGATGCGCCTTTCACTGAGTTGTTTTTTGATGTAGAACCTGATGTTCGAATTAATGGCCTGCATTTTACCGTTAAGAATCCTCACGGATTGATACTTTATTTTCACGGTAATACAAGAAGTATAAAAGGATGGGCAAGGTATGCAAAGGATTTTTTTCGTTATAACTATGATGTGGTGTTGGTAGATTATCGTGGTTTCGGAAAAAGTACGGGCAAGCGTACAGAAAGGGATATGCTCAGCGATATGCAGTTTGTGTATGACAAACTGGTGGCTCAATACAGCCAGCAACACATAATTGTTTATGGAAGAAGCCTGGGAAGCGGCTTTGCAACAAAGATAGCCAGTGATAATAAGCCACGCTACCTGATCCTGGATGCACCTTACTTCAGTTTCAAAAAAGCAATCGAACGTTTTCTCCCTATGTTGCCCGTTAGGTTAGTATTGCGTTTTCACCTGCGTACAGATAAATGGATAGCGCAGGTTACCTGCCACACTTATATTTTACATGGTACAAAAGATTGGCTTATACCAATAAACAATAGTGAAAAATTACAGGAGCTTAATCCAAAGCGAATAACATTGATTCGTATAAAAGGCGGCGGCCACAATAACTTACCAACATTTCCCGAGTATCATAATTTTATCAGGGATATCTTGCAGTATTAAATAAGTAATATGCCAATCAACAGGAAGAAAATATTCGGCTGGATAAAAGTTATTGTTATTCTTTATTGCGGCATTGGTATCAGCTTGTATTATTTACAGTGGAAGATATTATTTCATCCAAAGAAATTGGAGACAAACCATGTATTTCAATTTACAAAACCTTTTAAAGAGATCAGCATTCCCATAAATGAAACAGATACCATCAGCATGGTAAAGTTTTATCCAGCCGATTCTTTGCGCAGGGGAGTAGTGGTATATTATCATGGCAATATGGAGAACATAGAACATTATGCGCCTTTCGCAAAAAATTTCACAGAGAAGGGGTATGAAGTATGGATGCAGGATTATCCTGGTTTCGGTAAGAGCCGCGGCGATAGAACGGAAGAAAAAATGTATTCACAGGCAATGCAGGTGATGAAGATGGCAGCGGCTACATATGGTTCCGATAGTATTGTAATTTATGGAAGATCTTTGGGAACAGGTATTGCTGCTTATGTTGCTTCCTTATCAAGTTGTAAAAAGCTGATTCTCGAAACGCCTTATTACAGCATTCCCGACCTGTTTAATTCTTTTTCATTTATTTATCCGGCATCCTATATGTCGGAATATAAAATTCCAACCTGGAAATATCTCCAGGATGTGCAGGCACCGATCTCCATTTTTCATGGCGATAACGACTGGATCATACCTCATCGTTGTGCAGCAAGGTTAAAGCAATATTTAAAACCCCCGGATGAATTTATTACGATTAAGAAAGGTGGACACAATAATTTAAATGATTTCCCGCAATATCATCATGCGTTGGATTCGCTGTTAAAATAGAAATTATATTTCCGAAAGACTTACTTTTTTCCCGGTAACTTTTAGCTGATATGCAACCCCGATCTTCAACGCAACATTTTCGTTTGCATGGCTTACTGGAAAATGGAAACAAACCGGGCAATCCAGCTCAGCGGTAATTTCTTTGATGATATCATCCATGCTTTTTCCGAACGGCCGTTCGGTATCTTTCATGTCTGTAAATCCGCCGATGATCAATCCTGCCAGTTTATTAAATTTACCACTACGCTTCAGGTGATATAACATACGATCGATATTATACAGATATTCGCCAGTATCTTCAATGAAGAATATGTTATTTTTTGTATCAAAATCAGACGCTGTGCCAATCACATTCGATAACAGTGCAAGATTACCACCGATCAATATACCCGTTCCTTCACCTTTATTATTGTGAGCATTTGCTTCGATCTTATAATTTGCTTTTTTTCCCTCCAGTGCATGTCGTAGCGATTGGATGAATTCACTGTTAGCAGCATCATCATTAAAAGCACCGGCCATCGGCGCATGCAGGGATGCAATATTATACTGGTTAAAAAGATGACAATGCATGACGGTGATATCACTAAAACCTATCAGCCATTTGGGATGTTTTTTAAATTTCTTAAAGTCGAGCCGGTCGATGATACGCCCCATACCATAACCCCCTCTGCCAAACAGAATCGCCTGTATTGACCTGTCATCCAGCATGGCCTGTAATTCAGCAGCTCGTTCCTCATCTGTTCCGCTGAAATAATTTTGCGAATTGCTTCCAAGCGTTTTGCCAACCATTACTTCATAACCCCAATCCTGCAAACTGCTGATACAGGCAGTTGCTTTTTCTGCAGCCATATAACCCGCCGGGCAAGTAATGGCAATGGTATCGCCTTTTTGTAAGTATGGTGGGATGATGGTCATGCAATTTGAAGATTTGGGGATGTTAAAATATGGAGATGAAAGGTTTACATAAAAAGCTAACCTTCAAATCTCCAATTTTTCACAATAATTAATTACGTAGCGGCTTACCTGTTTTTAAAATACTTTGTATCCTTTCCAATGTTTTCTTTTCGCCGGTCAGGCTTAAAAATGCTTCTCGCTCGAGGTCCAGTAGATATTGTTCACTGACCAATGTTTGTTCACTAAGATCTCCACCGCACATTACATAGGCAAGTTTTTTTGCAACTACCACATCATGATCTGTTGCATATTTACCACGCCACATGCCGTTGATACCCGCATACATAGTACCCAGTACAGACTGGCCGAGCACTTTGATGTCATTGCGTTGTATAGGCATTACATATCCTTCGTCGTATAAATTCATAACCGCTTTCTTTGCTTCCGCAATACGGCGTGCAATGTTGATGCATACTTCATCCGTTCCTTTTCTATAAATACCAAGCTCAAAAGCTTCATAAGCAGAAGTACTGACCTTGGCTGTTGCGATCGTTAAAAAGCGGTTTTGTAAAGTAATCGTTTCGGGTTCGCCGCTATGCATTTCATCGGCGGCTCGCAATACAAATTCTTTTGTGCCACCACCACCGGGAATAACACCGATGCCAACTTCAACCAGGCCTGTATATGTTTCAGCGGCAGCGATCACTTTATCTGCGTGCAAACTCATTTCGCAACCACCACCCAATGCCAATCCATGGGGAGCTAATACAACCGGGATAGATGAATAACGCACCCGCATCATGGTATTTTGAAAGTGGCGTATGGCCATATCTATCTCATCATAATCTTGTTCGATCGCCATCATAAAGATCATCGCAACATTTGCACCAGCGCTGAAATTTGCACCATCATTTGCAATGACAAGGCCTTTATATTTTTCTTCTGCAATGGCAATGGATCGTTGGATTCCCTCCAATACTTCGCCACCGATGCTACCCATTTTTGTGTACCATTCAAGGCCAATGACATCGTCACCTAAATGATATGTTCTACAGGCACTGTTCTTCCAGATCGTTTCATTGGCAAAATTCTTCATCACGATAAATGCATCACCACCGGGTTTTGCTTTATAAGACTGGCTACCGATATCATAGAACAATCGCTTGCCATTTTCCACTTTATAGAATGAAGCAATTCCTGCTGTTATCATTTCATCAATCCACGGTGCAACAGAATAACCTCCTGCTTTCATAGCCTCAGTTGTTTTTGCAACACCCAACACATCCCAGCTTTCAAAAGCGCCTATCTCCCAACCAAAGCCGGCCATCATGGCATCGTCAACACGATAAACTTCATCACTTATCTCTGGTATGCGGTGAGAAATATAGGAGAACAATGCATAATGGAACTGGCGGTAAAAATCTCCTGCTTTATCAGTTCCTGCACAAAGTGCTTTAATTCTTGTATCGAGGCTTTCAATAGTTTTTGCTGTTTCAAGCGTTGCAAATTTTGGTTTTTTGCGTGGCTCGTATTCCATTGTCTGCAGGTTTAGCACCAGGATATCTTTTGAACCGTCTGCTCCTTTGGTCTTTTTGAAAAAACCTTGCCCGCTTTTATCTCCCAGCCAATTATTTTCTATCATCTTATTCAGCCAGGCAGGGATTACAAATTTTTCTCTGGCTTCATCATCCGGACAATTATCATAAACACCGTTGGCAACTTTTACCAGTGTATCAATTCCTACTACATCAGCAGTGCGGAATGTTGCGGATTTCGGACGACCGATAACCGGCCCTGTAAGTGCCTCGATCTCATCAACACTCAACTGCAGTTTTTCCATCGTATTCATGATGGCCATCATGCCGAAAACACCAATGCGGTTGGCGATGAAAGCAGGTGTGTCTTTACACAATACAGTTGTCTTTCCTAAATAAAGATCACCAAAATGCATCAAAAAATCAACTACAGCGGGATCCGTGAATGCTGTTGGAATTATTTCCAGTAGCCGCAGGTATCTTGGCGGATTGAAAAAATGTGTTCCACAAAAATGCTTTTTAAAGTCATCACTTCTTTCCGCTGCCATCAAATGAATAGGAATACCGGAAGTATTTGAAGTGATCAAAGTTCCGGGCTTACGATATTTTTCAACTTCAGTAAATATTGATTGTTTAATATCAAGCCTTTCAACCACTACTTCGATGATCCAATCTGCTGCAGCAATATCTTTCATATTATCAGTGAAATTGCCTGTGGTTATTTTCTTAATTACATCTTTGTTATATACTGGTGAGGGATTCGATTTGATGGCTGCAGTCAATGCATCATTTACGATCTTATTTCTTTCTGCCGGCTTCGCATCTGCCGCAACACCCTTCGGAACAATATCCAATAATGTAACCTGGAGGCCGATTCCTGCAAAATGTGCTGCAATC
Organism: Chitinophagales bacterium; assembly: GCA_038207305.1. Lineage (GTDB taxonomy): Bacteria > Bacteroidota > Bacteroidia > Chitinophagales > Chitinophagaceae > Ferruginibacter. Next base: position 562,123 of record JBBQZY010000001.1, read on the forward strand.
CTGCTACCCATGACGCCGCTACCTAAAACGGCCACTTTTTTGATTATCCTGTTAGACATAAAAAATTAGTTAGTTAAACAACTATTTAAAAATCGAAGGTAGGATTTTTAAATTATGGATAAAAGAAAACTATGACTAAATAAAAAAGTCCCGGCAATTTGCCGGAACCGTAAAATTCCACAATCAAAAAGCAATCATTATTCAGCGAAATATTCATCGCCTGCAGAGTTTATATATCCCACCTTTCCGGACGAGGTTTTTACGATCAAATATTTTGTTCCGTTCACCCATTTCACTTCCTGGTACTTGGGTTGGATGATGGTATTGTCATTAAAATAATATCCACGCATATTGTTATCACCTGTGATAATAAATCCGGCATCATCATAAATGATATCTGCATAACCGGTGGAAATGATATCCTTGTTGGTAATATCTTTTACGTAGGTCTTTCCTCCTTTACGAATAATAATATATTCTTTGCCGCCGGGCCCATCTATCGTAACAAGATTAGAATATTCAGGTGCAATCATCGTTTTCCCATCTGTTGATAGTAAACCATACATACCAGCATTGTTCACTTCAAGGTACGGCGCAGCTTTGCGGTTTACTTTTATTGAGGTGTATTGAAAGGGGATGATCGTATCAAACTTACTATTGAAAACACCATAAAGGTTATTCTTTATGGCAACATAATAAGTTTCTTCGCTGCCCGGTATCTTATAATCATCCACGATCTTATCAAACAGGCCTCTATTATTTGGAATAGAATAGGTTTTTTCAATTGTGACTGTTTTAAGTGGGGCCCTGTTTTCCAACACAGAATTTTCATTGATGGCCGGACATTTAGGCATTGTGCTACCTTTTGTATTGATGCATATCTCAACACCGCTGGCAACCAATGAAGCCCCTGCAAAAAGTACACTATCGCCACCAACTTTTTTTACATTCGGCACATAGCCTTTACGGAATGATTTTGCAACGGTAAATTTTGCAGGAATGACGAGTTTACCAACCTTGTTGATATAACCATATTTGTTGCCAACTTTTACACTGGCGTATCCTTCCGAGAACCAATTGGCTTCATTGTATTTGGGAGCGATTACTACTTTTTTATCCGGCGTTGCATAACCCCATTTGTCGCCCTGCCTGTATGGGATCAACGACATATCAGCTTGCTGTGCAATAGCACCTGTTGCAACCAATATTAAACTTCCCAGCAATATCTTTTTCATACACATAACTTTTAGTTTGTTTAGATTAATCTTTGCAAATATGTTACCAATTTGGAAAGTATGAAGACGAATCCTGGAAAGGATACAGGATAGCCTTGATATTCACATCATTCTCAAGTTGGTGCCTGAATACATAAGATACCATGCTGATGGAACTTTGATCTGACCTTGTAAGCAAAGGGTAATTGGGGAAAAACTTCTTCAATACGGGGTACTGAAAGTAAAAGCATGATATAGATGAAGCCGGGTATTTGCTAAGTGTGTTACGGATTGAATCGGTAAAATGCATGATCTCAGGCTCGCTTGCCTGGTATGGGTTTAGGAATGGTGCATAGTAGCTGGTAAAAAATCCGCTATCACAAAATGGTTTTAGCAATGCTGCATGAGAAGATTCAACAATGATTTGCCCGTTCAAACCATATTTATTTTTTAAACGCAAGATTTCCTTTAAAGAAGCATTTGTATTTTCTATTGTAAGGTTCCGGATAGTGAACCAAAAATTCGCCGTTAATTTTTTTGAAGTATAAGAAGTAAGCAACGAATCTGCATCCAATGAATAGGAACTGGCTGCATCAGGGTATAATTCAAAAATATTTTTCAGCGTGTTAAAAACAACATTGCATTGAATGCCAGCTGTATTGGCTGGTAATTTTTCCATCAACGCAATATTATCAACAGACTTGATCCAATGTTTATCTTTTGGCGCAAGTGTGTTGCCGCAGATGGGCAGGTTCACGGATTTAATGTTTTCGGGGAAGGAGGAAGGCAGTATTACCCTGCTCATCTCCCTGTGAAGGAGAATGTCGGCGAGCAACAATCCCATCAATATCAAAATCGATATCGCAAACTTGTTTGTTATAAAACCAAATTTTTTCATCCAGTTTTTATTACCGCAACGAGGCCAAGACACACGGTTATAAAAATTTATTATTTCTCTTAGCGTGTCCGCGTCTTCGCTGCTGATGTCTTAACTAACCCCGCTTCCATTATTAACTGCTTCATCCGGGTTTACAAATTTCAATTTACCCGAAGCATCTTCCGCCATCAATATCATACCGTTGCTTTCAATGCCCCTCATCTTTCGTGGGGCAAGGTTTATAACTACAACCACCTGTTTGCCGATGATAGCAGCCGGTTCAAAATGCAATGCAATGCCACTTACAATAGTACGCTTTTCAAAACCAAGGTCAACTTCAAGTTTTAATAATTTATCAGCTTTTTCAACTTTTTCGGCAGCTATAATGGTTCCAACTTTGAGGTCGATCTTTGCAAAATCATCAAATTGAATCTCAGCTTTTAGCTGTGATGTATCAGCTGCAAGTTCGCGACTGATTGTTGAAGCTCTATCTGTTATTGGTTGGCTTTTGTCCGTTTCTTTATTTTCTTCCATTATTAACTTTTTTGTTTTTAATTTTTCTACCTGTTCAGCAACTTCTGTATCCTCCAGTTTCCTGAATAACAATTCCGGTGGCCTTAAGGAATAACCAATGCTTAGTAGTTTTGATTTACCTGCATTTTCCCAGTCAAGCATTTTTTCAACAACCTTCATCATGTAGATCATTTTTTTTGCGGTGAAGGGTAAGAACGGATTTATATAAACTGCAAGGTTTGCCGTCAATTGCAAACATATATGTAAGGCGTTGTCGATATTTTTTTGTGCATCCGGCGTTGGCTGACCATTTTCTCCTGTTTGTTTTGCCAGGATCCAGGGTTCCTTTTCCTGCATATATTTATTTCCCTTACGTGCAAGGTCAATTACTTCGGAAAGGCCATCTCTGAATTTATACCCTTCAATACTGGCTTCAATTTTTGCTTTTGTGTTTTCGATTTCCTGCAATACCTGTTTATCGGTATCACCCAGTAATTCAACATGCAATGGCGGCACTTTTCCTTTGCATAGTTTATGCATCAGTACAAACGTGCGGTTAACAAAATTGCCGAATATCGCCACCAGTTCACTGTTCAGTGCATCCTGGAAACCTTTCCACGTAAATTCACTGTCTTTTGTTTCGGGTGCAATGGCTGTTAAATAATAACGCAATGCATCCACCATCATATCTCCGCCATTGTCTTTTTTTACAAAGTCAATTATATAATCTTCCATCTCAATACTCCATCCACGGCTGGTGCTCATCTTGTCGCCTTCTAAATTCATGAACTCATTGCTTGGAACATTGTCTGGTAAAATATTTCCATGCAACTGCAGCATCACAGGGAAAATGATACAGTGAAAAACAATATTATCCTTGCCAATAAAATGGACAAGCTTTGTATCCTTATCTTCCCAATAGGGTTTCCAGTCTTTACCATTATCAATTGCCCATTGTTTAGTTGCACTTATATAACCGATCGGCGCATCAAACCATACATATAGTACTTTGCCGGGAGCATTTGGAACGGGAACACCCCAATCAAGGTCGCGTGTTACAGCTCTTGGCTGTAAACCAGCTTCTATCCAGCCTTTGCATTGGCCAACCACATTTGCTTTCCAGTCTTCTTTATGATCCCCCAATATCCATTTTCGTAAAAAATCTTCATGCCTGTTTAAAGGTAAATACCAATGCGTGGTCAGTTTTTTAACAGGTGTATTGCCGCTTAATGTACTGCGTGGGTTTATCAGCTGCTCAGGGCTTAAAGAAGTGCCGCATTTTTCACACTGGTCGCCATAAGCATTTTCGTTTCCGCAAACGGGGCAGGTACCAATAATATATCGGTCAGCTAAAAACGTTTTTGCTTCCTCATCGTAAAACTGTTCTGTTTCCTTTTTCTCCAGGTCGCCTTTTTCATTCAACGCTGTAAAGAATTCCTGTGCCGTTTCATGATGAATCGGTTCGGAAGTGCGGTGATAGATATCAAAAGAAATTCCCAGGTCGGCCATATTGCTTTTCAGCATGGCGTGGTATTTATCAACAATAGCACGTGGCGTAGTATTTTCCTTCATCGCCTGTATAGTTATTGCAGCGCCATGTTCATCGCTTCCACAAACATAAACCACATCTTTTTTCTTTGCACGCAGGTACCGTACATAAATATCTGCTGGTAAATAAGCGCCTGCAAGGTGCCCGATATGTTTAGGTCCGTTTGCATAGGGCAGGGCAGAAGTAATTAAATATCTTTTTGGATCGTTCATGTAATTTTTTTGTAACCAGCTACGGTTCTATAGTCATCATTGTTGTGTCACTCACTTGTACGACATACCATTGAGCAACTGTATGCTTAAGTTTCGCCAGAGATTCACCGATTATTAATTGATCTGTGAACCAGCGGCAACTGTATTTACCGGCTGCAAAAATACCGTAAACCATGCCATTACCCAAACAATACAGCCAACGCGAGGCATTGGCTGTAAAATGTCAATCAAAACATCTTTTTAGATTTCCTTCTCCACAGCTGCAATTGCCTTTACTGTTTTTACAACAGAATCAGGCGTAACCGAAATGCTATCAATTCCCAACTCCACTAAAAACTGTGCAAAATCAGGGAAATCGGAAGGCCCCTGCCCGCAAATACCAACTTTTACTTTCATTTTTTTTGCTGTGCTGATCAGCATTCGTAGTAATTCTTTTACAGCGGGGTTTCTTTCATCATATAAATGTGCAACAAGTGATGAATCCCTGTCGAGCCCCAGTGTTAATTGCGTAAGGTCATTGGAACCGATAGAAAATCCATCAATATGTTTGGCAAATTCTTCTGCCATGATGATATTGGAAGGGATCTCTGCCATTAAAAAAAGTTCCAAACCTTCCTGTCCTCTTTCCAATCCATATTCTTTCATCACTTCATGCACCCGCTGTAATTCTTCAACAGTTCTGCAAAAAGGGATCATCACAACTACGTTGCTCAATCCCATTTCTTCCCTTACTCTTTTGATGGCTTTGCATTCCAATCCGAATGCTTCTTTGTATTTATCTGAATAATACCTGCTGGCGCCCCGCCAACCGATCATTGGGTTTTCTTCATGGGGCTCAAAATATTTTCCGCCTAATAGATTATAATATTCATTGCTTTTGAAATCGCTAAAGCGCACGATCACTTTATTGGGATAAAATGCCGCAGCAATTTTTGCTATGCCATAACTGAGCCGCTGAATAAAAAAATCTTCTTCGCTTTCAAAACCGCGGATCATTGTTTTGATGGTTGCGCTCAATTCAGTATCGTTTAATTCTTTATGTTTTATTAAGGCCAGGGGATGTACCTGTATATAATTATTGATGATAAATTCTTCTCTTGCCAATCCTACACCGGCATTGGGTAAATGGGAAAAACGAAATGCCAGGTTTGGAGATGCCACATTCAGCATGATGGGCGTTTTTACTTTTGGAAGGTCATTCAGATCAGTTTCAATTTTTTGATAAGGAACATCGCCTTCATAAACAATCCCTTCATCTCCTTCGCAACAGGAAGCTGTTACAACCTGGCCTGTATTTAAAATATCGGTCGCATTACCACAACCTACAATGGCAGGTACGCCCAATTCTCTGGCAACAATAGCAGCATGGCAGGTTCTTCCACCTTTATTGGTTATGATAGCAGATGCTTTTTTCATGATCGGTTCCCAATCGGGATCCGTCATATCTGTTACCAATACATCACCTGCTTCAAACTCATGCCCGTCAGTAACCCGTTTATCCAAAGAAAATAATATAGAAACTTTCCCTGCGCCGATCTTATCACCAACAGCAATTCCTTTTAGCAAGGTTTTGCGTTGCACAGCCGCATCCATAACATATTCGGTGATCTTTGAAAAATCTTTTTGTGAATGGATCGTTTCGGGCCTGGCCTGCACAATGAACAATTCTTTTGTCAGCCCGTCTACTGCCCATTCTACATCCATGGGGCACCAATGGCCTTTTAGCTTTGTGTAATACTCTTCGATCTTTGTTACCCATTGCGCCAGTTGAATAATGCGTTCATCTTTTAAACAATACCGCTGCTGCAAAGGTTTTTCAACAGGTATTATCTGAACACGTTCATCAGGGTTATCGCCATACACCATCATCTTATCTTTGATGCCTAATTTTTTTTCGATGATGCTGCTGAAGCCTTTTTGTAATGTTGGTTTAAAAACGATGTATTCATCAGGCGATACTGCACCCTGAACGATCATCTCTCCCAAGCCAAATGATGCATTGATAACAACCACATCTTTAAAACCGCTTTCTGTATCTAAAGAAAATGCAACGCCGGATGCACCGAGATCACTTCTTACCATTTTTTGTACACATACAGACAGCCCGATACTGAAATGATCATAGCCAAAACTCTGGCGATAACTGATTGCACGATCTGTAAAGATGGATGCAAAGCAATTTCGTACTGCATTCATCAAAGGTGCAGGTCCGCGAACATTTAAATAAGTTTCCTGTTGCCCGGCAAAAGATGCATCAGGCAGATCTTCAGCAGTAGCAGAAGAACGAACGGCCACATCGGTAATGTCCTGGTCGTAGATCTTACTAAGTTCATAATATTTTTCAATAATGGCATCGCTCAGTTCGCGGGGAAATTTTGCGTTCTTTAAAAGTTGCCTGGCCTGCAGGCCACCACGGCGCAAGGATTCAATATCATCCAGCTTAATGCTGTTGATGATTGTATGAATAGCTTCATCAAGGTTGTTATACCTGATAAATTCACGGTAAGCAGCAACAGTAATAACAAATCCACCTGGTATCTGTATACCAAGCTGGCTAAGGTTTTGAAGCATTTCACCCAATGAGGCATTTTTTCCGCCAACCTGGTCAATGTCGTTGATGCCAACCTTGTGCAGGTCGGTTAAATAGATAGAAGTTTCCATTTTTTCGGAATTAGCAGTTAACAATCGTTAGACTAATGTAATTCTTTTTCAGAATAAAAGGCGCTAATAGCTATAAGCTCCACGCAGGATCAAAAATTTAAGGGTTTTTTCCAGCTCACAGGTTATAACTTATGGCTTCCAGCTTTTTAATATCTTTAATAAATGGATCGAAAAAAATTTATCAGCGCTGTTTTGCCATTGGGTTTGTCTGTAACAGCCCTGGCTCATTTGCCTGCTGCTAAAGAAGCATTGATCCCTAAAGAAACAGAACCCGAAAAACAGGTCCCTTCTTATCTTAAAAAAGGCGATACGATCGGCATCACATGCCCTGCAGGTTTTATTTCAACTGAAGATATACAGTCATCGGTAAATAAAATAAAAGAATGGGGATACCGTGTTAGGATCGGCGATACAGTAGGGAAAAGAGATTTCACTTTTGGCGGAACAGATTCAGAACGCCTGGCTGATCTTCAACAAATGCTGGATGATAAAAATATTAAAGCCATTCTTTGTGCTAGAGGTGGTTACGGAACAGTAAGGAACATTGATAAAATCAATTTTACAAAATTTTCAGCTTTCCCAAAATGGATCATTGGCTTTAGTGATATAACAGTATTACACAGCCATATAAACAGGCATTTCAATATTGCAACACTCCATTCTAAAATGTGCAATAGCTTTCCTTCAGATTGGTCTATCGCAGAACCAATTCAAATAGAAACCATTGAATCAATCCGCCAATGTCTTTCGGGGAAAAAAATGGAATACAATGCAATACCGAATACAAATAATAAGACCGGTAATGCAAACGGGGAACTCCTGGGAGGAAATTTAAAAATAATTGAAAGCCTTACCGGCAGCAGCAGCGATATCATCACCAATAATAAAATATTATTTGTAGAAGATACCGGCGAATACCTCTATAGCATCGACCGTATGTTTTGGAACCTGGAGCGTGCCGGCAAGCTTTCTCATTTGAAAGGGCTCATCATCGGTGGATTTAAAGCAAGAAAAGACGATGAGGGCGAAGAGTTTGGTAAAACAGTTGAAGAAATTGTTTTGGAAAAGATCAGGAAATACAATTATCCTGTTTGCTTTGATTTTCCGGTTGGTCACCAGAAAAATAATTATGCATTAAAATGTGGAATAGTTCATAGCCTTCAGGTAAATGAAAAGAATGTAATACTGACAGAAATTTGATCTTTTCGCTTCATCGTCTTCGTGGATAATTTACTGCTACGTCACAAAAGCGCTGAAATTAAATACTTACTTTTAACTCTTCAAAAAAAATAAAAATGAGAAAATACCTCGCTGCTATTATTTTATTAGTGATTTGTAATTCATCCATCGGCCAGCAAAAAATGCTCAGCATGGAAGACGCGATCTTAAATGCCCGAACCACACTTGCCCCCGAAAACCTAAAGCAGTTGCAGTTCATCAAAGGCACGAATGACTATGTGTACATGAAAAAAGCAGATGGCAGAGATTTCTGGGTAAAAGGAAATTTTACAAGTAAAGTTGAAACGACATTTCTCACACTAGCACAGTTGAACAGTCGCCTTCGAGCCGCAGGTATTGATACAGTTGCGGTTTTGCCGTCGATACAATTCAACACCGACAAATGGGTGCTAACTTTAAAAGGCCAGAAATACTTTTTCAATACAAAAGACAGCTTGTACAAAATTATGATAAGCAAGAGTATCGGGGAAAAAGACAACGTTGAGCAAAGCAGCGATGATTATACAGCATACCTGGATGATTTTAATTTATACGTAACGAAGAACGGCGATACAAAACAGGTTACTACAGATGGGAGTAAAGATATTGTATATGCATCTTCTGTTCACCGCGATGAATTCGGTATCAGCAAAGGTACATTCTGGAGTAATGATGGCAAGCAACTTGCTTTTTACAGGATGGACCAAAGTATGGTTACAGATTATCCCATCATCGACTGGACCAGTAATCCAGCGCACACTGAAAATATAAAATACCCTATGGCGGGAGGTAAAAGTCACCATGTAACCGTAGGTATTTACAACGCAGTTACAAAAAATACCATTTGGGTAAAAACAGGAGAGCCTGCAGAACAATACCTCACCAATATTGCCTGGAGCCCGGATAATAGGTTCGTCTTTATTGCTGTGCTGAACCGAGGGCAGGATCACATGTGGCTTAATCAATATGATGCTGCAACCGGCAATTTTGTAAAAACATTGTTTGAAGAAACAGATACAAAATATGTAGAACCATTGGTGCCGATGTTATTTGTAAAAAATAAACCGGATCAGTTCATCTGGCAAAGTAAAAAAGATGGCTGGAATCATTTGTATTTATATAATATCAATGGAACGCCAGTCAAACAGTTAACATCAGGACAATGGGAAGTAATAGATGTCAGGGGTTTTGATTCAAAAGGAGAGAACCTGTTTTATACATCAACACAACAATCGCCTATATCAAAGAATTTATATTTACTTGATCTGAAAAAAAATATCACGAAGGCTATTACTACAACTGATTGCTTACACAATGTACAGGTGAGCAGCGATGGAAGTTTTGTGATAGACAATTTCAGCACAACCACAAATCCAAGAACGATTCAGGTTATTGAAACAAAGACAGGCAAAGCAAAAACATTGTTACAGGCCGCAGTGTGTCCTGAACATCGTTGTTTAACCAACAATGATGATGCTGGTTTCAAGATGATAGGGCTTTAAAAATTTCTGCAATTACTATGCAGCATTTGAAGTGGTCTATCGACAGGGATTGAATCAGTCAAACCTGTCAAACAGTTAAGAGGTGCAAACCTTTCACGGGAATGTGCTGAACGTCTTAACGTAGTGTTTTAGTAAGAGTTGAACGGAAGTGAACCGTCCGATGAAGTGTCGAAAATAACCCATCCGTTTTGGACGAGATGGACAGATCCAATCAAAAGTGCAGGGTGGCGCCTCTGCACGATAATCACAGCGATGTTCAACTGATAGCTGGCTGTGGGGTTGGCGGCATTAAGGCGGCAAGACTTACTAATGGGCTTGAAACCGGAACAGGAGAACTTGATTTGATTGGGGAGTTCTTACCAACCGGATATGTAAGGAATGGACGAGCGAACTGTCGAATCCCTTATCTGCAGGAATGAACAATAAAATCAGGGACGGATGTTTCCGTAGTAGTGATGAAGTGTTGGAAACAACATGGAGCGAAGGGAAACAACGGGTTAGTTATTAAATTTTTCACAACCTTAAAAAGGGAAGATGAAATTATTTGAGACAGAAGACTTAGGGGGTAAGACACACCCTGTAACTCTTGAACAGGTAGCAGATGCTTATCGAAAAGTAAAAGCCAATGGTGGAGCAGCAGGTGTTGACGGCGTTACGCTTGAAATGCTTGAAGCTGGTAAACAACCATTGCTTTACAAGTTATGGAATCGTATGGCATCGGGAAGCTACTTTCCAAAGGAAGTACGTGGTGTGGAAATACCAAAGTCAGATGGAACAGGCAGATTATTGGGCATACCCACGGTAACGGATAGGGTAGCCCAGGAAGTTGCTAAATCGGTTATGGAACCGATAATGGAAAAAGAGTTTCATGCGGACAGTTATGGGTATCGCCCAAACCGTTCAGCCCATGATGCGGTGAATCAATGTCAGTTGCGTTGTTATGAGTATCGTTGGGTGATTGACTTAGACATCAAAGGCTTCTTTGATAGCATTGACCATGAATTGATGATGAAAGTGGTAGACCACTACTTCAGTGAAAAATGGTTGAAGTTATACATACAAAGATGGCTCAGGAGTCCGATGATATTATCTGATGGAAAAGTGATAAGCAGGAGTAAGGGTACACCACAGGGCGGAGTAATAAGTCCGTTGTTGGCAAATATGTTTTTGCATGTAGTTTTTGATTCATGGTTAGCAGAACATAAAGCCAACATAAGATTTGGAACCATCTGTTTTGAACGCTATGCCGATGACATCATTGTGCATTGCCGGACAGAGAAAGAAGCCAAATACCTGCTCATCAGAATACGGGAACGTATGAAGGCTTGCCGGTTAGAACTTCATCCTGATAAGACGAAGATTGTTTATTGTAAACAATCAAATCGTCGCGGGAAGAATGAGGTTGTAAAATTTGAGTTTCTTGGTTTTGATTTTTGTCCTGATAGTGTAAGCAATGACAGTGGTAACCGCTGGTTGGGTTATGTGGCAAGGGTAAGCAGTAAGGCGAAAAAGTACATGAAACAACAATTTGAGCGTAGGAAAATTCATCGTGCAACAGGAGCAACCCTGTCGCAAATAGCGCAGGAGTGGGCACCTAAGTTACGAGGATGGATACGTTATTTTGGAGTATTCCGTCCATCAGAATTAAGAGAAGTATTTTCTGCATTGAATGAACGTTTGGTGAGATGGTACACCAACAAATACAAACGATACCGAAGGCGTATGAAAGAAGCACGACAAAAGTTACAGGAAGATTGTAACAATTTTCCAAATCTATTTGTGCATTGGCAATATGGCTACACTCCTTAAGTAGAAATAAATCTTCAACCCGTAAGAGCCGTATGAATCGAGAGGTTCACGTACGGTTCTGTGAGCGGTTTGGGAGTGAGATTCCCCCTTACCTACTCGACTATAGGCTGGCCTTCTGTCTATCATGCAGTTCTAGTGCTAATATTTAAGTATTTTCAATATTTTCATTTAAACTGTCATTGCTTTTCTGTATTAGTCTGTTTAGTGGTTTATGTTTAATTCTTTTAAACCATTTCTCAATTTCCACTGCCCAAAATACAATACTTGACAAGCCGATGCAAATCAATAATTCTTGAATGGAGAGTGCTTGAGTTCTAAAAATG
>JBBQZY010000002.1:0-522768 GCA_038207305.1 Chitinophagales bacterium
GTAAAAGTTACTGATGCTAACGGTTGTATTGGAACAGGAACAACTTATACATTGGTGATCAGTTGCCAGACTATCTCGGTAACAAATCCTGCAACAACAACAGGTACCGCAGGCGTTGCATTCAGTCAAACCTTTACACAAACGGGGGCAGTAGCTGGTTCAACATTTACCATCAATACAGGCACATTACCAACAGGATTAACATTGTCAGCAGCTGGTGTACTAAGTGGTACTCCTACACAGGTAGGAACGTTTCCGATAACGGTAAAGGTTACAGGAGGAAACGGTTGTATCGGAACAGGTGCTACCTATAGCCTAGTTATTGGTGCCGGGGGAAATATCACCCTGAATCTTAAATTATTCCTGGAAGGATTCTATATCGGATCAAGTACTATGAGAGCTACTAAATTTGATCTTGGATTGAGTGTTGACCCAACTGCAGCGGATGATGTAACTGTCAACCTTTGGTCAGTAGCCAACCTGCCGAACCCTTCTCCGAATTTCACTACTTCAGGGTTACTACACACGAACGGTACAGTATCAGTGCAATTCCCCGCCGCCGCATCGGGTAATTCCTATTATATTGCTGTGAAACACAGAAACAGCATTGAAACATGGAGTAAGGCTACCGTGCCATTTACTGCTATCACGGCTTACGACTTCAGTACAGCCCTGATCAAAGCATATGACGATGGTATAAATCCTCCTATGAGAAATGTTGGAGGAAGCGTATTTGCTTTCTATGGCGGAGATGTGAACCAGGACGGCACTGTTGATATTTCTGATGCAATTAGTGTTCAGAACAATGCGAATATTTTTGCTTTCGGCTATGATACAACAGATGTAACGGGTGATGGTGCAACAGATCTGTCGGATGCGATCATTGTGCAGAATAATGGTAACCTGTTCTTATTCTATGCACGGCCATTCTAAGTAACCATAGAAAAGGTCCGGAAAAATAAAAAGCTGCAGGAAATTTAGCATTCCTGCAGCTTTTTTTTTGCTAAGCTAACTCATTCAGCAATCCCCCGATGTCCAGCGCTATTGAATACATATGCAGACTTCCATCGGCATTTGTTGGCCATTTTTCCCTGGGCTTGTCCCAATACAATTCAACGCCGTTTTCGTCGGGGTCATTTAAATACAAGGCTTCTGATACACCATGATCGGCAAAACCGGTAAATGGATAATTAGCCAGACGCAACCGGCTATAGATGATTGCAAGATCTTTTCGTGTTGGGTATAAAATGGCAGTATGAAATAAGCCTGCTGCGTTTAAAGGTGCCGGTACTCCATCCTTACTGTACCAGGTGTTGAGGCCGATATGATGATGATACCCGCCGGCAGAAATAAAAGCTGCTTCAGTTCCATACATGGTTGTTACTTCAAAACCCAGTAAGCCGCAATAAAATTCCATGGCCCTTTCCAGGTTACTTACTTTCAGGTGCACATGCCCGATATGTGTTTGTGCAGGTATTTTATAGTCTGCTGTCATCAGGTTTTCTTTACAAGGTATTAATTTATTCATACCGGCATCCTGATTTAAAACATAATAGCCAGGTGGATTCCACGGATATTCTCCCTACATACTCTTGCTTATGTATAGTTTTATACCATACTAAAGGCACATTTTTTAGCATGTTTGTGGTGAAATGGGTTTAAATGTGGGTATACGATGGTAATGCTATGAAGAAGACACTTGGTTAGCTTAGGGTAAAGCAGTAGTTTTTCACCGGAAGACCCGGTCTTATGGCCAGGGTTAAAAGTTTTTTAAACCCTTTTGCCGCATGGTATTTATTCCGGTTTGATGCAATTTCTCAGAAAGCTTTCAACAACCGAATTCGTGTTATAAATTTATTATCAATTTAATTCCAATACTTATCTTTAAGATTAAACCCTCACCAGATATGAAAAATTTTTTCATCTTCCTGTTTTTTCAATGCTTACTGAATGTTTGTAGTGCCCAGACAGACAGTATCGTTTTTTATAAAAAAACTTCAGCCATGATCCCAATGAGAGATGGGATTAGACTGCATACGGTAATATTGAGCCCGGTTGGCGCAAAACATGATTTACCGGTATTGTTACAGCGAACTCCTTACGGAGCGACCGGCAGTGGTAGTCCTGATGATACTACGATCAATGTTCAGGCCTTCGGAACAAATTATGGGATCATGTTGAAGGAAGGATATTTTATAGTGTTCCAGGATATTCGGGGCAAATACAAAAGTGAAGGTAAAATGGAAATTCATCAACCACTTATTCATGCTACCCAAACAGGAGCAATTGATGAAAGTTCAGATACATGGGACACAGTAGACTGGCTGATGAAAAATCTAAAAGGAAACAATGGCAAAGCAGGTATCCTCGGCGTATCATATCCTGGATGGCTGGCGCTGGTTGGTGCCGTTGATCCACACCCGGCATTAAAAGCATCATCAGAGCAGGCATGTATGGCCGACCTGTTCTTAGGGGATGATTTCCATCACAATGGTGCCTTCAGGTTGAGTTATGGCATGGAATATACGTATGAAGTAGAGTTTGATAAAACAACAGACAGTGATTTTCCATTTCCACAATTTGATCTGTACGACTGGTATTTAAAATTGGGTTCACTAAAAAATGTAAACACAACATATTTTCACAATAAAATTCCAACCTGGGATAATTTTGTAAAACATCCAAACTATGATGAATTCTGGCAAAAAAATTCTCCGTTGAATTATGTTTCGCAGGCACAGATCCCGCAATTACATGTGGGCGGTTATTATGACCAGGAAGATCTGAATGGCCCGCAATTGATGTACCGGCACATGGAGCAAAAAGACAAGGATAACTATAACCATCTTGTTCTTGGGCCCTGGAATCACGGTGGCTGGACAAGAGGCAAAGGAGATAGTTTGGGAAGGATTTCTTTTGGAAGTTCAACTGCCTATTGGTTCCAGGCATTGCAAAAAAAATGGTTCGATTTCTGGCTCAAAGGGATCGGCGATGGAAACTTTGAAGAAGCGTATTGTTTTCAAACAGGATCAAATCAATGGAAAACTTATCAGTCATGGCCTCCAAAACAAGCAGAACATCGTAAACTGTATGTAGGGGCTGATCATACTGCATCATTCAACAAACCAGCGGCGGTTAGGGGTTCTGTTTCCTATATCAGCGATCCTGCAAAACCGGTTCCTTATCGTGCACAACCTATTGAAGCCACCTATGGTCCTGGTAGCAGGTGGAAGCCATGGCAGATCGAGGATCAGCGTTTTGTGTATTCAAGGCCTGATGTAATAAGTATCTCAACGAACAAATTGAATGAGGATCTTACTGTAACAGGAAAGATTACTGCACATCTTTTTGCCAGTACCACGGGCACCGATGCGGATTGGATCGTAAAGCTGATCGATGTATACCCGGATTTTGATTCAACAAGTATGACGATGAGCGGCTACCAGTTGCCGGTAGCGATGGAAGTATTTCGTGGCCGATTCAGAAAGAGCTTTTCTAATCCTGCTCCATTGACTCCGGGGAAGCCGGAAGAATTTGTGATTGACCTTCACGACATCAACCACACTTTCAAAAAGGGCCATCATATTATGATACAAATACAAAGCACCTGGTTTCCGGTTATTGACCGCAACCCGCAAAAATATGTACCGAATATTTTTGAGGCGGCTGAAACTGATTTCATAAAAGCCACACAGACGATCTATTGCAATAGTCAATATGCAACTTATATCGATTTGCCTGTTATGAAAGAATAAAAAATTCAGCAGCCGAACGCTGCAATACTTTCTTATACACCGAAAATACCTACCTGTCAATGATGGATACTAATTGACCGTTGGAGGACACAGTCGGCTGAAGTCTTAAATTCAGGTTATTCCTTCTTTGATTATTATTGTTGAAAATATTGATTATTACCCTGGTACAATACGTTTCAAATACATTGTTGCATGTTGTTACTGTTATGTTCAGGTTCTACCAGGCTAAAGCAGGGAGTTTGTGGGAGGTTTCATCGGGTTAAGGTCGGGATAAGGTCGGGATAAGGTCAGGATAATGTCAGGATAATGTCAGTTTAAGGTCAGGTTAAGGTCAGGATAATGTCAGGTAGAATCCGCAATTTTCAAACGATGAACAAATAAACGGGTTTAATGGCTGCTGAATGGCCAGGCCTATCATTTCACAATTGTTCTGAATGTTAAATTTAACCTTGGCTTACTTACTTTTTTTGTTTTCGGTAATGCGTGCAGCCAATTGATCTGTGTCGTTCCCTTCATGACCAGTAAACTGCCGGCTTCCAGCAGAATAGAAAGCGATTGATTGGTTTTCTTGTGTTTAAAAGTGAACTTCCTTTCAGCACCAAAACTAAAAGATGCGATGGCAGCACATTTGCCCAATGTTTCTTCGTCGTCACTATGCCAGGATACGCCTTCTTCGCCGGTATGGTATAAATTAAGGAGACATGAATTGTAAGTTGCACCCGTTATTTTTTCAGTAAACACTTTTAACGCCAGCAGTTCCTTTGTCCAGGGTAATGCCTGCCTGCTGATATTTGAATAAGTGTAGGAAAATCCTTCATCGCCATACCAGGCAGTTTTTCTTTTTGTTATCACCAGTTTGCCAAAAATCATTGCTTTATCATTTTGCCAACTAACCGTTGCCAGCAGGCAGCGTAGATAATCAGCAGATTCCTGTTGGGTTAATACTTTTCCATAATACCTTACTTCACCATCGTATGGAAGCAGGTTCTGAATTGTTCCATCACTAAAAAGGTCCATTGCTGTATTTTTTTGAATACCCAATAAATGCACATAAAATTAAGAAGGAAACTTAAATATCTGATCGGAGATTTGGGTAAAAGGAGATCCGCTGTAGAAGATTTCTATTACCGTTAAAGAAATTGCTGTCAGAACGATGTATCATTCAACAGGAAATACCGCAACGCAATAACGGTTTGGAGAGCATTTCATGCCGGCTGTAGATTTCGCAGAAATTATGCCGGGTAAAGAGAGGAAAACAATCGAACCTGTAAAAGAATACAGGGCGAGGCTGCATACCCTCTGTATGTACAGATGTAAGCATACCTGGTAACTTTTTTATTCCAGTTTCTGATAGTTACATCTGCAGGGTTCAATCGGGCAACGAACACCATGAATTAGAAAATAAGCAACATTTATTAAAATATCTATATATTACATGTTATAAAATCTTTTATCCCCGGTATAGCCGAATCGTTCCAGCGAAAACTTGTATTCTCTCTTTAACAACCATCAGTTCATGCAACCTTAGCGGGTAGCAACCATGATGTACGTTAAAGATTTTTTATTTTATACCAAATAAACTGACGTTGCATGAATGTTTTTACAATTAAACAGGCTCACCTGCCTGCTATTTTTTTCAATAATAAAAGAGCTTTCCGGACTGGCAGGATACAGTTGAGCGCTTTCATTCATTTAATACTTGGCGTTATGTTTATGGTAATAAGCATGAGCGTTTCTGCACAAGATTCAGCCCCTGATGCATTATTAGTTACTGCATATACAAAAACGATGCAGGTGAATGCAATTCATTACGCAGGGCAGGATGTATTTTCTTCACCAGATACCAAAACAATTGTGAACGATTGTGCGGTTACCGGCGCCGCTACTACCACAGCTGCCTGCACAGGTAGTTCGAATGGTTCTGCAACAATAACCTTGTCTGGCACAGGTTCCGGAGCGCCGGGTACTTATTCGTTAGATGGCGGCGCAGGTCAGTCATTTGGAACAAATCCGTTCACAGTCACCGGTCTTACTGCGGGTAACCATACTGTTATTGCTACAGTCACTGCCGGTGGATGTATATCATCTCCCATTTTAATTACGGTTGCTACAAGCCCGTTACCAACTATAACGGCTGCTGCATCAGCTTCAATAATATGCAATGGATCCGTTACTACTTTAACAGCTGCAGGTGCATCCACCTATACATGGATGCCAGGTTCATTAAGTGGTTCCAGCGTAAGTGTTTCTCCCACTGCAACAACAACGTATACAGTAACCGGAACCAACGCCGCCGGTTGTGTTGGAGGAAATATATGGGCAAGTGTTTCTGCCGGTGGAAGTCATAACCTGGCTATTAAAACCGATGGTACACTCTGGGCATGGGGTGATAATACATACGGGCAGTTAGGCGATGGTACGAATACACTTAAAAAAATTCCGGTGCAGATAGGTACGGCAACTAACTGGGTAATGGTTTCAGGAGGTAACAATCACAGTCTTGCTATCAGATCGGATGGAACCTTATGGGCATGGGGTTACAATGGTCTTGGAATGCTGGGTGATGGAACGATCATCGATAAAAATGTGCCGGTTCAGATAGGCGTAGGAACTACTTGGGTAACTGTTTGTGCAGCCGGATCACATAGCATCGCAATGAAAACTGGCGGAAGTTTGTGGGCTTGGGGCTATAATAATTATGGACAGCTTGGTGATGGTACTTTTACACAACGAAACACTCCAATACAAATAGGCGTTGCTACAAATTGGTCAGCTATTTCTGCGGCATCAGATCATACCCTGGCAATTAAAGCAGATGGTACACTTTGGAGCTGGGGAAGAAATACATTCGGGCAATTAGGTGATGGTACCATAAATTCAAGGAATACACCAGGGCAGGTTGGTATTGCAACAGATTGGTCTAAGATCAACGTTTGTTATTATCATAATCTTGCTATCAAAACAGATGGAACGCTTTGGGCCTGGGGGTATAATATTTTCAATCAATTAGGTGATGGTACAACTACACAAAGAAACAGCCCGGTTCAAATAGGTGTGGCTACAGACTGGTCGGCGGTTGAAGGTGGCTTGTATCATAGCCTTGCCATCAAAAACAATGGTACAGCCTGGGCCTGGGGATATAATATGTATGGACAGTTGGGCGATGGCACTCAAACGCAAAGAAATACCCCTGTGCAGGTAGGCACTGCGACAAACTGGTCATTGGTTTCTGCAGGTCTTTATCATACCGAGGCTTTGGGTACGGCGGGTTCGCTTTGGTCGTGGGGATATAATAATTCAGGTCAATTGGGAGATGGAACCATGTTTCTAAAGACAATTCCTACCCAGATCGGCTCAACAGTAGTTAGTGTAACCGTTTCCGTTAATACTCTACCAACAGTAAGCTTCAGCGGCCTTTCAGCTTCTTATTGCCTCACGGCTCCTCCGGCAACGCTCACCGGCTCACCTGCAGGAGGAACATTCAGCGGCCCGGGTATTGGCGGTAATACATTCAATGCTGGATCGGCCGGAACAGGAACACATACTATTACTTATGCTTACACAGATATAAATGGCTGCAGCAAAAGTTCAACACAAACTGTATCGGTTGTTTTTTCCAATGCACTTGATTATGTGAACCTGCAATTCCCGGGAGCTGCATCATTTTGCCAGGGTGGTAGCCTGACTGCTTATGGCCAGATTTATGAACCAGGACTCACAGAGGCCCCGGGCCAGGGTGCAGGGGTGGTTGCAGAATTTGGTTATAGCACATCCAATACAAATCCTGCAAGCTGGACAAACTGGCAACCAGCAGTTTTCAATACACAGGTTGGGAATAACGACGAGTACTCGTCAACGTTAACCCTTCCCGCAGGAACATACTATTATACTTTCCGGTATGCCTATACGGCCAATACATGCGGTTATCAATATGGTGGATTCAGTGCTGCAGGCGGAAATGCATGGGATGGTACAAATTATGTCAGCGGAATTTTAACAGTTAATCCATTTCCAACGGTAACGGTTAGCTCGCCTTCAGTTTCTGTATGTACCGGAAGCAGTACTACTTTAACGGCAAGTGGTGCTTCTACTTATACCTGGATGCCGGGATCATTAAGTGGTACAAGCATTGCGGTTTCTCCTGTAAGCAATACAACATACACTGTTACCGGAACAAGTGCTGCAGGTTGTAGCGCCGGCAATAGCTGGGCAAGTATCTCGGCAGGAGGCTATCACAATCTTGCCATTAAAACAGATGGTACGTTATGGGTATCTGGTGTCAATGCCAACGGACAATTGGGTGATGGAACTACAGCAGATAAATTCAATGCAGTAAAAATTGGATCGGGAAATAACTGGGTAATGGTTTCGGCCGGTAGCTTTCACAGTCTGGCCATAAAATCAGATGGTACCCTCTGGGGTTGGGGAAGCAATGCAAACGGGCAAATTGGTGATGGAACAGTCATTGATAAGAATGCGCCTGTTCAAATCGGAACAGCAACCAATTGGGCAATTGTTTCTGCAGGAGGAAATCATAGCCTTGCTTTGAAAACCGATGGCAGCTTATGGGGATGGGGATTGAACTCATACGGACAAGTAGGCGATAATACTTTCACACAAAGGAACAGCCCGGTACAGGTAGCTACAGAAACAAACTGGGCCAGTATTTCTGCAGGCGGTTCTCATAGCCTTGGTATAAAAAAAGATGGAACACTTTGGGCATGGGGCCGGGGAAGTTCGGGCCAGGTGGGTGATGGAGCGGCAGTTGACAGATATAGTCCTGTACAAATTGGACCAGGACAGAACTGGCGGAAAATTGCAGCTTGTTTCTTTCACAGCCTTGCCATTAAAACAGATGGAACGCTTTGGTCGTGGGGAAGAAATATGGAAGGCCAGATAGGCGACGGAACCGTATTACAAAGGAACAGCCCGGTACCGGTAGGTTCGGCAACCAATTGGGAAAACGTAGCGGGTGGATTGAATCACAGTCTGGGAACAAGAACAACCGGTGCATTGTGGGCATGGGGTGGAAATTTATACGGACAACTTGGTAATGGAACGCAGGTGATGACCAATAGCACACCTGTTCAAACAGGTGTATTAACCAACTGGATGCTTGTAGATGCTGGGTCGTATCATACCATGTCTATTAAAAACGATGCTTCCTTATGGGCTTTTGGACGAAATATGGAAGGGCAATTAGGTGATGGCACTTCACTTACTTTTCAACTTATGCCGGAGCAAATCGGGCCTGCATTATTTAGTGTATCCGTTACTGTTAATTCATTACCGGTTGTTAGCTTCTCAGGCCTGGCATCCGCTTATTGTGCAAATGCTGCTGCGGCAAACATAACAGGTTCGCCTGCAGGTGGCATATTCACAGGTTCGGGAATCAGCGGCAACATATTTGATCCTGCTGTGGCAGGTGCAGGAGGTCCTTATAGCATTACATATACTTACACGAATGCCAATGGCTGCATAAAGAGTTCTACTCAAACCGTAACAGTTTATGCATTACCTGTGGTTAGCTTCTCAGGCCTGGCAGCAAGCTATTGTGCAACTGATGCCCCTGTAACGTTAACGGGTAACCCGGCCGGTGGAGTATTCACCGGGATCGGAATTACTGGAAGCAATTTCAATCCAAATTTGGCAGGAACGGCTGGCCCTTATACTATAACCTATACTTATACAGATATGTTGAGTGGTTGTAGCAATGCTGCCTCAAAACTGGTAACTGTAAATACTTGTTCATCATTTACTACATTAAACCTAAAATTATTCCTGCAAGGATTCTATACCGGTGCAAATCAAATGCAGGCTAACAGGTATGACCTGGGCATGGAAACAGACCCCACCGCAACAGATATGATTACAGTATGCCTATGGGATCCTGCTCATTTATCAAATGCAACAGCAGATTATTCAGTAACGGCTATGTTGCATACAAATGGTACTGCTGTATTGCAGTTTCCTGCAGGGGTAAATGGAAACAGTTTTTACATTTCCATTAAACACCGGAATAGCATTGAAACCTGGAGTAAGTTACCGGTTACATTTACAACATCTACAACGTATGATTTCAGTACCTCATCGACGCAGGCTTATGATGATGGCATCAATCCCCCAATGGTTTCAATAGCCGGTGTGTACGCGATCTATGGCGGCGACGTGAACCAGGATGGTACTGTAGATATTTCTGATGCAATAGAAGTTCAGAACAATTCAAATCTTTTTGCTTATGGTTACGACAGCACGGATGTAACAGGAGATGGAGCAACAGATCTCTCTGATGCCATCATTGTGCAGAATAATGGCAACCTTTTCTTGTTCTATGCACGGCCGTTTTAACATAGCTTCCATGCTATTACTGATGTTCTGATTTAATACGTTCAACGAAGATGACCCGGGATCATACCCGGGTTATTTTTGTTTGATGATATTTAAATCAGTTTTTTAACTTTAAAATAGCGTTAACTTCAACTGAATATAAGCATATAGCTTTTTAAACCTATTTACACCTGCCTAAAATAAAAAGATGAAATTTTTTTTAACTTCTTTCTTCCTGATAATGCTATTGGTATTATCCCTGAACAACTATGCACAAAACAGCCGTTCCAACGCAAAAAAATCTGTCGCATACAACGCAAATTATAAGCGTGTAGCAATAGGTGATCAGGCACGTGTAGTAGAAATAAGAGAAGGAACATTGTGGGGCTGGGGTGGTAACAGCAATGGTACCGGACCGGTGCAGATAGGAACAGATGACAAATGGGTATCCGTTTCATCAGGAAATATCAATCATATAGGCCTGAAATCAGATGGCACTATTTGGACCTGGAACCCTGCTTCCGGAGTTCCGGGGCAGACAGGTGTAGCCAATAACTGGGCAAGTATCTGCGCAAAGTACGATTATGTACTTGCCTTAAAAACAGATGGCACACTATGGGGATGGGGAAATAATAGCTTAGCGAACGGACTTGGATTTTCTACAACCACTCCAAGCCAGGTAGGTACTTCAAAATGGATAAAAGTTGGAGCCATAGGCAATCATGGCCTGGGCATCAAAGCTGATGGAACATTGTGGTCGTGGGGAAAAAATAATTACAGCCAATTGGGAGATGGTGGAACAACAGACCGTTCTACGCCATTGCAGGTTGGTACAGATAATAACTGGACGGATATCGGTGGAGGTGCTAACCATAGTCTTGCTTTAAAGACGGATGGAAGTTTGTGGGCCTGGGGATCAAATGTTCAGGGGCAATTGGGAATTGGAAGTTCAGGTTCAAATCAAACAACACCTATCAGGGTTGGTACTGACAATGACTGGACAAGTATTTCAAATGGAACTGGTGCAAATTCATTTGCACTCAAATCAAATGGAAGTTTGTGGGCCTGGGGGCTGGGTTACCTTGGAAACGGGGTTATTACTACGAGCCCGTTTCAAACAGTACCATTGCAGATTGGAACCGATACCTGGGCCAGCATAGAATCAAGCGCAGGAACAATATTTGCTTTAAAACCAGATGGAACTTTATGGGGTTGGGGCTTGAACACTTCAAGCCAGTTAGGTAACGGGACTATTGTTGACCAGCTAAGCCCAGTGCAAGTAAGCACAAAACTCAGTGCATGGTTATCTGTTTCCGCAGGCGCTACCTATAGTACGGCAGTTAAAACAAATGGCAGCTTATGGGGTTGGGGTGAAAATGCTTTTGGCCAGTTAGGCGACGGCAGCACTACTACCCGTACCGTGCAAACGCAGATTGGTGCAGATACAAAATGGACAAGTGTGGTTGCGGGACAGGATCATACAATCGGATTAAAAGCAGATGGTACACTCTGGGCCTGGGGGCATAATAATTTTAGTCAATTGGGTGATGGCAGCGCTACCAATAGGACAAGTCCGGTACAAATAGGATCAACCAATAATTGGGTAAGTATCGCTGCAGGTGCAGAACATAGTATTGCCTTAAGATCAGATGGTACAATATGGGCCTGGGGCCATAATAATTTTTCACAATTGGGCGATGGCGGCACGACAGATCATTCATCACCTGCACAGGTTGGTACTGATAACAATTGGGTAAGTGTAGCTGCCGGGAATTTTTATTGCCTTGCATTAAAAGCAAACGGAACATTGTGGGCCTGGGGGCAAAATGCAAACGGGCAATTAGGCGATGGTACAAATATAACTAAGTCAAGTCCTGTTCAAATAGGCACAGCTACCTGGAACATCATTGTTGCAAATTCATATCATAGCATGGGTATAAAAACCGATGGAACCTTGTGGTCGTGGGGCGATAATGGCTATGGACAGTTGGGAGATGCAAGCACCATTGACCGCAACAACCCTGTACAAATAGGCACAGATACCTGGGTAAGTGCATCTGCAGGATTTTTCAATTCTCATGCAATTCGGTACGACGGGAGGCTTTATGGCTGGGGAAAGAATTTATTAGGAGAGATCGGTGATAATTCAAATACCAACCGCTCATCGCCTGTATTGCTTGGTACTGCTTATTGGATAAAAATGACAGCTGGCAATGGGCATAGCCTTGGATTGAAAGCTTCCCGCAGGGAAATATGTGGTACAGGTTACAATGCTTTCGGACAACTGGGGTATTTTGGTACAACCAATAATTTAAATAGTTTCTTATGTGCTGCTTTTCCGGTATCGTGCAGTGTTACTGCAGCTGCAACTGCTACAACGAATGTTGATTGTTTGGAAAATCCAACAGGAACAGCAACGATATTGTTGAGTGGCACTGGTTCAGGCGCTCCTGGTAGTTACAGTGTTGATGGAGGGGCATCGCAACCTTATACCAGCAATCCTTTTACTATTACTGGACTTTCTAAAGGTAATCATACAATAGTAACTACAGTAGCAGCTGTTCCATGCACGTCTAATTCATTGGCATTTACCATTGGTTCAAGTAAGATCACAGGAACAGCAACAACAACAGGTGTATCCTGTTTAGGAAACAATGATGGCACTGCGACTGTAACCCTCGTTGGAACTTCTTCATTAAGTCCAGGTACCTATACAGTAGGTCTTGGCTCACCAATTCCATTCACAACCAATCCTTTTACTGTTAAAGGACTAGCAGGTTTTACCCAGGTTATTAATGCAACTGTAACTTCAACAGGCTGTTCTGCAACTGTTATTGCTGCTGTTACAGCACCGGCACAATATACCGGTACTGTTACTACCACTGGCATTACCTGCCTTGGTGCCAGCAATGGAACCGCTACGATCACGCTATCGGGAACAGGTGCATCAGCGCCGGGAACCTACAGGGTCGACAACGGAACTCCTCAACCATATACAACAAATCCATTTACCGTAACAGGACTCACATCTGTTAGCCATACGGTAGTTACTACCACCACAGCAGGTTCATGTGCATCTGCAGGAATCACGTTCAATATTGCGGCCTCACCTACACAGGTGGCGCTTGCTATTGTGCCAACGGCAGTATCCTGTTATGGAGTTAATAATGATGGCAGCATTGCAGTAACATTATCGGGAAGCGGAGCCAGTTCAAGTGGTACCTGGAAAGTAACGGTGAACGCTAATATAATATCTTCAGGTTCGTTCAGTACCAATCCATTCACGGTAACGGGGCTTGGCGGTTCAACCTATAATTTAACGGTTACGACTACTCTTAATTCATGTATATCTGCTACTACAGCATTCACTGTTCCTTCACCTCCTCGATTAGTATGTACTTATACCACAACGCCAGCATCCTGTGCAGGAGTTTCTGATGCAACTGTTACCGTTACTGCTCCGGCAGGTTATGTGCTGCCGATACATTACAGTTTGACTGGTGGCAATTCCCCAAATGTTACAGGAGATGCCACAACCAATCCATTTACCATTACAGGATTGGAAGGACATGCTTATTCTGTAGTAACCTATTCAGCAACCGGTTGTGAAACCTTTGGCACAGCTTTCATCGGAACAAATGCTGTTACAGGTACAGGTTCAACTACGCCGGTAACATGTGCGGGTGGATCAAATGGTACTGCTACTATTACATTGGCAGGAGCAGGTACAATTATACCAGGAACATATACCGTGGATGCAGGTGCCCCGCAACCATATACAACAAATCCATTCACCATAACGGGGCTTACTTCCGGCAATCATACTATTAAAGCCACTGTTAGTTCAGTTGCCTGTAGTACTCCGAATATAGCTGTATTCGTTGGAACAAATCCTGCAATAACGCTTACTTATACTTCAACAATAACCAGCTGTTTTAATGGTAACGACGGTACTGCAACGATTACAGTATCAGGTGGTGCGGCAAGTGTTCCGGGAACCTATACACTTGATGGAAGTGCAGCTATCCCATACACAACGAATCCATTCACGATAACAGGATTGACTTCCGCATATCATTATGTTGCAGTTACAGTGTCTTCTGGACCTTGCACTTCAGGAACCCTCCAGGTTGAAGTTGGTTACCCAAGCCCTTTTGGTAGTACAGTTACCACTACAACTTCTCATTGCTCTCAGACATTTGGCGATGGAACTGCTACAGTAACATTAACAAACTTTCCTTCCAATACCTCTGGAACTTACAGATTACCGGCAGATAATCAACTTTATCCATTCACTGGAAATCCATTTACTGTTACAAACCTTAGAGGAGGATCTTATGATCTTGATGTATTCCCCAACGGTGGTTGTTATGTAAGGGTTCCACTTAATATTGCTTATGAGACCATGCTAGTGACTCCGTTAGTAACTCCGGTAACATGTACTGGTGCCAATGATGGTACAGTTACGGTTACTATATCAGGTATCAGTGCACCAACACCGGGCTATTACCAGCTTGTTTATAATGGGCCTCAAATACCATATACAACCAATCCTTTTACTATAAACGGACTTTCACCAGGGTTGCATCAAATTGGTATTTATGCTACAACATACAATTGTAATGAGTATGGGGTTGATGTTACAATAGGAACACCGAGCCTTTCGGCAGGACTTTCTGTTACACCTGTTTCCTGCTCAGGCAATGCCGATGGCACAGCTACTATAACTTTAACTGGCTTAGAGGCTGGTAATGCGGGTACATATACAGTTGATGGAGGCGCGGCACTGCCATTTACGACAAATCCATTTACAGTAAACGGGCT
This sequence comes from Chitinophagales bacterium, assembly GCA_038207305.1. Lineage (GTDB taxonomy): Bacteria > Bacteroidota > Bacteroidia > Chitinophagales > Chitinophagaceae > Ferruginibacter. The sequence continues at coordinate 14,907 of JBBQZY010000002.1, forward strand.
TGCTGCAGGTATACGTACTATTCATTTGGATGTTGCCGGTGGCGCCTGCGCTTCTAATATTATGGCTGATATAGGTACTGCTGTATTAAGCGGTTTAGGTATAACAACACCCGTGCCGTGCTCAGGAACATCTACCGGGTCTGCATCCATTTTATTATCAGGAGCAGGTACATTGTTCCCTGGAACTTATACTGTTGATGGTGGATCTCCACAATCTTATTCAGGCAATCCGTTTACGATCAATAACCTTTCTGCCGGAAATCATATTGTTGTTGCACATACAACAGGAACTTCCTGCACATCAACTGATATTCCTATCAATGTTGGAACTGCTTCAGCGATCACAGGTACAGCAACTACAACTGCTGCTTCCTGTATTGGCAATAACGGTACGGCAACGATAACTTTATCAGGACAAGGTTCTCTTATACCAGGAACTTATACAATTGATGGAGGTTCGCTTCAATCATACACAACAAATCCATTTACGATCACAGGCCTTACTGCGGGTAGCCATACTGTTATTGCAACGGTAACAGCAACTTCCTGCAATTCTACTCCTATATCAATTACTGTAACAGGTTCAGGACTTTCAGGCTCAGGTACAACTACGGCTGCCGATTGCTTCTTAAATAACAATGGTACAGCAACGATAACTTTATCCGGAGCAGTCTTAAGTGCACCCGGAACCTATACAGTTGATGGAGGTTCTCCGCAATCATATTCAACCAATCCATTTACAGTTACAGGCCTCTCTGGTGGTACTCATACAGTTGTAGCCACTGTTTCAGCAGGGGCCTGTGTAGCCGATCCTGTTATTGTAAATGTTCCATTTGCTGCATTTACAGGTTCGGGAACAACAACACCGGTATCCTGTGCAGGCAATACTGATGGAACTGCTACAATAACGTTGGCAGGTGGAAGTGCAGGTGCTCCGGGTACTTATACAATTGATGGAGGTTCTTCTCAATCATACACTAACAATCCGTTTACGATCACAGGCCTTGGCGCAGGTGACCATACCATTATTGCCAGTGTAACTGGCGGGCTTTGTACTTCAGCGCCGATATTGGTTAATGTTACATCAGCCACTTTTACGGCAACTTATACTAAGAATAATATAAGTGCCTGCAATGGAATAAATGATGGCAGCATTGCAGTTACGGCTACGGGTACTGGCGGGCCGTTCACTTATAGTTGGGCAGGTTCTGGTGGGTTCACTGCTGGCAATGTATCAACCGTATCAAGTCTTCCAATTGGTTATTATAATGTTACTATCACAAATGCAAGCGGATGTGGTGTTGTTGTGATCAACAATATTCACATTGAATTTGCATACCTGGTATACATTACCAATAGTGGAACGATCGCAGGAAGTTGCGGTAATAATACCGGTTCTATCACATTGTTTGGAAATGCCGGGGTGCTTCCTTATACATATAGTTTGGATGGATTTAACTACCAGGTAAGTAATACATTCCTGAATCTTGCCGCAGGCAGTTACACAGCCTTTGTAAAGGATGCAGGCGGTTGCGTAAGCCAGAAGCCGGTTACGGTTGGTGCTGCTGCTCCAATAATTGTTTCGCCATTCAGCAGGGGATCCGGCAGTTGTGCCAATGATGGTTCCATTGAAATATACAGGTCGGGCGGTGTTGCTCCTTATACGTACAGCCTGGACAATATTACTTATGTAACAGGAAATATATTTAATGGTCTTGCGGGCGGTATTTATACTGCCTATGTAAAAGATTCCAGGGGATGTGTTGCTTCTCAACCCATCGCTGTTTCACAATCTGCAGCACTTACCGTTACCGTTAGTAAACAAAACAGCAGTACTTGCGTAAATAATGGTTCTGCACAGGCAAGCATTGTTGGAGGCGTTCCGCCGTATACTTATAGTATGAATGGAATAACATTCCAGCCAGGTAATACATTTGCAGGATTGGTAGTCGGTAATTATACCTTAACAGTGAAGGATTTTAAAGGCTGCACCGGAACAAAAGCATTTATTATTGATCCTAATCCAATTACCGTGAATGCAACACCCAGAAGTGCTACCAATTGTGTGAACAATGGTAAGATAGAAATATACAGGTCGGGAGGTTTTGCTCCATATAGTTATAGTCTGGATAATATCACATACCAGCCAGGATCAGTATTTACAAATCTTCCTGCAGGTGTTTATATAGCTTATGTAAAAGATGGCGCAGGCTGTGTTGGAACACGTACTGGTATCGTTGTTAATCAGCTGGCAGTGGGTTGCCGACCTGTTGCTATCAGTGATGTGAATAATGCTCCTTTAAATCCACTGTTTAAAGTAAATGTCTATCCTAATCCAAGTGAGACTGAATTCACAGTTATTTTAACTGGTTATAGTAATGAAAAGCCCAGCTTTACAGTTACAGATGTTGCCGGAAGAAAGATCATCCAATCAACAGGTAATGTGAAACAGACTTATAAATTTGGAAAGAATCTCAGGCCCGGCGTTTATATTCTGGAAGTTAAGCAGGGTGAGAACAGGCAAAGTATCAGGATAGTAAAAGAATAATTCAGTTTTCTGTTTATAAAAAAAGATCCCATTTTAAATGGGATCTTTTTTTATATAAAGATATTTTACATCTTTTCAGCCATATCAGGTATATCAACTGCTTGGTAGGCACCTGAATCAAGTTTTTTCTTCACTGCTTCAAATGCGGCCAATGTTTCATCTATATCAGCATCGCTGTGCGAAGCTGTTGGTATGATACGGTAAATGATATCTCCTTTTGGAATAACCGGGTACACTACGATGGAACAGAAAATATGATAATTCTCCCGCAGGTCCATTACCATTTGTGTTGCTTCAGGTACATCGCCTTTCATGTAAATAGGTGTAACGGGTGAATTCGTATGGCCGATATCAAAACCCCTTTCTTTTAATCCTTGTTGAAGGCGCTTTACATTATACCATAATTTTTCCCTTAATTCGGGCATGGTCAATACCATTTCCATACGCTTTAGCATTCCATCCACGATAAGCAGTGGAAGGCTTTTTGCAAAGATCTGCGACCTGGTATTATAACGTAAATATTTTAATACATTTTTTGGCCCGCTGATAAATGCACCAATACTTCCCATGCTTTTTACAAATGTGCTGAAGTAAAGATCGATACCATCCTGGCAACCCTGTGCTTCATCCGCACCGGCACCTGTTGGACCCATATAACCAAAACCATGTGCATCATCTATTAAAATGCGGAACTCATATTTTTTCTTTAATGCAACGATCTCTTTCAAAATACCCTGCTCACCATCCATTCCAAATACACCTTCAGTGATCAATAAAATACCACCACCATTTTTAGCTGCCAATTCTGTTGCACGCTGTAATTGTTTTTCGCAATCTTCAATGTCATTGTGTTTGAAAGCATAACGGTTTCCCATGTGCAATCGAACTCCATCTACGATACATGCATGCGCTTCTGCATCATAAACGATCACATCACGGCGGTTAACCAATGCATCTATACAACTCATGATGCCCTGGTATCCAAAATTCAGCAACATCGTATCTTCACGACTTACAAATTTGCTGATCACTTTTTCCAGTTCTTCATGTTTGGTAGAATTACCACTCATCATCCTTGCACCCATCGGGTTGCCCATACCATATTTTGCAGCAGCTTCCGTATCTGCTTTTCTTACCTCAGGATGGTTCACCAGGCCCAGGTAATTGTTCAGGCTCCATACGATCATTTCCTTTCCACGGAATTTCATGCGTGGTGCCAGTTCTCCTTCCAGTTTTGGAAAGGTGAAATAACCATGTGCCCTGTCCATGTGCTGGCCAATCGGGCCACCATCTTTCACTAATTTTTCAAAAACATCCATTGATAATTAATATTTAAGATTTTATATTGAATAGCTACGCAGGCATTACAGCGCTGAATGCGGCAAAATTAAGGTTTTCATGCCAAATAGCTAACCTTCCCTTAACATGAAAAAGCGATTTGGATATCATAAGTTTGCAGGTAGCTTACTAAACATTGTTTGTTATGAATAAAAAGACAGCGATCACAGTTTGTATTTTTTTTTGCAGCCATATTTATATTCTTGCACAGCAAAATCCGGGTACAGTAAATAATGGTATACCAAGGCCAAAGCTTGTTGTTGGGCTTGTGATAGACCAGATGCGCTGGGATTACCTGTACCGTTATTTTAATCGCTATGGTAGCGGAGGGTTTAAGCGGCTCATGAAACAGGGATATAGTTTCGAGAATACATTTATTCCATATGCTCCTGCGGTTACCGGAGCAGGGCATACCTGCCTGTATACCGGTTCAGTTCCGGCCGTTCATGGCATTGTTGGTAATGATTGGGTAGACAGGAACTCAGGCGACACAATGTATTGCACATCTGACAGCGCTGTAACCAGTGTGGGTACATTTTCAATACAGGGGAAAATGAGTCCACGAAATTTATTGGTGACCACCGTTGGCGATGAATTGAGGCTTGCAACTAATTTCAAGAGCCGGGTTTTTGGTATTGCACTGAAAGACAGGGGAGGTATCCTGCCGGCGGGAGGTAGCGCCAATGCTTCTTTTTGGTTTGACGACAGCACTGGTAATTGGATCACAAGCACCTATTACATGAAATCCCTTCCCGCATGGGTGAATGATTATAACAGGAGACGTGCAGTTGATTCTTTGATGATGAAAGACTGGAACCTGTTGTACGATAAATCGCTCTATGATCAAAGTACGAACGATGATAACAATTATGAACGCCCGTTGTACCATGAAACATCAAAAACTTTTCCTCATGTTTACAAAACGCTTATCGGGAAAAACTATTATCCTTTTCGCCAGTCGCCTTATGGGAATACATTGACCATAGATTTTACCGAAAAGCTTATCAGTAGTGAAAGGCTGGGAATGAGTGGACAAACAGATATGATCTGTGTGAGCCTTTCCTCTACAGATTATATAGGTCACAGGTTTGGGCCTAATTCACTGGAAATAGAAGATACTTACCTGCGCTTAGACAAAGACATCGAAAACTTTTTGAATTACCTGGATCTGCATGTAGGCAGGTCTGACTACCTGCTTTTTTTAAGTGCTGATCATGGTGCACCTCAGGTTCCCAACTTCATGAAAGAAAATAAGTTGCCAGCTGCCAACATGGATAAAAATACTTTAAGAGTTGAGTTGAATCAATTTCTTTTGGAGCAGTTTGCTGCGCAAGACCTGGTGAAAAAAATATATGAATACCAGGTTTATATCGACCATAAAAAAATCGATTCACTGACGCTTAATGCAGCCGAAATAAAAAATGCCATTGTAGGATTTCTTAAATTGAAGCCAGCGGTAGTTACCGCATTTGATTATGCAGATTTTGATAAAGTGCTGCTGCCTGTTCAACTGAAGAGTTTTTTTGCAAATGGATATTTTTACAACAGAAGCGGGGATGTGCAGTATATGCTGCGATCGCAGTACACGGATGTATTGGCTGTTGGTACAGAGCATGGAACAATCTATCCATATGATACCCATATACCACTGCTATGGTATGGCTGGAAAATAAAACCCGGTAAAACCAACAGGGAAGTCTATATGACCGACGTGGCACCAACCATCAGTGCATTGTTGAAGATACAAATGCCGGGAGGTTCTGTAGGGAAGGTGTTGACTGAAATTATGAATTGATTAAAATGCCACTACTTCTTTTTGAACTTTCGGGCCATTGTGCCTTAGTGGAAAAAATAGCCACCAAGGCACAAAGACAGAAAGTATTAGTAATACAAAAAGCTATTAAAAACTAATGCTGATATTATCCTTACTATTTTTCAAAACTGCAGTAAGTGTTTTGCCCGATTCAGGTTCAAAGCCCGGACTTAAGGGGTCAGTCTTTGGTAAAGAATATAACATGGCATTGGTTGTTTTTTGCAATCCCACCGTTGCATCGTTTACTTTGATGGTTTGAAGGTTATCGAAGCCATGCAATATCAAAGCAATGTTGTTAAACCTGGAAGTTGATTGCCCGTTTGCTTTTTCAAATACAAGTTTGTTTCCAGCGCCACTGTAGGTTATATTCCTTTTGTAAAAAATGCCGTTTTCATTTTCAAAAGATTTACCATCGTCTTCATAATAAACATACGTGTTCGGCCCGGTTCCTTTGTAAACATGTATCATCAGCGTATCGGCAGGCATGATAACAGTAGATTGCACCAACGTCTGCATAGGAATGATACTGCTTTCCCTTACATACACCGGCAACTTTTCCAGTTTTAATTCTATGATCTTTTCTTTTCCGCCTTCTTCCGTATTATCATTGTACAGGTCGTACCATTTTCCTGCCGGGAAATAGATCTTTGCAAAATTCTTATTGCTTTCAACCGGAGCAACCATGATAGACTTTCCAAAAGTGAATTGATTCTGAAAAGCAGGGTTGTAAACATTCTTATCAAAAGTATTTTCAATGGCCAGTGATCTTACAACAGGTAACCCGTTCTGTGTGGCTTCATAAAAAGTAGAATAGATATAAGGCATGAGTTTATACCTCAAACTGATATAATTCCTTGCGATGTCTGTTACCTCTTCCCCAAAGGTCCAGGGTTCCGCTGATTTGGTATTAACTGCAGCGTGATTCCTGAAATAAGGAAAGAAAGAACCTACTTCAATCCATCTTGCATATAACTGTGCTGAAGGTGTTCCGATAAAACCGCCGATATCCATGCCTGTAAATGGCATACCGCTTAATCCAAGGCTGTTTAACAACCGAATCCCCAACAGCATGTGCTCGTCTTCTGAACGGTTATCACCTGTCCACAATGCTGTGTAACGCTGCATGCCGGCATAGCCCGATCTTGACAGAATGAAGGGGCGTTCATTTGTTGCAGCTTTTGCGCCTTCATAACTTGTTCTTGCCATCAATGCGCCGTACACATTGTGTGCTTCCAGGTGCGATACTTTTCTCCCTTCAAAATCAAATAGCACAGAGCTGGGCATTTTCTGTCCCCATGTAGCAATTTCGTTCATATCATTCCATATACCGGAAACGCCATTATCAGAAAAGAATTTCACTTCTCTTCTCCAGAATGCTCTTCCTTTCTCACTCGTGAAATCGGTGAAATAACACCAGCCCGGCCAAACCTGCCCTGCATAATTTTTTCCATCCGGATATTTAATAAAAATATCTTCTTTCAATCCTCTTTCATAAGCAGCCGCACCCGGCTCTATTTTAATGCCTGGATCTACGATAACTGTTGTTTTAAAACCAAGTTCTTTTAGCCTGTTGGTCATCTTAACAGGATCAGGAAACCTTTCTTTGTTCCAGGTAAATAATTGGTAACGGTCCATGTAGTGAATATCGAGCGTGATACCATCTGCGGGTATCTTTTTCTCCCTGAGTGTTTCCGCAATGCGCAATACTTCTGTGTCGGGATAATAGGTGTACCTGTTCTGCTGGTAGCCCAGGCTCCAAAGCGGAGGCATTTTCATCCTTCCTGTCAGTAACGTGTAGGAGCCAATAATGTCTGCCAGTTTTTTATGATAAATAAAATAATAATTCATTTCACCACCACGTGCAGCAAAAGAAGAGAAGCGGTCGTTACTGGCGCCGAAATTAAAATCGGTTTGAAAAGTATTGTCTAAGAATATACCGTAATTAAGGTCATGGTGAATGCCAATGTAAAAAGGGATCGTTGTGTACAACGGATCTTTATAGACATCATATCCATATACATCTGTGTTCCAGTTTGTGTAGCCATTACCACGCCTGTCGAGGTTACCTGTCTTTTCGCCGAGGCCGATAAACCTTTCGTCTTCCTGCATATTTTTATAAGTAGTCACTTCTTCCGCTACCCACGAAGTTGTTAAGCCTGGTTCATCTTTATTGATCAGTTTATCATCCGCTGTATAAAAAGAAATGGCATAAGGTTTTTTTTGTATGATCGCTTTCAATGAATCGGTAGAAATGATTATTTGTTTATCATCACTTTTTACCTGCATAGTTGTTTTTGCAGGTTGGGTGATCACCGCATAAGAAAAATCTTCCTTTAGTTTTTGTTTATCCATTCTTACCCTGATCGTGTTGGCATTGTAAACAGTTATGCTGACAAAAGCATTTTTTGCAGTGATGCTGACCGATTGTCCGTTTTGTTTAAAACTGCTGATGTTGCCGATGGTCTTTACAGGCCCCTGCGCAACGCTGTTAAACCCTGCAAATAGTAAGAACCCGGTAATTAATTTTTTCATGTCGTTTTTTTTCCTGGTCATATTTTTCCTGTCATTTGTATCCTTCAATTTAATGAATAATGAGGAATAAAAAAACCGGCCGCTGATTCAGCGGCCGGTTTTTATTCATCAGTTAAAAACTGTTATCAGTATTTATAATTTAGTTGTTTTGAACAATGCCGTTGCTGCTGTTGGTGCCGCTGGATCATGAACTGCAAAATTCACTTCAATTTTATAATTGCCTGAAACTGCAGGGCCGGGGAAATTACTGCTGGCGTCGTAACCGAAGAACCCACCCGCTGAAAGACCAGGTAATGAGTTATTTGATACAGCATATTTGTGGCTCCAATCGCCATTAACAGGCAGTAACAAATATTCGTTTCCTCCACCTATAGCGATAGAGGGAAGTTCAAACTGTACTGAGTTCAAACGGGTAAATTGCTGTGAAGGAACAGGAACGGGATTGCCCCATCCACCTGGTGTTGCGCTTCCTACTATGAAAAGATCTGAAGGTAACTTCGGACCTGTGTATGGAGTTAAAGAATATTTACCTGTTTGAAAATTTATTACTACCAGGTAAGTACCAGCATTGTCAGGCCCGTTAAAGTTGTTGGAAAGATCATAACCAAAATCACCACCTGCTGAAACCTGGTTGTCACCTACAGAATATTTATGGCTCCAGTCGCCATTAACAGGCAGGATCAGGTATTGATTATTACCACTCATATCAAATACACCCATGAAGGTAGTTTCATCAACCCTGGAAAGTTCCTGTGTTGGCACCGGAACCGGATTGTTCCAACCACCAGCTGTTGCATTACCTACGATGAACAACCTGCCTGATGCAGGGAGTGCGATCTTTGGAGGAACCTTATAAGGAGTAACCTGTAACTGTATGGTATTTGATTTGTATAGTTCATTGTTATTTCCATAAGAAGAACTAACCCGTACATCAATGGTATATTGTGTATTGAATACAAAACCAAAGCCTATCAAAATAGTGTTTAATTCTTTAGCAGTCATAGAAGTTGACCAGGCACCCCTTACGGTTTTGGTCACTTCTTTTGAAAAGTTTCTGCCTGCAGAGTCTATTTCTACTACGAACTTGTAAAGAGAAGAATCCTGTGCATATTTTGGATTGGTCCATGAAAAGCTTACAACTGTATTGCTTGAATCAGCTGCGGCAGGAGCGATTGCATTTACCGAACTGGTTAATAAAACAGCTTCGCCGTTGCCATAAACAGGCAGGTTATCTACTTTATTACAGGCAGAATAAAAGAAGATCACTGCTGCTGCTGCAATAAAAAGTTTTAAAATATTTTTCATAATTAAATTATTGATATGAGTGTTATTGTGTTACGGAAAATTTACCTGTTTTGAAATTCAGTGTAATGGTATACGTGCCTGAAGTAGGTGGGCCAGGGAAGTTGTCATTTTTATCATAACCAAATTCGCCTCCGCTCCAGGTTACAAGCGACCCGTTTACTGCATACTTGTGACTCCATGAACCATTGTCAGGAATTACCAGGAATTGCTTTCCACCAATCAACGGAATAGTGATCTTCCAAACAGTGGAACTGATCTTTGTTAATTGTTGAGAAGGAACAGGAACAGGATTATTCCAGCCTGTTGCATCTCCGCCCGGTGTTGCACTACCGATCAGGTATAACCTGTCAGTTAGTGGAAGTGCTACAGCAACATCCAGGTATGGTTTAACTACCATTGAAACAACATTTGAATAAATGGCAGTGGTGGCAGTACCATTCACTGTTGCTTTTATTCTGAACTCAAAATTGTGGTCAACGTTTTCCTGCCAGCTTGCGAACAACTGGTTTAAATCACCCACATTGTATGTAATGGAAAGATTTTTTGGAATGGTTTGTTCTTTTAAATTACCGCTGCTGAAATTGGCACCCATGGTATCAACCTGCAGTGTGTAATTTACATCCTGTGAGCTTATTCCTGTAGTGAATTTGAAATCAGGATTGGTCCAGTTAAAGGTTACAGCCGTATTTGCTTTATCAGCTTGCAACAGAACCAATGGCCCTGTTGATGATGATGTTAACACCGGGGCTGTTCCGCCTTCAAAATAATTCTTGTTTTCATCTTTTTTGCAGGAAACGATCAATACGCCTGCCAAGAGAAGGAAGAACAATTGATTTATTATTTTTTTCATACTATTTATTTTTCAGATTAGTAATTAGATATTAATAACCAGTATTTTGAGATAAGTTAGGATTAGAAGTAAGGTTAACAGCAGGGATAGGGAAGATGTTGTATTTATCTTCTCTTGATGTTCCGTTCTGGACACCACCTTTCCATGGCCATAAGTAAGTACCTGTGGTAAGTAAACCATAGCGGATAAGATCTGTCCTCCTATGACCTTCCCAATATAATTCCCTTGCTCTTTCATCCAGTACATAATTCAAGGTAAGGTCACCTGGATTGATGTTGCCACTGGTGTTGCCATAAGCCCTGGTGCGTATTGCATTCATATAACCCAAAGCGGTAGCGAGGTCTCCACCGGTTGCGCCACGCAATACAGCTTCTGCATAAATAAAGTACATTTCCGGTAAACGGAATACAGGGAAATCTATATCAGAGAAATATTTAACCGCATCATGAACCGGTAAGCCATCGGTACGTATGTTTCTCCATTTTGCAACATGCAAACCGTTAGAGAAATCACTTGGATCAGCGATCAGTAATTGTGAAGGGCTTGTTCCGAATTGTGATGTTGTAAACAATGCTCTTTTATCTGTGCTGCCGGTAAGATCAGTGAATTTATCGGCAAGGCCTTTTGTTGCCCTGTAACCACCCCAGCCGTTTCCGGCAGTAAGACCAAACTCATTTACATCACCGCCACATGGCGCATGTATCAGGAAGGTAGTATTACCATAAGAAGTGGTGTTCAGGCCATCGCAATTGATGGTGAACATGAATTCATCTTTCTGTTTTTCATTATCTGCCATAAACAGTTCAGGGTAATTTGGCCTTAAGCTATAGCCTGCATCGATTACTTTCCTGGCATAGGTTAGCGCTTCGGTGTACCTTGCTGTACCTGTATAAACCTCAGCATTCAGGTACATACGGGCGAGTAATCCCCAAGCTGCACCCTGGTCCACACGTCCGTAAATAGCAGAACGGGCAGGAGCCAGTTGAGATTCAATGGCTTTTAATTCAGATTCGATATAAAGAAACAACGAATCCCTTTTGATCTCTTTTGGAGAGAAAGCACCAATTCCATCAGCCTCTGTAATAAAAGTTGATTTGCCAAACAGGTCCATCATTACCCAGTAGTTAAATGCCCTCATAAAACGAGCTTCACCTGCAGAATTTTTAATGTCTGTAGCTGCTGCACCGGTTATGCCTCTTTCTGCAAGTTTTGCATCTGTAGATTCCCGGAGGTATTCGTTGATCAGTGTAATATTATATATTGGGCGTGCGTAAATTCCCTTCAGGAACTTATCACTGCTTGTCCATTTGAGGTCATGAAAATCATGGATGGTTTCATCATTCCATGATACGATCGCTTCTTCAGTTGGTAATTCCTGGCAGTTAAAGTACATCCTGATGAAAGATATCTGGGAGCCCTCATCCAGGCCACCACCAATATCCGGATCTCCGGCAGGGCCCTGGCTTCCGGAGGATGCAAGGGTTGCATATATTTTTGCCAGCACGGTTTTGTATCCATCCGCTGTAGCATAGGCATCAACCGGCGCATACCCGTTTAACGGGTTTACATCCAGCTTCTTTGCGCAGGATCCTAACGCAAATGTCAGCACCGACGCAACAATGATTGTATGAATGAACTTATTTTTCATATAACGTATTTTAGTTTTTTTTTAGAAGTCAATATTAGCACCAATTGAATAAATTCTTGGGCGTGGATAAATGTTATTGTCTACACCTGTTGAACTTGCATTCTCAGGATCTGTTCCGGTGTATTTTGTAATAACAAAAACATTCTGAACACTTGCCGATACACGTAAAGACGTTTTATTTCTAAGAACGTTGCCAAAATTGTATCCAAGATTGATGTTATCTAACCTGAAAAATGATGCATTCTCAATATAGTAATCAGACAGGTACTGGTTGTTCTTGAAACCTGTGTTCAAATAATCTTTTGATCCGTTATTGGTAAACACCAGTGGGTTCTGAATTGTATTAAGTACAGCATTTCCTGAGTGGTAATTATTATACAGGTAATTGCCAATCGTTCCATGACCAGCCAAACCTAGACTAAACTTCTTGTAAGTAACTGTTGTGTTTAAGCCATAGAAGAAATCTGCCGCTGGTTTCTTATACAAATAGCGATCATCGTTATCAACTTTGCCATCCCTGTTCACATCTTCATACAAACCTTCAATTGGTCTTCCGGTAGCTGGATCATATACTTGCTTGTACACATAGTAAACAAAGGGTGCATAACCAATAGCAAATTTGCCAATGTAGTTACCTGTACCACCACTTATTCCGCTAACATCTGTTCCTTTAAAATTAGCTGTAGCTTTAAACAGGTTGGTTATTTTTGATTCGTTGTAAGTTACGTTGAAACCGAAATCCCATGTTAAATTACGCTTCCTTACGATGCCGGTATTGATCGTTAGCTCAGCGCCTTTGTTCTCGACATTTCCTACGTTCCTTAACTGATCGATACCAAAACTTGCGCCAAGTGCAACAGGAACAACACTCAACAGGTCTTTTGTTGTTTTCTTGTAAACTTCTACAGAACCAGACAACCTGTTTTTAAAGAAACCAAAATCCAGGCCAAGGTTAGTAGTAGTTGTTTGTTCCCATTTAAGATCAGCGTTGTATTGACTTGGCCTTAATGTATTAACAAACACATCTCCAAACTGGTATTGTGCAGCAGAGTTTCCTGTATAATAGATCGGCTGATAGTAATAGTAACCTATTCCATCCTGCTGGCCTGTTACACCCCATCCAAAACGTACTTTCAATTCAGACACAAGGTTGCTGTTTTTAAATAATGTTTCTTTCAGTTTCCATGCTGCAGCAGCAGCAGGGAAATAACCTACCCTGTTTTCTTTAGAAAATTTAGAGCTTGCATCCCTTCGTATAGAACCCGTAAGTAAAAATTTATCTAACAAGGTGATATTTATTCTACCCAGATACGATTCTAACCTGTATTCCGGTTTGTCTGTAGAATAAACAACTGGTGGAATAAGACGTCCATCCAGGCCATAAGCGTTAAAATTTATATCATTTGAGAAGAAATTTTGGTAGCTGTGTAATGCCAGTACATCAATCTTATTTCCTTTGCCGAAACCTTTTTCATAGTACAAAGAAAGATCGGCGTTGTAACTTTTTCTTTTTTGCTCGTAATGTAGTTTCCTGCCTTTGGTAAGGTAGTTTGTAGCAAGGGCTGAATCGGTCACATCGTTGCCGATACCACTGGCATCGTCCAAACCAAGATTTGCCTGAAGGTGCAGGTCGGGTAAGAAATGAAGTTTGTAATCCAATTGTACGTTTCCAATTACGCGATTAACCCTTGAATTATTATTCCTCAGGTTCAATAAAGCTACCGGGTTACGTGTTGCCAGGGCAACAGGTGCGCCACCAGACATCCACTCATAATAACTACCTGTTTTTGGATTGTTATTATTTACATATTGTGTTGGATCCATTGCAACTGCAGATCCTATTGCGCCACCATCAGCAAAGCGGTTTTGTGTGTGACTGTATTTGAAATTCACATTTACAGCAAGGTGATCATTAAAGAATTTTGGAGAAAGGTTGATGGCTGATGAAAACCTGTCAAACTTATTGGTCAGTAAGATGCCTTCCTGGTATAAGTATCCAAGCGATACTCTGTAAGGAATGCTGATCTTCTTTCCGTTCATGCTGCCTGAAATGCTCAAACTGCTGTTATTGCTGTATGCATTACGGTAAATCTCTTTTTGCCAGTCAGTATTGGCTTTTCCCAACAGGTTCTTGTAAGTATTGCTTCCTGTTGCAGCAGCCTGTGTATTTACGATATTCCTGATCTCATCAGCGCTGAAAACATCTACATAAGAATTTGCAGCAACGCGTGAAAGAGAAACCTGTGTATTGAAATTATACCTTGTTCTACCCCTGTTTCCTTTTTTAGTGGTAATAATGATAACACCATTTGATGCCCTTGAACCATAAAGTGCAGTTGCAGAAGCGTCTTTAAGTACGGTCATTGATTCAATATCATCCGGATTAAATGTGTTAAGGATATTTCCAGATCCTGCAACACCATCACCGCTTAACGGTAATCCGTCTACAACAAACAATGGATTATTACTGGCATTCAACGAAGCACCTCCGCGAATACGGATTCTGCTTCCACCACCAGCTTCACCACCGCCCGTAGTTATTTCAAGGCCTGCAACTTTACCTTGCAACAATTGCTCGGAAGATGCAACATTTCCTTTCTGGAAATCTTTTGCGTTTACCTGGGTAACCGCGCCAGTTAGATCAGTTTTTTTCCTGGTACCATAGGCAACCACAACGATCTCATCTAATTTTTGATCAGATTGAACGAGGCTGATGTTAACAGAACCACTGCTCACAGCAGCTTCCTGGCCTGCATAGCCAATAGAGCTGAAAACAAGTGTAGATGGGTTCGAAGGAGCATTGAGCCTGAAGGAACCATCTGGTGCTGTTTGTGTGGAAACCCTTGTTCCCTTTACGGTAACCGTAACGTTGGAAACGGCATTGCCGTTCTTTGAGTCGGTTACTTTACCGGTAATGACATTTTGTGCCAATGCTGAGAAGGTGCAGAGCATGAACAAAAATGCAACCGATAAAATTTTTGAAATTTTTAGCGTTGTTTTTCTCATAATGCAAGAATCGATTTTGGTTTTTTTAAATAGCAATGTGTAAATGTTACGCAAAGCAATGTGTAAGAAGTACACAATTTAGCCATTTTTGATGAATAAATAAATATTTGTTAAAAAATATTAACCGTTTTTGAGTAAAGGTTATACAGTATATAAAATACCATTTCCGCAACCTAATTAAAGAGCGCTTATCTGGCCCGGGCGCTGCATTTACAATAAAAATTAAAAATCAATTCCGCCCCATTTCTTTTTCTTCTTTTCGTACTTTCCGTAATTGAATTTGTACAATTTTCCGGGCCTGTGTGGTACATCCTGTTCTATCTCATCCAGGTCTATTAAAAAGTCCATTGCGAAGAACTTTTTCCTGAAATTCCGCCTGTCCATTTTAGTACCCAAAATCGCTTCATATAAATTCTGAAGTTCACGCAATGAGAATTTTTTGGGCAACAGGTTGAAACCCAACGGATGTTCCTGTATTCTTTTTTGAAGCCGTTGATAACAGGTATCAAATATTTGCTGGTGATCAAAAGCCAGGTCTGTTATACTGTTCACATCATGCCAGTGTAATTCATTATCGAAAATATTGAGTTTATGGTGCTGGATGTTAAGCAATGAACAGTAGGCAATGGTAACCACCCTGCCGGCAGGATGACGGTTTATCTCTCCGAATGTATGCACCTGTTCGAGGTAAACATCCCGGAGCCCGGTACGCTGTTTTAGGATCCGGTAAGCAGCTTCATCAAGGTCTTCATCCACTTCTATCAGGTCGCCGAGCAGTGACCACTTACTTTGAAATTTTTTGAGATCACTCCTGATCAGCAGCACTTTTAATTTATTCTCATCAAAACCAAAGATCACACAATCAACAGACAATGCGATCCGTTGTGTACTCTCAACCTCGTGCTGAATTGTCCGTAGCGTCTTTACGCTTTTTTGATTTGCAATATCCACTGTAGTTGACATATAACAAGGGTATAAAGTATTATAAAAAAATAAGTCAATACGGAAATAATCGTTTTAATTTCCCTTTACAATTTTTATAGTTTGTGCTTGTTCCGATGCCATGATCCGCAACATGTAAATTCCATTTGCAAACCTGCCTGCTTCGGTTATTTCAAATGCATTGTTGCCCTGTGAAATAACAATGTCTTTCTTCAACAATTGTTTCCCGCTCATGTCTGTAAGGATGATGCTGGCTTTATCATTTATTGGCGATTCAATATTCAGTTTGAGGGTTTCCATGTAAGGGTTTGGTGTTGCTTCTGCATACCATCCTTTCACAGCTGTTCTTATTCTTACAACGGCACTGTATTTGAAATTTCCATCAAGGTCAACGATTTTCAACCTGTAATAATAAACAGCTGCATTGATACCAGCTACATTATCTATATAGCCATAATTACTACTACCCGTTGCTGTTATATTCCCTGTTTTTGTAAAAATGCTGCCGTTGGTGCTTCTTTCCAGCTCATAATGTGTAACATTCTGTTCGTTGGCTACTGTCCAGGCGAGGGTATTGGCTGTTGCGTTTCCTTTGCCGGTAAAGCTGATAATATTTACAGGGATTGGAACAAATGAGTTAAGATAAACATGGTATTCGCCCGGCTGTAGCGTAAACGACTGGCTGCCGCTTGTTATAGATGTGGCAGTTCCGTTCAGGTAATCCCTGTATACGGTAGCCGATGAAGGAAATGTAACCGAGCCGGTTTGGGTAACAACGTCAAAATTTCCGACCACAACCAATTGGTTAGTTCCCTGTGAAAGTGTGAACCATTTAATTAAACCGCTGAAATCGCGGCTAATGCTGTTTGAAGTAAACAGGTCGCTTAACCCTGGCTGTTTCCTTAGTTTGGCAAGGGCACTGTAAACCTCGTAAACCCTGTTGCGTTCGGGTACTGATTTATAATTCCATTTTATAGGTTTGGGGTCGGTTCTGCAGTTGGTATTGGTTGTTCCGTTCTGGCAGAAATTGATGGTAGAATCATAGCCCAACTCACCAAATTGCCATATCATTTTTGGTCCGGGCAGGGGTAGGAAAAATGCGGCATTCAGTTCCATTCTTTTTAAAGCCGTTGCCAGGGTTTTAATATTGTATCCGCCGGCGCTATTACCATATTGTTCTGCATTGAACATGATCCTTTCTTCATCATGGCTTTCCATATAGGTAACGAGGTAAGGGTTCGACCATCCCCTGGCAACAGACAAGCCATAGTCGAAATTCCATGAACCACATGGTCCGGAAGCATATCCTTCTGCAGCTTGCGAATAACTGCAATTGGCGTTGCCCCATAACATCAGACCATAATTGGATAGTTCTGTTTCTTCGCTGTTATCGGCAAAATGTTCCAGGATAGCATAACTGCCAGCAGATTTCAATTGAAGTGTATCGTAATATCTTTTCCAGATAGCGATCCTGCTTGCATCATAATTGTTCCAGGTTGCAACATTACAATTTGCCCCGTTACCGTCGCAGGTTTGTGTTTGCGTAAATCCTTTCGATAGATCAAAACGGAAACCATCTATTTTATACTGTGTAAGCCAATGCTCAACAACGCGACTTACAAAATACCTGGTAGCCAGGCTTTCATGGTTCATATCATAGCCAACATTGTATGGATGTTTTTGTACCGGATTAAACCAAGGATTATTGGCTGCAGGCCTGTTATTGGCAGCATCCCAATATAATTGAACCATTGGAGCCAGCCCAAATGAGTGATTCAGGGCAATATCCATGATCACTGCAATTCCCTTCGAATGGCAAAGGTCAACGAACTGTTTGAAAGTATTTGCCGGGCCGTAATATTTATCTGCAGCAAAATAGAAATCCGGGTTATAACCCCAGCTGTTGTTGCCTTCAAATTCATTTACCGGCATCAGTTCAATTGCTGTAATACCCATATTTTTCAGGTAATTCAGGGTGTCAATCATTGTTGCCCAATCATGTTTGGCAACAAAATCACGTACCAGCAATTCATATATAACGAGTTTTCTTTTATCCGGGCGTGTGTAGCCGGTAGTCTGCCAGTTAAAGGCTGTCTGGGCAGTTTGTAAAATACTAACCACATTTGATGTCAGGTTAACCGGATAGGGTTTTAAAGCAGGATATGTTGCAGCAGTTATATATTGATCATTGTAAGGGTCAAGTATTTTTTCTGCATAAGGTTCTGCAATTTTTAAATTTCCGTCTACCAGGTATTGAAAAGAATACTCGGTTCCCGGCGTAAGCCCTGTTAACCTGATCCACCAATAATTTGCATCGGCTGTCCTTTTCATTTGATAAACCGTTTGCTCGGCCCAGTTACTTCCCGGCAGGTCGCCAATGACGCACACCCTGGTTTTGGAGGGGGCATATAATACAAGTGTAGCCGCAGTATTATCTGCTTCATAATTTATACCATCCCGGACCCCGGCGGGAAGTGCGGCGGTGGTAACTGTACCAGCTACATAAAACTGAATGGTATCTCTTTTTTGTATAGTGCCATTATCAGCTTCCATCACCAATACCTGGTTGCCGGCTGCTACAATAGTTGGCGATGCTGAAATAGTAGTGGCTGCAGCTGCAGTTTGAACAACAGCGCCATTAAAATAAAGCCTCAAGGTTGTTGCTGTGTTGGATATACCTGTCATCGGAATGGTATTACCGATTACTTTGGAGATGGTTTCGGGCTTCGGAAAATACAAAGGTTGCACCAGCGGAAGGGTAAACCGGGCTGCCAGTGCTGTGGTGTAGATAGGGATGTACATATCGCTGCCATCTGTATTCCTGGCTACTTTGGTACCCGCACCATTCCTGAAAAGTAATGCTATCTTCTGAATGGTCTCACCGGGTGCAGATATTCCAAAATAAGATCTAAGCCCCCCGGAGATCGTAAAAGACCATTTACTGCCTCCAAGCGAAGTAGCTTGTAATAATGCATTGGGTGTATTGAAATCCTGGTTTAATTTAACATATTTCCAAGGAGTTGCACCTGTGCTCAGGTTCGTAATGACTCCGATATGTATATATACGTCAGTTGTAGGAGTATAAAAAAACAGTCCCTGGCTTCCTTTAGAAGCATCGAGTGTAATGGTAAAAGGGGAGGTGCTTTCCTGAGCAAAATCCGGTGTCCAGGTTAATAGTTGACAATGGGAGGTAAAATACCCCAATAGTATCAGTGCAGAAAGTATAACTTTTCTCATAGCAAACAATTTAATGTGTAAAATAAACACATTGCTCCGATATTCCAATAAATGTGCAAAAAAAGAATCTCTAAAGTGGCTAAAACTTCGACAATGGAGGCCTGCAAGCACATTACAGGCGTTTAAGCCAGTTTGCATATTACCCTGGCTACCAGTTTTCTCAATAAAAAATTTGTCAACTCCGTTTTTATTGTATATTTATCTATGTGTATATTTTACACATAATTACCACACCACTAAACGATTGCTATGTCAGAAATGATCTCTCCCTGGGAGAAACCTAAGCTCAGCCTTTCGCAGATTATCAACATGAGTGTTGGATTTTTTGGTATCCAGTTTGGCTGGGATCTGCAGCGTGCCAACATGGGCCCCATATATGAGCACCTTCATGCGAGTGCAGATGATATCCCTCTTTTGTTTTTAGCAGCTCCTTTAACTGGCTTGATCGTGCAACCGATCATTGGTTATATGAGCGACAGAACCTGGAGTCCTAAATATGGAAGACGAAGGCCTTATTTTTTAATTGGTGCAATCATGAGCACCATTGCGCTTGTATTCATGCCGCATAGCAGCGTACTCTGGATGGCTGCAGGATTGCTTTGGGTAATGGATGTATTTGGAAATGTAGCAATGGAACCCTTCCGGGCTTTTGTTGCCGATAAGCTGAATGAAGAACAACGTACCCAGGGCTTTGTAATGCAGAGCTTAATGATTGGGTTGGGAGGATGTATAGCTTCAGCTTTGCCCTGGATGATGACAAACTGGTTTGGTATGAGTACAACAGCTGCCAGTGGCGTGATTCCAGACAATGTTAAATGGAGCTTTTATATCGGGGCTTTCTTTTTCCTGACCGCGGTTTTATTTACAGTATTCACTTCAAAGGAGTACCCGCCACCAGATCTTGGGTACAAAGAAAAAGTAGTAGAATCCAACAAGGGATTTGGTGGTGGAGTAAGAGAAATATTTGATGCTATCCGCAATATGCCTCAACGCATGAAGATATTATCGCTGGTTCAGTTCTTCACCTGGCCGGGATTATTTTTAATGTGGTTCTATTATAATACGGCTGTGGCAAGAAATGTTTTTCATGCCACGAGTGAAACAGACCCGCTGTACGGACAAGGAACAAATTTCGGCGGACTTACACTAGCTTTTTATAATGTGGTTACTTTTTTATTTGCATTTGTGCTTCCTTCCATTGCCAGGAAATTTGGAAGAAAACTTACACACAGTCTTTGTTTGTGTTGCGGAGCTATTGGTTTGATAAGTGTTGCTTTTGTAGAAAATAAATATATGCTTTATGGCTGTATGGTTGGTGTGGGAATAGCCTGGGCCAGCATACTTTCCATGCCTTATGCTATGCTGAGCGGCGTATTACCCGAAAATAAGATCGGTGTTTACATGGGCATTTTTAATTTCTTTATTGTGTTGCCCGAGATCATAGCATCACTGGGCTTTGGATGGATAATGAAAAATGTTTTGCACAATGACCGGCTGGCTGCTGTTCAGATAGGTGGTGTGCTGATGATCATTGCTGCGCTCATCTGTTATTTCTTAATAAAAGAAAAAGACTAATCAAATGAAAAGAATATTTCCCCTCGCATTTATTTTAATACTTTCAATTGCAGGTTTTGCACAAAATACAAATTATAAATGTTACCCTACCCATTGGTGGGCAGGAATGAAATGGAACAAACTGCAAATAATGGTTCATGGCGATAAGATCGCTGAAAATTTTCCTATGATAAAAATGGGGCCCAAAGGAATGAGCCTTGCAAAAGGTGTAAACCTGGTTAAGATCAATTTGGTTGAAAATCCCAATTATGTATTTCTCGACCTGGTAATAGACCCAACCGCAAAACCCGGCAAATTCAGTTTTCCTTTTGTGAAAAATATGAAACTGGAATATGAATTGAAACCCCGCCGTAAAGGTAACGGAACGGAGTATGCGCAGGGGGTTAATTCCGGGGATTTTATATATCTGTTGATGCCCGATAGGTTTTCAGATGGCGATCCGTCTAACGACAGGTTTGCAGGTATGCTCGATACAGTTATAGACAGGAAAAATGTAAATCTTCGGCATGGAGGCGATCTGCAGGGTGTTCTCAACCACCTTGATTATTTGAAGGAATTGGGGGTTACCTCGATTTGGCTCACACCTGTAGTTAATAATGACATGCCGTTGGAAATTGAACCACCGGGCCCTGTCAGCGGATATCATGGTTACTGGATGACAGAACATTATGAAGTGGATAAAAGGTTTGGTGGAAACCAGGCATACCGGGATTTGGTTGATGCTTCACACAAAAAAGGCATCAAGATCATACATGATGCTGTATACAATCATGTTGGTGAGAAACATTGGTTTATCACAGATCCTCCGATGAAGGACTGGATAAACCATTGGCCTGTTTACCAGGGTACGCACCACCGTGAAGAAATTTTCATTGATCCGCATGCGGCTCAAGTTGATAAGGACATCATGATAAAAGGGTGGTTCGTACCACATCTGCCGGATCTTAACCTTGCAAATCCTTATTTGGCTAATTATTTCATTCAAAATACCATTTGGACAACTGAAGAATTTGGTATTGACGGATGGAGGGTAGATACATACAAATACAATGATGAGCAATTCCTGGTCAGAATAAATAAAGCCCTGGCTGATGAGTATCCGTCACTTACCGGTTTTGGAGAAGTAACTTCAAATACGGTCATTGCCAGTGCCTATTTTACAAAAAATAATATGATCACCCCTATAAAACATAACATCCTTGGGATAACAGATTATCCATTATATAATGCCATGTTAGCTGGGTTGAACGAACCATTCGGATGGACAAACGGATTTAATAAATTATACATGACCCTGGCACAGGATATCTTATATAAAGATCCATCCTATAATTGTATCTTTTTGGATAATCATGACCAGGACCGGGTTCTCTCTGTTATCAATGAAGATTATGATAAATATAAGATGGGGATAAACTGGCTTCTTACGTTAAGGGGCATTCCGCAATTGTATTATGGTACGGAGATATTAATGAAGAACACGAAAAATCCGAGTGATGGATTGGTAAGAATGGATTTTCCGGGCGGTTGGAAGGACGATAAGGAAAATAAATTTACGGCTGCTGGCAGAACAGTTAAAGAAAATGATGCTTTCAATTATGTAAAAACACTCGCCGCTTTCAGGGCTGGATCAACTGCTTTGAAAACAGGTAAATTGATGCAGTATATTCCGCAGAAAGGTTTGTACACCTATTTCAGGTATGATAAAAATCAAACAGTGATGGTGGTCTCTAATTCAAATGATACGGCTTTTTTGATAACGGTTAACCGGTTTTTTGAAAGAACCAAAGGGTTTACCAAAAAACGGAATATTATGAATGGAAATATTTCAGCGTTAACCGATTTTTCACTGGCAGCCAGGCAAAGTGAAGTATATGAATTACTCAAATGACATTATTCCTAAATCTAATTTTTCTGAATGAAAAAGTTATGTATGTTCCTACTGCTGATCTTCCTGATGCAATTGTTGTTTGCACAAAAACCTTATTCGGATTACCAGGTTTACAGCGGTAATGATCTCGGTCTTGTGTACACGAAGGAAAATTCCAGTTTCAGGATATGGAGCCCACCGGCTCAAGCAGCACAATTGTTATTCTATGGAGAAGGCGACGGTGGAACCGCAATAAGAATAATTGATCTTAAAAAAGATAGTTTAGGAACCTGGTTCACAAAACAGGCGGGCGACCTGAAAGGAATTTTTTACGTATTCCGGGTGAACATTAATGGCCATTGGAGTAATGAGGTGGTTGATCCTTATGCAAAAGCTGCAGGCATCAATGGTAACCGTGCTATGGTAGTGGATTTGGCTGAAACAGATCCGGCTGGCTGGAAAACAGAAATCCGTCCGGCATTTTCAAAAGACAATCTTGCAACAGATGCGATCATTTATGAATTACATGTGCGTGACGCGACCATAGCCGAAAACTCAGGGGTGCAGTATAAGGGTAAATTTCTTGGCCTGGCACAGGGAGGTACAAAATCGCCGGATGGGCTGTCAACAGGTCTTGATCATCTCCGCGACTTAGGAGTTACACATGTTCACCTGCTTCCTTTTTACGATTACAATTCTGTTGATGAATCGGATGTTTACAAACAGCAGTACAATTGGGGATATGATCCGCTTAATTATAATATTCCAGAGGGAAGCTATAGTACTGATCCTTACAGCGGTATAACCAGGATCATTGAACTTAAAAAAATGATCAGCGGGTTTCATGTAAAAGGGTTGCGTGTTATTATGGATGTTGTGTATAACCACACAGGCCTTACGGAAAAATCAAATTTCAACCAGTTGGTGCCTGGTTATTATTACCGCCATAAAAAAGATGGCAGCCTTTCTGATGCAACTGCCTGTGGCAATGAAACGGCCAGTGAAATGCCGATGATGCGAAAGTTCATGCTGGAAAGTATTTTGTATTGGGCAAAGGAATACCATATTGATGGTTTTCGCTTCGACCTCATGGGTGTTCATGATATTGCTACGATGAACCTTATCTCAGATGAATTGCATAAGATAAGGCCTGATATTATTTTGTATGGCGAGGGCTGGACTGCGGGTGAATCTTCCTTGCCGGATTCTTTGCGTGCGCTTAAAAAGAATGCTGCCCAACTACACAATATTGCAGTGTTCAATGATGATATTCGTGATGGTATCAAAGGCAGTGTTTTTGATATCAAAGACCGGGGATTTGCAACCGGCAATGCGGGAATGGAAGAGTCAGTAAAATTTGGGATTGTTGCAGCAGGTGATCATCCTCAGATAGATTATAAAAAAGTAAATTATTCTAAAGAACCTTATACAGCAGGCCCCTGGAATGTTATCAGTTATTGCGAGTGCCATGATAATAATGTATTGTGGGACAAGATCGCATTATCTTGCCCGGATGTATCAGTAGCGGATAGAAAAAAAATGCATCAACTAGCGTTGACGATCGTACTTACTTCACAGGGAATTCCTTTTTTGCATGCAGGTTCAGAGTTTTTACGGACAAAAAAGGGCGTAGAGAATTCTTATAAAAGTCCAGATAGTATCAACGCCATCAACTGGAGTTTAAAAAAAGAAAATCTTTCACTCAATAGTTATGTTCAGGGCCTTATCAAAATGCGTAAGGACCATCCTGCTTTTAGGATGGCAACAGCCGAACAGGTAAAGCAATATATCCGCTTCGATAATGCTGCCCCCGGAACAATCGTTTACAGTATCGAAGGATCAGCTGTGCATGATAAATGGAAAGCAATATGGGTAGCATTTAACGGAAGCAATTCGGATTTAGAAATAACCCTGCCGGCGGGCAACTGGAAAACAGCTGTTGATACTGAAGGTTTGCAGACACAGCACGCCGGGCATGTTCATCTTAAAAAAATCAGCGCTCTGATTTTATACCAAGAGTAATAAATTATTAAAACTTTATAAAGCCTGGAAAGGGATAAGGTGCCAGCTTATCCCCAATGGTATCAGTGAACCTGAAGCCAAATTAGATAATATCTCAGTTTGAATTATTATAGGTAAGAACGTATCCATATCAAATCCCGTTATGAACTCATAGAGCCTTTGCCCCCAGAAAGCATGACTAACAGCGACTGGAATAGATAAAGCAATTGATTTTTACTAACAGACCCGTAATCAGAAATAATAATATCTTTTTAAATTTATAATTGTAGCATAGGCGACTCTATCCAATTACCACCGGCGGGTATGGAATGGCAGAGGCAATTAGTTTCTGACACTAAAAATCAGCTGGAAGGATTGAATGGTAAATTTAAATCATAAGCCCGGTCTATCAGAGCCATGCTTGAGAGTGCTTTTTTAATGTTTTAAAACATCCAGGAAACCCGTGTGTATATAAATTATCAGCGCATTTATTTATCAACAAAATTCTAATATCGGTCGCTGTTAACAATCAGATGAGGCTAACTGAAATTATTGAAAAGCTTACACCTGTGTACTAAAAAAGAGGCTGTTTTCGCAAACATAACGCCTTAACTATTGTTGTTAATGGCATGACAACCACCGTCACAATTATTTTTCCACAGCAGTTATTTCAAAAACATCCGGCAGTACAAAAAAGCAGTGTGGTTTACCCGCTTGAAGATCGGTTGTTTTTCAGGCAGTATAATTTTCACAAGCAATATTTGGTGTTACACAAGGCAGTATGAAATTTTACAGCCGTTAGTATAGAAAACATAAATAGCTACCCAAGACAATAGAAAAAATGGAAACACAAATAACTTATCCCGAATTAATGGCAATGGAACAGCGCAAAAGAGCGCATCTGATTAATAGCGTTGGTGGTTTTAAAAGCGTTTGCCTTATTGGCAGTGCCGACAATTTGGGTAATACCAACCTGGCTATTTTTAGCTCTGTTGTTCACATTGGTGCAAACCCACCCTTGATCTGTTTTATAATGCGGCCTGATTCAGCTGAGCGGCATACTTTATCTAATATTTTAGAAACAGGTTCTTTTACTATCAACCATATCAATGAAAATATTTACCGGCAGGCTCACCAGACATCGGCACGGTACCCCAAAAATATTTCTGAATTTGATGCGACTGGTTTAACCGGCGAGTTTAAAAATAATTTTAAAGCACCTTTTGTAAAAGAGAGTATCATACAACTTGCGGTTGAATTTAAAGAACGTATTGATATAGCCATCAATAATACCAGCATGGTTATCGGAGAAATCAATCAGCTGTATTTTCCTGTGGACTGTTTATGTGAAGATGGATATTTAGATATTGAAAAAGCAGGAACTATCTCCTGTTCCGGGCTCGACAGTTATCATACAACACAACGTTTACAGAGATTAAACTATGCAAAACCATGAGCGAACAAATAGTATCCATACAGGCTCTTGACCGCATAGTAGAAATGGCCTGGGAGGACCGCACAACATTTGAAGCCATCGAAATACAGTTTGGCTTAAAAGAAAAAGAAGTGATAGCATTGATGCGGAAAGAAATGAAAGCTAGCAGTTTTAAAATGTGGCGCAAAAGAACCAATGGCAGGACGACCAAACATGCCGCATTGAGACGCGACCAGGTAACCCGTTTTAAATGCAAACTGCAAAAGACTATTACAAACAATAAAATAAGCAAACGTTAACTACACAAACCTGATTGAATGGTTTCTAGGACGCAGCATAAATTAAATATGTTACCTAAGTAAAGCTCTGGCTTAAAAAAGTTCTTGATATATTATATATAGTTGGTAAGCGGGTTTCTTCCAGCATAAAAAAGGACAAACTGGTATAAAAACCGATTTGTCCTTTTTATGTTGGGTTACTAGGATTCGAACCTAGACAAACAGAATCAAAATCTGTTGTGCTACCTTTACACCATAACCCAATCTTTCACCTCATTTTATTGAGGAGTGCAAAAATAAGGTTTGTAAAAAAATGAGCCAAAACTATTTTTGTATAAATAAAAAAAATGGATTTATGGGGCAAATACCGCTAAAATCCGCTTTTTGTTAGGTCACTAGGTTTCGAACCTAGACTGACAGAATCAGAATCTGTAGTGCTACCGTTACACCATGACCCAATGGAAGGGTTTTATCAGGAGTGCAAAAATAGCGGTTGGGGAAAAAGCTTCCAAATGAATTTTACAGGAAGTTGTTAACCATTAGCATTTAGCTGGAGGGTTTTGCTGAAAGCTGTTAGCATTTTTTCCTCCTGAGTGATTTGTGCAAGGATTTCCTTAGTTAGTTTTTGATTGCGAAATTTTAAAGTTGATGCTATCAGCAATTGTGTTTCAGTGCCAAAACAGGAACCTAATGGTATTTGTAAAAATCTGGTTTAATCTAAATTGCTTCTTCTGCTACTGCTTCGGCAATATTTGACAGAATAGAAATACAAGCCCGGTTTAGCAGCGAAACAAGACCCGATTTTTCCTCTTTTGGAAATGCTGCAGTAATCCTAAGGCAATCTATTCCTATTTGGAAACCTTGTTGCCTGATCTTAAGTTTTTTTAAATTTTTCGGGATGCGTTTATCAGCTATTGGCAGTAGCTAACTTATATCATTGGTCTTAAATTTCTTTATTCAATGCATAAATAATATACAGTAACGATAAAATCTATTCATAACTAACAAACTGCTAAAAACTATACTTAAGAAAGAACAACGTCAGCAATATCATACTTATATTATTGGTTTTGGATACCAGTTACTCAAAATCTAATAATATTAAATAAGATAGAGCAGAGCAGGTAACAATAACAAACCCGCTGAAAGCTTACAATTTACTCCGAATCCTCCTGCTCCTTCAACCCCTTTATCAGATCCAGTGCCTCTGCAACCACATCGCACATAATGGTTATCAAAGAACCTGGTTTTGCTGTATTGTAAGCGTGCATGATTGCTTCCTTTTCATTTAATATAATGGTAACAGGAATGTTTTTTGGCTTTGTTTCATTTAGTCCTTCCACCAATAGGTTTACAATTTCATCAGCCGTTCTACCACGAAGGTTTTTATCCTGGCGGATGATGATTTCATCAAAATACCTTCCCGATATCCTTCCCAGTTCACGGATATCTTCATCTCTTCTATCGCCTGTTCCGCTGATGATGCCCACTTTTGGTTCTCCTTCCATCTTACTTACAAAATCGCATAGAAGTTCAAGTCCGGCAGGGTTGTGCGCAAAATCTACCAGGAATTTAAAATGTTTGAACTGGAACATATTCAATCTTCCCGGTGTTTGAGAAGCTGAAGGCACAAAAGTTTGCAAGGCAAGTTTGATATCTTCAATGGCAATATTCCGCCAGAAATAAGTACTTAATACTGCCGGTAAACAGTTCATCACATTGTGCAATGCTTTTCCTCCGTAAGTGATGGGAACTTCCGCAACTTTAATCACCCTGATCTTCCAGGTGCCTTTCATGATGCTGATATAACCATTCTCAAACACAGCGGCATAGCCACCGTTTTTACAATGAGCAATGATCCTTGGATTGTTTTCATCCATACTGAATAAACCAATATTACACAGCAACCCTTTTTGCATAGCAAACACGAGGTCATCATCAGCATTGAGAATAGCATAGCCGTGTTTGAAAACTGTTTCGGGCACCACCGCCTTTACTTTGGCCATTTGCTCCATCGAATCGATTCCACCCAAACCAATATGATCGGCACTGATATTGGTAACAACAGCAACATCACAATTGCGGAATGCCAACCCATTTTTCAAGATACCACCTCTTGCACATTCAAGTACTGCAAAATCAACAGTAGGATCTTTTAATACAAATTGAGATGAAACGGGTCCGGTGCAATCACCTTTCATCATTAATTGGTTTTGAATATATACACCATCGCTGGTTGTATAACCCACTTTATATCCTGCTGTTTTTGCAATATGTGCCGTTAAGCGGGTAGTGGTTGTTTTACCATTTGTTCCGGTGATGGCAATAATGGGAATAGTTCCGGCGCTGCCTTTTGGAAAGAGCATGTCAACAACCGGTTCGGCAACATTGCGTGGAAGCCCTACGGAAGGATCAATGTGCATCCTGAAGCCTGGTGCTGCATTTACTTCCAGAATAGCACCTCCATTTTCGGTTACCGGTGTACGAAGATCGGTTGCCATGATATCAATACCGCAAATATCAAGTCCGATGATCTTTGCGATGCGCTCACACATCATGATGTTAGCCGGGTGCACTTCATCTGTAACATCGGTACTCGTTCCACCCGTAGATAGGTTTGCTGTCGGTTTCAGCAATACCAATTCATCTTTGGCAGGAACTGTTTCAAATGTATAGTCTTTTTCATCCAGCATTTTCTGGGTGAACTGGTCGATCGTGATCTGTGTCAATACTTTTTCATGTCCGTATCCGCGACGGGGATCTTTGTTGGTTTCATCTATAAGGTACTGAATGCTATTTTTTCCATCACCAACCACTGAAGCCGGTGTACGCAGTGCGGCGCAAATGAATTTGTAATCAATTACCAATATCCTGAAATCAAACCCGGTGATATATTTTTCTACGATAACGCTGCGGCCATATACTTTAGCAGCGGCGAAAGCTACAAGTGCCTGCTCCCAGGTGGTAATATTGGTTGTATTGCCTTTACCATGGTTGCCATCAATGGGTTTTATAACGGCCGGGTAGCCGATTCGATCGATCGCATCCTGCAAATCTTCTTCAGTTCTCACCACATCACCTTTCGGTACCGGTATTTCGGCAGCGCCGAGCAGGTTTTTGGTTTCTTCTTTATCACAGGCTATATCAACGGCAATATTACCGGTGGTGCTGGCGATTGTTGCACGGATCCTTTTCTGGTGAATACCGTATCCTAATTGTACCAATGAATGTTTGTTGAGCCTGATAAAAGGAATTCCTCTTTTGGCAGCCTCATCTACAATACAGCCTGTGCTTGGACCAAGCCTGGTATCCTCCCTTATTTCCCTTAACTGCTGAATATCGTCATCCAGTTCGTATGGTTCTTCAAAAATGAGCGCATGGGCTATACGTACAGCAGCTTTTGCTGCATACACTCCTGCATCTTCTTCCATATAGCTGAAACATACATAGTATTCGCCGTCTTTTCCGGTGCCACGTGTTCTTCCAAAGCCGGTATCCATGCCAGCGAGGGTTTGTATTTCCAATGCAATATGTTCGATGACATGCCCCATCCAGGTGCCTTCATCTACACGTTCAAAAAATCCACCGGGTGTACCCACACTACAGCGATGTTCTATTAATGTGGGCATTAATGATTCCAGTCTTTGCCTGAATCCCGGTATCATGTTAGTTGGCATCTGCTCCTTTTCTTCCAGGTCGAGTTTCATTTGTATAAGCTTACTGCGGTTTACGCTCCAGTAATTCGGCCCCCTGAGTACTTTTATCTCTAAGATCTTCATATTGCAGTTAGTGATTTTATTAAAAAATGATCAGGCTAGTAAATTAGGATAATCATCTTGTTTTACAAAAACAAAAATTAAGGCAATCATGTATATCCAAATCAATTAAACATTGAAAATTGATTTCCGGATGTTGAACATTTTAAACACTCAATAGCCGATTTTCGATAATAAGGTTTCTAATTGATAACGTAATTAACATCGCTGTATAATAATAGACAAAACATAAAATACGTTTTCCCTTATTTTTGCGTTAATCACAAAAACGGTTAGATGCAATTTGCAAAAGGAAAACTGCTTGCCATTGGTGGTGCGGAAGACAAGGGAACAGATCTTGAAACAGGAGAGGTTCACCGCAACAATCTCAACTTTTTTGAACTGGGTATCCTGCGACGGATCGTGGAAGAGACCGGTGGCCCCACTACCCGGATAGAAGTAATCACTACTGCAAGCATGATTCCCAACGAAGTTGGTGACAATTACCTGAATGCATTTGGTAAGATTGGTTGCACAGATATTGGTGTAATGCATATCCGCAACAGGGCTGATGCAACCAATGAAGAATACGTTGAAAGGATAAAGAACTGCAATGCCGTTATGTTCAGCGGGGGGAACCAGTTGCGACTCACCAGCATATTTGGTGGCACGAATTTTCTCGAGATCGTTTTGAAAAGATATTGGGATGAACCGGATTTTTTAGTAGCGGGTACTTCTGCCGGTGCCATGGCCATGAGCAACACAATGATCTATGAAGGCAATGCAACAAGGGCACATTTAAAAGGCGAAGTGAAAATAACTACAGGATTGGGCTTTATCGATGACGTGATCATTGATTCTCATTTTGAAAAAAGAGGTCGTTTTGGGCGTCTGGCCCAGGCAATAGCTTCCAATCCATCCTGCATCGGAATCGGCCTCGGGGAAGATACGGGCATGCTCATTACCGATGGGGATAAAATGGAAGCCATTGGCAGCGGTTTGGTGATGATCATCGACGGCCACGATATACGCCATAGCAATATTGCCGATATACCCGATGGCAACCCCATCAGCATAGAAAATTTGAAAGTTCATTTCTGCGAAAAAGGAAATGGATACATGCTTAAAGAACGGCTCTTTATGCAAGAGGTAAGAGCCCATGCTGTAGTTAAGAAGCAGGTTAAATTAGAATAATTAAGTTGAAAATTTGCAGACTTGAAAATTTGGGAATGAAAATATTTGCCGCTCAGCTTGAGCATTTTTTTATTCATTTAAACGTTGTACTGTAGTCGTGTTTGCTTCGGATCAAGAGTATAGCAACCAAATGTGAGGTTTCGACAATTGCAGCATTATCCTATACCTGACCCTTGCTAAAGCCCTGTGAGATACAAACAAAATGCCCTCCCGAACTGCTGTTAAGAGGTCATATTATTCTAATCAATTAATGCTAAGAAGCCGGTGCTGTTATTTTAATTTCAACAAGAAAGTTATTCCTTTTACCTTTTTGAATTAAAAGGTACCTGTTGTGCAGCAGGATAGTGGGATCAATGCTGAATTGCAGTTCCGTTATTTTTTTGCGGTTAATACTTAATCCCCCGTTTTGTATCATTTTTTTTGCTTCACCTTTGCTTGGGAAGATTGCTGTTTCAACCAGGAAATTAAGGATATCCACGCCTGCAGCCAGTTTTTGTTTGTCGTAATAACTTTTTACAAGACCTTCCAGCGATTCCAGGTCAGCTTCACTCAAACTATCAGCACCAGCGCTCATATTCGCAAAGAGTTTCTGGGTTGTTTCAACTGCTTTTTCATATTCTTCCTGCCCGTGAACGAAAATGGTTACCTCTTTTGCCAGTTGTTTTTGTAACAATCTCTCTGCAGGGTTTACAGTGTGTTCACTTATCAGGGAAGTTACTTCGTGTTTCGATAAAAACGTAAATATTTTAATCCATACTTCCGCATCTGCATCAGTAGCATTCAACCAGAACTGGTAGAATTGGTAAGGAGTGGTCCTGGATGCATCCAGCCAGATATTCCCTTGTTCTGATTTGCCGAATTTACCCCCATCAGATTTTTTGATCAAAGGACATGTAAAAGCAAACGCCTCACCACCCGATTTTCTCCTGATCAATTCAGTTCCGGTAACAATATTGCCCCATTGGTCACTACCGCCCATCTGAAGTTTGCAATTTTTATTTTCATAAAGCCAGTAATAATCATAGCCCTGTATCAACTGGTAGCTGAATTCGGTGAATGACATACCTGATTCAGCTTCGAGCCTTTTCTTTACACTATCCTTGGCCATCATATAATTTACTGTAATATGCTTACCGATATCCCTGATGAAATTTAAAAAGCCGATGCCTTTGAACCAATCATAATTATTGGCCATTTCTGCAGTATTTGGTTTGGATGGATCAAAATCCAGGAATTTCTCCAGCTGTGCCTTTACCCCTGCCATGTTCTTTATAAGTACATCCTCGCTTAACAGGTTGCGTTCTTCGCTCTTACCACTTGGGTCGCCCACCATACCTGTTGCCCCGCCCACGAGCGCAATTGGCTTATGACCCGCTTTTTGAAGGTGAACCAGTAATAATATAGGCACAAGGCTGCCGATGTGTAAACTATCGGCTGTAGGGTCGAAACCGATATAAACCGTGGTCATTTCCTTTAAAAGTTGATCTTCCGTTCCGGGCATTATATCCTGTACCATGCCTTTCCACCTTAATTCTTCTATAATATTGAACATGCTGCTTTTTTACTGCGCCAAAATTATCCAAAAAATGCCCAAATAATCTGAATGGAAAAAATTATATTTGTTATCTCTTTTACCTTGACCAACCTTCTCCGATCCTGTTGTTATATCAACCCAATATTATGGAGGGCCTGGTTTTTACAATAAATGATCTGTAAAAACGATTTATTAACTGAAACAGAACTGATGAGAAAATATGTACTTGGACTAATCTTATTGTTTTTTGCGATCAGTGCCAGTTCCCAGACCTATAACAATGAATGGATCAATTTCAGCAAAACTTATTACAAGTTCAAGGTTGGAAGCAACGGGTTATACAGGATAAACCAGCAGGCATTGTCATCGCTGGGATTGGCTGCTGTTCCCGCTGAACAATTCCAACTCTGGCGAAACGGTGCGGAAGTGCCTGTTTACACATCGGTATTCAGTGGGGTCATGGGTAGTTCAGATTTTATTGAATTCTATGCACAGGTAAATGACGGAAAACCGGACAAGCAATTGTATAAGTACGATAGCCTGCAGATGAATGATAAGCTGAGCCTTTATACAGATACGTCAGCTTATTTTTTAACGGTCAACACCGGCAGCAATAAAAGGCTGCTTAACTTGTACAATGATGTAGCAGGAAATGTGCTTTCCGCGGAAACCGGCTTCAATTATTCCTTTCAAAAAAATTATAAGTCAAAACAAAATGCAGGTTACTCCGTAGACTATGGAGAGTTGCTTTATTCTGCTTCTTATGAAACAGGTGAGGGCTGGACCAGCATTGATGTCCCTCCCGGGTCGTTTCTTTCGAGTGATGCCATTTTCCCCGACAATGCAGGTGGTACAGCAACACTGGATGCTGTAATAGCAGGTAATTCTGCTGTATTAAGATCCGTTAAATTAAAGATAAACGGCACTGTTTTCGTAGATACTTTGTTGAATGGTTTTAATATCAAAAGATTTCATGTAACCAATATTCCGCTCTCAACTTTTACTTTCGGCGCCGCAAATATTGAATTTGTAAATGCAGGTTTTGGTTCTGATAAGATCGTGGTTGCAGGTTTGGAACTTAAGTACCCGCACACTTATAATTTCGAAGGCAGATCTCAGTTCACATTCGAATTGCCTGCAGGCCCAGCAAAATATTTAGAGATCGGTAATTTCAACTTCGGCTCCACGGCACCGGTACTACTCGATCTGAATAATAATACCCGCATAGCAGGTAATGTCAATGGTTCTACGGTGCGTTTTGCCATACCTGCTGTTGCTTTAACCCGTTCCTTTGTTTTGCTGAACACTGAACCGGCAAATATCAAATCAGTTCAGAATTTCACAACCCGCAATTTTGTTAATTATGCATTGGCTGCCAACCAGGGCAATTATGTTATCATCAGTCACCCGCTTTTATTCAATGATGGTGCAGGGAATAATAATATCGACAATTACCGGGCATATCGCAGCAGTGCTGCCGGCGGTAATTACAATGTACTTGTTGCGGATGTAACGCAGCTGATTGATCAGTTTGCTTTTGGTATCAAACATCACCCGGCAGCGATCAGGAATTTTGCTGAATATGCGCTTGCTAATTTTACCAATGCTCCTCAATATTTTTATTTAATAGGGAAGGGCCTTACTTATCCTGAATTGAAAGCGCATGAATCAGATCAGAATATCGATAAGCTTGCACTTGTACCAACTTTTGGTTCGCCGGCATCCGATAATCTATTGCTTGCACAAAGAACAGGATCTTATGCACAAATCAGCATTGGCCGGTTGTCTGCCATAAGTGGCACAGAAGTGGGCGATTATTTAAATAAAGTAAAACAATTTGAACTGGCGCAGAACGCAGGCCCGCAGACAAATGCCAATAAAGGCTGGATGAAGAATGTTGCCCAGATCACCGGTGCCATTGATGATGTTTCGCTGGCAAACCTCATCAATTTTTTCATGGATGCTTATAAACAAACAATGGCAGATACTTCTTTTGGAGGAAATGTTTATTCATTCAATAAGAATTCCGGCCAGTATACAGCTGTTGGATCTGATAAAACGATCGATGATCTTTTTTCCGAAGGCATGAGTTATCTCACTTATTTCGGGCATTCATCGCCCAATACGCTGGAATTTAATTTAGACAATCCGCAGAACTACAACAACAGCGGCAAGTATCCGCTCATCATGGTAAATGGATGCAACACCGGTAACCTATTCCTGTTTGATACGCTTCGCCCTATCAGCAAAGGAACCATCAGTGAGAAATATATTTTTGCCAGCGGGAAAGGAAGCATTGGGTTTATTGCCGACACACATTTTGGATTACCGCAACAGCTTAATTTTTTTACAGAACAGTTTGATGCCAATCTTTCTAATTATATGTATGGCCAGCCTATTGGCAATATCATGCGTAACAGCATGCAGTACATGATCAATACTTATACCAACGATTATGCCTCCAGGATCCATGCAGAAGAAATTACTTTTCATGGCGATCCCGTGATTAAATTAAACCCGTTCACCAAACCTGATTATACGATCGAAGATTCGCTGATAACATTTGATCCCGGCGTGATCAGCCTTGCAGATGAGCAGGTTACCATTACTGCAAAGGTTTTAAATATCGGTAAAGC
Organism: Chitinophagales bacterium; assembly: GCA_038207305.1. Lineage (GTDB taxonomy): Bacteria > Bacteroidota > Bacteroidia > Chitinophagales > Chitinophagaceae > Ferruginibacter. Next base: position 50,404 of record JBBQZY010000002.1, read on the forward strand.
GATCAATGATTCGATCAATATCTTAGTGCAACACCAGTTACCGGATAATACCATTGAAGTGCTTGCTACGAGAAGAATCAAAGCAACGCTGTATGAAGATACCATTCATATACCAATGCAGATAAATCCCCTAAAAGTTAAAGGGCTCAATAAAATTATCGTAACCATCGATCAGCAGAATGAGGTTTCAGAATTATCGGAAACCAACAATACTGTTACAAAGAATTTTACGGTGTTGGATAATGAGATCAGGCCGGTGTTTCCTTACGAATATTCTGTTGTGGGGAACAGTGGGTCATTGGTATTATATGGATCAACTGCAAACCCGTTGAGTGTAGCCAAAACATATATCATGGAAATGGATACCACCCGCCTTTTTAATTCTGCGGCCATGGTTGTCCGTAATGTTACCGATTCGGGCGGTGCCATTAAGTTCATTCCGGGAATTTCTTTAGTCGATAGTACTGTTTATTACTGGCGTTTGACGACAGCGCCTGCCACTGCCGCTTCGAGGTGGCTGGGCAGTTCGTTTACTTACATCAACAACAGTCCTTCTGATGGTTATGCACAGGCACATTATTTTCAACACAGTGATGATAGTTTTCAGTCGATGAATCTCGACAGCGTCGGCCGTAAATTTATCTTTGACAATAAACTCCGTAAATTATTTATTCGTACAGGACTGGCGCCTTATTATGGATGGGACCAGATCAATATCAACGTTGACAATGATCAGCTAGACCTGTTTGGCTGCACCTATTCGTTGCAGTTTGTAGTGTACAATCCGCTTACATTAAAACCCTGGAGAAATTATAATATGAATGCAACGGAAGGCCGGTATCATAGTTCGCGTGTTTGCCAGAATTCCGCAACAAGTGATACTACCCGTGCTTTTTTTGAATATGTTTATTCAACCAGTAATTCCCGGAAATATGCAATGGATTTTATCGATAGCATTCCTGCAGGATATATTGTATCGGTTACAAACCTTAACCAAACAGGCAATACAACGTTTATAAGTCAATGGAAAGCAGATACACTACTTTTTGGAAGCGGTAAATCCCTTTGGCATAAATTTCACCAGGTTGGCATGCACCAGATAGATAATTTTACAACAAACCTTCCTTTCCTTTTCCTATTTAAAAAAGGGGATACCATTAATTTCCCCGTGAGGCAACATGTAGGTGTAGCTGTGAATGCACAGATCACCGATACTTTCCTCTTATCCGGTAAAACAGTGAGCGGTTCGGTAAATTCTCCCTGGCTGGGGCCGGTGAAAACCTGGAAGAATTTCAAATGGGATACCACAGGTTCATCGCTTACCAATCAAAGTTATTATGATATTATCGGGCAGGATATCAACGGTGATCAAAGCTGGTTAGGTTCTGTGCGTTACCTGCAGGATACGTCGCTTGCATTTATCGATGCTTCAGTGTATCCCAAACTGAAATTGCAAATGAATAATTCAGATCTGCAAAATGCCACGCCGGATCAATTAAAATACTGGATACTCACTTCGGATAATTATCCGGAAGGTGCATTGTCGCCTAATTTATACCTGGAATTTGCAGATACACTGCATACCATCGATTCACTTAAATTGAAAGTCGCTTTCAGGAATATTTCGCAGGAGGCGTTTGATAGTATCAAAGTGAGGCTTACGATTACAGGTGCCAACGGGGTGCAGCAGGTATTCGATAACCTTGCATTTGGTGCCAGAATAAAACCACTTGCTGCCGGTGATACAGCTATCATATCCTATGCGTTGCCATTGACAGGGCTTGTTGGTAACGATGAAATAAAGCTGGAAGTGAACCCCGATCATGACCAGCCTGAGCAATTTCACTTCAACAATATTTTATATAAGAACCTGTATGTTATCAATACTATTTGCCAGGGAGCGACTGTTAGTTTTGCGGCATCTGCTTTTGCAGAAAACAAGCAATGGCAGTTAAACACCGGGGCCGGCTTTGCAGATATTCATGACGGTGGTTTATACAACGGTACCAATACTGCAACCTTGTTGATCAGTAATGCAACCTCCACGATGGCAGGATACAAATATCGTTGCGTTTACAGCGGCAGCAATACTGCAACTTATAGTCCGGAGTTCATATTGAAATATGCTGCAGTTTGGACCGGGCTTATGAACACAGCATGGGAAAATCCTGGTAACTGGTCTTGCAATATGGTACCTGATCAATATACAGATGTATTGATCCGTGCCGGATCGCCGAATTATCCAACGGTAAGCAGCAACGCTTCTTGCCATAGTCTTTCTGCCGGCTCAATTACAAGTATCAGGGTAAAAGCCGGCTTCAACCTTACCATAACCGGAAAATAAGCGTTTACGACCTTTACGAGGCAACCTTTTGTGCTAAAATAGAATCTTTGGTTTAGAATAGAACGTACATCTGTTAAGGGCCTTTATATTGCAGTAGATTTCCCATAAAGTCGTAACTTTAATATGTTTTATTTCACAATTTGTTGTGTAAAATTACGTTAGAGGTTAAAAATTACCAGAATCACGTTCCTATTAATCACAAGTCTATGAGGCAAAACCTAATTGCATCCTTACTGCTTATATTCCTCTTCCCTGTTATTGTTTTTTCGCAATTCAGAAAATATTCAAATGAATTTTTAAATATTGGTGCGGGTGCAAGAGGCCTGGCCATGGGCAATGCACAGGTTGCAAGTGCCAATGATGCCACAGCAGGTTATTGGAATCCTGCAGGTCTTACTGGTGTAAAAGACCAGGTAAATGCAGGTATCATGCATGCTGATTATTTTGCAGGCATTGCAAAATATGATTACCTGTCCGTGGCTGTTCCGGTACAGGATAACAAAAGAACCATTGGATTTTCTTTGTTGAGGTTTGCAGTTGATGATATTCCTAATACACTTTTCCTGGTAGAGCCAGACGGAAGTATCAATTATGGCAATATCCAGTCATTTTCTTCAGCTGATTATGCGTTGTTGTTATCATTTGCACAGAACATAAAAGATACGGAAGAAAAGAATATCAGTTTTGGAGCCAATGCAAAAGTTATTTACAGAAAGGTAGGCAAATTTGCTACTGCATGGGGTTTTGGTATAGATGTAGGTTTACAGATGCACGGTGAAAAATGGCATGCTGGTATTGTTGCCCGCGATCTCACAACAACATTCAATGCATGGTCATTCCATTTCACAGAAAAGGAAAAAGAAGCTTTATACCTTACTAAGAATGACATCCCTGTTAAATCAACAGAGTTAACAGCACCAAGGCTGGTGATAGGTGGTGGATATAAATTTAATATCGGCTCATCTGTAAAATTAATGACAGAGTTAAACGCCGATGTTACATTTGATGGAAAACGCAACACGATCTTAAGTGGCAATACTATTAGCGTTGATCCGCATATTGGACTCGAAGCCTCTTACAAAGACGTGTTCTTCGTGAGGGCAGGAGTTACAAATTTTCAACGGGCATTGTCTGATGGAGATACACTTAATCAAAAGAAAGTATGGATCTACCAACCAAGTCTGGGAGCAGGTTTCAAGATCAAGAATGTGATGATCGACTATGCTTTTACGAATCTGGCCAACCAGGAAAATCCGTTGTTTACACACATATTCTCTTTACGTATCAATTTTGGAAACAAAAAAGATGAAAATTAATACCATCAAATGATGAAAAGACTACTCGTTCCGTTCTTTTTACTGCTGGTCTCTTCAGTTAATGCTCAATTGAACAATAGCTGGATAAATTATAGCAAACCTTATTATAAATTCCAGGTAGGAAAAGATACCCTTTGCCGCATACCACAGTCAACTTTATCAGCTGCCGGATTAGGTGCTTCCAATGTTTCGAATTTTCAATTGTGGCGTAATGGTAAAGAGATAAGAATTTATACATCAGTCGCAAGTGGTTCTTTAGGCGTTGGAGATTATATAGAATTCTGGGGAGAAATGAATGATGGTAAACCTGATAACACCCTTTACCGGAATGCAAGTTTCCAGGTGGCCGACAAGTATAGCCTTGAAACAGATACTGCTTCTTATTTTTTAACGCTCAACCCCGCAGGGGGCAATTTGCGTTATACAGGTGCGGCTAATCCTTCCCCCGGTGCAGCAACCCCGGATCCTTATTTTATGCGTAAGGTAGACTTGTACTACCGCAACCAGATCAACAGGGGAAGAGCGGAAATATTGGTTGAATATGTTTATTCTTCCTCATACGATATCGGCGAAGGATGGGCATCTTTTGATGTGGCACCTTTATATGATTTTACCCAGGAGATTTTTAACCTGAACGTTTATGCTGCTGGTCCGCCAAACAGTGTTTCTGTCAGGGTTGGTGCGGCTGGTAATGCCCCCAATGCAAGAAATGTAGTGGTAAAACTTTTTAACGACACGGTATACAACAGCCCCATGCCTTTTTTTGGCACTGCTTCCATAAATCTTACAAACCTGCCTTTAACCCTTTTTCAAAATAGCTCTTATATACCTATATATGTAAGCAACAGTTCACCTGTTTTAAACGACAGGCTGGTGGTTACCAATATAGGGCTCACTTATCCCGCTACTTTTAAATTCAACAATCAAAAGAATTTTTATTTCGAACTGGCAGCATCTGCAACCGGTAATTACCTGGCGATTGACGATGTGAATTATGGAACTGTTGCTCCTGTTTTATATGATATGACAACAGGCCTTCGCTACATAGGCGATATTGCGTCAACTCCCGGCAAAGTAAAATTTGTACTTCCTGCTTCTTCAGAACCGGTGAGAAAATTCATGCTGTTAAACCAGGAGCCTGCAAACGTAAATATCATCGGCGCTATTACAACAAGAAATTTTATTGATTTTTCAAACACGGCCGCACAGGGAGATTATGTGATTATCAGTCACCCGGCTTTATATAATGATGGTAATGGAAATAATTATGTAGATCAATACAAACAATACCGTTCCAGCTCCGCCGGGGGAAGTTATAATGCAAAAGTGTATGACATTACAGAACTCACCGACCAGTTTGGATTTGGCATCAAAGGCCACCCAACTGCAGTAAGGGATTTTATGCGTTTTACAAGTCAGCAGTTTGCCGTAAAGCCAAAATATGTTTTACTCATTGGCCGCGGAATGAACTACATGGAACAAAAAGCGCATGAAACAAGTGCGCTCAGCGATAAGTTAAACTATATACCCACATTTGGCTGGCCGGCATCAGATATGTTGCTTGTATCAGAACCGGGTACCGTATTACCCATTGCGCCGGTTGGAAGATTGGGTGTAGTGAATACAACGGAAATAAGCAATTACCTGGATAAAGTAAAACAATACGAGCAGGTGCAACAAACACCTGGCTCTACGATTGAAAGCAAAGCATGGATGAAGAATTTCATTCATGTAGCAGGCGGTAAAGACAGTGCTGAAAATGCAGAGTTCAAAAATTACATGAATTATTATAAAGCCATTGCGGAGGATTCACTCCTGGGGGCACATGTAGAAACATTTACCAAAACTTCAGCAGGTGCTGTTCAGCAGGCCAACAGCCAGCGGATCGAACAATTGTTCGACCAGGGTATCGGGTTCATTGGTTACTTCGGCCACTCGTCTGCCAGTACTTTTGAATTCAACCTGAGCGATCCGCAGATATATACCAATACCGGTAAATATCCTTTCTTTAATGTAAGTGGTTGCAGTGCCGGTAACTTTTTCATTTACGATCCATTAAGGCTCACGGGTAACCTTAGCCTCTCTGAAAAATATGTGCTTGCCAACCAACGGGGCAGTATAGGTTTTTTAGCAGATACACATTTTGGTATTCCTCCATTCCTTAATTTTTACAATACCGATTTTTATACAAATTTCAGCAAGGATATGTATGGCAATTCTGTAGGAAACCAGATCAGGCAGGTGATACAAAGCCTGGGCGGATTGAATCCTAATATTGATTATTATACAAGGATACACCTGGAAGAAGTAACACTGCAGGGAGATCCTGCCATTCACATCAATGCAGCATCAAAGCCCGATTATGTCATAGAAGAGCAGCAGGTGAAGATCAGTCCGAATATTATTTCTGTAGCCGATAATAATTTTAATGTAAAAATTAAAATGAACAATATCGGTAAAGCTACCAATGATTCGATCTGGGTTTCTGTAAAAAGAAAATTACCAAATGATACGATCAAAATATTAGTTGATACATTCATGCGTGCTATCAGGTATGAAGATTCACTTAACCTTACTGTTCCGATCAATCCTGTAACAGATAAAGGATTGAACCAGCTTATCATTACACTTGATTATACAAACAGGGTAGATGAACTCTTTGAAACAAACAATACGCTTACAAAAGATTTTTATGTATTTGAAGATGAATTGCGCCCCTCATTCCCTTATAATTTTTCTATCGTCAATCAACAGAATATAAATTTTGTCGCAAGCACTGCAGATCCGTTAAGCGGGCAACGGCAGTATGTAATGGAAGTAGATACAACAGAACTATTCAATTCTACTTTTAAGAAAACATACAATAAAAGTGGCGGAGGCGGTATTGTTGAATTCACACCGGCGAACCTCACGTTCGCCGACAGCACCGTTTACTACTGGAGGGTTGCCATCGTTCCTTCAGGTTCGTCTGATTATATCTGGAATAGTTTTTCATTCATTTACCTGCCAAATAGCTCAACAGGTTTCAATCAATCCCATTATTACCAGCATCTGAAAGACAATTTCACGAACATTACACTCGGCACCGATCGTAAATTCAAATTCGAGATATTACCAAGGATACTTACCATACGAACGGGTTTATATCCATTCTATGATTATGATAAGATAAATGTGAACCTCGATTTCGATCAGCTTGAATTGTATGGTTGTGTATACAACGCCCTTCAATTCTATGTTTTTGATACCACCACGTTAAAGCCATGGAATAACAGGAACACTACCTTCAGCGGTAGCACGCCTACCGCGGGTCTGTATGGAAGCTACCCTGTTTGCCAGAACAGTGCACTCACTGATACCAGCAGACGCTTTTTTGAATATCCGTATTCAAATGCCGGATACAGAAAAAAAGCCATGGATTTCATTGATGCAATACCCGATGGCATGTACGTGGCAATAACCAACATAGGCAATTCACTGAATAATGTTGATTTCATCAACAAATGGAAAGATGATACATTGACGCTTGGTTCAGGCAACAGCCTTTATCATAAACTGAAATCAATTGGATTTACACAGATCGATAGTTTCTATCATCACCTGCCATTCCTCTATTTCTTTAAGAAAGGAACGCCCGCGTTTACACCAACTACCGTTATTGGTCCGAAGGATTCATCTTACATCGACCAGGCATTTACGTTGAACACTACCTATTCAACCGGTACGATAGAATCTCCTGTGTATGGCCCGGCGCAAAGATGGACAGCCCTGCATTGGCGAGGCGCCACCCTTGACCCGTTGCCTTTCACAGATACGGCCCGTGTGCAGGTATGGGGTATCAGAACAGATGGAAGTTCCGACCTGCTTGCAACAGTTGCACCTGCAGAAGATACCAGCCTTGCGTTCATCAATGCAGCAGTATACCCGAACATTAAATTAAGAATGCTCAACACAGATGTAGTAAAAAATACGCCTTACCAGTTGCGTTACTGGCGTGTAAATGCAGATTATGTTCCGGAAGGAGCAGTGGCTACAAATGTTTTATACAAGTTCAGGGATAGCATAGAACAAGGTGATAAGATCGATTTTGCACTGGCGTTCAAAAATATCAGCCAGACAAAGTTCGATAGTATGATGAAGATCAAACTAACCATCACCGATAAGAACAATGTTACCACTGCGGTAAACATCCCTAAAGGAAAAATATTAATCGCCGGTGATACATTATCTATCAATTACACCATTGATTCCCGCAATTATCCGGGTAACAATACGCTGTTCGTGGAATTCAATCCGAACAACGATCAACAGGAACAATATCATTACAACAATGTATTGTACAAAGGCTTTTATGTAAAAGAAGATAAATACAATCCGTTGCTGGATGTTACATTCGATGGGGTGCATATCCTCAACAAGGATATCATATCATCCAAACCGGGCATCCTCGTTAAGTTGAAAGACGAAAGCAGGTTCCTGGAACTGAAAGATACATCGCTGTTAAAAGTACAGGTAAGGTATCCTGATCAAAGCCTGCATAATTACAGCTTTGGCGATACCATGCACTTTAATCCTGCCAACTTAAGTACGGGAGAAAATACAGCGAGCATCGATTTCAGGCCATATTTCCCCGATGATGGGGAATATGAACTGATCGTTACCGGTAAGGATGCGGTGGGGAATAAAGCAGGTGCACTTGATTTTCATGTAATATTTAATGTGATCAACAAACCCTCTATTTCAAACCTGCTGAATTACCCGAATCCGTTCACCACATCTACAGCATTTGTATTTACGGTTACCGGAAGCGAAGTTCCGCAGAATATTCGCATCCAGATACTTACGATCACAGGTAAAGTTGTTCGGGAGATCACCAAAGATGAATTAGGGCCTATTCATATTGGTAATAATATCACCGAATTTAAATGGGATGGTACAGATATGTATGGCTCAAAACTTGCGAATGGAGTATATATCTACCGGGTACTTACAAACCTCAATGGCAAGCGCCTGGATAAATTCAACGGAAGGAATGCCAATGGAGATGTGATCAACAGCGGCGTTAGTGGTACCGACAAATACTTTAACAAGGGGTACGGTAAAATGTACCTGATGCGATAAAAATTCGCTTGAATAATAATTTGCCAGGAATGCACGAATTTAATTCGTGCATTCCTGGCAATAGTGAGGATCGTTTTCCTGAAAACGTAAAAGATTAAGGGCTACTTTTATCAGGCAGCCTTTTTTATTTTTTACTTTTGCATTTCTAATTCAAAACAACATGGCCAAAATAGGCATCAATATAGCAACCGGAAGTTTACAAAAGGAAGAGATGATCGTGGGTATTGACCTTGGAACAACGAATAGCCTGATCGCGATCATTCACCCCGATACAAAAAAACCAGTGGTGCTGAAAGAACACAATAGCAGTTCATTGGTGCCATCTGTTATCTATTTCGATGATCATGGCAATGTTACCGTAGGTGATGCAGCGAAGGATTTTTTGATAACAGCTCCAGAACAAACAATTTTCTCTGCAAAACGACTGATGGGAAAAAGTTACAATGATGTAAAAAACAATGCTTCTTTTTATTCTTTTAAGATCATCAACGATAATACCGAGCGCCTGGTAAAAGTACAGGTAGGAAATAAGTTCCATTCACCGATCGATCTTTCTTCTTTTATATTAAAAGAATTAAAGCAACGTGCCGAACATATTTTAAAAACGCCGGTGAATAAAGCAGTTATAACGGTGCCTGCTTATTTCAACGATGCACAGCGCCAGGCTACCAGGGATGCCGGTAAACTTGCAGGTATAGATGTACTCCGTATCATCAACGAACCAACAGCTGCAAGCCTGGCATATGGTATCGGGCTTGATAAAAATGAATCACAACTCATCGCAGTATATGATTTGGGTGGCGGTACTTTTGATATTTCTATTTTAAGAATTGTTGGAGGTGTTTTTGAAGTATTGTCAACCAACGGTGATACTTATTTAGGCGGCGATGATTTCGACAATGCCATTTTAAAACACTGGCTCGCTGTTGCGGGAATTGCTGAAGAAGAATTGAAAGAGAACAAATCACTTGCACAAACACTTCGACTGAAAGCCGAATCAGCGAAAAAATATTTATCAACGAATGACCTTTTTGATGATGAACTTAACGGCGATAAACTTAGTTTGACTAAAAAAGAATTTGAAGAACTGGTTCAACCATTTGTAGATAAAACGATCGTAAGTTGCAAAAATGCATTGAAAGATGCCGGTTTAAAAACTTCAGATATTGAAACAATCGTAATGGTTGGTGGAAGTACCCGTGTACCACTTGTAAAAGAATCAGTCAGTAAATTCTTTGGCAAGCCGGTGAATGATACGGTTGATCCCGACGAAGTAGTGGCACTGGGAGCAGCCATACAGGCAGATATATTAGCAGGTAATAACAAAGATTTTTTATTACTTGATATCACGCCATTGAGTCTTGGTATTGAAACCGCCGGTGGTTTGATGGATGTATTGGTACCTCGAAATGCTAAGATCCCTTCCAAAGCTGCCAGGCAATATACTACGCAGATAGATGGACAGGCAAGCATGCGCATCAGTGTTTTCCAGGGCGAGCGTGACCTGGTGAAAGATAATAGAAAACTCGCTGAATTTAATTTAACCGGAATTCCCGGTATGCCTGCCGGGTTGGCAAAAGTGGAAGTAAGTTTTTTGATCAACGCGGATGGAATACTCACAGTTTCTGCAAAAGAACTGCGAAGCGGGGTAGAACAAAGTATTGAAGTGAAGCCCCAATATGGATTGACAGACGAAACTGTAGAAAAAATGCTGCTGGATTCTATCACACATGCAAAAGATGACATTGCAGCAAGGGCCATCAACGAGGCAAGAACAGAAGGAGAACAAATATTAAAGACAACGGAAAGGTTCCTGCAAAAAAATGCCGCAGAACTTTCTAAAGAAGAATTACTGGAAACAGCAAACGCCATGCAGGCGCTTCAATTATCTATCACAATGGATGACAGGGATCTTATTCATAAAAAAATAGAAGAACTGAATGATATCTCCAGGCCTTATGCCGAAAGGGTCATGGATAAAGCTATTGCCGGCGCAATGAAGGGGAAGGTCGTTTAAAGAATAAGAACGTAAGTACAAGTAAGTATAAAAAGAAAGCGATCGCACTAAGCAGCATCGCTTTTTTTATGAGATAAGGTTCAAATGAAAACGATATCGAATTTATTCCTGCTTTGATCGGTGTTGAAAGAAAAACCTGCTGATAATTTCCAGCCACAGTTTTCTTGTTATTATTTATCACATACCAGTGCGGGTAAAAATTTTGTTGGTAAACCAGCGAATTTTCTTTGGCAGCATTAGATACAATTGATATGCTGTTGCCACTGAATTTATTTACAGTGATTTTATTTGTAACACTATCACCAGCAATAAAGACATAAGCCTTACTGAACCATTCAGCCGTTGGATCTTTGAATACCAGTTTCGTGTTGTTCAATTCTACCGGATAAAATGCAAATGTGCTTACCCCGGGCTGCTTGTTATAAAAACTCCAGTTACCTACCAGTCCGCTTTCATATGTAGTAATGCTGTCGTATTGATTGATGGGCTTTAACGGTGCCGTTATAATACCCGCGGGTGATTTGTTTAATACGGCCTGCACGTCTGCAACAGAAGCTTTTCCAACACCGGTAAAGGGAATATTCAATAAGCTTGCCATGACAAGATCAGCAACAACTATTTTCAACAGCCTGCTGAAATTTTTATTGATCAGGCACCATTTGATGCTCCATAACAGCAATAACTGAAAAATCCCCTGCAGCCAGAAGGCATCATAAAAACTCATAGAATCCAGTAATGCTTTTATTATTTGTGCAATGCCTTGTTGTGCAGCAATATTTTTTATTTCATAAGTAAAGCTGGTATGGGTATGGTTTATTTTATAAAGGCCGAATACAATGGAGATGATAATAATGATCTCCAATACATAGTACAGGATCTTTAATGTGCCTGCAAAAGAACTTTTCGATTGTATATAATTGTTGAGTGAAAAAGCTGACAGCAGTATAAAAGATAGTAGTGCAAATATGGCGAATTCACCATTCAACCTGACATAGCCCAGCAATGGGAGGTATTTGATTGCTGAAGTTTTAAGCGCCCCATCAGAAGAAAGTAAAAAAAATGCAACGCCGCTAAACAGGAAGAATTTTTGCAGGCTGTTCTTTTTTGTTAGCAGTGAAAAAATAAAAAATAATAAGAGCGTTAAGCCGAAATATATATTGCGCATGGAAAGGTCCGTTGCAAAGAATGCGTCATTTTTTACAATACTCAACGGCAGCATCGCCGATACCAGGCTTTTGATGGATACCGGGTTACCCAACGCAGTCATTGCTATTTTTTCTCCCCTTGTAATATTTGGCAATATGTCTGCATAACCGGCGATCATTCCCACGCTTAGCAAACCAATTCCAATGATCAATAAAATATTCGTTCTTCCAAAGTCAATGAGCTTTTTTGTTAACGGAATGGATGATCCTTTTTTAAAGAGTATGAAGAGCGCATAAGTATTGAAAAAATACAAGGCTCCGATCGTGATGCCGGGATGTGCTGATGCAGCGAGCATATAAAAAATGATAGAAGCCAGTAATATATTTTTAATAGTAAGGTTTCTCTGAAGCTGGTGGTAAGCCCATATACAAAAGGGAAGGAATGCAGCGCCGCTGATCCAGTTGAAATGTTGCAGGTGGCCGATCATGTATCCGCAACACATGTATGAAAGACCTGCGATGAGGCTTACATATTCATTCATTTCATAGAAACGGCAAAGTATATACATCCCAATACCTGCACTTAAAATATAAAACAGCAATTCTATTGTAAAACTGTAGGCATTGTATCCAACCGTTGATGCGATCAGCCAGGTGATGGGGCTCCAGAAGCCGCTGCTCATATCGCCATATTGTGGTAAACCGAAATTGATATAGGGATTCCAGAGTGGCAGATAGCCACTATGGATACTTTCGCTCATGAAAAACTTGGGCGGAAAGTAGCCATTGAATGCATCATTCTTCAAAAAAAACAGGAAAGTTGACACTGGTAAGTATGCAATAAAAAGGATCAGCAGGAAAAACAGGAATGTTTTAATTGAATCCCTCTTTGAATTTCTGTAAACTTGCATAGCCTAAAAATACATTTTTACACTATATGGCAAAAAGAAGTTTTGACGATTTTGATAAATACGCAAATGACTACCGGAGCATTCATACTGACAATGTAAAACTCAGCGGTGCGGATAGTTTTTATTTTGCGGAACATAAAGTACAGCAATTGATGGGCACAGAAGCCGGAAATACAGCTGTGCGTATGCTTGATATTGGTTGTGGCGACGGTGCTACAGAATTATTTATTCAACAATACCAGCCATCATGGACCGTTGAAGCAATAGATATTTCAGAAAAAAGTATTGCCCGGGCCGGCGAAAAGAAAATAACCAATGCTAATTTTTCTGTGTACGACGGCAAACAAATTCCTTTTGCAGACAATAGTTTTGACATAGCTTTTATTGCTGCCGTAATGCATCACATCGATTTTAGCTTACATGAATGCTTATTGAAGGAGATCCTTCGTGTACTTAAACCAGGTGGCAGGATCTATCTTTTTGAACACAATCCGTTAAATCCGGTTACCCGCTACCTTGTAAATACCTGTGTGTTTGATAAGGATGCAAAACTGCTGGGCTATAATTATTCGAATAGGTTATTAAACAATGCGGGTTTTAAAAATATTAAAAAGAAGTTCATACTTTTTTTTCCCCGATCAGGGATGTTGGCAAGATTGATTAAACTGGAAGATAAATTAGGCTGGCTGCCGCTCGGCGGGCAGTACTTGTACAAAGCCGAAAAATGATCAGCCGATATTTGTCTTGTTGATAATATAGAGTTGCCTGTTTCGTACCGAATCGTTGATGCGGCTGATGTATTCCCCGATGATTCCCACACTTAATAATTGAATGCCTCCGAGGAAAAGCACGGTTACCATGATAGAAGCCCAGCCTGAGATCGTTTGTCCCCAAACCAGTTTTGCCAACATGATGTAGATGATGAAGATAAATGCAAATAAGGAAACAATGATACCACTGATGCTGGCAAACTTCAATGGAAAATTAGAAAAACCGGTAATACCATCAAAAGCGAAACGGAACATTTTTCGATAACTGAAACTTGTAATGCCATTCTTTCTTTCTTCCCGTTCGTACGAAATGAATATTTCTTTAAAGCCCAGCCAGGCAATTTGTCCACGAAGGAATTTAGTATGATCATTCATTCGCAATAATTCATTGGCTACCTTACGGGTGATGATACGGAAATCACCCGTATCAATGGGGATATTGATGGAAGTGATCCTGTTCAGGATTCTGTAAAATAATTTGGCGGTGATCTTTTTTAAAAATGATTCTCCTTTGCGCAGGTTTCTTTTTGCATAAACAACATCATAACCTTCATTTATCTGCTGCCATAATTTTTCAATAGCCTCAGGCGGGTCCTGCAGATCGCCGTCCATAAGTATGATATGATTGCCAATGCATTTTTCAAGCCCGGCATACAATGCAACCTGGTGCCCGAAGTTGCGGCTGAAGCTGATGTATTTTACATGCTTATCTGCTGATGCTATCTTCTCCAGTGCAAACAAGGTTTGGTCCTTACTGCCATCATCAATTAATAAGATCTCGTAAGAAACATTTATTTTATTCAATACAGCAGAAAGCCTGTTGTATAATTCATATACATTCTTTTCTTCATTAAGCAAAGGAGCAATTACCGAGATCTCAACAGGCATGTAAATAAATGATTGTATGATTAAATATAAAACTAAAACGTTTATGAATTGATTTTTTCATCCTGTTTTAAAACAATGAGCATTTGTGATAAAGGCGCAAATGGTTTTCTGATAAAATCAAATGCTGCGGTACACATGCTGATGATCCCAAACAAGGGATGGTAAACAAGCGGACGTTTCTCATCAGCTTTGATCATTTTCCATTGTTGTAATTGATGAAGGATGCTGACCGTCCAGAATGCAGCACCTTGTGTGTAACTAAAATGTACTTCCATTAATCCGCATTTCTTTGCAAGGTTCATGAAACTTGTTTTATTGAAAATGATCCAGTGTCTTGGACAATGATAACCGCCCCAGTTTTTTCTTCTGAATATACTTGCATCAAGACTGTTGTAATTTGGTGTTTGAATGATGATCACTCCTCCGGCATTTAAAAGACTGACAGCTTTTTTTAAAACCGTTTCAGGATCGGCAACATGTTCTATTAAATTCAGCATCAGGATAAGATCGTACTGAACTGTTGTTTCAAAATCTTCTATTTTCCCATAAAAAAATGTATGCCCTTTTTGAATAGCTGTTTGTCCTGCAGTTGCATCCATATCAACTACCTGGGTTTCCGTTACCCTGTTGTCATTTCTTTTAATGATATCACAGTTAGCACCTGTGCCACCGCCGATGTCCAATACCTTGATATCTTTTTTGGAAAACCTGCTAAGTTGTTTTTTAAAGAATAACCCGTCGAGTTTGTTTTTTATTTTGAAAGAAACAGACTTGCTGTTGTCATTAAATGAATAATAATTCGACGGATAAATTTGCTGGAGTTTGTTCAAAGGTTGCGGATGTATGAACAGCACTTTACAACAATTGCATTGATAATATTCATAATGATCATTGTCTGTAAAATATTCAACGTCTTTGGCAGTTGCATAATGCCCTGTGTCATTGCTCCTACAATTATAACAGCTGATATGGTTATTAGTTTCCACTATCTGTTAAGCAGTTTTTTAAAAATGCCGAAATACGAGGAACGTTGTTTTTTTATATGTTCACCCAACAATGTTTCTGTTAAGAATGCTTCCAGTTCATTCATTCTTGTATATGAGATCGTTGGTTCAAGGTGATGAAGCAGGTGTTTGTTGAAACCGGCGCTGCCAAAGCTTCTATCCAATATTGAGTTGCCGAATATCCTGCTTAATTTCCCATGCGGCATATTGGCATAATTTATTTTTTTGTCAGCCTTATCGGAACGGTGTTCTATCAGTTGACGCAACCTGTTAAAGAAAGGGTAGAAGCTTCCTGTTGCCAGTATCCAAACTGCCATGAGCCAATACTGACCAAACAAAAATAACAATGTCAGTAAACCTGCATGAAATGCCAGGCTGATAAATAGCTGGATATATTTTTCTTTACTTAGAACTGCTGCAGGTTCTTTACTGTTTGCTTTTACAAATTCACTTCTTTTCAACAGCAACTGCAAAGCACTGATGCCCGTTAAAGCGTAAATGAAAAAACGCAGATCCAGGCTTTCGAAATAACTTCTTTCTGTATCGGCAGTTGTGCCAAGCGCTACATGATGTTGCCAGTGAACCAACCGGTAATTTTTTATTCCCTGGCCTACGAGAATGCCAAGCAGCAGGTTTGCCAGCCGGTCGTTTGTTCGTTTACCTGCAGTTATATTATAATGGGCAGCTTCATGAAAAAAATTGATAAGATAAGCGATGAAGTAACCAATAAGTGTAGCAGCTGTTAGTGAAACGATGATGCTGAAAAGAATATCCCCGGATTGAAGTAAGAAACCGGCCGTTATCAATACAATGAATATGCCGGCCCAGCCCAGGAAGATATCTATCCATACTTTACTATAAACAGGCTTTAAGGTTTTTTTAAAATCTGTATAGGAAAGTCCTGAGCTATTGTACAGGCTGCTTTTTAAGAGATGAAAATTCTTTTCATTCAGTGGATTATCGGTTGTTATGCTATAGGCAGCTTCTTGCAATGGTCAGGATTTTTGAAGTTGGCTTATCCGGTTCACATATTTGCCAATGATATCAAATTCAATGTTAACAGTATCGCCCTTTTTCAATTGTTGCATATTGGTGTGTTCATAAGTGTAGGGGATGATGGCCACGGTGAAACCATTGTTTGTTACATTAAATATGGTGAGACTAATGCCATTCAATGAGATCGAACCTTTTTCAATAATGAATGCCGCAAATTTTTCATCCAGTTCAAAACCATATTCCCAACTTCCTTCTTTTTGAATTGTGTTAACACAGGTTGCCAGGCTGTCTACATGGCCTTGTACAATATGACCATCCAGCCTCCCATTCATGGGCATGCATCGTTCGAGGTTTACGATTGTTCCGGGTGCCCAATGGCCGAGATTGGTTTTTTGAAGTGTTTCGTCAATGGCGGTAATCCGGTGTTTATCGCCCTTTATTTCCTCCACTGTAAGGCAAACGCCGTTGTGGCTGACACTTTGGTCAATTTTCAATTCGGCTGAAAGTGAAGACCTTACCCACAACAGGAGGTTCGTTCCGGCCTTTTCAGTGGCTTCTACAATGCCTGTTTGTTCAATAATTCCTGTAAACATTCCTCAAATTTCGGAATTTTGCATAGATATTTTTTTATTTAAATAATTCTTCTATCTTTGCCGCCTTAAAAATCACCTAAAGGAGGTATATCACACAATGCTTATTATAGATTCAAAAGATTGCGAAAACATCGACAAGGCACTCAAAAAGTATAAGAAGAAATTTGAAAAAAGCCGCGTATTGTTGCAGTTAAGGGAAAGGCAGGCTTTCATTAAGCCGTCTATCAGACGCCGCACAGAAGTATTAAAGGCTGTTTACAAGCAACAGCTTAATACTGGTAAGTTCGACAAATAATTATTAAACCAGCAATATATTAAGACTGATAACAGGGTTATGATTAACTTTGGTTATCAGTTTTTTTATGCATATACCTCCCGAACAGCATATACAGTCATTTTTAGATTACCTGAAATTCCAGAAAAGGTATTCCCAGCATACTGTTATCTCTTACCAGAACGATCTTACTGCTTTTTTTGATTTCCTGAAAGTGAATTTCGATGAGACTTCTGTTGAAGAGATAAAACCAACCTATATCCGCACCTGGCTGGCTCACTTGAAAAGCCAGGGCATCAGTTCAAAGACCATCAACCGGAAGATATCATCTTTAAAGTCATTTTTTAAGCAGCAGTTGAAGCAGGAGATTATTAAGGTTAGCCCGATGGCTACGATCGTATCACCGAAAATGGGTAAGAGGCTGCCGCAGTTTGTAGAAAAGAAAGATATTGATACCTTATTCGATCATGTGGAATTCCCCGATAACTGGACAGGGAAAACAGAAAGGCTGTTGTTGCTGATACTGTACAATACAGGTATCCGGCAGGCAGAATTGATAGGTCTAAAGGAAAACCAGGTAGATATGCACAACAGTGCCATCAAAGTATTGGGGAAAGGTAGCAAAGAGAGGATTATTCCGGTAAGTAACCAGCTTATCCTGGAGATAAAAGCCTATGCTTCGGAAAAGAAAATACAGCTCCCCGCCGCCGAAGCAGTTTTTTTACTGGTAAATGAAAAAGGAAATAAGCTTTATCCGAAATATGTTTACAATGTTGCCAGGAAATACCTGGCGCTGGTAACCACTATTGAAAAAAAGAGTCCGCATATACTCAGGCACACATTCGCTACACATCTTACCAACAAAGGCGCAGACCTGAATGCGGTAAAGGAATTATTGGGGCATAGCAGCCTGGCAGCAACACAGATCTACACACACAATACCATCGAAAAACTCAAAGATGTTTTTAAAAAAGCACACCCCAAGGCCTGATAGGTTGTTATTTTTAAAGAATAATAACCGCCGGTAAAATTTTATTTTGAAAAAAGCGTTTCATGATCTAACTTACAATTACGAAAAATCAGGCATGCACTCAAACCCCCAACCTACAACGCCTATGCTATAATTGCTACCCTTTAATTTTTATTTTTTCACATAAAATTCAGATGTTATGAACGTAAACATTCAAACTGTGCATTTTGATGCAGATGCAAAATTGATCTCTTATATAGAAAAGAAAGTATCAAAGCTCACGCAGTTTCATGATAGGATCACAAAAGTTGATGTATATCTTAAATTAGACAATATTGTACACAATATAAAAGATAAAGTGGCAGAGATAAAAGTGATGATACCGCGTCATGAGTTCTTCGTAAAGCAATCTTCCAAGTCATTTGAAGAAAGTTTTGATGTAGCAATGGATGCTGTCATCACCCAGATCAAACGAAAAAAAGAAAAACAAGCAGCCTGATAATACAGGTAAAAAATGATAATTGTCCCCCGGAAAACCGGGGGATTTTTTTTGGTTTTGAAATCCTTTCAAAAAAATCTTTTACAAAGTTTTTCTATTAATCATTTTCTCTTACCTTTGCCTTCCCAAAAAATAGGGTGCCTTTTTGTGGCCGTTCTTTTTATGGGAAGTTCTTTTCAAAAAGTTTATTGCGATTAAGGGTTTAAAGGTTTAACAGTTGTTTGAATAATTGCAGACTTTTAAACCATTTAAGTTATTATAACTATAAACCACTAATAAGCCGAAGTAGCTCAGTTGGTAGAGCAGCTGATTTGTAATCAGCAGGTCGGGGGTTCGACTCCCTTCTTCGGCTCAATTAATGGGCAGATGGCCGAGTGGTTAAAGGCGACAGACTGTAAATCTGTTCACGCGAGTGTACGTAGGTTCGAACCCTACTCTGCCCACAAGTCCAATTGGATGATCATCTAAATTTGATGATTTGATAATTGGAAAGTTCTTTTAAATCATATGGGATTTCTAATTGGCTAATTACCAAATTATCAAATCACCAAATTAACAAGCGGAAGTAGCTCATTTGGTAGAGCGATAGCCTTCCAAGCTATAGGTGGCCAGTTCGAGCCTGGTCTTCCGCTCATAAAAGATTATACTTTGGCATAATTTCAGACTTTGCCAAAGTCTAAATAAAGGTTTTGCTCTGCAAGCCGTGGTAGCTCAGGGGTAGAGCACTTCCTTGGTAGGGAAGGGGTCGTGAGTTCGATTCTCACCTATGGCTCTTTTAAAAGAAATCTGTAGTGCCTGATAAGGTACAAAAAATAAAAGTCAGCGGTTGCAGACTATAAATGTGAGCTAATTTTCAAAACAATACTAAAAATTAAACAATGGCAAAAGAATCATTCAAGAGGGATAAGCCCCATCTTAACGTTGGTACTATCGGTCACGTGGATCATGGTAAAACAACACTTACAGCCGCTATAACCGATGTTTTGTCAAAAAGAGGTTTAGCGGAGAAAAAAAATTATGACGATATCGATGGTGCTCCTGAAGAAAAAGAAAGGGGTATTACGATCAATACAGCACACGTTGAGTATGCTACCAATACACGTCACTATGCACACGTTGACTGTCCGGGTCACGCCGATTATGTTAAGAACATGATCACTGGTGCTGCCCAGATGGACGGAGCTATCCTTGTGGTGGCTGCTACGGATGGACCAATGCCTCAGACTAAAGAACACATTCTGTTGGCTCGCCAGGTTGGTGTACCTCAGATCGTTGTTTTCATGAATAAAGTGGATTTGGTTGATGATCCTGAATTGCTTGAGCTTGTTGAAATGGAAATCCGTGAGTTGTTAAGTTCATACGGTTTTGATGGCGACAACACTCCAATTATCCAGGGTTCTGCAACCGGTGCTTTGGCTGGTGATGACAAATGGATAGCTAAGATCAATGAATTGATGGATGCTGTTGATAGCTATATTCCATTACCTCCACGTCTGGTTGATCTTCCGTTCCTGATGAGTGTTGAGGATGTATTCTCAATTACTGGTCGTGGTACTGTTGCTACAGGTCGTATCGAAAGAGGCCGTATCAAAGTTGGTGAAGCAATTGAAATTGTAGGTTTGATGGAAAAACCATTGGCTTCAGTTTGTACAGGTGTTGAGATGTTTAAGAAATTATTGGACGAGGGTGAAGCTGGTGATAACGCAGGTCTGCTATTACGCGGTATTGAAAAAACCCAGATCCGTCGTGGTATGGTACTTTGCAAACCAGGTACGATCACTCCGCACACTGAATTCAAAGGTGAAGTTTACGTACTTAGCAAAGAAGAAGGTGGACGTCATACTCCATTCTTTAATAAATACCGTCCTCAGTTCTACTTCCGTACTACAGACGTAACTGGCGAAGTTACTTTGAATGCCGGTACAGAAATGGTTATGCCTGGCGATAATACAAACTTAACTGTAACCCTTATCCAACCAATTGCGATGGAGAAAGGTTTGAAGTTTGCGATCCGTGAAGGTGGCCGTACAGTAGGTGCTGGCCAGGTTACTGAAATTTTAAAATAAGCTTTTAGCAAATAGCCTTTAGCTATTAGCCTTGAGGCTTTGTATTAGATAATGCTTTATCTTTACAATATTAACTAAAAGCTGTTCCGATCGTCTCGGAATAGCTTTTAGCTTTTTTGCGGGCATGGTGCAACGGCTAGCATACGGGTCTCCAACACCCTTGATCTGGGTTCGAATCCTAGTGCCCGTGCAGAGTAAAGTTAGAAGGGTTTAAAAGTTGAAATGGTTTAAACGTTAACCATCCTGAAACCATTAAACCCTAAACGATTTAAACGATAATTATGAACAAATTCACAGTTTTTGTAAAGGAATCTTACAAAGAGTTGACGGAAAAAGTAACCTGGCCTAAATGGGAACAACTACAACAGTCAACGATGATCGTACTGGGTGCAACATTATTTATTACTGCTATTGTAGCATTGATGGATTTTATCGCAAACGGATCTATGAAATTTATTTACTCGCTATTTAAGTAATTATGGAAGATACAACAACAGCAGAGCAAGATGGAGCTGCAGAAAATATAGCACAAACAGCCGAAACACCCGTTGTTACTGAGAACGTTAAAGCTCCTGAAAAAGCTGAGAAAGAAAGCAAGTGGTATGTACTTAGGGTTGTAAGTGGCAAAGAGCGTAAGATCAAAGAATACCTCGATAAAGATATTATCCGCAATAACTGGACAAAAGTGATCGTTCAGATATTTCTTCCGGTAGAAAAAGTTTACAAAGTATTGAATGGTAAGAAAGTGATGCGGGAAAGAAATTTCTATCCTGGTTATATCATGATAGAAGTGGCCGATAATAAACTGAATGATGATATCATACAGCATATCAGTAATATCAGCAACGTAATGCACTTCCTTACTGATGGAAAAGGTTCAAAAGGTAATATCATTTCTTTGCGTAAAGCTGAAGTCAACAAGATGTTGGGTAAGGTTGATGAAATGAGTGATATCGGGGGTGTAACGATGAGCGAGCCATTTATCATTGGCGAAACCATCAAGATCATCGACGGGCCATTCAACGACTTCAACGGTGTTATTGAAGAAGTAAGTGATGAAAAGAAAAAATTAAAGGTTCAGGTAAAGATATTTGGAAGAGCTACACCGGTAGAATTAAGTTATATGCAGGTGGAAAAACTTGCATAACCCGTTACGATAACCAACTGTTTGCAACCGTTTCATTTTTGGAACGGTTTTTTTATGTAAAAATGAAAAAGAGTTTACAGCTTTTCTGCATAACTGTAAACTCTTTCTTCAAATTAATACCCATTCGTTTGCGCTATATTCGGATTGGCAAGAATCTCTGTTTGTGGAATTGGCCAAACCCATTCCCGGGCAGCAGCATCCAATGAACAAAATACATTGCAGTTCGTAATACGGTCTACAAGCCTGTCTGAACGCTTCAGATCGAACCATCGATGACCTTCACACACAAGTTCCTTTCTCCTTTCATTGTCAATCGCTGTAAGCAATGCTGGTCCTGTTTCCGTTCCAGGAACAAAACCATTGATACGGGCTGCCCTCAATGTATTCAGATCAGCGAGTGCTGCTGCTTCCATTAATTTTTGTGCATATGCTTCAGCACGAATTAAATACATTTCGCCCGTACGTAAAACCTTAAAATCTGTGATTCCATCCGGCCGTGCTAATTGCGCCTGCTTTGCAATGTATTTTATAAGAACCAACCTGTTGGCCCCGCCTCTTGCCCTTAACTGGAAATAGGAAGCGTACCGAACGTCGTTTACCTGGTCGTACAAAGCGGTTAAATTTAAGGTAGGCCTGTAAGAGGCCCTGTTACCGGTTGCATAGTAAACATTGTCGCCTACACCGGAATTAAGGGGAGTGAATTTTACAGACCAAAGCACCTCAGCAGTATTGGCATCCTGCCAGATCAATGGAAAATTCGCCTTGCTGGCCAATGGCCTTGCTGCTATCGCCATGCTTGAATATCTGATCGCACTGTCTGCTTCACCTGCGTAATTGTAAACACGGGCCAGTATGCCGTTGGTAGCTATCTCATCAATATATCCTCGCGCAGTAGAAGCTGTACTTGTTGCAGATTGAATGGCTTTGTCCATGTTCTGCATAAGTCCCCTGGCCTCCTGAAGGTCCCGGATGATAGCATCATAGCTTTCTTTTACAGAAAGCCTGGACGGTTTTTGTTCAATATCAAAAATGGAAACATAGGGAATACCTTTTAATGTTGAATTCCTCAAACTGCCTTCTCCCCAATACCGCAACACATCAAAATGTACAAACGCCCTTAATGCCAGCGCCTGTGATTTAACCCTATTGACAGCACCTTCATTTGTTGATGAAAGCTTATCAATATTTCTTAACGTAAGGTTGCATTGTTGAATAACCCTGTAAGCTGCAAGCCAGCTAGCATCAATGTTTGCATCATCGGCAGTATAGGTCCAGTGCGAAAAATTCTGGTAATTACCCAATGATTCACTACTCTCATAAAGGTTATCGGTCATCATATCCGAAAGTGTTGCGAAAGCATTGGATCCATTACTGCTGCCATAATAATTAACGGATAATAGCCTTGAGTATGCACCGGTAAGTGCAGCTTCATAATCTTCAATTTTTGTAAAAGCCACATCGCCATCGATCGTGTGAGTGGGCTTGAGGTCGATTGTTTTTGTACAGGAACTGAATGTTGCGATGAGCACCAGTGCTGCTATAATGTATCTATATATTAACTTTTTCATGATGAAATTTTTTGAGGGTGATTTTATAAGCCAATGTTCATTCCTACAGTTATTGCTTTGAGTGCGGGATATTGAGCACCTTGTAAGTAACCTGTTGCTACTTCTGGGTCATAACCCTTGAATTTGCTCCAGGTATACAGGTTTTGTCCCTGCACAAAAAACCTTAATGAACTGACCTTATACTTCCCAAGCATTACCAGCGCAGGTGTGTATGATAAGGTAATATTGCGCAGCCGGATATATCCTCCATCTTCTACGAACCTGGTAGTGTTGGGTTGAAAATCATTGAAGGGGCTGGGTATGTTTGTTATATCTCCCGGCTGTTGCCATTCAGTTAACAGGTCTTTACTGATATTTGAAACATAATAAAGCGGATTTTCAACATTCACCCGATCGCCATTGAATATCTTATTTCCGAAACTATAAGTAAACAGGAAAGAAGCTTCTATACCTTTCAGGTTAATACTTGAATTAAATCCACCGAAATAAGGGGGATCATATTTTCCAACGATCACCTTATCGTTGGGGTCGTATTGATGCGTGGTGCCTTTGCCATCTTTTGTATAATACAAGGCATCGCCTGTGGCAGGATCAACCCCGGCATACCTGACAACATAAATCGAATTAGCACTTTCTCCAACCCTGTTAATTGAGTTTAAATTTGCATTCACATTTTCATTTGTTCCATCGAGCGCAAGTATTTTATTTTTGTTGTAAGTGAAATTTCCACCTATTGTCCACGTTATGTTCTTTGTTTGAACCGGTGTTACATTCAAGGCAACTTCAATGCCCCTGTTCTGTAGTTTACCAAGATTGGTAAGTACCGTGTTCACGCCATTGGTTCCTGATACCTGCCTGTTCAGATACAATCCAACAGTGTTTGCATTGTAGCATTCAACAGAGCCGGTAACCCTGTTCTTCAGGATACCAAAATCAACGCCTGCATTAAATGAACGGCGTACTTCCCAGGTAAGATCGCCTTTCTTCAAATTGGTTAATATCAAACCGCCGGTGCCATTGTACGACGATGGGCCAAATTGTTCTTTCGCTTCATAATCATCACCTACACCCTGGTTTGCAGAAGAACCATAACTTACTTTTAATTTAAGATCGCTGATGAGTTTAGAATTGCTCATGAAATTTTCGGCAGAAACAAGCCAGCTTGCACCAACAGCACCAAATGTTGTCCACTTATTGTCATCGGCAAGTCTTGAAGATCCATCACGCCTTACCGTACCGCTGATAAAGTATTTATTCCTGTATGAATAATCGCCGATGGCAAAATAGGATAGGATCGCATTTTCAGTTTCGGTGCTTGTTACAACAGGAATGAAACCATTGGAAGATGTGCCTGGTGTAATACCTGCGCCATTTTTGAACGGGCCAACCAATCCGAATCCCGTGTATCCGAAGCCATTGAATTTTCTTTTTACTACTTCATTGAACAAAGAAATATTATAACGATGCACGCCGGAAGGTTTTGTATAACTGATGGAGGTGGTTATTGTTTGTCGGTTGTTTTTTGTTTCATTTTGTCCGAATGAACCTCGCCCGCCGGTTTGCTGACTACCCTGGTACGTGCTGCGATCAAAATATTGCTGGCGCTCGTTTTCTGTATAATCGATTCCTATATTCGAACGGGCAGCTAAGCCTTTTATCATTGGGAAACGATATTCCACGTTTAATCCGCCAACAAGTTTTAACTGTTTATTACTTACGGGGTTTTCTACAAGTTCTTTTACTGCATTTGGTTGCCCCTGGAGTAAGAGGTCTGTCTCATTGTACGAGCCGTCGGGCAGGTAAGGGGTAACGTAAGGATTGGCCCAGCGCAACGCATTGAGGGGCGAGCCGATGAACTGGTCGTTTTCATTGGTGTTGGTGAATTTGGAAGATCCGATATAAGTATTCAAACCTATCCTGAAATTCCCCAGGGTATGATCCAGGTTTATTCTTCCTGTTACTCTTCTCAGGCCGGTAGTAATAACTATACCCTGTTGATCAAATACAGATCCTGACGCAAAGAATTTAGTTTTATCATTACCACCTGCAATGCTTAACTGGTGCTGAACAGTTGTTGATTTGCGGAATAAAGCATCTTTCCAGTTTGCGTTTATTTTTGATAGGCTATCAGCTTCTTCAGCCGTCCAGCCATTCGGGTTCATGCCATCGGGCCTGTCGTAATTCAATTCATAATTGATCTTTTCAGCACTGCTCATCAATTGCAGTTTACTGTTTGGTAATTCCGATTTACCATATTGCACATCATAGTTAAGCCTTGTTTTTTGGTTAGCACCTCTTTTTGTAGTGATAACGATTACGCCGTTGGCACCTCTTGATCCATATTGCGCCGTGCCCATGGCATCTTTCAGTACATTGTAAGTTTCAATATCAGAAGGGTTAATACTTTGAAAATCGGATGAGGTGATCTGCACGCCATCTAAGATATAGAGCGGATCTGTAGATCCCAATACAGAGCCTTTACCCCTGATCGTTACCGTTGCCGCTGAACCCGGTTGGCCGCTTTGCGACTGTATCAGAATGCCGGGAGACCTTCCCTGTAACAATTGTTCAAAAGAGCCAATGGGTTGTGATCTTACATCATCACCTCCAATTTTAGAAATAGAGGAAACTGATTGCCGGCGTGTTTGAATATTGTAGCCGGTTATAACTACTTCCTGCAGGTTCCTGCGGATCAGTTGCAGGGATACATCCACAACGGAATTAATGCCGGCATTCAATGAAAGTTCAGCATACCCCACCCGTGTAAAGAGCAGCACAGTATTGTCCGGAACTTCGATAGAATATTTTCCGGATGAATTTGTTGTTGCTGCTTTACCGTTGCCAGTGATGTTTACACCGGATAATACAGCGCCGTCCTGTGCATCGGTTACAGTGCCTGTTACAGTTTTCTGCGCAAACAGGGGAAATGAATTGATGATTATAATAATCGCCAGGGTTAATTTTTTCATATCATTATTTATTGAAGGGGTGAATAATGACAATATAAAAAGTGTACAAAATTTCAAAGCAGTACTGCGCAGTTACCATAACCTACGGAGGGCACGGCTGCTTAAGGCTAATCTCATAAACCTTTTCGATTGTAATTCTTTAATGATAGAAATTATCCGGATAAACTCTATATATAGGTGACAACAGTAAATGAAAGAGTGCTGCAAATAATTCTTCAGATAGTATAAATGGTAAAATATCACAGGAAAGCTGACCATATAAATGGACGAATACAACTATTTTTTACAAACTAACTGTAAAGAATAGACTATACGAAATACTGGTTGATTGTTAAATTTATTTTTAAATTATGCGGTCATGCAGCGAAATCCCGGATAAGTGGTCTTGTACCACCTGCAGGATCTGTTTATTTTTTTGATATGACCTGGATTAATGCTGTTGATACAGCGCAGTCGCCGAAGCTGTTTTTAAAAATCAGTTGTAGTACCCCGGAATTGTCGGTTATTTACCTCCGGAACAGGAGGTACTTTCCCAAACCATTTGATGATCACCAAAAAATAGCTATTGCCGCTGCAAATAGTTCTTTACTGAATTTGAAAGGCCTCCGTTCCTGCCTTGGCTTACATGTTCGGAAGTATTTTTAGTCTTGCCAGGTATAAAATTTTTTTTGCCACGCAATGGCTTCCTGTTTTATAGCAGATTAATACGCGTCATTTATTTAACTCCGCCGGAGTCTCCACGCCTCAGTTCCTGCTCCGGCCGAAACAACGCTTCATAACCTTAATAATATTCGTGAAAACAACTGTTATTTTTTGTCGCCGCTATTTATAGCCTCCTCCAGTGCAAGCCGAAGCGTGGTCTTCAACCAGCCGACCTCGCCTGGTTTTGTACCCCCGAACCGAAACTTCCTCGCGTTGGTTTTTAAAGCCGGAAATCCGGGGAGGAGCGATGACAGAAGGGGTTAAACTGAATTATTATTAAAAACTTTCATTAAATTATAATCAAAATTTGTTCTGAAAAGGCTTACTAAATGCTATAAAGGACCCAAAACTGATAAAAACTGATAAAAATGAGGTCTTATTTGGAAAAATAATTTGAGACATTTTTGATGACCATGCTGATATTTGTCTCATTTAAAGCCAAACCATTTTTGAGACAAAAAGCAAACACTGCGCAAAAAATGTCTCACCATACATCCATTAAAAAAGACAAATAAGTTGCGTATTTTCGTAAAAAAGGGTAGTCTAGATACCGAAATCCACAAAAAAACGGCCTCTCCCGGCCACAACTTTCAGCAATTATGAAGATATGCCGGACCGTTCCATTGGCAACTGGTGCCTTTACCTGGTCAAAGTGAGCCAACTAGAGCTACCCACTTTAGTGCAGGGCTTAAAGTTCTGAAAATTTCAAATATTTTCTTCGAAAAGTAATTCATAAGAATATTGAAAATATCATACTTACTTTCATGCTTTCTTAACCCAATGGATTTTCAACCCATGGTATTCGGGTTTGACTTGCCTGATCCTTTCGGTTATTTGCGTCGGTAATGGGAGATACTTCCAAAAACTATTTGCTGATTACGAAAAAAAACTTACTTTTGCCGCCCCAAATAGTTCTTTATTGAATTTGTCCAATTGGACATCCTGGGAGTTTTCCCGTCTAATCGGGAGGACGTTAACACCAAAAAAATAAAATATGGCAAAAGAAATCACCGGCTATGTTAAGCTCCAGTGTAAAGGAGGACAAGCCAATCCGGCACCGCCAATCGGTCCGGCACTCGGTTCTAAAGGAGTCAATATCATGGAGTTCTGCAAGCAATTCAATGCGAGGACCCAGGATAAACCCGGAAAAATTCTACCTGTATTGATTACAGTGTACGCAGACAAATCATTCGAATTTATTATCAAAACCCCACCAGCAGCTGTTCAGTTAATGGATGCAGCCAAGATCACCAGCGGCAGTAAGGAACCCAACCGCGTAAAAGTGGGAAAAGTTACCTGGTCGCAGGTTGAGGAGATCGCTAAAGATAAAATGGCGGATCTGAACGCATTTACACTAAACAGCGCCATGAGCATGGTTGCCGGTACTGCACGCAGTATGGGACTAACAGTTGATGGTAAAGCTCCTTGGGAAAATTAATCATCAACCTTAAATTTTTATAACAATGATCACAAAAGCTAGAAAAATAGCAAATACTAAGGTTGATATTAATAAAGCATATACGCTTAAAGAAGCAACATCTTTAGTAAAAGAAATAAATACAACAAAATTTGACAGTTCAGTTGATCTGCACGTACGTTTAGGTGTGGATCCTAAGAAAGCAGACCAGGCTATCCGTGGTACAGTTTCGTTACCACACGGTACAGGTAAAACAAAACGTGTATTGGTGCTGTGTACACCTGATAAAGAAGCAGAAGCTACCGCAGCTGGTGCCGATTTTGTAGGACTGGATGAATACATTACAAAAATTGAAGGTGGTTGGACAGATGTAGATGTTATCGTGGCTACGCCTTCGGTAATGCCTAAAATCGGTAAACTTGGTAAAGTGTTAGGTCCCCGTAACCTGATGCCGAATCCTAAAACCGGTACAGTAACCAATGATGTAGCAGGTGCAGTTAATGACCTGAAAGGTGGTAAGATCGCATTCAAAGTTGATAAAGTGGGTATCATTCATGCGTCTGTAGGACGTGTTAGTTTCACTCCGGAAAAACTTGCTGAAAACTGCCAGGAATTCATCAATGCTATCATCAAATTAAAACCATCAACGTCGAAAGGTACTTACCTGAAAGGGGTAAGCATGGCAAGCACCATGAGCCCGGGCATTATGGTAGACACTAAATCTGTTCAACTCTAATTCGGCTTCAACCGGGTTAATAAAATATTTGTTATGACAAAACAGGAAAAAAATGAAGTGATAGAATTGCTGAAAGGCAAATTCTCTCAGTATAATAATTTCTACATTACCGATACTGAAAGCCTTACAGTGGCCCAGATCGGTAAGTTACGCAACCATTGCTTTAATAAGCAGGTAGAAATGAAAGTGGCAAAAAATACCTTGATCAAGAAAGCGCTCGAAAGTATCGACGGCGAGAAGTATGCAGGTGTATATGATTCTTTGCACAAAGTAACCGCATTGCTGTTCAGCGAAAATCCTAAAGATCCGGCAATGATCATCAGCAGTTTCCGTAAGGAAAATAACAATGAAAGGCCTGTATTAAAAGCAGCTTTCATCAACGGTGATGTATTTGTTGGCGACAACCAGTTAAAAGCACTTACCCAGATCAAAACGAAGAACGAATTGATTGGCGAGATCATCGGATTATTGCAATCGCCTATCCAACGTGTATTGGGCGCTTTGCAAAATAAAGATGCTGCAAAAGCTGAAGCACCAGTTGCTGAAGCAGCCGCTCCGGTAGCAGAAGCACCGGTTGCCGAAACTCCGGCTACACCTGAAGCAACTGTTGCAGAAGCTCCGGTTGCAGAAGCACCCGTTGCAGAAGCACCGGTAGCAGAAGCACCTGTAGCTGAAGAAGCACCTGCAACAGAAACGCCGGCAGCTGAAGCCGGTGAAGCAAAGGCTGAATAATAAATTAAATATACCTGGCCTGATGGTAACAAAAATGGCATAAACAAATTTTTTAAAAACGCTCCGACGGATTCGCCCAGGCGGATATGAAGCCGGAAAAAAAACAAAAAATCATGGCAGACGTAAAAGCATTAGCAGAAAACCTAGTAGGTTTAACAGTAAAAGAAGTTCAGGAATTAGCTGAATTCTTAAAATCAGAGTACGGTATCGAACCAGCTGCAGCTGCAGTAGTAATGAGCGGTGGTGGCGATGGCCCGGCTGCTGTTGAAGAGAAAACATCCTTCAATGTTATCTTGAAAGCAGGTGGTCCTAACAAATTGGCGGTTGTAAAGATCGTTAAAGAATTAACCGGGTTAGGATTGAAAGAAGCAAAAGACCTGGTTGATGGTGCTCCAAAGCCTATCAAAGAGGGTGTTGATAAAGCAACAGCTGAAGAACTGAAAGCAAAATTAACAGAAGCAGGTGCTGATGTTGAGATCGCTTAATTTTATTGAAATAGTTTAGCAATGGCCGGAGATATCTCCGGCCATTCTTTTTTTTTACATGAGGTCAATCTTCCACAATTGAATTAATACAATGGTTGTTTTTGTTATTCAGCATAGGGATCTTACAGCGGTATAACATTTGTTTTAACAGGGAAAAGCTTAATTATGAAAAAATGCCTTGCCCTTGTTTCGTTCGTAATTTTAGTTTGTACAAACCTTTCTGCACAGCAATCAGAAACAACGAACCTCTTGCTGCAAACCAACGCAGCATCTAAAAAAGAACGGGTATATAATATAAGGCCCTGGATTGATATTCCTGTTACGGCCGCTTTTGCGGGATGGTCGGTTTATGGGATGAGTGTTATTTACGGGAGAGACCTTGTGCCTGTGGAAGAATTGAATGCATTAAGCATCGATAAAATCAATCGTTTTGACAGGCCGATTGCCAGTAATTACGCTACCAAAGCAAAAGCTGCGAGTGACCTTTTCTTTTATGGCAGTATGCCTTTACCATTGTTTTTATTGTTCGACAGGAAGATTCGCAGGGATGGGCCCAGGGTAGGATTGTTATTCCTGGAAACCATGGGCACAACAGGCGTTATTTACACTATATCAGCCATGTCGGCCAACAGGTTCCGGCCCTATGCATACAATACGGACGTGCCGCTGAATATCAGGCAACGGGGTGGAGCAAGAAACTCTTTTTTTGCCGGTCATCCAACGGTTGTGGCAGCGTCTGTTTTTTTTATGGCCAGGGTTTATGGTGATTATCATCCAACCATGAAACATAAATGGATATTGTACATGCTGGCTGGCGCTGCAGCCGCTACCACCGGGTATCTTCGTTTAAAAGCAGGGCAACACTTTAAAACAGATGTAATTACCGGGTTAGTAATCGGCCCGCTGGCAGGTGTAATGATACCACAACTACACAAGAACAAATTGCTGAATGCCAGGCTTGCTTTAATGCCTGGTTTACAACAGGGAGGTGCAGGATTTTCCGCTTTTTACAAGCTGGGACGTAAGTAGCCGGGTTTTTAAATACAATATGCTTTTTAGCAGAAGCTGAAATTCAGGGAAAATTGCTGTGTCTGTGATACACATCAGGCTTCAAAATGCCCTTATTTTGTTTACGGAATGTGAAAAAAGGAAATCCTTTCTACAAAAACCAAACCAATACATAAAATTTCAGATAAATCTGGAAATATTACAAAGAGTTTTCCGTACCTTTGCCCTCCTTTAATTTAGGGTTAGTGGCATTCGTTGCTTTATCCCCTGTTTTAGAGAGTCTTCGCACATTAAAACGTTTTAATTACAATATGTCTGCAACTAAATCAAACCCTGCTCAGCGTATCAATTTCGGAAAAGTTGAATTCCTGGCAGAAACTCCCGATTTACTCGGTATCCAGATTCAATCGTTCAAAGACTTTTTCCAGTTAGAAACAACACCCGACAAACGTAATGTTGAAGGGCTGTTCCGCGTATTCAAGGAGAATTTTCCTATTACGGATACCCGCAACATTTTCGTACTGGAATTCTTAGATTATTTCGTGGATCCACCGCGTTATTCGATCGATGAATGTATTGAAAGGGGACTTACTTATGCTGTACCATTAAAAGCAAAGCTTCGCCTTAGCTGTAATGATGAAGAGCATGTGGATTTCCAAACGATCGTTCAGGATGTGTTCCTGGGAAATATCCCTTACATGACGCCACGTGGTACTTTCGTGATCAATGGTGCTGAAAGGGTTGTAGTTAGCCAGTTACACCGTTCACCTGGTGTATTCTTCGGCCAATCCATTCACCCGAACGGAACCAAGATCTACTCAGCAAGGGTTATTCCGTTTAAAGGAGCGTGGATGGAGTTTGCAACAGACATCAATAACGTGATGTTTGCTTACATCGATCGTAAGAAGAAATTCCCGGTAACAACTTTATTGCGTTCTATCGGTTTCGAAACTGATAAGGATATCCTGGAATTATTCGGCATGGCTGATGAAGTAAAAGCTGATAAGAAAAATTTAGAGAAAAATATAGGCAAACGCCTTGCTGCCCGTGTACTTCGCACCTGGGTAGAAGATTTTGTGGATGAAGATACCGGTGAAGTTGTTTCTATTGAAAGGAATGAGATCATCCTTGAAAGGGATTCTATCCTCGATGAATCTAACATTGCCATGATCATGGAAATGGAAGTGAAGAGCGTCTTCATTCAGAAAGAAGAAGTGAGTGGTGATTATGCGATTATCTATAACACATTGAATAAAGATACTTCTAACAGTGAGTTGGAAGCGGTTCAGCATATCTACAAGCAACTGCGTGGTGCGGATGCCCCAGATGATGAAACTGCCCGTGGTATCATTGATAAATTATTCTTCTCTGACAAGCGTTACGACCTTGGCGAAGTTGGCCGTTACAAAATCAACCGCCGCCTGGGATTGAATTTCCCTATCGAGAAAAAAGTATTAACTAAAGACGATATCATCGCCATCATCAAAACCCTTGTACAACTTACCAATGGTAAGAGCGAGGTGGATGACATCGATCACCTTAGCAACCGTCGTGTTCGTACCGTTGGAGAACAATTGTATGCACAGTTCGGTGTTGGTTTGGCCCGTATGGCCCGTACCATCCGGGAAAGGATGAACGTAAGGGATAACGAGGTATTTACACCGGTTGATCTGATCAATGCAAGAACACTTTCTTCTGTGATCAATTCATTCTTTGGTACCAGCCAGTTATCGCAGTTCCTTGATCAGACAAATCCGTTGAGTGAGATCACGCATAAGCGTCGTATCTCCGCACTCGGACCCGGTGGTTTAAGTCGTGAAAGAGCGGGCTTTGAGGTTCGTGACGTTCACTATTCGCACTACGGACGTTTATGTACCATCGAAACACCGGAAGGCCCGAACATTGGTTTGATCTCTACACTTTGTGTACATGCGAAGATCAATGACATGGGATTCATTGAAACACCTTACCATAAAGTAACTGAGGGTAAGGCCGACATGAAGAAGATAACTTTCCTGAGCGCCGAAGAAGAAGATACAGCGAAGATCGCCCAGGCAAATATCGAAATGGATGAAAAAGGAAATTTCGTTCATGATATGATCAAAAGTCGCCAGACCGGTGATTTTCCGATCCTTGATAAAAAAGAAGTAGAATACATGGATGTGGCTCCTAACCAGATCGTTGGTTTGAGCGCTTCATTGATCCCGTTCCTGGAGCATGATGATGCCAACCGTGCATTGATGGGATCGAACATGCAACGCCAGGCTGTTCCGTTGTTGCGCCCTGAAGTTCCTATTGTAGGTACCGGCCTTGAAGCCAAAGCCGCCAGGGATGCACGTATCCAGATACATGCTGATGGTGATGGTGTTGTTGAATATGTAGATGCAACTGAAATTCACGTTCGCTACAAAAGAAATGAATTGCAAAAACTGGTAAGTTTCGAAGATGATCTTACTATTTATAAGATCAACAAATTCGTTCGTACCAACCAGGAAACAACGATCAACCTGCGTCCTGCAGTTTTAAAAGGACAAAAAGTTTCTGAAGGTGATTTCTTAACCGAAGGTTATGCAACGAAAGGTGGTGAGATCGCATTGGGCCGTAACCTGAAAGTGGCTTTCATGCCATGGAAAGGATACAACTTCGAGGATGCTATCGTGATCTCTGAGAAAGTTGTAAAAGATGACTGGTTTACATCTATCCATATCAGTGAGTTTGAAACAGAAGTTCGTGATACCAAACTGGGAGAAGAAGAATTAACGCCGGATATCCCGAATGTTAGTGAAGAAGCTACCAAAGACCTGGATCAGAATGGTATTATCCGTATCGGTGCTACTATCAAAGAAGGTGATATCATCATCGGAAAGATCACACCAAAAGGTGAGAGCGATCCTACACCGGAAGAAAAACTGTTACGTGCGATCTTCGGTGATAAAGCAGGTGATGCAAAAGATGCTTCTTTGAAAGCGCCAAGTGGTACAGAAGGTGTTGTTATCAATAAGAAATTATTCCAACGTGCCAAGAAAGATAAGAATGCAAAGGTTCGGGAAAAAGCACAGTTAGATAAGATCGAAAAAACACACGAAAAGAACGAACAGGACCTGATGGAACTGTTGCAAAACAAACTGCAGACCCTGTTGAAAGACAAGACCAGCCAGGGTGTTAGCAACAACTTCGGTGAAATGCTGATCGGTAAAGCTGCAAAATTCAATTCCAAGAATTTAGCTAACATCGATTTCCAGAACGTGAATCCGTTGGGATGGAGCGGTGATGCTAAAACGGATGATTTGATCAATACATTGTTGCACAACTATAATATCAAATTCAACGAAGAATTAGGCCGATATAAAAGAGAGAAATTCAATATCTCAATCGGTGATGAATTACCGGCCGGTGTATTGAAACTTGCTAAAGTTTATATGGCTGTTAAGCGTAAACTGAAAGTGGGTGATAAAATGGCGGGTCGTCATGGTAATAAAGGTATTGTTGCCAAGATCGTTCGCCAGGAAGATATGCCGTTCCTGGAAGATGGAACACCTGTTGATATTGTATTGAATCCATTGGGTGTACCTAGTCGTATGAACCTTGGACAAATATATGAAACAGCACTTGGATGGGCCGGAGAAAAGTTAGGTGTTCGTTTTGCAACGCCGATCTTCGACGGAGCTTCTGTAGATGAGATCGCTGAGAACATTGAAAAAGCAGGCTTGCCTAAATTCGGTCATACTTATTTGTATGATGGAGAAACAGGCGACCGCTTTGATCAGAAAGCAACAGTTGGTATCATTTACATCATCAAATTGCACCACATGGTGGATGATAAAATGCATGCCCGTTCAATCGGACCATACAGTCTTATTACGCAACAGCCATTGGGTGGTAAAGCCCAGTTCGGTGGTCAGCGTTTTGGTGAGATGGAGGTTTGGGCACTGGAAGCATATGGTGCAGCTAATATCCTTCAGGAATTGCTTACCCTTAAATCGGATGATATCATCGGAAGGGCTAAAACGTATGAGGCTATCGTTAAAGGCGACAACATACCAAGAGCAGGTATTCCGGAATCATTCAATGTATTGGTACATGAACTGAGAGGTTTAGGATTGGATCTGAAATTCGACTAAGAAGTAAAAATTCAAAAGTCAAAAGTAAAAAACTCATAAAGTGTTTTCTTTGACAATTGTAGTCTGAATTTTCAATTTTTAATTTTTAATTTTTAATTATAACATGGCATTCAAAAAAGAAAATCGTCCAAAGTCAACGTTTTCTCAAATCACCATTGGTTTGGCTTCTCCCGACAGCATCCTGGAAAGAAGCTACGGTGAAGTTTTAAAGCCTGAAACGATCAACTATCGTACGTACAAACCTGAACGTGATGGTTTGTTCTGCGAAAGGATATTCGGGCCGGTAAAGGATTATGAGTGTGCCTGCGGAAAGTATAAGCGTATCCGTTATAAGGGTATTGTGTGCGACCGTTGTGGTGTGGAAGTTACGGAGAAGAAAGTTCGTCGTGAGAGAATGGGGCATATCAAACTGGTTGTACCGGTGGTACATATCTGGTATTTTAAATCATTGCCAAATAAAATTGGTTACCTGTTGGGTATGAGTTCTAAGAAATTAGAGACCATCGTTTACTACGAGCGTTTTGTAGTGATTCAATCAGGTATCCGTGCAGATAAAGGACAGAACTATGCTGATCTTTTAACAGAAGAAGAATACCTGGATATCCTGGATACGCTTCCAAAAGACAACCAGTTGCTGCCTGATGAGGATCCGGAAAAATTCATTGCCAAGATGGGGGCAGAAGCGGTACACGCAATGCTTGAACGCCTTGACCTTGATCAACTGAGTTTTGACCTGAGGAATTCTGCAGCAAACGAAACATCTCAGCAACGTAAAGCAGATGCCTTAAAGCGTTTGAGCGTTGTAGAAAGTTTCCGTGATGCAAATACAAGGATCAACAATCGTCCTGAATGGATGGTTATGCAATACATTCCGGTAATTCCGCCCGAATTACGTCCGTTGGTTCCATTGGATGGTGGCCGTTTTGCCTCCTCTGATCTGAATGATCTTTACCGTCGTGTTATTATCCGTAATAACCGTTTGAAAAGATTGTTGGAAATTAAAGCGCCTGAAGTTATCCTTCGCAATGAAAAAAGGATGTTACAGGAAGCCATCGATTCATTGTTTGATAACAGCCGTAAATCAAATGCTGTGAAAGCAGAAGGTGGACGTGCTTTGAAATCTTTGAGCGATGTATTGAAAGGTAAACAGGGACGTTTCCGTCAGAACCTGCTTGGTAAACGTGTTGACTATTCTGGTCGTTCGGTTATTGTTGTAGGCCCTGAATTGAAAATGCACGAATGTGGGTTACCAAAAGATATGGCTGCTGAATTGTTTAAGCCATTTATCATCCGTAAATTAATTGAAAGAGGTATCGTTAAAACAGTAAAATCTGCCCGTAAACTTGTTGATAAGAAAGAGGCGATCATCTGGGATATCTTAGAAAATATATTAAAAGGGCATCCTGTTATGTTGAACAGGGCTCCTACACTTCACCGTTTGTCAATCCAGGCTTTCCAGCCGAAACTGATCGAAGGTAAAGCGATACAATTGCATCCATTGGTAACCGCCGCCTTCAACGCCGATTTCGATGGTGACCAGATGGCGGTTCACGTTCCTTTGAGCAATGCCGCAGTACTGGAAGCGCAGTTGCTGATGCTTTCTTCACACAACATTTTGAACCCGCAGAACGGTACACCGATTACCCTTCCTTCTCAGGACATGGTACTCGGCCTGTATTACATTACCAAGGGTAAAAAAACCATGGGTGATGATATTGTAAAAGGAGAAGGAAAAGCATTTTATTCTCATGAAGAGGTAATGATCGCTTACAATGAGCAGAAAATTGATCTTCATGCAAACATCAGGGTAAAAGCAAATTATCGTAACAATGATGGTACGCTTACCAATAAATTAATTGAGACTACAGTTGGTCGCGTAATTTTCAATCAGTATGTTCCGAAAGAAGTGGGATTTGTAAATGCCCTTCTTACTAAAAAGAACCTGCGTGAGATCATTGGTGATATTATTAAATGGACCAGCGTTCCTATTACAGCTAAATTCCTGGATGATATTAAAACACTGGGATTCCGTATGGCATTCCGCGGTGGACTATCATTCAACATCAATGACCTGATCATCCCGGCTGTTAAAGCTGAACTGGTAGAAAATGCACAAGGTGAAGTAGCTGAGGTTTGGGATAGCTATAACATGGGTCTGATTACAAACAACGAGCGTTACAACCAGATCATTGATATCTGGAGCAGGGTAGATACGAAAGTAACTGAAACGCTTATACGTGAGTTGGCGATCGATAAACAAGGTTTCAACTCTGTTTATATGATGCTTGATTCAGGAGCCCGTGGTAGTAAGCAACAGATCAAACAGCTTGCCGGTTTAAGGGGATTGATGGCTAAGCCAAGGAAATCAGGTTCATCAGGATCTGAGATCATTGAAAACCCGATCCTTGCGAATTTTAAAGACGGATTGAGTGTATTGGAATACTTTATCTCTACGCATGGTGCCCGTAAGGGTCTTGCGGATACAGCGCTTAAAACAGCGGATGCCGGTTACCTTACCCGTAGGTTGGTAGACGTTGCGCAGGATGTTGTTATCAATGAAGAAGATTGCGGCACATTGCGTGGTATTGCTGCACAGGCATTAAAAGACAATGAAGATATCATTGAGCCATTGGCCGACAGGATCGAAGGACGTACATCATTGCATGATGTTTTCCACCCTGTAACCGATGAGTTATTATTAACTGCCGGTGACGAGATCAGTGCTGAACAAGCAAAAAGAATTGATGAAATAGGAATTGATACTGTTGAGATACGTTCTGTACTTACCTGCGAAAGCAAACGCGGTGTTTGTGTGAAATGTTATGGTAAGAACCTTGCTTCTGGTATTCTTGCACAACGTGGTGATGCAGTTGGTATCATCGCAGCGCAGTCTATCGGTGAGCCGGGAACGCAGTTAACACTTCGTACCTTCCACGTGGGTGGTGTTGCGGGTTCTGCTTCAGTTGAATCTTCATTGTATGCTAAGTTTGATGGTACATTGCAATTTGATGGTTTACGTACTGTAAGCACAGAGAACAATGATGGAAAGAAAATTCAGGTTGTTATCGGTCGTACCGGTGAGATCAGGAACCTGGATGTGAAATCTGATCGTATGCTGAACACGATGCACATTCCTTATGGCGCTGTGTTGAATGTAAAAGATGGTCAGAAAGTAATCAAAGGCGATGTGATCTGTACATGGGATCCATACAACAACGTTATCGTTGCAGAAGTAAATGGTGCTATTAAATTTGAAGCTGTAATTGAAGGTATTACTTACCGTGATGAAGCTGATGAACAAACAGGTCACCGTGAAAAAGTGGTTATCGAAACAAAAGATAAAACCAAGCTTCCAACAATTTTTGTAGAAGGAAAGGAGAAAAAGATATACAACTTACCAGTTGGATCACACATCGTGGTTGACGAAGGCGAAACAGTGAAGAGTGGCCAGGTATTGGTGAAAATTCCAAGGGTATTGAGCAAACTGAAAGATATCACAGGAGGTCTGCCACGTGTAACTGAATTGTTCGAAGCAAGGAACCCAAGCAATCCTGCGGTTGTTTGTGAGATCGATGGTGTGGTTACGTTTGGAGCGATCAAGCGTGGTAACAGGGAGATCATTGTTGAAGCAAAAGATGGTGTTGTACGTAAATACCTGGTTCCATTGAGCCGCCAGATCCTTGTTCAGGATGGTGACTTTGTAAAAGCGGGTGCGTCATTGAGTGATGGCCAAACATCTCCGGCAGATATTCTTTCTATCAAAGGTCCTTTTGCTGTACAGGAGTACGTTGTGAATGAGATCCAGGAAGTTTATCGCTTACAGGGTGTGAAGATCAACGACAAGCATATTGAGGTGATCGTTCGCCAGATGATGCGTAAGGTAACCATTGAGGATGCCGGTGATACTAAATTCCTTGAAGGAGATACGGAAGACAGGTTAGACTTTAATACAGAGAACGATTATATCTACGATAAGAAAGTTGTTACAGATCATGGTGAAAGTGGTAAACTTAAACCAGGACAGATCGTTACTCTTCGTGATGTAAGAGAAGAGAATTCTGTATTAAGAAGGGCTGATAAGAAACTGGTTGAATACCGTGATGCTCATCCTGCAACTTCATCACCGTTGTTACTTGGAATTACCAAAGCATCATTGGGTACACAGAGTTGGATATCTGCTGCATCATTCCAGGAAACAACCAAAGTGTTAAGTTCTGCTGCGATACAGGGTAAAACAGATCCAATGCTTGGATTGAAAGAGAACGTTATCACCGGTCACCATATCCCTGCAGGTACAGGTTTACGTGAGTTTGAGAATATGATCGTAGGTAGCAAAGAAGAATACGAATTGCTGATGACAACAAAAGAAGCAATGAGTTTCGATGAAGAAGAATAATTAATGAACTATACAAATTGATGAAGGAGTAAGATTAAGTTCTTACTCCTTTTTTCTTTGGGGTTTATCAGGGCTGTTTTTAAAGGGTAAACTTTTCGGCCGGCATACCAGCTTGTCTGTTTCTTTAATAATTATTCAGTTCATTGTTATAATTCTTTGAAGCATTTTTTTTGCCAGCGGAAAAAGTAAATTATTTTCAAGGTGAACATGCTTGTGAAGATCTTCTTCAAATTCCTTTAATTCAGCAATGCTTATTTTAAAAGTAGTACAGGCTTCTTCCGGTGCAGTATAATTATTTGTCAATTGCCGTATATCATCCATGATCCTGCCTGCATGTTCATGTTCTGTTTCCATCATACTTACAGGTATGCTGATAAAACCTTCAGGAAGAATTGTTGCCTTATGTTGGTTAAAAAATGCCTCCACTTGTTTTATCCTTGGAAATAGTACTTGCTCTTCTTTTTGCATGTGCGGGGTCATTTCGTTCATGACCTCAGCAAAAAGGTTAAGAACAGTAAGCATGTAGGGGAACCTGCCGCCATGTTTTGCAGCTACTTTTTGAAGGTGCGAGAACATTATTGGCATGGATTGTTTTACATAAAAATGATGATAGATCAATATATAATTGATCAGCTGTTCAGCATTCATTTCAGTAAAAGGTAGTTGTGATTTCTCATCAATGCCGGAAACCTGTTGCAATTCATTTGAAACTGTTTCAACGGATAATCCCTTTTCAGTGCAGGCTTCAGCCAGAGTTCTCCTGCCTTTGCAGCAAAAATCGAGGTTGTATTTTTCAAGTACAGGAACGGTTTGATGTTTTTCAGTTACAATGGAAGCCAGTGTTTTTTCTGCAATATTTATCATAATGAGTAATTTTCGACAAAGTTCATGCAACCATTATCATTGCTTTATGATTGAAATCAGTTTGCTTTTTTTTTCATCTGGCTGATATTAATGAGGAGCATTCCGGTAAAAAGTATGCAAGCGGTAAAAAGAAGGGACTGATTTATATAAGGAACGTTAATATAGCCAAGATCGCAAACACCCTGAATCATTAATAGAACTTCATTGATTATGATACCGGCAACAAAAATCAACAAACCGGTGAATGTCATTTTATTAATAGCAATAATTTGATATCCCGATATATAACCTAAAAGGAATAAACTGATAACGCCTAATAAAACCAGGTGGAGGTACCCGATCACAATCGGCCTGAAACCATAGGCAAGGATACTAAGGGAAGGAATGGTAGAGCCAAGTTGTAATAGCAATTTTAACGTAAGTGCAATAGCTGATAATCCCAGTATCCATCGGGCACTGATGTTAAGATCACTTATAATGTATGAAAGATTTATTTTCATCAACACCATGAGCCAAATCCATCCTGCAAGTTGTGCTACTGCGGCAAGTATGACCAGGATATATGCCCACAGCGGTATAACCATCCATAATGCTGATAAGAAATAAGCTGGTACACAGGCGATCGCAAACAGCAGGAATATGTTTTTTAATAAAGCCGGTGAAATAACATTTACAAGTAATCTTGCGGTTAACAAACCCATGCAGGCAAAGAAGAACCAGCCATTGTACTGAAAATGTAAAAAGAAATAAACTGCTGCCAGATAATAATCCTGGTGAATATTCTTTGTTGTCATCATATAGGCAAGCGCAAATGTTCCTATTGATGAAATGGCATTGAATAGTAATGCTGCTTTGAACCAGTAATGACCGGCATTCCTGTTCTTCATCTTATTAAGATCTTTCCAGTACTGAAAGACAAAAGCATAATTGGCAAAAACAGACAGGGCGGAAAAACTGATAGAAAATTTGCCATAGCCTTCAAAAGGAAACGACAGCAGCATACCATACGCAGTTATAAGATTTGCATATAAGATCCAACGGTATTTTTTAAATATATTTCCCTTGAATTCCCCGGATAAATACGCAACCATCAACGCCATCAATGCCATACTGATCCATCCCGTAAATGCAAAATGAGAATGGGCGTGCATTAAATGCTTTTGATCTATGAATGGAAGATAATAGACTATTTTATATCTTAAGATAGTTCCTAAAGCAGCTACAAGCAATAAATTGAATAAAGAAACTCTTAACCAACGTTGTGTAGGGGATGACATAGATATGCTTTGCACGAAAGTAATTTCAAACTTATTTTGCAAAGTAATTGAACCTTTTTAAGACAGGATATGATTCAAATCACAATCAGCAGTACACTTTTCCTT
This sequence comes from Chitinophagales bacterium, assembly GCA_038207305.1. GTDB lineage: Bacteria > Bacteroidota > Bacteroidia > Chitinophagales > Chitinophagaceae > Ferruginibacter. The sequence continues at coordinate 92,845 of JBBQZY010000002.1, forward strand.
TCTCTATTTGTATTTGCCCTTTGTGCTGAAGGTTCCTGATCGTTCGTATGACTGTTTCAACCCGCATCCCGGTCATATCCGCAATTTGCTGCCTCGTTAAATTTATCTTGTTACATTTCGGGCAGATATTGGTTTTAGTCTGCTTAAAATAATTGAAAAGTGCCGAAATGCTGTGTTCCGGATTATGATTGGCTATCTCCTTCAGGATAAAGAATTTGAAACGAACCCTTTGTGCCAATAATTTGGTGAAAGAGAAATGAATTTCTAAATTCCCTCTTATTAACTCTAGAAATGTTGACCTATGCAGGCGTATAATAACTGCATCTGTATCAGCTATTGCGGTAGCCGCATACGGCTCATCGTCAAAAAGGGGCAACTCGCCGAAACATTCTCCCGGCTGAATAATGGTCTGTAAAAATTCTCTTCCTTCATCATTGATATTTACCCATCTCACTTTCCCGCTTACCAACTGGTAATAAAAATTAGCCTGGTTCCCTTCATTAAAGATTATATCTCCCGCAGATAATTTTTTATATGCTGCACCCCAGGCAAGTAGCGTGTCAATATCTATCATTTGGCATCAATTAAGTTGATGCTAAAACTACACAGATTAGTGCCCGGGATGGATGATTGAACTTAATGTTTCTTATGATTTCAATCATGTACAACGGTTTTACGCGTCCATAAGATTTCTAAAACCATTGTCAATACTGTATTTGCTGGTTTTGTCGAATACCGGAAATATCAGCCGGGCAGGGCTGTATGCTTAATATGATTCAACGCATAAATTAATACCGGCAGTGGTGGTAATCTTGTGCAATTAAATTAATTAATTAAAATATTTTTTATGAAAAAATTGGCGATCATCCTGTCTCTCGGAATTTTCATAGCGGCATGTGGCACAGGAGCCGGTAGTGAAGTGGAATCTACAGGTCCCAACCAAGCCGCGAAAGATAATAATAATGGCAACCCATCTTATGATCCAAACAGGGGGGAAGGGAAATTTACCAAAGTGGATATTGGAGCAAAACTTAATGCAGCCATGGCTGAGGGCGGAGAAAAAATATATGGCGTAAAATGCAGCAGTTGTCATAAAACCACAGACGAGAAACTGGTTGGTCCCGGATGGAAAGGTGTAACAAGCCGACATACTGCAGAATGGATCATGAATTTTGCTACAAACACAGATGCCATGATCAATAAAGATCCTAAGGCACAGGCAATGCTTGAAATTTGTTTGGTGCGCATGCCCAACCAAAACTTAGCGGATGAAGAAGCCAGGTCGCTATATGAATTTATGCGGAAAAATGATGGTATAAAATAGCCTTTCATGTAACCAGGGAAAGACTTTGCAGTTTTATAGAGAAAGCTGCCAAAAAAATCAGATAAAGTAAAAAATCAATTTATGAAAAGTTTCAAACCAAAACTAATTGCTTTGTTGGCAATAGCGATCGTGGCATTTAATGCATGTAAACCAAAAAATGCAGGTAGCGCCGTGAATTCTGATGCGGCTTCCAAAGCCTATGTGGCGCCGGGAAAATATGATGCGTTTTACAATTTTGTTTCAGGTGGTTTTAGCGGGCAGATGAGTGTATATGGTTTGCCAAGTGGCAGGCTGCTGAGAGTAGTTCCAATCTTTTCAGTGGATCCGGAAAATGGATACGGTTATTCGGAAGAAACAAAACCCATGTTAAATACATCGCATGGATTTGTTCCATGGGATGATCAGCATCACCTTGACCTGTCTCAAACCAATGGTGAAATTGATGGCCGTTGGGTATTTGCAAATGCCAATAACACACCGAGGGTTGCAAGAGTAGACCTTTCAACTTTCCATACGGCTGAAATTCTTGAATTGCCAAACAGTGCGGGTAACCATAGTTCCCCATTCATAACGGAAAATACAGAGTATGTTGTTGCAGGTACCCGCTTTAGTGTTCCTCCCGATGATACCAATGGAGATGTACCCATTAATTCCTACAAACAAAATTTTAAAGGCACGATCAGTTTTATCAGTGTAGATAAAAATAATGGGAATATGGATATTGCTTTTCAATTGCAATGCCCTGCAGTAGATTTCGATCTAAGCCATGCTGGAAAAGACGTTTCAAGTGGCTGGTTCTTCTTTAGTTGTTACAATACAGAACAGGCAAATACTTTATTGGAGGTGAATGCATCCAAGCGTGATAAAGACTTTATCATGGCCGTAAACTGGAAGAAAGCAGCAGAATTAATTAAGGCTGGTAAAGGGCGCAAGCAGGCTGTAAAATATGCCAGCAACCGTTATGATGAAAAAAGCCACACCGCTACATCTACCATAAAAACAGAAGTTACAGTTATGGATGTGAAGGATTTTCCCGGCTTGGTTTATTTTATACCTTGCCCTAAATCCCCACATGGTTGTGATGTGGATCCTACCGGTGAATATATCGTTGGTAGTGGAAAACTGGCTGCTTTGATCCCGGTATTTAGTTTTAGTAAAATACAGAAAGCAATTGCTGATAAAGCATTTGCCGGCGAATATGAAGGCATTCCTGTCATTAAATATGAAGCTGCCTTATATGGCGAGGTTAAAAAACCAGGTCTTGGGCCCCTGCATACTGAATTTGACGGAAGGGGAAATGCAATAACCACCATGTTTGTTTCATCAGAAATTGTAAAATGGAACATTAAAGATCTAAAGATACTTGATCGTGCCCCTACCTATTATTCTCCAGGGCATCTATGTATCCCGGGTGGAGATACAAAAAAGCCAAATGGTAAATATGTAATTGTTTATAATAAAATAACCAAAGACCGTTATTTACCAACAGGTCCTGAATTAGCACAGGCTGCCCAGATATTTGATATCAGTGGTGATAAGATGCAATTGATCTTAGACTTTCCAACCATTGGTGAACCACACTATGCACAAGCCGTTGCTGCGGATGTTATAAAGAACCGTTCGGTTAAATTCTTTAAGATAGAAGAAAACACAAACCCTTATGTTTCTAAAGGCGAAGGCGCCACCAAAGTTGTAAGAACAGGTAATAAAATAGATGTTTACATGACTGCTATACGCTCTCACCTTACACCTGATAATATTGAGGGAATAAGAGTCGGCGATGAGGTCTATTTCCATGTTACCAACCTGGAGCAGGATTGGGATGTGCCACATGGCTTTGCAATCAAAGGCGCTAACAACGCAGAACTGCTGATCATGCCGGGCGAAACACAAACACTTAAATGGATTGCAGAAAAAGTTGGAATATTTCCTTTTTACTGTACCGATTTCTGCAGCGCCCTTCACCAGGAAATGCAGGGATACGTGAGGGTATCTTCTCCGGGCAGTAATGTTCCATTGATGTTCAGCACAGGAAAAAACTTCCCTAAATCAGACAGCACAACTGCTAAATAAGTACGATAATAGTTGGCTGCCGGAATTTTCATTTTACGGTGGCCGGCTTTATTAAAAATCTTTACCAAAAAACGAATAATCATGAAAAAAAATAAAATATTTTTTTCGCTTTTATTGATGGGCGCCCTGTTATCATGCAATGACAATACTGCAAAAACAGAAACTGCGGATAGTACAACTTCAACAAGCATTCCGGCAGGAGGGCAGGAAAATGTTCAGGATGATATGTCGGCAAAGGATGTAGTAAAAGTTGCCATATCATCCAAAGATCATACAACCCTTGTAGCTGCGCTAAAGCAGGCAGACCTCGTTACCTCATTGTCTAATGCCGGGCCATTTACCGTGTTTGCACCTACCAATGCTGCATTTGATAAATTACCTGCAGGTACTGTAGATGGTTTAATGAAAGATGATAAAAAAGAAGTCCTGCAAAATATCCTTCAATACCATGTAACCTTATCAGCCATGAAAGCTGAAAGTTTTACTGACGGACAGGTACTGGGAATGGTGAATGGTGATAATGTGACTGTGCATATCAAAGATGGCAAAGTGATGTTGAATAACAATGCTATGATCATTGCATCAATCCCGGCTTCCAATGGAATGATACACGTAATTGACGGAGTACTTTTGCCTCCTGAAAAAAAATAAGCATCAGCAATGAAATCTAAATTGAATATTGTTAGCAGGTTGTTGGTTTTAATTGCAGCAGTAGGGTTGATATTTGTGTTATATAAACCAATCTGGCGCATAGAACTGGATGCGCCTCAATATCCCGAGGGACTTAGCCTTACCATTCATGCCAATGGCCTGAAGGGGAATGTTGATATTATCAACGGCCTTAATCACTACATAGGCATGAAGACCTTGCACAATGAGGATTTTATAGAATTTACGATACTGCCTTATTCCATAATCTTTTTTGTGGTTTTATTTATTATTGCCGCTATTGTTAACAGGAGACGATGGTTGAATATTGTTTTTGCATTGTTCGTTGCTTTTGGTGTTATCGCTATGATCGATTTTTGGCGATGGGAATACAACTATGGTCATAACCTTGACCCCAATGCTGCTATCATTGTGCCTGGAATGGCTTACCAGCCTCCGTTGATCGGCTTCAAACAGTTACTTAATTTCGGCGCTTATTCAATACCTGATACAGGTGGATGGATATTTATCGGAGCCGGAGTATTACTACTCATTTGTGTTATGATTGAGTTGAAAAGAAGCCGCGGTATTAAAAAGAATTTGAGTGGATTAAATGTAATGCTGGCCCTGGCAGTTAGCATGTTATTTAGCAGTTGTCAACATGTACCTGAGGCAATCGTAACAGGAAAAGACAATTGTTATTTCTGTAAGATGACCATTGCTGATGCTAGGTATGGGGCGGAATTACTTAGCAAAAAAGGGAAAGTATATAAGTTTGATGATGTGCATTGTGTCTTGGCTTTTCTCAAATCGAAAAAGTTGGATAAGGCGGAAGTAAAAGATATTTATCTGGTAGATTTTGCTGCTGATCATTCATTGGTAAAAGCATCGGAGAGTTTTTTATTGCAGGGTGAAGACATCCATGGCCCCATGAATGGTAATGTGATCGCTTTTAAAAACAATGACAGCATGAAACTTATCTCCCAAAAATTGAAAGCAACTTCCGTTAGCTGGGATCACTTATACAAATGAGATCGGTCCTTATCATATTATTCCTTTATTGCTTCCAGGCCGATGCTGCAGGTATCCATGTAGGCAGGCAACAAAAATTTAAAACAATTACAGCTGCCATTGCTGCAGCAAAAGACGGGGATACAATTATTGTTGAGCAGGGAGTTTACTTTGAAAAAAATCTTGTTATCAATAAGCAACTGCTATTAATAGGCGTTGGCCGCCCGGTGCTCGATGGTGAAAACAAATTCGAGATCATTTCCATCAAGGCGGATAATGTAACAGTGGATGGTTTCCTGTTGCAACATACGGCAGAGTCGAGCATAGAGGATTATGCTGCAATAAAAATTTATAACCGGCACAATGCATGCATCCTCAATAATATTATCCGTGATGCTTTTTTTGGTATTTATTCTCAAAATGGTACCAACTGTCTTATACAAAATAATACACTAACAGCCAACGGAAAAGAAGAACAGCAGAGCGGCAATGGGATCCATTGCTGGAAAAGCGATAGCATGCGCATCATAGCCAATACGATCAGTGGCCACAGGGATGGTATTTACTTTGAGTTTGTGACCAATTCTGTTATCTGGCGAAACTATTCTGTTAATAACATGCGTTATGGCCTGCACTTTATGTTCTCCAACAACGATGCCTATATCACCAATATCTTTGAAGGTAATGGCGCCGGTGTATCGGTTATGTTTTCGCATGATGTAAAAATGTTTAATAATTATTTTAAACAGAACTGGGGCGATGGTGCATATGGTATTCTTCTAAAAGAGATCAACGACAGTTATATTGAGGGAAACCATTTTGAAAAAAACAGCATCGCCATTTATGCAGAAGGCGCAAATCGCATCCTGTTGCAAAAGAATGTTTTTAAAAGCAATGGTTGGGCGTTGAAGGTTCAGGCAAGTTGTATGGATATCAACCTGCACTATAATAATTTTATTGCAAATACATTTGACGTTGCAACCAACGGCAGCCTTGTATTAAATACTTTTAATAACAACTACTGGGATAAGTATGAAGGCTATGACCTTGATAAGAACGGTATCGGCGATATCTGCTACAGGCCTATAAGCATGTATGCCATGATTGTTGAACAAAACCCTTCAGCCATGATATTGTTCAGGAGCTTTATGACAAGTTTGCTCGACAAAACCGAGAAAGTTCTTCCAACCCTGATCCCCGAAGACCTGAAAGATGATTCACCACTTATGAAACCACTGCCATTGTGATAATAGCCAATAACCTTTCAAAAAAATTCGGCCGCCTGCAGGCACTCGATAATGTAAGCATAACCTGTAACAGGGGAGAATGTATTGCACTGATAGGGCCAAACGGCAGTGGAAAAACAACGTTGATCAAGTGCATGCTCGGGATGGTTGTTTACAACAGTGGCTTCATTACATTCAATGGAAAGAATATTCTGCACGACTGGGAATACCGGGCAAACATCGGCTATATGCCACAGATAGGACGTTACCCGGATAATATGAGTATTGGCCAGGTGCTGGATATGATGAAAGATATCAGGCAAAATAAAGGGTTCAGTTTGGATGAAGAGCTGATAAAATCTTTCGGTTTAGATAAGATCCTTCATAAAAGAATGCGTACGCTCAGTGGCGGAACCCGCCAGAAAGTAAGTGCGTCGCTTGCATTTCTGTTCAACCCCGATGTATTGATCCTGGATGAACCTACTGCAGGGCTTGATCCGGTATCATCGGAGATATTAAAGGAAAAGATAATCACGGAAAAAAATAAAGGGAAACTGGTTTTGATCACATCACATGTCTTAAGTGAATTAGACGACCTCGTGACGCAGGTGATTTATATGCAGGATGGAAAACTTTGTTTTCATAAATCTATTGAAGCGCTTAAAACAGATACAAAACAGGAAAAGCTGTCCAAAGCAATCGCCAGCTTTATGCTGAATAAATAGTTCATGAAAAAGATAATAAAATATGTGATCATAGATATACTGCGTAATAAGATTATGCTGGCTTATACGTTATTCTTACTGCTGTTCTCTTTTAGTATTTTTAACCTGGAAGATAATGCGGCAAAGGGCTTGTTAAGTTTGCTGAATATTATTCTTATTATTGTCCCATTGGTGAGCATTCTTTTCTCGGCCATCTATGTTTACAACAGTGTAGAATTTCTGGAATTACTGGTAAGCCAGCCACTTAAAAGAAAAACAATATGGCTAAGCATTTTTTCCGGCTTATCATCTTCCCTGGCCCTTGCGTTTATCATAGGAGCAGGTATACCCATTCTTATCTACCAGCCCAATACAACGGGTTTAATGATGCTGATAACAGGCGTTTTTCTGTCCATTATTTTCGTGTCTATTGCCATGCTGGCAGCTGTAATTGCCAGGGATAAAGCAAAAGGTATTGGTGTAACGATCTTATTGTGGCTATATTTTTCTTTACTTTTTGATGGCCTGGTACTTTTTTTATTATTCCAGTTTGCAGATTACCCACTTGAAAAAGCAATGGTTGGCATTAGTGCTTTAAACCCGATAGACCTGAGCCGTATACTAATTCTATTAAAAATGGATGTAGCTGCATTGATGGGATATACCGGTGCCATATTTAAAGATTTTTTTGGCTCGCGATCAGGCCTTGTCATATCATTACTGCTGTTGATTACCTGGGTGATTGTTCCATTAATGTTCTCTGTAAGAAAATTTAAAAGAAAAGACTTGTAGTTTACATTGAATATCCCGAAATAAATAAATCACTTTATATGAAAAGACATGAGGCCCTGGCTCCATTATCCCGCGAACATCATGGGGCATTGATCCTGGCCCAGCTTTTAAAAATAACAACGCCTGAATATAAAGGATTGCCAACATCACCTGCAGACAAAGCTGAATATGCCTTGGATTTTTTTCATAAAAGCCTGCATACTCATTTTCTTAAGGAAGAGGAAATGCTGGAGAAAATTAAAAACTGCAATGAGTTGATAGATTCAATAACAACCGAAATATTTGATGAACATGAACAGTTGAAAAATGCATTCCTGGCGCTTGCTGATTCAAAAAGTCTGGAAACAGACCTCGATAGGCTTGGAGAAAATCTCGACAAACATATTCGCAAGGAAGAAAGGGTATTGTTTCCATTGGTACAGGAACATTGTACAGGGAAGCTATTAGATGAAATAAAGAATGTGTTACATTAAAAATCTGCAACATGAAAAAAGATATTGCAGGCACGAAAGATATAGAGTTACTGGTAAATCGTTTTTACGAAAAAGTAAAATCAGATGCCCGAATCAGTCATTTCTTTACGGATACAATGAAAGTGAACTGGGAACGTCATCTTCCGGTCATGTACAGGTTCTGGGATAATGCGCTTTTTTTTACCGGAACTTACAGTGGTCACCCGTTGGAAGTTCATCAGCAGTTGCATGCACTGGAAAACCTTCAGGCAGAAGATTTTCAACAGTGGAATAAATTATTCACTGAAACGGTGGATGAACTATTTGAAGGAGCGAAAGCCACTTTGGCTAAAGAACGGGCTAACAGCATTTCTTCCGTGATGCAGCTTAAAATATTGAAGAAAAATTGATTTGTATCCGTTGAAACTCCAAAAACTTCTCGATACTTAAATGTAGCGCTATCCCCGGACTCATTGCAGGTCAAAAGGCTGGTTATCCGTTAAGCCTTTCCTAAAAGTGTAGCCCTGAATATGGCATTCTTGTGGTTTGTATTTATCTTTCCGGCAAATAATAAATACGTAATGAAGAATTTATCGATTGTATTGAATGCTGTATTGGTCATCGCTGTAGGAATTTTATACTATCTCCATTTTTCCGGTAAAAAAACCGAAACAAAATCGAAGGTCATAGCACCAAAAGTTATGAATACTGAAACTGCCGGGCACACTGCAATTGCCTATGTGGAATTGGATTCTTTGAACGAAAATATCACTTACATAAAAAATAAAAGGAAGGAGCTGGAAGCAGAACAAAAAAAGATTGAAACTGAATGGGAGAGTGCTTATAAAGGACTGGAAGCAAAAAAGAATGCTTTCTTAAAAAAAGGGGATGCCATTACACAGGAAATGGCCCAGCAATTCCAGGCACAATTACTTCAGGAACAACAGGAGATAGACCAACGGAAACAATCGCTTTCTCAAACCTTGAGTGAGAAAAGCTACAAATTCATGGAAGATATTCAGAAGAACCTGAAAGAATTCCTGGCTGAATATAACAGTCAGCGGAATTTCACTTATATCTTCACAACCGGTACCGGCCTTGATTATATGGTATATAAGGATTCTTCTTTAAATATTACAGCGGATGTGATCGCAGGTATGAATGAGAAAATGGCTACAGCTGCCAAATGATAATGTTAATAGATTTATTTATCTTGAAGCCCGTTAAGACAACGGGCTTTTCTTTTTTCAGCCGGTTCCGTTTATTCATACTAAAACTGTTATATGGCAGATACCAATACTTCCTTTAAGCCGGCACTCGGTTTATTTGATGCAACGATGATCGTTGCAGGTTCAATGATCGGTTCGGGTATTTTTATTGTAAGTGCTGATATTACCAGGAATGTTGGTAGTGCAGGCTGGCTGATCACAGTATGGCTGATTACAGGTTTCATGACCCTTACCGCTGCATTGAGTTATGGCGAATTAAGTGCCATGTTCCCAAAAGCAGGCGGCCAATATGTTTATTTAAAAGAAGCATTTAATCCGCTGGCAGGCTTTTTATACGGATGGAGTTTTTTTGCTGTTATACAAACAGCAACCATAGCCGCAGTTGGTGTGGCATTCAGTAAGTTCCTGGCATACCTGGTGCCAGGCCTTGGTCCGGAACATATCCTGGCAAACCTCGGCTTCATAACCATTAATGCAGGCCAATTAGTCTCTATAGCCCTGATCGTTTTTCTAACTTATATAAATACTAAAGGGATAGAAGGCGGTAAGCTTATACAAACTACGTTTACCGCAGTAAAATTATTATCACTCTTTGGATTGATCGTATTTGGATTAACGATAGCAGCAAAGTCTGAAATATGGGATGCAAACTGGGCCGATGCCTGGGGCATGAAATCGAGAGATGCAGCAGGAAATATTATTGGCCCTGTAGCCGGAAGTGCCATACTCGGTGCAATAGCAGCATCTATGGTTGGTTCGATCTTTAGCAGCGATGCATGGAATAACGTAACCTTTATTGCCGGTGAGGTGAAAAATCCAAAACGTAATATTGGATTGAGCCTGATGCTGGGTACATTGATCGTTACCATCATATATGTAGCCGCGAATATTATGTATATAAGTGTACTTCCTTTGGAAAGTATTGCATCGGCACCGCAAGACAGGGTAGCTGTATCAGCAAGCAATGCTATATTTGGCCACGTTGGTACTTATGTAATTGCTGTGATGATCATGATCTCAACATTTGGTTGTAACAATGGTTTAATATTAGCAGGTGCCAGGGTTTATCATACCATGGCAAAAGATGGCTTATTCTTTAAAAAAACTGCTGAACTCAATAAAAACAATGTGCCTGAATTTGCATTGTGGATACAGTGCATTGTCGCTTCCCTGCTTTGCCTGAGTGGTAAGTATGGCGATCTGCTCGATATGATTTCATTTGTAGTAGTGATGTTTTATGCATTGACCATTTTAGGTATATTTATTTTGAGAAAGAACAGGCCGGAGGTAGAAAGGCCTTATAAAGCTTTTGGTTACCCGTTATTGCCTGCGATCTATATATTAATGGCAATTGCGTTTTGTATATTACTGATCATATATAAACCAGCGTTTACCTGGCCCGGACTGATTATTGTATTGGCAGGAATTCCCATTTACTATCTTGCAGTTGCAAATAAGAATAAAGCATAAATATTTTTTACATGGATTTTGATAAATTATTTGCTTCATTTAAAGATATAAAGGTTGCCGTGATCGGCGATGTGATGCTGGATACTTATTGGTGGGGTAAGGTAGATCGTATATCTCCAGAGGCGCCTGTTCCCATTGTTGCAGTTTCAAAACGAGAAGAACGCATTGGCGGTGCAGGGAATGTTGCACTGAATATACAGGCGCTTGGTGCAGCTGTAAGTGTATTGAGTGTAGTTGGTAATGATGCGGAAGCAGGGTTGTTGAATGCATTGCTGAAAGAAAATCATATCAACACCGATTACATGATCAATAGTTCAGATCGAATAACCACCAATAAGATCAGGATCATTGGGCGAAACCAGCAAATGATGCGGCTGGATGCAGAGATCACCAGATCACTTTCAACAACAGATGAACAAAATTTGTTGTCAGCTTTTGAAGATTATATAAAAAAGGAAAGCCCTTCCATTGTCATCCTCGAAGATTATAACAAAGGTGTTCTTACCGCAGCCGTGATAGAAAAAATTATTGCTTTGTGTAAAGCAAATAATATCTTAACAGCCGTTGACCCAAAACGAAAGAATTTTTTCAACTACAGGTATGTAGATATTTTCAAACCCAACCTGCATGAAGCAAAAGAAGGATTGAACATTATCAGTGATGAAGTAACAGACGAATTATTAATGAACATCCATCATTCTTTATATGAAAAACTTGAACAACACATTTCTTTGATCACACTTTCTGAAAAAGGGGTTTTTTATCAAACAGAAGATCAACACCTCATCATCCCTACACATATACGCAGCATTGCAGATGTAAGCGGTGCCGGCGATACGGTGATCGCTGTTGCGTCTGTTGTATATGCTGCTACCAAAGATGTAAGATTAATGGCGGAGATGGCTAACATTGCAGGCGGTTTAGTCTGCGAGGAAGTTGGTACCGTTGCTATTGATAAAAGCAGGTTGCTGGAAGAATGCAAGCAACTCTTAAAGTAAACCCTTCTCAATCTAATAAGCGCCTGATTCGTAGCAATATTAAAATATATGCTCACTGTTAGAGGATGTTCAATCATTCCGAATAATTCTTTGAAAGTTTGTGATGGTAAAATGGATAAATTTGCCTTTAAACAATTACATCAAAAGCATGCAACCATTCTCAATCGCAATACATGGCGGAGCCGGAACAATTCTTAAATCGGACATGACACCTGAATTGGAACAGGCATATATAAAAGGACTTGAAGAAGCTTTGCAGGCAGGCTATGCAGTACTGGAGCAGGATGGGTCTTCTGTGAATGCTGTAAAAGCAGCGATCGTGGTTTTGGAAGATAATTTATTGTTCAATGCAGGTCGCGGCTCTGTATTTACCAAGAAAGGCGTACAGGAAATGGATGCTGCAATTATGGAAGGTAAAGGCCTGGAAGCTGGATCTGTTGCAGGCGTACGAAATATCCGCAATCCAATTGAACTGGCGACGGAAGTGATGCAGAAAAGTAATCATGTATTTTTAAGTGGCAAAGGGGCAAATGATTTTGCTATCAAGCAAGGCATTAAACTGGAACCTGATGAATATTTCTTTTCACAGTTCAGGTACGACCAGTGGAAAGAACTGCGGGATAGTGATAACTATTCGCTCGATCATACGCACCAGGGACTTGAAGAATTGATGAAAGATAAAAAATTTGGTACAGTTGGTGCCGTGGCCTGCGATTCATCAGGGAATATTGCTGCGGCAACAAGTACAGGCGGTATGACAAATAAAAAATATGGCCGCATCGGCGACAGTCCGTTGATTGGCGCCGGCACTTATGCCAATAATAGAACTTGTGCGATCAGTTGCACGGGGCATGGCGAGCCATTTATCCGCGCTGTAGCGGCACATGATGTGAGTTGCCTGATGGAATACAAAGGCATGACACTGTCCGAAGCAATGAATGAAGTGGTCATGGTTAAATTGGTGCAGATGGAAGGCGAGGGCGGAATGATAGGAGTGGATGCAACAGGAAATGTTTCCATGCTATTCAATAGTGCAGGTATGTACAGGGCTATGCAAAATAGTAACGGTGACCGCAGGATTGGAATTTATAAAGACTAAACAGATTTGTACTCATACTATTTGACGAAGGATCGATCCATTTTCTCCATGAAAAAATTTGCAATAATTGTAGCAGGTGGCAGTGGTAGCCGAATGAACAGCGCCGTGCCAAAACAATTTCTTTTATTGAAAGGAAAACCTGTCTTATACTATACTATCCATGCTTTTTTACAGGCTTACGATGATTGTAATATCATATTGGTATTGCCTGAAGATCACGTAGCAGCTGGCCAGGAGATCATTGATGCTTTTTTTGATTATAGCAGGATACAGGTAGCGCTTGGTGGCCGCACAAGATTCCATTCTGTACAAAATGGTTTAAAACTGGTTGATGAGGACAGTGTTGTTTTTGTTCACGACGCAGTTCGTTGCATGATCAGCAAAGAGCTTATACATCGTTGTTATGAAGCTGTGCTGCAATATGGATCTGCAGTGCCTGTGATTGCATCAAAAGACAGTGTGAGGATATTGACTGAGGAAGGTAATGAAGCCCTCGAACGCAATTTTGTAAAGCTGGTTCAAACGCCCCAGGCATTCTACAGTAAAATATTGCTTCCTGCATTCAATATCGATTACAAGGATAAGTTTACCGATGAAGCAACAGTTGTGGAATCATTCGGATTAAAAATATACCTCGTAGAAGGAGAAGATCACAATTTTAAGATCACATTACCGCTCGATCTTGAAATTGCAGAAAAACTGATGGAAGGGTCATGATCGTTGTTTGATCGAAAGCGGCTTCAAAAATGTGGGCGGTTGTTGTCAATGTTTTATCAATTTAACAGGCAAAGGAAGCTTATTGAATTTCACAAAAGCATACTGTTGGTTAAGCGCTGCAAACTTGTTGTAGAAATATGAAACACCGGGAATATCCGATCCTTCAAAATCCAATATAAGTTTTTCTTCAGCAAATTCCCGGATAACCTGATCGTATAGAAAATAATTCGCCAATAATTTTTTCCCTTTTGGTAAGATGCAGGAGATGATATTATACAATCGTTTTTCATCTTTCAGTAACAGGATCATCGCTAATAGTTCTTTTCCATCGTTATTATAAACATGCCTGATCAACACCCTGTTGTCAGCATTAAAGTATTTACAGAGGTTTTCAAATTGCTGGTAATCTTTATTCCTAACTGAATCCATTCTTTCGCCGTACAGTTTCCTGTATAATTTTATCGTGCCGGTAATGTCATCCCCAGGTTTGTATTGCAATTCAAATTTGGCAAGCCTGCTTAAACGCTGTTTGATGTAGCTATTATAGTTTTGAAATATTTTTTTGTAGCCCTGGCCAAGTGGAAGGATAAAATTGTTCCGCAATTTTACCTGCAGGCCTTTTTCGGGGATAAGTTCGTACTGATAATTGATGGTAAATTCAGCAAATTTAAATTTTCCCGAAGCCGCTTCTATAAAGGATCTTGTTGTTTCCGTATCTATGTTCTTCAACGAGAATATTCCTCCCTGCTGTATAAATGGAGGTTGATATAAATACTTTATACGCCATTTTTGCTTCCAAGTCAATGGCATCACCGCTTCGTAATCATTCAATACCAATGCATCCCAGTTTGAAGCCATGTGATCGAGGTATGCGGATTCGGCATAGATCAATCGGTTAACAGATAGTCGTATACAATCATCCCATTTTTGCTTGTCAATATCAGCGGCTTTTACATATTTTATCCGGGGAGTTTCTTTCATATCAGAAAGCGATTTTTCCGAAGAGTTTCTGCAATTTGATATTTTGTATATCAATACTGAAGGTTATTTTTTTAAAGAATTTATTTTGCTCCGGTTGTGTTTTCAAAGTATTTCTGAAATCCTTGCTGTAGATCAACGGCGCATAGATATTTATTGTATTCCCGAATAACGATAATTGAATTCCGCCAACATATAAGAATCTTGAAGTTTGCGCACTTTTCTTCCATGCTTCTGCATAAGTGCCAACATCAAAAAATAATTTCAGCGGAAGTTTGATCGGGAATATGTCGGGCAGTGTTGTATTAAAATTTAAAGCGGCCACCCAGTTCTCTGATCTTCCCTGCAGGTAATCAAATTGATCAAGCCTTAATTTTAATCCGCCATCACGTATCATGACCTGTTGACCGGCCATGCCAAGATTTTTCACCGGCTTATCGCCATTTGCTGTGGATGCAGTTCTGCCGATAAAATAGTTGCTGTAGGTATAATCATCCTCTCCTGTAGCCGCGAGTAATTTTGGCCAGTAAATGTAGGTATCATAACTTTTCTTGCCGAGGTATCCGAATTTGGCGGCAAATAACCTTACCTGCATTCCACCGCCTCTTGGATAATTGAAAAAGTAATTTGCATTCAGGTTGATCCTGTAGAATCCTTTACCCTGCTGAAATTGCAATTGGTAGTTATATGGGTATAATATTCTAAAATTCTCAACATTAAAAGATAACTGGTTAATGTAACGTGTTGTTTTTATAACTGCTGTTGGATAGCTTATGCTCGAATCGCTACCTGCTATTACACCAAAGTTGGTGAAGCTTTTTTCGCCGATGAGATAAGTACGTAGATCAATCCAGCTAATTGCATTGCTTCTGGGCAAATGTTTAAAATAAAATTGCAGGGAAGGAACCAATTTATAAAAATCTTCAAATACTTTTTTACCGAATGTATCTATGCTTTGTTTGGTTGAAAATCTTGCAGCACTGAATCCTGCAACAACTTTATTGATCTTACCATCTGTGTAAGCACTGTAATTAATGTTTCCAATACCATTGAACTGTTTGCTGCCCGAAGCATATAAAGGCGCCAATGCATATTTGAATTTGGATGGCGGCAATGTATAATTGTGAATGAAGGCACCGACCATTAGTTTATCATAATTATTATATCCAATGGCAGGGCTCAGGAAGATATAATGATGTTTGGTTGTTTCTTTCATGCTAAAAAGAAAAGCAGCACGCAGGCCTTTTTTTGCTGGCTTATTAATATCTCCCCTGGTATTCAGCAAAGCGAAAGTTTTATCCAGGTTTTTGCCACTGATTTCTTCTGCAAGCATCTTAAAATCTGCCGGATAAGGATGTTTAAATTTCCAGCGACTGTAATATTCCCGCATTAGTTTATCAAATAGATCTTTGCCGATTTCTTTTTCGAGTATTTTCATCCATTGTGCTGTTTTTACATAAGCAACAGCATTGTAATTGATCTCGGAAAAATTTTCAGAAGTTGTTTCAATTGGCTGGTCAGACTTTGATGCAGTCATTGATTGCAGTAATACATTTTCCAGGTCATCGGGCAAACGCTTGTTGATGAAATTATTTTTTGTTTTAAAAAACTCAACGGATGCATTGTTGTACTGCTGAAGATTATAGCGTTTGTCGTAATAGGTATTCATGCCCTCATCCATCCAGGGATGCGATCTTTCATTGGTAGCTAATATACCGTAGAACCAGTTGTGGCCTACTTCATGGTTGATCACATAGTCTAATAGTTTTTCACTGGAAGGAACGGAGATAAGTGTAATAGTGGGATATTCCATGCCGCCTTCACCATCGTCTTTACTTTCTACAACTGAAACCGTGTTGTAAGGATATTCACCTAACCATTCGCTTTTGGTTCGTATAGCTGATTTGATAAAGTTGATGCTGTTTTTCCAGGTTGCTTCATTCGCCTTATGATAGTATGCAAAAACATTAATTGTTTTAGAAGCCAGTTGCATGGTATCATGTTTAACTTCAAATGCAGCGTCGGCAAACCAGGCAAAGTCATGTACATTGTTTTGCAGGTAGTGTAGTTTCTTAATATTGGCTTCCTTTTTTTCTGTTGACAGTTCACCTGTTGCTGCCAAAATATATTTCGAAGGCAAAGTTATTTCTACATCATAATTTCCAAACTCACTGTAAAACTCACCCTGGTCTAAATAGGGCATTTCGTGCCAACCCTTCTTATCATAAACTGCGGGCTTGGGATACCATTGCGTGATGTAGTAAGACTTACCGATGTATCCACTTCTTGAAAATGCATACGGCAGTTTTACATGAAAAGGGGTTTGAATATTAGCAGAATTGTTTGGTGGCAATGGAACAGGGAGCATTAATTTAATAATATCCTGGTGTTGCGGATGATCGGTTGTAATGGCAGTGATACCATCTACTTTAAAATCCAGCCGATTGATATATCCACGTTTGGCATCATTGGAAAAATAGAAATCTTTTCTTCCATTCTCAATCAGTTGGTCACTGAATGCTGTTTTATCATTCTTATATGCATTCGGCCAAACATGAAACCAAATGAAATGAAGTGTATCATTTGAGTTATTGTAATATTGCATTTTTACAAATCCATCCAGGGTATTGTCATTGTCATTCAGAGAAACATCTATCGTGTAGTTTACCTGTTGTTGCCAATAAGCAGGTCTTTGACAAGAGGCTGTAAGCATGAAACCATAAAAGAAAATAAGCAGTAGTATCTTTTTCAAAAAATGGGCTGTTTTCTCAAAAATACGAATCCCTTTTGATTTGAAAATCTGGAAATGTGCTTATTTGGAAATGAGACAGGCATGGGCAGTATTTAATCATTTTCCTTTTCCGGATAAAATGATCTGAATAGTATAAAGCATAATGGTAAAATCGAGTGCCAGTGATATATTTTCGACATAAAGCAGGTCGTAAGGCATACGTTGTACCATTTCGTGAACCGATGAAGCATAGCCATATTTCACCATTCCCCAACTGGTTAGGCCGGGTTTTACTTTATACAAATATTTGTATTCGGGATGAAGGGCCACGATCTGGTCGATATAATATTTTCTTTCAGGCCTTGGCCCCACCAAACTCATTTCACCTTTGATGATATTCCATAATTGTGGGAGTTCATCCAGCCTCCATTTTCGCATCACTTTGCCCCAATTGGTGATACGCTCATCATTTTCACTGCTGAGCTGCGGGCCATTCGGTTCCGCATCCGGTACCATCGACCTGAATTTATACATGGTGAATGGCCTTCCTTTATAACCGATGCGTTCCTGTAAAAAAAACAACGGCCCCTTCGAAGAGATCTTAATACGGATGATCGTGTATAAAAACAGCGGGATTAAAATAATAAAAGTGAAGACTGAAAAGAAGATATCGAACGTGCGTTTTATGTTTTGTTGCCAGCCCGGTAATAAACCAGAATGTATATCAATAAGCGGCACTCCCAATACATTGTTTGTTTGCAATGCGCCGCTGATGATATCAACAGTATCGGGTGTGATCTTAATATTGACTTCTTTATCACTTAAATTTTGGAGGATGGTCGTTAGCAGGTCGCGTTCATTTTTTTCAACAGCCACGATCACTTCTTCTATCTTTTCAGCTTCAATGATGCTGGTTAGATTTGCGAAATCGTTAAATACTTTCAATGATGGCGGAACCAGGAAACCATTGTTACCATTGGTATTGAAGAAGCCTGTGATCCTTACTCCCGATTGCTCTTTTGCTTTTATGAATGATTCATAGAATTGTGCAGCCTTTTTACCTGAACCCAACAACAGCGCATTGAAAAAAACTTTTTTTGAAGCCAGCTGCTTTTTGGCAATGCTGATAAAGATCATTCTTACAAACAAGGTTGTAAAAAATACAGGGAAGAGAAGACTGTAAAATTCGAGGTAATAATATTGGTTATTGCCCTGTGGATTTTTCAATATAAAAAAGAACAGGAGAAACAAGCAACCAATGGCACTAATTATTAGTGTCTTAAAGAATTCAGTGGTTCGGGATTTTTCGTAAAGGGAATTATATGTACCACTGAGAAAATGCAATGAGATCCATCCCGCAGTGTAAAGGAAAAGCCCCAGGTAAAAACCGGGAGGGATGCTGAATTTGTATCCGTAGATGTCAGTGCGCAAATAATAGAAGCAAATCCAGGTGAATATGGATATGGCAATGTCGGCAATGATATACCATCTGATATTTATTCTTGGTTGATTCACTAAAGAAGTGCGGTTCTATTCCCGGTATGTTATTAAAGCTGTTTATGACCTATTTTCTCAAGTATCTGGTGGGCTACTTCCATGGCAGCGAAACCGTCCTGGACTGTTACTGCTGTTTCCGTATTATTTTTAATTGAATTTTTGAAAGCTTCGAGTTCCATTTTAATAGCATTGCCGTCTTCAATCACGGGATTAGCTATTGCAATGGTTTTTTTGCCATTGTTTGTTTCTATATCGAAACTGAAAACATTTTTATCTCCTTCTGCATTGAGGCGTATAACCTCTGTTTTCTTATCTAAAAAATCAATACCGATATAGGCATCTTTTTGAAAGAGACGCATCTTTCTCATTTTTTTCATGGATATGCGGCTACTCGTAAGGTTAGCCACACAACCATTATCGAATTCAATTCTTACGTTCGCAATATCCGGTGTATCACTCATAACTGCTACGCCATTTGCAGAGATATAACTTACATTACTTTTTACGAGGTTAAGGATGATGTCGATATCATGTATCATCAGGTCGAGTATAACACTTACATCTGTGCCACGCGGATTGAATTGTGCAAGCCTGTGCACTTCAATGAACATGGGATGAAGGGTATAATTTTTAAGCGCAAGCAAAGCCGGGTTAAAACGTTCAACATGGCCCACCTGGAATTTAAGGTTTGATTCTTTTGCGAGTTTTACCAGCATCCTTGCTTCGTCCATGGTATTTGCCAAAGGCTTTTCTACAAAAACATGTTTGCCTTTCCTGAGTGCTTTTTCGCACAATTCGTAATGGTAAATAGTAGGGGCGATAATGTCAACAGCATCAGCAAGATCTAACAGTTCATCTATATTGGTAAATCTTTTAAGTTTATATTTTTCTTCAACGATGGCTGCGTTCTTATCATCCGGATCATAAAATCCTACGAGCGTTACTTCTGAAATTTCCAGCCAGTTGTTTAAATGAAATTTTCCTAAGTGCCCGGCTCCAAATACAGCGATCTTCAGCATATCGTTTTTATTTATGGTTATTTCTGATATTGGTCTTTCTTTACAGGAAACTATGTGTTAAATTAATTTTCTTCTGCAGAAACCGGCTCGCTGGTTTCATCCCAGAAACCCATGCGGCCAAATTTTTCGATTCTGTCCTGAACCCTTTGCTGTGCAGGAATTTGCTGCAGTTGAGCAATAACAGGGATCAGGTAATTTTTAAGGATTTCAGCAGCTTCATCATAATCCCAATGTGCGCCTCCCAATGGTTCAGGTATCACATCATCCACGAGCCCGAATTTAAGCATGTCTGTACCGGTGAGCCGAAGTTGTTCGGCTGCAACTTCTTTTTTATCCCAGCTTCTCCATAAAATACTGCTACAACTTTCCGGTGAAATAACCGTGTACCAGGTGTTTTCCATCATCACTACTTTATCTCCCACCCCGATTCCTAAGGCACCACCACTGGCACCTTCGCCAATGATCACGCAAATAATAGGAACCTTCAGGCTTATCATTTCATAGATATTTCTTGCAATGGCTTCACCTTGTCCACGTTCTTCTGCTTCCAGTCCGGGATATGCTCCGGGAGTATCGATTAGTGTTATAACCGGTTTGTTGAATTTTTCGGCAAGTTTCATCAGGCGCAATGCTTTCCTGTATCCTTCAGGATTTGCCATTCCGAAATTGCGGAGTTGCCTTGTTTTGGTATTATTGCCTTTTTGCTGACCGATGAGCATTACAGTCTGGTCGCCCAGTTGTGCAAATCCACCCACCATCGCTTTGTCATCCTTCACATTGCGGTCGCCATGAAGTTCAATAAAATTTGTACACATGTTCTCAATGTACTTTAGTGTATAGGGCCTGTCGGGGTGACGGCTTATCTGGACCCTTTGCCAGGGGGTAAGGTTTTCTGTAAGATTTTTTTTTGTTTCTACGATCCTCTTCTCAAGTGCTGCAATAGCAGGGCTCATATCCGTCTTTGATTTCTCCTGCGTAATTTTTAATTGTTCAATCTGGTCGTAGAGTTCTTTAATAGGCTTTTCAAAATCGAGAAATTGCCTGTTTTTAAGTTGGGGCATGTAGTTCGTTTACAATTATTTTAAAAAAGATTTCTCTCAGTCAGTTGTAAAAGTAGTTGATACATTTTTTTTATAAAAGTTTTGTTTTAAAAAAATAAATATACCTATCTTTGCCGTCCCGAAAAATGAAAAGGGCTGGTTACCAGTTTAATAGCTTTTTGGGAGAAGGATCGGTAGTTCAGTTGGTTAGAATGCTGCCCTGTCACGGCAGAGGTCGCGGGTTCGAGTCCCGTCCGGTCCGCTTGAATCAGTTCAAAAGTTATAAAAGCCGCTTAAAACGCACAGTTTTAGCGGTTTTTTGCATTAATAACTGCTAATGTGGACGAAAGAAGTCAATTCCTACGGTTAGGTATTCCGTTAGTAAATTCATTCCCTGCATTTACTAACCGAGCAATCGAAAAACCTATTCAATATTAAGTTGATACGAACCAAAGATTAAGAATTACTGAGGTGCCTTTAACCTGATTATTTAACTATTATAGGTCACCAAATGAAAGAAAAGTAAACTTTCACGATTTTATTCCGGATTGAAAAAGTCAAACAAAAAATGGTTAGGCCCCGGTTTCTTTAAGGATTACAGTCAATGGCATAAGAAAGGAAGTTTCCACCCATCGAAAACTATAAATATAAGAATGCGATTCTGAAGCACAAATGGCCGTTTCCAAATCACAGGAAGCAAAAGAGATCAATATCCAATTTATAATATTGAAGGCAAAGTTGCTTAGTTGTCAAAGTAAACTCGAAGTCAGGGGTGAAGAGATCACTGCAGAAGCTGTGAAACATGAATCTGTACATAAACACCTTGAACGAATTTTTATTATACGTTTTTAATTTCCGGCTTAGCAGGATTAAAGAAGAAGTTGTAAGTAAAAAATCTACCCAGGCTACAAATGAATAAATATAAGGACACCTCCAATCATTTAGGTGCATTTATCCTTGACATCTATAAATTATCAGATCGATATCATGATGACGTAGATTTTGAACATTACCTATCTGTTACAAAAGGGCTTTCCAACAATACTTCAATGAAGTATATAGGCATTACCAAAAGAATCTTTCGGTTGGCCAATAAAAGAGGCAGGCTTCCTGCAAATCCTGTAGCAACATTTTCCTGCAGTTTTAGTTATGGCGAACCAACGCGCCTGGAGTTACACTAATCGGAAACATTGTATGAAAAGAAGATGCCGGGAAGTCGATCGTATGATGCAAGGAATTTATAAGTCTTTTTATGTTATACTGGTTTGGCTTATAGCGATACCTCATGGCTTACAAAAGCCAATATCTTTTTGGGGTATTGATAAACAAAAATGGATTTCAAAAGAACGTTAAAAAACGGATGGTATGGAATTTGTTCCGCTTCTGCCAGTATCGTTGGCAATTATCCAAAAATATCAAGATCATCCGCTTTGTAAAAAAACATCGGTCGGTTACTACCAATTAAATCAAGTACAAATTTGAATATTTATTTAAAAGAAATTGCTGCTATTTGTCATATTATTAAGGAATTGACAACCCATGCAGGAAGGCATACTTTTGATACCAGTAGGGCACTTGAAAACGATTTACCGTTGGAAACGGCAGGAAAAATGCTTGGTCACTTATCAATAAAATCTACACAGCGTTATGCAAGAGTTACCCGTACAAAAATTTCTAACAATATGAACGAATTAAAATTAAAACTGGATAAAAAAAATCGGATTGCACAAAAAGGGATTTAATTTTAGTTCATCTTAATAGAACTCAAAAAAACTTATTTTATCATACATGACTTTCAAACCAGAAAATACGATCAAGCAAAGAGCGCGTTACTGGCAAGTTAGGAATTGACACTATATCCACTGGAAGCAGATGCCGGATATTAAAATGTACTTAAGAATATAAACGTCCGCCCAATTTGCTGCAAGCTATTTTTTTTTAACTACAGGCGAACAGTTCAGATCTTCTTCGATTTAGATTTGAGGTAATTTTCTCTTAAAACACGTAAATCAATTTTAGAACAATCAGTAATTAGGTCTTTTACGATTTTAACTGGCATTTCATCTTTATTTTTGAAATTGATGCATCCTTTTTGAAAATTCGCTTTATGCAATAGTCTTTTATATTTTTCGTAAAGAACAGTTGAACCATACATTGGCAAAACGTGTAAAGACATGTAATTTTTTACGCTGGAAAGGCCGTATTTAAAACTACCAGGCGCATTGTAGATAATCATTTCTTTTCCCATCATCGCAGCAATTACTGGAGTTACAGTTTTGTCTTTTTGAATGATAATTTCATGAAGTTGAGATAATAACTCTTGTCTTTCTTCCGGTTGGATTAAAATAAATTCTGAAACTGTCATACTTCAATAATTTTAAAGTTTCCACCGCTTGCAGTCAACGAACTGCCAACATTTGACTTTGTGCAGGGCTGGCTGTTCGTTTTTATGGTCCGCGCCTTTTTTAGATTTCTTGCTGATAATACATGATTAAGCTACTGAAACTTGCAAATAGTTCTGCGAAAGCAAACATTAGCGGACATTCATATTCTTAGCATTCTCAGGGTATCAACCCTAAAAATACTGAAAAATTTAAAATTTGCGGAATCCAGTAGAATTAGTGCCTTAAATTGCTCTTTAAATTCTTATCAAAAGGAAGAATTACATACTGGAATATCATTAAAATTAATATCTGATTAGATCATGAAGACAAAAAATATTATTCAGCATATACTTATCGGCGTACTGACTATAAGTGAATTTTTCAGTTCGCCTATTATGGCCCAACAAGTCAATTCTGTAAACGTAAATTCTTCTGTACCTGGAGGTAGTATTTTACACGCCTGGTGTTGGAGTTTCAAAACCATTAAAGAGAATATGACAGATATTGCTAAGTCAGGTTATAATGCCATTCAATGTTCCCCTGCCAACGAGGTTTTGGCCGGTGAGAACGGAGGAATGGAAATATTTGGAAAAGGAAAATGGTATTATCAATATCAACCGACCGACTGGAAAATTGGTAATTATCAATTAGGTTCCCGCGACGAGTTCAAAGCTATGTGCGAGGAAGCGCAGAAATATAAGATTATTATAATTGTTGACGTGGTGCCGAATCATACTACTTTTCAACCTGCAATGGTGAGCGCAGCACTTAAAGCAGCGGTTGGTGGACAGGGAAATCTATATCATACAAACGGCCTCACCCCTATTCGAAATTATGAGGATCGCACTGAATGCACCCTTAACGCATTGGGTGGTCTGCCAGATGTAAATACTGAAAACCCAGACTATCAAAGCTACCTTCTTGATTATATTAATGATCTGATTACCTGCGGAGCAAGAGGTTTCCGTTACGATGCAGCAAAACATATTGGTTTGCCTGATGATCCTAAAGATGCTAAAGCGACTGCCAACAACTTCTGGCCCATTTTTGCGAAAGCTGAAGAGGTTCGTGGAAAGAAAATGCTCAAAGCAGATAGTTTGTTTATTTATGGTGAAGTGCTGCAAAGCAGCAATTCACGTGATAGCGTTTATGCGAAATTTTTTAATTTAACTGCAAGCGATTACGGCCATGCTATTCGTGAAGAATTAGGGCAAGGAGAGTTCGATGTAAAAAAAGTTTCAGATTGGCACCATTCATCACAGCCTCAACAATTAATTACGTGGGTAGAAAGCCATGATACTTACTGCAACCAAGGCGAATCAATGAATTTAACTGATACGCAGATCAAACTGGCCTGGGCATTAATCGGTGCTCGCAATGCCGGCATACCGCTGTTCTTTAGCCGTCCTGCTGGCTCGGCTCCGGGCAATCGTTGGGGTAATAACAAAATTGGTGAACGCGGCAATGATAATTTTAAAGACCCCACCGTAGCGGCAGTCAACCGTTTTAGAACTGCTATGAAAGGTATAGATGAAAAATTGAGTAATCCTAACGATGTAAAAAGTGTTATTCAGATCGATAGAGGTAACAAAGGATTGTGTATTATCAATCTGGGTAAGGAACAAAAGATTGAGTCTTCAGTAGCACTTCCTAATGGTACTTATAAAGATCAGGTAAGTGGTAAGAAATATCGTGTAAGAAAAGCCATATTAAAAACTACGCTTGCTGAACAGAGTGTACTGATATTGAAAAAAAGTTAACTGCAAACAAGGCATAATGAATCTTCCGCCGGCGTTAGTAAATCCTGCAAATCCAGTAATGCCTGATTCATCTCCGGGTTCATGCCCCACTATGAGTGTTCGGGAGATTTTTTAATCCTGGTAAATATAAAATGATCCGGCCAGGTAGTGGCATCCTCTTTATTGTAAATTAATCAACATCATTTATTTAATTCCGTAGGAGTTTCCTGAATACAGGAAACTCCTACTATTTCTCATGGATTTGGTATAGACGCAAAATTGTATGAAGCCAAATTGCCAAACACCGACCTTACTTATTCATTTCTTTCCATAAACATTGAAGGCACATTTGAATTTGCGACATTATACTTAGACAATCAAAAACATTTTGACGACCCCGAAGTTTTGCTTCCACTTTCAAAAGAAGTTTTTAATGACTATTCCAATAAATACAAAATTGAAGACTTGCTTATTTACGATAGCCAACATGAATAAACTATTTTAATAACTGCAACACTAGCCGACAATTATAAAATTGACACAGTTAACGGCAAAGGCATGAAAACCATTTTTATTAAGTAATAAAGAACTCCTCTTGCTTTTGTGCCAGACGAATGCAACTTAGAAGTACACAAATGGATCTACTATGAGAATCGTTCTTAAAGCCCTTGCCTTTGCAACTGAGTATTACAAACTGCAATACCGTAAAGGGGTAATAATATCTGCGAAAGCAAAGGATCTCCACCTGAGTTAGTAATTCCTATCCATCCCGCAACTCCTGATGCATCCTTCGTCTCCGTTGCTGTCACCCGAATGCAAAAAAAATCTTCACCTGCGTTAGTAAATAATTATCTATCATGCAATTCCTGTAAATCCTGATCCAGCCTTACATTCCAAAAAATAAAATCTCCTGCAAATTAGCACAGGCACAGTTCGTTTTTAACACTTACCTTTTAGTAATCACTGCGCAGCATAAACGCTACTGCCAAGGATTATGGCTCACGCACCTAACCATCATTATTTTATATTCAGCTTAAGTAATCCTCACCACTCATATGCCTCGTACAATTCCGTTGCTAAACCATTGCAGGTATTTTATTTTACCTTGTCGTTACTACTCGAATTACAATCTGTAACAGTATTGTTTAATCTGCTTCTGCCCTAAGTTCAGGCTTCCTGTACACTTTTTCTATAAACAAAGCAACAGCCGGAAGTATAATAGCACCGGTAAATGCCAGTAGTATAGAATTCACCGAAACAGAATATGAACCGACAACTGAATACATTAGTGAAATTCCAAGATTAGATAAAGAGCTTATCAATACAAAAGCCCTGAAATTCATTTTACTGATACCGGCAAAAAATGCACTTGCTTCTGCAAGTACCGGCACAGGCCGGGCCAGGATGACCGACCAGTTCCCATGGCGTTGAAAAAAGCGCTCCATCCGATGCCTTGTTTCAGTATCCAGCCATTTCATTGTTTTGGATGAACCTTTTCCCAACGCATAGCCTAATAAGCATCCTGCTGTCATTCCAATAAAAGAAACAATGGTTCCATATACAAATCCCAACAAAAAACCAGCACCAATACTCACAATACTGGAGGGAACCGGTAACAGGATATCAGAAAGTAATAAAAATGCAAGGAGAACAGCCGTATAAAACGGGTGTTCTCCTGAAGTTTTTAAAATTTGTGCGGTCCAGTTATCCATGTACTCATGAAATAAAAAGAACGGTATCAATATAACAACCAGCAACATTAACGTTAGCAATATCGAATTACGAAGAACAGTTTTTTTCATGTTCTATCTCCTGTTAATATTAGCGGTGTCTTTTGTGCTTTCATGCGCAAAGCTTGCAGGTATGGCTGCAGCCGGCGTACGGATCAGGAATACTGCAAACACTGAATTTGAAACAAAGGTTCCGGTGTTTGGTTTTAATGGCAATGGATTCACTGCTTCTATACCCCCATAAATATATCCGATGAGTTGTTTGGATGTAGAAGATATTTTCGGGAGTTTAATTACGCCATTCGGGTAAGCCATTCCACCAGAGACCAGGTTTCTTGATTCGAGAAATTTCACACTGGTTCCTAACAGACGATTTCCAGGTATCGGCGAAGGATAAATGAACTCCTTATAAGTTCCGTCGGCTGATTGCTGGAAATGAGATATATCTGCTACAAACGGGAAGCCGTCATTGCGATGCTGTGCTGTTACTGTATCAAATGCCGCATGCTGTCTTTCGGTTTGCCAGTAATAATAATGGCCAATTCCACCAAAGAATGTGTGATAAACTGTCGGGTTACTGGCACTGGAATCATAAATGGTAATAACGGGGCATTCATATTGGCTGAATTTTTGGTTGCCGGTATTGTCAACAATCGGAGTGGAAGGGCCGTTTATAAATACCGGGTAAGTATAAGCCCCAATAATTCCAGGCCTGAATACCCCTCCAAAGGATGTAATACGCTGGTTTCCCGTCGCAGGATCAATATCGGGGATAATATTACCATCGCGGCGATGGAAAGGATGATCTGGATTGGAATTGTTGGTAGCACCATAGCTTAGGATTTTTAACGTGCCGGGTACAAATGTAAATATCCTTACCTGTTCCGTGTAAGTTTGCGAAAAATCTGTTCCACCAAAAGCACGGTATTGCCCCATGAATGTTTGCCCGAACACCAAGTAGAATTGCCCGTTGAGCTTAAAGAATTCACCACCGGTAACGGCAAAACGATCATCGTGTGCAACCTGGCAAAGGGCTTCAATGGTTTGTGGTGATGCATTACCTTGTATAGCTGCCACCATTGCTTCCATTTTAAAAGTAATAATGGTATTGAATGTAACCATATTTGATCCATCAGATTTCCAGCCATAGCCGCCCACGATGTATACAAGATCAGTTTCCAGGTCGTGGTATAATTGCTGGTTAGTTGCCTGCAATGGAGCGGATAAAGCAGGAGAGAGTTTGTTCACATCAAATAACAAGTGCTTACCAGATACCGGGTCGATGAGCACCAAAAAATTATTCGCTTTTTTTGGGAGAAAATTTGTGTCCGGGGCAGCGTTAAATGTGTGTAATCCCTGGCTTCTTCCACCAATAATAAGTATTTGTCCCTGTTTTGAAGTGGCAGCTACATACGCCTGCAAAGCTGGTAACGGAGGAATACTCTTGCTGTATGTCTGTTCAAAGAACAGTATCGTATATGGCATTACACCGTTAACAGCATTGGTATCAGCAATGGTTAAACTCTTAATGTTGGTTGAATCTTTTGGACCAGCAACTGTTTGATCCGTACCTCCGTTACAACTGTTGAAGATGGTACCGGACGCAGATAGAAATAATAAGAGAGTGATAATTGATTTCATGTTTATGTTGTTGGGTTTGTTGTTACACCAGGTGTTGCCTGAAGATTTTTACAATAGTACATTAGGGTCATCATCTTATTATAAGACAGGTCTCTTGTTATGGGCATGAGCCTAGGGTCATTCATATCACGCGACATATAATATGGGATAGCACCCGAAAATATTCCTAACGGACCTTTGTTAGTTGGAGGTTCATTATATGCAAACCATATAGGGTTAATGGCAAAAAGTTTAAAGGAATCCGGGTCTGTAAGGTTTATCCTGGTTTTCATGAATGGATAAAGCTTCATGTATGGTGCCATCATCGTTTCTATCTCTTCCCATTGAGGATTTTGGTTAAGCGGGTATTGCGAAAATACTTTACAACTGATCATCTGGTCCTGCGGTGGCGCTACCTGATTCCAATTCTGTACAGGTTGATCCGGGTCAGAAATAATGATAAAATATAACTGGCCATCTAACTCTGGCGTTCGGGAGCCGGGATCTTTTAAAACATTAACTGAAACTGTAGCAATACCCTTCGCATTACTTGGGGTAATGGTAGCCGAAATGGCTCCGTCGGCCTGAGGCGTATTGCCGGGGTCGTTTGGTCCCGCTGTTACTCCCGGCATTCCACCATGTGTACTTTCCACCAGGATATTCAGTTGCTTGCCGGCAAGGGGGACACCGTTTTGAGAAATATATACCGTAGTGGTGCCTGTTGTACCGACATTGCCTTCTAGCTGCATTCGTCTTATTTCAACTGCAAATTGAATGTTAGGTGCCGGTTCGGAAAGAACTGCTTGCATACCGATATTTGTATAAGACATTGCCAGGTTTACTTTGCCTTGTTGTAATAGCGCAATTTGAGCTGGCGTGATGCTGAGTTCCGCAATATGAGCATTATTTGCATAAGCGAATGCGGAATAATCTATACTTCCCAATTGAGTTACCACAGGTTCAGGCGTAGTAACGAAAACGTTTAAGATTCCAAGATCTACAGGATCTCCGCCGGCGGTTTGTCTGCAAATACTGTTTGCAAGGTCAAATACCAGTTTGTTTCTTTTTGTATCAATTTTAAAAATACAATTATTAAAAGATGGAAAGTTCCACGGATCTTTACTACTGAAAGTACGTGGCAATAAAGTACGCTGACCGGGATTATAAAGTGGTTCATTTGCAAGTACAGGACCCAATGTGCCAACAATCCTTCCGGTGAGGGGCTGGGCATCTTCAGCTGTATTTTGAAAGCCATCCAGCACAAATTTTAATGAGACAAGATACTGCCCGCTTACTGTTTGCGTGTTTGCTTTTAATGTCTCTAATATGGGTGAAGACGTCTGCGGCCAATTGGCAACAGGAATTCGAATGACTGTTTGAAACCAGCCACATGCATTCATATCGCCGCCAAAACTATCCTGGTCATAATCACCTGGGTCCCAGCTTCGCGTTGGAATTACTGAGTTGGTCCAAAACTGATTGAGGGTCGGAGGATCAGCCAAACCCGTAACAGCAGTTGATCCGGCATTAAGCGTGATATTCAATCCGTAAATGGCTGGTATGCCTTGCTGATATACATCCAGGTCAACGATTTTAGCCGGGCTGATAGTCGCAGGATTTGGTGCAGCAGGAGCTGCAGTCCCTGCACCCGGTGGTTGTGTTACAGTTGTAACTACGGTTGTTATGGGTGTGCCTACCAATGGATCGTCGGGTGCAAAACCATTTGGGCCCATCACCGACATAATCCGGCAATTAACAAATTCGAAGCGATGCTGTCCTAATGGGGTTTGCCAGGGCGAAGGGTTTGTAACTGAAGGGTCGTAATGTGCAGGATCGTTATTAACGGTTGATGGATCTGTAAAGAAACGACCGCCGAAATGGATTCGGGGAATGTCCAGGTAACTCATAAATTTATTTTACTTTTTTAGGTGAGTAGGTGTTCTCCTAAAATGCTGATCGTGTAGGTGGAAGCTGGTTTTCAAAAAGTTCAGAGGGGAGGTATCTAAAATATTATAGTATAACGTTACAACAAATATTTTATTAATGTTATTTTATTTTAAAGTTTCAACAAAATACATGTCGACCATTCCTTTATTCTTTGCTTCCAGTTTTCCACGGAAAGAACAATTGAATTGATCTTTCACCAGTTCATAAGTATTGCCACTGATATTGACCATGCCCGGGGCGCCACTGCTTTCCATCCTCGAGGCGATGTTAACGGTGTCTCCCCAGATATCGTAAGCGAATTTTTTTATACCCACAATACCGGCAACCACGGGGCCTGTATGCAAACCGATCCTTATTTCAAAAAATGACTTACCGGTTAATGCACGTTTTTGCCTTTCTTCTATCATAAAATCCCTTATTTCAAGGGCTGCTCTGAGCGTATCAAAAGGATTGGTGGTGCTCTCTACCGGTAACCCGCCAGCGCACATATAGCTGTCTCCGATCGTTTTGATCTTTTCAATTCCATATTTACTGATGATATTGTCAAATGTACTATAGCAGAAATTGATCTCACTTACCAATTCCTGTGCATTCATCTGCTCGCTTACAGCTGTAAAATTTTTAAAGTCGGTGAACAAAACAGTTACTTGTTCAAATTCTTTTGCCTTCGCAGCACCTGTTCGCTTTAGTTCATCGGCCGTTTCAGCAGGAAGGATATTCAATAGAAGCAATTCCGATTTATTTTTTTCTTCGTTGAGTTCACGTGTCCTTTCTTTCACTTTCATTTCAAGGTTTTCGTACAACAAAGAATTTTCTATGGAGATCGCCATCTGACCACTCAATAAAATCAACAGGTCTATCCGTTCCTGGGTAAATGCAGCATTGGTTAAATTGTTTTCAAGATAAATCACACCCGTGAGTTTGCCCTGTTGTACCAGTGGAGCACATAGTACAGAACGTGTTCTATTTTCTATGAAATAAATATCATTGGTAAAATTCCCCTGCATCGTTGCATCATCCAGTATCACCGGTTGCTGTGCATGGGCAACATAATTGACAATGGATTTTGATATATCCTGGTATTGATCTAATGGTATCTCAGGAAGAATGGCAACTTCTTCACTACCTGTTATGCACTCCGCCTGTACGACTAATTGGTTATTTTGTTGTAATAACAGTAACATTCTTTCGGCGCCTGCATTTTCTATAATGATCTTTAACAGTGAGGAGAGCAGGTCATGCAACCGGATCTCACGTGAGATGGCTTCGGATGATTTCAAAATAGTTGCCAGGTCAATGTTACTATGTTTCGCTGCTGCGATCAACCCATTAGAGTCGCTGCTTTTACCGGCAAGTGCATGTTCGTCCTGTATTGATATACCGGGATAGCGTGCTTGTAATTTTTCAGCATATGCAGCTGCGCCGATCGTAGTAAAACTATATACCGCATCCTGGAGGTGAAAGCCCGCCATTCGCCTTCTGCCCGCATCAAAGTGGAATTTTGCAGCCATTGCATTTCCCAATGCATGTATATTAGTATAACCGCAACGTGCAGCTGAGTCGATGGCTGCATAATAATAATTTTGTGTTGCCGACTGGTCGCCATTGATTCTTGATATCTCTGCCTCAATTAATTGTTGTTTATGAATGAAGTTCTTTTCGCAACCTTTGCCATAACTCCTGAATAAACCTCTTATTTTATAGAGCGCCTTTTTCCATTTTGTTTTTTGAAATGTTGTTCCTGTCGGATAAACTGCACAAATGATTAATGCTTTGTAAAAATAGTGTTCGGCTGTGTGTAACATGCCCGGTGAATCTTTAAGGTAGCTGTCTGATATCAGTGATACATCATATGCTTTTTCGTACTCCCCATGGAGATACAGGGTCTGCATTTTGTTGATGAAATAATAATGCGCAAAGTGCCTTGATTGAAAACCTGACAATGCAGAAATATATTCGGCTTCATCGAAGTCTTCACTATTCCACGATGGTGCTGATTCGGTTTCAGCACGAAGATTTTTAATGGCCTGCCTTACAGATTGAATGGTAAGTATACCTTCATTGTTATTAATATGATTTAAAAATTCAAGGTAGCGATCAGAGGTCGATATGATCTCATCGAAATTTATTCCACGCATGTACAGGCTTTGAACTGTCCCCGAACATGCACAACTTGCGTGAAAGAGATCACCTACTTCCAGGCCAGCTTCATAAGCAATCTGCCAATAACGTTCCATTTCAATAGCTGGCCGCCGCCAGGGAACAGCAAAATATCCAACTACAAAATGTGTTTCGGCACGATAATACCTGCTCTTATATTTTTCTACCAGTGCAAGTATAAGCTGCCCATATTCATAACCAGATTGCTTGCGGTTCATAATAGCGCCGATAAATATCGGGCCCAATGCAAGGTATCCGATGAAACCTCCATCTGTATTTCCATGCTTCAGGCAAATATTCACCATCTTGGTGCAAACTGCCACACATAATTCAGGTTTTATCTGATAAGCAGCCCGCCCAAAAGTTGCCATGAGTTGTATCGCCATCTTTAAATTCTCATCCGTCATTTCTTTAATATCAATAAGCTCTTTGATATGCTTATTGCCTAACCGGAACCGATATGCGATGAGGTCTTTTATCAACAATGGAGGGATGAAGGTTGGTGGCAAATAAACACCCAATGGCTTTACCGCATCGCGACCTGCCTGGTAAGCGTCTTTGAATTTCCTGAGATTGGTATAGTAATGAATTTTTTGTTCGTAAACCTTTGCTTTTTCCAGTATGCCATCTGCATGATCAATGGCTTTATTATAATAATCTTCCGCTGCAGTATTATTGCCGGATAGATGCTCACATTCGGCCCTTTGCAGTAAAAGGCTGCTTGTGAGTGTTGAATGTTGTTTCCATGTTGGTACCCGGTCCATAGCGTGCGTGATATAACGAAGGGCAGGTTCATAAGCAGTTGCATTTTTAGCACGCACACTTGCAGCTAAATTTATTGCAATGAATTGCTTTATCTCTTCTTCATCAACCAACAGGTTCTTGGCATAATTTAAGTGATCGGCGATCTCATAAACTTTTTCTTCCTTTTCATAAACAGTTGCTTGTTGTAATAATATCCTTCCTGCCTTTAACCTTATAGATTGTTTTTCGGAATCATTCAATAAACTATATGCAGCCTGTTGAACCCTGTCGTGCAGAAATTTATATTCATCAATATCATCTTTGTCCCAGGAATAAACAGGAAGTACTAATCCTTTTTCTGCGGTGGCAGCAATCGTTGTATTGGTATTTTCGAGATCATTTTCACTAACGTCAGCTAATAGCTGAATACTAAAGTGATTGCCGATACAGGAGGCAATCTTTAAGATTTTTTGTGTAGAAGCAGGAAGACGTCGTATCTGGCCGGACATTAAGTCCAGCACATTATCACAGATCTCTGCATTACGTGCTAGATCCAGCTTATACTTCCATTCGTGAATTTCATTGTCAAAATAAATAGCATTTGTTTCTGATAATGTAAGCAGACATTGCCTTGAGAAGAAGGGGTTGCCATTTGTCTTCTGATAAATAAGGTCAGAAAGGTCACAGCATTTTTCTTTCGGGGTAACTAATACATCGGCAATCATTTGGTTGAGTGTATTTCGATCGAGTGGTTTCAAGTGAATCTCACTCAATGAAACATTTGTTTCCCTAAGCCTTTCAAGCATTAACATCAGTGGGTGCGAAACAGTTATTTCATTATCCCGGTAAGCACCTATTAACATAAAATAGCCATTCCCTTCCTGGCTGATCTGTGTTTCTATCCATTGCCTGGTGGCTGAATCTATCCATTGAAGATCATCCAGAAAGATACATAGTGGGTGTTCCGCCCTTGCAAAACAGTTTACAAAACGATTGATCACTTCATTAAACCTGTTATTTGATTCTGCAGGGGGAAGTTGTGGCACAGCGTTTTGGACACCAATGAGCATTTCTATTTCGGGTAATATGTCTGTAATGATCTTGCCATTGTAACCAAGTGCGTTAAGTAATTTATTTTTCCAGGCCGCTATTTGTTCATCATTCTCAGTAAGGAGCTGCAGGATCAATTCTTTGAATGCAGTGAACAAAGAACTTAATGGTATATCACGTTTGAACTGATCAAATTTTCCACTAATAAAATAACCTTTGCCCTGGCCAATCATTTTTTTTACTTCACTAACGAGTTGCGATTTACCTACTCCTGAATAACCAGAGATAAGTACCAGTTTCGTCTGCCCTTCAGCAGCAGTTTTAAATGAATCGATAAGTTGTTCCAGTTCTGCGGTTCGTCCGTATAATTTATCGGGTATGCGGAACTGGTCGTGGATATCTCTTTCTCCGAGTTCAAAAAAGTCAACGGATCCCTTGTTTATAAATTGATCATAGCAGCGCTTTAAATCATATAGTAACCCAGAAATACTCTGGTAACGGTCATCAGCACTTTTTGAAAGAAGCTTATTGATGATCATTGAGATTACTTCCGGTACGTCGTGTTTTAGCTCATGAATTAGTCTGGGCTGACGGGCAATGTGACTGTGGATCATTTCCATTGGGTCACCGCAGATAAACGGAGGCTGGCCGCAGAGCATTTCAAAAAAAACAATGCCCAGTGAATACAGATCGGTACGAAGATCGATCCTTCTATTCATACGCCCTGTCTGTTCCGGGGATATATATGACAGTTCTGCATCCTGCACTTCCCTTGCGTTTGCGTCCTGTGGCTCCCTGGAAATTTCAGTAGCCAATCCGAACCCGATTAGTTTAAGCTGCCCGGTCAATGAATCAATAATTATATTGGAAGGATTGATATTTTTGTGAATGATTCGTTGACTGTGTAATAAATTCACGGCATCGGACAGTGATATAGCTAGTGTAAAAAAAGAACCAAGATTAAGTGGATTGTTTTTTATAAGTTCATTGAGACTTGGACCTTTAGTATCTTCTAATATAAGTGCCAGGCTATTCTCATACGGTTCCATACCCTGAACCCGGGTGATATTAGGGTGCTGTGCTTTGATGAGTATCGCGTATTCCCGCTCCAGTTTCTTGATGACCTGCACAGAAGGATAGGAACTTTTGGGAAGCTTTAATAATATTTCCAGTCCATTATCTTCTTCGGCCCGATAGGTTACAAACCGGGAATCGGCATACAATTGCTTTGAAATCTTGTAGTGCGTTTTTTCCATTGAAACGAAGAATTGCTTAAAATAATGAAATTTACAAAGAGTACTTCATCGAACAGTTTCAGTTCGTTTGCAGTTATTGATTAACTGGGGATGATTTAAAGATAATACGCTTAATCGGTATTCGCAAATAGATTCATTATAGCGGTTCCTGGTAACAAATTCGATCATAGCTAAGTTAATAGTTAGATTTTTAAAATGAAGGATAGACAATCCTCCACCCCGGTTTGGTTTGTTATGAAGGTCGTTCGGGAAGCGGTTGTGCTAAAAACTTAAAATATTGCGCAATCTAAAGCACGAAAAATAGGGAAGTGCTGGAGAGGTACACCAAACGTTCGGGTAGTTGTGAAGGCTTTGGATTCATTGGTAGTCAAGCCCGGAACTTCAGCCCAATAAAGAAAAGGAAAGTGCCGCTTAACAAGCGGCCGTTCAACAGAATCCCGTCAAGACCTGATGCATTGCGGCATTGAACTTACTATTAACCTTCCTTCCTGCCCGCACAAACTTTCGTTGTTGCACCATTATAACTTTCTATATTCAAGATCGTATTCGGTAGTCCATGTTTTACCTTCGTCATCACTACGTTCCCCAAATTGCCGTACTTTATTTTCACTGAGTTTAGTAAAAGTTAATCTACGAAGGAAATTTTTACCGTTGGAAGATATCACCTTGTCAGCATGAAATACTATTTTTCCTATACTTCCTTCACCGCGTAAAAATTCAGTCGTGTTACCCGTATTATCTACCCATGTTTGTTGCCATTGTTTTGTCGCAGTGTTATAGGTGTTAAAACTTTTTCCTGTATATATTAATGAATTTGGATTGCTTGCACTCGTCCATTCTTCTAAGATTACACAACTATCAAGGATCAACGAAATTTTACTTGTACCTGCAAGTTTTTCATTTTTACCATATACATTCCAGTTACCGATCCAAAAATCAAATTCTCTAAATGTTGGATCACTACAAGGAGATTTTTGCGCATAGGAAAGAATGCTAAATCCAATCAAAATTACGCAAGGGAGTATTTTTTTAAGCATTGCATGTGTTTTACTAAAGATACTGAAGGCAATTATTTTATATTTTATTTCCGAGGACTTTGTGATGAGTGGTTTCTCTTAAGGTAAAACGACTAGATCCAGAGGCCAGGAACTTTCCAAAAAAATTCCTTTGAGAGGAAGTATAAATTATCGAACGATGTTTTGCACATCTAAGGTTGAGTCTTAGAGGATGCCTTTATTGCGCTCAGTTTCTAAATAACTTAGGATTATTTAACTTGATATCAATTTGGAATAGTTCATTAAAATAGTTACTATAATGTATTGCTGTTAAAAAGTAAACTTCAATTATAGTAATTTAAACATTTTAAGATTCGAAGTTCCTTTAATTCTAACAACGGGTTTTTTATGTAAGATTCAATTTTTTTTAAAAAAGCGAATTATCATTTACTAACTTTTTCTTCAATGCAGTTTTTTATTAATTGGGTGAAATATTTTGAGAATTCTATTGATTTTAAATTTTTGGGTCAACGAAAAATTTATATTTAATATGTCGAATTATTTCTATCTTGATATTGGAATCTAATTATGCTGTTTCGCGTTCAGAGTCGTGTTTTAGTGACTCTGGAAAAATAGTTCTTCAATAATAAATTTCAAATAATTAGTCGGGTGGTTTTCATGTCGTCCGGTCTGTAAAACCCTTGTTTTAACCAGGATTTTTATTTTTAAAAATCTCTACCAGCACTTTATGCTAATTTATTTTTCTTTTAAAGTATATTTGGTTATGCAGAAGTTCTTCAAATTCCTTGTTTTTTCTTTATTGTTTATGCCGGCTTCGGCACAAATAAGGTCAGACCGGGACCTCGTTGGCAAATGGCAGGGAACTGATATGAAACTGGAATTTTTTAATAATCAGCGGGTTGTAATGACATTGCCCGGAGGCAAATTACCTGCAGCAAATTTCAATGCAGATTATATGCGCAATCCTGTTGCCATTACCATTACTCTTACGGACAAAGGTCAGAAACTCATTTATAAAGGCAGCCTAAAATTCATTGACAATGAAAATATAGAGGTTGAATATTTTAGCGGAGGAGCAGAAAATGTATTTGAAAAGGGAAGAACCGTTAAACTGCGTAAACAAAAATAAAATCTGTTAAAGGCCTAATTGCCCTTTATTCTTTTCCAAAGATTTTTAAATACCTGGTCATCCCATTTGGCAAACCTGCCACGTTGCACCACTAATTTATTGTCAGTTGGATATTGCACATAATAATGAAAAGCAAATTTTTCCTTTGGGTTTTGCCATCCGATTACCTGTCCAAAACGAAGGTCATTGAATACTAATGTGTCATGCCATTTTTCAATGGTATAAAATCCTTGCGAGAAACGGATTAACTGTTGCGATGCGTCTTCCATAACCACCGGTTCCAATAGTGACTTGTTACGGGGAAAATATTGTAGATCCATCGCTGTTTTGCTATCGAATATAGAACGGTATCCGGTATAATAGCCGCTGTCGTTTCCTGCTACAACAAACCATAACCAGTTTTGCAAAGGAGCAGGTGTTGTGAAATATTTCTCGTGAGGTATATGCTGCGCTTCAAAAATTTCTTTTACATCATGATCGATCTTTATTTTATTGATGCTGCAATAGCCGAGATATATAAATGGAATGATCACGCCAAACTTCCACCAGTATTTTCGGTAACGGTTCTCTTTACGTAAAATGATAAGTGCTACGATGGCTATGGCTGGCCAGATCGAAAAAAATGGATCAGCAACATAAATGGCATTAAATGAAAAACGAAGATGGCTGAACGGCTCAAACCAACCTACTCCATAATTATTAAATCCATCTATAAATAAATGTAGGAATACCTCTGATGCAAAAAATAATATCCAGGTTCGGAATGCAATATTATGCGGGCGGTGGATACGGTCGGCACTAAATGCAAATAATGGGATGATCAGCAGGGCAAATAAAATGGAATGTGTAAAACCCCGGTGTGCAAGCAAGGTTCCGGGTGTGGTCATCCATAATGAAGTAATGAAATCTATATCCGGGATACTTTGTGCCAAAGCTCCCCAGGCCATGGCTTTTTTGCCTAAACGGTTTTCAAAAAAAGCTTCACCGATGCAGGCTCCGAGTGCTATATGTGTAATTGAATCCATTTGGTTAAAAACTTATTTTCGGCAGTAACATGTTTGAATGATCTTTGTCAAAAAGAGTAATGATACCGGTCATAAAAGAAAGATTTAAAAAAAATAATATTTGCGTGTATGCAGGTTCTATAAAAATACTGAAATAATAATAAAGATGTCGTCTGTCTATACAATTACGCTTAATCCGGCAATCGATAAAAGTACTTCTGTTAAAGCATTGGTTCCGGAAAAGAAAATGAAATGTACGCCACCTTTATTTGAACCAGGCGGTGGCGGAATCAATGTGGCAAGGGCTATCAGGAAATTAGGGGCGGACTCAACAGCTATTTATTTTGCCGGCGGCTACAGTGGTAGATTTTTTACGCAGTTGCTTGACCGCGAAAATGTACACTCAAAAGTAATTGAGATATCACATCATACCCGTGAAAATCTGATCGTATTTGACAATGCAACAGATCTTCAATACCGTTTTGGTATGCCTGGTCCAATTATAGAAGTGAACGAATGGGAACAATTATTAGTTTCCGTAGATGCGATTGATGATGCTGATTTTTTTATTGCCAGTGGTAGTGTACCTGCAGGCGTACCAGCAAATATATTTGCACAGATCGCGGCGATAGCAAAAAAGAAAGGAGTAAAATGTATTGTAGACACATCAGGTGAAGCACTTCAACTGGCAGCAGATGAAGGGGTTTATTTACTCAAGCCAAACCTGGGGGAATTGAGTTCTTTGGTTGGGAAGGAAGCACTGGAACCCGAAATGATCACAAAAGTGGCCAGGCAACTCATCTCGAAAGGCGATTGTGAGGTTGTGCTGGTTTCTATGGGTGCTGCAGGCGCAATGCTGGTTACAAAAGAAAGGTCGGTGCAACTATCGGCACCCGCGGTTAAAAGAAAAAGTACAGTTGGTGCCGGCGATAGTATGGTGGCTGGAATTGTGTTTGCTCTGATGAATGGCATGCCCATAGATGAAGCTGCCCGGTATGGGGTTGCTTGCGGCAGTTCTGCTACAATGAATCCGGGTACAGAATTGTGCAGGAAGTCAGATGCTGATATGCTTTATCCATTTGTTAAACAGCAATTGATAGAAGGTGAATTATAATGTCAATTGCATCATCCGGATTGCCCTTCTTTTCTGATCACAATCACGCGCTTTAATGAGAATCATCATTAAGCCGGTTTTATCGGGTTTCTATCTTGTGATTGTAAAAAGCTATCGTTCATGAAAACAACATTTGTAAAAGCAGAGGAACTGGCATCGAATGTGAAAGATTATGTGAACAACCGCATCACCGATGCAAAGCTTAGCGTGGCAGAAAAAACTTCTTTGATGGTTGCCAGGATGATTGCAGTCGTAGTTGTTGCATTGATCTTTTTCCTCTTCATATTCTTTGCCAGCACTGCACTGGCATATGCACTTGGTAAATTGACCGGCGAAATGTACTGGGGTTTTCTTATAGTAGCCGCTTTCTATTTTTTATTGTCGGTATTAATATGGAAAACAAAAGAAAGTATCTTAAGGATACCGATTATGAACGCAATCCTTCATCAATTATTCAATGAAGCAGATGAAAAAGATTAGAAGCATACAGGAATTAAAAACCCTTAAGAAACAACTGGAGCAACGAAAGCATGAACTTGAAAAATCCATTCAGTACGATTGGCGTGATGTGAAGGAAAGCCTGCAGCCTGTTAATATGGCTAAGCAGGTGTTCAGAAATGTTTTTACCTTAAAAGAAAAGAGTGTATCTAAACCAGGGGTTTTCTCAAAAATTGTTGCATTGTTCACGGGGAGAAAAAATAAAAGAGAAGATCTGTAAATTAAATTATTCTTCACGATTTAAATATTTTTTCATGGAAAATCCAAGTTTGTTTTGTCAAAGTTGCACGATGCCGATTGATAACCCTGCCGATAGCGGAACAGAAAAGGATGGTTCAAAAAGCACAGAATATTGTAAATATTGTTACCAGAACGCTGCATTTACCCAGCCGGATATTACATATGAAGAAATGAAATCATCGATAAGTAAACAGATGCAAAAGATGTGCCTGCCCGACCATGTCATACAACAATCATTAAAAAGCCTTCCACATTTAAAGCGATGGGAAAAATCAGCTGCATGATCCGTTACAAAAGATCATTTTTTTTATGTTTGATAATATTATCCACTTTTCAATCGAAGGCACAGGGATACGCAGATAAGTTAAGGCAATTGCTGCAAATGCAACAACCCGATAATTTTGGCCTTCAATATTTTAAAGAAGTAAAGGCTTTTTATACGGCAAACAGTTATCGTTTCTCGTGGCTCATCAATCAACGAAATGACCTTGCCACATTAACCGGGTATATCTTGCAGGCAACTGAACAAGGATTGAATAAGGAAGATTACCAGCCTTCTTTATTCTGGTCACGCGATAACGAAAATTATATTCCCGGCAATGAAAAAGATTCCCTGCTCGCAGAAATAAAATATACCGATGCTGCTATTCACTTTTTCCATGACGTATTGATGGGCAACCGGGCAGATCAGCTTTCTTACAACGGTGTAAATTATATTCCCGAATGCTACGATCTTCCTGCGCTGCTGAATGATCATTTGGATAAAGGGAGATTTACAGGTTTGCTGGGCGAAACAGGAGTTTCTGAACCCGGTTATCTGGCGATAAAAAAGATGCTGAACCTGTTCCAGCAAAAAAGTGCAGCCCTGCATTTTCAGGATGCAACGGTTACTTCATTGATAGCGTATAACAAGAACAAGCCATTGCTGAAAAGACTTTTTCAATTAGGACTGCTTGCTTCAGATACAGGGTATATAGGCGACGCAGTAGTTGTAGCTGCAGTGAAAGAAGCACAAAAATTATTTGACCTCTTAAACGATGGTAAATTACGCAGCACAAATCTGAAGGCATTAAATGTTCCACTGGCAATCCGAATTGTAGAATTGAAAAATACACTCAACAGCCTACGTTGGTTAAGCTGCCTTAAAGCTACGGGCCATGTGATCATTGTGAATATTCCGTCGGCTACATTAACGTTATATGAACATGGAAACGCTGTACTGAATTCGAGGGTGATCGTTGGAAAAAAATCAACAGCTACGCCAACTTTGTCTGCTATCGTTACCGAAGTGATCTTATATCCATATTGGAATGTTCCATATAAGATCGCTACACAGGAAATTCTGCCGAGGATCAGGCGAAACCCTGCTTACCTGGAAACAAATGCTTACCAGGTTTTAAACAGGAATGGCAAGTTGATGGATCCAACAAGTATTAACTGGCATTTACTAAGTGCACGCAATTTTCCTTATGCAATTCGTCAATCAACCGGTTGTGATAATGCGTTGGGATTAATTAAACTTAATTTTTATAACCCTTTTAGTGTTTACCTGCACGATACGCCGGGAAAATCTTTGTTTGCGTTGAACAAAAGATATTTCAGCCATGGCTGTATGAGGGTAGAAGAAGCAATGGAACTTGGCCATTATATCCTAAAAGACAATGCGATCGCAATTGATACGCTCACAGTGAAGGGTTGCCTAAAAAGCCAATCGCCCGTTATAGTTCCCGCAACTGAAAAGATCCCGGTCTTTGTGATATACCATACAGCCTGGCCTGATCCCGGTTCAGGTATGAAGTTTTATGAAGATGTGTATGTTCAGGTTCCCCGGCCGACGAAATAGTTTCTTTTTCTTTTATTTTAAAAGTTTAGATATAAGTCATAATTTACTTGCATGGACGGAATTGCATCAACAGCATTGATAAAAGAAAAAGAAAAATTTGAGGCATTGTTTGAATATGCTTCAATGGGTATCCTGGTGGCTAATGAACAAGGAATTATAGAAATGGCCAATCATTTTTTATTAACACAGTTTGGATATGAAACCAGTGAAGAACTGGTAGGTCAACCGGTTGAGAAACTGATACCCCGACGGTACGATACTGTTCACCATAAGCACAGGGATAATTATGCTAAAAAGCCTGAACGAAGGCCCATGGGTGTTGGCAGGGATCTGTTTGCAGTTAGAAAAGACGGTACAGAGTTCCCGGTAGAAGTAAGCCTTAGCAATTATATCGTCAGCGATGGTATGTATGTTATTGCCTTTGTAATTGATATCACCAAACGAAAAGAAATTGAAAATTCAATCATACTTCAGAAAGAACAGCTCGCAGAAAACAATCTTAAGATCGAAGAACTAAACGATGATCTTGAACAAAAGGTTAAATTAAGAACAAGCCAGTTGCAGGAAGCAATGCATCAGTTAGAGTATTCACGTGACGAACTTACAAAGGCCCTTAGCAAGGAAAAAGAGCTCGGCGATCTGAAAAGCCGTTTTGTTTCCATGGCTTCCCATGAATTCCGTACGCCATTGAGTACGATCCTTTCTTCAGCTTCATTGCTTGCAAAATATACCGAAACAACTGAACAGGAAAAAAGAACCAAGCATATTGATCGAATTAAATCTTCTGTAAACAATCTTACCGATATTTTAAATGAATTTTTGTCGATCGGAAAAATTGAAGATGGTAAGATCGTTGCGAGATTTATCCAGTTCAATGTAATGGAATTTATTGACAATATTTGCTCTGAGATCCGGGGCATCGCCAGGAAAGGTCAACGGTTCATATGTGTGCATAATGGGCCGCATGTGATCAATCTTGATGATTCCCTGTTGCGGAATATTATTTTCAACTTATTGTCCAATGCCATCAAGTTTACAAGTGATGATGCTGTCATTGAAGTGCTGTCATCTGTAAAAAACGGCACTTTCACGATAACGATCCGGGATAACGGGATCGGCATTTCGGAGGAAGATCAGCAACATTTGTTTGAACGTTTTTTCCGTGCTTCCAATGCCACCAATATCCAGGGTACCGGGTTAGGATTGCATATTGTTGCAAAGTATGTCGAATTGATGAATGGAACGATTAGCTTTGTAAGCCGCCTGGAGCAGGGCACCAGTTTCACCTTATCTTTTAACAATACAGCATAAAAAATGAAACAACGTATTTTATTAATAGAAGACAACAACGAAATACGCGAAAATACTGCGGAGATCCTGGAGTTATCTAATTATGAAGTAGATACTGCCGGGAACGGCAAGATCGGGATTGAAAAAGCGATGAAGCAAAAGCCCGACCTGATCATTTGCGATATCATGATGCCGGTTTTAGACGGCTATGGTGTATTACATCTTTTAAATAAGCATGAAGAACTTTCCGGCATTCCTTTTATTTTCTTAACTGCAAAATCGGAGAGAGGAGATTTTCGGAAAGGAATGGAAATGGGTGCAGATGATTATATAACGAAACCATTTACTGATATTGAATTGCTGAACGCTATAGATAGCCGGCTGAAAAAGATAACTATTTTAAAAAAGGAATATGCTTCAAATCCGGAGGGGATCCAGGAAATGATCAATGAATTTGGAGGAAAAAGTACATTGGATAATATCACCGAGAACAGGGAAGAGAATCAATATAAAAAGAAACAGGTGATCTATATGGAGGGTAATCATCCCCATAAATTATTTTTTGTAAGAAGTGGAAAAGTGAAAACTTTTATCAGCAATGATGACGGTAAAGTGCTTACCACCGGCCTTTTTGGCGGAGGTGATTTTTTTGGGTACACCGCACTGCTGGAAGGAACCGTTTACAAAGAAACCGCAGAAGCCATTGAAGAAAGTGTGATCACCGATATTCCTATTGACGAGTTTCATAAATTATTGTACCATGATGCAGCAGCAACAAAAAAGATCATCCAGCTGCTTTCAAAGAATATTGCTGAGAAAGAACAGCAGTTGTTAAACATCGCCTATAATTCACTTCGAAAAAG
The DNA here is from genome assembly GCA_038207305.1 of Chitinophagales bacterium. Classification (GTDB taxonomy): domain Bacteria; phylum Bacteroidota; class Bacteroidia; order Chitinophagales; family Chitinophagaceae; genus Ferruginibacter. The sequence goes on from JBBQZY010000002.1 coordinate 137,480, forward strand.
AGTGGCTACGGCATTGGTAACCCTAGTGAAAAAATACAACAAAGAAGGTCAGGAAATTTTTACGATTAATTTTTCAAGAGAAGACCTGGCCAATATTGCCGGAACAGCAACAGAATCACTTATACGTACACTAAGCGATTTTAAAAATGAGAAACTGATCGATATTCAGGGTAGCAAGATATCCGTGTTGAATGAGAAAAAACTGGCTGGCATGCTTAATTAAGCTCAGACCATTGACCCAACGTATTGATTAAATTCATTTTTTAACATAGTGAAGTTCTTTTCGAAGTAACCTATTTCATTGTGCAATTTCCTGTGTTTCTGTATCATCTTATTTTCATCTACGTTTTTACCAGCCAACGATTCGTTCATTATGCGCTGCGATAATAGAACGTCAGCCTGAAGATCTTTTATACATTCATCGTTGTGAATGAAACTGTTTTGATAATGTTCTGCTTTGTTAATAAAATCACTATCTGTAATATTATCAAGCACCTGCGAAAGCCTAGTCTTTAAATAGGCATTTTCCTGCAAATAAAAATCAAGAGCACGCTGCCACGTCATATTTTCGTGCAGGTATTGATCTACTCCTGAATTTTTCATGCGACTCATAATCATCTTTATTATCTTAATAAACAAATGTATCTACCATCCTGTCTCTAATTTAAAACCATTATCAGGTTAGTAACTGAACTTAATCATGGCAGCCGATGGCTTGTTGGATAACAGGACCATGGTTATTCATTACTGGACTAACATAAGGAATTCCCAATCCCAATCCGCGTATTATCAACAGCAACGCCATACAGAACATTATGTAGGGATATAGCTTCTTAATGCCCTTCCTCATACTGAGATTGATAAACCCGCCAAAAAAAGCCACACTCCACATCATAGGCAAAGTGCCGAGTCCAAAAGCTGCCATGAATAAACTGCTTTTAATCACAGATGCTGTAGAAACCGCCCCGGCAATTGCCATATATACCAGTCCGCAGGGCAGTAGGCCATTCAACAATCCGATAAAAAAAACAGACTTGTAATTTTTCCTTAGGAAAAGAGCGCCCAGTTTCATCCTGATATTTTCAAATGTTATGCTGATAACATTTCTTTTAGCAATATTTTTTTTCGGAAAAATGAGAAATGCGATAATAAGTATACCAAGTACGATCGAAAGCCATTGCTGGTATCCAAAAATGGCAAATGTACTTCCTGCAATACCTATCACCGCACCCAGCGCTGAATAAGTAATTACCCTTCCAATATTATAAAGCAATGTTGAAAAAAACCTCGAACTATTATTATTGTTTATTACAGGTAATGACAATGCCAGTGGGCCACACATGCCAACGCAGTGCAGGGTGCCGATTCCACCCATTACAAAAGCAGCTATGAGCAAACTCATCATGGTATCATTATTTTTAATTCGTTGTAATAATTTGTTGCATTCGCCGTCCAGTTTATTTTTAATTTATGTGCGCCTTTATTGCCTGCCGGTATTGTAAAATTCATTTGTGCATTTTCTGTGCTGAGGTCTTGCTGTTTATCTCTATTTTTATCTGCTGCACAATAAAGCAATACATGGGCTGTAAGTTTTTTTTTATTCATTTCTACAGGAAAAAAGAGCGTGATGCCTTTCTCATTCAATTCATATTTTACGTCTGCTGATAGCGAATTGGCACGTGTTGCTTCATCGATCCGTTGCTGGTACTTTAATTCCTGCTCATAATAATCACTAGTTACAAGATCCTGGTTTTGTACAGATGATTTAAATACCATGAATATCATGCCTGCTAAGAAAATGATATACACGGTTAGTATTTTATAGCCCCAGTTCATGGTGGTTGATTTATTTGTTTACCTGCTTACTTTTTTATTTGTTCTTTTTCAACTAATAATTATTTGCACTTAATTATTAATTATATATTTCTGGTCCGATGAATTTTGCTGTAATTGTTTTTATTTTTTTTGTTGAATCATACAAGCCGATCACCAGTGGTGTTTTCCAACTCTTTAGATCGGCCCTGTTTAGTTTTACAAAGAATTGCAACGCTTTATAATCTTCTTTTTTTACTATAGGATTCACACTGTTCACGAGCGTTATCTCGCCTGCTATATTTTCAAGTTTAAGATGGATAGGAATGTCTTTGTGCGTTTTATTGGCGAGCTTTAAATTGTAGAGATTTGCTACTCGGCCATCGGGCATTGCTGTATAGGTCATGCCGGCGGTTCTCATCAACCTTGCATCGAGGTCTGTTCTCGTTACCAATAATGTAACCAGCAAAACGATCAGTAATGATAATACTATTGTATAGGCTTTTATGCGCCGGTTGAATACTAATTTTACGCCATTCTTAATGCTATTGTCAGAAGCATAACGAATAAGTCCTTCGGGCTTGTGTATGCTTGTCATGATCGCATCACAGGCATCTATACAGGCAGTGCAGTTCACACATTCCAGTTGTGTACCGTTGCGTATGTCAATACCTGTCGGGCAAACCCTTACGCAGGCAAAGCAATCAATGCAATCACCATGCGCCGGCAATTTAACAGGCTGTCCTATTGCTTCCATTTTTTGAACTACATCTTTGCATCCACCATCCCCTTTGCAGTCTGTGCATTTACAATCATGGTCGTCTTTTACTTTAAAGTTATTTTCTTTTGAAAGTTTTCCTCTTGGTTCACCTCGCTTGTAATCGTACCCAACAACAATTGAATTCTTATCCAGCAATACGCCTTGCAATCTTCCATATGGGCAAACAACGATACATACCTGTTCCCGGAACCACCAGTAAACAAAAAAGAAAACACAGCTGAACCCCAGTAAAGAAATAAGTGTACCAATATGTGCTGCAGGATGACTAATGTCCTGTATCAACTGATCCATTCCGATCAGATATGCAAGAAAAAAATTGGCAATGATAAAGGAGATAAAAAAGAAGGCGATGAATTTTGTAACACGTTTCCTTATCTTTTCTGCATTCCACTGCATTTTTTTTAACAGTTTTTGCTGGGTTGAATCACCATCTATCCAGTATTCAATTTTCCGGAAAACCATTTCCATGAAAATAGTTTGCGGACAAGCCCAACCACAAAATATTCTTCCGAAGATCACGGTAAACAGTATAACAAATACGACGAAGGTAAGCATGCCTATTCCGAATATGAAAAAATCCTGTGGCCAGAATATCATTCCGAAAATGATGAATTTACGTTCAATCACATTGAACATCAACAATGGTTCCTCATTCACTTTAATGAAAGGAAGGCTGAAGAATACGATGAGATAAAAAATACTGAACCATGTGCGTAGATTATAAAGCCTGCCTTTTGGCTTTTTAGGATTTATATAGTTCCGCTTGCCCTCTTTGGATATGGTAGCAACTGAATCCCGGAAAACTTCTTTTGTATCCAATGTTGTGGGCATGATATTTATTTTGCTTTTGTATTCGTACTGTCGGTTTTTATGATTTTTGTTGTTGCAGTTGTTTGTTCATTCACTATAGCTGCAGCAGTAGTATCCGCAGTGGCTGTTTCGCTAAACAGATCGCCTTGTGGTGCTTTTGGATTTGCAGGATTTGTTCCCTTCAATGTTTTTATAAAACCAGCAAGGCTTAGTATTTCTTTAGGGGAATAATTTTTTTCCCATGACTGCATGCCTTTGTCAGGATAGCCATGTTTGATCGAGATGTAAACATCTGTAAGTGATCCTTTATGTATCCAGTAATCATCTGTCAGGTTTGGCCCTGCGCCACCTTCACCCAATTTTCCGTGGCAGGTCCAGCATACCGAAGTGAATATTTCCTTACCCGGATTCAATTCTTCCGCCAAAGGCATTTTGAGATTCGATTCGTCTATTTTGTCTTTATTTTGAGATTCATATATTTCTTTTGCTTCCTGGGCATTTGCTATTTCAGTTTGGTATTCCTGTGTAGGATTTTGTCCATATCCAAGTACATGGAAATTTAATAAGTAGACAAAGGCTACAACAATGGTGATGATAAAGCCATATTTCCACCATGGTGGTAAGGCGTTATCGAGTTCTTTAATTCCATCATAATCATGGTCAAGTAAAACATCAGCTTCTTTTTCTACAGCTACAGCTTTAGTGAAGAATTTTTTATCAAGTCCTGACCACCATTTCCTTAAAACGTCGGTTTGCTGTTTTTCTTTTTGCTGGAATAGTTCAGCCTGTATCCGCCTTATAGAAAACATCATGAAGGCGATAACTAAAACTTCAACAAATATTACGGCAACCAACATCCAGAATGCGGTACTATCCATTCCTCCATAGTTGGGTACCACATTTACAACTTCAGTAGCTGCCGGAGCCTGTGCATTGGATGTGACGCTGAAGAGTGATAGACCAACTAATAGTAATAAAGAAACTGTTTTGTTTTCTTTGTTTTTTTCAAGCGCTTGTTTGCCTATAGTAACCAATACCTGTCCCATACCCCATATAACAAATGCAAGCACAAGTGCAATAATGCCCACCAGTATCACAACCTGGTTGTTTGAAGAAGTTACATTTTTTGCGGCTACGGTATTATTCTGTGCAAAACATACCGACACTGTAAGTACAATTGAAATGCAGAGTAAGAATATTTCTTTTAGCTTATTAATGAATCTCATAATTTGGTTTTTATAAGTTGGTAATGGTTGGTTCGTCTGTTTCATCTAGCGGTATGTTCGACAGTTCAGTCACCCTTGTTTTATCCATTTTTTTTACGTACACAAGCAATACCAAAAAGAATAAGAAGAATATGATTAATGAGATCATTGGATAAACCTGTGCATGATCCATTTTTTCAGCATATTGTTTTATGAATTTGAACATGGCTTAATTATCTGTTTTTGGTTTACTGATATCAGTGCCCATTCTTTGCAGGTATGCAATGATGGCAATTACTTCTTTATTGGGAGCGATGCGGATACTATCTGTTTTTAAATTATCAGCGATCATGGTTGCCTGTTGCATCAGGTCTGCATTGGCTGTTTTATCATACCCTTTTTCATAAGGAACACCAAGTGTTTGCATGGCCCTGATCTTTGCGCCGGTTTCTGCTGTATCGATTCCTTGTTCAAGGAAGAACGGATAGGCCGGCATAATAGATCCTTCGCTCATTGATGATGGTTCCCTGAAATGCCTGAAATGCCATCCATTTGTTTTCTTTAGGTTACCACTGCCTTCTCTTGCAAGGTCTGGTCCTGTGCGTTTACTGCCCCATTGAAATGGATGATCGTACACAAACTCGCCGGCTTTTGAGTATTCACCATAACGCTCTGTTTCACTTCTGAAAGGCCGTATCATTTGTGAATGGCATACATAACAACCTTCCCGAACATAAATATCACGGCCCTGTAATTCCAGTGGCGTATATGGTTTAACACTACTGATGGTAGGTACATTTGATTTGATCATGAATGTTGGAACAAGCTCTATGATTCCGCCGATCAATATTACTACCAGGCTCAATATCAACATTTGAACAGGTTTGCGTTCTATCCATCTGTGCCAGTGTTCGCCAGGGTGTTTTGCAACATCTTTCTGCAGCGCTGCCGCTTCAGCAGGTTCATCAGCGATCAGTTTTCCTGATTTAACCGTCTTGTAAATATTATAAAGCATCAACAATGTACCTGTGAGATAAAGCCCACCACCCAACGAACGCATGGCGTAGAATGGTTTCATGTAAGTAACTGTTTCGAGGAATGTATATTTCAACAGGCCATTCTCTGTGAATTGTTTCCACATCAGGCTTTGCTGAATACCGGCCCAGTACATTGGTATCGCATAAAATAAAATGCCGAGTGTTGCTAGCCAGAAGTGATTGTTCGCTAATTTTTTTGAGTAAAGTTGTGTGCCAAATATCCTTGGCATTAACCAGTAAAGTACGCCGAAGGTTAGCATTCCGTTCCATCCCAATGCACCTACGTGCACATGAGCAATGATCCAGTCGGTGTAGTGACTGATAGCGCTTACGCTTTTTAATGAAAGCATCGGCCCTTCAAACGTGGCCATACCATAAGCGGTTACTGCAACCACCATAAACTTCAGGATAACATCATCTCTTACCCTGTCCCACGCACCTCGCAAAGTAAGCAATCCATTGATCATTCCTCCCCAACTTGGGAAGATGAGCATAAATGAAAACACAACACCAAGCGATTGTGCCCAGTTTGGAAGCGCTGTATATAAAAGGTGATGCGGCCCTGCCCATATATAAAGGAATATCAACGACCAAAAATGTATGACAGATAACCGGTAGGAATAAACAGGACGGTTAGCAGCTTTTGGTAGAAAGTAATACATCAATCCCAGGTAAGGAGTTGTAAGGAAAAAAGCAACGGCATTGTGACCGTACCACCATTGTACCAATGCATCCTGTACACCTGCATAAAAGCTATAGCTTTTTAGCCAGCTATAAGGCAATTCGCCGGAACGAACCAGGTGTAATACGGCAACAGTAACAAATGTGGCAATGTAAAACCAAATGGCTACATACAAATGTCTTTCCCTTCTTTTGATGATAGTTCCGAACATGTTCCAGCCAAATATTACCCAGATAATGGTGATCGCGAGATCTATCGGCCAGATGAGTTCCGCATATTCTGCACCCTGCGTAAGTCCCAGTGGTAACGTGATTGCTGCAGCAACAATGATAAGCTGCCAGCCCCAGAAATGAATATTACTCAGAATATCACTGAACATTCTTGCTTTACAAAGGCGCTGTAATGAATAGTATACTCCCATGAAGATACCATTGCCCACAAAGGCGAATATTACCGCATTGGTGTGTAGGGGGCGCAACCTTCCAAAGGAGCCATACTGGGTTATATTAAGGGCAGGGAATACCAATTGCAGTGCAATCCATAATCCTGCCAGCATACCTATGGCACCCCAGATCATGGTAGCGTAGGCAAAATTTTTAACTATTCTGTTATCGTAAGCAAATTTTTCTACCTGCATTTTTTTGTTATTTGTTTTGGTGATTTTTTATGAATCGGTGGTTTGTCAATATTATTCTCAAAAAGCATTCGTACAGATGGGGTATAATCATCATCGTATTGACCATTGGAAACACTCCATAAAAAAGCGGCAAGAAAACTTCCCGCTACTAAAATGCTGATGCCGATAAGAATGAATAATGCACTCAATAGATAGATTTTAATTTGCCAAAAATAGAAAGAGGCGCAGGGGGAGGCTATGAGGATTGTCAAACCGGAATATGATATAAATCAGTGTTTTAGGATTTGAATCGCAAAAAATCAAAGTCTCTGTTTTTTTGCAACAATACTCCCTGTAAGGGTAACAAATAAAACGATGCTAATACTGCTGGCAGGCATTAAGATCGCTGCAACGATGGGCGAAAGTGATGCACTTACGGCAAAACTTAACCCAACAATATTGTAAAGAATAGAAAGGATGAAACTGGCTGTTACAATTTTTTTACCCGATTTTGCATAATGCATAAACCTGCTTATATCATTTATCCTGCTCCCATCCAGGATAGCATCACAAGCTGGAGTGAACTGAGCATTGTTGTCGTTTACGGCAATTCCAACATTGGCCTGCATCAACGCACCTGAGTCATTAAGCCCATCGCCGATCATCAATACTTTTTTATTGCCGGCTTGTAATTGCCTGATGTACTCAAGTTTATCCAAAGGCAGCTGCCTGAACCTGAGTATAGCTTTTTTTCCAAAAATATACTGCAGGTTTTCCTGTTCTGCATAATTATCTCCTGATAACACATGCATTTCATACCCGGAATTTTTCAATTCATTGATGGCTTTTCTTAGTCCTTTGCGGTAATGGTTACTGATGCTGAAATAGCCTGTGTAGGATGATCCAATCTGCACATTTACTTCAGTCGCAGTTTCAATTTTGGCAACCGCATTGTCAATTCCTTTGATGAAATCAGCAGATCCCATACGAACTGGAATATCATTCACCAACGCTTCCAATCCTTTACCACTGTACTCTTTGAATTCCTGTATTACGGTGCCGGTATGTTCGCCGTTGTTTAGTTGTGATGCAATCAGCCTGCTTAAAGGATGCGATGACTGGCTGCTGATATGTTGCAGAATATTCTTTTCATCGTCGGATAAAGCGGGCCCATGGTATTTAACAACTGATTCATTTGGTTGTGTGATGGTGCCGGTTTTATCAAATACAATTGTATCAATGGCGGCAAGTGCTTCAATGATCCGTGCATGTTTCAGGTAGAATTTGTTTTTTCCGAAAATGCGGAGCATATTGCCATTGGTAAAAGTGTCGGATAATAACAAAGAACAAGGGCATGCCACAATCAGTACCGAGGTAAGTGCAGGCAAAATATTTTCCGGGTTTTTTATCCACCAGAAAACAACAGCAGCAATGGCGATACTAAATAATCCAAGCGTAAAATAACGGCTCCAGGGATGAATGAATGATCGGGCCTGGGTCTTTTGTCCTTTAAAAATATCGTTGTTCCATAATTCGGTGATATAACTCTGCGAAACCTCATGTACTACCTGTAATTCAATAGCGCCACCCCTTTGTTTGCCGCCTGCATATACAAGGTCACCGCTGCTTTTTTCAACAGGCGTATTTTCTCCATTTACAAAACTGTAATCAACATTTGCCTGGCCATTTAGCAAGATGGCATCTGCCGGTATCATTTCTTCATTGCGGATGATGATGCGGTCGCCTTTTTTTAATTTGGTCACAGGGATATTCTTTTCTTCCCTCAAAGCGTAGCCAATTCCCGGGTTTTCTGTAACGACGGTAACACCCAAAGGAAAGTAAGACCGGTAATCCCGGTCGAATGAGAGCGAATCATAGGTCTTATCCTGGAACCACCTTCCAATTAGCATAAAGAAAACGATGCCACTGCCTGAATCAAGATAGCCGGCACCGTGGCCGCTGATGATCTCATAATAACTTCTTGCAAAAGTGACAACAATCGCGAGGGCAATTGGTGCGTCAATATTAATATAGTGTTGCCTCAGTCCTTTCCAGGCTGAACTGAAGATGCCAGCTGCAGAGAAAAATAATACCGGTAAAGAAAGCAACAGGTTTAAACGGGAGAATGTTTCTTTCAATCCATCATCTATATGGCCAGATGACAGGTATTCAGGAAAGCTTAACATCATGATATTTGAAAAGCAAAATCCTGCAACCCCGATCCTATATAGCTGTTTGCGGTTAAGCCGGGAACGTTTTTTTCCTCTTGCAGATTCCTCGTTACTATCACCGATGTCATTTAAACTGATCACAGGCTCGTAGCCGATAAAGGCCATTAGTTCTACAAGTTTCCGAAGTGATATCAATGTTCGATTAAATGAAACAAATACTTCTTTACGCTGAAAATTTACACGCGATGTGATCACGCCTTCATCAATACGATGCAGGTTCTCCAATAAATAAACACAGGACGAACAATGCATTTGCGGGAGGGAAAATGTAATATTCGTCTGGCTTTCACTGCTGAATTGCACCAGGCGGTTAATCAATGATTCATCATCCAGGTATGCAAAACGACCACTCGTGAATTTTCCTTTCGCCTTTATTCCGGGTGTTTTGTCGAGGTTATAATAGCTGCACAGGTTATTTTCATTCAGTAATAGATATACCTGCTCACAGCCCATACAGCAAAATGATTTCTCATCAAGCGTGATAGAACCATCACAGCTGTCACCACAATGGTAACACTCGCACTTTATTTTTTGCTGAGCTGTTTTAATATTTATAAGTTTGGGCAAAAATATTCCCTGTCCTTTTCTGCTAAGATGATCACAGTCAAAAGAATAGCTGATCCTTATCATTTACAGTGAATCAAATTCCCAACTACATTTACCTTTGCTGATATTATTGTTAAATTGTTATATCCGTAGTTTTGCATGATACTTGCAGTATTATGGTAACCTAAAAAATCTATTATGAAAAAGGTATTTCTTATAATTGGCCTCGGTTTAGTGATAGCATCATGCAATACCAAAACATCTGATAAAGAAGAAGTAAAAACCGATTCAATAGGTATTACTCCCAACACAGATTCTGCAAGCATTGTAACCGATAGTCATTATTACTGGAGTGCGGAACTTGTGCCGAAGGAAGGATTGGTTATGAAAAAGGAATCGCCGGTAGGTAAAGATTCATTGAATGTTGAATTTATGATCAGCAGGCTGAATGAGACATACCCTGATGTTAAACTTGAGTTTGTAAAAACCTCAGGTGATAGTGTATTTATAAAGATCAAAAAAAGTAACTATCTCACAGAGCAAATGGGATCCAGTGGGGCAGAAGCCTATCTTGCAGAAGTTACCTATAACCTTACTGAAGTTAAAGACATAAATGTTGTTGATATTCGTTTCAAAGAAGGGGACCATGCGTCACCAGGGACTTATGTGCGCACGGATTTTGTGCATGTTAAAAATTAAGATTTAACTTATACCTAGTTCATTCGGATTTGATTTGTTGTTTACAAAACAGTCAATGTTAAGCAAGGTTGTATCGGCAATATTTTTCAACGCTTCTTTGGTGAGGAATGCATGGTGCGATGTAATGAGTACATTCTTCATTCCTATTAATGCCGTCAACGCTTCATCTTTTATTTTTTCTGTTGAATGATCATGAAAGAAGATACCTTTTTCTTTTTCATAAACATCCAGTCCGAGGTAACCGATCTTGCCCGATTGCAGTGCAGGCATAACAGCTGCTGTTTCAATTAATTTACCTCTCGATGTATTGATCAGCATTACACCTTGTTTCATCAAATCGATCGTTTTGCCATTGATCATATAACTTGTATGTTCATTCAATGGTGTATGAAGGCTTATGATATCCGACTGGCTGCAGAGTTCTTCCAGCGTTGTATATTTCAAGCCATATTTCGAAACAAGCAGTTCATTTTCCTTGATATCATAGCCTAGTAACTTACAACCAAAGCCATATAATATTTTGCAAACAACGGCGCCGATCCTTCCTGTGCCTATAATGCCTGCAGTTTTATAATGTAGGTTAAAGCCTGTAAGTGAATTTATTGTAAAATCGTTTGCTTTTACTTTTTGATCCGATTCTACCAGGTGACGGCACAAAGCTAGCATCATTGCCACAGCATGTTCGCCAATGGCATGCGGCGAATACTCTGGTACATTTGCAATCCTGATCCCAAGTTGTTTCGCTTTTTCGATATTGATATGATCAAACCCTGCAGACCTTGTTGCTACAAATTCAATTCCCAATTCTTTTAAGCCTTCCAGTACTGGTGCAGAAACATCATCTGAAGTGAAGACGGTAACTCCTTTGCATCCGGCAGCCAGTTGTACTGAACCAATAGAAAGCGGTTCATCAATAAATACCAATTCAAATTGTTCTTTATTGGAATCGATCAAATATGGTTTTTCAAATAGGTGATTACTGTAAATGGCAATTTTGTTCATACATAAAATTAACTAATAAGCATCAGGCCAGCCATTTATTTCTCAAAACATCTTGTGTGAAATAATGTTTGTAAAGCAGGTATAATGCTATGGAAGTGAAGATGCTGAAAGGAAAGCCCGCTCCAAATCCAAGCGGTGCAATGGCGATTAAAAAAATAATGCCGCCGATACAGGAAAGTTTTACGATCATTCCCCTGGCCAGGAGGCCAAGCCCTATCAACAATTGTGCAATCGCGATAGTGGACACAAAACCTGTAATGTGTTTGGCAAATTCGCCGTAAATGATCCGTTTGTAAATACCGATTGAATATTTACCATAGTTAAGATAAACGCCAGGGTCGGCATGTGCGGTTTTCCAGTTAGTGAAAGATGCCCAAATAAATAAAGCAGCAAACAGCAGTCTTCCCAGGTTCTTTCTTTTCCAACTTACCAATAGCAATAGCAATGCCAGCGTATTTGACACGAATAATGCAATATGCATTTGCTGTGATGTCATGTAGGAAAGCTGTTTGGCTTTTATGAAAATCATTGTTTCTCAAACCTGCCCGACTTTTCTTTGATCCTGATCTTATACATAACTGGTTTGATGCGGTTGCTTTCGTCAATTTTTCCAGACACTGCATGCTCATGTGCATGAATTGTTGAACTTGTCATCAACGGCATTACCTTATTGTATAAATGATCTCTTGCCTTGATGGCTTCTTTGCCTTTTAATTCCTGAAAAATACCTGTGATAATAGCGCTTTGCCAGTTTACCATATTATTGATCATATCTACCTGAAAACATACATTCGGATTTTTCCGCATGACCTCTAATTTCATGCCTTCACGTATTTGTCCATAGATATCGTTTCCATCAAACGCATAAGTCACCGGAACTATATAAGGATGTTTTCCATTGATACAACCGAGTCGGCCAATAGACTGACTTATCAGGAGATTGTTGATCTGTATTTCGTTTAATTGTCCAAGCATACTGGTTTATTTATTTATTGTTGTTATTAAAATTGCCCATCTTCAAGGTATCTGTCACCTGCTGCAGTTGTAATTCCGGGCATGCTTGCCTCTCTTCCTTTTTCATTTTGCCATGCAAGTGAGTGATGGTCGGTGTGGCTTGTTTCTATCCAGGCATTGTTTTGTTTCCTGAAAACCTGTATCGGTAAACCGAATTTTTTCTGGAATGTTTGTTCGATCAATGCCACTGTTTGTTCGGAACTGAGATCGATACTTCCCTTTTTTAATTTACTGTTGATCTCTCCGAGCAACAAGTTTCCCTTTATTATTTCTGAGATCATGGATGGCTCGCCGATTGCATGTTTTTCGCTAACGAATTCGATTTTCAAAAATGGATAGGCTTTGTTAAATGCATCCTTGATACTTTGTACCTTGGTGAAATTCTGTATTTCAATTTTCATGTTGTGTTGTTTAATTGTGAGCGATGAAAACGGGAATATGGTGTTCGTGGATTATATCATCTATAAAACTTTTGCTTATGGAAGTCGATAGTCCTGAACGGCCGTACGACCCACTTACCAGCAAGATGTCATCTTTATCTTTTACCCATGATCCAAAATGTTTTTTACCGTTGAAAGGTAGTTTTTCAAAATTGAGGTTCTTAAAATGTCGTCCTGCATATTCTTCCAGGTATGCCAGATCTGGTATTATGTCATTGTCACCTTGCCTTGCATAAACAATATTGGTCTCGTTTTCTGCAAACCCGGGAAAGAGGTTACAGAACTGTTTCAATGCAAACATGCTGTCCTTCCCGCCATCGTATGCAAATACAATTTTATTAAATGGTCTGAATTTTTCCGGAACACATACTACTGGACATTCCGAGCGGTGAATGGTCTGTTGCATAAAACTATTTGGTTCTCTTTGATTGAATTCATTGCAGAATAATTCTTCGCTCATTACCATCATGTCTGTAAAACGTGTTTCTTTTTCCAGGTCTTCAATGTTCCAGTTCATACTTTCGTCATGAACACGATATTCAATGCCATTTCGGTGGCAAAGGTCTTCAAAATGTTGAACCTGTTTTTTCAGCAACTCTTTTTCTTCCTCCATAAATTGAACAACGGGTCCAGAGTAAGTTGCAAATACACCAGGCAGGAATTCTTCGAAATTAACGGCGTGCAGGAATGCTCCGGCTAGTAATAGTGCTTCAGCCTGATTTTGTTGCTTTATAAATTCAAATGCTCCCATGGGAAAGTTCTTTCCATCGCAGGCAAGGATTATTTTTTTCATGTTTGTAAGTTGATTGATTGGTTTTACCTTCCGGTTTCAAAATTATTTATCACTTTGCTGTTGGTTTATGATGTGTATGAGGTAATTACCTGATATTTATCAGTCATTTATCTAACAAACCTCATCAACATTTATTTATTCTGTGAGTAGTTTTGGGAAAATAATTATTATGGAAAATATTTTTGTAGTAACCGATTTCTCTGCTGCTTCGCGCAATGCAGCTTTGTATGGAATTGCGCTTGCGAAACAGTTTGGAGCGAAATTGTTTTTATTTCATGCCTATCAGGTACCGGTACAGATACCCGAAAGTTATCTTTTCTATACAACCGAAGATGTATGGAAAACCGTTAAAGAGTTACTGGAGAAAGAAGTAGTTGCTATTGATCCGGAAAAAGTTGTTGACATAGAAATTTGTGGTGGTGAAGGGGCCGCTGCTCATTCCATCATCCAACATGCCGGCGCAGCAAAAGCTGATCTGATTATTTGCGGTATGAAGGAAACGATAAAGGGGTTGAGGAGAATATTCGGCAGTACAACAACAGCATTAACCAGGCTCAGTGAAATACCATTTCTTGTAATACCGGAAGATGCTACGTTTAGCAAGCCAGTGCATATTGCACTTGCCAGCGATATGGATACAGAAACTGCAGCAGATACTGTTGCACTGTTAAAAGAGTTCGGTAAAGCATTCCAATCTAAATTATCTATTGTATGGGTGGTGGAAAACGAAGTAGATGAAGCATATAAACGCAAATTTCGGCCCGAAGGAATTACCAGGCATTTAAAGGATATGGAACCGGGATTTGAATTCCCAGCCGGCAACAGCATTTCAGCTGCATTGGAAGGATTTGCCAAAGACCATTCAATTGATATGATGGCTATTATACCTCACAAGCATAGCTTTATGGAAAGATTTTTTGTGGAAAGTACTACTGCAAGTATGATCTTTCATACGCATATACCGTTGCTTGTTTTACCACAAAAGAAAGAATCCGGTGCGTCTTCAGTCATGAATTCAGATAAAATGACAAGGGCGTTTCAGTAAATAATTTATTTCATGCGCTATTTATTTGAATTCATCATTTTTATAGATGCCATCATTCTCTGGCATATTTTACTTTAATAATGATTTGGAGTTTATTGCATTTCAGGCTATGCGTTATGGCGAATTCAACCGGAAAATATTACTTAAAAAATGGCATATTGATATAAAGGGAAACAAGATATTTTAAGGCATTCAACTGCTCTATAAATTTGAAGTTACCTGGAAATTAAATGCAGGTCATTTTAGCTGGCTTAAACTGGAACTCATAGATCTGAATTATAACCGAAGCGAAATGTACTGATCAGTCATTCAACATGAAAAAAAATATCCCCTTTCCGGTTTATCTGTTACTGAATTTAATAATTTTCCTTGCAGTGGGTGGTATCTATGGTGGCGGGATGCTAATGGCCGATCCTTCCGGTAATCGTTTAGGATTAGGTATCATATTACTTCTACATTCGCCTTTTGATAATTATATATTACCCGGTATTATATTCATCATGTTCAATGGCTTCATCCCATTATTTATATGCTATGCACTTCTATTTCGTCCTCCATGGAAATGGCCGGGCATCTTCAATATTTATAAAGATCAATACTGGCCCTGGACAGGCTTCCTATATTCAGGGCTGATAGGCTGCATCTGGATAGATGTGCCGCTACTGATGATCGGATTTCCCGGAAGTATACAGGGCTACTTTGGATTGTTGGGCATAGCAATAGTTATCATAACTTTATTACCCGCCAATAAAAACTTTTATTCAGTTAATTCCTGACCAGGACATTTATTTTACTCAATGGAGAAATCATCAGATAAAACAGGGCTGAGCGCTGAGCAGGTAATTGCTTCACGCCGGACAAACGGTAGCAATGCGCTTGAGATGCAGGAGGATCGTGTATTCTGGCATGTGCTCAAAGAAGTCGTGTTGGAGCCGATGTTTATCATATTAGTTGCAACATGTTTCGTTTATTTTTTTGTAGGGCAGTATCGGGAAGGTATTATTATGGCGGTATCTGTTTTGATCGTTGCAGGGATATCATTGTTCCAGGAATACAGAAGTCGGAATGCCATACAGGCACTCAAAAAACTATCGACTTCGAAAGCCACGGTGATTCGTGATGGTGAAACGGTACAGGTTGCGTCGGAAGAAATTGTGTTGGGCGATATCATGTTGATAACAGAAGGGGAGTCGCTCGCGGCAGATGGCCTCATCATAGCTGCCAATGACCTTTCATTGAATGAATCGATCCTTACCGGCGAATCCTTTCCCGTCAATAAAAATGCTGATAACAACAATGTTGTTTACAAAGGAACGCTGGTAACCAGTGGCAGTGCAACAATACAAGTAAATGCCATTGGCAGCAAAACGATGTTTGGAAAAATTGGCCTGTCACTTAAAGAAATTACCGTTGTTAAAACACCGTTGCAAAACCAGGTGCGGTCTTTTGTAAAGAATATGGTTTGGATCGGTGGCATCGCTTTTTTATTCGTAGTTGGTTTTAATTATTATCATTCCGGCAACCTGCTCAATTCTTTTTTACAAGGGCTTACATTGGCAATGAGTATTTTACCAGAAGAAATACCGGTTGCATTCAGCACATTCCAGGCACTGGGTGCTTTCAGGCTTTTGCGAAACCAGGTTATCGTGAAGCAACCACAGTATGTAGAAACACTTGGCTCTGCAACAGTTATCTGCACTGATAAAACCGGCACGCTTACACAAAACAGCATGAGCATAGAATATTTATATGATGCTGCAGCCAAAACATCTTTGCATGTCGACAATAGTGCTGTTCTTCCGGAGTTTTTAATAGAATACTCAATGTGGTCAAGTGAGATAAATCCTTTCGATCCAATGGAACAAGCCATTCATAGATTATATGAAAGAACTGCGATTAAAGATAAACGTCTATTATTCCAGCAGGTGCATGAATATCCGATCGGCGGCCAGCCACCCATGATGACACATATCTTTAAAGCCGATGATGGCACCATTGTTATTGCAGCTAAAGGGGCACCGGAAGCCATCCTTCGGCAGAGTAATTTGCCGGTTGCTGAGTTGAAGTACATAGAAGAACAATCACTTGAATATGCAAAAAAAGGATTCAGGGTATTGGGAGTAGGGAAGGGGCAGTGGGAAGAAAATCAATGGCCGGTTTCGCAGGAGGAATTTAGATTTGAATTCTTAGGCTTGATCGCTTTCCAGGATCCTCCGAAAGAAAATACCGTAGAAACCATCAGGCAATTTTATAATGCGGGCATCCAGCTTAAAATTATCACCGGGGATTATGCCGAAACAGCTATGGCTATTGCCGAGCAAATAAAACTAAAGAACGACGGACAGGTATTGCTTGGAAAAGATATACTCCAGCTTTCAAAAACCGAATTGCAGGAAAAAGTGAAGGATGTAAATATCTATGCAAGGATGTTTCCAGAAGCAAAAATGAAAGTAATCAATGCACTAAAAGATAATGGAGAGATCGTTGCAATGACCGGTGATGGTGTGAATGACGCACCTGCTTTAAAAGCCGCTCACATTGGTATTGCTATGGGAAAACGTGGCAGCGAAGTAGCAAGATCGGCTGCATCATTGATACTCGTAGATGACGACCTTTCTCACATGATTGATGCAGTAGCCATCGGCCGAAAGATATATGATAACCTAAAAAAGGCAATCCAGTATATCGTATCCATTCACATACCCATCATACTGATCGTAACTTTACCATTGTTATTGATGTGGAAATTTACCAATATATTTTCTCCCGTTCATGTGATATTCCTGGAGCTTATTATGGGGCCGACATGTTCCATCATTTATGAAAATGAACCAATGGAACCTGGAACTATGATGCGGCCACCCAGAAAGATGGAGGCAACGTTTCTTTCTTTCAGTCAATTATTGGTAAGTATCATACAGGGTTTTGTAATCACTGCCGGTTGTCTTGCAATCGGGTATTATTATTTGCAACAGGGCGCAGATCAAAAAATGGTAAGGACCGTTATTTTTATCAGTTTATTATTTTCTAATATATTCCTTACATTGATCAACCGATCTTTCAGGTATTCTATTTTCAAAACGATCAGGTACAAAAATAATTTAGTACGTATCGTTGTAACGATTACATTAATTTTTATTGCAGCGCTTTTGTATATTCCTTTTATGCAGCAATTGTTTCAGCTCCGGTCAGTAAGCTTTACTATTCTTGCAACCTGCATTGTAACTGGTTTTTTGAGTACCTGCTGGATAGAGGTATGGAAGTTGTTCAGAAAATAAGGCCAGTTTGGGAGACGAATCATCTCTCTGACTGATAGCCATCATTTTTTTTTATTTTCTTTTTGAATTCATTTGTATTCTAAAAAATAAGATCATGAAGACAATACTTGTACCAACCGATTTCTCATCCAACGCTGGCAAAGCCTTAAATTTTGCCGCTGAAATTGCCAGTAGTGCAAGTGCCGAAATTATACTCATCAATGTAAATACATTGGTTGAAAGTCCATTTCGGGGAAAAACGACATTGGAAAAAAAGTATAATCTTCCTATGCAGGAAGCCATCATAAAAGAACTGGACGAGTTATGCAAAGAAGTTAGTGAGACAATTCATGTCAGGATCAGTTCACAAACATATGGGGGTACGGTTGTTAATTCAATTGTAGCTGCTGCAGAAGATTATAAAGCGGATATGATCATTATGGGTACGCTGGGAGATACAGGCTTTAAAGAAAAATTAATCGGAAGTGTTACAGCAGCGATTATAGGAAAGGTGAATATTCCTGTATTGGCTGTGCCGTTGCTAAGTGAATGGACAGTTCCCAAGAATATGTTGCTGGCGATAAATCATTTTGATGAACAGCCTATGCAGGCAAAAGCAGCCGTAGAACTCGCCAAACTTTTCTACGCTAAACTTACGGTAGCTGTATTCACCGACCAGGATACAGCTCTTGCAGTTGATTATATTGGAAACACGAGAGGCGTTTTATCTTATGGGCATGAACTGGAATCTATCTATAAGGATACAAGTATAGAACCAGCCCGGTTGTATGGACATCGATTTGAGGAAACAATTGATCAATATATCAAAGAAAATGAAGTAGATGTATTGGTAATGTTCACGCATAAAAGGAGCCTTGTTGGTAGTATCTTTAACAGGAGCATGACAAAGAAAATGTCTTATCATACCAATATACCATTGCTGGCAATTCCTGTTGAGTAATATTGATCAACGTTAAAATTATTTGATGAACTTAGGCTATTCGATATATTAGAAAGTAATTGTCAGGAATGAAGCAATGAGGTGCTCTTTTACCCAGACAGAAAAATAATTGCCCGCGGGATTATCAACCTACTTTACTCTGTTAATTACTAATTTTATCAACTCTATTACCAGCCTCAACTCCCTTTTACCGGAAACGCCTTAAATATTTTCATTACCGCATTTTGAATTGCAGCTTCAGGATTTTTCCTTATTGCATTTGTAACAACATCAGTGCCCCATCCACGCCAGATCAATGTATTTGTTTTGGTATCCATTACATCTATGATTAAAGTGCCCTGCCTATATTGATAGCTGTTTACCTTCGTAAGATTCGAAAGCGGGTGATATTGCGATCCAGCAGTTTCTACAGTAGATCCGATCTTGTCTTCAACAATGATATGGTAATGTATTTCAAGCGCAGCTTTCTCGTTGCCCAGGCTGTAATTTCTTGCCAACATTTCTATGTTTACTGCGTCCTTAATGCGTTTGTCATTTAATTCATTGTAGTAAAGAGGGTTCATTCCTTTGCCTTCAATGGATTTCAGATCAGGCCAGCTATAGGTTTTATAAGCGGCCAGGTTAACCTGCTTGTCATAATCAGAGAATACTTCCATAGTTGAGCCACAGGAAGATAACATCAGTACGGTTAATGCAAACAAGGAAATTTTTTTCATGATTATATGTTTAAAATGATGTCCCAAATTTCATTAATATTTCAGCAATAATGTATGACTTGGGTTATAATACATACAGATATTCATCAGTTAATTATTGCCCTGTTAACAAATAACTGAGTGATATCCCCTACCTTTAGGCGTCACCAAAAAAAATGAAGCGGGTTATTGTATACTCATGTCCAGTCTCCTACCTCAGTGCATAATAAAGCATGAATTTAAAAAGTACACGTATTGAAGTAATGCAATATCTCGGTCAGCGGATCGACAGTATTGTGGAGGAATTTTTGAAGACTCCCGAAACAAACTGGCAGCCAGCCGACCTTTTGCCCGATAGCTCCAGCGAAAATTTCACAAAAGAAATAAAGGAACTGCAGGCACAATGTAAAGAATTGCCTTACGATTACCTGGCTGTGCTGGTTGGGAATGTTGTTACGGAAGAAGCATTGCCTACTTATGAAGCCTGGCTCACCGATGTTGAAGGAGTTGATAAACTTAAACCTGAGGGTTGGAGTAAATGGGTAAGGATGTGGACAGCCGAAGAAAACCGGCATGGCGATCTGCTGAATAAATATTTGTACCTCAGTGGCCGCATCGATATGCGCCAAATGGAGATCAGTACGCAGTATTTAATTTCAGATGGAATACAGATCGGCGCAGCGAGAGACCCTTACCGCAACTTTGTTTATACCGCTTTTCAGGAACTTGCTACTAATATCTCTCACAGGCGTACGGCTACCCTTGCAAAGAATTATGGCTGCGACCAGTTATCTAAAATATGTGGCGTTATTGCTGCTGATGAAGCAAGGCATGCAAAAGCATATAAAAGTTTTATTACTAAAATATTTGAGATCGATCCCAGTGAAATGATGATGGCTTTTGAAGATATGATGCGCAAAAAGATTGTCATGCCGGCTAATTTTCTTCGCCAGAGTGGTGAGAAGATAGGAGCCACATTTTCACATTTCAGTGATGCGGCACAACGCCTGGGTATCTATACCAGTATCGATTACACGCAGATACTTGATTCGTTGTTAACGGAATGGAATATTGCCAATATCTGTAGTATAAATGCTGCTGCAGAAAAAGCCAGGGATTATGTGATGGCACTGCCTCAGCGGTTCCGCAATATAGCTGAACGAGGCCAAAAAGTACCGATTGAATATGAATTCAACTGGATAAAATAAACTGCCCGCAACCATAATATTACAACAAAACAGCATTCGGTTTCAAAGTTCCTCATCTTTAAAAAAGACAGCAATGAAAAGTTATACAATACAGGAGATCAGAGAAACACTGGGCGCTGTTTTGGTGGGTAATACCACACAGGCTATTACTGGTCCGGAACAACTGGAACAGGCAGCGGCTGATCAAATAACTTTTATAGGGAACAGGAAATATGTGAAGCTTTGGGAAAATTCCAAAGCGTGTGCAGCTATTGTGAATGCAGATATTGAACTGGAGCCAGGAGACAACAGGGCATTGCTGAAAGTTAAATGTGCTGATGTGGCTATGGCTACCTTGCTGGAGATGTTCATTCAGGAGGCGCCCGTTTTTGAAACAGAAATCCACCCCACTGCAGTTATCCATCCTGAAGCAACTATTGGTGCCGGATGTAAGATCGGCGCAGGTTGTTATATAGGTAAAGATGTATTAATTGGCAATAACAGTATTTTATATCCGAATGTAACTGTGTTAGATAGTACACAGATTGGAATGTATACTACAATATGGCCAGGTACTGTTATTCGCGAACGCTGTATCATCGGCAGCTATTGTATCATACATCCCAATGTCAGTATCGGTGCCGATGGTTTTGGTTTCCGGCCAAGGCCTGATGGAAAAGGGTTGCTTAAGATCCCACATATCGGTAATGTAGTGATTGGTAATGATGTAGAGATAGGGGCAAACAGTTGTGTCGACAGAGGTAAATTCAGTTCCACTGTAATTGGTGATGGTTGTAAGATCGATAACCTGGTGCAGATAGGCCATAATAGTAAAATGGGCCGCTGTTGTATGATGGCAGGGGCCAGTGGATTGGCGGGTTCGGTTACGCTTGGTGATGGTGTTATCATTGGCGGAGGTGCTTGCATCTCAGATCATGTTACATTGGGCAGTGGTGTTTTGGTTGGCGGACAATCGGGCGTAATTAATGATTTTCCAGCCGGGAAAAAAATACTCGGTTATCCAGCTATTGATGCGAGAGATGCATTAAAGCAATGGGTACTATTAAGAAAATTAGCTAAGGATGCCTGATAGTAATTAACATTGAGTTGCCATGTAAACACAAACAGTTTCGCTAACCAGCAAGTCGAAACAGCATGACATGGCACTCACAAACTCAACGCATAAACCATAAAACTCGCCAGCCAATGGTCTCCTCCATAATTTCCGCCGCTGAGGGTCGTCATAGCAGTATTTAAAAAATCCGACGACGTTTTTTCAAATAATTTTTTCCAGGGATGCGAAGCAGGTAATGTTTTTGCAATTTCTTTCATACACCATGCACGGCTTATTGTTAATCCATCCAGGTGTACGATGAGGTAATCTGTACGGTCGCTCACTACCGGTAACTGAGTGATGCGTTTTATGCTGCGAGGTTCGTAAAATTTATTCAGCCAGTTTATGAAAGATTTTTTCGGTAACACACGGCGCATGAGGTCTGCAATTTCAAGGCTGGGACTGAAAAAATCTGTTCCATCCGGCTCGAGGTAAGCAGGAGTAGCTTTACTGTCCAGGTAAAATGTGTTAGCGTTGCGGACAATCGCGTTTTCAAAAGCTGTATCATGTAATGCCCTGGCCCAATCAAGTGCAAATACCAATCCAAAGGCAGTGTTAGGATGCACACCAGTGCGATTCGGATAAGTTTGTTTTGGTAAATATTCTTTCCATAGCGCTACGACCTGCTGTGTTAGTGGGTTCAGGATGCCGTGCCATTTTTTTCCCAGCGAATCATTCCAGCTATTAAGTTCCTGGTCAAGCTTAAGCAGCCATGCCCAGCCGTAAGTTCGCTCGAAAGTCTTGGTAGTTGTGTATTTTGAAAAATACTGTACTTCTTTTAATATTTTATCTTCCCGGAAACTATTATCAAGTAACTGAATGATACTGTCTTTAATACCAATCCCCGGAAATTGTTTCAGCACTTTCACCAACAGCCAATGCCCATGTATACTGCTATGCCAGTCGAGGCAACCATAAAAAGCAGGATGTAATTGTTTTGGAAGTAAAACTGCATCTGTTTCACTGTCGGCAGTATGAGATGTCTTATTTGGAAATTGCGTATTAATGCAATGCAATGGCAATCTCGCCAGTGTTGTAGCGGTATGCTCATCCAATGTTTGTGCAAATAAATTGCAGGAATTTATTGTAAGAAATATGGATAGCAGTTTTTTCATGATCATAAAAGTAATCTATTGTGAAATAACCTTCGATGCGTAAATGACTTCATCTTACAAAGCACATTTTAATTAATTTGTGGCTTAAATAACCAGCAATGACCATTAAAGAACAATTTGAAACAGCAGTATTGGAAAGTAAATCACTTCCGCAAAAACCTGATAACGAAACGCTATTGCAATTGTACTCCTTGTACAAGCAATCTACAGAAGGCGATGTGAACACCGAACCGCCAACGAATATGTTCGATTTTGTAAACAAGGCAAAGCATGATGCGTGGACTTCCCTGAAAGGTAAATCCTCAGAACAGGCAATGGCGGATTATGTGGCGTTGGTAAACAAGTTGAAAAGCAGTTGAAAAAGCAGATGAGATTATTTTTTTAGATCCGTATTGTGTAGCCAATAATATCTATCTCAACCTCTCGTACTTAAAATAAAAAGCCCCGTTCGTCGTTTTTACGAAGGAAGTTCTGTTAAAGAAATCCAAAAAAGCTATGGAACGACCCGTTACAAAGGGTATGGAGGCTTTTTAGCTATATATTTGCAATCTGGTAACGGCGGTTAAGATATTTAACCAATATTATCAAGAAACTGATTGCCCTGCTATTAATAGAGTTTTGAAGCAGGGTTTTTTATTTACGCAAAACCAATATCTATCGGGTACACAATTACAATTTTATAGCTTAACCGGAATAATATGAAAAACGCTCTCTTGAAGAATGCACATGTATTCTTTACTTCGTTGCTAATCTTCATGCTGCATCTTCCTTTTGTATTTGCAAATATAAAGCCTGATAAATTGTTAGAAGTGCCGTCGATCCCGCGAACTGCTGTTATTGCCGAAATAGTTGAAACAGTTAGTGACTATCGTCTTATTTACGATCAACTTGAATTGAATACACATGGCTTATCGCGGGAGGCTTTTGACTATGCGCTGAAAGGATATAATTATCTTAAAGCAAGAGGAAAGATAGAAAACGGTGATGTTATCACTATCGCCGATTTTACAAAAGCTTCGTCTGAAAAAAGATTGTTTGTAATAGACCTTAAGAACTGCAAGACTTTGTTCAATACTTATGTGGCGCATGGCCAGGGTTCGGGAGAGGCATTTGCAAATCGCTTTTCCAATATCCCGGAAAGTTATCAAAGCAGCCTTGGGTTTTACGTTACTTCTGACACTTATATCGGCAAAAATGGTTATTCTTTGCACCTGGAGGGCCTGGAAGCTGGCATCAATGACAAAGCCGATGAGCGGGCTATCGTAATGCATGGTGCTCCGTATGTATGTGAAAATTATATCAGGGCCCGTGGATATATCGGCCGCAGTTGGGGTTGTCCCGCTGTCCCTGAAAAACTGAATAAGCCAATTATTGAAAAGATACGAAATGGTTCATGCTTATTCATATATGGAAAAAATAAGAGCTACCTTTCGCATTCAAAAATATTAAATAGCTGATATCTGGTATTTATTAAAAAACCGCGTCCCTCTCCCGAGCAATCCGGAGGGGGCATTTTTTTATGCCCGCCAGATAAAATTATCTTGGGCTCTTTTACTAACTTCATGAAAATATTTTTTGCATGAATCTAAGGCAAGTGCTCAGGGGTACAGGGGTTGCAATTATAACTCCGTTTAATAAGGATCAATCAGTTGATTTTGAGGCATTGGGTACACTCATTGATTTTATGATCAGCGATGGAGTCGAATATATCGTAACATTGGGCACCACCGGTGAATCACCGGTGCTTTCGAAAGAAGAAAAGAACGAGATCATAATATTTACTTACGATCGTGTGAATGAGCGAGTACCCGTTGTAGTGGGTATTGGAGGGAATGATTCCCATGCATTGGTGAAAGAACTTCAATCAACGCCGCTTGATAAGGCCGCCGCAGTTTTAAGTGCGAGCCCTTATTACAACAAGCCATCACAGGAAGGTTTGTTTGAACATTATAAATTGCTGGCAACAGCATCTTCTAAACCAATTCTTTTATACAATGTTCCCGGCCGCACAGGCAGGAATATAACGGCCACTACAGCGCTCAGGCTAGCAAGGGAAGTTGAGAATATTGTGGGTATTAAAGAAGCCAGTGGCGATATGCAACAGTGCATGGATATTTTGCGTGACCGGCCAGATGATTTTTTAGTAGTAAGTGGCGATGATGCATTGGCGCTTCCTCAACTAGCCTGTGGTATGGATGGTGTGATCAGCGTTGCAGCCAATAGTTTTCCAAAAGAATTTTCAACATTGGTGAGGCTTTGCCTGCAGCAGGATTTTGTTGGCGCAAAGAAGATAAATGATCAACTGATACCTGCATACCGGTTAATGTTCTCAGAAAATAATCCCGCTGGCGTAAAAGCATTTTTGTTTGAAATGAATATGATAGAAAATGTGGTGCGTTTGCCAGTGGTTCCTTTAAGTGGTCCATTGCATCTGGACGTAAAAAAATACCTTAATAAGTAATCAATGCATTTTAAAGATCAATACCTAATTAAAAAAATGGTTCCTTACAAAACATTTTTTTTTATGTGGATCTTTTTATTGGTCACGACGCATTTATCAGCGCAATTCACCCTGCATCTTAAATTAAATTCACAACCTGCATCGCATATAGAAGATGCGCTTTTTATTGCTGGGAATTTTAATGGGTGGAATCCGGGCAATGAGCAATACCGCTTTAATAAAACTGGAAATATAGTCACGCTAGATATTACTGGGTTGAAGAACGATCTTTATCAATTTAAGTTCACAAGGGGAGAATGGGGTAAAGTAGAAGTAACGAAAAGCGGCGCCGGTATAGAAAACAGGGAAGTGAAATTATCGTCTGATACCACGATCGGGTTTTCCATAGACGCCTGGGCAGATGATTTTGCCGCTAATACAATAAAGCATACAGCTTCTTCAAATGTACAGGTAATGGATACTGCTTTCCTTATACCACAATTACATACAACCAGGAAGATATGGATCTATTTGCCGAAAGGTTACTCAAAAAATAATAAGAGGTATCCTGTACTTTACATGCACGATGGACAGAATCTTTTTGATGAGTATACATCAGGCTATGGAGAATGGCGTGTGGATGAATGCCTGGATTCATTAATCGCCGCAGGCAAGCCTGCAAGTATTGTTGTTGGGATAGATAATGGGCCAAGGCGGATCAATGAATATATTCCATACGATAGTGATGAGTATGGTAAGGCAGCAGGCGAGGAGTATATTGCTTTTTTGGCAGAAACATTGAAGCCTTACATCGACATACATTACAGAACGCTGTCATCAAAAGAAAATACTTTTATAGCAGGAGCTTCATTGGGAGGACTGATATCTTATTACGCCATGCTTCGCTACCCGGGTGTTTTTGGAAAAGCCGGAATGTTTTCTCCTTCTTTTTGGATAGCGCCACAGATCAATCAATTGACAGATTCGGTCGGTTCTAAAATGAATGGACAATTTTTCTTTTACGCTGGCGAATCCGAAGGCAAAGAAATGTTGGGAGATCTGCAGGCCATTGCCGATAAACTAGGTGAAAATTCCTCAGCACTTATTTACGAAGTAACCGATACCGCAGGAAAACACAATGAGCAATCCTGGCGTAAATGGTTTGGGGAATTTTATTTATGGCTAACAGGTAACGGGCTTAGTTACCAGGTAAAAAGTAATTATTAGATCTTAAAACAGGCGCCTTCCAATGCAAGTTCTGTATGCTGAAAAACTTCTTTGGCTTCCTGCAGGAATTCATCCAATACTTCATATTTAGAAGAAAAATGTCCAATGAGTAATTTTTGGGCACCGGCTTTCTTTGCAATCTCAGCAGCTTGTACTGTAGTACTGTGAAAGCGTTCCGCGGCCCTCACATGCTGATCTTTCAGGTAAGTGGCCTCATGATACATAAGATCAACTCCTTTTACTTTTTCAGCGATTGTTTCGTCATAGATAGTGTCTGCACAATAAGCATAGCTCCGTGGTTTTGCCGTGGCATTTGTTACTTCTTCATTTGGTATGATGGTGCCTTTCTTCGTGGTATAATCTTCGCCTTTTTGTAATTGTTCATAAAAAGCTGCGGGTATTTCATAAGACTTTGCTTTTTCTGCATCTATACTTCTTGGTTTTTTGATCTCCCTGAACAAAAAGCCCCAGCATTCTATCCTATGTTTAACCTTAAAGCACTCTACATTCATTTTATTTGTACTGGCTATCATGCCCTCTTCTCTTAATGGATGAAAATATACTTTATAACAAAGGGTGGTATTGGCTGCTTTCAATTGCAGTTCTATGATCTCTTGCAGCAAAGGCGGTGCATGTAAATGTATATCCTGGGTTCTGCTCAATAAACTCATACTTGTAAGCAAGCCGATAAGTCCAAAATAATGGTCGCCATGCATGTGAGAAATAAAAATGTGGCTTATTTTACTTCTTTTGATCTTGTATTTCGACATTTGAAGTTGGGTGCCTTCACCACAATCTATCAGAAAAAAATCTTCCTGGGTTTGTAATACCTGGGAAGTAGGGTTTCTCCCAAAAGCAGGAACTGCGGAATTATTACCTAAAATGGTTAGTGCGAGCAAGTGTAGTGTTTAATTATATATGAGTATTTACTATGACTTTAAAAGCTGATAAATAGCTGCTTAGTCATTATTATTGTTATCGAAGTCTCTTAGTAGCTCTCTTTCGATCTCTTCCATTTGGGCAATATCCCAGCCCTCACTTTCAGTAGCTGTTGTATTCATCGATTCAAGCAATCCCTCATCATCCAACATCTTTTCTATATCTTTTTGCAGCTCACATACAATAAAAGAGGCATTGTCTTCGTAAAATTGTTGGTGCAACCCGGCAATCATTTCTGCCGCCGCTTTATCTATCTTATTTACATGCTTCATGCTCAAAATAACATGCGGTATGTCTGCAGAAAGATAGGAAAGCAAGATATTACGCAATTCTTCTGTCATATTAGCAGTAATTTCCTGCTCTTTTGCTGTTATAACTGTGAATTTTTCTTTGGTATCTATTTTGACATCCATCAGATGAATATTTAGCTGACCTGTAAAATAAATTATTTTTTGAATGAACAAGGTTTTTTGAAAGGAAGTTTTATAAATAGTCTTTTTGTTTCTAAAATTCTTTAACGAATGATTCACGGGGAATCAGATACTTTTATTTTTAAATCCATTCAAAGACTTTAACTTTTCAACATATCAACATTTCACTTTTCAGGCGAACTAATCGATAGAAATATTCGTTATTATTGTAACAATTAAAACTAATAGAATGGATAACAACTTCTCGACACAAGTAAAGGAGATTATTTCATACAGCCGCGAAGAAGCTTTGCGATTGGGGAATGATTTCATAGGTACGGAGCACCTGGTATTAGGATTGATAAGAGACGGGGAAAACACAGCAGTGAAGATATTAAAGTCGCTGAATGTAGATCTGTATGAACTTCGAAAGGAAATCGAGATCGCAGTAAAAGACAAAACGGGTAAGAATATTGCTAATATCAATTCGCTTCCGCTTACCAAGCAGGCTGAAAAAGTTATTCGTATCACCGTTCTCGAAGCCAAGGCACTCAAAAGCGCCCAGGTGGAAAGTGAACATTTAATGCTGTCAATTTTGAAAAATAAAGAGAATATTGCCACACAGATATTAAACCAGTTTGATGTTGATTATGATGTTTTCAAAAACGAACTTGGTTTTGTAACAAGTAACCCACCACAGGCAGAGTTTAATGAGGATGATGATTTTGATGATGAAAGAAAGCAATATGGTGGACAACAGCGTTCTCAAAAAGCAGGCGCTGCCGGTGCCGCGAAAACGAAGACACCGGTACTTGATAATTTCGGAAGAGATATTACCCGCCTTGCTGAAAACGGTTCATTGGATCCAATCGTTGGCCGTGAGACTGAAATTGAAAGGGTGTCTCAGATTTTGTCAAGACGCAAAAAGAATAATCCGATATTAATTGGTGAACCCGGCGTTGGTAAAACTGCCATAGTTGAAGGGCTTGCTTTACGGATCGTTCAAAGAAAAGTATCCAGAGTATTGTTTGATAAAAGAGTAGTGAGCCTGGATCTTGCAGCATTGGTGGCAGGCACAAAATACCGTGGCCAGTTTGAAGAAAGAATGAAAGCGATCATGAATGAACTGGAAAAAAACAGGGATGTTATTTTGTTCATCGATGAGATACATACCATTGTGGGAGCAGGTGGAGCAAGTGGTTCGCTGGATGCATCCAATATTTTCAAACCGGCTTTGGCCAGGGGCGAACTGCAATGTATAGGCGCTTCTACACTGGATGAATATCGTATGCACATTGAAAAGGATGGCGCACTCGACAGGCGTTTCCAAAAAATCATCATCGATCAGCCTTCTGTGGAAGAAGCCATTGAGATACTCAACAATATCAAAAGCAAATACGAAGATTATCACAACGTATCATACAGTGCCGAAGCAATTGAAGCCTGTGTAAAGTTGAGTGATCGTTACATGACCGATAGATTACTGCCTGATAAAGCAATTGATGTATTGGATGAGGTAGGTGCAAGAAAACATATCAAGAACATCAATGTTCCTCAAACGATCATTGATCTCGAAAAGAAAATAGAAGATATTAAACTGGAAAAGAATAAAGTCGTGAAAAGCCAGAAATTTGAAGAAGCTGCTTCTTTGAGAGATACTGAAAAGCGTTTGCAGGAAGAACTGGAAAGAGCAAAGAATGATTGGGAAGAAGAAAGTAAGAATAAGCGTTTTCCTATTGAAGAAGAAGATATCGCAGAAGTTGTACACATGATGACCGGGATACCTGTTAAACGCATGGTTCAGGCAGAAACTGATAAGTTGCGCAGGATGGCAGATGATCTCAAAGGTGCTGTGGTAGGCCAACAGGATGCTATTTCAAAAGTTGTAAAAGCAATTCAGCGTAACCGGGTAGGTTTGAAAGATCCTAAAAAGCCAATCGGAACTTTTATATTTCTTGGACCTACTGGTGTTGGTAAAACCGAACTGGCCCGTTCACTGGCGAAGCACATGTTTGATAGTGAAGACGCGCTCATCCGCATAGATATGAGTGAATACATGGAGAAATTTACTGTTAGCCGTTTGATCGGTGCACCTCCGGGATATGTTGGATATGAAGAAGGCGGTCAGCTAACTGAAAGGGTTAGGCGTAAACCTTACAGTGTGATCCTGCTGGATGAAATTGAAAAAGCACATCCGGATATTTACAATATATTATTACAGGTACTCGATGACGGTCAGTTGACAGATGGCCTCGGAAGAAAGGTTGATTTCAAGAATACAATGATCATCATGACATCCAATATTGGCGCAAGGCAATTGAAAGATTTTGGCGATGGTGTTGGTTTTGCCACACAAAACCGACAGGATAATATGGACGAAAATAACAAAGGCATCATCGAAAAAGCACTGAAACGTACTTTCAGTCCCGAATTCCTGAACAGGATAGATGACGTGGTAATTTTTAATTCGCTCAATAAAGAAAATATATTTGAGATAATTGATATCCTGATGAAAGGCGTAATGACGAGGTTGAATACCCTTGGGTTCTCCATGGAACTTTCTGTTGAGGCCAAGGATTTCATTGCTGAAAAGGGGTACGACAGCCAGTTTGGCGCACGTCCTTTGCACAGGGCCATACAGAAATACCTGGAAGATCCATTAGCCGAAGAAATACTCAATGCGCATATTAAAGCCGGCGACATCGTAGTTGCACAGCTTGATAAAGAAGCAGAAAAGATCAAATTCTCTCTGAAGGAAGAGCCTAAAAAGAAAGAAAAGAAATCTGAAGCTTAGTAGTAGCTTTATTAAATAATCATACCCCGGGTGTTTTGTGCATCCGGGGTTTTTTATTCAAAAAAATGGCTGCTTGATACTTCATTTAGAAAAATTGTGGCATTTTTGTATGAGATGAAAGGCAAAATAATAATAACGATCGATGGATATTCCAGTTGTGGTAAAAGCACTTTGGCAAAACAAATGGCAAAAGAGCTTGGATATGTATATATAGACAGTGGAGCTATGTACAGGGCAATTACGTTATATTTCTTAAGAAACCATATCGACTGGACAAATAATACAGCGGTCAAGTCCGCTTTGAAAAATATCAACCTGCACTTTGAATACAATGATAAACTCCTTCAATCAGAAATGATTTTGAATGATGAGAATGTTGAGTACGTGATTCGTGATCTGATCATCGCCGAAAAAGTGAGCGATGTAGCAGCTATTGCGGATGTAAGGACCTTTGCGGTAAAGCAACAACAACATATGGGAAAAAAGAAAGGAATAGTAATGGATGGACGAGATATCGGCACTACGGTATTCCCCAATGCAGAATTAAAATTATTCATGACAGCGGATATTGCCGTAAGGGTTGAGCGCAGGTTCCGGGAAATGTTCAGGAAAAATCCAAACGTTACTGTCGAAGAAGTGAAAGCAAACCTGGAAATGAGAGATTACATAGACTCAAACCGGGCGGTAAGTCCGTTGCGCCAGGCGCATGATGCAATATTGTTAGATAACACAAATATCACCAAGCAGCAAACGATGGAATTCGCGATGAATTTATATAAAGAAAGGGTAGCTGGGAAAGTCGATTAGAGGTTTAATATATTCGAAAACGATTAAAGATTCAATTCGTTCAAAGTGTTTTAAACTCAGAACATCCGTGAAACCATTAAACCCATTAAAACGACGTATTCTAAGTCTGTATTATTCATAACCTTGAACGATTTAAGAGTTAACTATTTTTCAGGCAAAAGATTCAACAACGTTCTCTACCGAAATAGCAGGGTCAAAAAAAGATACTAATTTCCTGATCACTTCTTCCACCAATGCATCCGGGCAGCTTGCACCACTTGTTATCAATATTTTTAAGGGATATTTTCCCTGCATATAATCATTGCTGATCAGTTCTTCCTTGTGATGAAAATCAAAATGTTTTATGGCATAACTGGAAATGATCTTATCTGCATCATTGATAAAATAAGTAGGCAGTTGTTGTTCACACAATTCTACCAGGTGAGATGTGTTGCTGCTGTTGTATCCGCCAACAACAATGGCAAAATCAGCCGGCTGTTGTAATAAACCATACACTGCAGATTGGTTATCATTCGTGGCATAGCACAATGTATCCCTTGTCTCCGCAAACCGATCTTCGGTATTGACTTCTGTAAGATCATGTGTTGAGACCATCACCGTTTTCAAAAAATCTGCGATAGCCTGGGTATCGCTTGCCAGCATGGTTGTTTGGTTTACCACACCTATTCGCTGCAGATCTTCTGCTACATTAAAATTTTCTGAATGCCTGCCTTTGAATTCATCATAAAATTCCTGCAAAGGTTTTTCGCCGGTAATATATTTAGAAAGCCTGATCGCGTCTTCCATATCGTTTACAACAACTGTTGGTGTATTGGCTGCGGCATGTGAAAAGGTTGCCCGCGTTTCTTCGTGTGTTGGCTTGCCATGAACTACTACACTGTAATATTTTTTTGCGATTTGATCACTACGGTTCCATACTTTTTCGACAAATGGGCAGGTGGTATTGTATTTTTCAATGGCGATGCCGATGGATCTTAATCTTTTTTCAATGTCAAGCGTAGTGCCAAAAGCTGGTATTATAACAACATCATCGTTTGTTAGTTCTTCGAATGCAATAAGTTGTTTGCCATTCGGTTCTTGTAAAAAACGGATGCCACGATCGGTGAGATCTGCATTTACTTTAGGGTTATGGATCATTTCACTCAACAGGAATATTCTTTTGCCGGGATTCTCATCAATGGTTTTAAATGCAATTTCGATGGCATTTTCAACACCATAACAAAATCCGAAATGCCGGGCAAGGTATAGTTGTACAGAACCAAAATCCAGCAGGGTAGGTGTAAAATCTTTCTTCATTTTATCGTCCTGCTTTCTTTTTTCTTTTATTGCTGCTATCAGTGGGCTGCGATATGTAAAAGGAATAGTAAATTGCTTCATAACTTACCGCAAAGGTACAATGTTGAACCTGTTTTGGATAATATCAACAGTATTATCTGCTCAATTAACAAACCAATAAATGGAATATAACGCTTACAAAAAAGCTAACTGGATAAAAAATACCAATATATATGAAGTGAATATCCGCCAGTATACTGCTGAAGGAACGTTCAATGCTTTTGGTAAGGAATTACCCCGACTTAGATCAATGGGAGTGGAAACGCTATGGTTCATGCCGATCACGCCAATTGCTAAACAGAACATGAAGGGAACTATGGGCAGTTATTATGCATGCAGCGATTATGTTTCGATCAACCCTGAATATGGGACCCTCGACGATTTTAAAGTGCTGGTTGACCATGCTCATAGCATGGGTTTTAAAGTTTTGATCGATTGGGTCGCAAATCACACAGGTTGGGATCATGTATGGGCGAAAGAACACCCCGATTATTATTTAACAGACAGCGCAACAGGCACTTTTAAAATGGCCAGTGGTATGGATGATATCATTGAACTTGATTACAGGAATCCCGCTTTAAGAAAAGCCATGATTACCGCCATGGAATATTGGGTTAAAACATGTGATATAGATGGATTCAGGGCCGATCTTGCTTTTTGGGTTACCCTCGATTTCTGGAAAGAAGCAAGGACCGAACTGGAAAAAACAAAGACACTCTTCTGGCTCGCGGAATCCGATGTGTTGGAACACCCGGAGTACCTGCAAGTATTCGATGCTGCCTATGCCTGGTCATGGATGCATAAGACGGCTGCATTTTATGAAAAAGAAACTGGTATAGATACACTCAAAGACCTGTTGAAACAATACAGCGCTATCTGCGGGAATGAAAGCATCACATTATGGTTTACCAGTAATCATGATGAAAATAGTTGGAATGGAACGGAATATGAAAAGTATGGTGATATGCTGCCTGTATTAAACATATTAAGTTTCACGTGGAATGGAATGCCCATGATCTATAACGGGCAGGAATTACCTAATAGGAAACGCCTTCAGTTCTTTGATAAGGATGCTATTGAATGGACAGGAAATAATGAGCTGGAAATCTTTTACAAAATACTTTTTCAGCTAAAGAAAACGCATCCTGCTTTGAGGGCTGCAGATGCATCGGCATCAACTTTTCTTTTTGATACGCCGGGCGATAGCATCGTTTATCTGCGTATAAATGGTAACAGCCAGGTGTTGGTGCTGTTGAACTTTGGAAGTGCAGCTATTGAAATGGATATGATTCATGAAAAAATCTCCGGTAAATACCAAAATGTTTTCACCGGAGATGAAGAAGATTTAACAGGTAATTTTAAAGTCGGACTTTCGGCCTGGGGATACCTATTGTATGAAAAATTATAAAGGCTATTGCTTTTAAAAATTTGTTGTACCCAATTTTATTTGCGTGTTGGTATGCTGGTCAATTGTAAGTGCCGGCACAACAAGGTCAATTTTTGCATCATTCTGTATCATACCGTATTTAGGTGCATAATAATAATGTATGTCTGTTGTGAGGGAAGAGCCCGGTAAAGTTGCCAAAGTAGGTATACTAAAAGTAGTTACTACATGAATAACTCCTGTATAGGTCTTTGCTCCAACAGTTTTAGTGAGGTCTTTTTCCTGTATCTTATTTGTAACAGTTACACCTACTGGTACCCCAACATTTATTGTGTAATTTTGGTCCCAACTGGTATTTACAGCGGCACCGTCTTTGAGGTAAAGATTCTCTAATGTTGTATCCGTGGCTCCAAGCGAAAAAGCCTGGAGGGTATAATAGTCGCTCCCGGTAATATTATAATACTCATTCCTGGCACCACTATGGGTAAATACATGGTAGGTTTTACCTGCAGCAGTGGTATCACTGCTTGTGGATGTAAGGGTATAATTTCTGTTATTTGAAGCGTTGTTATTATCTGTAAATGCATAATTCCAGGAATTACCTGCTGTGATACTCATGTATTTCTCTGCTGCGGGCGTAATTGGAGTAGGGGCGTCATCCTTACCGCAGGAAACGAGAATAAAACCTGCCGTGATGCAGGCTAAGATTGTTTTTTTCATAATGTTGAATGTTTTTAATGATAACTTATACCCAATGATAGAGTAAAATCGGTTAATAACTCCAAAAAAGGGGCCGGAATCACATTTTATTCACGAATCAGGCAGATTTCTTCTAAATATCTGTATATTTTAATTATAATTAAAAATATTACTCCTATCTTTGCGCTCCCAAATTTATGGCTAAACAGGCACTTATTAAACAGGACGGAACAATAGTTGAGGCACTAAGTAATGCTATGTTCAAAGTAAAGTTAGAGAACGGGCATGAAATTTTAGCTACTATTTCCGGCAAAATGAGGATGCACTACATCCGTATTTTGCCAGGTGACAAAGTTGGTGTGGAAATGAGCCCTTATGATTTAACAAGGGGCAGGATCATATTCAGGTACAAGTAGGAACAAGCTGTTAGCCACAAACTGACAGCTATTAGCAAATAGATAAAATAAAATACCATGAAGGTTAGAGCTTCAATTAAAAAACGCAGCGTTGATTGTAAGATCGTAAGGAGAAAGGGACGCCTGTATGTTATCAACAAAAAAAATCCACGCTTTAAACAAAAGCAGGGATAATTGCAATTCAAAATTTATTATTCAAAATTTATAATTTAATATGGCTCGTATTGCCGGTATAGATTTACCAAAAAATAAAAGAGGAGAAATCGGTCTTACCTATATATATGGTATCGGTCGTTCTACAGCTCAATACATTTTGACCAAAGCTGGTATTGACTTGAATAAAAAAGTTAACCAGTGGAATGATGATGAGCAAACTGCTATCCGTAATGTGATAAACAACGAGTTTAAAACCGAAGGTGCCTTGCGTAGCGAAACCCAAATGAATATTAAGCGTTTGCTAGATATCGCCTGCTACCGTGGGTTACGGCATCGTAAAGGATTACCGGTTCGCGGACAAAGAACCCGTACCAACAGCCGTACAAGAAAAGGTAAGCGTAAGACGGTTGCCGGCAAGAAGAAAGTAGCTAAAAAATAATAAACTAAGCTAATGGTTAACAGCAGTTACCCATTAGCTTAGTTATAATAAGACTTGTATTTTTGAATCAGCGCCGGATAGCTTTAAGTCAGCAGGAGGGTTGTTTCACTCCCGGTTAATACCGGGGAATTTTTTAAAAAGATTACCTATTTCAATTTGTTATGGCAAAAGCACAAGGCGCAAAAGCAGCCGCAAAAAAAAGAGTAGTAAAAGTAGACAGCTACGGTGATGCTCACGTTACTGCAAGTTTCAACAACATTATCATCAGTTTGACCAATAAGACAGGCCAGGTTATTTCATGGTCTTCTGCGGGTAAAATGGGATTCAAAGGAAGCAAGAAGAATACTCCCTATGCCGCTCAGATGGCGGGAGCCGATGCAGCGAAAGTTGCAGTTGATGCAGGGTTGAAAAGAGTGGATGTTTATGTAAAGGGACCAGGGAGCGGCCGTGAAGGTGCTATCCGTTCTTTATCACAAAATGGCTTGGAAATAGCTATGATCAAAGATGTTACACCTTTACCACATAATGGTTGCAGGCCTCCAAAGAAGAGAAGAGTTTAAAGAAATTATGACTTCGGAGTTATGAATTTAAAATTTATAATTCTTAATTCATCATTCTACATTCATAATTATTAACTGGGTGCATTATTCATTTTAAAAGGTCTTTATAATGATGCACCGACACTAAAAGACCAACAAATATATTATGGCACGTTATACAGGGCCCAAAACAAAGATCTCCCGCAGGTTTGGAGAGCCTATCACAGGCAACGGTAAGTGGTTAACAAAAAACAGCAATCCTCCCGGACAGCATGGTGCTAACAAAAAGCGTAAAACACTTAGCGAATACGGTGTTCAGTTAAAAGAAAAGCAAAAAGCAAAATACACTTATGGTTTGCTGGAAAAACAATTCCGTAAAACATTTGATGAAGCTAGTCGTAAAAAAGGCGTTACAGGTGAAAATCTCATCAAATTGCTGGAAGCTCGTCTTGATAATACGGTCTTCAGGATGGGTATAGCACCAAGTCGCCAGGGCGCCCGCCAATTGGTTAGCCACAAGCATATCACTGTTAATGGTGAAGTGTTGAACATTCCTTCATACAGCTGCCAGCCGGGTGACGTAATTGGATTGAAAGGTAAAACAGCTGTTAATGCAAATGTTACCGGAAACCTTCGTGGAAAAAATCCAAAATTTGGATGGATTGAATGGAATGAAGCCGAAATGAAAGGTACCTTCATCGCTTATCCTGAAAGGGAAAGTGTTCCTGAGAATATCAAGGAGCAACTAATAGTGGAACTTTACAGTAAGTAACAAGTTAAGACTCAAAACCCAAGAGTTTTTATACTATTTGCTTTTGACTTTTCACTTATGAATTTACTTGTGCTGGCAACAAAAATTAAAAATTAAAACAAAAGAATAAAATGGCCATTTTCAATTTTGTTAAACCCGATAAGATTGTTCTTCAGAAAGCAAACGACTTTGAAGCAATGTTTGAATTCCGTCCACTGGAACCAGGATACGGAGTAACCATTGGTAATGCCCTGCGCAGGGTATTGCTTAACTCTTTGGAAGGTTATGCAATTGTTGGGATCAATATTGCCGGAGCAGATCATGAGTTTGCAACCTTAAAAGGTGTTACAGAAGATGTAACTGAAATAATCCTGAACCTGAAACAAGTAAGGTTTAAGATGAAGGTTGACCATGATGTGAATACAGAAAAAGTTACGCTTTCTATCAAAAATAAAACTGAGTTCACTGCAGGTATGATCGGGGAAGCTTCTCCGGCATTTGAAGTGATGAACCCGGAGTTGTTGATCTGCACTATGGATAACAGCGCTAAATTAGATATCGAGATTACCATCGGCCGTGGTCGTGGTTATGTTCCTGCTGAAGAGCATAAGGAAAAAAGTTCTCATTTTGGATATATTCCTGTTGATGCGATCTACACACCTATCAAGAATGTAAAGTATCTGATAGAAAATACAAGGGTTGAACAACGTACGGATTTTGAAAAGTTGATCATGGAAGTGGTTACAGATGGTACAATTCACCCGGAAGAAGCAGTTAAACAAGCAAGTCGCATCCTGATCCAGCATTTGATGATAATCACTGATGAGAACATCACTTTCGATACAAAAGAAGACAAGAAAGAAGACCTTGTTGACGAACATACTTTACAATTGCGCAAGATGTTGAAAACACCACTTGAAGATCTTGATCTTTCTGTACGTGCATTCAATTGCTTAAAAGCTGCCAAGATCAATTCATTGAGTGAACTGGTACAGTACGAGCAGGAAGACCTGATGAAATTCAGAAATTTCGGTCAGAAATCTTTGAGCGAAATTGACCAGGTATTACAGGAAAGAGGCTTAAGTTTTGGTATGGACCTGAGCAAGCTGAAATTAGACGATGAATAATCAATTCGCCCATGCGATGATGTACTGATAGGCTATTGAAACAGCAATCCACATCAACAAATTAGCGCATTTGCACATTGATAAATCAGTACATTAATAAACATAAGTAAGTTGCAAATCCTGACACGGTGCAACTGAATAAAAAACAAAACGTCATGCGTCACGGAAACAAAAACAACAACTTAAGCAGAACGGCTTCTCACCGAAAAGCATTGCTTATGAACTTAGGCTGCCAGTTGATCACTTACAAAAGGATTACCACAACATTGGCTAAAGCAAAGGCTTTGCGTACTTACATCGAACCATTGATCACTAAAACAAAGCACACAGATAGCAAAGAGGTTATCATGCACAATCACCGGTTGGTATTCAGTTACCTGAATGATAAGGCAGCGGTAAAAGAATTGTTCACTGTTGTTGCCCCTAAAGTTGCAGCCCGCCCAGGTGGATACACACGTATCATCAAATTAGGTGCACGTGCCGGTGATAATGCTGAAGTTGCAATGATCGAACTGGTTGATTTCAATGAAATATATGGTAAGGGTATTGCCGCTGCAACAACTGCTGAACCTGTTAAGAAAACACGTCGTGCAGGTGGAGCTAAGAAAAAGTCAGACGCTGCTGATACTACTGATTCAGCAGAAACAACAGAAGAAGCATAATTTGAAACTAACTGTTTATATAGAAGCCCCGATTTATTGATCGGGGCTTTTTTTGTAAATATTCCTGTTAAATTAAATGAATGTTTGCGGGTAGCCGGCAAGTCGAAAATTGAGAAAATAAGATCCCGACTAAGTACTTTGATGAATTCCGGAAAATATTTTTTTTGCGGCATTCTCAGGCGATGTGAGCAATTTTATTTTTTTAGAACCCAATTGAATTAGTTTCTTTGCAAAACCTTTCTAATAAATGGCTAAGATCAAAACAAGACCGGCGGTACTAATTTTGTCAGATGGAACAACCGTTCATGGCAATGCTTTTGGGAGTTTAGGTACTGCCACCGGCGAAATATGTTTTAATACCGGTATGACGGGCTATCAGGAAGTTTTTACCGACCCAAGTTATTATGGCCAGGTGCTTATCATGAACAATGTTCATATCGGCAATTACGGGGTGAAAGCCGCGGATGTGGAAAGCGATTGCGTGAAAGTAAAAGCAGTTATAGGCCGAAACCTGGAAGAGAAATACAGCCGTTTTATGGCTGATGCATCTCTGCAACAATATTTCGAATCGCAAAATGTAGTTGCTATTGACGGCCTTGATACCCGTGCACTGGTAGCTCATGTGCGTACAAAGGGAGCGATGAATTGTATAGTGTCTTCTGAAGAAATGGATATTGATAAATTGAAGAACCAATTAGGGTTAGTGCCTTCAATGAGTGGGCTTGAACTGGCTTCCGTAGTTAGTACAACAGTTTCTTATGAACTGGGAGATACCAATAGCGAACTTCGAGTTGCAGTATTGGATTTCGGCATCAAGAAAAATATATTGAATTGCCTGGTAGAGAGAGGCGCCTATGTAAAGGTATTTAATGCCAAAACAGCCTTTGATGAATTGCAGCAATTCAATCCTTCCGGCTATTTTATTAGTAATGGTCCCGGTGACCCAGCCCCCATGGATTATGCGATTAAAACAGTAAAGCAGATACTGGCAAGTGATAAGCCTTTGTTTGGGATTTGCCTTGGGCACCAGTTGCTGGCGTTAGCAAATGATATCCCCACTTTTAAAATGCATCATGGGCACCGTGGATTGAACCACCCCGTTAAGAATATTATCAGCGGAAAGAGCGAAATCACTACACAGAATCATGGCTTTGGAGTAGATCCGGTGGCAGTGCGGGCGAATGATAATATTGAGATCACCCATATTAACCTGAATGACAATAGCATTGAAGGTATCCGTATAAAAGATAAAAAAGCTTTTTCTGTACAGTATCACCCTGAAGCCACGCCAGGCCCGCATGATAGCAGGTACCTGTTTGATGAGTTCGTATCTCTAATGAATAATTAGTTTTTTTCTTTGCGCATTGTATATTGATTATTTTAGAACAATATTCAATTTTGAACAATCAATATTTATTTATAATTGATTAATTTACTTGCATGAGGATATCTATCATCAACGGTCCCAACCTAAATCTTCTTGGTAAAAGGGAAACTTCTATTTATGGTAATGAATCATTTGATAGTTACCTGCAAACATTAAGAGATAAATTCCCGGCTGTTGTACTGACTTATTTTCATAGTAATGTAGAAGGCGAACTCATCAATGAAATCCAGCGGGTAGGGTTTGAATATGATGGTATCATTTTAAATCCGGGTGGATATACCCATACTTCTGTTGCCATCGGCGATGCTGTTGCTGCTGTTAAAACAAAAGTTATTGAAGTGCATATCTCTAATATTTTCGGGAGGGAAGAATTCAGAAAGCTATCGTATGTTTCAGGAAAAGCGGTGGGGGTAATCAGTGGTTTAGGGTTGGTAGGCTATGCGCTGGCTGTAGAATATTTTATTAATGACCGCTAAGAAGCTAAGCGTAAACTGCGCCCG
Organism: Chitinophagales bacterium; assembly: GCA_038207305.1. Taxonomy (GTDB): domain Bacteria; phylum Bacteroidota; class Bacteroidia; order Chitinophagales; family Chitinophagaceae; genus Ferruginibacter. Next base: position 178,534 of record JBBQZY010000002.1, read on the forward strand.
TCGGGTCTTAAGGGTTAAAATTCAGCTTATTTCAAGGCATATAATACTTTCACTTTAGAGCGAAGTTTTATTTTACAGTAATTTACACCGGAATTATTTGCATCAAATCCTTCAAGCGTCTCTTTACCGGATGATACTGAGTTTGAATATTTTTCGCCTTCTGAAAAAACATCCGAACTGACCGATTCCTGTGGCTCAACGATCGTGATTAACTGGTCCAGGTTGTTCATTAATAAATTCGCTGAAATAAGTGCCTTATCTTTTGCTGCTTTAACAGCCATGATTTTCAACTGCTTCCTGTATTCAACGATCTTGCTGTGTGCAGTACGCACAATGCTAAAATTACTTGTGGCTTCATCATCCGGTTTATCTACTAATTCATCTATCTTTTTTGTATTGCTAAATTTTACCTGGTAAACTATGGAAGCCATCATGTCGGGGTCTTTTCTTTTTCGTTTCCAAGCGGTCGATATATTATAGCCGTCGCAGGAAGACACAGCAATATTACTATCGGGGATTCCCATAGTCCTGCAATTGGCCAGGAAATCGGCGTTGATCTTTTAAAGTGATATTTTATCCTCGCCCTTCTGTTTATAATCTCTCAGGTTAACCTGAACAAAGATCTCATTGGGAATGATTTCCATTTCAGCACTGCCTGTTACCCATATGGTTTTTGGAGAAGCATAACAACCTGGCTGATTTGTCTGCGCATGCAGTGTAGTTGCCATTAAAGCAATGGCAATAAAGAGAATTCCTTTTTTCATACTGATAGTTTTGATACCAGATGCAGGAATTTGCGCAATTACATAACCAGCTCATAGTTTCAGTTTTCTAATAACTGATCTCACTGTTTTTTTTAGTATTTCAAATTCTGCAAACTGTTCCTGTACAAAACTGTTGTCTTCTATCCGCCCGATCACCTGGTTCATTTCTTCATTGGTATCGTAAACCATTTTGCGGTATGGGTTTGTATAATCTTTTGCCCGGGCGTCATAAATACCCTTGCTCATCCATTGTTTGGTGTCCAGCATTTTCAACAATGATTCTTTGAACATAGAAGGGGAGAACTGACGGGTAGTGATATTTAATATTTCAAGCAGGCTTGTATAAGCGTGTTGTAATTTATCCTTTTCATAATCTACTCCCTGCAACATGTAGAACTGGTGTACTTCATCCCAGCTTTTGATCTTGTTTGATTTAACGGAACGTTTAAGCCTTTTTACTTCAGTATTCATTATTAACTGGCCCCCGATGTTCAGCCATTCGCTCCTGGATATTTTTGCAGAAAGTGATCTCTTAAATGCATCGAAATCACGGAATTTATTTTTACGGATATGATTTAATAATTGATTGCAACTATACAATACGATCTGTTCTGCAAAAACTTTTGAAGCCTGTGGAATTTTTGTGATAACGGTGTGTCGGGGTGCATTCTCCCAACCGGTCACCACTGCTTCGCCTTTATCATTTGGCTTTAATGTTTTGAAAAAACTGAGGGCATCAAACATTTCGTTGACCGTATCGGGTGCCAAATAATCATATTCGATCTGCTGGATCTTCAACGTCCTTCTGTCACGGTCTTTGTACTTCCATGCATTTCTCTCAAGCGCATACATATTGTATATGAACCAATAGGCTGGCATAATGAGCAACCTGTTGTTGGGAATATCATTGCTTACAAGGCAGAATGGAACCTGTATATTCAATTCAGCAGGATAATCTGCTTTTGATAAAATTGTAAAGGATGCAAATTTTGAATTGTGTTTTAAACTGACACAAAGGCCCGGCCAAAAGCCGCGTCCAGCAACGATCTCGCCATCCGGGCTTCTACTGTTATGATTGCTGCCGATGGTAGCACCTGCAGCAATATTGCTTTGTCCCATGACGACCGATGCGCAAAGAAATGAATTGTTATGATGCTGTTCGTGTGAAGGGAAGATCAATGAATTGAGCACTTCGCAACAAGAGATGGTTGAATTGTTGCCAAGATATGAATTGATCAGGCGTGCGCCATATTTCAACTGCGAATGCGATGCCATTACAAAGCGAACAGCTTTCACGCCATAAAATATCCTGCAACCGAAACCTACAATGCCGTTCACCAGTTCACATCCTTCGCCTATCTGCGACCTGCGTTCAGGATCACTGTTGATCGTAATGTTCTTCAATTTATTGGCGCCTTTGAGATAAGCATCGGAACCGATCCATACATCTTTTATAATGCGGCAGTTCTTTATAACAGTGCGTTCTCCGATCTTACCATAATAACCTCGCTGTTTATCAAATTTCTTTTCTGTAAATTCTTTGAATTTTTCAAGCAGTTCCTGGTCATCCCTGTATTTACTCCACAAGTAGGCATCGCCGGGAAGCATTCCATTGAATGGAATAATCTTCCTGCCGCCATTCTCATTGCATACTTCTACCCAGGTACGGATACTCTCTTCTTCACCGTCTTTTAATATGCCGTTGCCGAATTTTGAATTATCTGTTGAAGCCAGTTCATTCACATTAGCGATCATTACATCATTAGAGATAACATAATGGCTGAGGTAATTCACATTGTCGATGCAAACATTATCGCCAATATCGCAACTGATGATGGTGCTGTTGTAAAGTCCAACTGCCATTCGCAGGTTATGAAATTCGTGGTACAGTGCCTGTAGACTGCCAATGCGTACAAGTCCGAAAAATTTGCAGTTTCTTACCAGGCTTGCATCGAAGGGATCTGTTACAAGTATCCTGTTCCAGTTATCCGATGTATTGCGGTTGTGAACCAGCATATCTATTTCAGAAGTGCTGAGTGGGCGGTAATTTGTGGTTGGCCTGTTTTGTATATTACGCAGGTAATATTCATCCTTACCTTTTGGAATATACTTTTTATCAATGAAATTATAGCCTAGGTCTTTTACCGGGTGTGTATGAATGATGTTCATCTAATAAATGGATGATTAAATAATTGATAATGGATAATGTATCAAGTTGGCGCTGCTTACAATTTATTATCAGGTAATACAAAGCAACGGATAAATATAATTTTTTCTACCGAATAAATTATCAATTATTGATTTATCCATTATCCATTTCTTATTCTACAGTTACGCTTTTTGCAAGGTTCCTTGGTTTATCAACATCCACGCCTTTAGCAATTCCAACATAGTAGCTCAGCAATTGTAATGGAATCGTGCTTAGCATCGGTGCAATGATCTCATCGGCAGTTGGTACGTAAAATACATCATCAGCAAGTCCGGGAATAACTTCATCTCCTTCGGTAATGATGGCGATTACTTTTCCTTTACGTGCTTTTATTTCCTGGATATTGCTAACGATCTTTTCATGATAAGAATCTTTAGTAGCAACAAAGACCACCGGCAATGTTTCTGTTACCAATGCAATAGGACCATGTTTCATTTCTGCAGCAGGATAACCTTCTGCATGTATATAAGATATTTCTTTCAATTTGAGGGCACCTTCAAGTGCAATAGGGAAGTTGTAACCTCTTCCCAGGAATAGTGCATCAGATGCTCCTTTATATTTTTCAGCAATTACTTTTACAGCAACTGCATTCCTCAACAGCGCTTCAACTTTTTCCGGCACAGCTTCCAGTTCAAACAATAATTCATTGTAACGCTTTTCGCTGATGGTATTTTTTTCTTTTGCGATCTTCAATGCCATCATGGTCATTACTGCAAGTTGCCCGGTGAATGCTTTTGTACTTGCCACACCGATCTCAGGGCCTGCATGTGTGTAGGCACCACCATCGCTGATCCTGGCTATAGAAGATCCAACCACATTTACAATTCCGAAAATGATCGCTCCCTGTTCCTTTGCTCGTTCGATAGCAACAAGGGTATCTGCTGTTTCACCACTCTGGCTAACAGCAATAATGATGTCTCCTTTATTGATGATGGGATTACGATACCTGAATTCAGATGCATATTCAACTTCAACCGGAATACGGCAAAGTTCTTCGATGATATATTCTGCGAGTAAAGCAGCATGCCAGCTTGTACCACACGCAACCATGATGATGCGGCTTGCATTTTTAAAATGCTCGATATTATTCTGTACTCCACTCATGGTGATCGTTCCTGCAGCCGCATCCAATCTTCCACGTAAACAATCATGAATCGTACTTGGCTGTTCAAAAATTTCCTTCAACATGAAATGATCGTAGCCGCCTTTTTCGATGGCTGCCAGTTCCATATCAAGCTTTGTAATGAACGGTGTTATTTTTTCGTTGCCGAGATTTTTCAGTATCAGTTCATCAGGTTTCACAATGGCAAGTTCGTAGTCATTCACATAAACAACTTCTTTTGTATATTCAAGCATCGGGCTTGCGTCGCTTCCTAAAAAGTGTTCACCCTTGCCAACGCCAATCACGAGCGGACTTCCTTTGCGAGCTGCGATGATTGTTTGCGGATCATCTGCATCGATCAATAAAATACAATATGCACCGGTGATCCTTTTCAATGCAACACGCACAGCTTCTTCAAGGTCACAGTTGTTATTGCGTCTAATGTCTTCAATAAAATTCAGTAATACTTCTGTATCTGTTTCGCTCGTGAAAGTATATCCTTTGTTTACGAGTTCTTTTTTTATCTGTGCATAATTCTCTATGATCCCATTGTGTATCATGGCTAATTTTCCGCTGGCACTGGTATGCGGATGTGCATTGCGATCGCTTGGCTCTCCATGGGTGGCCCACCGTGTATGGCCGATGCCGGTATTTGCGTGAAGATCTTTACCAACCAACGTTGATTCAAGATCTGCCACACGGCCTTTCTTTTTATATACCTTTAATCCACTGTTCAACAATGCAACGCCGGTGCTGTCATAACCCCTGTATTCGAGTCTTTTTAAACCTGTAATAATAATGGGGTAAGCTTCCTTCGGGCCTGTGTATCCTACAATTCCGCACATATATAAAAAATTAATTTTTTAATTAGAATTTTGCTGTACAATATTATTGAAAATTATCCTCATAACAAGATTTTTGCGCTCTTTAAAACATATATTAGCAAGGCATTAAGCTTATTGATATGAAATGGGCAAACTATATTATTGCAGGGTATTTTATAGGTATGTATTTGCCTGTCAATGCACAGCAGGAAAACTTATTCGAGGGTTCTACTTTTTACCTCGTGCGACATGCTGAAAAAGATACGGGTAATAATCCTCCCCTAAAAAAAATTGGGTATTGCAGGGCTGGAGATCTGTACCGGGTTTTAAAAAATAAGAAAATCAGTAAGATATATGTGAGCCAGTACCGGTGTACCGAACTTACTGCAGATTCATTGCGCATTTACAGTAAAGTCAATGTGATTAAATACAAAGCGGATGAGAAAGGAGATGACTTGTTTTATAATATGGGCTTACAATCCCGAAGAGAGAAAGCTATATTAATCGTTGGACATAGCAATACCATTCCTGCTATCATCAGGAGATTTGGTGTGAAAGATTTTAATTTGGTTGAGATACCCGACCATGAATATGATAATTTATACATTGTTAAGGTTGGAAGATATACGGCTTCACTAAAAGTTATAAAATATGGAAAAGCATCAGCACCGGGTTCGAAAGAAATGATGAAGCCTTTACAGTAAAATTCCTTTCAGGAAAAAATACGCTACAGAAAAATAAATGACGATACCTGTTACGTCAACAAGTGTTGCCACAAAAGGAGCTGATGATGCGGCGGGATCTAATTTTAGCCGCTTTAAAATGATCGGCAGCATAGATCCCATTAAACTTCCCCAAAGTACGATGCCAATCAGGGAAAAGAAAATAGTTATAGCAACCAAATGCCAGTAAATGCCATAGTCGAAGATATGCAGGTTTTGCCAGAGCAGGATGCGGAGGAAACCAATGCTGCCCAATATCACACCGAGTAATAAACCTGATATCAATTCACGGCGCATAACTTTCCACCAATCAGTTATGGTGAGTTCACCCAATGCCATTGCCTGAATGATCAGCGTGGAAGCTTGCGAACCACTGTTACCACCACTGCTCATGATCAACGGAATGAAGAGCGCCAGAACAGTTGCCGCTTCAATTTCTTTTTGAAAGTATTGCATGGCTGTTGCGGTTAACATTTCACCCAGAAAAAGTAATACAAGCCAGCCAGCCCTTTTCTTTACAAGTTTTAATATACTGATATCGAGATAAGGCTCATCCAATGCCTCGGTACCACCGATCTTCTGTATATCTTCACTGAATTCTTCGTGTGCAACCCAAAGTACATCATCAATTGTAACGATGCCCAACAAAATATTATGATCATCCGTTACTGGAAGCGCCACCCGGTTATTCATTTTAAATGCTTCGCTGGCCAGTTCCTGGTCATTGTTTACATTCAATGAAATGAACCGGCCATCCATGATCTCATTTACCCTTACCTGTGGTGCAGCCATAATGATATCTTTGATCCTGATATCATCCAGCAGTTCGCCTTTTTCATTGATCACATAAATAACATCAATGGTCTCAGTATTCTTTCCAAAACGGCGGATGGTTTCCAGCACCTGCGTTACGCTGTTATTTTCATATACGTACACATAATCCGGTGTCATCAATCTTCCCACACTATTCTCGGGGTAACCAAGTAATTCGAGTGTTACTTTTCTTTCTTCGGGATCAAGTGTTTTTATCAACTCCCTTACTGTACTGTTAGGTAATTCTTCTAAAAAAGAAACCCTGTCATCGGGAGGAAGTTCATTTAATAATTCAGCTGATTTGAATGCAGGAAGATTCTTAATGATCCTTTTCTGTTCATTGATATCCAGTATCTTAAAAACACCTGCGGCACGGTGTATGGAAATATGAGCAATGATCTGTGTTTCATAATCAGGATTTTCATAAATAAGCTCCGCCACATCGCTGATATTCTGGTTATTAAGGAATTCCTGTATAGCCAGTTTATCTTCGCCAGAGATGATTTCTTCAAACTGCTGCTGCAACGGTATTTGCTCTAATTCCAATGACATTTCCCTAATGTGATCCTTTTATTTTTTTTGAACTGCAATTTAACTTAATAAATCCTAAAGTGAATGTTATCTGAAATCATAAGCGATAATAAGTGCAAGCGGATGGAAAATGTAAAATAATGAATGCAACATAGTAAATGTAAAAGGGAACCCACTTTGCGATTTTCCTGGCAATTGAAATTCTAAAAGTACCCGATTCACTTTGGGCAGAACACTTTCCTGACTTTTTAATTTTTCATTTTACATTTCATCCAGGTAATTTAAATTGCTGATAAAATGAACACCCCATGATCAAATCATATTTATACATTGATAAAACCACCGCAAAAGGCAAAGCGGTTTTCACCAACGAAAAGATAGCGGCCGGAACGATCGTAGAGGTGTCGCCGGTAATCGTGATGAGCAAAGAAGATCGTGAACACCTGGATAAAACTTTGTTACACGATTATATTTTTGAATGGGGAAAGCTGAAAGATAAATGTTGCATGGCCCTAGGCACAATACCAATGTACAATCACAGCTATAAAAGCAATTGCGAATATTTTATGGATTTTGATGATGAAACGATGTTCATTAAAACTGTAAAGGCTATTCAAAAAGGAGAGGAGCTAACCATTAATTATAACGGTAACTGGGATGAAAAAAAGAAGGTTTGGTTCGATGTGGTGTAAAAAGTAAGTTTAGTGTGTTTTGAAGTTTAGACGGTTTAGAAAGCCGCAGGCTGCAAGTTTCAGTTGTTTTAACTTGAAGCTTGCAGCCTGAAACTTTTAATTTATTACTTTCTATTCTCAAATTCCTTCCTGATAATGTTCAGTGCCGCACCAGCTTTAAACCATTCGATCTGTTGTTTATTGTAAGTATGGTTTACCATGATCTCATCTATTGTACCATCCTTATGTTTTAGAACAAGCTTTATCTTTTTATCGGGCGCAAAAGTTGTCAGGCGGATAATATCAATGGTATCATCTTCCTGTATCTTGTCATAATCTTCTTTGTTATCAAAAGTGAGTGCCAGCATTCCCTGTTTTTTCAGGTTTGTTTCGTGAATGCGCGCAAATGATTTTACCAGTACAGCTCTTACACCCAGGTGCCTTGGTTCCATAGCAGCATGTTCCCTGGATGAACCTTCGCCATAGTTTTCATCGCCTACCACAATTGTTCCTACACCTGCAGCTTTATAGGCACGTTGTGTACCTGGAACAGTACCATATTCGCCTGTCAGCTGATTTTTTACGGAATCAGTTTTTTCATTGTAATAATTCACAGCACCGATGAGCATGTTGTTACTGATATTATCCAGGTGGCCACGGAACTTAAGCCATGGGCCCGCCATGGAGATATGATCGGTTGTACATTTTCCTTTTGCTTTGATCAAAAGTTTCAAGCCTTTCAGGTCTTCACCGTCCCAGGCTGCGAATGGTTCTAATAATTGCAAGCGTTTGCTATCGGGAGAAACCTTTACCTGCACTGCACTTCCATCTGCAGATGGAGCCTGGTAACCAGGATCATCTACAGCAAATCCTCTTGGAGGTAGTTCATAACCTGTAGGAGCATCCAGCATCACCTGTTCGCCCTTGTCATTGGTAAGTGTATCTGTAAGTGGATTGAATTCTAGTGAGCCGGCAATAGCCAATGCGGTTACAAGTTCCGGCGATCCAACGAATGCCAGTGTATTCGGATTTCCGTCTGCACGCTTTGCAAAGTTCCTGTTGAAAGAATGAACGATTGTATTCCTTTCTTTTTTCTCTGCGCCAACACGCGCCCACATACCGATGCAGGGGCCGCATGCATTAGCAAAAACAGTAGCGCCGATCTTATCAAATGTTTCTAAAAATCCATCTCTTTCAATGGTAAAACGGACCTGTTCGCTACCAGGTGTTATAGTGAATTCTGATTTTAATGTCAATCCTTTTTCACTTACCTGCCGGGCAAGACTAACCGCACGGCTGATATCTTCATAAGAAGAGTTGGTGCAACTGCCAATCAATCCTACTTCAATTTTTGTCGGCCAGTCATTGGCGGCGGCTGCTTCTTTCATTTTCGAAATAGGCGTAGCCAGATCGGGCGTGAATGGTCCATTGAGATGAGGTTCTAATATATTCAGGTCAATTTCAATAACCTGGTCGAAATATGCTTCAGGATTTGCATATACGGCAGCATCTCCTGTTAAATGTTCAGCGATCTGATCAGCCATTTCAGCAACTTTGGTACGGCCCGTAGCTTTCAGGTAACGGCTCATACTATCGTCGTAACCAAATGTAGAAGTGGTAGCACCGATCTCTGCACCCATATTACAAATGGTTCCTTTACCCGTACAACTCATGCTGGTAGCGCCTTCGCCAAAATATTCAACAATAGCGCCTGTACCACCTTTTACGGTTAAGATACCTGCAACTTTTAATATGACATCTTTCGGGGCTGTCCAGCCATTTAATTTACCAGTTAATTTTACACCGATCAGTTTTGGCATTTTCAATTCCCATGGCAAACCTGCCATTACATCGCATGCATCGGCACCGCCCACACCAATGGCAACCATTCCCAAACCGCCTGCATTTACAGTATGGCTATCGGTACCGATCATCATACCACCTGGAAATGCATAATTTTCCAATACCACCTGGTGAATGATACCTGCACCTGGTTTCCAGAATCCGATACCATATTTTTCAGAAACGGATGCCAGGAAATCATATACTTCACTGCTTTCATTAACTGCCCTGGCGAGGTCGGTCTTGCTGTTTTCTTTTGCTTCTATCAGGTGATCGCAATGTACTGTCGAAGGAACTGCTACTTTATCCCTTCCACTCTGCATGAATTGCAGCAGGGCCATCTGGGCAGTAGCATCCTGCATAGCCACACGGTCTGGCGCAAAATCAACATAATCTTTTCCTCTTTCAAAGGGTTTTCCCTGGGCAGCACCATTCCAAAGATGGGCATATAATATTTTTTCTGTAAGTGTCAGGGATTTTTCGGTCACTTTACGGGCTGCATCAACGCGGGTTGCGAAGTTTGAGTAAAGTTTTGCGATCATTTCAATGTCAAATGCCATAGTATTAATTTGGTGATTTGAAAATTAGCCAATTGGGAAATGAGGGAAGTTATCAGGGGAAAATAATGGAGTCATTATTCAGTAAATTTCCAAATTTCCAGATTTCCATATTGGAATCGTGCAAATTTACTGAAACTCTGCCAGTATTTAAAGTGCCGTTTTTGTTTAAATTATTTAATTTAGCAGTATGAACCGTTTTAAGGATTTTATTGAATGGCATGTTTTCGGTGTTTGTACGGCCGTTGGCGAAAAAATGGGCATTGCCACTTCTGTGATTCGTAAATATTTTATTTATATCTCCTTTCTTACCATGGGCTCGCCGGTGATCATCTATCTTTTTGTGGCTTTCTGGATGAATGTGAAACGCTATATTTTTAGTGCGAAGCGAAACCCGTTGAGGTATTAATGCTTTCCCTACTTTCCTAACGAGGTTATTGGCAAACTTGAGAATTGTGCATTAAATATTTTTTATTCAATTTTTATTGTCCAAACTGTGGCAACGAAGTTGAGCCACATGGGCGTCGCACTCTTTTACAAAATAATTTTATGGAGCAAAAAACAATTTGGATTGTTGCTATATAATAATACTACTCTGAATGTTGAATAGATTGATGCTGTACAAGTGTGCGACGCAACAATGTTGATTGATGAAATAATGTCGGCTAAAAAAATTAAATAACAGCGGCCCTTAGCCTTACCAGTTTTTCCAATAAAGGTTCAAGCAGATCTAACCGAAGCATATTGGCACCATCGCTTTTTGCTACGGCAGGATTGGGATGCGTTTCTATGAACATTCCGTCAGCGCCTGTTGCGATAGCAGCTTTTGCAATGGTTTCTATGAGTTCGGGATTGCCGCCGGTAACCCCACCTGTCTGGTTTGGTTGCTGCAATGAATGTGTGCAATCCATGATCACGGGAACATTGATCTCTTTCATCCAGGTAATATTCCGGTAATCAACAACGAGGTCCTGGTAGCCGAAAGTATTTCCTCTTTCTATCAGTCCAACTTTATTGTTACCTGCGTTCTGTATTTTTTCAACAGCAAATTTCATAGAAGGGCCACTGAGGAACTGTCCTTTTTTTACGTTCACGATCTTGCCTGTTTGTGCTGCAGCAATTAATAATTCTGTTTGCCGGCAGAGGAAAGCGGGGATCTGCAAAACATCAACGTATTTAGCGGCCATGGCTGCTTCCGGTTCACTGTGAATATCGGATGTGGTGGGCAATGAAAATCTTTCGCCCAATTTTTTTATAAGTTGAAGCGCGGCTTCGTCACCAATACCTGTGAAGGAACTCGTACTGGTGCGGTTAGCCTTGCGGTAAGATGATTTAAAAATATATGGAATGCCCAATCTTTTGCAAATGGCAGCAACTTTTTCAGCCACTTCGTTGATGAGTTCTTCGCTTTCTACCACGCATGGGCCCGCAATGAGAAAGAAATTTTTATCGTTGTATTGTTGTTTGCTAAAAAGGTCCTGTAAATATTTTTCCATGCTGCAAAATTAGTAAGAACCTATTGAAATTTTGTAGTTTGTAGCGGAATGCAGCAATAATTACAAAAGCTTTTGCATCTGCACCTTATTTTTTTGCCACGAATGCAGGAATAATAAAAAAATGGTTGTGCCTGCATTATTCGTGTATTCGTGGCTGGCATTTAATCGTTACTGATGAAATATACTTTTACGATCTTATTGTTTTTTACTTCATAAATAACAGTTGCTGTAACTGGTTTGTTTCCAAAACCTGTTACAGATTCGTGATCAATAATGATATTGTCTTGTATGATCCTTTCTTTTATTTCGCAATGCAGGTTGGAAGCAGTTTTTAAAAAAGCATAATCCTTCCGCATTTTTTCTTTTCCCTTCCAAAGCAGCGTATTTGGGAAATTATACAATTCCACATCTTCTGCATAAGGCTCTAAAAATGCTTCGAGGTTGTGGGCATTGTATGCATTCAGCTGTCTTTGTACCAGGGTAAGCGGCGTTTCCTTTATCAGTGTATCCGGACGAATAATGAAGCCTTTATTTACAACGATATCTATTTGTTGAAGGTTGTCAATATTTTCTACCGGGTTTGCATTTAGCAATACGAGGTTTGCTTTTTTTCCAATAGCAATACTCCCATATTCTTTTTCTTTTCCTAAAATATAAGCAGGATTAATTGTTGCTGATTGTAATACCTGCCAGTTGCTGATACCAGATTTTTTCATGGTCTGCATTTCTTTCAACAATGAACTGGCATGTAAGGTGCCGATATTTCCTGCGTCTGTTCCGGCGGCAATCTTTACGCCAGCATCGGTTAATCTTTTTAGGTTTACGAGACTGATCGAATCCATCTTAGCAGTCGCCGCTTTCCTGTTCGTAACCGATTTTTTGTAACCTCCTATCATCCCAGGTTCGGGAATATGTTCGAGGTCGAATAATGAACCTAATTGAACTGGATTTGCCAACCGCAATTCCCTTGTTGAGAAATTCAGGTCTTGTCCGAAAGTTCTGTTATAACCTTCATAGGCAATGAGTGTTGGACAAAGAATTATGTTCCTGCTTTTGAGAAGTTTTATAAAATCGTCTGAAAGAATTTCATCATCTACGCTATGTACAAGATAATCGCAGCCTGCCTCCGCGGCGAGTTGTGCCGTTATTCTTTCCGTTGCATGAACTGCAACTTTCAGGTTGTTTTTATGTGCCTCGTCAATGATCGCTTTCGCAGTAGGAAAGAATTTACGTGCGGCAGCTTCTTTGTCATTGCCCAGTGCTATGTACCATATCTTAATAAAATCAGGGTTATTTGGTAATTCACGCTGAACCATTTTTCTGCCATCTTCTTCATTCGTAACAAAAAGAAAGGGATCATCATTACCAAGTTTTTTGAAAGGATCGGGTTCATAAGATGTGATCAATGGCCCTGTCATATAGATAGCAGGCGCATTATTATCATCACTGAATTTTTTACGCTGCTCTAAAAAGTTTACGGTAGAGCCAACATCAATCACCGAAGTAATTCCATTTTGTAAATAACGTTTACACGCATCCTCCATATTTGCATGCCCCCATTCAATATCTTTTTCATAAGGCATATATTTTTTTAAGTTTATGGCATCTGGCCTGGTGTATAAACCGCCGCTTTGAGAAAAATGAACATGTGCATCAGTCATGCCGGGCATTAAAAATTTACCGGTACCATCGATGATTGTTGGGGGCGTTCCGGCAGCGGAAACAGCAGTGCCTTTGTTGCTAATGGAAGTGATTATTCCATCGTTGATTTCTACTGTAACATTGCGAATTAGTTTTTGTTTTTCAACATCCAGTACTGTTACGTTTGTTATAATGATTTTGGCGTTGGGTAAAGCAACTGCAGGCTTCACCTGGCTAGCGTTATTTTTGTCGAGAGAAGTTTTTTGTGCTTTACACAAAGATGAACAGCATAACAGGAGGAAAAAAAGAATTTGTTTCATAATTGAAATTGTATTTCAATATAGCGATTAAAAAATCATCCTAAAAAAAATACTGTGTTTTTTATGACAGTATGGTAAAAGCGGTTCGGGAACAACAATTGATCTTTGAAAAACAGCAAGCTGAAATTGAAGCATTGCGAACGGAATTAGAAACGGGCCTGGAAACTTTAAAAACTAACCTTGAATCACTGAAGGAGAAATAAAAATGTAATTGTATTCACTAGTGTTTTGATGTTGTAAATATAAGTTCTTTGAAAATATTGTCTGTATTGTGTTTCAGCGATTTTTAGGCCTGCAACGATTTGAAATTTCTGAGAATTAAGCTTAATATACCTCCTTGATAATCAATTAATATGAATCAAGGCACCTATTTGTTCTCTCAGCTTATCTCCATTATTTCACCAACCAGTTTTAGAACTTGTGTAAACAGATATAATGGGGATTATAAAACAAAACATTTTAACTGTTGGCGACAATACCTTTGCATGGTTTTTGGGCAGCTTACTCATCGAGAAAGTTTATCTGATACAATACTTTGTTTAAAAGCCAACTCAAATAAATTGTACCATATTGGCATCGGTGAAGCTATCGCTAAAAGTACTTTATCAACTGCTAATGAAAATAGAGACTGGAGGATATTTTCTGACTTTGCCGGGATTTTAATTAAAGAGGCCCAACAATTATATGTCGGCGAAAAAGACCTTGAACTTTCCATTGATAATCCAGTTTTTGCAATTGACGCTTCAACTATTGACATGTGCCTCTCTCTGTTTCAATGGGCTAATTTTAGATCAACAAAAGCCGGGATAAAACTTCATGTTCAACTTGATCTTCGATCTGCCATTCCAGAATTTATTCAAATCACGACTGCAGCAATCCATGAGGTTAATATTCTTGATACAATCTCTTACCAAATTGACAGTTTTTATATACTGGACAGGGGTTACGTTGATTTTAAGAGGCTGTACCGTATTCACTTTTCTAAGGCTTTCTTTGTAATCAGAGCTAAAGATAATCTCAACTTTAGGTGTGTAAAGTCGAACAAGAAAAACAAGGCTTCGGGTATTTTAGCAGATCAATTAATAAGAGTCTTAGGATTTTATGCCTCCAAAGATTATCCTGATAAAATCAGAAGGATAAAATTCTATGATGAAGAGCACGATCGAGTACTTGTATTTCTTACAAACAATTTCGAATTAGATGCAAATGAAATTGCCAAACTTTATAAACACCGATGGAAGATTGAATTGTTTTTCAAGTGGATAAAACAAAACTTAAAAATTAAAACCTTCTGGGGTACTAGTGAGAACGCAGTAAGAGTTCAAATATGGATAGCCATATCAGCATATATCATTGTTGCCATTGCTAAGAAAAGATTTATTCTTAAACAATCACTTTACGAAATCCTACAGGTTATCAGTGTTTCTGTATTCGATAAAATGCCAATTAAGGACCTGTTCGCAAACCAAATACAACAAAATTTCAAAGAGCTAAATCATAATCAATTGAATATCTTCGAGTAATATCAAAACGCTAGTGATAAAATTTAGTTTTTGATTTTTTTTATATTTTTTAGTTGAGGTATCCTGTTATAGTATATCCCTTGTTGTTTTGGTTTATTGAATACTTCTGGGCTTAGGTATTTACCTTTATTGCGTTCTTCTTTTTCTACTTCCGGTATTATCCGGTGAGCATTCGCCCAGGCATCCTGCCTTATACCGGTGACCTGCCAGCTTATTTTAGTATTAGGTTTGTCTGCTTTTATTGTAAACTGGTTGTTGCTGTTTATTTCTTCCATAATATATACCTGTGCGGGCTGGCCAATCGTTGTAAGCTGGTAGCGGAAGTCTTTGTTGAGCGCATTGAAATAATCAGGTAGCTGTACAAAGGCAACTCCGTTCGCATCTGTTACAATGTTACCATTGTAAACATTCATCATATCAGGACTTTCTACAAAACTGTGGTAGAGATATTTGTTTTCCGGGTCTTGCGGATGATCTATTTTAAAAGATCCGCCCGATTTGGATAAAAAACCTATAACAGCTACATCTCCGTCGAAGACGCCTGCATTATTTGTGGATCCATTGGCAGCAGTTGCAAAAATTCCGTCATTTTCTGATCCGGGTATACCGGTCATATTTGCAATAAACATTCCTCCAGTATTATAATTAGCTGTTCCGCCGGAAATACCTCTTATTCCATAATTGAAAGTTGTTGATCCGGTTGCAAAAGATTCTATACCTGCATGATGACCAGGCGTTGAAGAACCATATACCTGGAAGTAACCTGCATAATTATCAGTTTGTCCGGATGTGTTTACATCAGCAGCGATTCCATAATTGCTAGTATTTGAGCCACCTGTATAACTATACATTCCATAAGAATCATTACCTGTGTTCGTCGTGTTCTGCATGATGCTAAGTGCATTGGCATTACCACCAGATGTATGGCTAACGATATTCAATTGTGCTGCGCCTGTAGTGGCAGTTCCAATACTCACCTGGCCACCATAATCGTTCAGGAATAATTTACTCGTGTTTTTTCCACCTCTTATATATGTGTCTTCGCTGCTGCTATAATTAAAATGAGATGCATTCGTAGTGCCAAAAAATGCAGCAGTGCCATCGGTACCATTTCCTCGTGTAACTGATAGTGATGCATTAGGACTTAACGTACCAATGCCTACATTTCGAGCTGGACTAATTGTAATAGCAATTGCAGCTGCGGTGCCAATTTCCAACCCGGTATTAGATAATGTTCCAACAAATCCTGCCTTACGTGCATTGTCTACACCAATAATTATATTGGCATCGGTCAAAGTATTTTGCTGAAAATAACCAACATCATCATTTGTAATAGTTAGGGGATACGCAGGGTTTGCAGTTGCTATGCCTGTATTGCCATCAATCAACAGATCATTTCTCACTTTTACATTGCCGGCTATATCTAATTTTTGTGAAGGGATACCAGTGCCTATTCCAACATTGCCCGAATTGGGATTATATATATCATTTGGATTAGGGCTTGTTAACCAGCCGGTGACTACTGATTTTATATCACCACTATAGCTAAGTAATTTCCAGCGGTTGCGAATGCCATCGTAAATAAGTGTACAGGAACCGCCTGCATTCAATGAGATATTATTCGGCTGATTGATACTACCGTTGTTATTGGGTTCATAGAGTTCTATCATATTTGCGCTGTCCTGAGTCGTAGGGGTTGATACAATACTTTGTAAATGCTGTATCGATGTACCGTTCAGGTGTGTGATAATGGTTACGAGTTTGCCATCGGTGCCACCACTTAAACCTGCAATATTGGGGGGAAAGAAAGAACTGCATCCATCATTTATGATGTGAAAAAGGGATTTGGGTTTGTTAGTATTATTGATAAGTAATTTACTGGGAAAAATGCCGCAGTTAATTTTTACTGTATCACTTAGTAAGGCAAGGTTACCATTAACAGTAAGTTTAGCTGTTGGGTTATTGGTTCCAATGCCTACATTCTGGGCATTTAAGGAAAAAGCAATTCCTATAAAAAAAATAAGTACATATACAATTTTCTTTTTCATGCCTGTTTATTTAGTATGTAAAAGCAGTTAATATTTCCTGCATGATAAAACCAGAATGAGCAGTTTACATATTCCAATTATCAGGTGGCGGAATTTACCCGAACCCTTACATTTGCATATAAACTTTTGCTATGATCAAAGAAAGAATTCTTGTTATAGGAGCGTCGGGCCAGATAGGTGTTGAACTTACCCTTGCATTGAGAAAAATTTACGGCAATGCGAATGTGATCGCATCCGATCTCAGGGAAGAAAATCCTTTATTAAAGGGTTCAGGACCTTATGTGAGCCTGGATGTAATGAACAAGGAAATGCTGCACGTACAGGTGATCAGGCAGAATATCACACAGATATACCTATTGGCAGCTATTCTTTCTGCAACAGGAGAGAAGAACCCAAATCTTGCCTGGAGTTTGAATATGCAAAGCCTGCTGAATGTACTGGATATTGCAAAGGAAGAACACCTGCATAAAGTTTACTGGCCAAGCAGTATTGCAGTCTTCGGGCCTACATCGCCCAGGCAAAATTGTCCGCAACAAACTGTTATTGAACCTATAACAGTGTATGGTATTAGCAAATTTGCGGGTGAGTTCTGGTGTAATTATTACAATCACCGGTATGGACTTGATGTAAGGAGTATCCGATATCCCGGACTGATCAGTTATAAGAGCGCACCGGGTGGTGGTACGACAGACTATGCAGTAGAAATTTTTCATGAAGCATTGGAAGAGAAAAAATATGAATGTTTTTTAGAGGAAGACACTTACCTTCCCATGATGTATATGCCCGATGCCATTAAAGCAACGATTGAATTAATGGAAGCGCCTGCATCAAAAATAAAGATCCGCACTTCGTATAATATTTCCGGAATGAGTTTTTCTCCAAAAGAAATTGCCGCAGAAATAAAAAAACACATCACCAGATTTTCTATAACTTATCAACCAGATTACCGGCAACAAATCGCAAATAGCTGGCCACAAAGCATCGATGACAGTGTAGCTAGAAATGACTGGGGATGGAAGGAAGAATTTGACCTGGGAAAGATGGTGAAGGATATGTTAGAAAATCTAAAACCAGTTTATTAGTCTAAAGTTTGAAGTTGTGGCAGTGTTTTGGAAGGAAATTTTGGTCTAAAACACCAAACATCAAACGAGCCTATGCTCATAAGCATACTTTATCAACCCTATCAAACTACTCGTTTTTGTTTTCCTGAAAATATTTTTACGATGTGTTTCTACTGTGCGTTCGCTGAGGAATAAAGTATCTGCAATTTTTTTATTGCTGTATTCTTTTTCTATAAGCTTAATGATCTCAATTTCCCTGATGGTAAGATGCGCTTCTTCTGATGTTTTTTTTCTGTCACTCACCTTCATCATTTCATTTAATACTTCATCGCTGAAATAAATACCTCCGGCGGCTATTTTTTCCAATGCTTTCAACAATTCCTGTTTGCCAATATTTTTTAATACATAACCTGCAATGTTTGATTCATCGATCATCTGGTTTACCAACTCGCCCTGGCCACTCATCGATAAGGCGAGTGTTTTTATCTGAGGGAATTGCCGGTGTACAGCTTTGGCAAGTTCGGCGCCATTTATGCCTGGCATCATTACATCGGTTAGTAAAATATCAACGGGCGTTTTCTTTAATAGCCCCTGAACCAGCAAAGGATCAGTGGTTTCTATGGTTACAACAAATTTATCGTGCCCATGAAGGAGTGATTTAATGCCGTCTATAACAATCTGGTGATCATCTACTATGGCCAGGGTAATTTTTCCAGGGTTCATTCAATCAAGGTAAGGGTAAAAATGATGTTAGAAAAATGCTGGTGAAGAAATTTACTAACCAATAGGTACATGTATTGCCACTAAGGTACCCTTGCCTGGAGAACTGTCGAATTCGATGCTGCCTTTCAGGTATTTTATGCGGGAGATAATATTCTTTAACCCAATTCCTTCAAATTTTAATTTATCGGAGCTGTTAAAACCTATGCCATTGTCTTCGATGGTAACTGAAATGCCATCTGCATCTTTTATGAGGGAGATATCCAATTGGTTGGAATGGGCATGCTTTAAAACATTGTTCACACATTCCTGCACTACCCTGTAAAGAACGGTTTCGCTGTTATAATCGATCCGCTCATTCAATCCTTCTGCATGCATTGACACTTTGATGATACGGGTATCAATCTTTTCAATGAATTCTTTTACTGCACTGGCAAGCCCACTTTTCAATAATGCATTGGGCATCATCTGGTGACTTACACTTCTTATCTCTTTACAGCTTTCATCTATCAGTCCGATCACGTTTTCAAAAGAAGTTTTTTGTTCCTGGCTTGTAAAACGCAATTCGTTCTCAAAAACAGATAAGTTCATTTTAGCAGCACTCATCATTTGTCCTATACCATCATGAAGATCCGCTGCAATTCTTTTTCTTTCATTTTCTTCCGCCACTATTATGGCTTTGGTGGCTATATCCTGTTCGGTTACAATGGCTTTCTGTAATGTTAAGCTTTGTTGCACCTGCCTTCTCCTGTAAAAACTGAAGCCTGAAAAAACAAGCAAAGCAAGTATCGCCAGCATGCCCCCTAATAAATAATTTTTTCGTTGTAGTTCATACTGCTGCATTTGAAGTTGCTGTTCTTTTTTTTCTGCCTGAAATTTTGCGTTGAGGTATTCTATTTGCTTTATCTTATCTACGTTTATAATTGAATCTTTTAATGCTGTACTTTTTTTAAAATATTGTAAGGACAAGGCATTGTTTCCTTTTTTTTCTTCAATGGAAGATAGCGTGGCGTAATTTTCTACCTGTAATTGCGGATATTTCATTTGGTTAGCAATTTCATTACTCATGGCATAACTGGCGGTAGCGCTATTGTAGTCCCCTTTTTTATTGTACATATCAGCAAGGTCTGAATAGGAGAGCGCCAGGGAAAAAGTATCATGTAGTTGTTTTCTTATTTCTAAAGAATTGATAAGGTAAGTTTCAGCTTTTTTATAATCTTTCATCTCTGAGTAAGCCGTACCAATAAAGTTTAGGCTGTAAGATTTTCCCAGCAGGTCGTTCTTCTTTATGCGAATAGCAAGGGATTGTTCATACCTGCCGATGGCTTCCTTGTAATCCTCTTTATATTCATACACTACGCCTGATTCATTTAGTATAGTAGCCATACCATCTTCATCATTCTGTTTGCTGTAAATTGAAAATGCTTCATCATAATTTTGAAGGGCACGGTCAAGGTTTTTTGTTTTCCTGTATAACCTGCCCAGGTTATTAAGGATAGCAGCCTTTCCCTTCAGATCCCTGGCTTTTCCATTAAGATCTAGTGCCTGGTAATATAGTATTGCAGCGCTGTCATAATCGCCCTTTAGATAATAAGAAAGGCCTATATAATTTTTAAAGTCACAAACGGCATTTATATCTTTTACTTTTTCTGCAAGCCTGATACCTTTTAATGAGAGGTCAATACATTCATCAAATTTTTTTGTGCTGAAGTAGTCGGCAAGTAATTTATAGGCATTTATTTTCTGACTGGTTGTAGAATTCCCATTTATACTTTTTTGTAAACTATCTATTGCAGGAGGTTGGGCTTTGACAGAATTATAATAGAAAATAAATGTAATGAAAACGTATGAAAAATAGCGCATCTTTTATTTATTTCGAATGCTTGGTAATAATTGAACTGCATGCGCAATTCTCACATGGCAAGATAAATTATTAATTCAGTGTAGTGTTTTTATTAAAGATCATTTTTTAGCTGACCGGTACATGTATCGCTACCAGTGTTCCCCTGCCTGCTGTGCTGTCAAAATCAATTGTACCTTTCAGGTAGTTAATGCGTGAAATGATATTCTTCAAGCCAATGCCTTCAAATTTAAGTTTATCAGCACTGTTGAAACCTATGCCATTGTCCTCGATGGTAACAGCAATGCCATCGCTGTCTTTTATCAATGATATGTCTAGGTGGTCAGCGGCTGAATGCTTCAATACATTGTTCACACATTCCTGTATCACGCGGTACAATACTGTTTCTGTATTATTGTCGATCCTTTCATTCAAGCCTTCTGCATACAACGATACTTTTATTACACGGGTATCAATTTTATCAATGAATTCTTTCACAGCGCTTGCAAGGCCGCTTTTTAACAAGGCATTCGGCATCATCTGGTGGCTGACAGCCCTGATCTCTTTACAGCTTTCATCTATAAGCCCGATCACATTTTCAAAAGATGTTTTTTGTGATTCGCTGGTAAAAGGAAGTTCTGATTCAAAAACCGAAAGGTTCATTTTTGCAGCGCTCATCATTTGTCCTACGCCATCATGCAGATCGGCAGCGATGCGCTTGCGTTCATTTTCCTCGGCCTCTATGATTTCTTTGGTCGAGATGTCTTGTTGTTTCATTACGGCAGACTGCAATTTTTTATCCTGTTTTAATTGGTATCTTTTGTAATAAGAAAATCCAAGTAACGTCACCAATAGCAGCAAACCTGATATCCCTGCGATCATAAAGTTCTTTTTTGTTATGAGCAGATCCTGTTGCTTCAACTGCAATTCTTTTTTACCTGTTTCGTATTTTGTATTTAGTTCTGTTATTTGCCTGTTACTATTTTCATTGAATACTGAATCTTTTACGGCACTATATTTCTTAAAATAGCCGAGTGACAATGCTGTATTGGATGTTTCATAAAATACAGCAAGTGATCTGTAAATTTCAATCAGGTCTTTTTTAAAATCGTTCTTTTCTGCAATGGATTTGGCCCTCGTTAAATATTCCAGTTCCAGCTGCGGTTTTTTTTGTTTGTGATAGATTCCAGCCATTTGTATAAGAACTGAGGATATACCTACTTGCTCGTTGAGGCTTTCTTTTAATTTTAACGTTTCATTAAAATAGCTAAGTGCCTTGATGGTGTCGCCTTTGTTTGCCAGTAAACCTGCATATCCATTATATGCAATGCTTAAACCATAATCATCCCTGGCGAGTTTATGCATTTTAATGGCATTCAGGTAATAGTATTCAGCAGAATCGGGCTTTTGCAGGTGTACATATACATTCCCTATATTGGTAGAAACGGCTCCAAGCAGGTATGGGTCCTGTAGTTTTTCATAAATAGCTTTTGCCTTCAGGTGGTATTTAAGTGATTGCTGGTAATTGTGCAGATCAAAATACAGCATCCCGATATTATTCAATGCATTTGATTCAAAACGTTCATTCTTTATCTTCTCAAAATCTTTCAGTGCATCAAAAAAATACTTCAGTGCCTTGTCATAATCAGCCATGTTCCAGTAAATCAATCCAAGATTATTAATGGCACTGCCCCTTCCTTTTAAATTTTCTATATCATTAAATATTACGACTGCTTTTTCATAATATAAAATTGAACTATCGTACTTGCCACTTACATCATACACAACACCGAGTGTGTTGTATCCATCTCCCAAACCTAATTTATAATGTTCTGCAATGGATCTTTTGATCGCTTCCATTACATAAACTTTTGCATCTTCCGGTTTATCAAACATCAATAAATTGCATAACTTATTTAACGCATCAATTTTTTCAGTTCTGTTTCCGTTTTTAGTAATGGTAAGCAGGCTGTCTTTTTTATTTGATTGTGCAGGCAGGCTCGTAGTTATTACTGTGAAGATAAAAATGAAGTGCAGGAGAAGTTTATAATTCATAATGATAGCTGGAATAATGGCAATAGATAATTAGGAGATATTGAGTACATCTGTCATGCTGAAAATCCCTTTTTTACCATACATGAATTCAGCTGCAAGCACCGCACCTGCTGCAAAGCCTTGCCTGTTATGAGCTGTATGTGTTATCTCAATGTCGTCTACTGTTGAACTGTATTTTACTGTATGTATTCCCGGTGCCGGATCAATTCTTTTACTCAGGATGGAAAGTTGCCCTTCAACAGCATCAGGATTATTTATCCAGGAAGATTTATGGGGCAATGATCCAATGACCTGCTCGGCAAGTGTGATAGCGGTACCACTGGGTGCATCTTTCTTTTGTGTATGATGGATCTCTTCAATACTTACATTATAATCAGGCTGGGAAGCCATGATGGAAGCAAGTTTTTTATTCAGTTCAAAAAAGATATTTACGCCGATGCTGAAATTGCTTGCGTATAATAAACTTCCTTTTTTATCTGTACAATAATTTTCAACTTTTGTCCAGTCGTTTAGCCAACCTGTGCTACCGGAAATTACCGGTATGCCTGCGTCAATGCAGATAAAGATATTTTTTACGGCATTTTCAGGTCCTGTAAATTCAATGGCAACATCTGCTTTTTGTAAATTTTTGATCGTGAATTCATCTTTGTTCTCAAGATCAATTTTTAAAACAATATTATGTCCTTTTTGTACTGCGATCTCTTCAATGATCTTACCCATTTTGCCATACCCGATCAAGGCGATCTTTAAATCATTTTTCGTATTGGGGGAAGAAGCTGTTAAGGCGGCCATAAGATTTATTAACTTTTATTGCTGATAACAAATATAATCATTTAGGCTATCGCAGTATGATGTGAGTTAACCAATACAGGCGGTGAAAATTTACCTGCCGATATTCAGCACAAGGCTGATGCCATTGGTACGGGCCATGGGGCTATAGCCTGGCTTAATCTGCAGGCTTAGGTCATTGCTTACGTCAAAAGTTTTAAGATGTGCATCTACCGCAGCATCCACCACATTCAGCCCCCAGAATATGAGAAAGAATAATACTGAGTAATCAACATTCTGCCTTACCTGATTACGGAAAGTGCGTATTCGTTCAGGATTGTCTTTCACACCAAAATAAGGTTGCTTGATCTGGTAATCATTGGAAGTATCTCCATCGGTAGCAAGTATGTATGCATTTTTTGCATCCTTATACTGACGGATATTCCTTAAAAAAAGATAGGTTGTTGTACCAAGTGCAGCATATACAATGGGCACTTTCCATGCCTTTTTATTCACTACCTGGCCCCAGCCCGGAATAATAGCAGAACGAATGATAGCTCTCCTGGGCTTGTATTTTGGAATCGTATCTTTCATTTTCTCTACGCCTTTGGAAGCCAGAACCTCACCGGATTTCTTAAAGGTAAGGCTATCTGTTTGTGCATACAAATTCCTGCAGCAACAGCAAATGGTAAAGAAGGCGATCATGAATTTTATTTTCGATGGCATCAAGTCACATTAACGTTCAACTTATCTAAAAGGGAATTCAATTCGTCCAATGAATAATATTCAAGTAAGATACTGCCATAACCTTTTTTGTTATGCGTGAGCTTTACTTTGGTGCTGAACTGAGATGCTAAATTATCTTCTATCTTTTTAAAAGCAGGCGGTAATGCTGTTTTTACAGATGTTTTAACAGGATTTCCGGAAGTGTATATCTTTCTTACAAGGTCTTCGGTCTGCCGAACAGATAAACCGCGGTTCTTAATTTCCGAAAAAACAAATAATTGTTTATCCACCATATCAACATTGACCAATGCTCTTGCATGTCCCATACTGATCACCCCATTGCGTACAGCAACCTGGATATCGGGTGGCAATTTTAATAATCGTATGTAATTGGTAACAGTGCTTCTTTCTTTGCCCATCCTTTCTGCCACCTGCTCCTGTGTATATTCAAGATCGTCCATCAGGCGTTTATAACTGATGGCTATTTCGATTGAATTTAGATTTTCCCTTTGTAAATTTTCAAGCAATGCAAGTTCCAGTAGCTGGCCATCGTTTACATGCCTGATATAAACAGGAACATCTTTTAACCCCGCAATTTTTGATGCCCTGTACCTGCGTTCACCTGCGATCAGTTTGTATTTACCATTATGCATGGCAGCTACCGTAAGCGGCTGAATGATATCATGCATCTTTATGGATGCAGCCAATTCACTCAATGCAGTTTCGTCAAAATCCTTACGTGGTTGTTTTGGATTAACCTCTATTTGATCGAGCGGAACTCTTGCAGCACTGGTTGTTTTTTCAACAATATCTGTCTTTAAATTACCTGCAGTTGTTTTCAGGTCGGCATCTATATTCTGTAAAAGGCTTCTGATCCCTTTGCCTAATGCATCTTTTTTTTGTGAAGTACTCATCTTGTCAATTTGTAAATTTGAAGATTTGGGAATTTGAAGATTGCTTACATCTGCAAATTCCCAAATCTCCACATCAAAGAATTAGTGTATTATTTTATCTTCCTGTTTTATTTTAGTCAGGTTATTTTTCTGTAATATTTCTTTGGCAAGGTTCAGGTAATTTACAGCGCCTTTACTGTCAGAATCGTAGAGTATTACAGGTTTTCCAAAGCTTGGAGCTTCACTCAATCTTGTATTCCGGTGAATAATGCTGTTGAATACCATATCGTCAAAATGTTTGCGAACCTCGCTTACAACCTGGTTGCAAAGGCGCAGCCTTCCATCATACATCGTCATTAGGATACCTTCTATTTTCAACTCTGTATTCAACCGGTTCTGAACGATCTTAACGGTATTCAGCAATTTGCCCAATCCTTCCAATGCAAAGAATTCGGTCTGCACAGGAACCACAACACTGTCTGCTGCTGTTAATGCATTTACGGTGATAAGGCCTAACGACGGCGAACAATCGATTACGATAAAGTCATATTGATTTTTTATCGGTTCAAGTATCTGTTTCAACACACTTTCCCTGTTGGGATAATTGATCATTTCTATTTCTGCACCTACTAAGTCGATATGCGATGGAACCAGGTCAAGAAAAGGAAGATCAGTTTTTAATACAACATCTTTCACTTCTGCCTCGTTTACCATGCAATCATACAGGCTCCTGGTAACATTGTGCAGGTCGAACCCAACACCGGTGGTGCTGTTTGCCTGGGGATCTGCATCTACCAGCAATGTTCTGTATTCCAGTATTGCAAAACTTGCGGCCAGGTTTATTGCCGTTGTTGTTTTTCCAACACCACCTTTTTGATTTGCTATCCCGATTGTTCTTGCCATATATGGATTACTGGTTCTTGGTTTAATTGTTTATTTATTTACAGCTGCAGGGTTTCTTGGTTTCGATCTTTGCTATACTTCCATTGTTTCGCCAATTTTAGGAAGCAGCAGGTTCAGGCCATTGTTTTTGAAATAAGCGATTGCGTTTTCACGGTCTATCCTGATAAAGCCAAAGGTATCGTAATGAATGCCAATTACCGTATCTGTTTGAACCATTTTTGCTGCAATGGCGGCATCTTCCAATCCCATGGTAAAATTATCCCCCAGTGGGAGGATGGAAAAATCAATTTTGGCAAACATCGGTATTAATTGCATATCAAGCGTTAAGGCTGTGTCGCCACTATAGTAAAAATTCTTTTCATCTGTTATGAAGATAAATCCCAGCGCGTTTCCGCCGTAAGCGCCATCCGGCATGGCCGATGAGTGGACAGCATTAACGCATTTTACCCTGCCAAAATCAAAGTCCCACTTGCCGCCACAGTTCATAGCATGATAATTTGTAATGCCTTTGCCTGCAAACCACATTGCAAGTTCATAGTTCGCCACGATCTTTGCACCTGTTGCACTTGCAATGGCCTCAGCATCGGAAATATGGTCCTCGTGGCCATGGCTCAGGAATATATAATCAGCTTCGATGTTGGCAATATTAATATGGTTTGCCAGTTCATTGACTGTTATATAGGGATCAAATAAGATCTTTTTATCTTTTATTGCTGCCATGAAACAAGAATGACCGTAATAAGTTATTTGCACGCAATTGTTTTGAAATTTTATTTAAAAGTGGTGCTATTGACGCGCCAACCTGGCAAATTTAGTTATTCAGTATAAAATTGGGAACAAAGAAGCTGCTTATTTGTTAAGCCATTGATATATCATTGCCACGAATGCGTGAATATTACAGCATAAACGCAGAAATTATGATTCGTTCATTCGTTGCAAAATATTTCTGGCAAAAAAATAAAAATTAGATGATTACTATTATATCGGGTACGAATCGTGATAACAATACTAAAAAAGTAGCTTTCGAATACAAGCGTCTGTTGAATGAACAGCACATTGATAGCTGTTTGCTTTCTTTAGACGAGCATGATGTATTTACCCGAACCCAGGCATTCATTGAAATGGAGAATGAATTCCTGGTTCCTTCAGAAAAGATCATCATCATCATGCCTGAATACAATGGTTCATATCCCGGCATATTTAAACTTATGATCGACAATACCGATATACGCAGAGTTTGGTGGCATAAGAAAGTATTGCTTACGGGTGTGTCTACAGGCAGGGCAGGCAACCTGCGAGGCATGGATCATTTAACTGGTTCATTATTATATTTGAAAATGCTGGTACATCCAAACAGGCTGCCAATAAGCGTCGTAGATAAGTTGATGGATGAAGCCGGGCATTTTTCAGATGCAGGAACCCTGGCGGCAATTAAGACGCAGTTGGAGGAGTTTTTGAAATTTTAGTGCCGGTTGCCTGATGGTTTATAGTTTGAGGAAAAAAACGTAGTTATTTAGCATATCTTTTGTACTTGATCGTAATTCATTCAGTTAACTGTTAGCATAACATACTAATTTTATAAAAAAACAATTATGCGTACACCACCCGGTGTTTTTATTTTCATTGCATTCATGCTTTTCCTTGATACTTATTTTTACCAGGCCATAAAAACAGTTACCCAAACATCTTCTCCCCGAACAAAAGCCATTGTTTATATAATTTACTGGGCGCTCGCTGCATTAACTATTTTCGGATTTTTAGTATTTGTATATACTGAACAGAATTTCCTGGGGAAACGTGTACGTACTTATTTATTTGCAACTATCATAGGATTGTTTCTTGCAAAACTAACAGGTATGATTTTCTTTCTTGCAGATGATGTCAGGCGATTGATACAATGGGTGGCTGGAAAATTATTTTTCAGCAATACCGCAGGTGAAAGCATGAATGGAGATGGTATCAGCCGTTCGGCTTTCTTAAGTTGGATGGGCATTGCGGCAGGAAGTACTTTATTAGGAACCCTGGTATACGGCTTCACCAATAAATATAATTATCAAACCAAAAGGCTGCAGCTTTCTTATGATAATTTACCTGCGTCGTTTAGAGGCATGAAAATCGTTCATATCAGTGATATACATAGTGGAAGTTTCATGGATCGAAAAGCGGTAGAAAAAGGGGTAAAGATGATCATGCAGGAAAATGCGGATCTTATATTATTTACTGGCGACCTGGTGAATGACCGGGCTACTGAGATGGATAATTTCATGGATGTTTTCAATAAATTAAAGGCACCCATGGGTGTTTTTTCCATCTTGGGAAATCATGATTATGGTGATTACGTTCAATGGCCGCACGAAGGAGTCAGCAAGGAGCAGAACCTTGAAAATCTCAAAAAAGTACATGCTGATCTCGGTTGGCGACTGCTCATGAATGAACATGTGGTTTTGGAAAAGAACAATGAGCAAATCGCCTTATTAGGTATAGAAAACTGGAGTGCTAAGGCAAGATTTCCAAAGCACGGACGTATGGACCTGGCGTATGCAGGTGCAGAAAACTATCCTTTTAAAATATTGATGAGCCACGATCCCAGCCACTGGCATGCCGAAGTAAGGGAAAAGTATACGGATGTTGATATGATGCTCAGTGGCCATACCCACGGTATGCAATTCGGCGTTGAGCTGCCTGGTTTTAAATGGAGCCCGGTACAGTATATGTACAAGGAATGGGCTGGGCTCTATGAAGATGGTAAACAAAAGCTACACGTGAACCGGGGATACGGCTTTATTGGATACCCGGGGAGAGTGGGGGTGCTGCCTGAGATAACGGTGATTGAATTGGTATGAAGTAAAAAAATCGAATAATGACGAAGGAACAAATAATGGTGAATGACGAACAGGAATCCCATACTTAAGAATGCTAAATTTCCTGATCGATGTTTCTTCGCTTGTGAAAGTATTTTGTTGACTAGTCATAAAAAAGGCCCTGTCTAAACAGGACCTTGTATTTTAAAAATTTCTTTTCTCTCTTGGAGCCGCATAGGTCCTTTTCCTTCCTTCAGATCGGTCACTTCTTCCAGCACCGCCTTCTTCACCGGCTCTTTTAAATCCACCATCTGCTTCATTCATACGAACAGTTCGGTTATTATAACGTTTACCGTCTATCGCTTTGATCATGGTGGCTGCTTCTGCTTTATCTATTTCCACCCAGCTGTTCATATCACGCATATCTATCTTCCCCAGCACTTCTTTGCTAAGATTGCTTTCATCAAGGATGAACTGCAGGAAGCTAGCTTTGTAAAAACCATCTTTGGTTCCGAGATTGATAAATAACCTGGTATAACCATTATCTCTTGTATTGAAACTACGTTCCCTTCTGCTGCCATTATCTCTTGCACCCTGATCTCTTGAAGGAGAATCAAAACGATCGCGGCGACCTGCATCTTTTGCATTCAGGTCTTCAGCATTTTCATAATATTTCAGGAAATGATCGAATTCAAGTGCGGCTACACGTTGAAGCACTTCTTCCTTACTTACGTGCTCAAACTTCGTCATCAGGTCGGGTAAATAAGTTTCATAATCGCCATGTGAAATATCGGTGTGTATAAGTTTATCCATAAAATGGAAGAACTGTTTGCGACAAACATCTTTACCACTCGGAATATCCAGTTTATGGAACTGGGCATTGATCATTTTCTCCAGTTGTTTTATTTTGAATACTTCCCTGGTATGACAGATAGAAATAGATATACCACTTTTACCTGCACGGGCTGTACGGCCACTACGGTGAGTATATACTTCCATATCATCCGGTAATTCAAAATTTATAACGTGGGTAATACCATCCACATCAATACCTCGTGCAGCAACATCTGTTGCAATGAGTAGTTGTAAAGTTTTGTTACGGAAACGTCCCATAACCCTGTCGCGTTGCTGCTGTGTAAGATCGCCGTGCAAAGCTTCAATTTCGTAACCTGCTTTTGAAAGTCTTTCTGAAACTTCCTGTGCACCAGCTTTTGTACGAACGAAAATAATACCGTACATGCCAGGATTAAAATCGATCAGTCTTTTTAATGTTTCATAACGCTGGTTAGCAGGTGAAACAAAATACTGGTGATCTATATTAACATTGCCGCTGTTCTTTTTTCCTACAGTTACTTCTTTCGGGTTCTCCATAAAGTTGCGGGAGATAGCTCTTACTTCCGGTGGCATGGTTGCACTGAATAACCAGATGCTTTCCCTGTTAATGGTATTCTTCAATACAAAATCAATATCATCCCTGAAACCCATGTTCAACATCTCATCTGCCTCATCCAAAACCACGTATTTTACTTTTTGAAGATCGATCGCTTTACGCTCTATAAGGTCTATGAGCCTTCCGGGTGTTGCTACTACGATCTGCACACCTTGTTTAAGGTTCCTGATTTGCATCATGATAGACGCTCCGCCGTATACGGCTTCTGTGTTAACACCTTTAGAGTGTTTTTTAAATACGTGGAGGTCATTCGTTATCTGTAAACAAAGTTCCCTTGTCGGACAAACGATGAGCGCCTGTGGCCACCTGTCTGCCGGGTTTATTAGTTGTATCAATGGCAAACCAAATGCGGCTGTTTTTCCTGTTCCGGTTTGTGCCAGTCCCACGAAATCTGTCGTTCCTGAAAGTAATACAGGGATGGCTTTTTCCTGTATCGGTGTTGGGGTTGTAAAACCCATTTCTGTAATTGACTGAACGAGTTGTTCGTTTAGCCCTAGTGCTTCAAATACATTCATTGTATAAATAATTTTTTAAATAAAGACCATGAAATTGCGGCATGCAAAATACAAGTGTCAAAAAAAAGTTTTTGATGGTCACATGTAATGCTTCGGGCCGTTGGGGAGAGAAATTATCTTAATGGTAAAAGAAAAATTTATTACCTGCTATCAACAGCATCTGAACATGTCATGTAATTCCCATGTTTCTAATAATGGGCGCAAATGTACGGCTTTTATTTGGCAAAGAGCGTTTTAATTGGAACTGTGTTGAATTTGGGAAGGTTTAAGTAAAGATATCGGGTAAAAAATATGAGATACTTCATAGGATCATTTTTAGTCTTGTGGCCCCTTTTTCATAGATTTTTTTACATAGTCGCAGATAATTACAAGTCTTACAACAGGTATCTGGTACCTGGAATCCCATATCTTATAGCGGAAAAAAAATCTCGTCACCCCATTAAACCTTCGGTGATATCTATTATCTAACAGGCACTTAACTGTCTGCTTATGTTGAAAGTTACTGGTACGATTGTTTTTTTAATGATGTTTTTTTCAAGCCATGCTCAAAAAACAAGGTTTACCGAAGCAGAGAAAGCTGCATTGGATTCAATGTTCATGGATGATGAATTCATCAATATGCTCAAATCGGCCCTTAAACCTAAAAGCTACCTGGTTGTTAGTGCAGGTATCGGCAACAGCTATTTCAGTACAAAGAATAAACAGCTCAATGCTTCTCAGCTGGACAATAAGCTGGTTTATACGCCCGGGTTATCTTACCTGCATAAAAGTGGACTGGGTATTGCTGCAACGGCTTTTTTGACTGAATTCAGTGGGCAGTCGAATTTTTACCAATACAGTATTAGTCCTTCCTACAGTCTTCAAAAAAATAAGAAGCTAGGCTTGTCTGTTAGCCTCACACATATATTTACCCGCAATGGCTATCAAGGTTTTGCTTCTCCTATTCAAAATGAATTTTATGGCAGTATATATTTAAAGAAACCATGGTTGCAACCAGGTATATCCCTTGGAATTTCGGGCGGAAAATATACAGATTATTTAAAGATTGATACAGTGTTGAATGGCATTCACCGGGTATTTAGCGATACCGCAAGAACCCATATCGGCGTATTCTCCCTCAATGCCTTTGTGCAACACGAATTTGAATTTTATAAGTTGCTGAACAAGAAGGATGGTATCTCTATTAAGCCACAGCTTATACTGAATGCAGGATCGCAGCATTTTACTATGACACATAAAAACCCATACATTACAAGGCTTAAAACCATTAATAGTGTGCGGTTTAAAAATTTAGGAAAAAGTACAGATAAAAGTTCTTTCAGCATTCAATCTTTGGCATTTAATCTTGATATAAATTATGTTATAGGCAAGTTTGGATTTGAACCACAGGTGTACCTTGATTATTATATTCCTGAAACCACAGATAAAAAATTTACAACTGTCTTCTCTTTTGTTGTTAGCTATGCTTTTTAAAATTGGTTTGCATTTAACAATCTGATTCATTGTCTTTTTTCCTTTGGCATATAACTTGAGATTTATTTACAAAAAAATTTCTACATATGCGAAAGATCGTCCTATCAATTATTCTCCTCCTTGCTGTGGGCACACAAGCTTCATTTGGACAGGGATTTCATTTTGGTATCAAAGCCGGTACCGATATCAAAAAACTAACCGGTAAATCTTTTGATAACCAGTTTTCTTATGGCTATCATGTTGGTGCATTTGCCGAAATCGGCGTCTCAAAAAAAATCGGCATACAGCCCGAAGTTTATTTCAGCCAGGTAGACATTGATACCAGCAGCAACTTCAGTGATGTTTACAGTACGGGTAATTTTAAGAAGATATCTACAGCCCAATTGAAGTACGTTAACATTCCTATCCTGTTAAGTTTTAAGCCCAATAAATTTGTTGCGTTACAGGTTGGGCCACAATTTGGAATTTTGATGGACAAAGGCAATACTGTTTTACAGAACGGAAAGGATGCCTTTAAGAAAGGCGATTTTAGTGTGCTGGCAGGTCTGCAACTTAATTTTTCCAGAGTTAGGGTTTATGGAAGATATGGTGTTGGCTTAAGCAACCTGAATGATATTGATAATAAGGATAAGTGGCGGAGCCAGACTGTGCAGCTTGGACTTGGACTGGCATTGTTTTAATATCAGGGCCTGCAAATGGTATAAGAGCCATCTGCATTTACCTTAATAACAGTACTTGGAACCGCAGGTTCCAGATCATCCTGGCGGTGTTGCACCATATAGTCAACACCGTCTTTTATTTTTATATCAATATCTGCAAATGTTCCCGGTGCCGGGTAGCCGGAAATATTGGATGAAGTGGATACGACCGGCTTTCCAAATGCATTGATCAATCGTTTACAAAATTCATCATTTACAACCCTTATACCAACACTACCATCGGTATTGATAAGGTTCGGCGCAAGATTGATTGCCTTGCTGTAAATAACCGTAACAGGTTTGTTCGCTCCTTTTACGTAATCAAATACACTCGGAAACTGTTGGTCGGTATACTTTAAGATTTCTTTTTCATCCGCCAACAGGATGATCATACTTTTTTGTTCATTCCTGTTTTTCAACTTATATATTTTTGCTACGGCGTCTTCATTTTGCGCATCGCAGCCAATACCCCAGACCGTATCGGTAGGATAAAGTATCAGCCCACCGTTTCGTAAAACAGTTAAGCATTCTTCTATATCCTGTTTAAAATACATTGCTATAATTTGATCGTTTCAATTACCTGAGCTGTTTCTATACCATAGCCACATTTAAAATGCCCCAACGGACAGGCTTTCTTACCATGTAATCCGCACGGACGACAAGCCAGTTGTTCTTTTGTTTCAACAATAAATGACCTGTCTGACAATGGCGTGTAACCGAATGCTGGTATCGTAGAGCAGAAGATCGCGGTAGCCGGCGCATTTACTGCAGACGTAAAATGCAATGGTGCACTGTCATTTACATAATTCATGGTTGCCCGTTTCATCAAAGCAGCAGATTGTAAAAAACTTAATTTACCTGCCAATATTTCAAGGTTTTTATTACATGCTGCTGATAATATTGCTGCACATTCTTCAACATTGTCTTTTCCTCCCAACAAATATATTTTAAATGATTGATCAAATTGATTCACCAGGTCGATCCATTTTTCTTTTGGATATTTTTTGGTGAACCAGACGCTGGAGGGAGTCATAGTTACAAAGCTTTTTGTTGTATAAGGTTCTATTGTTTTTTCATCAGCTGCAGAAGGATATAGTACAGGTTTGGTGAAATGATCATCTGTAAATTCTTTGATGAGTTCATTGTTCCGCTCAACTTCGTGTGTTGGATGCTGAAGGTTGAAAATGTGTTTTATTTTTTTGCTGAACAGAAAGCTTAGTGGGTTCTTATCAAATCCGATTTTTTGTTTTGCACCGGAAAAAGCAGTAAGTAATCCTGTAGCAAAGAAACGTTGTACATTGATAACTGCATCGTATTTTTTGCTCCTGATTTGTTTCAGCATGGCAAAAAGATTTTTGGTCTTCCGCTCTTTTTTATTCCAGATCAATACTTCGTCGAGATATGGATTGTTGTTCAGCAGGCTTTCATTTCCTTTACGAACCAGGAAATCGATGGCTGCATCCGGGTAATATGCATGTAGCTTTTCCACCAACGCAGTTGCCAGAACCACATCGCCTATAAATGCTGTTTGTATGATCAGTATCCTTTTCATGCGATGTGCAAAGTTATTCATTAAACACTGTTGATGATCATCAACCCCGGGAGTTGTTGATTTCATAAGTTTACGCAAAAAAATTCAACTCCAATTCCCCTTCAAAACTTTAGCAGAGTGAGATC
This sequence comes from Chitinophagales bacterium, assembly GCA_038207305.1. Taxonomy (GTDB): domain Bacteria; phylum Bacteroidota; class Bacteroidia; order Chitinophagales; family Chitinophagaceae; genus Ferruginibacter. The sequence continues at coordinate 213,177 of JBBQZY010000002.1, forward strand.
TTAATTGAAAATTGATTTTCATTATTTAAAATCTATGCGTAAATCCGATTAATCCGTGTTTCTGTCATCCGATTGGATAAATATTGATATCTTCTGAGCATTTTTGAAGAGAAACATATCAAGGATCAAGCTGCCGACAGGGTATAATTTGTGTTCTATTTATATCAACCTAAATTTGCAAAAAAAATAATATGGAACTACAACAACTTATATTGGATGCCTGGGCAGACAGGGAATTACTAAAGGATGAAAATTACAGCAACGCAGTGCGTCATGTGATAGAAGAGCTTGATAAGGGTCGTTTGCGTACAGCTGCACCGGCAGATGGCGGCTGGCAAGTGAATGAATGGGTAAAGCAGGCAATACTTTTATATTTTGGAATACAACAAATGGAGACTTATACATTGCCTCCTTTCGAGTTCTATGATAAAATGAAATTGAAAAGTAATTATAAAGAACTGGGCGTAAGGGCTGTTCCGCATGCTGTAGCCCGATATGGTGCTTACCTTGCAAAGAATGTAGTTTTGATGCCTTCTTATGTAAATATTGGTGCCTATGTAGATGAGGGAACCATGGTGGATACCTGGGCAACCGTAGGAAGCTGTGCACAGATCGGAAAGCATGTACACCTAAGCGGTGGGGTGGGTATCGGCGGCGTGCTCGAACCATTACAGGCGAGCCCGGTTATTATTGAAGACGGTTGTTTCATTGGCAGTCGTTGCATTGTTGTGGAAGGGGTGCGGGTTCAGAAAGAAGCCGTGTTGGGGGCCAATGTAGTTCTAACGCAGTCTACAAAGATCATTGATGTAAGTGGACCGGAACCAATCGAAACCAAAGGCATCGTTCCCGAAAGAAGTGTAGTGATTCCCGGAACTTATTCAAAGAAATTCCCTGCTGGTGACTATGGTGTTGGTTGTGCGCTGATCATTGGAAAAAGAAAGCCTGGTACAGATCTGAAAACGAGTTTAAATGATGCGCTCCGCGATTTCAATGTAGCAGTATAGGTTTTTAGGTTTAGGCTTAAGGCTTTACACAAATCAAACATCATAAATAATACAACAAACATTGACCCAGGGCGCCAACCGAAATTATATTGCCGGTTTCATCATCACCTTCACAGGTGCTATCCTGTTTAGCACCAAAGCGATCTTTGTGAAACTTGCTTTTCTAAATACAGATGTTGATGCGGTAAGTTTGCTCGCCTTGCGTATGTTCTTTTCGGTACCTGTATATATTTGTGTTGCGTTGTTTTATAGCAATAAGGCAGATAATGTAAAGTTTACCAAAAGAGACTGGATCAAAGTAATATTTCTTGGGTTGATCGGTTATTACCTTAGCAGTCTGTTTGATTTTGTCGGACTGCAATATATTTCTGCAGGGCTTGAGCGATTGATACTTTTTTTATATCCAACCTTCGCCATTTTACTGAACGCACTCATCTTTAAAAAGAAGGTAAACAGAATCCAGCAGATCGCTTTACTGCTAACTTATACAGGGATCGGCATTGCTTATTTTGGTGAGTTGAAGCTGGATGCCGGTAATCCAGATTTCTACTTTGGTAGTTTTTGTATTTTTTTATGCGCACTTACTTTCTCAATATACCTGGTTGGTAGCGGCAGGTTAATTCCCATGGTAGGTGCTACTAAATTTACTGCATATACGATGACGGCTGCTGCTGCAGGTGTTCTGACGCATTATTTTGTTTCCGGCAATACGATACATAATTTCAGCTCACCGGTATTGGGTTATGGCCTGATGCTGGCGATCATTGCCACGTTGATACCAACATTTTTCATTTCAAACGGACTGAAGAAGATCGGTTCTAATAATGTAGCCATTGTTTCAAGCATCGGACCTGTATCTACTATTTTGCAGGCGCATTTTATATTAGGAGAAAAATTAATTGCCGCCCAGGTAACAGGTACTATACTCGTAATTGCAGGAGTTTTACTAACCGGCTGGCGAAACCGTGATATTTAGTTTTTTTAAAATCAATTTACCCTTTACATTTGCAGGCGTTTGAACCTCAAATTCAAACCTGAAATAAATGACGCCCAGATGGCGAAATTGGTAGACGCACTGCCTTCAGGTGGCAGCGTTCGCAAGGATGTGCAGGTTCGAATCCTGTTCTGGGCACAGATATTTAAATTAAACCCTTGATAGCGTTGGCTTTCAAGGGTTTTTAATTTTTAAGGGGACTATAAAGAGGACGGTTTAATTGTCTTCTATATTAATTATGTCTTCTTTACTTAGCCCATAGACTTCATAAACGAGTTTATCAATTTGGTCATCTAAGCTCTGACACTTATTTCTTTCAAAAGTTTTGTCTTTATCAGTTTTAGCTTTTTTAAATTTTTGGACGCTCTCATTTAACTGTTTACTATAGGATTCAATTTGCTTAATTAATTCAATATTCTTTTTATCTATTATTGACAGAGGAAATCTCGACAAGGTGTTTCGGGAATATTCATAATATCCCTCTCGTTTTAGCTTGCCAAAATGCTGGTAGTAAACGTCCATAAACTTAGAATTCAATAACGCATCAGCCGGTTTTTGTATTGGGCCATAGGGCCGGGGACGTATAATCATGCCTATATACGCTAGAACACCAGAAAAAAATTAACGGACTAATCTGCGAAAGCTTTGCCTACAAGGTGCCGGCGCCAGATTTTGCATTGGCCATATTAAAAGGCTTAAGTCATCTGGCACCACACTTTCATACGGTAAAGCTTAAAAATGAAGATTTTTCCCGTAATCCAGCAGTAATAGAATTTATGAATAATGATGCGCTGAGTGGACCTTAATCTCTACAAAATAGGGAAATTTGATGTGCTAAATATGAACAACGCATTTGAAAATTAATAGTTAATAGTCATTGATTAAATATTTACGATTTAGCAAAGTTGAGCTGCAGATTACCGAAGCATCTCTATTAATTTATGATAGTCTTCCAATATTGCCTATTGGTCAGTCATGAACTGGAAAAGGGCTCCCTCTATGGCATGTATTACAATGCACTACATTCAGGTATTCCGGCCTGGCCAAACTGTCGAAATAAAAATAATTTTTATTTATATCAATGGTTAACCTTATCATTTTTCGGGCATTCTCTTTCATGCTGTTGTCTAAAGCAAAATCGATTTTATTGTTTACCTGGTTAATACTAAACATGTCTTTTGCGGGTATATGGCAGAATTCACATGAAACCTTGAGTGCTTTGGTATATGCGTTCATAATACTATCCAGTTGCTTTTCGCTGATATCCTGGGGCAGCACTTTTAGATTCTTAAATTTGTTTGCAGGATTAATACTGGCCGCAGTAGCTATAATTGCAATTGATATAAGCGACAAAAATGATACTGTTTTCTTATTATTGGCCATAAGCTCTAAGTTAATTTAAGTAAGTGTGAAAGTCTTACAATATTAATAAATAAGTAATTCAAAAATTACCAACACTTATCTACTAATTGCTTCTAATTACATTTTATTTCGTTCAAATTCAGTTTACTTAAATTCTTTTATTTTCGATAGATTAGTTTCGTTATTTAAAAAGCAGGTTTTATCAGGTGCGGAGTTCAGAAATTATTTAAAAAAAAATATTGTTATTAATGTTCTTCCTAGCTAATCCTATAATATGATGCTCGTAGTTTCCTGCGTTATGCTGTCGATCATCAATATTCCTTCATCACGATCGTTCAGTTGAACCAGCAACGCCCCTTTGTTACTCCATATAGAACTCATTCCGCCACAGTCAAAATCATCGCAATGGCCGGCGCAATTCGATAACAACACAGTCATTGAATATTTAGCTGCGATGGCTGATAAGGTTTCAATAGCTTTTGCCACACCCGAATGGGTTTTTGCCACACTTGCAATATAGAAATCAGCGCCGTTCTTAGCTGCATTCTCTGAATGCTGAGGAATTGATATTTCATAACAAATAGCGAGCGCAATATCAGGCAGACCTAACTTACTACCCGTGATATTTTCTCCGCTTACAAAAAAGGGGTACTCATCTTCATGTAAATATTTTTTTGAATAGATTTCTCTCGCCTTCTTTCGTTGAAAAATGAGCATGCTGATGTTGATGCCATCGCCACTATTTATAGGCATGCCAACGCCGATCAGGATATTTTCACCATCGCTTAACTGTTGCAGTTTATCAAAACTGCTGTCATCTTTATTTGTAGCCAATGTATTTGCGAGTGATGGTTCATAACCTGTTAAGGAAAGTTCCGGGAAGATGATCATATCAGCATTATGTAAAACCGCCAGCTTCACCATGTTGATATGATGCTCCAGGTTGTTCTTCACGTTGCCCTTGATTGGTTTTGTCTGTGCAATACAAATTTTCATTCCTATTTATTATTTCGATTTAAAATAAAGGAACGACTTTTTTCTTTCTTTTTAAATGAAATGTGTTTCGTGTGCTTCAATTTTAATATTACGTAACAACATGTGGATCCAAATGCGACTATCTTTTCAAAAAAGTCAGGGGAATGATATTAATGTCATGGGCTAAAAAAAAATGAAAATGGCAAGCAGTTGAAAGAGTTCGGTCGTCAGGCAACTGGCATCGAAGGTTAATTCAAATGCCGACAGGATATCCCATACCGGGAAACGGGCGAATTGTAAGCAAAGCGAATATGTTTGCCCCTATGTCATACTTCAACTGGTAAGGCCTTTTGCAATTGTATGATTCGCATCATGCTTAATATACTTGTTGATCCGAAATAGAATTTGTTGCTTGATTCTGATTTACTTTAATGCTTGCTGCATGTTTTATTGCAGCAAGCATTAAATAACTACACAGGTTTTGGATTATGTATTTACTTATGAACGATCACAACCGGTTTCATCCTTAATAGTTGGCTGCAACTGATTCAGCACGCTGCAAATGCAACTGTAAAATGGATAATTGAGCTGAAGCGTAATTTTTAAGTTGCTGATTCTTTCCCGAACTTATTTCTGTCTGGCATTGAAGGATCGCGTTTTGATGAACTGTTACCTGGCTATGTACATACACCGAATCAAATACCCTGCCATTGAGATCGATCAGCTGTGACCTGATACCAGTTAGTTAATTGTCTAACGTGTCGGGTAAACTGATATTCAGGATTGCCGCTATAGCTACTAATTGCGTTTGAGCTTCCTGGTGATTCGTCCGTAACATGTCTCCTAAATTAACAATGGCCGAATCAGCAGATCTTGTGAGGGCCAATTCACCAGTTTGTATTTCAAATTTGTTAACGGAGGATGATTTTACAGCAAACTCATTGTCTGTCATATTTGTAATTTCATCGACATTGGCTTTGTTGCAACTTATTAGTAGCATCATCAGAACGAAGAATGCATTCGTGAATGTTTTCATATGGTTTATATTTTATATTAACTAACGTGCTGTATGTAAACAATTTTCAAAGAACATGCCAGCCTTCAAATCAGTTGAAAATATTGGGGCGAGGTTTATTGATTTTTATTATCGTGAATGATATTCCTCAAATGAATGAAGTAATGCGAAATGGCTATGTTAGCTGGTATGGCAGTTATAAGCTATATCAGGGTTTATGAGGCCGTATATAGCTTAGTTTTTTCTTTAATCAGGGTTTCAGCGGGTATTCGTGGAATAGTAGTAGGCCAAAGGTCAAAACTGCGTAAATTTTCCGGAGGCATTTCATTCCCCTTTTATTATGTATTATATCCCTTTATTTATATTTATAAGGTCTGCATCTATACCTATAAACCATCGCCTGCACAGATCGTTCCGGTTGCGATTGGCTTATTTATATGTTTTATGATGTTGTCTTTTTAGCACCGAAATTACATCATGAGCCAATGATGCTTTGGATGAATGGAGAAGCTTTGTTGGGAAAAACTTAGTGTTTTTTTGTTGCCAGCGAAGAAGGGGAATTAGTTTGCACAACGGTCAATTGCGATGAATACACGAATGTTTTATTACCTGTGAGCCATGATTAATTTTGCTGTGATGACCTGCCTGCGTTCGCAGGTGCGTCTAACTGTGGGAAATAACATATAGCAGATCTTTTTGCCTGGAGTCATGAATAATTCCCGCAGATCAACGCCATGTAGATTTGCGCCTATCTGCGGGAATAAAGTTGATATTTACAACAGTACCACCGATCCCATCGCAAGTTTTTTACCGTTTCTGTCAAATAACGCAACGCGATAAACGCCCTTGCTATTTCTTCTCATGTCAACATCCATTACCTGGTATGAAGTACTGATAGCAAATGTTTGAGTGTAAACAAGCGCTCCTTTTGAGTCATAGATCTTTAAAGTATTTTCCACATTCGTCCCCGGGCTATAATAGTTCACTTTGAACTGACCGGTACCTGGACTTGGATAAATGAACAATTTCGATGTTGCCGAATCTCCAATGAGCAGCGCGACAGAGCTATTGCCACATGGCAGCCCGGTAAGATTGGTAACAGATACAGTATAGCTTCCGAGGTCATAGACCCTTATACCAGGTAACGTTGAACTGGTTGCCCCGGCTATTACTGTTCCATTCTTAAACCATGTATACAAATAGCTGCCCGTAGGTATTGTATTGGCTGTTAATGTGGTGATCAACCCCGGATAGAGATTTGTATAGGGCGAGGCATTGATAGTTACCGTTGGGTTTGGACTTACCGTTACAACGGTTGCAGCAGAAACTGCAGTGCAGTTGCCGCTATTGGTAACAGTTACTGAGTAGTTCCCTGTTTCGGTTGCACTGATTGATTGTGTGGTTGCCGCGTTGCTCCATAGCCATGAACTACCTGCTGATGCCGTAAGGGTAACTTGTCCGCCCTGGCAGATTGCGGTAGGCATAGTCGTCGTGATCAGCGCAATTGGTAATGGATTCACCGTAACAACAACCGGGGCAGAAATACCTGTGCAGGTTCCGGTGATTACCATTACGGTATACGTACCGGCATCAGTAGCCGTAAGGGTTTGTGCGTTGGTGCCTATTGGTTGGCCATCTTTCATCCATGAATATGATGATCCGGTATTTGCTGTTAAAACTACCGAGCCGCCCTGGCAGAAAGTAGTGCTGCTGCCGGCCGTTATTGTTGGGGAAGGAACACTGGTAATGCTAAGCGTGACTGCCGTCCTGGAAGAACCTTCACAACCGCTTACGTTGTTTTGACTGGCTGCAAAATAGGTGATGCTTCCAATAACCGACAGCACAGGATTGGCTACCAAAGTTCCGCCCGTAGCGGCAGTGTACCAGATCACTGTGAAACCTGCGGGTACTGTTGCTGAAGCCGTAAGTGTTGCTACATTACCGCCGGGGCATACAGTCTGCGACTGGTTACCGGCGCTAACCGGCGCTGCAACGGATGAACTGTTAACTGTAATTGGGAGTGAAGCCGTATTCGTCTGACAGGTGCCGTTACCTGCAAAAACAGCTACACTGCCGTTAGCAGATCCTGCCAGGTAATTTACTGTAATAGAATTTGTACCCTGACCGCTTGCGATGTTAGTTCCCGGTGGAGCAGTCCAGGTATAAGTAGTAGCGCCTGCCACTGCAGCTATTGAATAGGGAACGTTGGAAGCGATGCCGCAAACAGCAGCCTGGCCTGATATGCTGCCCACAACGCCGAGCCCGCCACCTCCACTTGAAACAGTTCCGTTAATGGCAATGGCACGCTCACTTGCAGCATTGGTCGTACTGTTTTTTGCAATGATCGTGAACCAAATGCTTGCCCCAGGCGTAAGCCCGGTAGCGGTGTAAGTTGTTCCGGTTACATTGGCAGCCAGGATAACAAAGTTGCCGCTTGTATTGTCGAGATTATAGATATCATAATTTGTTGCATTGCTGACTGTATTCCAAACAAATTTTATTTCGCCTGAGTTACATCCTGCTGCTGCAGCAACTGCAAAACCTGTGGTGGTTCCCAGTATTTTAAAATTGGCATCACTTACATCTGTAAGTGCACCGCTGGTTACTCTTATTAAAGCAGCAGCAGTATTGGCTGTAGGTATTGTCCATGCAAGCCTTGTAGTTGTCGCTGGAACTATTGTTGAGATATTGGTCCAGTTTGCGCCATTATCCAGTGAATAAGCAACGGTCTGTGTGCCGGTAACCCCCGAATTATCCCAGGTTATGGTTTCCGATGATCCGGGATTGAATGATTCTCCGCCATTGGGGTAGATCACTTCAATGCCAGGTTCATCAATCGTCCAGGTCAAGGAATATTGTTGCGGGCCCATGGGTATAGCGGTACCGGATACACTAAGCGTATAAATACCTGCCGGGGGATTGTCGATAGTTACCTGTTCAATATTACTGATATTATCAACCCCTCTTGTTGCAATTGTTGCTGGATTGTTGGGATCAAGTTTCCAGGGCAGGGTGGTTGTGGTTCCGTTTATCACCGACAAGTCAAGATTGTTTACCAGTGCAGGATTTGCATTGGCAGTGCCGGCAGGATCGTTCCAGGTGATCATCACCCTTAAACGGGAAGCACCTGCCGGAACATTGATGGTTGTATTTTGAACAGCTGTTGTTGAAATGGAATTTACCACATAGCGGTTTTGTTCGAGTATTCTTACAGCCTGCAACGCGTTGATGCAGCCAAAGCCGAATTTATAATCCGGCCCCGGGTTACCAAGGTCTTTAGCCGAATTGCAGACAATATTCTTTATCAACGAAGAAGGAGGAGCCGTCCCGCCATTCAGTTGTTTGTATGCCTGCACCAATAACGTTACAGTTCCGGCAGCTCCGGGTGTAGACATGGAAGTACCTGAAATGGTACCATAAGTATTTAATGGAGTATATGTTGAAAATACATTCAGTCCCATGGCACTGATCTCAGGTTTTATTCTTCCATCTGAAACTGGCCCGAAACTGCTGAAAGTGGTCATTGCTTCGGTTGAGCTTATAGCTGCAACAACGAGGTTGTTTTTTGCTGATTTACCAGATCCTGTAATGGTAGTCCAGCCGCCTGCACAACTGGTTTGGTTGTTCCCGGCAGAATGTACATGGAGGTGGCCAGGATTGTTGTTGAGGTTTATATCTGTATTACGGCTTACCAATGAATAGGCAGAATTGGCACCGGTTAAACCGCATTGTACGCCTAACCCATCGTTATAAGAATGGCTGCTCACCGACAGATTTTTTGCAGGTATGTCGGCTGCCATTTCCGCTTGAATATCTCCGTTATAGTTATAGGAATAAAGTGTTGCATTGGGAGCCATGCCCCTGGCAATAGGATTGATCAATCCCCGGCCACAGATGGTTCCAGAACAATGGGTAGAATGTGAATCAAAGGCGCCCGGCTCCACTTGCACAACCCGGCCTGAAGGTGAAAAATCAATGTGCGGACTAATAGCGCCGCCATCCCATATACCAACATTTACGCCATCGCCTTTCAGGTTCCTCACACCATCATTTAAAATACTTGCCCGGTGCAATGTTCTTCCGGGAAGGTTCTCTGCCTGATTAGGAGGAGCAATGAATTCAAGCCATTGTACAAAAGGAAGTGCAGCAAGCCTGCTGATATTTTCAGCTGGAATGCGAACAGTAAATGTTCTAAAAACAGGTGTTTCGGAAATGATCACAGCACCTGAACTATTAAATGCGGCCCAAACATCAGCCATACTCAGTTTATCATAAGTCAATACATTAATATCTGCAAAGCCAGCCTGCTTGACCGCATGCACGGGAACAGGCCCGTTGAGTATCCACGGCATTGCTTTTTGGTCCGGCCTGAGTGTGAATACACTGCGTATATTAAAAGAGCGGAGTAGCAAGGCATCAAGCTTAACGGGGAGCGTAGCGGTATAAGCAAGGTTTGGTAAATAATCGATCAACCGGATACCGGCATCCGCCATCATTTTTTTATTGGCATCGTCGGGCAATGACCAGAACTGGATACCTACATAATAGCTGTTCCCGAATTTAGTATCCAGAAACAATTGCTGGTTCTTTTCTAGGCTGTTGCCGTTTTCAACAGGGATAAAATTCCCTGTTTTGAGCAATAAGTTGTAATCATTTTTTTGTTGAGCAACAAGCATTGCGGGAAAAAAAATTAACAGGCATATCCTTGCCAATAAGGTAACAATTTGTTTCATTGAATAGCGTTTTGGTGATTGAAGAACGAAACCCAATTGGAATATAAGCATTATTCAATTACCGGCATAGCAACGATACTTTTTTAAAGCTATAGTAGCTTTATCTACCTGCAAGAAGTGAGTAGGATCATTACCCGTTTTGGGTGGAATATAAGAATGAAGTGATTCTTATGCGTCTTTAAAGATTTCAATAATTGGAATTTCGAGTGCCTGGCTTATTTTATATAATGTGCGGACGGTGAGGTTTGTTTGTCCACTTTCAATCCTGGAGATCATTGCTTTTTCGAGTTGAGATTCAGTAGCAAGTTTGTCTTGTGTAAGGTTCTTCTGCTTTCGGATCTCCCGGATCCGTCCACCCATTTTGGTCAATACGGTTTTTCCATTCATAAGTAAATAGTTCTGGTTCGGCGTGAATAATGAAAATTCCATTAAATGTAAGTTTAATAAAAGTTGGGAGTTGTAAGATAGTTGAGCAACAGTTTGTAGTTGTACAGCTACAAGTATTTAGCAATAATCAAGCAACATTTAAATCGTTTCCCTGAACATTTCAGTTACAGTCACATCAAGTGCATTGCAAATTTTATATAACGTTCGAACCGTGAGATTTGTTTGTCCGGATTCTATTCTCGACAGACTGGCCTTTTCAAAATCACATGCTATTGCCAATTGATTCTGCGTCATATTCTTTCCGCTTCGCAGTGCTTTGATCCTTTTACCCAAACGTGCCAGAAGTTCGTTGTAGTTCATAAAATTAGATACCGTAAAGCTATGCTGAACCTTGGTTTTCGTGAATGACAATTGTCATTTATTGCGATGATTTTAATCAGGTAGGTATATTAAGCAAGCGCTGGCCGCGTGTATAAAATCCGAAAATAGAATAGTGTATGATCTTTGACAGCATCAATAATCTTCTTTATTATTCAGGAATTCATTCAGGAAATTTTCACGATGTCTGGGCATTGCAAATTTTTCTTCATTGTAACTGTTGGAATTGCCTTTTGGGATAGATAAGGATACCCAGTTTTCATCACAGATCATCTTGCCGGTAAACACTACCTGCCCGACATGATAGGAGTAATGTGCCAGTTGCCTGTTGAGTGCTTCTGTTACGCTTTGGCCTATGTTACGGATGAAGATCTCTTTGCCAAGGTCTTCATCTGTCAATGCATCTATTGCAACAAATAAACATTTCCAGCCTTCGTTCCATTTTTCCAAAAGCGATACGTTGGTATGAATGTCATTTTCGAATTCTGCTTCCCTGTTACGCCATTCTTTTTCTCCATCACCTGATAAAAAATCCGTCCAGCGGGATAACATATTTCCCCACAAATGTTTTACAATCATTGCAATGCTGTTGCTCTCACTGTTGTATTGCCAGGCGAGCTGCTTATCAGTTAATTGATCAAATGTTTTTTCGCCAAGCATTTTGTAATATGCAAATTGCTTTTTTACACTGGCTAAATAATTATCCTGCATGGTGGGTGTTTGTACTGCAATTTAAAATTAAAACTTCCTGCTCAATGCGTCTTAAAATAATTACTTACATAATTAAAGCCATTTTCATAAAAGAGGTTTTCTGTAAATTGGTTTACGTCAAGTTGGTCTGCCCATTCAGCAGAATCTTTCAGCGATTTTATATAAAACATGAAATTGGCTGCAATGTATTTTTTAAGAACCGGCATATCTTCAACGGTTTGTATGTTGATAAATGGATTGATCATTCCATCGAAATCAGATCCAATGGTAATATGCTTTTGCGATTGTTCGATCGGAATTCCTGCATCAAAGCAAACCTGCAGAAAATGTTTCAGGTGCAATAAGATATAGTCGTAAAAATATTCATCTCGTCCAGGTATACCATTTTCAATACTTTTTTTTACGTTATCTTCTGTTACACAATCATCTTCCTGAATTGAATAACCCAGCCTGCTTCTGTCAAGATTCAACGCACTCCATTCTGCTTTTGAAATATATTCTTTGTCAACAAAAAGTGAAGAATCAGCGGTTCTCCCCGTTGGCCTGTCATCATTGGGATCTACGTACCCCAATATACGCCTGTCGAGCGATAGCCCGATCATTCCGCCATGTTCTACCAGCCATACAATTTCTTCATTGAAAAGATTAATCGTTGTCATGTTGAAACCAGGAGCGGCAGGTTTTACAGGTTCATTGACAACCTGGATCGTTTTTACAAGTTCCACGTAATAAACATCTTTTACCGACCGCTTTGTGTAAATATATCCTGGCCAGTCATTAAATCCAACACCTGTGAAACCTGAATGGGTACAAAGCAGGTGCTGCACATTATTGAATTTACCTGCATCAATTTCATTTCTCAGGTCGCGCCTTGATTTATAACTCATGTGTTTTAGATCAGCGTTGATGCCCCTGTCAAAAAATCCCTGAATCACTTTTCTGCCATCATCCGTTAATCCGTTGCCATGCGGATAAAATGGCTCATCACTGGTGAGTTGCATACCGAATGCATGGTTACACAGGTTCGATTGCTGCATATGTGTTGGATTGATCGTAAGGATCTTAACTTCCTGTAACAATAAATCCAGGTTCGCCAGGATTTCGGCCGGAGGAAATGTTTTCGCCGGGTTGTCAATAGGTGCTTCCATAGAAGAATTTACCAGGGAATGACAGCCTTCGATCACAAAAAAAATATTCACTTTGTTTTTTGGAAGGCTGTTATTGAAACTCGATTTTTTAACCACATTGAAAGAAAGTGGGGCAGCAAGATATTTTTCGAGCGTTCTTTTTTTGGTAAATTCATCAAATATTTTATAGGTGGTTGCTGCAGTTGTATCTGCAATGTCTTCAAATAATTTCAGCCACATTTTAAACTGCGATGCCAATTTTAAATTTTTCCTGAGCGGTATCACCTGTTTTGAAAGGTAACTTTCCAATCCATATAAAACAACGCCAACCATTACTTCATCTTCAAAGGAAGCCAGTTGGCTTTGATGTATCTGTGTTTGAATGATGTTTGGCAGATCGGAACATAGTCTTGGAAGGCCTGATACATCCTGTGAACTGATTTTCGAATCCAGGTTAGGGACTTCGGCAAAAAGTTGTTTAAATACAACATGTGTGTGAAAATCAAAATAACGCATAAGAATAATTTTTGTGTACCATCTTTTATTCGGGCCCCGGTCAGGTAAATCCAAACCGAAGCAAAAAAAATGTAATAAGCGCTGGTACGAATGATTGATAGAGGAAACCTTAATAAATATAAATAATAAAATAACGTGATGCAATAGGGAAGGCCTTCATTTGCCGCTTATTTACCTCTTCTTTTGCCCGGACTAAATTATAGGTATAGGTTTTGTAATATTGCCACAGGGGGAGACAGCCATTGAAAGTATTAAAAATCGAATCAACGCAAACCAGCATTATGAAAAAAGCCTTTATTCTAATTACCTTTTTGTCTCTATCAGCAATGTGTTTCGGCCAGCAAACCGATACACTTATACGGAAACTTGACAGCCTGAGTATAAAAGCAGACAGTGCCGGCGGGCAAATAAACAACACGAAGGAATCGGCTTACAACGAACAGACAAAACTTACTTTCAAAACCTATTTCATATTATTGGGCAGCAATCTTAAACAGGATTTTACCAAACCTTTTCACATGAACAAAAACGAATGGGGAAAATTTGGGGCATTTGCAGTGCTGACCGGGGCGCTTTTTCTAGCTGATGAGCCGGTACAACAGGAAGCCTTAAGATTTCGAACGAGAAACCCCGATGTTATTAAGGTTGGAAAATTTATTACAAATTTCGGCGGCTTATATGAAATGTATACACTTGCCGGACTAGGTGCGTATGGTTTTATCTTCAAAAATCAGAAACTTAAAACCACTACGTTACTTGCATCGCAGGCTTATATAACGGGTGGTGTTATTGAAAGTGTTTTAAAATTTGTATCTGGCAGAACAAGGCCCAATTATTATGATCCGCTCTTAGAAGCAGAACCCAAATTTAAAGGCCCGTTTGGAAATACATCAAAAGATTACAAGGGTCGGAGAAGTAACAGTTCATTCCCTTCAGGCCACGCCACCGTTGCATTTGCTGCGGCAACGGTATATGCTATGGAATACCGGTCAACGGTATGGGTGCCAATACTGGCTTATTCAGCTGCGGGCCTTATCAGCGCAAGCAGGATCACAGAAAATAAACACTGGTTCACTGATGTGTTTGTGGGGAGCGTATTTGGTTACCTTACCGGCCGCCAGATCGTTAATAATTATCATCGCTATGCAAAATTGAAGGCACCGAAGCAGGCAAAAAATACGGTTGCCTTTGGTATGCAATACAATTACAATCACCTGGAACCGGGGTTGGTTTATAAATTCAGATAGATTTCCGATCTATCTTTTTTGATATGGAGACACAATATAAATTTTGTATATAGTTATCCATTATTATCAATATGCTTCCTGCTTATTGATTGATATATGCCGGTAAATAATACGATCAATGCTGCCTCATGCATCTTCACGTTATTTGCATCGTAATAATTAAAAGAGCAACTGCTTATTGCGTTATTGTAAAAGAAATGCTTCAGCTTCCTCGAAGGAAGTAAAGATATAATATTGAAAGCCGCGGTTAACTGCGGCTGTTTCCCAGAAGTTTCCTAATTCACGATATTCAGGTAATACTACAGAAGCTATTTTAAAGGATAATATTTCTATTGGCAAATTGTCCTGATAAAACTTCACCAATTCAAGATAAGAAAATATTGTTTTTGGAAAACTGGTAGCCGTCATTTCCAGCAGGATCTTTTTATGCCTGTATTTGAGTGATTTTTCATAGACCATACCGGCATGCGCAAACAAGTCTTCATTAGTTTGCAATGTGCCCGCTGACTTTATCAGTAAATAACCTTCCTTTTCAAAAGAAGTGATCACTATATTCATGACTTACAAATAAGCGGTAACTTATTTAAATTATTGACCAAATAAAGAAACAACATTTAATTAGAAAATAAAACTGGTTTTTTATTAAACAAATAAAAAACCATTACCGGGGTTAATGGTTTTTTGTGCAACTGTAAATATATAGGTCAAAAAGCTAAAGCGATATGAAGCATCAGCCTGTTATTTGATCTTACGATACCCTTTGCCAGGTTTTGTGAAAGCGGGGTTTGAAAATTACATCCGATCGCTATTTTGTTATAGGCTATTTCAACCCCGGCCAGAGCAGTCAATAACCGGCCACCCGACACATCAACTGTAAAACCTTTGTCGCGGTCTGTTGCCGACCGTTCAAATTGCACACCGGCATTCGGCGCTATCACGATCTTATTTTTAATATTGAATTTATAATAAGCCTGTGCATTGAGGTTGTATTTATTGCCATAACTATAATTGAATCTATTCATATTGTTCATTTTATAGTTAGCCGAAAGATTAATGCCCATATCCTGTAACCGGATGTCATACATAGCGCCGATGTTTAAGTCTATACTTCCTGTGCCAAGCTGAAAAAGATTTACAGCTGTTGATCCTGAACTTTTATCTGAAGGGTTGTATTTTCCTGTAGGCAATTTTATTCCCCCACCGATCCATAAACTTTGTACCAGCAGTTTTTTGTTCAATACCGTATTTCTTTTATTCAATAACTGGTA
Source organism: Chitinophagales bacterium (assembly GCA_038207305.1). Taxonomy (GTDB): domain Bacteria; phylum Bacteroidota; class Bacteroidia; order Chitinophagales; family Chitinophagaceae; genus Ferruginibacter. The sequence continues at coordinate 228,894 of JBBQZY010000002.1, forward strand.
ATAAGCCCAAACACTTATATCTCCCAATCCATTCTTTGTGTTGGTAACGCCCTGGTTATTGCGTTCATTAAAACTATAAGGCACAGCTGCCATGATCCTGAATTTTTTAGTGATATTCCAGCCACCCCAGGCTTCAACTGTATTGTAATTTTCTCTTGCAGTAAGATAAGTACGTGTTCCATCAACACCAAGATGCGTAAGCATGGAATTGTATTTGTAACGCAATCCGAATATCTGCTTACGAAACTCGGGTAGTATACCAATGTAATTATTGCCTACGCCACAACCGCAGATATCGCAGGCAATGCTGAATATTGGGAAGGCGAAAATGAATGTGATGAGGAAGAGGTTCTTTTTCATATTGTTTAGTTTTCGGTATGATCGTGCCTGAACATAGCACAATAATTATTGGCAATGTTGCTGCTAAATGTTTCAAACATTACCGATGGAGTTGAAGCAATGCTGACATTAGCTGTGCCAGTGAACATTTTAAGTATGTCTGCCATCAGGTGAATATTGGTTTTTTTTCCGGATTTAACCTGGGGGATACCCCTTGCCGCCAGATCAAGTGTGATGATTTTTATGTTGTTGATCGCTGCTATTGTACTACCTCCAAATCCACCAATATGATAATTGAATAAGCCTGCTGACGGAGATGCAGTGGAGTTACCTTCTATGTTGAAGAAAATATAACCCTTGCTCTGATCCCAATACATATCACTGCCGGTGTTAGCAGGGTCAAGCACCCCGGTACGTTCACTGATGTCTTTGGTACTTCTCAGGCTATCCACACCTAATATAAAACTTACTTTATTGTATTCGCCTTCAGGAATGTACATGGAAGGTTCATGTGTGGCATCGTCAGATTCGTCTATCAAAAAATAAGATTCATTTTGAGGAACAGTATAGACAGTTCCATCTGTGCGGGTAAATACAAAATTGCTTACATAGTATTTCAGTTTGCTAACACTAAAAGTTTCCCCTGCGGCATTTACATAAGAACCAGTATTTAATTGCAGGTCTGATGAGCCGGCAATATTGTCGAATTCAACAGATAGTTCTGCTTTTACATTTGAATTATATTCCGGGGCATCGTCTTTTTTGCAGGAAGAAAATAATATTGTACAAATGGTTATAATTGATAAGAGTTGTTTCATTTAAATTGATTTTCTGAAAATAGATGATGACAGATGCGATTTGCAGTGCATGAAAGGCAACAGTAAATTCCATTGCATGACCATACAGCCTGTCAGGGCCGAAGCACATCTGATCAATAAATTGTGTATAATATGTTGCTTTAACCAATCGGTTGTTGGTAAGCTATTTGAAAGGTGGAGATCAGGCAGTTGGAGGGTGGAACACAGCGCGGGGCATTTTTTTAACCTTTCCTGCTTGTAAACTGGGATAGGTAATTATTATTTGCTGGGTTGTTGAAGCAGTAGTTGTTGCAAAAAATGATTTGGATGAAAGAATGTTTTCATTTTTATTCTCCGATTTTCTCTCAGCATTCTGAGCGTCTTTTCGTTCTTCTTCCTGCAGTTTTTTCATTACCTGGCATTTGCCGTTGCAATGCATTTTAGGCCGGGCCTTGTTCACACAATTTTTAGCGTAAGCCCTGGTATTTGCTGCGTAATCAAAAATAATAAATGCCTTATAGAACGTTTGTGAAGCAAACGCCAGCAGGAATATGGTGGCAGTTATTATTTTTAGCATTTGTTTTATCAGGGAGCAAAATTAACTCATTCAACGCAAGAAAATATGATTGAACGCATCTATGTAAAAAAATGATAAGAGGATTCCCGGTTACGGTATTATTTTTTTGATAACATAATAATATCCCTGACCTCCAGAACTGGTTTGTCATATCCTTTGGTAACAGCGTTGATCATGGCCAATCCCAATTGCCTTAACGTTAAAATATAATTTGGAGCGACGAGCTTTACAGCCTGTATCAACCAGCCAAACCATTTATAGAAGCCAAGTGTATTTTTCAATCCTTTTGTTGGCTGCAAAATGCCGGGCCTGAAATTATACACATGAGCAAAATTTAATTTCATCAGGGCATTTTCTGTTTTGCCCTTTACCCTGGCCCACATGAGTTTTCCTTTTTCAGTGCTATCGGTGCCGGATCCCGATATATAACAAAAATCCATGTCCCTATTCAGCCTTGCAATGGTTTGTGCAAAATGCATGGTAAGTATATAGGTGAACTGAAAATATTGTTCTTCTTTCATACCCACCGACGAAACACCGAGGCAGAAGAGGCAGGCATCATAGCCGGTGAGTTGTTGTTCCAACGGCTGTATGTCGAAAAAATTTGCATGAATGATCTCTTTTAATTTCGGATCAACAATACCGCAAGGCTTCCTGTTCAATAACAGGATATTCCCAATCGCTTCATGTTGCAGGCATTCATGCAATACGCCTTCGCCAACCATGCCTGTTGCGCCGGTAAGAATGATGTTGATCTTTTTGGTTGGTTGCCCGTTCATTGCTTTTAAAAAATATTGTTATGGTCATTTACCAACCAGCTAATTGGAAAAAAGTTAAAGAAGTTATTTTTAAGATAATGAAGCGCAAAATAAATCCAGTGTTCCCGTCATTTTTTGCTGATCACTTTTAGAATGACAGATTCTTTATTTTTTAAGTTGGAAAGCGGTATTCCTTTTTCCATGTGAATGTCCAGTAGTAAAACTTCATGTCCCAGTCCCAGGTCTACCATTACTTTATCGTCGATGATCCACCCGGTGCCCTGAATGATGTTGTCTTTTTTTGTGAACCTGCCTTTTACTTCCAGGTTGTCTTCAAGTTCAAAGTTGATCACTTCTCCATCTTTAAAATCTTTGTACTTGCCTTTGATCCTGGCAGCGATATAGGTTTCTTTGATCTTACTGTCGGAAACTGCAACAGATTTTATTTTATTGTGAACAAGGTCTGCTGGGTGAATGCCATCTGCCGGGTTAATATCTATTTTCATTGATTTGAACGCTGTGGTATTGGTTTCATATAGTTTGCTGATTTTTTTTGTTTCAGACGATGGTGCCATATTAAAAACATTGTAGCCAAAATTATTCATGTATAATTCGGGGTATTCAAATAATTCTTTCACCGCAATTATTTTATATACATAGGCCGCTGTTTCGGGATTCAGGTTCATGCTAAAATAATTACCGCCCTGTTTAATGATCGCATTTTTAATCCTTGTTATACCCACATTATATGCAGCGGCTGTTAATGACCAGGATGATATGTTGAATTTTTTTCGGAGGGATAAATAGTTACGTGCAATTTCACGGCAGGCTGCCTGGGTCGATTTGTCAAAATCTGTTCGTTCATCAACCAGCTCGTTCACTACCAATTTCCAGTCGCGGGCTGTTGGTATCATCAATTGCCAAAAACCCCTGGCGCCGGCCCGGGATGCTACATCTGTTTTAAAACCACTTTCTACAATGGCCAGGTATTTAAAATCCTCCGGAAGATTTGCCTGCATAAGGTACTGTTCAACCCTTGGCATATACATTTTAATCCGTTGCCTGAGGTCGGGGAAGTTTACATAATTGATCTGCTTTTTGATGATGTTCATAAGCTTTTCCTTCACGAGCAGGTCGTCGATCGGTATCTTCTCTCCGCAGAAATAGATATCGTGAGCGTCTGACATAGTCGGGACGCCAATTAACAGGAAAAAACAAATACGGAGTTTTACTTTTTTGAACCTCATAATAAGATTGTTGCTTTGGGCTATTGAACCCAAATTATTTACCGCACGGATTCCTCATTATATACGGCACCTTTGAAATCAAGACTAAGTTTTATTTTATTCATCCTGTCTGAAAGTTCAAAATTCAACTTATCCTTATCGCCAATATTATAAGACTTGCATACATAGATGATCACAGCTTCATAGCCTGGTTTTATTACAGGGAGATAAGCAGGGTATAGGTACAACGGATATAATTTAATACGGCTGCCAGAGCTTCTCAGCCAGTTTAACATCATGGCTCCTGTAAGAAAATCTTCCTTTGAATTATTTTGCACAACCAGTTTAAGGTAAACCGCCTGGTCTTCAAAATCAATGCCCTGGCAGATTAATTTTATTTTGTTGCTTTTATCAGTGATATTAAGCCTTGGCTTATCGTTCAATACCTGGTTAAAGATCCGGGTATTTTCTTTTGAATCAACTGCTTCTTCATTGAAAGGTTGTTCGGGAGGTAACAACTTAAAATCGATCGCAGGATATTTTGCTTTTAATTCTTCATCTGTGTAAGGCAGGGGGTTTGCCTGCAACGCATAAGCACTCCCGGATGCTTTATCAGTGACTTCCGTTGCTGCCTTTGCATTACTGTTTCCTGTGGCAGGGGTATCCTTTTTAACAGGTTCAGTATTTTTTGCAATCGCTTTCTCAGTGTATACTTTGTTGCTCATTTCCAATTGATCACCGGCAATTTTCATTCTTGCTTTTGCATACTCATGATCTGGTTTGATTTTTAAAGCTTCTGCATATTGTTGTTTTGCAGCCTGGTAATTTTTAGCCTGTATAGATTTGTCGGCCTGGGAAATCAATTCACGGAATTTGTTTTCCTGCTCTATCTCCTTCCGCTGTGCTTCATATTTTTCGTTTTGTTCTTTTTCACGAGCTGCTGCTTTCATTTCTGCCTGAATATATCTTATCTGCGAATTGGGATAGGTTTCATCTTTTTTAATTTCAAGCGCATCTCTATATGACTGTATTGCTTTTTCATAATCTTTGGCTATTAAAAATGCATCGGCAATATCTTTTTTGCTTTGATACTTTTCTTCGATCTCATTGAGCCTTGCTATTTCAGCAAGTTTATCTTTAATAATTTTTAACTGGGCTTTAGGTTCCAGCTCGGTTGGTTTTAAAGTAACTGCTTCGTTGTATGCTGCCTGGGCATTCACCAAATCTTCCTTAAGGTAATAAGACTTTGCCTTTGACAGCGCAATATCATATTTCTTTTTTAATTCAGCTTCGGCAGCAATTCTTTCTTTCCTGGCTTTTTCTTCAGCAACAATGCGCTCCTGCGTGGCCTGTATCTCGTTGAGTTTTTGTTTGGGATAATTTTCAGTTGATTTTAGTGCAATGGCATTTGCATAAAGCGTTTTCGCCCTGGCATAATTGTTTTTGCCAAATTCTGCGTCAGCGGCGGCGATGGCATTGTTGTATTTATCAGTGATGAGTTTTTCCTGGGCTATCCGCAGTTTTTCAGCTTTTGCTGCCGCTGCTTGTTCAGCCTCTAACCGGGCAATCGTTTTCAACTGATCTTCGGGCCATGGTTTTTTTATGATCGCAATTGCAGAACGGTATGCAGGTTTAGCTTCTTCAAATTTGCCAGCCTTAAAGAGATTGTCGGCTATCTCTATGGCATTATTGTATTTTATTTCGAGTGCCAGCCGTTCTTTTTCTTTCCTTTCAGTTTCAATTCTGATGGCTTCTTTTTGTTTGGCTGTTTTTTCTTTGAAGTCCTGCTCTGCAAGTAGTTTATCGATCTTTACAACCTGGTCTTTGGGCCATTGCCTGTTGCTGAGCTGCAATACATTGTTATACGCCGATCGTGCCTTTATTAAATCGCCATTTGCAAATAATTTATCAGCAGACCTGAGTGCGGTAAAATATTTTTTTTCAAGTTCTGCAGCTTCTTTTTCCTTTAGTTCTGAGGCTTCTTTCTTTGTCTTTGTAAGGTTGGCTTCTTGTTCTTTGGCTGCATTTGCAGCTATGATCTTATCGATATTTTTTAGCTGTTCCTGTGGCTCTGGCCTGTTTTTTAATATGTCATGAGCCTGGGCATAAAATGCTTTTGCTTTTTGGTAATCTTCTTTTTGTAGTGCTTTATCGCCTGCAAGGAAAGCTGTATTATAATTATTCTCCTGATCTTCTGTTTGTTTAAGTTGATTTTCTTTTTCTTCGATTGATTCTATTCCTTTTGTCGCTGTTTTATCATTGGGTAATATCACCAGCGCCTGTTCAAAAGATATCCTCGCTTCGGTAAGTTTGTTTTGTTTGAGCGATTTCTGACCAGCCGCAATATAATTTAAATAGGCTTGTTTTTCCTTTGATTCCTGTTTGCTTTTATCTTCCAGTTTTGCCTTTACAAGGTTCAGCCGGTCGGTTGCGATGGGGTCATCGGGCCGCATTTTATGCGCTTTTTCATAGTACATTCTGGCTTCAGCGTATTGCTGATCTTTGAATTTCTGGTAACCATTTTCCAATATGCTGTGGTAATCGTTAGCGTCGTTTGCCGCAGCTGATTTTTTATCTACTGCCTTGGGTGATACAGGATCTGCATTTTTTACGACAGGATTCTTTTGGCCATTCTCACGCTCTTCCAGCAGATTATCGATTTTTTTATAGCTTGTGTAATCATGATCAGATTCTTCATTGTAATTGAGGTTCTTTTTATACATGATCAGGAAATGAAGATACCTTTTGCCCAGGGTTACATACAGATCTGCGGGTGGTGAATTTTTAAGATTTGTACTAACGGTAAATCCGATCTGTGCAATAGTAGCAATGTCATACGGCGCTTTCTCGGGATTTTTACGATAACTATCAGGAAGGGTTGGAAAGCGCACAGAAACAGAAGCCCGCTCATTTACATATATAGTATCCAGCAAAGGTTGCGCTATAGCTGTCAGCTTCGTAAAAACTACCAGTAATGTAAGAAAGAAAAACCCTTTTTTATATATAGTCATTTAGTTAAACTTTCGGATTGAAAACCGCTGTTTTAGCACCGGAGGCTGCGTTTAATAAAAATCCTCTTATTATTTATATTTAATAACCAGCATAGTAACACAATCATTGCCTCCGTTTCTTTGGATACTAACGCTTTTTATTTTTACAGACTTATTAAAAAATACTGCCTGCTTTTTTGTAAGTCCGTTTAGTTTCTGGCACACCGCAGCGAAATCCATTAGCTTGCCGTTTAGGGTTGCTGGTGTTTTGCCACGATTACATAAATAATCATCAAAATTATTTACCGTGTAAAGGCCAGCGATTACATTCTCCAGGTAAACCTGGAAAATGGGTTCTGAAATGATCATAGTGGGGCGGGCTTCCGGCAAAGGTGCTACACCCGGGCCGGTTATTTCAGGTAAATTTGGCAAAACCGGATCAATGAGTTTTTGCTTAACAGAATCGTTAACGACTATTTCTTTCGTATATCGCTTCGTACGGTCATGGTCGAGTGTTACCTGCACTGTGTAAGTGCCGGAAACAGGAAAGGTTAATTTGAAGGTAGCCTCCGTTTTTATGCCACCCATTTTAGAAACCGACCATTCGTAGGAGTCTGCAGTAACGAGGCTGAAAAACGTTTCCTGCCTGCCAACCACTGAAGTAGTTGGCCCTGCTATTTCGGTACCAGGAGCTATATTGCTTTGCTTTTCTTTATCAACAGCTTTCCTGATTGTTATCTTCTGAAATTTTTCACAGCCCCGGCCGGTGCCGGCAGTTACAAAGAAATCTCCTTCTGTATTATATTTATGAACAACATCATTGCCGTAGGCTTTTGGTCTGTTGTCGCCGAAGTCCCAGGTAATATCTGTTGTTTGGGAAGTGACTTTAAATACCAGCTCTTCGCCCGTCATATAAATATGTTCACCATGATCTTCCAGGGCTTTAATTACAAAATCTACAGGCACACATTCTTTTCGTGAAACCAAGCTGTAACTCAATAATCCGAAGGAAAGAATGATCGTAATAAGCATTACCCTCCACACTTTGTTATCCAGGCCGTAGGCTTTTTTTGTATAAACGTTATAGTTACTCATGATGTTACCAGTATTAATAATGCCCCGGATATTATCTCATATTTCTGCGCACCAACGTATCTACCTGCTGTTGCAGGGTTAGGGTTTTCGACCTTAACTCATCATTCTTTTCAGTGAGTGCGTCAATTTTTTCCTGCAATGCGCCCTTATCCAGATCTTTTCCATTCATATCTCGCAATTGTTTTTTTGAATCGCTCAGGTCTTTAAGTGTTAATACAATGTTCTTATAATATGGCTTATTATCGCTTGAATCAGTATTTACCGACATATCAAGACTGGTGATCTCCTGTTCAATCCTGTTGTGTAAAAAGGATGCATCCTGGGGTTGGATCTTGTTGATTGAATCGAGCATAGTACCAATATGATTCATCCGGCTAAAAAACTCAGTTGAAAACAGTTTTTCATTTTGTACCACGGCCATATCTCGTAATAGTTGATTGTTTTGCCTGAATGGTACTTCACGCCCCGAAAAAACAGTAGCCGTAATAAGTATTACACTCACTACGAAAAGTAATAAAAAATTCAGGAATGCTTTTTTTCGTTCATTGTTATTTGAGGGCTGCATGCTTATGTCATTTAAATTTTATGCTGTATAATCGGTTGGTTAACAAATTATCCAAAAAAGCGACGCTTGGGTGTTTGTTGTGTAGCTGCCTGTTGAGGCGTTTCTTCCTTTACAAAAATGCCGCTCTCTTTTCGTTTGCCAATAAATTCGAGTTTGCTCAGTGTTTCAAAAAGCCTCGAAGTGATTTTTACAAATACGATTACCTGTTGTATGCTTTTATTGATATCATTGTTATTAAAGGAAGCGTTGGCAAACCTGCTTAACATCGTTTCCAGTTCGCCTTGTTTGAGTTCGCACCATTCACCCAGGTAAGTCATCAATTCATCCTTACCGGATCCGATTCTAAGGTCGATCGTATTTTTCATCGTTCTTGCCAGCGTGGCAATGCCCATAAATAAATCAACCGGAGGTTCGTAAGCTATTTTCCATCGCATGTTGGTGATTGCATGCCCCAGGTATAGCATTACTCTGTCGCAGAGAAACATTACGAGCTCCGATATTTCATTCTGTTGCTTTTTGGCATATATTTTCTGAACGATCTGTGAACAATACAATTCAACATCCGCAAAATACTTATCCAGTTCTCCATGTAGTGCATTAAGGTCAGGATGCGCTATAACAGAAAAGCAGGGTGGCAGGTAATCATCTTCTACTTTAATATCATTGCCATTTACAGAAACTCTGCCTATGGGGATGCCGTAAGGATGGGTTGCAAAATTGCGGTAATTTGATTCGCTTACGAGTTCCAATGTATAGCTTGGTAAAACGAATGGCAGCCTCGGAGGGTTCTCGTTCAGATCAGGGCTTCCCGCGGGTTGTTTTTCATAAGGGTGAACAAATAAAAATATCCACCAGCCGCTTTCTGTTTTTGCAGCCGTGAGCGGGAATGTGTTGGTTAAACCAATTCCGGTATCAGGCTGGCTACTGGCAGATAAGCCCGGTATAGATATGCGCATACCACCCAATGTTACTGCCTGGCAGGCAAGAACAGAAACACGTAAAGTTTCCTGGTTATCCAACGAAATTTTTACGTTGAAGGTTTCTTCTCCGGCAGTGGAAGCCGCCAATATGCCGTATTTTACAGGGGAGGTATTCAATGAAACCATTTCCTGTAAGCTATCGTTCCATGCATTGTCCTGTTCGATAAAATGATTTTTATTAATCTTCATTCCATCAATCCAGTTTACCGGGAAATGCTTTCTATGTTCTCTCATTATAATGGCTGTTAAATACGTTCACAAATTATCACAGAATTTTCCCTGATCCCGTTTTCTCGTATGCTCAGCTCCGGGTCAAGGATACGTTGTGGCTGGTACCATTTTGGTTTGATGCGAAAACCCCATTCCTGCGCACTGTATTCGTTGTCGGCAAATTCTATAGGGGTTTCACTTTGAAATTCATTGTAATCGTTGATAAAATGATAATAAAGGTCGCCCAGTTTCATGGTTTCCGGACCTTTAGCCCGAAAATTAGTTTTTGTTTTATCGATTGTTTTCTTACAAACCTCAAAAGCTATTACCAATAATTTCTCGTTGGGTTTTTCGTCGGGTAATTCAATAGGAGCTGTGAGCGGGTATTGCCAAACCGGGAAATTACTTGCCGGGATATTGTAAGCCGCCTCGAAAGTTGCAATTACCGAAACGGGAATAAAAAAAGCAAGCATGCTCATAAGCATCGGGAAGTATAAGAAGTCCCGGTTTCTTAGAAAATATTCAAGACTGGAAAAAACAACAATTACAAAAAAAAGCAATGCCAGCATAAAAAGTATTTCGCCAACAGCAACTTTACCCTTGTCATTGTAATTGGAATAAAAATATTTCCGGTGAAAAAAAGCGACATGGATCATGCCCAATAATAAAAAAATTGCCGTGAAGACCCAGAATATCGGGAAAAGGTAGTAGGTATAGAGCGTTGTCAGGTATGCGGCACCTGAAGTCAGTAAGGCGGCAAAACCTCCCTGAATAACTGGTTTTTTGGGGCTGGAAAATCCTTGTGCAAAGTTCTTTGCTGCCAAAACAAAAATTACAGCGCAGGCAAAAAAAACTCCGATATAAATAAAAAAGAATTTAATAACCATATTCGTTCATGCTTTATACATTCGTTTTCAATTGGCCACACCACTCTATGCATAACTTACCTGGAAAGAAACAGCACTGTTTTACCAATCAACCGGCGTCTATTTCATACCATCAATTGATTATGCTGCCTTATAGCCAGCCGATGCTTACAGGTAAATTGATAGGATTTATAGTGGTTTTAAGTAGTTTTCCCCACAGATAAAGGAATTAGCAAATTAATTATAAATATTGTCAAAATGAAATTCTTTTATGCATTTGTTTGCAATCGTTTATGAACAATACAGGAAAAAAAACTCCCCTGGATCATGGATGCAGGGGAGTTTTTTAAAATTGTGAATATTATTATTTATTCTGCTTGAATTCTGCTTTCCATTCTTCGCCATCATCGCCTTTATAGCCATCCAGTTTAACCAGGAAGCTTTTGGCCGGAAAAAAGGGGGTAATATGTATATCGAGAAAAATATGGTCTTTTTGATCCTCATCCCTTTCAAAACGTATGATCTGGAATTTTTCTATCAGTTTATCCGGGCCCTGAATACCGTCGAGGAACTTTACGATCTGCTTTCTGAGGTTGCCTTCCATTTTGGTGTTCCAAAGTTCAAATGCACGCCGGTTTAAAAAGTCGGACATTACTTTTGCAATAAAATCAAATACCCTTACAACGGAATAGGTCTGCATGCCCAGGTTATCGCCTGTGAAAAGTGTTTTCGCCGAGAAAGGCATCACTTTACCCCATTCGCCTACAAGTGGCACCAGTCCAACATTTTCCAGTTCAGATATTTCTGCTTTCTTCATATCAAAGCGAACAGCATCCACTTCGTCAATACTTCCATAGGTTTTACCCGCAACCGGCTGCGACATTTTTGTGCAATATAATTTTCCTGCCAGCGCTGCTGAGCCTGGTACATAAACATCTTCTTCTTCACCTACATCAGTGTTTTTGCCTCTTCCAACTATATAGTTACAGGTCATTAATACATTTGCCTTGTGAGCATCGCCACCTGTAAGGTTTGCATCGGTGAACAGATCAAGCACATCATCCGGTGTTTCAACATTCTCAAAATCGGTTACCAGCATTGTCTTGTTGTTGTAAGCGATCTTCGCCCACTTATCAACGACCTTATTTGATTTCAGGTAGCCTGGAATTACGAGTAAAGAATAGTTCTGCCTCAGATCAAGCCTGTCGAAATTCTGTTTCATTTCTTCTGCAACATGATCAATGAACCTGGGCTCATCCAGGTCGGTGAGCTGGCTCATAGCAGCATTCATAACAGAAAGATTCTTGATCTTTGTTGATTCTGAATTTTTATAAAAGAGGTTGACCGACCGGTAAGATTGCTCCAGTTCTTTGGTAGTATCCAGCACTTTCTTAAGATTGCCTTTTAATAATTTTTCGGCTATACCCGAACGTTCTACACTTTTATCCGCCATGGCCGAAACCGAATCAGAATCCGAGAGCAACTCAAGCCACATATTGATCTTCTTTTTCAGCTCTGCCCGTTGGCCTTTCTTGTTGTCATCTGTAAGAAATATATTTTTCTTAGCCTTGCGCTGCGGATTCAGGTTATCCAGTCCGTCTACAATGGCTTCCAGGAAATCAAAGCCACCAACTTTTGCAAGTTTATTTAACGATTCATCAATGGAGACTTTCTCGCCTTGCTGTTTCTCTTCTGCTTTATAGGAAGATGCGCCTTCATTTTTTGCTTCTTCGTTTGCCATATTAGTTAGTTTAATGTTTTGAATTAAGAGATCAATGGGTGCCAATTGCCGGTTATTTTTCTTCCAGTTCTGAAGCAAGTGCCCTCAATGCATTTGCGAATGCTGCTTTTGTTTCAGGATTCTGTATGACATTCGCCAGCGATTTATTTGACTTTAGTTGCTTAACGATCTTCAGGTAAGCATCATATTCCAGGTTAAGCCCTTTTAAATAGGCGCTTTGATTGGTGAGGCTCTTGGGATCAAAATCGCCTAATCCTACAAACTGGAAGTTTTCATTTGTTGTTGATCCGTCTTCTTTATCAAGTTCTACGTCAACTGCAGGTTTAAAATGCGCAAAAACATCTTCTATTTTTTGAAGGTCTTCGATGATCTCCGGTTTGATGGGATCATCGTAAGTAAGTTTCTGTATGAAAAGCGTTTTATTCGGTGATATTTCAACAAATCCTTCTCCGGCGGGTTCGGGCATCAGGATGGTTGTGGCAATACCCGGTTTAACTTGCGGCATAGTTGTTTATTTTTATTTAGAATAATATATGCTGCTGATGCAGCAACCTTACATGAATTTTTTATAAATATATTTATTTGTTTTTATTGTATCTAAATAATTTATTGAATTTCCCACTGCAACACTTCATTATTGATCGTTGCATTCACGGTATTACCTTTCTTTAATTCGCCGGAAATGATATATTTGGAAATGGGCCGGCGCAACTGGTTCCTTATAACGCTGGATATCTGCCTGGCACCATATTTTGGTGTAAACCCGTTCAGGGCCAGGTATTTTTTTGCGTCTTCTGAAATAGTAAAGGTAATGCCTTGTTTATCCAATGCTTCCAGCAATCCTTTCATCTGGATATCAAAGATGCGCACAATGCTGCTTTCGCTGATGGGCGCAAAAGGAACGATCTCAGTGAGCCTGGCCAAAAATTCGGGGCGAAAATGCTTGGTCATGATCTCCATCAGCTTATTAGACGTAGGCATTTCGTTTTTAGCAAATTGTTCTGCTATCCACTCGCTACCGATGTTTGAAGTAAAGATGATGAGTGCATTGGAAAAGTCGCCTTCCTTACCCAGCCTGTCGTGCATATGCCCCTCGTCCAATATTTGAAGAAAAGTATCAAAGACGGATGGATGGGCTTTTTCTATTTCATCGAACAGCAATACTGAGTATGGTTTTTGCCTGATCTTGTTTACCAGCACACCGCCTTCTTCATATCCTACATAACCCGGAGGAGCACCATACAACAATGCAGCTGAATGTTCTTCCTTGAATTCCGACATGTCAAAACGTATCATCGCTTTCTCGTCATTGAAAAGAAATTCAGCAAGCGATTTGGCCAATTCTGTTTTACCGGTTCCGGTTGGGCCAAGCAGAAAAAATGAACCAATCGGTTGCCCTTTCTTATTTAGTCCACTTCTCGATTCCAGGATAGATTCAGCCAATGCTTTTACCGCATGGTCCTGCCCAACAACCCGGCGTTTTAAATAGCTTTCCATATTCAGCAGTCGTTCTTTTTCCTGTGCCTGGATCTTACCCAGTGGTATACCTGTTTTATACGAGATGACTGAAGCGATATCTTCCTTGTTAACGTCTTCTTTTTTTACAGCTGCCAGTTCGATAAGTTTTGCCAGGCTATCCGTTAAGAAATGATCAAACTCTGTAGCTGTTTCAAATTTATCTGCCTGGGAAGCATCTTCCAGCTTACCCAGCAATACCGGGCTGATCTTTGCTTTCAGCAAATTATTCAGCCACCTGAATTCGGTGAATAATTCCTGTTCTGGTAATTGCGCTTCATTGGCCTTTAATGTTTTTAACTGGTTGTCGAGTTCCCCCAGTTCAGTCTTATTGGTATCAACCATTAATTTAATGGCGGCCATGGTCCTGTCGAGCAGATCAATGGCAGCATCGGGAAGCCTGCGGTCTTTTATATATCTTTTTGACAATCGAACACATTCCGCAATGGAACCGTTTTCAATTTTTAACTGGTGATGGTCTTCAAATTTTCCAGCCAGGCATTGCAACATTTTTACAGCGGTTTCGCTATCGGGTTCGGCAACAGCAAGCACTTCAAAGCGGCGTGTAAAAGCCTGGTCGGGTTCAATGATCTTCCGGTATTCGTCATTGGTTGTTGCACCGATAACGGTTATTTCGCCACGGGCCAGTTCGGGTTTTAATAAATTGGCAGCACCGCCACCCATAGATCCTTTGCTATCAAGCAGTATATGAATCTCATCAATGAAGATGATCGCTTTTGGAAATTGTTTCACTTCTTTAATAATATTCTTCAGCCTGTCTTCAATTTCCCCTTTATAGGAAGCACCTGCGATCAATGCACCGAGATCAAGTTCAAATAGCAAAGAGCCGTTAAGTTGTGTTGGAACCCTGTTGTTCACAATGTCCATTGCCAGCCCGTCTATCAAAGCTGTTTTACCAACACCGGCTTCACCGGTTACAATAACATTTGGCTTGGTTCGCCTGCAAAGGATCTCCATCATCATCCTTGTTTCTTTATCACGTCCGATGATCGGGTCAGTTTTGTTTTCCCTGGCCAGGGCAGTGCGCTCAACACAGTATTTATGCAAGGCTCCTGCAGCGGGTTTGCCGTTTTCTTCGGTAGCTGCAACTGCCTGCTGAAGGCCATCTTCTTTAAAATAGAGTTCCAGTATCTCTTTTTCCTTAACGGGAAATGTTTTCAGTTGCTCACTCGTGAAACCAACGCCGGGTTTTGAAAGGGCGCAAAGCACACATATCGGGGAAATCAGGTCCAGCCCGAGTTTGATACGAACATTGTCTGCTTCTTCAAATACATTCTTAACGGCATCATCGCCGGTTATCTTATCCTTTACCTGTGCAGATTTTGGATAATCTTCCATGCGCACTTCGGCCCATTCCATAATATAGCCCGAATCTTTGCCTATAGAATCAAGAAAACTTTTCAGCCCAACATCTTTGTGCAATAAACTGCGCAATAAATGTGCTGGATAAAAATATTCGTTGTGGTACTCTTTTGCCAGTGATTGGGCTATCTCAATAGCCGTTTTAACAGACTCATTCAGTGTAAGCGTTGGCATTGCAAAAGTTTAAATTTGGAGTATGTGAATATTGTATACAATTAACAACAAAAAAATTGAAAAACAAAGAAAAAACATTTCATTCCCATTGTTTGTATGCGGTTTTTAAAAAAAGGGATTGTATTTTGTGATACAAGCCATAACTTAATTCCTCAATGAATATTATTTATTATAAAATACCGTTCCAACTATCTTCCTTGCTGGAAGGGAATGAATTGGCCACCTGCGACCTTAAGGATTCAATTTCGAAGAATCTTGAATTGATCATTATGACAAGATTTGGGGAGCATAGGCATGACCCGGGTTTTGGCTGCGAAATATGGGATCTTGATTTTGAACTCATCGTTAGTGAGAATAAATGGGAAGAGAAATTGAGGCAATCATTGCTCAAATCCATAACAACGCATGAACATCGGTTGTCAGATATACAATTGGCAGTACAGATTGCAGAAATTGAAAAATTTCATTTATTAAAGAAATATGTGGAAGTAAAGAAAAAGGTTGATATACAACTTAGCGGTATTATGCATAAAACGGGAGAGTCATTTTCATTCAGCAACAGTTTATTTTTAAGCCCACTTTCTGTAGATTAATAAAAGCAGCAGCTATGTTTTCAGGTGTAAGCAATTCAAAAGAAACGATCAGGAACAGGATGCTGAAACATGCATTGAATTATTGGAATATCAAGAACACCGAAGATCTTGATCCAATGGTTAAACTAATACTGGAAGCATTGTCTACAGAATTGTATAACCTTGGAAATGATATAAAGGATACCGAAGTCCGGCTGCTTGAAAAAATTGCCAACCTGCTTGCGCCTGATTTTCTTACCAGTCCTCATGCAGCCCACGGTATTTTACATTCCCATCCGGTAGAACCGGTAGAAGTACTGGCCGAAACAATTCATTTTTATACACAAAAGAAAATTTCTTCTAAACAGGATGAGACTCTGGACAAAAGTATCGACGTTTTTTTTACTGCTGTCGACCGGGTAAGGTTGATAAATGCAACCGTTGCTTACCAGGCAACGGGCAGCAATTTACTGGGATACGATCAGTCTTTCGCAAGACAGCCTATTGCGATGGCTTCTGCAGGAAAACAACTGGAGAGTAATGTGCTTTGGCTGGGTTTGAATATAGACGAACGCATAGCAGATATAAATAAGATTTTCTTTTATTTCGATTGGAAGAACCTCGATTATTCGTTATCGAACCTACATTATCAATTATTGCCTTTGAGTAAATGGTTTATCAACGAAGCGGCTATCATTGCAACAGAAGGGTTGCCTTATGAAACTAAGCCCGGTAACGAAGCCTCGGAGAAATTGCTTGCAATGGATCATGATCTGCTTTTGCTGATGGAGAAAGATATAAAGGATTATTACGACCGGAAATTTATAGCTGTTTCCGGACAAGGGCTGCACAATGTTACCGGATTAAAACTGGAATACCCTGCAGCATTTAAAGATATTTTTAATGAAGCTGATTTACAAAAACTCGACAGGAAGCTGCTTTGGATAAAAATTATAATGCCGGCAGCATTGCAGCAGGGTGCCCTGGATGATGTATATATTTACACCAACAGTTTCCCTGTTATGAACAGGCAGTTGCATGATATGAAATACAGGTTAAAAGGAGGAAGCAATATCATTCCATTAAAAACAACAGGCCAGGAACAATTCCTTTCTGTGCGTTCACTGGCAGATCAAAGCCACCAGTTCAGGGCAACAGCATTCAGGAAAATGGAGGAAGAGGAAACAGGCACTTATACGCTTCGCAGGGGAGGGGCCGAACGCTTTGACGAAAGAAATGCTAAAGAGTTCATCAGTTACCTGATGGAACTGCTGCGCAGTGAATCAGCCGCATTTTCAGCGTATGGCAATGATTTTATTTCTTCCACATTACAGGAAATGGACCAGCGCATTTCATTGATGGAACAGAAAACGAAAGTATTGGCCAATGTGGCCGCCGAGATACCACACTATATTATTGCAAAGCCCTATGAAGGAAACGATGTTGTGTATGCCGAATATTGGACAAGTATAGCCGAAACTGCCAACGCATTACGCTCGGGAACCAGGCTTATTGAGTACAATGGTGTAAAGGTAAAAGCAGATTCACTTTTCCTGTTGACCAGCACGATGGGAGGCAAAAACCGGTTAAAGCCGGAGGAACGGGTAAATGCTTTCCGCTATGGTTTGATGACCAGGAACAGGATAGTAACAAAAGAGGATATACGCAATTTGTTTTTTTATGAATTGGGTAACCGAATCAGCAAAGTATCGGTGGAAAGGGGATTTGAAATGTCATCTCATTCACAACAGGCATTCCTGCGTACGATCGATATTAAGATCACCGCTTCGCCTGCGGAGAAACTGAATGCAGAAGGTTGGCAGGTTTTATTCGACCTGTTACATTCCAAATTAAAAAGCCGTTCAGGGATGAGCAATCATTACAGGATATTCTTAGATAAATAGCACGATGATATTATGAAAAGACCCAGTCTTTCAAACATATTGGCAGATACTTTTGATACCGACTTAAAAGCCGAAGTAATTGCAGCTGAACTGATCGACAATAATGTGCAGGCAGAACAGATCATGATCGTTATGCTTGGATCTATGAAGCGGTCGTTCAGGAAAGATGTGGATGCGGTTATAGATGAGATATCTGATTACAATCGAAAGGAATATACACTCATTACTACACATAAAGAGGGCATTTATGATATGTTGCCGGAGGGCTTATTTCATTCCCCAACCTTGCCCAAAACATCCATTACCCAAAGAGATATCATTGAAAGTATTAAGCGGCACCGGATAGAGGAACGCAATGCCAGACGTTTCTTCCTGCCTTATGAAGCGGGTATCAATCACCTTCGAATTCAGATGGCATTGTATGAAAGCAGGCTCGACAAAGGTGCACAGCACGATGAACTGCTTAATGTATTTAAAGGTTACTGGGAAATTTTTAAATATCTCGATGCCAGCCAGTCTAATATTTTCCTACAGGTACTTCCATTGATGCATGATATCAGGGATAACTATGAAACTGCGGCGAATATTTTTGAAGTTTTATTTTCGTTGCCAGTTAATATAAGTGGCCGACGCCAGGGGCTGTTGATGCCGTCAAACCCTATTTTCTCCTGCCTGAACGATACTGCCCTTGGAATTAATTTAACAACGGGTAATGGAGTTTTTGACGCAGGAGAAGAAGAAATAGTTGTAACCATTGGTCCCATTGATAATCATCAGCTGCAGAGTTTTATGTCCGGCACGAAGAATAATAAAATAATGCAATTGTTATGTGATTATTTGTTGCCTGTGCATCTCGACGTCATAACAAATTTTGAATTGACCAGCGTTGATAAAACAACCAGGCTCAGTGATTATACCAATGATCATAATGCAACATTGGGGCTGAGTACTTACCTGTGATTTTCTTCGCTGATATTCAGATTGTATTCTAATAAAGAATTTCATTTTGTACATTGTAAAAAATCTATTATGCCATTTTACCGTTATCGCCAAATACCTTATGGGAGTAAACATTTAGGGAAAGGAATATGGCTCAATTGGTCTGGAAATTCTATTGCTATTACGGCCAATCTCGAA
Organism: Chitinophagales bacterium; assembly: GCA_038207305.1. Lineage (GTDB taxonomy): Bacteria > Bacteroidota > Bacteroidia > Chitinophagales > Chitinophagaceae > Ferruginibacter. Next base: position 247,723 of record JBBQZY010000002.1, read on the forward strand.
CTCTCAGGTGCTGCTGCGACGCCAGACATGGCAAACAGGATGAAGCAAACAATAGAAACAATTTGGAATGCAAGCTTCGACCAGGGATACAGGGTAAGCTGTACTGTAAATATGCGTTTCCGGGGAACCGGGGTGGAGGATTCAACCCGCAACCAGATCATTGCAACGGTAGATGGTTCAGCTACAAATGTAAGCCCCTTTCCTACACTGTATTATTCATCTATGAACTATCATTTAAACACAACTACGGTTATAGACTGGACACCAGCGCATGAATTCGGGCATATGCTTGGACTTGATGATCATTACAGTGAAAGTATATGGAGCCGCATCCGTGATCTTTGTGGTTATTCTAGAAGCACAATGGTTCATCCGGGCTGGCAGGGAAATATTATGGCAGTACATAGGGGAACAATGGAGCGCAGAAATCTACAGGAATTGTTTGCTATACATGCATCAGAACTGGTAACAATTGCAGAAGATTATGTAGAAGATTTTTGGAGAGGACTTGATGGCTCAATAAGGCAATTGTATGGGGTTCCTTTTTAGTATTTTTTTATGGCCAAAGGACATGTTTAAAGATACCTTTGACCAGGTAAAACTATTGCAATTACTTTTGCCGGAATTAATGCTTTCAATTTCCATTGTGGCACGCCCAGTCCTGGCGGGTATTGGTCATCATCACTCATAGAATTTTGATGAGACGTATTCGGCCTGATTTTTATAAGCCGGTTCAACCCATACCGTGTGAATACTGTCTTCCGCAGTATGTCTTTTAAATTATTTACTTCCAGGCCTTTGAGTTTGGAAGCATCAAAACGATGTTCCGCCACCTGGGTATAACCAAGTAAATCAAACTGGTCATTTGTTGGTATTGCAGACAAAGCGGCAACCACCATGCCGGTACTCAACCTGCCTGAATGAAAGCCCAGTATGCGTTCAATTTCTCCAGGGCTTTTTCCCTTTACATATTTTTCCTGGGTAATGCAGCCTTTAACATCAATGATTTTATTTAAAAACATGTTGAGGATTTTAGTTTGAAATAAAAAAACGACCTACTGCTTTTACCATTCAACTTTGAATGGCATAGTTTTTAATTCTTCTTCCATATATGGTCGCAATGCAGGGGCGTTACCACACCAAATAATACTTAACCTGTTATGATCTGGTTCTATCAAAATAGTATGCATGACGGGAATGGTCTCTTTCAAAATGCCTTTACGTCCATCTACCCAAATTTTTGGTCTTTCATTTGGAATTTTTATTGTAATTTTTTTGTTTAAGGGATGTATATTAATCAACGTGCATTCCTTTATGTAATGATTTAAATCAAGCTGTAAAGCATAATGCCCGCCATTGAAAAACCTGTAATTAAAACTTTTCGCAGGATCTTTTTTTTCATAAATATCCGGTTCTACCCATTTCATTTTCATTTCTTTTAATGCCCGTGCGTTTCCATATGGAAATTCTGCCAATCCTGTATAAAGGAAGCGGGGTACCCAAACATGGCTTATCCATCCTGTTGCATAAGGTATTGGCATTTCAGTCCACCTATTGATATCTCCAACTAAAATGTTCTCGGCGGTTAACAAGTATTCGGGATCCTGCAGATTTGGTATTTCCAGTTGTTCAATCATGTCTTTAGACATCTCTACCAAATATCCTTTCCCTTCCGGGTTTCTTGGATAGCGGAATGGACTATCGGCGTACCAATCAACATTAGGCATTGCTGCCTGTATTTCAGCTGCTGGAAGTTGTATTTTTTTTTCGGCTTCTGTGTCCTTGCCTCCATAAGCAAAATCATACCGTAATGGTACCTCCTCAATTTGTTCTATATCGCCAAACTTTATTTTGCCGTAATTATCGAGGTAAATTTTTTGATTTCCTTGTACGCCAATGATAAATTGTTTATTTCCTAAAACAATTCCGGCTGAAAATTTTTTGAGTTTTCCATAGCACCTGGCATTCCCTTTTATCACTACATCGCAATATTTTTTTTGTACAAATAAATCGCTGTCAGCTTCCAGCAAAACATTATTATTCGGATAATATATTATTTCGTTAACCAACGGCAGTTGTTCATCCGCTATTGTACAATAACCATTGCTATCTGTTTTGTAAGTTCTTTTTACGAGTACTGCCAGTACCGCTCCAACTTTGTCATGATTTCCTGAAATTTGTTTTGCAATATAGTTTTGCATTAAAATATTTTTATCCTGTGTTGATGATACGTGCAATTACTTTTTCAAAAAAAGCCAGGTGCTTAATCCGACAATGAAAAGTCCGAGAACAATTAAAAAAGTAGGTACCATGAAAATGTATCTAAATGAATTAATCATTACCCGGTTTGTGTTTTCTTTTGAATATACAATTTCAATTTGCTGGCCAATTGCATAGTTTTTGTGATAAAAAGCTGAAACATCATAGATGCGTGTTGTTCCTGTAATCGTTGTAAAAGAAAGTATAGGACTATAAGTTTTACTGACAGTTCTGCCGGAAGCGGTTTTTATATTAATTACAGTAGCCATTGTTTTGATGCCTGTTTTCTTGAATTGATACATGTTATATAGAAATTTGAGGCCAAGTATCAATATCATCATTCCCAGTAAAAACAGCATCATTGAAAAAAAAAATTTCATTTTGATAATATATTTAATACATTATTCTTAACGTATTTTCAAGCCTATTCTATGGTTCCTCCACCCGGTGGAGGATTAAATTGATCTGCCACCCATTGTGTTCCTGCGGATTTTGCATCCGTGTAAAAAGCTCCTAAAAAAGTTGTATATTCATTTGAATAACCCATGGGTGAACCAAGAAGTCCCACTGCTCCAACAATTGGCTGAAACCATTTGCTTTGAACTATTCCACTTTGTAATATTGTTCTTGTAATTGAACAAATATTTCTATTAGTCATTAATCCGTTTAAACCACATATGCCGCCATCACCTTTTAGACTGGTACCATTAAATGCGGCATTGATAAGCCAGGAAAATGCGATATCAGAAACCATACCTAAAAAGCTAGCGAAGAAATCACCTCCCCTGAACCCCGTCACAACAGTGGATGGTGCGATCACGATTCCAAACGGAGCAGAACAGGGGAAGCCACAATTAAGATTGAGTATGAAATGTACTTCAGGAAACGCTATGGCGACGGGTTTTCCATGTACTTTTACTGAAAAGGCAAAAAATTCGGAAGTAGACCCACTAAAAATCGTATTAATAGCTGTTAATGGAGAGGGAGTAAAAGGCATCAAGGGAACATGTCCTATCACAGGTCCGATATCCGAACCTTGAAGAATTATCGGGACACCATGATTTACCAACACCGGTTTCTTTCCTAAACTATCATCACTACGTTTTACTGTTTTTAATGCAGCGCCCGGTAAGTTGCCTAATATAGCTCCTACAAAATGAGGCATTGGAACGGGAATCGGCGGTGCTGGTGGAACAGGTACTGATAATTCCTGGTGGAAATCACACCCTATCATTGGATGTATTACATTAATTATGGCACAACTTGGCACTGCTTTATTATTTAGGTTGAAAAAACCTCACACTTTCTAATTTCGTGCGGTACAAATTTGTAATTTACCGGGCACCTGTAAGTTATAAAAGCACTTTTTTTATCGATGATTATTCCCACCTGCTCAATGTACATTTCCCAGCTTTTTGACCTTTCACCCAAACTCACTTTCATGGATATCTTTTTTGAAGGAATCTTAAATTTAAAAGAGGATTCAGACATTCCTATAATTTCAATTATATCATTATCTTCTATTTTGTCAACTATCATAGCAGGAAAAGCTGTATTATAAAATCTAGGCTCAAATTTTGTTATTCGACCTTCCCTATCAAATTCTATATTATTTCGCATGTGCAACTCACACAACTGCGGTAAACAACCAACGCCTATGGGGTCAGGTTGGTCAGTCCATTTGCGTATTAATTTATCAGGGAGTTCGATATTGGGCAATGGTTTACCTACGTGATCTTCCTTCGAATGATGATAGCCTTTGCCATACGGATTATTATTATAAGGCACCGATAATCCGTCCCATTCCGCTTGTCCTCCATATGCATTTTCTAAAGAAATAGGCATTTCTGTAAAAGATTTTGGAGTACTTATATACATTCCCAGGATAGATTTCTCCCACACTCTTTCACCAAACACAGCAATTTTATTAATTGGTTGATTGTTAAATTTAACTTCTACATTCATTGACGTTGTTGGGATGCCTTTAGGTGCTTTGGCACTACCGAACAATAAAATATCAACTCCGCCCCTTTTAAATACATTATCCGATTCCATTAAACCATATTGACTTTGCCAGGTTTGAGGCTTCAATACCCATTCCTGGATTTCCGCTGTAATAGCATTGCCGTCTATAATATCGTAGGTTATTCTTATGGCAACAGACATAGCATATTTTTCATCACTCATTTCAGATCTGAACATGAGGGCAGGATATTCTGTGTGGTTTATTAATTCCATGGCTATTTGGCTATTCTTCGCAATTAAGTTTAACAGACTCGCCATCAAGTTTTATGTCATCATTTGCTTTTAATTCAACATTTCCAAGCGTTGCAGTTAGTTTTTGTATTTTGGCGATATTTTTATTTGTACCTGTTATCTCAGTAAGGCAATCTTTTTCGGCCTCTATCACCAGATTGCCGCCTGTTTTTATATTTAACTGTTCTGAAGCATCAATGTTTATTTTTTTTGAAGAGAGATTAAGCTGTTCGGTCGCGTTGATATTTAATTCTGTAGTAATTATATCAACGATTACACCTTCTTCCAACACCCGTATCATCAGTTGAAGTTCTTGATTTTTGCTGATAACTTTTAATTCACCCGTAGCCTCATCAACAGTAAGTGTACTGCCAGTTTTAAATTTAATTGTAGATATTACAGGCGCTGCTTTTGCTAAATGCGGATTTGATTGATACTTTTCTTCGATATTTTTCATATTTTTTTATAAACGTTTAGCAGATTTTATGGGTTTATTTCAACGGTTCCTCCTTTTACTTCTGTTTTCGTTGTTCCGTTTATCTTTACCTGGTCACCACCTATTTTTGCTTTTGTATTTCCTTTTACTTCTGCGTTATCTGCCATCATGACAACAGATGTGCCTTCAGCCGCAAAGCCAGTACTGTCATCTTTTTTCATTACGGTTTTAGTAGATCCGTGGATCAATACTTCAGTGCCCTGGATAATAAGGTTTGTACCATTAATGGATATCTGGCCGTCTTTGGGTAAGATAATGCTTGAACTTCCACAGGTAAGACTAATTTGAGTTTTAGCATCTATTGAAAGATTTCCTGCTCCGTCTAAAAAGATATTACTTTTACCATCAGTAATAGTAATACTGCCCTTTGTATCATCAATACAAACCTTTACTGCAGTGTTTCTACCAGTTATGCATCTTGAAGTTCCTGCTCCTGCAGTTTTCCCGTGGAACAGGCTTCCCATCACAAATGGCCTGTCTGGATTATTGAAAAGGAAAGCAACCATTACGCGATCTCCCTTCTCGGGCTTAAATACGAATCCACCACCGGCAGCCCCGTCCTTGCCTCCTCCTGCATCAGGGGCCATTACCCATATCCAGTCTGTTTTTTCTTCGTCCTCCTGCCAGTGCATCTTCACCCTAACCCTGCCCAACTTATCGGGATCCTTGTTGTCAACAACCCATGCCATCTGGGGTTCTGCAACAGGTTGACTGGCATTAAATACCGGGATTCCTTTTACCCAATTCGAAAGGGCTTCAAACGTATTGTAATATTTACCACTGCTGGAAATGTGATGCGTTATACCAGTGATAAAATAAGACCCGAAATCTTCAATTTGGGTTACACCACCAAATTGTTTCGTTGTTTTTATCTCTGCAACGCATCCTAAAAATAATTTTGCTGTATTGGAGGTACCTGTCAAGACTACCAGGCCTGCAGCAATTGCTTCTTTGCTTTTTGTAACGTAGACGTCAGCTTCTCCTGCTGTTTCAACGCTCTGCATGAGTGGTAGACTATCAAGTTCAGAAAAAAGTTCGTTTGATACGTCTACGACATGACTTGCATAATTGCTTAAACCACTCAGTTTTTCTCCCCTGGAACTGATAAAAGCGTCTCTTTTAGAAGCGTATGCAAATTTCCATGCTTCCATCGGTTCTATGTGCATATTTAACTGCATGTGGCTTATATCTGTTCCATACATAAGCTCAACAATTTCAGTCGTATCCGGACGTCCAAAAATTAACGTTGATCCGTCATAATAGAATAATTCTCCATAATCTGAAGACAGCCTGTTTATGAAATGAAAACTGCTTTCCCGGTATTGGGTGACATATTTTATAGGATTTGTAAAATTGGGATTGATCTCATCAAGGCAATTTGTCTTCGACATGCCATTCTGTATGCTTGCAGTTACAATATCTTTAAGTGTTTTGTCATTAAATGAAGTAAGACGTTGACCGTCTTCTAACAATATGGTTGGGCTATATCCTTTAATCATAAGGTTAGCACCACGATGATGTAACTGAACCATTCCAACTTCACAAATAATCCCTGTGAACTCGTAGAGGATATTCCTTACAATTCCGGTTGATTCGATATAGCGGATAACAACGTTTTTACCGATCAGGTTTTTAGAATTTTCCATACTAAAAGAGCCAGAGGTTTCTATAACATCATGGTCTAATGTAATAGAAAATTCATGATGCTGGTTAAAACGTTGTGAAAGAAAAACATCCGTAAAATGAGCTGTCTTCTTTCCGTCGATATCTATCTCCGCAATTATTAACGATTCCATAAGTAAGGCGTTTAATAAATAGCAGCAGGACTTGTGCTGGAGTTTTCCTGCTCAAAAATAATTTAGTGCCTGCCAGGGGCGGCATGCACTAAATTGTGATATTTGTGAATTCCTTATTTACTTCTGCGGCCAGTCATTCTTATGTTCTGCACCACCAATCTTTATTGTTTGGGCAGATACAGTAAAGTTGATCATCATCGCCTGCGAATTGATGGTATCAAATGATTCTCCAAACCTCACGATATAACCTTTTTCAAATGACAATTCTTTCAATTTTGCATCTTCATCACTTTTCTTAAAAGTAATGGTACCGTCAAGGGGCTTATGCTGGTTGTTTACCATTGATTCGATGATAGAAGTATCATCTGTTGATTCTACTGTCAGGTCAATAGTACCTCCATAAACCACTGAGGCAGGCCTTCCTTTTCCATCTACCTCTCTATGTAGTGCATAATTGCAGGAGATAACATCAAATTCTTTGCTTCCGATTTTTAGTGTTGCTTTGAATGACATAAAAATTAGTTTTCTTATTAATAATACTACAATATAATTTATATTTTTAATTCTTCATAGCATTGTTTTTTTATTTTGAAAATTTCTCCGGCGGGTAAAAAACATGGATGCGGGTTGCCGTTGTAGTTGCAGATGGTGGGGCAGGAGGCTTTTATTACCGGATGGAATTACAGTTAAACCTATGATAATGATAGTCGTATAAAAATAATGTGGGGTAGTAGTTCAGGAACTGTTTTTGCGGCAGATCCGCTTATTTGTAAAAAATATTGTGGGATTAACCGGGGCGGCGCGGCAGCACGTATGCCTTGCTTAAGCCGGCACGGCAAAACTTTCCCTGATCTTACCGGTAAGATCCGTTTCCATCATCCTTGCTGCAATGCGTATCATATTCTTAAATGCCGTTGCATGTGAAATGCCATGGCCGATGATAACGGGCTTGGCTACCCCAAGAACGGGTACGCCGCCATATTTTTCAGAATCAAGGGTTTCAAAATAAGCATCATTCAAATTCCGACGGGCAGCTATAGTATGAATGCTTTCTGCAAGTTTTAAAACAACATTGCCGGTAAAGCCTTCACAAACCACTACATCCGCCTTGTTCAATAAAATATCTCGTCCTTCTATATTTCCGATAAAATTGATATGCTTATTTTCTTTCAGCAGTGGATAAGTAGCCTGTGCAAGAATATTTCCTTTGCCTTCTTCTTCACCAATATTTAGAAGCCCTACTTTAGGGTTCTCTACTTTCAAAATATATTTAGCGAATAACGAACCTAATACAGCAAACTGGTTTAAATTTTCTGCTTTACTATCTGCATTCAATCCAACATCTACCAGCAACCCAAGACTGCCATCTTCCCGGGGCATATATCCACCGATCGTTGGGCGCAACACCCCTTCAATGGCTTTGATACTGAACAATGCACCTACCATCATAGCGCCTGTATTGCCGGCACTGATAAAAGCGTCCATTTTACCGGAAGCCAATAATTGAAAACCAATGGCGATGGAAGATTGCTGTTTTTCTTTCAATGCTTTTGTAGGATGTTCATGCATTTCTATTACCTGCGGGGCATGAACAATACTGTAAACTTCTCCGGGAATTTTGTGTGCAGCCAGGTGGGGATTAATTTGCGCTTCATCACCGATCAAAACTACATGGATATCCTTTTGTGTATCTGCAAAAAATGCCGCTACACCTTTTACGGCTTCCAATGGTGCATAGTCGCCACCCATCATATCCAACCCGATCCTGATCATAGATTTTACATTTAAAAAATTAAAAATTCCAAAACCAGGATTGAAGTTACTCAATCTTGATTTTGGAATCAAAATCTTTACTGCAGAAAAAATATTATGCTTTCAGCGGAGCTTTTTCAGCCACAACTTTTCCTTTGTAATATAGTTTTCCCTCGCTAACGTGTGCACGATGACGTACATGTGTTTCGCCTGTAGTAGAATCTACGCTTAATGTTACTTCAGTTGCTTTATAATGCGTTCTTCTTTTTGCACTGCGTTGTTGCGAATGGCGCCTTTTTGGATTTGGCATGACTTGTTATTTTTAAAATTTAATATTAATTATTCTTATCAAAACTTTCTAAACCCACTCATCCGGGTTTAATTTTCCTTAAACTTATCCAATCCCTTCCACAAAGCATTTGCATTGTGTTCAACATGCTTTGCTTCCATTGCCTTCAGTTTGTCAAGTACCTCATTGTTGCATTGCGGCCCGCCCATCACTTCCTTACTGCACATGCGTTGCATTGGTACGCTTAACATCACAAATTCATAGATCCAGTCGCTTACATCGAGCTGGCTTTCCGTTCTCGACAGATAAAATACATCGGGATCTTCTTCCTGTGCATTCATCTCTTCAGGGTTATCAGCAAGTTTTACCAGCATCCTGAACTCATCCCAGAGATCCATCTTCAATGGATTTCCACAACGGTCGCAGGTAACAACTGCCTTACCCCCGATCTCAAACTTCAGCAGCATGAAACCGGTATTCTTTTCCAGTAACAATTTTACATTTGCAGTAGCATTTGTAAAATCCTGGGCAGCTTTTTCAACAAAGAACTTATCGTCTAATTCATAAGTAAACTCATGGATCCCGGGCCTTAACCCCACAAAAGCAATCTCAAATGCCCGTCTGTTAGCCATTGCGTTCTGTTTAAAGGACGGCAAAGGTAGGAGAAAAATATGAATTATAAGGTATCAGGCAATAGTTTTTGTATATAAATGCCAATAATTGACGGCATTAAGTAATTTTAATGCCTATGAAATTAAGCAGGAAGCCGGTATTTGCAGTTGGCTTATTATTCTTTTGTTTGGTAATACATATCTACAGCAGCCGGGAGAGCAGGGTTGAAACCGTCTATAGTAACGGTTTTTTCGTTTATTTCTCCCGTTTTTTAAGAACATTGTTTGGCTGGTTGCCTATCAGCCTGGGCGATATTTTATATGGCTTGTTGATAGCCTGGCTTGGGTGGAAGATCGGCAGATTCATCATCCAGGTATTCAAAAAGCAACCGCGGATCTCCAGGAGAGCGCTGTATAAAACGGCCATTTACAACAGCCTTGTTTTTTGCTGCAGTATATATATAGTCTTCAATGTTTTTTGGGGTATTAATTACGACCGTAAAGGTATTGCGGCGCAATTGGGCCTTCAAATGCAAAGTTATACCGCCAACGACCTGGTAGCCATCAACCGGGTTTTAATTGAAAAGATCAATGCGTCCAAATCGCAATGGCAGACAGGGCAGACCACTTATCCGTCAAACCGCCAATTATTCACGATGGTATCAGGTGCTTATAAAACGATTGCCATTGAATATCCGTTTCTAAAATATGAGCCGGCTTCTTTTAAATCATCGATGTGGGGCTGGCTGGGAAATTATACCGGCTTCACCGGTTATTACAATCCGTTTACCGGTGAGGCTCAGCTAAACACTACCATACCCCGATTTTTGCAGCCCTTCGTGGCATGTCATGAAGTAGGGCACCAGCTTGGCTATGCAAAAGAAAATGAAGCCAATTTTGTGGGTTACCTGGCTGCGGCCAATTCCAACAACACCCTGTTTCAATATGCTGCTTACCTGGATATGTTTACGTATGCAAACCGGAACCTGCAGTTTACCGATTCAACGAGGGCGAAGGAATTAAGAAAAATGCTGGCACCTGCTGTGCTTGCTGATATAAAGGAATGGATCGAATTCAACCGGCGGCACAGAAGTTTTGTTGAGCCTGTTATCAGTTGGGTGTATGGAAAATACCTGCAGGGAAACCGCCAGCCCGGCGGTATACTGAGTTATGATGAGGTAACTGGTTTTATCATCGCCTATTATAAAAAGTTTGGCAGGATTTAAGCATTGATCATTGAACAGTTTGCTAAAAAAAACTGTTGTACAATTATGAAACCCGTTTTAAAACTTATCATCTCTATCGCTGTACCGCTTGCAGTGGGAGCTGTTGCAGGATTCTTTACTACTTCTGCTGTAGAAGGTTGGTTCACATCAATTATTAAGCCCTCCTTTAATCCTCCCAACTGGTTGTTTGCGCCGGTATGGACGATCCTCTACATGCTGATGGGAGTAGCCTTTTACCTGGTATGGAAACAGGCGGGCAATCCTGTGTTGAAAAGAAATGCAATCATATTATACAGCATACAGCTTGCACTCAATTTTTTGTGGTCATTTATTTTCTTTTATGCTCACCAGCCTGGCTGGGCGCTGGTAGATATCGTATTGCTTTGGTTATTTATCGTGCTTACGATCATTCAGTTTGGCAGGTTGTCAACAACTGCTGCCTGGTTGCTTGCGCCCTATATTTGTTGGGTAAGTTTTGCCGCGATCTTGAATCTCGCGATCTGGGAGTTAAATTAATGTAATTGGTTCTTAGAAAAATGTCCCTTCCGGTGAACGTTAACAGGTTGGATCCCGGTTTCATCATAAGTGTCGGGAAGAATTGAAAGAAAACAAACATTGCAGGAACCCGGCACCTGCATGGCAGCATCCTGTGTGTATCATCGTGGTAAATATGCAATTTAACTACGAAAGAGTTTCCTGTATTTTAGAAAGTTCCTGCGGAATCAACTAAATGACCTTGATTAATCTTCAATAAACCGGAAGTCTTACGGCCACGGGCATGTATATTTTTGCCAGGATTATTAATTCTTCCGAACACTTACATGGTTTCATGTTCGCATATCTTTTCTTGTATTCAGCACATAACTTAGTTGTTGTTTAGCTTCTTTTATAGGGTTATTTGGTATTTATTGAGGTTTTTCAATGAGTTTTGTTTGTATTTGTAAGCTTTTTAATGATTTTATGTGAGACAATTTTCAGGGCAAATATATTTTTTGTCTCAAATGTGGATCTACCACTTTTGAGACATTTTTTTATCAATGATCAAAAAATGTCTCAACGGTTTTAGACATTAAAATGGCTTATTTATTCAATTTGTTACAATTTTGACCAGTATTAAGTCAAATATTTGCTTTTTTCTTAAATTATATGGTCTATTTTTTATCAAAAGTAAATGAAAGCCTGATCAAATGCAGAAAGCAGTTGGCAGCATCAGGGGGGTAATATGTTTTTTAATCGGAAATTAAAAAGCCTTCTACCGTTTTAAAATATGCTTCCGCGGCATCCAGCCAGCCATAATGAACACATTTATCCAGTAACACGATCCTGGAATTTTTAAATGCCTCATGCGAAGTTTGGGCAATGCGTTCAGTAACAATGTCCTGTTTGCCCTGTATGATCAACACAGGTTTGCTGAAGTTTACCAATGCAGGTTTGCAATTGAATGTTATACGCTGCATATCATCCCAAACAAGTTGATTGATCCTGGGATTTCCTTGCGTCAACCGTTCGGCAATAACAGGGATAAATTTCCTGTTGTAGAGATAGGCCGGGGCAAGGGCCATACCGCGTTCAAGTCTTGCATGATAACTGCTATCTCCATCGGCAATCTTTTTATTCCAGTAATTCAATGATCTTTTTTCCGCTTCACTTAATCTCGACTGTATATTGGCACCGGCATCTGCCAGCAATCCGAGATCAACCCCACCGGATGATGAAAGTATGATAGCAGCAATGTGTTCGGGATATAATGTAGCGTAGTAGGAGGCCAGCATGCCGCCAAAAGAATGGCCAAGGATACTCCATTTTTCGATCTTCAGGTATTTCCTCAATGCTTCCATATCATCAACCATTAATTTCATACTGATGGTTGTGGCATGGGTTTTATCAAGTGTTGATAGGCCGGTTCCACGCTGGTCGTAAATGATCGTTTGATGATGTGCGGATAGCGATTGTGCAAGAGCAGCAAAACCATCACTGTTCATGCCGGGCCCTCCATTGATGATGAGTAAGGGCTTGCCTGATCCATAGGTTCTGAAATAGATCTTTGCATCGCCATTTTGAATGGTCGTTCCCTGTTGTGCAAAAATGCTGTTTTGTAAAAGAAGAAAAAAAAGAAAGGGGCGGAGTCGTAACATACCTGTATTTGAATACAAAGTAAGTTCACTGTTGTGAAAACTGTTTACCGCTAATCAAACAGGATCGCTGAATCTTCAGATCTTCAAATCAAAACTGATTCTTCCACATCATACTCTCCACCGGCTTATTGTGCTGGCCACTGTATTTGGCATTTTTCTTTTCGTTGTATTTTACTTCAATTTCACCATCAACCGGGAAGTAGATCAATTGGCCGATCGGCATGCCCTTGTAAACTCTTACGGGTTGTTTAACCGAGATCTCGAGGGTCCAGTTTCCACAAAACCCTACATCACCTTTACCCGCCGTTGCATGAATATCGATGCCCAACCGGCCGGTAGAAGACTTGCCTTCAAGGAAAGGTACATGGGCATGTGTTTCGGTATATTCCTCCGTTACACCTAAATAAAACATATGAGGAAGCAATAGGATACCTTCGTCGGGTATCTCAAAATGTTTGATCGTGTTGTGTTTTTTTGCATCCAGTTCTGCATGATCATAGGTAGCAAGGTGTTTACCCAGATGAACATCATAGCTGTTACTGCCTAAGCATTCGCGGCTGTAAGGCACAATTTTGATGGTTTCTTTTGCCATTTCCTCGAGGATGCGTTTGTCGCTGAGTATCATCTTTCCTTAGTTGTTTATTGGTTTATTCGTTTATTTGTAAAAGTAAAATATTCGATATTCAATATTCAATATTCATTTGCCGTATGCCTTTGGTTTATCAACAAAATATCAACGAAGCAACAAAACTGGCTGTATGGCATATTGCAGAACAGGAGGCTTTTTTCTTAAGCAAGGTGATGTTGCCCAATACCATTACACATCCGCATAAGCGGCTTCAACACCTGGCCGGCCGTTACCTGTTGCCCGAATTGTTTGAAAACTTTCCGCTTGAACTTATAAAGATAGCCGATACAAGAAAGCCTTTTTTAGCTGATGAGGCTTTTCATTTTTCTATTTCGCATTGCGGCAATTATGCCGCGGCAATTGTTAGCAAGGCAAGCAGGGTAGGCGTAGATATAGAAATTGTTTCGGAAAAAACACAAAAGATAAGGGACAAATTTCTTTCTGCGCAGGAACAGGAAATGATCAAAAAGCAATTTCCGGCAACGAATGATCAGTTGCTGACACTGGCATGGAGTATTAAAGAAACAATGTTTAAATGGTACGGTGCCGGGGGGATAGATTTCAGACAACACCTGCACATTAATAATATAATACAACAGGATAACCAGTTCACAGCCCCATGTAGTTTTCTAAAAAATGAGCAGGTGAATTTAAGGGTTCATGGGTTGTTCTTCAATGGAAATTATCTTACATGGGTGGTTAGCTAGTGGATGATTCAAAAGTGAAAGGTAAATAGTAAATAGTAATGAGCCTTTGAAGATATCACATCCGCTCCGTACCCCATTTTGTTTGAATTAAAAACTTACCCCTAAACTTCAAACTAGAAACCTGCCTTACTAACTTCTACAGTCCAGCCGCTGCCACTGTAAACATGATGTGTTGCAGAAAAATTCCCCATATTCAACGCAAATGAAACCTGCAATAAACTATTGAGATAGGCGAGGGGTTTTCCTTTCGCAACGCCGCCAAATGTTTCCATGTAAGGCATGTCAGCTTCGTACGCTTTTATTTTGTTGTGAAGTATCTTAACGTGGAGGATGTCGCCAACCTTTGCATTGAGTTGTTTAAAAAGATCAGCAGGTATATTCGTCCAGATATTTCCATACTGTACATCCAGGATAGCGATCGTTCCTTTTATTTTTTTTCCTTCGGCTATGGCTTGCTGGTAGGGAATACTTACCACTTCATTTGGTAATAATTTTCCAACCTGTTCAAAACTGATAGCGCCTGCCGCAAGCCTTGCAGCTGTATAAGCATACACATCCCTTCCATGGAAAGTGTAAGATTTTTCTGAACCTTTTCGCCTGTTCACAGCTTCATCAATTTCCCTGATCGCTTCAATACCCTGTGAGGCTGCAATGAGTGTAAGTGTGCCGTTATCCGGGGTAACAATGTAATGCCCTGCCTTTGTTTTCAATACAACTGATTTTCTGTTCGTTCCTACACCGGGATCTACTACTGAAACAAACACAGTGCCAGCCGGCCAGTAAGGAACTGTTTGTTCAAGCCTGTAAGCAGCTTCCCATATATTGTATGCAGGTATCTCGTGCGTCAGATCAAATAATTTTAAACTTGTATCCACGCCCATGGCAACGCCTTTCATGGCCGATACAGCACCGTCCTTCAATCCAAAGTCTGATTGAAATACAACGATCTTATGTTGGGCAAAAACAGCAATGGTTAAAAGGGAGCATAAAATGCTGACTGATAAATATTTTTTCATACTTATATTTTTACAATAGTTCTGTAAGTTAAAAAGGTTTAAGAAGTTCAACAAATCATTGAACGTCTTAAACCTTTTATTCATATCCGCTTTTTCAGCCGGTCTTAGAAATTAAATGCCAGTTTTGCAAACAGCCTGCGGCCATTGAATCCCATTTGAACAGATTCCCATGGTCCACCAGACTCATTGTCGGATGACTCATACCGTGCATTTTGTACGGCAGCAAAATTGGGGTGAACATTTAATAAATTATCTGCTCCTACAAATAAACTAACCGCTTTACAGAACTTGTATGAAACATAAAGGTCTGTTGTGATCTTAGCTTTGTAGTTAAATATTTCTTTCTCAACATGAATGCCATCGCTGTATCCATCAATATCTACATATGGATCTATCCCTGTAAAACTTCCTGATATCGCAGGATCGCCGGGGCCACCTGTACCTGCAGCACTCGCAAGTCCTGTCCAGCCAAAGCCCAGTGTTTTCATATTGCCGAAATAATTCAGCTTAACACCAACACCTAATTTATTAATATTATAATCCAGGCTCAACGTAAATTTCGCTTTAGGTGCAGAAGCCAGTAGGAAAGCTTCTTCCCGGTCGCTGAAGAACGTTTTGCGGTGACGATAGCTATCATTCAAGGCAGCCGGAACATGTACCTCATCCACTTTCATGTGTTGAAAATTACCTGCCAGTAAAGCTTTGAAATTTCCCTTCCCTATTTTTGTTGAATAATCTGCCACGATATCAATACCGTAGTTGGTAGTATTAACGGCATTGTCGAAGAACTGTGCAGTCTGAACTCCAATACCACTTAAGATAGACGTAAAGGAAGTTGGTAAAGTAGCATCGTCTTTATCAAATAAACCTGAAAGAACGATCCTGTTTTTGATCTTTATCATATAGCCATCCACTGTAAACGTTAATCCTTTTGCAGCTTTCCATGCAAATCCAACACTGGCATT
This sequence comes from Chitinophagales bacterium, assembly GCA_038207305.1. Taxonomy (GTDB): domain Bacteria; phylum Bacteroidota; class Bacteroidia; order Chitinophagales; family Chitinophagaceae; genus Ferruginibacter. Next base: position 263,859 of record JBBQZY010000002.1, read on the forward strand.
GACAGATGTTTCTTCTTTCAGATCGGGGATACCGGCAGCTCTTGTGATGGCATCGCCGTTGCGTGCAACACGCGATTGAACCAATGCGCCGCCACTGAATGAAGTAAGGGTATTGCTGAAATTGATCTGTTGCAAAGAAGGTGCCCTGAAGCCTGTGCTGGCTGAACCTCTCAGGTTTAAATTGTTTGTTATTTTAAATCGGGTGGCAAATTTAAATGTAGCGATAGAACCAAAATCCGAATAGTTCTCTGCACGGATAGCAGCATCTATCAGCCATTTTTTTGTAACATTCAATTCAGCATCTACATAGGCACTGAAGGAATGTCTTTTTGCATGGATGGTATCTGTTGGACTGAATCCCGGAAACCCTTGTGCACCCGGAGCCTGGTCAAACGCATTTGCATATCCTTTCCACGATGCTTCTTCACCAAGGTCGATGCGGTATTTTTCGTGCCTGTATTCAGCACCTACACCGATATTCAGCCCTTGTGCAACGGATGGAAAAGATTTGCTGAGATCAATATTAACCGTACTCTGCCGGAATCTGAAACCTCCGTCATAAAATTTGGTCTTGCTGATATTTCCAATCAGTGATGCATTGAATGTTTCATCTCCATAATATTGAAAATCATTCTTACCGGTGGTATAACTCAGGTCCCAGTTCCACCTGTTTGCAGTGATGCCTTTGAAGCCAAGTGCGATGGAAGCATCGTTGATCTCAGTTTTAATATGGGGATTATAATATACCTCTCCGTCAATTGCAGTGCGCATAATAGATGGAACAATGATGGTATTTCCGGCTGCATCAACAGGGAAACGATCGGGCCTTGCACTCAGGTTCCGGGTGTAGGCAAACGCATCGGAAGCTTTGTGATTGTAGCTGGCAAATGAATAAAAACTTGTCTTACTGTTTTTGGATAACGGCAATTCCATATTGTACATGGCGCCATCTGTTTGTACAGAACCATCGCCAAAAGCACGGCGGCTACTGTTCAGCGGGAGTGCCTTGGCATTGCTTGAAACATTTGTATCAGGAACCTGCCTGTATGTTTTTCCCTGTTTCAGGTAATCAAAAGAGAAGTTGATAAAACCTCCGTTGTTGCCAAGCGTAAAGCCATTGTTTGCAGAAAAAGAATAAGTACCACCGTCAATTTTATGACCGTAGTAATATTGATTGGAAGATTTGGTATCATAAGCGTTGAATTTGGTATCATAATACCCGCTCCAGCCGGTGTTGATCGTCCAGTGGTTCACATCTTTTTTAAGTATGATATTGATAACACCCGCCATGGCATCACTGCCATATTGCGCAGATGCACCATCGCGTAAGATCTCGATCCTGTCAACAGCAGATTGTGGAAATGCATTCAGATCAGCGCCTGAATTACCACGGCCCCTGGAACCGAATAAACCTACAAAGGCTGTCTGGTGCCGCCTTTTGCCATTGATCAATACCAGTGTTTGATCCGGTCCTAAACCCCTCAATGTTCCAAGGTCAAGGTGATCTGCGCCATCGGCTCCACTTTGTTTGTTGTAGTTGAAAGAAGGTGCTGCCATGTTTAGCACAGACGTTAGGTCTGTTTTAGCAGTTGGTAAACCCACCTGGTTGATCTTAATAACGTCAACCGGTACAGCTGTTTCTGTTTTAGCCCTGGCTGCTCCACGGCTGCCGATGATCACAATGTCGCCGAGGTCAACAGAACTTGCTTCCAATGAAACACCGACTTCTGCAATGCCGGTAAGCTTTACCGTTTGTGGTTTGTAACCGATGCAGGAAATTTCGAGTACTGCATTTGCTGCAGCCTGTATCCTGATGCTGCCATTATTGTCGGCAGAAGCGCCTTTACCGGAGCCCCTGACCGTTGCCGATGCATTTGTTACAGGATTGCCTGTTTTGGAATCTGTTACTTTAACAGTGTAGGTTTGCTGTGCAGAAAGCAGGTAACTGCTCATGAGAAGGCACAGTAAGACTAATAGTTTTCTCATAATTTGAATTAGTTTGGTTAGTAATGTAGTTCAATGCGATACGTGAAATTAATAAAATAATCAGGTATATGTCATTTATTAATTTACTGATTTGTAAACGGTAGCGATTGATTGGTTGGAGGTTGTTTGTTTAAAGTTTGAGGTCTGAAGTTTGATCCGCGGGTGTCTGCGCTTCAGATCGGCGTTCATCGGCGGGAAATAGTAAAAAACATTTCCTGCTGTTGAAATACAACGGAGCTCAACGCCGCTGATGGAGACATTTGCAGCTTTTAAAATCTGGAGATACAAATGCAGCGCTTGTGGCTTGCAGCTAATTGCCCGGAACCAATACCTAACAGCCGCCGGGTCCTGGTTTAACAGCTCACTTCATGCCGCATACAATTCAGGATAATTATTTTTCATCTCAACCGGCTTGTCAAAAAAGATCTCTACACTTTCAGCCCAGAACTCCTGGAAATTACGAATCGCATAATCTGAATATAGATCATAACCCCGAACCTGTTCCTGCTCAAAAGCTTTATTGCCATAATTGGTGAATTTTGAAAAATCAGCAACAAAATCATGTTCGCTGTTGCCGCTTTGAAAATTCTGATAGTAATAAGCATGGGCCAGTTCATGCAGGCCAACGTTCTGCCCATCACCGGGGAATTCGAAACCTTTTAAAAAATGCTTCCAGGAAATATTGATGCAATTGCCCGAAACATTGCCTTCCAGGAATCGGATATTTGGGTGAACAGCCATGAACTCCTGCGGGGAAATATGTATGAAAGGAAAATCCGGCAACAGGTATTTCTCCAGGCCGAAACTTAGTTGTATCGCTGCAGCGCTGATCAAAACAGGCATCTCCCTGAACCCGCTGCTGTCGTGTATCTTGAAAGTTTTTTGTTTGATGGAGCGTTGTAACCTGTATAAGAATTTTTCTTTACCGATAGCGTCCAGTGAATTGTAAAAATTACTGCGCCTGGTGAGCATCCTGGTTATTCCGGCCTCGCTTAAATGCAGTTCACTTCCTTCATAAGTGAGGTAATCAGGAGCTTCTGTTTCAATACCTGTTTCAATGCCTGGCTCAGGGATGTCTTCATCGGTTTCATTGTTAACCATCTACCACAGGGCCACATAACCTTTATTCTTCCAATCTCTTATGCGGATGATGATCCAGATCAATGCTAACATACCGATCACATAGAACGGCGCGTAGTCGGAAGATGGGTTGCTTTTTTTCTTCAGATCCTGTTCGGTAACGATCTGTTGTGTAATGACGCGTTCTGCATTCGCAGCAGGATCATTTATTGGCCGGTAGATAGTATCCTGCCGCATGTGATCAGTTTTCCAAAAGGTTTCCTTCATTGCCATGCTCCAAATGCATGTCAATAGAATCATGTCCGGCAATGCCTTCTATGGATCCGGAAATATGCAAAGAATTCTGAATGATCATTTCTATCTGTTTTTCTTTCTTTTTGAAATTCTTTTCAAAATCTTCCCGTTCTTTTTGCAATAAGTTTCTTAGTTGACCAAAGCCGGTGCGGATGGCATTCCAGTTGCCAACAAATTCCTGCCCGGTCAGGTAATCATACAAGGCAACCATCTTATCGCCTTTATTATCCTGGTTCTTCCTCGATTCGCTGATCTTCAGTATTGCATTGCGCAGCACGTTGGCAAGGCTCTTCACTTCGTTGAAACTGCAGATATAAACACCATTCTTTTCGCCGAATTGCTGCATGTCTTTCGGCATTGCCTTCGTGACGATCACCGCGATATCAGCTTTCTGGCTAAGCATATCGGCTTTTAATTTCTCTATCCAATCGCCAGTGAAATTTTCTGTGCGTTTACTTTCATAAATGATCTTGCCGCATTCGATGCCGATATTATTTCTTACAGTTTGAATACAGTCGGCACCACGAACACCTTTACCAACTTCACTGATTACATCAAAAGGAAAAGATACGCGGAGCAATTCTTCGAGCGCCAATTCCTGTACTTCCCCCTGCAGTTGCATAGAACCCTGTTCTGCTTTCCGTTTCATTTCATCTGCAAGTTTTTTCTGATCTTCCAGTTGCTTTTCCAGTTCCTTTACCCGCATATTGTGTTCATTTTCTTTCAGCGAATTCTTTTCCGATTCCTGTTTGCGGATCTGCTCGGTGATTGTCGTTCTTTCCTGCTGCAATTTCTTCTGAATTTGCAGTTCCAGTTCTTCCTCCTTATTTTTTAGTTCCTGAACTTTCTTCAAAAAGTCAAGTTCTTTTTTCCTGGCTTCTTTTAGTTTTTCTTCATTTTCACTGTTAGATGTTTGTAAGATATTTAACCGGTTCTCAAAATCAGCAGCAATTGACTTACGTATATTTTCCTCCATACCAGCCTTGAAGGTCTTTCTTTCGAGGTCTAATTTCTGTTCAAACTCTTCATCTTTTTTTAGCTGCCATTCTTTCACTTTCACCCGCAACTCTTTTTCCACTTCTTCCCTGATCGCATCATTGGGTTCAAACTGGTGCCCGCAATTAGGGCATTTGATTTCACTTGCCATTTTCAATTTTTTAATAACGCCCGCAAATTAATTAATAAAACCCAGCTGAGATTTATTTTGCCACTGATCCATCGATTATTTCAATGGGTGCCGGTTAATCTTTCATCACCAATATCGCTTTCTCTTTTGCAGTACCGACCGTTGCAATTGCGCCGGAATTAAATTGAAGGAAACCGGTTTCTATGCCATCAGAAAAAATAACACCCTTATCGGGCATATACGATTCTATGATAAGTTTTGTACCGGATGTTTTATTTAAGTATCATTTAAGTATCAGCATATTTTTAAATTGTTTCACTGCATTACCAAATAGTTCCGGCATTTGTAATTGTTTAAAGGAACGAAATTTTATGATATCTTCAAAACGACAATGCGCAACGTATGTGAGGCAGATTGATAAAGTTTTAAGGCCTTAGCGGTTAATTGGCTACTAAGCCAGGAAGGCGCAAAGCTGCACAAAGAGAGCCGTTTTTATCCGTCCAATCTCCGCCTTCCGTATATCTGTCAACCCGATTTATTAAAAACCATTGTCAGGAATTCTCCCGGCATATTTTTTATTGCTGATAATAGATGTTGCCTCATAAAATCCTGCTCCCTCACTATTCGACATGGCGATATAAATTCTTCGCCTGTCTTTTGAATAATACACTGAAAGCCCACCGGCAGTTTTCCCGGAATCTTTCCAGGCAAGGCTGGGTTCATATAGTTCCTGGTATGCAGATCGTGGTATTGGTATGGTATCCTTTCCGATTCTTACAACAATTGATTTTATTTCGCTTGTTGGTAAGTCGCCATCTTTTCCCCAGATGGGCTTATCGTCAATTTTAACGGCATAAGTTTCAATATACCTGATCTTATGGTTTGCTTTGATGAATTTTCCAACAGTAAGTTTTACATAAAAAGAATCTTTTTCAAAAGTTGCATAGTTTGTTCCAAAACTGCTGAGCGGCAATCGGGCTAACTTCATAGAGGATGTTTGTTCCTGCCAGCCAGCCTCAGTAAAACCGGCAACTTCTTTTTTAATAACCTTGTCTTTTACTTTCGACAGGCTTTCTTTGTCACCCTTGTAATCCGGAATGGGAATGTCTTACCCGTTCGTGCTGGCAGCAAACAGCAGCACTGCCATCAACAATATTCTTTGCCTGGCAAATATTTTATGCGGGTGTATAACGATGAGTTGCTTTCTTTCATTTTTATTCGCCATGTATCAGTACTGTTTCTAAAGTTTAGATAAAACCATCATTAAATGTACTGCTATTCGTGCATGCGCGGCAAAGCCAACTTTATCAAAAAAGTTTTTATAAAAAAGTTAAATCCATGCCAAACCTTTCCTCGTAACTCATAAGCATGCCGATCCTGATCCTTTAAAAGACTCCCCTTAAAGCTAATTTTTTCAGTCATACGTTTCATACCTGCAGTATGTATTGCGCCTGATTGCTTTCAGTTTGAAATAGATGTTTACAGGTCAGACACTGCTACCACCTCAATCACCACAAGGATCAACAATCATCTTTCACTTCTAAATTAAAAAATGTATGAAACGAAAAATTTATGCAGCAATCATGTTGTTTGCAATGGGTTTGAATACCTTCCCTGTTTGGGCATCCAGCCACCGGGAAGCACCCATGATCGCCGACGATCCCCTGGCAGATAATACAGATGTGTACGCTTTCAAAAGCCCCAATGATCCCAACAAGATCGTTCTCATTGCAAATTACATTCCGTTCGAGATCCCGCAGGGCGGACCGAATTTCAATCACTTCAGTCCGGATGTGCGCTACGAGATACACATCGACAATAACATCGCAACAACCGGCGATGATATCATTTACCGCTTTACTTTCAGTAGAAAAAATGAAGACCCATCTACTTTCTTTAACATCCGCCTTGGGAAAGAAAATCTGAAAACAACTTACAGCCTTGAAAGGAGTACAGATGGCGGAAGAAAATTCAGAAAGATACTCAGCAACGGAACTGTTCCTCCGCCCAATATCGGCGCAAGGTCTATCAGTTCACCTGTTGGATTGAATGCACCTGATTATGAAACATTGATGAGAAATGCAGTGACCACATCCAACACAGGAGAAAAAGTTTTCTGCGGCCCCGTTGATGATCCCTTTTTCGTTGACCTTGGTGGAATCTTTGACCTTGGCGATGCAGCACGCCAGGGGCCAACACATGCTCAGGACGGTTTGAAATGCACCAATGTTTCTACGATCGCTTTGGAAGTGGACGTTGCAACCTTACAAAAAAATCACAGGTCGGTAAGCCAGGCTTCAAATATCCTTGATCCAAATTATGTGATCGGTGTATGGGCTTCTGCAAGCAGGCAAAAGATCACCGTATTAAATGAAGTTAATAACAGGCCGGGGTATAATCCTTACGAATGGGACAATCGTAATGACAACGATTATGAGCGCCCGGGCGTATCGCATCTTGGCCCATGGATACAGGTATCTAGACTAGGCATGCCATTGACCAATGAAGCTGTTGTTCCTATTGCTGATAAAGATCTTTGGAACAGGTTAACACCTTACCAGGATCTCGGACGCATCAATAAATTCGGTGATTATTTTTACAATCCGGAACTGGCACTTTACATGGATGATGCACAATTTGGTGGCGCCGTTCCAGCCTTTGCCCCGCTAAGGGTTCAAAAGAATTCGCTCGGACAGTTTGGTTTCGGCAACGGCCAAAATGGTTTGTATGCATTGAAAGGAAATGCTGCCCTGAATGGTACGGCATTGAGTGAAGCAAATTTCGGTGGGTTATTACTACCCGCCCCGAACAAGCCACGCTCGGTAGATCTCTGGCCGATCTTTCATACAGGTGTTCCAAATTTAGCGCCTTATCAGCTGGCAACAGGCAAGGGCGGTAATCCATTGGCTGCAGGGAAACCCTTTATCAATAATTTCCTTCCAAACGGGGGTGATATGCTTCGCCTGAATATGGCAGTTCCTGCAACATCACGTACGTCTGCCGATTTTAGTTCAGAAGGATTGGTGAATGCTGCAGTGTTGGGTTTGCTTGATCCAAGGTTTAATACCAATACCGATATTCAATTCATTCCGAACATGGATGGGTTTCCGAACGGCAGAAGACTGGAAGATGATGTAACAAGAATTGAATTACAGGCAGTGAGCGGTGTAGTACTGGCGGCAATTGGTTTATGGTATGATGATTATGTACCAGGAACAAGTGCGAGCCCTGTTACACCTAAACTGCTGAATGTATTGGGTTACACTACAGGAATTGAAGCCAATGATACGGCATTTAAAACGCAATTCCCTTACGAGCAAACGCCCTGGGCCGGTACACACAACTGCGATTGCGGGCCTGCACTTACGGGGCGTTCAACACATACTAACAGTTACGGGCAGCCTGATATAAATAAGGTTTCCAGCCTTTCATTGTCAGCTCCGGAGCTTGTTATGAAAACCTCTCCAAACCCTTTCAGAGACAACACAACGGTTCAATATGAATTAAGGTCTGCTGCAAATGTGAACATTTCAGTGTACGACGTACAGGGTAAGGAAATCAAAGTGTTACTGAACCAGGCGCAGAAGGCCGGCAGTTATACACAGCAATTTAATGCCACGGGCTTAGGTTCCGGCATCTACTTTATCAAAATAGCCAAAGACGGCGTTGTTAAACAAACGCTTCGTGTGGTAAAAGGATAAACTTTAAATAACAGGGGTTGTGTACCTGATAGCATGCGATCAGTATGCAACCCTTTTTATACAAATGTTAGTTGGTACAACGAATTATTTTTTTGTAAAGGATCAACCGGTCTCTTCTTTTGAAAGGCCAGGCGTGAGGCCACTAAAATATCATCAAAATGAAAAAACAATACTATTACATTATACTAATCGCATTATTTGCGGGTACCGTAAGTTTTGTTGTGCTTAAATACCAGCAGCAGCAACAGCACGCGGCTACAACGGTTTACAACCTCCTGCCACGTAAAGCTGCAGATGCCAATAATGCTGAATGGGTTGCTTCTAAAAAAAATATTGATAAACTTATTGCGAAGATGAAGGCGAACCCTGCTGATACAAAATCGGCCCTGGCATTGGTAAATGCTTATATCAGGGAAGCGAGAATCAGCGGTAATATTGCTTATTACGACAAAGCAGCCATCAGAACGGTCGATCATATTCTTGCAACAGATCCGGGAAATTACGAAGCATTGACGTTGTTGTCATTACTGCAATTATCCCAGCATCATTTTGCCGATGGATTGGCAACTGCACAAACGGCGGTGAAAATAAATGGCAACAATGCTTTTGTGTATGGCTTACTGGTAGACGCCAATATAGAGATGGGGAATTATGATGCAGCGGTTGACGCTGCCGATAAGATGGTTTCTGCAAGGCCCGACCTGAGGTCTTATTCCCGCATCGCTTATATACGTGAAATTTATGGTGATTATCCCGGGGCGGCAGATGCAATGAAGATGGCGGTAGAAGCCGGGATGCCGGCAGAAGAATCAACGGAATGGTGCAGAACACAATTGGGAAAACTGTATGAATATATGGGCGACAAGGAAAATGCTTCTTTTCAATACAGGTTATCATTGGCAGCCAGGCCAGGCTATGCTTATGCACTGGCAGGATTGGGACGAATTGCTGATGCTGAAAAAAAATACGACAGTGCTGTTTATTATTATGAACAGGCTTCAAACTTCAGCAATGATCCCGGGATTAAAGATAATCTTGCCTTAGCGTATAAGCATGCGGGTAATGCGATCAAATCAAAACAATTGAACGGGGAAGTAATTGAAGAAATGAACAAGGCTGCAAAGGCAAATGCAGCAGATCCTTCAACAGGCCATTACTCAGATAAGGAAATGGCATATGCTTACCTGCAAAACAACGATTACGACAATGCACTGGAGCATGCATTGGCTGAATACAACCGCAGGCCCAAAAATATTGATGTGAATGAAACCATGGCATGGGTTTATTTTAAAAGAAATGAACTTGCAAAAGCATTGCCTTACATCGATGCAGCAATGCTGACGCATAGTAAAAGCCCCCTGTTGCTTTGCGTTGCAGGGCTCATTTATGCAAAAACAGGTAGCACCGATAAAGCAAAGTTAATGTTGGATGCAGCCTTAAAGCATGATCCTGTTATTCCACAGGAAATTAAATCGGAAGCCTGCCAACAGTTGCAAAAAATATAAACATTCATCCCATGAATAAAAAAGTATTTCTTTTTATGGCTGTTTTTTTGATCGCTGCTAAAAACATGATGGCGCATACCATTAATTATTCATTGGATGATGCGCCCGTTCATGAAGTTGCATGGTACTATTTTAAATTAGGGTTCACGCATATTATTCCGCAGGGAATAGATCACGTATTGTTCATTATTGGCATCTGCCTGATCAATACTAAATTGAAGTCTGTCATTTACCAGGCATCTGCATTCACCATTGCACATACAGTTGCATTGGCGCTGAGTATGAAGAACATCATCGTTGCGCCGGCTCCTGTAATAGAACCGATCATTGCACTTTCCATCGTTTTTGTTGCGGTTGAAAATTTAATTCTCAATGAATTAAAGCCATGGCGGATCATATTGGTCTTCCTGTTCGGATTGATTCATGGAATGGGCTTTGCAAGTTCCTTAAATGAGATCGGGCTTCCGCCAGATAAATTCTTTACATCCATACTCATGTTCAATGTTGGGGTAGAGGTTTGCCAGGTTATGATCATCGCAATGGTTTTTGGTTTGCTGATTTATCCCAATAAGCAAAAGGGTTGGTACAGACAGCGCATTGTTTATCCTGTTTCAATTGTAATAGCATTGATCAGCAGTTACTGGACGGTTGAAAGGCTGATTGCATAGAGCAACATTCATGTTCGTTCTTAGTATAAATCATTTCAGGCCACAATAAAGTATCGTCTATAGTTTAATGTTGAATGAGATAAGAGATGAGAAATTAAAGACGCTTGTTTTTCTCAGCAGCGTTGCTCCTTTGCGGGCTTTGCGTGAAACCTCCGGGCAATAGTCGAAGTTTGCCTGCTACCAGCATAGTTATTGAAAATATTTATTGTGCATAAAAAAACCGGGAAGTGAATCCCGGTTTCGTGCGGCAAAGGAGATTCGAACTCCCACGCCCATGACAGGCGCTACCACCTCAAAGTAGTGCGTCTACCAATTTCGCCATCGCCGCATGTTTGTTGTAAGCTAAATCAGGATTGCAAATGTAAAATTAAAAATCTTCTAAATAAATTATTATAGGCTAAAATTTTAAGCGGATAGGTCAATGAATTATGCTGCCAGGATTAACGCTGATAGCAAACAGCTTGCAGCCACAGGCTTACTTCTTCAAAACAATCCTGAACGTGGTGCCTTTCCCCGCCTCACTCTGCTTAACAAATAATTCGCCGCGGTGATACTGTTCTATGATACGTTTGCTTAAAGAAAGTCCGAGGCCCCAGCCACGTTTTTTGGTAGTGAATCCAGGTTTAAAAACGTTGGCAATATTTTTTTTGCTGATGCCTTTTCCGGTATCGCTTACATCAATAACAACCTGTGTAGCTTCATTATTAATATTTATATTGATGCTGCCATGTCCCTCCATCGCATCCAGCGCATTCTTTAAAAGATTTTCTATCACCCAATCAAACAGGGGTGCATTGATGAGTGCAGTTACTTCTTCCTGGTCATTGCTGGCAACAGTAAAACTTACTTTATTCGGCGCCCTTCTCTTAATATAGGTAACCATACTTTCAACCTGTTTCAGAATGTCTGCTTCTTCCAGTTGTGGGGTACTTCCTATTTTTCCAAAGCGGTCGCTGACCAGTTTCAGCCTTTCTACATCCTTGGCTATTTCTGATGCGATCTTATCAGCGGTATTTGTTGATTTCAGCATTTCAACCCAGCCTTCGAGGGATGAAATAGGCGTTCCCAGCTGATGAGCTGTTTCCTTTGCCATGCCCGCCCAAACCTGGTTTTGCGTACTCTTATTGCGGGTGCTTATGGTAATTAAAGTAACGATAATAAACAACGCTACTACGATGAGCTGAACAATGGGGAAGTACCGGATCTGTTTTAAGAGAGAAGATTCTCCATAATACAACAGGTTATTCTGGCTGGGATCGAATGGGTTTTTCCAGATCACCGGTTTATTCAATGATTTGAATTCGGCTAGTTGGGTTTTAAGATAACCTCTGTCATTTGTAACTTTAAATGAATCAAGATTGTAATGATCCAGTATACTGTCGCGTTCATTTACCGCGATCATCGGTATATCCTTGTTGTTTTCGGTAAGCACCCTGCTGGAGAGGTTGGTTTGGGAAATGCTGGAATTGCTTACTTCTTTTACGGCTTCCACCCACTGTTCTATCTTTTGTTTTTCTTCTGCAGCAATTTTCTTTGCAAGGAAGTTGGAATAAAAAATACTCACACTCACAATGGCGATGGCAATAAAAGCCAGGCCCGTTCGCCAGTTTAATAATTGAGGAAACATAGGTAAATGTAAAATGGAAAATTTAGAATGTAAAATGTAAAATGGTTTATGTTTGTATAAATTGTAATTAAAGCTTAATAGATGTTCTGCCGATGAACGGATTGCGACGCAACAATGATGAAGCGCTTGATACTGCCGGTATACTAAATTTGCCTTTAGTGGCTATCGTTATATTAAACTGGAACGGCAAAAAATTCCTCGGGCAATTCCTTCCGGCTGTGTTGCAATCAACTTATTCTAATAAAATTATAGTACTTGCCGACAATGCGTCAACTGATGATTCAGTAAACTTTGTACAACAAAGTTTTCCATCAGTAAAGATAATCCGCAATGAAACCAATGGCGGATTTGCCAAAGGGTATAACACAGCACTGAAACAGGTAGAAGCTGATTATTATGTATTGTTGAACAGTGATGTGGAAGTGGAGGCAAACTGGATTGAACCGGTAATAAAGCTCATGGATGCTGATCCGTTGATTGCAGCATGCCAGCCTAAAATACTGGCCTATGACAATAAGAAAAGTTTTGAATACGCAGGTGCTGCCGGCGGATGGATAGATAGTTTCGGCTACCCATTTACGAGGGGTAGGGTATTTGATACCTGTGAAATGGACAATGGTCAGTATGATTCGGTGCAGGCATGTTTCTGGGCAACAGGTGCCGCAATGTTTGTAAAAGCAGGTTTGTATCATGAAATAGGCGGACTGGATGAATACTTTTTTGCACACCAGGAGGAGATCGATCTATGCTGGCGTTTGCAACGACGCGGGTATAAAATATTTGTACAACCTGCTTCTGTGGTTTATCATGTTGGCGGCGGAACACTTCCAAAAGGAAACAACCGGAAAACTTTTTTGAATTTCAGGAATAACCTGGTGATGCTTTGGAAAAACCTTCCGATAGAGGTGATCGTGTGGAAAATTCCTATAAGGCTTTTGCTGGATGGGATGGCAGCCTGGAAACAATTATTCAGTGGAGATGCAGGATCTTTTATCGCCATCATTAAAGCACATCTACATTTTACAGGCTGGATATTTTTCGGTAAATACCAAAAGCTTCCGGCAGGAAAAGAAAATTTCCGTTTGAAGGGTTGGTATCATGGAAATATTGTTTGGGATTATTTTATAAAAAAGAAAAAGACCTTTTCAGAAATTATTAGCAACAAATAATTGTTTTTAAACGGAAGGCCTTATTTTTGCAACGAAAATTAACAACTTATGCAACAGGAAATTATAGACAATACTGACAAGGATTTTGCTCACAGTTGGGTTTCTTCTTCCCGTTTTATCTGGTTTTGCCAGGTTTTTATCATCATAGCATTCGTACTGGGTGGTTGTTATAGTTTGTATGCACACAGGTATAAAGGAAAGCCGGAAGTAAATGTACCGGAGAATACTTTGTACAATCCTAAATACAAATAAAATATTTGTTTTTATAAGTTAACATCCCTTATTTTTGCAGTCCGAAAAAAAGGAAAAGTTCTTTATTAATAATGCGGAAGTAGCTCATTTGGTAGAGCACGACCTTGCCAAGGTCGGGGTGGCCGGTTCGAGCCCGGTCTTCCGCTCAGCTAAGAAATCCCGACTTGTTCGGGATTTTTTTTCAAAAGTTTGTGCTGTTTTATTTTTACAGCGCATATGTCTCCCGGGTGGTGGAAGAACCCCGAAGGTTATAGGGGCAACCTGGTAGACAGGCCTCGAATAAAATCGGGTTTGGAAGCCATGAGCGGCTGAGGTTTCAGGAATATAAGATCTTAATTTTAATAATTGAAAATTAGTGTCACCCGGGTGGTGGAATTGGTAGACACGCAGGACTTAAAATCCTGTGGTCCGTAAGGGCCGTGACGGTTCAATTCCGTTCCCGGGTACAGAAACGGACTTCAGCGAAAAATCGCTTTGAAGTCCGTTATTTTTTTGCCCTGAAATGTTGTTCAGGCTTGCAATCAGCAAAAAAGCAGCATTGATGTTTGTGGTTCGGGTTTCAACAAGGATAAAAAAAGATTGTGATGCTGATATAATAGTGTATGATGCAGCCCACATTGAAATTCTAAAAATGGCTGCGATGCTTTCAGAAGGCATCCTGACGCAGTTCCCTGAAAAATTTAAAGACAAAAAATAGCACGACCACCCAACATTGCTTGCGCACATGGGGGCTGGAATAAATAACATGGGCATTTCATCGCTATTGATCACCGGCAATGGGATTGACCGTTCATTAATTGCATTTTCGTTTTAAAAATATTTCGGTTCTTTAATTTTACTTTGCGGCTGAGCAGGATAAGCATCAAATTCCCCCACGTCGCAAATGCGCGCACTTCAGACTGTGAAAAAACTAAGATCATTTTTAGAAAGTATCAGACAGGTAATAATGTCGCCTATTTCCTTCAAATCCTTCAGTATCTGGTTCGAGATGAGGCTACCTGAGCGTACAAAGCCTTAACTACACCAGTTGAGCCTGTTTATTATGTATACAGTTTATATACTTTACTCAAAATCTTTTGATCGTTATTATGTTGGGCATTGTGAAGACATCGTTGCTCGCCTGGCACGCCACAATGCGAGGGCAGTTATCCGGCTCTGCAACGGGTCTGATAGTAGTCAGCGCCGGGTCTTGTTCGCAAAAACACCGCTTTTGCACGCCATTTGTTCGCTATGCTCCCGCTATGCTCCCGCTATGCTCCCGCTATGCTCCCGCTTAGGGGCGGAGCAGACCAGGCCCAGACCCGAAGCAGACCCGAAGCAGACTAGTCTGAGACCAGGGTTTGGAGCTCAGCAGGCCATTGAAGTACACTCATTTTTATTTTAACCGTATTACCCGGTTTGTTAGCCCATGCTATACATCTTTGCGTGGAACCGATGGAATATTTCATACCTCACCTGTAAAATATAGCAGCTAAAGAAAAAAGTCAGGAAGTATTTATTTGCTGTTGTTATTAGTAGAAATTGGATCAATTGTTCTACGCATCAATGAAGCAAACAAAAAGAAAATAAATAGAAAACTTTATGCGGCCTGGAGTTTTAATGGCACAAACAATGTAAATCACATTTTACCCATCACGTACATATCACCCTTCGGCTGAGGATTACCGCCTTCGGTTTCAAGGGTTACGGCGAATGCTTCGGCACGGCCAAATCGTTTCATTTTTTGTATGCGGTACTTATCCCCTTTTTTAGAAAAAACAATCATACCACCGTCAACTGGCTTACCATCTACAATACCCCAAAACTGGTATTGCATACCCGCAGGCGCATCGGGTAAATTACTCGGGTCTATATAAACATCCCCCGTAGTATTTTTCATCCAGAATATTTTTGCTGCCGCATCTGGTGCTTTTTCCAATCCATGCAGTGCAACCGGTTCGCTGTTCCTGCTTTGGATAACACCCATATCATTTTTCATTTCCTTATTAGCTTCGTCTAATGCTGCCAGTTGTTCCTCAGCACTATTCTTAGCTGTTACCGTGGCCTGGTAGTTTTTAGTTGCTTCCTGGTATTTATTAAAGAAAACAATATTGCCAGCAGCACTGCCAATCAGCAGGATGATGGATGCTGCCGCAGCATATTTCCAGAACGGGTTCATGCCAACAACTTTTGCGGGTTGGTTAGCAACCAACGACCCCGGATTTATTTCAGCAAATATTTTCTGCTTAACTGCTGCCGGAGGTTGCACAGCATAAGCCATCGCATAGCTTTCAAGGCTTGCCTGAATGGTTGCTATTTCTGCAACTATTTCAGGGTATTGTTTAGCCCAGGTAGTTACATCGGCAGTTTCCTGCTCGCTTGCAATACCCAGCACGTATAACTCAAGTACCCCGGATGATATGATGTCTTTTATTTCCACTTAATTAAATTCCAACATTTTTCTTAATTCCATAATGGCCGAACGCATCCTGGTTTTAACAGTACCCAGCGGTATACCCAATTCTTTTGAAATCTCCTCCTGTGTATAGCCATTAAAATAAGCAAGATCGATGATGCTTTTTTGTTCAGGTTTTAAATTGGAAACCTGTTTACGAAGTCCTATACTGTCAAACCTGTCTGAGCCATAACTCTTATCCTGGTAATTAATTACGGAATTTTCATCCTTAGAGATTTTTTGTTGCTTTTTGTACCCCTTGCTCCGTAGTGTGTCGATTGTTAAATTCCGGGTGAGATTGATCATCCAGGTAAACAGCCGTCCCTTGCTGCTGTCGTACTGGCCAAAATTATTCCATATCTTCAGAAAAGCCTCCTGCAGTATATCTTCCGCAAGCTGAGCCTCATCCACCATACGGCAGATGATACCATTCAGGGCACCTGAATAATGATCGTATAAATAGGAAAAAGCCTGTTGATCTTTACGCTGTAGCAGTAAAACCAATTCCTCTTCACTATATTTAATTTCTGCTGACAAGCGGTTTTTAATTTATTGTGACCGAAAATAGGTGATTTTTGTATAAAATCAGCTTCAATAGCTATTTTATAATGAATTATGCTGCAGAAAATAGCACCTGTACTGCCTGCCTATAACATAGCCGACACTAATTTGTTTTACAGGAACAAACTTAAGTTCCTTACCCACAACTACGGTAATTACCTGATTGTAAGGAAAGACGAAGTGGAGATTCATTTTTTTGAATGGACGGGCATCGGAAAATTTGTTCCAGCCTCCTGTTACATCATCGACAATAATGTAGAGGACCTTTTCTCAAAATTTTCTTCCATGGACCTGATGAACCCAAAAGGGAATATGAAAAAGAATAGTTTGGGTAAAAATGAATTTCAGCTGGTGGATAATAACGGAAATGTGTTGAGGTTTGGAGGGATATAAAGACAAGATGTTAGCAACCGGCTAATAGCTGCCAGCCATTGGCTCACAACTCATAACTTCATCAGTTTCCCTTCTACGATCACGAATACCGAATCACCTTGCCCAGGTTTAACAGCATAAGTTCCTGTAAATTTCCCGAATGCAGGTAATATAGCATGCTCTTTTCCAAAATAAAAACAGGGAAGCCTGAGTGATTGTTTGCCTGCTCCGTTTAATACAATACCAGGATGTATATGGCCACTGAAGCAATATTTACCATGTTCCTTTTTGCAGGAACTGATATCATGTGTAAATAAAAAGTCACCAATGATAAGTTCTTCCTGAAACACATCGATACCCGCTTTTGTATACCACGACTCCTGTAATATATCATGATTTCCTTTTACCAGTTGGATAGACAATCCATGCAGGTCTTTTCTCCATTTTAAGAACAGGTCATGCTCTTTGTTTTCTGTGCTATGGAACAGGTCGCCTACCACAAGTATATTCATTGGTTTGAAATATTGTATCTGCGATACCAGCCTTTGCATATCTTCTTTAAAGATCGTTTGCGGAATGCCAATGCCGCTTTTTCTGAAATGCCCGGCCTTGCCTAAGTGCAGGTCGGAAAGGATCAGTGTTTTTTCTTCTTCCCAGAAAATGCTGCGCCCACCTGTTAGTAAGAAATTGTTGTTAAGGAGGTGGTAGTTGAGGAAGGCGTTCATACCGTAAAGCTAATGGGTTCATGGTTGATAGTTCATAGTTTATAGTTTATAGTTCACATAGTTCAACGATGGATGATACTTCAACTTTCAAACGCCCAACTGTAAACTACGAACTATGAACTTTCTTTCCTTTTGATTTTATTACAATTATCATTACTTTACAAAAAAAACAACTACTTATGAGCCAGGAAATTAATCCAAACGAATCTTTAAACCAGTTTGATACCGGTAAACTGCCTACGTCGGTCAATGTGCTTACAATTCTCACAATTATCTGGAGTTGTATCAGCGTTCTTTTGAGTATCTGGGGTTTTATCTCTGCAAAAAACAGTTACGAAAAAACGAGGGAAGCGCTCAGTTCGGGTAAAATGGATGAAATGCCAAAATTTATGAAAGGTATGATCAACAATGATATGTTGGCCATGCAACAGAAGATGCTTGAAAACAGGCTGCCTATTTTAATAATTGGCCTCGTGGCACTGGCATTGTGTATATACGGTGCGGTGGAAATGCGTAAATTAAAAAAGCAGGGTTACCTGTACTGGCTTATCGGCGAGTTGTTGCCTGTTGTAAGTACATTACTGTTTATCGGTGCTATGGCATTCAAAGGGTTCGGCCTGCTGGGGCTGCTGATTCCTGTTGTGTTTATTATATTATACACTGTTAACAGGAAATACCTTGTTTATTAAAACATTGCTGAAAAAGCTAAGGATGTTTGAGGTTTGAAGTTTGAAATTTCACGTTGGGTCTCTGAAAGTTGAATGACTTTAATGGTGGAGATTTTTCAAACCTCAAACCTCAAACCTCAAACCTCAAACCTCAAACCTCAAACTTCAAACTACTTCTCCAATTGCTGCTGCATCTTCCTCACCCTGTCTTCCAGCTTTTCAGAAGAAATATTTTCCCGCATACTGTCTACTTTTACAGGAAAACAAAAAGGTGTTAACTGGCTGGGGTAGGTGATTATGATATTGCTTTTTTGTATGCGTTGCAGCATATTTCGTAACCTTGCTTCATCCATCTGTTGATCCATCACTTCGTTGTATGCCTGCCTCAATAAAAGATTGCCCGGCTCGTATTCAGAAAATACATTGAACAACAACGAAGCAGATGATTGCAGGTGCCGCTGCTTCACCTGTTCGCCGGGCATTCCCTGGAATATCAGGCCGCCGATCACCGCAATATCCCTGAACTTTCTGCGGGCCATTTCAGTTGCATTTACACTTTTTTGAATATCGGTAAAAAGGCCTTCTTCTGTAAATAATTCATAGGCATTGCTGTCATCTAACGGAATGGGCTGGTCGCTTAATAATTCAAAACCATAATCATTCATTGCAAAGGAAAAAGTGATGGCCGTTATTTTGCTGATACGCCAGGCCAGCAGGGCGGCCATGGCTTCATGAACCAGCCTTCCTTCAAATGGATAAACAAAAAGGTGAAACCCGTCTTTTGTTTCTATGTGTTCAATCAGCAGCTCTCCGGCCGCGGGTATATGTGATAAGCGCTGTTGCAGGTCGAGCAGGGGCCTGAGTGCTGTTATTTCTTTGCCTGGCTGCCCGTTGCCGCCTGTTACTTTCCAGCCACTGTTAGCAATAGCCGCAGTTTCATCCAGTTTTTTTCGCAGCATAAAACCGAGGTTGGCACTCAGGGGCATCCGGCCTCCTTCCCAACTTGGAACGATCGATTTGCCGGCATTGCTTTTTTTAACGATGGCGGTCATTTCCTTCAGCTGTATGAATTCGAGGTTCCTTCCCGCCAGCGTAAATACATCGCCGGGTAGCAGGCGCGAGATAAAATATTCTTCTATTACGCCAATATAACCTCCGCTCATGAATTTTACTTTCACCATCGAATCACTAACGATTGTGCCTATATGCATCCGGTGCCGCATGGCAATCCTGCGGCTGTTGATCTTATACAACCCATCCGTCACTTCAACTTTTTTAAAATCATCGTATTGGCCCAATGCTACACCCCCGGCCGTTATGAAGTGCAGCAATTGTTCCCACTCAGGTTTACTGATATGCCGGTAGCAGAATGTAGCTTTAATAACTTCATAAAGTTCATCCGGATAAAAGCCGTCCGAAACCGCCAGGGTGCTCATGAACTGAAGCAATACATCAAAGCATAACAACAACGGTTGCCTGCTTTCAATGAATGAGATGGCAATGGCATCTTTTAATGCGGCAGCTTCCAGTAATTCCAGCGAATGGGTTGGCAGGAACCATATCCTGCTCACAGCATCGGGCTGGTGGCCGCTGCGCCCTGCCCGCTGCAGGAAACGGGCAACACCTTTAGGCGATCCTACCTGGATTACGGTTTCCACCGGGCGGAAATCAACGCCGAGGTCAAGGCTGGAAGTACACACCACCGCCTGCAGGGTACCGGCATGTAAGGCATCTTCTACCCAAATACGAAGTTCCTGTTCTATACTTCCATGGTGCAGTGCTATGGCGCCGGCCAGATCGGGTGCAATTACAAGGAGTTGCTGGTACCAGCGCTCGCTCATGCCACGGGTATTGATGAAAATGAGCGTTGTTTTGTTGTTTGCGATGATCGGGATCACTTTATCCGCCAGTTTTATGCCCAGGTGTCCGGCCCAGGGATATTTTTCTATTTCATCGGGAATAATAGATTCTACGGCAATCTTTTTATCAAAGGAAGCTGAAATGATCGTTCCCTTTTCACCTGTTGATGCCAGCAATACATCCTTGGCCTCTTGGAGGTTGCCGATGGTGGCGGAGATGCCCCAGACAGATAGTTTGAGGTTGGAGGTTTGATGTTTGATGTCAGGCGTTGCTTTAACCCCTTCACCCAAAACCTTCAACCCGTACCTAAGCGAAACAATCCTTGCAACCGCCAACTCCACCTGAACGCCTCTTTTCGATCCCAGGAGTTCATGCCATTCATCAACGGCTATGATGCGCAGGTTTTTAAAAATTTCAGGATAGCCTTTTTGTGCCAGTAATAAATGAAGGCTTTCAGGCGTGATCACCAATACCTCCGGCATGTTCCGCTTTTGTTTCTGACGCTCGTTCACCGGCGTATCACCGTTCCTGATACCAACCTTCCATTGCATGCCAAGCTCAAAAATAACTTCCTCCATAGCACGCCCGATATCTTTGGCCAGGGCTCGCAGCGGACTGATCCATAACAATTGAAGCCCGTTGGCTTTGCTTGTCTGGTAATCTGTTGGATGGTCATTGATGAACTGTATAACAGCACCTAAAAAAACCGCGTAAGTCTTGCCGTAACCAGTAGGGGCATTCACCAGGCCCGACTCGCCCGCAACAATGCGTTCCCAGCTCTGTTGCTGAAATGCAAATGGTTTTCGCTGTCTTTCGAGCAACCATTTTTTTATGACCGCAATGCCTTTTGTAGTTGTTTGTTTCATCGAAGGGGTGGTAGCTGCGCAAAAATAGTGGAATGGCAATGATTTGGGCTGCGGCCATACAATATTAGCGGTAGGCTGCAAGTATAAACTTCAAACCTCAAACGTTAAACAAATTTCCAGATCAGCCTTCCCGATTGCATTTAAAAACATTTTTTCATTTACTACATCAATTCAATAAAAACTTGTTTAAAAAAATTGTTAAATAATTTTGTTTGTTTCAAAAATGCAATTTATATTCACCGTAGAATTAACACATCCATTCCTTTTCAAAGCCAGTAACTGCATCCCTACTTATTTTATTTTTTTAGATCACCGTATGCTCATGTTATCATGAACATTTAAGTGTTTTTTGGAATTTTATGTAAGTGTTAACCTCAAGAAAACGGCCTGTTAAAGGGCAATACAAAGAATATCCAGGCCTTGAAAATATCATAATACCCCTCAAAAAGAACAACAGATACGGAATCATGTATACATGAGCGTGTGTGTTTTTTAGTTATGTGTATTATTTGTTTATTATAAAATATCGGAATTACTATTAAATCAAAAGTATATGAACGTTTCTACCAGGACATCGAAAACGGCAATGCTAACCAATTGCCCCAGTACAGCAACCAGGAACAACAATACGAAGTCGGCGCAGTTTATGCGGTGGCTTTTTTTGTTATTAACGGTGGCTTCATTCTCCGTGAATGTAAATGCACAAACGCTGATTGATCCCGCTGGCGACGGTGGTTTCAATAATGGAACTACCCTTGCAAGCAATGGATGGACAGTAGCAAATTATGCATCCTCTACCAATCAATGGGTAGCTGGAACTGCAGTTTCTACTGCACCGTTTTCAGGGCGAAGTGCTTACATATCCAATACGGGAGGCACTACCAATGCGTACGATAATACATCAACTAACCACGTGTATTTTTACAGAGATGTGGCGATTCCTTCAGGATCAAACTATATTAGTTTATCATTCAATTTGATTTCAAATGGCGAGGCCAGCTGGGATATGATGCAGGTGTTTATAGCGCCTACTTCTGTAACTCCGGTTGCAGGCCCCCACCCCGGTAGTGGTACTGCTTTAATACCAACGGATATAACCGGAGCTACCCAGCTCGGGTTCTACCAGACAATAACAACAGTTCAAACAGCATCATTAGTCATTCCTGCAAGTTATGCAGGTCAGACAATCAGGCTTATATTTATGTGGAAAAATGATGGTTCAGTTGGTACCAATCCACCTGCAGCGGTAGATAATATTTCATTAGTAGCTTCAGCATCAATTCCGACTTTCACAGCTTCTTCTATAGGAGGTTTGTGGTCATCCCCTGCAACATGGTCTGGGGGTGCCGTACCGGGGCCAGGTGCTGATGTTGATATTCCGGCGGGAGCAATTGTTACGATTGACCAGGCTGTTACTGTTCGTAACCTTAGTGTTAGTGGTTCCCTTCAGTGGAATGGTACCTCAAATGCGATGACGGCTTCAGGCAACATATTAATAAACGCCGGTGGTAATTTTTTAGCATATACTACGGGCGGAGTTGGTCAGACTTTAACGGTTGGCGGAAACTTTACCAATAACGGTTATGCAAACCTTGCCATGGCTTCAACAGCGCTTACCTTTAATGGCGCTGGTTCCACCCTTAGTGGTACCGGAACTTTCCAGGGAAATGGTACCGACGGTATTATTCGTTTTTTAAGCTTCTCAAATTTAGGAAGTAATACCATCTCTACTACCCAAAATATTATTACAACAAGTTTTGTTCATTCTGCTGGTTCTTTAAATACCAACGGAAAATTAAAAATTGATAACACCGTACAGGTTTACGGGTTGCCACTGAATTTACAGGTGGCAAGTGTTGCAGTTACTGCCCAGGGCAGTTTATATTCTGTTGCGCCTGTTGTATTTGGTGCTTCAGTTACGCAATGGACCAACATCACCGGTGCATTGAATGCCCTGTACGTTTCCGGCAATAACGTTTATCGTTGTGTTGTGGTTGGCAATATCGGACCAGCTGCTCCAACACATACAGCTGGTATTGCCCAGAACCTTTTGTGGATAGGCACAGTGGGCACATTGGGTAATCCTTTCTTAGGTTCCCAGACACATTCGGTTGGAACACAATATTTCTATGGTGGTAATTTATATGTATGTACTGTGGCAGCAAGTGCTGCTGCTGCGGCCACACCGCCGGTACATACCTTAGGTACTGCAGTAAGTGGTGGATGTACATTCTTATATGTAGGTACGCCTGCTGCAGCAACAGTTACTTATGATGCAGCAACCCAAACTGTTCGCAGTCTGAGTTTGACAAGTGCGGGTAGCGGATATAGCTCAGCACCTACGGTGGCATTCAGTGTGGGTGTTGCGGCAGGCACCGGTTCTGGTGCCTCAGCAACAGCAGTGTATATTCAGCAGGTAGCTGGAACTGCCAGTAGCCTTACCCAAAAAACTACGGGTACCGTTATTACAGGAGGGATTGCCATTAACAGTGACCAGGGTGCAAGCATTGCAACGTTAAATGGTCAGGCTTCCAGTGGCGTAGGTAATATATCTGCAGCCAGTGGCGGTGTAAACTATACGATTGCCCCTACGATCGGTTTTGCAGGCCCTTCAGCCCTAAACCTTGTAACGAACGGAGGTTCAGGATATGCATCAGCACCAACGATTACTGTTGATGCAACGAACCTCGTTTCGGGTACCAATCTTATTTCTTCTGCTTTCACCATTACGATGAACCAGGGAAAAATTGTTTCTGTTTACCTGACATCACCTGGAACGGCAGTATATTCTGCCCCGCCAACATTAACGCTTTCATCGGTACTAGGTGGCGCGGCCATTGCCTTCCCGGCGGGCTGCTGGCCCACAGCTACTGCTACAATCGGTAGCAACGGGCAGCTTACCAATTTTACCGTAACCAACGCTGGCTACGGTTATGTGGCAGCTCCTTCAGTTGGCGTTGGACCAACATCAGGTAACGCATTGGGAGGTACATATACTTCAGCAGTAGGAGCTATCACTGCCCGTGTTGCCTTATACAATTTAACATTTAACTTTTTTGCGCCGGCAACAGTTGCATCACAAAATGCAGACGATGCATCAATTCCTGTGAACAGGAAGATCAACGTACTGTCTTTGAACGGTAATGGTGTTGGTATTGCACTTACAAGTAACCTTACCTTATTCGGTTCTTCTCCGCTTGCCCTGGTGGCAAGTGGTATTGCTCCGGGTAACGTGATCGACCTTGGTGGCAACAACCTTTACTTTAGCTGGAACGGCTATACAGGTACCACATCAACTTTTGGTGTAACCAATACATATATCAAGAACGGTTCAATGACCCTGACTGGAAAGGGAGGTGTAACCAGTTTCAATTATCCTTTCTCGGGTACATTTAGCTGGTCGGCAGGTACCACACCCACACCCGTTACTACAGGCTCAACTGTAACCAAGGTTACAGTTACCGAAACAGCTGCCCCTACAGGTGCAGCTGCCATTGGCACCAGGGCTTTCCGTGTTGTTACCGATGCCGGAAGCATCTATGGTACCAACCCTACTGTTACCATGAACTACAACAGTGCAGATGCGCTTACCGGAAATGCACAGGATCTGTTCATCAGCCAGTCTGCCGCATTATCCGGAGCATGGACTCCAAGGAGCCTTGCTTCAGGTTCAGGTGCATTGCCTGCAACGGGTAACAGAACCACTGCGACAACAGGCCTTGGCCCGATTGTTCCAACAGGTAATGATTTCTTTGCATGGACAACTATTTCTACCAGTTTTGCAAACGTAACTGTACCCACAGGTACATGTACGCCAACAGCGCATGCGATCAGCGCAGATGTTACTACATCGGGCGGAACGATCACTTCTGTTACAATTACCTATAATAATGGTGCTGTTACAGGTCCCGTTGCAATGAACAACCCCTCCGGTAATACCTGGACATATACGATCCCGGTTGCCAGCCCGGGCAACGCAGTCGTTACCTGGAGCATTACAGCTACCAATTCATTCGGGATTGTAAGTACGTTTACTGGTAATAATTACCAGGACGATCCATTCAATGGAGCAAGTGCATCGGCTACCGGAACTCCAAACCCCGTATGCGCAGGTAGTAATGTAACATTAACAGGAGCCGTTACCAAGCCTACTACTACAGGCACTATCGGAGCGGCAATAACACTTACAACGGCTACGACACAACCAACAGCCTTCTGTAACAGGTGGGGATCTTATCGTATGCAGACAGTATTTACCGGTGCTGAATTGCTGGCTTCCGGATTAACTTCGGGTAACCTCAGTTCAATGACATTCAATATTACTACACTCGGTGATGCTGCAACAAACTCAGGATTTTCAGTAAGGATCGGAACAACAGCATTGTCAACATTGACTGCTTTTGCCGATTCAACTGTAATGACCCAGGTATTCAATCCCGGCGTATATACGCACGTTGTAGGGGTGAACACTATGAATTTCTCTAATCCATTCTATTGGGATGGACTTTCAAATATCATTGTACAGGTAGTACACAATGGTGCAAATGCTACTAATAACTCTTTAACATATTACACTGCAACAGCGGGTAATACGGTAGCTTATACATCAACAGCTTCGTCGAACGCTGCCAGTTTAAGTACCAACCGCCTGAACGTAACCTTTACCAGTTCAGGCGTGGTTCCTGTTATTACTACTTATACATGGAATGACGGCTTTTCCAACATTGGAACCGGTAATCCTTTTATCGCTAACCCAACAACTTCAACTACCTATACAGTTACAGCAGTTAATGCAGCTGGCTGTTCCATTGTTTCACCTGGTATTACCATCAACACAACCACATTGCCAAACGCACCTACCGGTGGCAACTCTACACAGTGTGGTAACCAAATACCAACTGCCAATGTTGTTTCTGGTGGCCAGAACGGCCAGTTCAGGTGGTATAGTGCTGCAAGCGGCGGAACCCTGTTACAGGGACCGAGCGCTGCAACTACTTATGGTATATCTGTAGGCACAACTACAACTTTCTATGTTTCTGAATCAGCAAACGTAGATGGAAGCGGTTGTGAAAGCTTACGTTCACCGGTTACTGTAACAGTTAACCAGCCGGATGCCGTAAGTGCAACACCAAGCGACGCAAACCCTTGCAGCAATACAGCAATTACTTTAACTGCTGCAAATATTGCAGGTGCTCCAATTAATATTTATACTTATAACTGGACTGCTACACCACAGGTTGGTAGTGGTATTCCAATTGGCGGAACTCCTGGTACAAGCATCAGTGTTACGCCAACAATACCAGGAACCTATGTTTACACCGTAAATGCAGTGGATGGTTCTTGTGCTACTTCGGCTACTACTGTCAATGTAGTTGTTAAATCATTACCTAATATCCTTTCAGCAACAGCTACACCTGCATCATTCTGTAATGGAGGTAGTTCAAATTTAGTGGCAACAACGATATCTGCTGCTGCCGGGTTCTCAACAGTTGGTACATCAACTACTACTATCGGAGGATCCGATGGTAATCCTTACCGTTCAGGTAATGGTACGGGTAATCAGATCAGAACACAGTTGTTGGTAACCGCTGCTCAGTTAACCGCTGCAGGTATTGCCCCGGGTAATATTACAAGCCTCGGATTTACGACAACAGGGGTTGGAGGTACTGTAGACAATCTGACAATTAAGATGGGTGCTACTGCAGCTACAGTGTTGTCAACAACTTTCGAAACAACATCAATGACAACTGTATTTACCCAAGCCAGCTTCACTGCTGTTCTGGGTTTGAATACACATACATTCAGTACTCCATTTACATGGAATGGTACTTCAAATATTATCGTTAATGTTTGCCAGACAAACAACGTTCTTGGAACAAATACAGTATCGGCTTTCACTCCACCAACATCATCTAATATTCATAAATCAGGTTCTGTAACAGGTTGTACAGATCTTACAGGTACGGTTGTTGCAACTATGCCAATTATGACATTTGGGGCCCAGATAGGCTCCGTTGGTGCAGGTTCATTAACGTGGACATGGAATCCGGGCAGCCTTTCAGGTAATACACAAACTGTTACCCCATCAATAACAACCACCTACACTGTATCGGCTTATGATCCTGCTACCACCTGTACCAAAACACAAGATGTATTGGTTACAGTGTATCCTATACCAGCGCCGCCAACAGCCAATACAGGTGATGATATTTGCGGAACCGGTTTGCCAAACATCTCTCTGGCATCAAACTCAGGTGCAGGTACACCTAAATTCCGTTGGTACAATGCATTAACAAGCGGAACATTGCTGCAAGACAGCACGCTTGCAAGTTATGCCACTCCTATTTCGGCTACCACTACATTCTATGTAACAGAGATAAGTGCTTTTGGTTGCGAAAGCTCACCAAGGGTAGCGGTTACACAGAACGTTAATACACCGGATGCTGTTACCGCACAGGCTAACTTAACGTCTACTGCACTGTCAATTTGTATCGGCAGCTCGTTCAACCTCTCTGCTTTACAAACAGGCGGAAACGGTAATACATATGCATTTACCTGGACAGCAACCGGCGGTACCAACAGTGGTATCACAGGTTCTGTAGTAGGTAACCCGGTTACAGGTATTACACCACTCGCAGCAGGCGTTTATACTTATAACGTAGTTGCCTATGATGATAATACATTCTGTACCGTAACTTCATCTGTAACTGTAACAGTAAATGCTAATCCGGTTATTACAGCTGCAACGGCAACGCCTTCTACAGTTTGTGCCGGCTCAGCGGTTACGTTGAACGGTCAGAGTGTTGTGGCGAGTCTGGCAACTGCTCAGATTGGTAACGGAACAGGTTCAAATTCATCCAGCACCACGATAGGCGCATTCTACGGCACCTGGTATGGTAATGGCCATGCGCAGTTATTGATCACAGCAAGTGAATTGACTGCTGCAGGATTTGTTGCCGGTAACTTAACCGACCTGAAGGTTGATGTAAGTGCATTGGCGGCTGCTCCTGATAACGTAGTAACCGGCTTCACCATTAGCCTCGCAAGTGTAAGTGCCGCTACTACAGCGATCACTACTTTCCAGGCACCTACATTCACCACCGTTTACGGACCAACAACCTATACTCCGGTTCTTGGAACAAATACACATACATTCGCCGCACCGTATAACTGGGATGGCGTTTCAAATATTATCGTTGACTACTGTTTTGCCAATGGCATTTTGGGTGGTGGATCAGCTGTAAATACATTTACAACAACCGCATTTGGTTCATTTGTGAACTACCAGGTTGATAATGCAGCTACGCCTTGCACAGTAACAACCGTTTCGAATGCATCAACCAACAGGCCGAATGTTAAATTCACAGGCCAGGTAGGTATCAATTACACAGCTTCTTTGACCTGGGAATGGACGCCTGGCCCGGTTGCAGGAAGTACAGTTGTGGTTAATCCAACAGTTACAACCGACTATACTGTAAAAGCAACAACTGCTGCAGGATGTTTTATAACCTATTCTCCTGTACATGTGGATGTTAATGCATTGCCAAACCCACCCGTTGGAACAAACTCAACGCAGTGCGGACCTGGTGTGCCAACAGCTTCTGTAAGCACAGGTGGATCTAATGGTACCTACAGATGGTATGATGCTTTAACCGGCGGTACGTTGTTACAAACCGGTGGAAGTACTTACACTACATCAATCAGCGGAACAGGCATACACAATTTCTATGTATCTGAAAACAATGGTACATGCGAAAGCACCCGCACACTGGTAACTGTTACAATAACAGCACCACCAACAGTGGCAATCACTCCGGGTGGCGTTATAACCTTCTGTGCCGGTGGTTCAGTTAGCCTTGATGCAGCTACTCCAAGTGATCCTAGCTATACTGGCTTCGCATGGTCTCCAGCACTGGGTTTAAATACCACATCAGGCGGAACCGTAACAGCTACACCCGCAGTAACTACAACTTACACCGTTACTGCAACAGGCGCTGGTTGTACAAATACAGCTTCTGTCACAATAACTGTTAATCCTAACCCGGTAATAGACAGCATCAGGGCAAACCCGGCATCTATCTGCCTGGGTGGTACTTCCAACCTGAGTGTTTATTCCGTAGGAATTGGTACAGGCCCTCAGTCATTGCCAGGCACCTATTGTGTTCCTGTTCAATCAGGATCTTCAACAGTAGCAGGCGTTGTTTTAGGAACGATCAACAATACAGGTATTGTACAGGCATCACCTTACTACGATATCTATCCTGCTTCAGGTTCAACAACAACAAACCTTACTGCAGGGCAAACATATCCATTGACATTAACTACTACAGGTGCAAGTATCATCTCTGTTTGGATTGATTATGACAGGAATGGCACATTTGATGCATCAGAGTGGATACAGCCATGGACAAGTGCAAGCACAGGAACGGTTAATATCACTGTACCTATTTCAGCAGCAGCTGGCCAAACAGGTATGCGCATACGCTCACGTTTGAACGGAAATACAAACGGAGCAGGTGATGGTTGCAGCAGTTTCGGCAGCGGAGGTACAGCGGATTACACTGTTAATATAATCGGTGTTTCTACTCAAAACCCGGCGTTCACTTATCTGTGGTCAAATGGAGCTACCACGCCAACAACAGGCGTTAGCCCAACATCAACTACAAGTTATACAGTAACAGTAACTGATCCTACATACGCTACAAATTGTAGCACGGTATCAGCTCCGGTTACGGTAACATTGGCAACGGTTGCAGGTGCACCATCAGCGTCACCAGCTACTATTTGTGCAGGCGGTTCATCAACATTGAGTGCAAATGCAACCGGCGGTGCTCCGTTCACATACTTGTGGAACGATCCTGCTGCAAGCACAACTGCCACTATCAATGTTTCACCGGCAACAACAACAACATACACCGTTGTTATTACGGATGCATGTGGTAACCCAACATCAGCATTACCGGTTACGGTTACGGTTAACCCGCTTCCTACTTCCAGTATTGCTGAAACAGGGCCAATATCAATTTGTGCTCCACTTACACAGGTACTGACTGTACAAACTGATGCAGGTTCAGCAACTTACCAGTGGACACTGAATGGTGTTAATATACCAGCTGCAACAGGTGCTACTTATACTGTAAGCGCCGTTTCATCAGGTTCATACAGGGTAATAGTTACGAATACAGCTACCGGTTGCCCAAGTGCTCCTTCAGCAGCAGTATCAGTAACGATCAAAGCTTCTCCAACCAGCGTAACAGCTGTGGCAAGTGTTAATACCATTTGCGCCGGAGATCCATTAACGCTAACCGGTAGTGCAGCTACGCCTTCGCCAAGTATCCTTACTCAGGATTTTGAAGCAGGATTGGGTGCATGGACAATTACGAATAGTTCAGGTGGCACTACTCCATTGGTAGTTCCTTTTATCCTGCAATCAAATCCATATACTTCAGCAAACTCAACGCCGGTAACATTTAACAGTGGTGCTGGTTCGCAGATGATCATTGCAAATGCTGACCTGGGTGGAAGTGGAACGACAGTGAATACACAGCTCACTTCACCAACATTCAGCACGATGGGTTATTCAACGTTGAACCTGTCTTACGACCAGTACTACAGGCAATACCTGACCAGTGCTAATGTGGATGTAAGCATTGATGGTGGAACAAGCTGGATAACTGTGAAGACTTACACAGCAACACAGGGCGCTCCTGCAGCATTTGCGACCGACAACGTAGACCTGAGTGCTTATGTTAACAATGCGAATGTTAAAATCCGCTTTAATTACTCTGATGGTTGGGCATGGTATTGGGCACTGGATAATATCGCAGTGACTGGTACAGCTCCGGCTTATACATACGCCTGGACTTCTACACCTGCAGGATTTACATCCGCAGTTCAGAATCCAACAGGGGTTACACCATTGGTTTCAACAACTTACAACCTTTCTGTAAATGCTGCAAACGGTTGCAGCACTACCGCTAACACGGGTGTGGTAACTGTTAATCAATGTCCTTCTACGCTGAATGCAACTGCATTCCTGCAAGGCTTCTATAACGGCGCAAGCAGTATGGTTGCTAACAAGTACGACCTTGGTTTGAGTGTTGATCCAACAGAAACAGATGATATCAGCATTAACCTGTGGGCTCCAACCAGTCTTGCAAATGCATTGCCTGATTACACGGCAACTGCGGTGTTGCATACAAATGGTACAGCTACGGTTACTTTCCCTGCTGGTTTAGGTGGACAACAATTCTATGTTGCTATCAAGCACAGGAACCACCTGGAAACATGGAGCAAACTGCCAATAACATTCAAACCAATCGTAGGATATAACTTCAGTTCAGGCCTCACACAGGCTTATGATGATGGTTTAAATCCTCCAATGGCTTCTATGGGTAGCGGCGTGTTCGCATTCTATGGTGGAGATGTGAACCAGGATGGCACAGTAGATATTTCTGATGCAATTGACGTACAGAATAATGCTAACATCTTTGCCTTTGGTTACGACGCAACAGATGCTACAGGCGATGGTGCAACGGATCTGGCAGATGCTATCATAGTTCAGAATAATGGCAATCTCTTCTTATTCTACGCACGTCCGTATTAAATAATTTGCAGGTTGTGGTGAATTTCACCGCAACCTGCTTTTTTTAAACGATCGCCTTCCATTATAAACCATAGTACTAATAACTAAAAAAATACAGATGAAAAAAATTCTTACAACTTTTAAGAAAATGATGTTTGTCGTCCTGGCGATATTTGCATTCGCAAATGTTTCAAAGGCACAGGCACCAACTACCGGCCAGTATAAACTGTCGGTTACAAATGAGCTGCAAACAGCGCCCAATGTTTACCAGTTCGATGTTTATCTGCTTAGCACAAGCTCTGTTCCTTTCAGGCTTGCGGGTGTTCAGTTTGGTCTTTTCATAGACCCTACAGTGAGGAACGGCGGATTAATCACGCCTTCTATCATGGCAGGCTCAACTCAGTTAAATGCGGCTCAAACGCCAACAACTTTGCAGTTCGTAAATAATGCTAACCCTGTCCTGCAAAACTGTTTCAACCTGGCTGCAAGGGGGATACCTGCAACAGCAGTAGAAGGTAGTTTAATTGCAACGACTTCGGGCGGTTGTACAAGCCCGGGAACAAGGATTGCAACTTTTGTTGTGACAAATTCAGTTCCTTTTGCAGCCAACAGTCACAGTAATTCAGTATTTACTACCGCTGCAGCTTCAGGCAAGACAAATACTATTGTATCTGCGTACGATCTTTCAACAAATAATGCATTTAACATAACAGCAGCTTCGAGTAATTTGGCTCTAGGTGGCGTAGGTACCTGCTATCAAAATATTGCTTTAAACTTTGTTTGCCCAACAATAACATTAACACCTGCTGCCGGTGCATTTGCCGGTGGAACGGTTGGTTCTCCTTATGCTGGTGCAACAGTTACAGCTAGTGGTGGAACTGCTCCTTATGCGTATTCAGTATCGGCTGGTTCATTGCCTGCCGGTTTATCATTAAATGGAACTACAGGTGTTATCAGCGGAACGCCAACAGGCCCTGCTGGTAATTCAACATTTAGTGTAACGGCTACGGCTTCAGGACAGGGGTCTTGTACCGGTACGGCTGCTTACAGCATCAATGTTGTTTGCCCTACAATAACATTAACACCTGCTGCTGGTGCATTAGCTGGTGGAACGATCGGTTCTCCTTATGCCGGCGCAACAGTTACAGCTAGTGGTGGAACTGCTCCTTATGTATATTCAGTATCGGCTGGTTCATTGCCGGCTGGTTTATCATTAGATGGAAGTACAGGTGTTATCAGCGGAACGCCAACAGGCCCTGCTGCTAATGCAAGCTTCACGGTAACAGCTACATCAGCTACAGGATCATGTACAGGTTCTGCTGCTTATTCAATTAATGTGGTGAATGGTTGCAACGTAACAGGATCGGGAACAACAACAGCAGTTAGCTGCTTTGGAAGTACCGATGGTACAGCTCAGATCACCCTGACAGGGACAGGTTCTGCGGCGGTTCCGGGAACATACACACTGGACGGTAACCCGGCTGGTGCGTATGCAGCAAATCCATTTACTGTTACCGGCTTATCAGCCGGCAGTCATACCATTGTTGCAACAACAGGTTCAGGTTGTATATCTGCCAGTATCGTTGTTTCAGTTGGTAATACGGCATTACTTACAGGTTCTGCAGGTACCATTACACCGGTATCATGTGCTACTTTAGGTACAGCTGTGATAACATTATCTGCCAGCACCAGCGGTACCTATACCGTAGATGGTAACCCGGGCGGATCATATAGTTCAAATCCATTTACAATCACGGGCCTTGCGGCTGGTTCTCATACAGTAGTTGCTACATCAGCAGCTGGTTGTGTATCAAGTGACGTTACATTCACTGTTGGTTCAACATCAGCTTTAGCTGGTACAGGAACAACAACACCGGTTACATGCGGTGGTGGCGGAAACAATGGTACTGCTACGATTACTTTAACAGGCGGCAGCACACAGGCTCCTGGTACTTATAGCCTGGACGGTGGTCTTCCTACAGCTTATGCAGCAAATCCATTTACGATCAACAGCCTTTCATCGGGTAATCATAGCATCGTAGTTACAGCAGGCGGTTGCACAACAGCAGCAATCCTGGTTAATGTTGGCGCACCTGCAACATTCTCTGCAACTTATGTTAAAACAAACCTGAGCGCTTGCAGCGGTACTCCTGATGGAACCATTACTGTAACGCCAGCTGGTGGAAGCGGTAACTATTCTTATAGCTGGACAGGTGTTACAGGATCAGGTAATCCTGCAACAACGCCTTTCACAGCAGGTAACGTTTCTTCACTCACCGGGCTGAACTATGGTTTCTATAATGTTACCATTACAGATGTTGGCGGTTGCGGTGTTGTAACGATCAACAATATCCACGTTGAGTTTGCATTCACTGTAGTAGTTTCTAACAGCGGAACAAATTCCAGCGTTTGCGGTAGCACAGGTTCTATTACATTGTATGGTAACGCTGGTATCCAGCCTTATACTTATAGCTTAAGCGCTGGTGGTCCATTCCAGGCAAGCAATACCTTCACTGGCCTTGCTGCCGGTTCTTACACAGGATATGTGAAAGATGCAGGTGGTTGTGTTGGAACTAAATCAATCACTGTTTCTTCAGCTCCTGCGATCGTAGTAAATCCTTTCGTAAGGAATGCAAGTTCATGTTCTCCTGATGGTTCAATTGAAGTGTACAGAACAGGTGGTACTCCTCCATACTCTTATAGCAAAGATGGTGGAACAACGTTCCAGCTTAGTTATATATTCAGTGGACTTGCTGCAGGATCTTACGCTATCGTAGTTAAAGATGCAGCAGGATGTACAGGAACTGCAAATGCAGTAGTTGGTGCAGGTGTAGGACTTACTGCAACAATCAGCAAAGTAAATACAAGCACTTGTCTGAACGATGGTTCAATTCAGGTTACGCCTGCTGGTGGAACTGCTCCTTACACTTACAGCAATGATGGCGGTACAACTTACCAGGCAAGCAATTCATTCAGTGGATTGGGTGCAGGTAATTACACGATCAAAGTGAAAGATTCTAAAGGTTGTACAAGCGGTAATATCAATGTTACCATCAACCTGAACACGATCGTTGTTACTGCAAGTGTTGTTAACGCAACAAGTTGTTTAAGCAATAACGGACAGGTTCAGTTGTTCAGAACAGGTGGTTACGGTCCATATACTTACAGCCTTGATGGTAACACTTACCAGGCAAGCACGATCTTCACAGGCGTTGCTGCTGGTACTTACACAGGATATGTGAAAGATTCTAAAACCTGTATCGGTACGTTGTCTAACATCGTAGTAGGACCAACCGGTTGTGCACCAGTAGGACCCATAGCAACTAAAACAAATGCTAAGGTATTGCCACACACAACTGCTGAATTAAAAATACAGGCATATCCTAACCCAAGCACTGCTGAATTTACATTGGTATTGCAAGGTTATGATAGTAAAGAAAAAGTTTCCGTTACTATTACAGATGTACTGGGAAGAAAAGTTTACCAAACTGAAGGAACAGGTAAATTACAGTACAAGTTTGGCAACGGCTTTATAGCAGGTATCTATAGTGTACAGGTTATTCAAGGCAACGAGAAGAAAAGCCTTAAGCTTGTAAAGGAATAATCAGATCAATAGAAATTCTATTGTTGAAACATAGTTAATCCTTTTAAAACCAACTTATGTTTAATCACCCCCGCAATTGCGGGGGTGATTTTTTTTGATATAGTTTACATTTTAATAAAGGTTGTTGCTTAGAGTGATTATTTGCCAATAATTATCTAAAGGACAGCTTGGTTTAGATAACCCTGACAGATTCGATAAAGGGTATTTTAATCTTTGATTTTTTTTAATGCATTGTTTATATTCATCATTTATGAATATCCTGACAGCTTACAAAACCTGGTTTAATTGAAAATTATATACAGCCCATTTAAAAAAGCCTTTTTTTATGTGCGATACTGGCCATTGCACACATTACCAATGCCCGGTTGCCCACCTACAAAATGTATGTAACTAATCAACTGCAAACAGCTCCAAATGTTTATCAATTTGATGTGTACCTGCTCAATACAAGTTTAGTTGAACTAAAGTTGGCCAATGTACAATCCGGATTATTCGTTGATCCTTTCATTAAGAATCGCTGTAATATTACTGTCGCATATATGGCAGGTTCATCAGGATTAAGTGCATCACAGGTACCTGTTATTGTACAATTTGTGAATACCGTTAATTATTTCAATCTTGCGGCGTGGCCCAATTCCGGAACCGCAAATGCACGTGTTATTAATACTGAAAATAAAGGTCGTAAAGCGCGAGGTACGCAGATCGGTGCATTTGTTGTTACCAACTCAGTGAATTTTACCGGTAATGCTACAGCTAACAGTGTTTGCAGTCTTTCACAGGCATCCGGGAGAACAAATAGGATGGTTTCTGCTTACGATGCGAAAGGAACTCCGGTAGTGCTCATTTCGAACGAAAATCACGTTGGATGGGGCGCCCCGAATAGCTGTTATACAAATGCGTATTAAATCCTGCTTCGCCTAAGCCATAAATTCGCAGGGTTAAAATGTGCGTTGCCATCCTAAAAAATTATTTTGCCAGGCAGGCTGCTGGATGGAGGGTGTTTCTGTGACGTATGCAGTGTATTTTTTTAGATTTCCCCCAGTGTTTCCCCTATGTTCTCCCGGCATCCTTCGTTGTTGTCTCTACCTTCCTCCCAGGATCTCCCGTATTTGCTGCCTGCATCATCCACGTAAGCCTCAATCCTGTTATGTGGGTAATACCGTTTGGAGAATAGTCGTTGCATATTATTTCATGGCAACTTTATTCTTTACCGGTCTTCGGTTGAAACCTGTCATTTAATGAGCGAAGTCGTTTGCTCCGGGCATTCAGTAACGCTATTTCACGCCATCCATTTGAATTTTCAATTACTTTTTTATAGGTTTGAATCAAAGTCTGTCGCATGAAAAGAAAAAAGATACCGTTGTCGTTGCTGATGATAAGAGGCACATTGGGGGAAGCAGATTACGATCAAACATTATAAATGGGGTGTCTTAATTACAAAATACCCGGGCATGACAAAAATTGTCGCAAGTGCGGGCCAACGCACCTGTAGGGACTTATTTAAAAAAGCAGTTGCCTATGCAAAAGCCGTCATAGCAGCCGCAGTATTGAAAAAAGAATGGCAAAAAAAACTCGGGAGAAGGAACGGGGTTTACAACGAAGCTGTAAAAACATTTATGCTGGGTAAAATCATTAAACAGTCAGTGTTGTGCAGTGCTGCTAAATCCAGGCCGGTGCATGATATCGAAGCTGCGCATAAAAAAATATTGCCCATGTATTCCGCTAAAAAAATGGAT
Organism: Chitinophagales bacterium; assembly: GCA_038207305.1. Taxonomy (GTDB): domain Bacteria; phylum Bacteroidota; class Bacteroidia; order Chitinophagales; family Chitinophagaceae; genus Ferruginibacter. The sequence continues at coordinate 300,678 of JBBQZY010000002.1, forward strand.
GACAGCTGTTTGAAATCGATTGAACAAGCCAATCTTGTGCAGCTTCTATCAACGGCCTAAACCTGACTGTAGCAGGGTTATTTTATTGCAGGGCTGTAAGCGGCCAATATTGCTTTCAGATCATCCAATGTGTTTATATCATCAGGCTTCTTATCTTTTCGCCACCTGCTCATCCTGGGAAAGCGCAGTGCCACACCAGACTTATGGCGGTTGCTGGCTGCAATTCCTTCAAAAGCTATTTCAAAAACCAGTTCGGGTTTTACGGTTCTTACCGGACCGAATTTTTCTATTGAATTTCTTTTTACAAAATTGTCTACCTGTGCAAATTCTTTATCAGTGAGGCCGCTGTAGGCTTTGGCAAAGCTTACCAGTTTATCGCCATCCCTTACGGCAAATGTGTAATCAGTATATAAGTTACTCCTGCGGCCATGCCCTTTTTGTGCGTAGATCATAACCGCATCAATGGTCAGCGGATCAATCTTCCATTTCCACCAGTCGCCTCTTTTTCGTCCCGACTGGTATGTTGAATCTTTACGCTTTAGCATCAATCCTTCACTGCTCATAGCTCTCGAGCGGCCGCGTATCTCCGCCAGTTCATTCCAATTGCTGAATTCAATTACAGGGGAGCGGTGAATAAATGGAAGCGCCAGTTCATCGATTAAATTCTTAAGCAGCCTTATCCTATCTGCCAGGGGTAGGTGCCGGATATCTTCGCCATTATATTCCAGCAGGTCGTATGCGATGAATCCAACCGGAGCTTCGGTTAATTGCTTCCTTGTGATATTCTTCCTGCCAATCCTTGTTTGTAAAGCGGAGAAAGGTAAGGGTGTAAAGGGCCCGGTTGTTTTTTCCGACAAGCTGATGATCTCGCCATCAATAGCGGTTCCATCAGGTAGTAAATTTTCCAGGATACTGTATTCGGGAAATTTTCCGGTCATCAATTCCTCCCCGCGGCTCCACACAAACAATTCATTATTTCGTTTGATGATTTGTCCCCTGATACCATCCCATTTCCATTCGGCCTGCCATGCATTGGGATCACCAAGTTCGCCTGCATCATTTTCAATAGCATAGGCGAGGTAAAAAGGGTAGGGTTTCGAAAAGTCTGCTGTGCTGTGTTCAACACTCAGCAGTTCATCAAAACCTATTTGTAATGGATCCCAATGACCACTGATGCGGTGAGCTATGATGGAGGGCGGCGTATCAATTGTTTTGGCGATGGCATTTACCATTAACTTTTGAGATACGCCAATCCTGAATCCTCCTGTAATTAATTTATTGAAAACAAAACGTTCAATAATATTCATCAACCCCCAGTTTTCTGTAACAAATTTTCTTTTCAACTCATCCGGCTCTTTGCTGATCGCCGCCAGTTTGTTTAAATAACAGGAAAGACTTTCGGTATTCCCTGTCTCATCATCGGCCGCCGGTAAAAGCAATGCAATTGTTTCAGCCAGGTCGCCAACGGTATGGTAGCTCTCTTCAAACAGCCAGGGAGTTATCTCAGTGATCTCCATGCACCAAAGCCTCAGCAGCTTTGTTGGTACCGCACGTTTAGGCCGCCTGCCGGTAAATAAAGCGATCACCCATATTTTATCTGCATCACTTGCAGTTGAAAAATATTGTTGCAGGGCGTTCACCTTATCATTTGTCTTTGTACTGCTGGCCAATAGTTGTACCAGTTCTGCAAATTGCTTCATGTTACCGGTATTACAGGTTCATCAATAATCGGCTCATCTTCTTCGTTACCAAAAGCTGTCTGCACTTCAGCAGCTTCAATACCCTGTTCATTCAGGTACCTGCTGAATACAGATTGAAAGCCATGTGTTGCAAATACTTTGGATGCACCGGTTGCTTTTACCGCACTTATCAATCCCTCCCAGTCGGCATGATCGCTTAATGCAAAACCTGCATCTGCATTTTTTCGTCGTACATTTCCCCTTACCTGCATCCAGCCGCTACAGATCGCATCGGCGTGTGGTTGAAAACGCTTTATCCAGGAACTGTTAGCTGCACTGCCGGGTGCAATTACAATGCTTCCTTTTAATTCATCTTTTTTAATTTCAGTAGTTACGCGTTCTACTACCGGTAATCGCCAGCCGCTATTGATCAACGCCTGCTGTACATTGTAAACTGCGCCATGTGCGAAAATGGGTATGCCTGTTTCAGCCAACGGTTTCAAAATGCGTTGGGCTTTACCCAGGCTGTATGCAAAAAATACACTTGTTTTTCCAGCTGCGTTATTTGTAAATATCCATTCTTTCATGCGGTTAAAAATAATATCCTGGGGTTCCCATTTATAGATCGGTAATGCAAATGTTGATTCCGTTATGAAGGCATGGCATTTCACCGGTTCAAATGCACCGCTGATTCCGTCATCAATGGTTTTATAATCACCGCTTATAACCCATATTTCTCCCTTGAATTCTACTCTTACCTGTGCTGCGCCGATAATATGCCCCGAAGGATATAAGGAAATATTTACCCCATTCATGAATATGGTTTCCTTCCAATCAACAGACTCGTATTGGTTGTCTCCAAGTCTTAATTGTAACAATGGTTTGGTAAAGTGATGGCAGAGATAATATTTATTTCCGGGCCGGGCATGGTCACTGTGCGCATGCGTAATAACAGCTTTATCTACGGGTTTCCAGGGGTCGATATAAAAACCTCCCTGCGGACAAAAAAGACCTTTATCTGTGAATTCGATGAGTGCCATGCAGAAGGTAAAACAAATGCTGTTCCAAAATGTTGGGAAATTAAGGGTTGAAAAGGTTTAAGGGTTTCAGGGTTTAAAAGTGAGGCTTGAGGGTTGGCGAGGGTATTAATTTCATCCGATTGATTCACATTGCCATATCATAGGATTGATAAATTGCAACATTGAACAACTTTAAACCATTAAACTCCTGCAAATTCCTACCATGCCTTTGAAACTTTTCCGTTTTCCACTTTCAGGAAATAGAGGTGTTTGTTCTCGAAATAATCAGGTTTGGCGTTACCGTTATTAAACACCGGTTTGAAATTGTAATCATTGATGATTTTGGAAGGGTTCTCATTGAGATGACTCATGAAATCATCGGGATAAGCAGTGAGCAGCTTAATGAAAAGATAGGCAGTTTCAAAACCTTTGTAAGTATAATCTGTAGGCACGCCCTTGTATTTTTTCAGGTAAATGCCCTGTATCATTTTACTGTAGGTATCCCAGCGGGTATTGTAATAGGGTGCAGTATAATAAACAGGGTAACCGGAAAAACTATTTTTTTTGTTGAAAGCCCTGAATCCTTCCCAGTTGGGCATTCCGATCAAAGTACTTGGGTATGTTTTTTTAAGTGAAGCCAATTCTGATGAGAGATTGTAAGCAAAATATTCATCCAGGCTTGCTCCGATAATAATATTCTTTTTTGTACTGTCGAGTTTATATTTTACAGCATTGAAATTGCTGTCGCTGATGTTAATTGTCTGAAAATTCAGCAATGGCTTGCCATCGGGTTCATTCATTTTTTTGAGGTAACCTGCAACCTTGTCTTCCTGGCTGCCTGGTTTACGGCAAAGCAGTATTTTATCTGTGCCATGATTTTGCAGCAGGTATGCATAAATAGCCTCGCAGTGTGCCCTGAGCGTAGAGTTTACAATGACGAGGAAGGGATTGCCTGTTACACCTGCATCATTCGGGAAGGTTGCAGAAATGAAAGGAATGTTCTGCTGCAATGCAAAATTTGCAAGCTGTGTATATTCATCATCCCGCACTGAACCGATAATAAGGTCGATCTTATTAAGTTTGTTATTGGCAATCAGTGAGTCTATATTTTCTTTTTCAGATTTAGAATCGTAGATACTTGCAACAATGGATGTGTTTGGAAGTTGCAGGCTGTCTAATGCAATTTGTGCGCCCTGAACAAAGTCAAGCCCCGGTAAAACGAACCTTGGAAAATTTCGTGAATACCTGTAGCTGTTTTCTGTAAAAACAGAATCAAGGTAAAGCGGTGCAAATATGGCAACCTTGTAAGTTTTGGGTGTTGAGGCGGTACTGCCAATGTGCTGCGCCTGCAGCGGGCAATTGTAAAAAGCTATGAACGCTGCTAAAACTGTAATAAATTTCCTTTGCATATTTTTTCTTTAAAGATCTATTCTCAAACCTCAAACAATCACTCCCATTCTATCGTTGCCGGCGGCTTACTGCTGATATCATAAACCACCCTGTTTATTCCTTTCACGTTATTAATAATTTCATTCGATACATGCGCCAGAAAATCGTAGGGTAAGTGCGCCCAATCTGCAGTCATGCCGTCAACAGAAGTTACGGCCCTTAATGCAATAGTAAATTCATAAGTTCTTTCATCACCCATTACGCCTACGCTTTTTACCGGTAACAAAATACTGCCTGCCTGCCAAACGGTATCATAAAGATCGAATTTTCTTAAACTTTCTGTATAAATATGATCTGCATCTTGCAATAACCGTACCTTTTCTTCAGTCACTTCTCCCAATATCCTGATGGCCAATCCCGGCCCCGGAAAAGGATGGCGAAAGAGCATTTCGCGGGGTATGCCAAGTTCAATGCCGATCTTTCTTACCTCATCTTTGAAAAGGGATCGAAGGGGCTCTACCAATTTTAGTTTCATAGTATCCGGGAGGCCTCCCACATTGTGGTGCGATTTGATCATAACAGAAGGGCCATGAACGGAAACCGATTCTATTACATCAGGGTAGATGGTGCCTTGTCCTAAAAATTCAATGCCGGCAATTTTATGCGACTCATCGTCAAAAACATCGATGAAGCATTTCCCGATCGCTTTTCTTTTTTCTTCCGGCAATGTTTTCCCGGCAAGCTTGCTGTAAAAATGTTCGCTGGCATCTACGCCTTTAACGTTCAGGCCTAGCTGCTTATATGTTTTTAATACTTCTTCAAATTCATTTTTGCGCAACACACCGTTGTCTACGAATATGCCGTAAAGATTCGGGCCGATAGCCCGGTGTATCAGGGTGGCAGCAACGGTACTGTCAACTCCACCGCTAAGCCCCATAACAACTTTGCTGTTACCCAGCATTTCTTTCAGGGAGGCGATGGTGTCTGTAATGTAATGGGCCGCTGTCCAGTCGCGGGTACATCCGCAGGCATTTACCAGGAAGTTGCTGATGATCTTTTTGCCTTCTGCAGAGTGATATACTTCGGGGTGAAACTGCAGTCCATAGATAAGCCATTTACTGTCATCCGTACTTTTAAATGCGGCAACAGGAATGCTTTCGGTGGTACCCAGTAATTCAAAGCCCGGCGGAAGTTGCTGAATGGTATCACTATGACTCATCCAGACCTGTGATACAGCTGGCAGCCCTTTCAACAATTCGTTCTCTTTGGTTACTGTAAAGCTTGCACGCCCGTATTCACGTTTATCACTTTTAGCCACAATACCTCCCAATAGTTTAGCGGTAAGCTGTGCGCCATAACATATCCCCAGAACCGGGCATTTTGCAGCCATTGCGCTGATGTCAACAACGGGCGCCTTTTCTTCGTTTACCGAAAATGGTGAGCCGGAGAGTATAATCCCTTTTAATGATGGATCGTAAACAATTTCTTTATGAAAGGGGATGATCTCGCAGTAAACATTTGCTTCTCTTACTACACGGGCGATCAGTTGTGTATATTGCGAGCCAAAATCCAGGATAATGATCTTTTCTGTCATAAGGTTGCAAAGATAGGAGATACGGATACAACATGCAGGACGCAGGATATGGTATAACGCACGCACCCGGCTTGCAAAATATTTGTTTATCCTGTATCTTGTACCCATAATTCATAAATCAACAACATGAAGAAATTACTGATCATCTTCTTATTGCTGGCAGCCCTTGGCGCCTGCCGTTACAAGTCGGGTAGCGGGAATATTGTTACCGAAAAAAGAAATACAGGGGCTTTTACAGGTGTAAGCGTTGGTGGAGGATTTGAGGTAGAGATTAAACACGGTGATCAGGAAGAAGTTACCGTGGAAGCAGACGATAATCTAATAAAGTATATACATACCGATGTGTCGGATGGACAGTTGAAAATAAAGATCGAGCAAATTAATATGCATGATGCGCATCTGAAAGTTTATATCACTTCGCCGGGTTTAAAAAATATCAAAGCTTCCGCAGCGGCCGACGTGCTGGTAAAAGACGAATTGAAGTCAGGCGCTGCGATCCATTTAGAAGTATCCAGTGGCGCAATCATAAAAACAGCCATCAATGCACCGGAAGTTGAATTGGATGCCAGCAGCGGAGGAGAAATAGAGGTTTCAGGCAGAACCCGTGATCTGAATGCGGCTGCTTCCAGCGGATCAAACCTTAAGGCAAAAGAATTACTCAGCGAAAACGTGGTTGTGGAAGCCAGCAGCGGTTCCAACGCAACTGTACACGCCAGTGTAAAGATCGATGCTTCTGCAAGTAGCGGCGCTAGGGTAAGATATCATGGTGGCGCAGCGGATGTTCATAAATCTGCCAGCAGTGGGGGAGTAGTGGAGAAAGAGGGAGCATAAATTATATTGTAGCATGCACAGCATATTCTTGCTCAACGGCCGGGATTTTTTTATGCTGAATATTTTAAGAAATTTAATCTTGTTTATCCTTTTCTTTGCGGGCTTTGCATGAAACCCATGGGCAATTTTTGAAATCTGGCTGGTATAAAATCTTTAAATCGCTGTAGAGCTGCCGCTCTCCTCCATTAAATTTGATATTCCGGGGAGCCGATCAGCAATGACTCCCAGGAACACTTGATAAAACCAGGTTGCACTGTGCTTTCACCTGGTTCATGGTCGAAACTAAAATCATTGGCAGTTGTTATAAAAACAAGTTGAGAAAGTGTTGCTAAAAAATGATCAAAAGCATTAAATAGAGAAACCCCGCTTTAAATAAGCCGGGCTTCTCACTGGTATTTATATGAAAGTTTTTCTTTAGTGTTTATCTTCCTTTCTTTTTATCCACCTCATTGCCAATTATATATCCACTGGCCGCACCGATAACGCCACCAACCACCGCACCAACAGCACGGTTATTCTTATTTACGATCGCACCGGTAATGGCTCCCGCACCCGCACCTACTGCAGCACCCCTTGCCCTATGGCTCCAACCTTTTTTCCTGGTAGCTACAGGTGCCTGAGCAGTTGTGGCAGTATTTGAACTACTGTAGGTTTTACTGGTTGTGGTAGGTTTAGCAGCACTCCTATTCGCTGCAGGTGCCCTGTAAGTTTGTTGATTCGCCGCTTTGTCTGTTAGCACACTATTGTTATTCATCCTGAAGGTATCCTGTACCAATACAGGGCTACTTTTTTCAAGTTCAGATTTGTTTTGCTTACAGGCTGCAAATGAAGCAACCAGCACAAGTCCTGCGATCATCTTTTTCATAATTCCTGGTTTTTTAAATGTAAAAAAATCAATGTTTTTCTTATTTGGCGGGTAATACCATTTAATTCCACCGTATGTTGTAATACCGTGCCATGATTTCTTAAAACCTGTGAATTAAAGAAAATAATGTTTGTAAACAAATGAAATTCAAATAAGTAAACACATCCGCGTCAGGTGATGAGGACTTGTAAATGACAGCTATCAAGGAAATTCACCTGGGGAATAGCTTGCATAACTGTGTAGAATTGCCGGGTAATTGTAAAAAACTGTTTTCAGGTATAATTTAGCTGCCGCTCCGGCATCCCATATCATTCCCATCTTTTTCAAAAAAACTTTTCCCAATAGTTTGCTATTTAAAATATAGCCCTTACCTTTGCACTCCAAATTAAAAAAACGGAATCTTAAAGTTCTTTACATATGTCACAACGAATCAGAATCAAATTACAGTCTTACGACCACAATTTAGTAGATAAATCTGCCGAGAAGATTGTAAAGACTGTACGTAGTACAGGTGCAGTAGTAACAGGTCCTATTCCTTTGCCTACGCACAAAAAGATTTTTACTGTATTGCGTTCGCCTCACGTTAACAAGAAAGCCCGTGAGCAGTTCCAATTGTGTACGCACAAACGTTTGTTAGACATTTACACCAGCAGCAGCCGTACGGTTGATGCTCTAAGCAAATTAGATTTGCCAAGTGGTGTAGATGTAGAAATAAAAGCTTGATGAACCCCCCGATTGATTCGGGGAAGGCACCAGGTAAGCTCTTAAAAAGAAAAATATGAACACCTATGTCCCTATACCGGGACCGCTGGGTATAAAACAGATACAATGAAAAGTATTATTGGTAAGAAGATTGGCATGACCAGTATCTTTGACACGACCGGCAAGCAGACTGCGGTTACGATCATCGAAGCAGGTCCGTGCGTAGTCACTCAAAAGAAGACCGTAGAAACAGACGGTTACAATGCACTCCAGATCGCATTCGGCGACAAGAAAGAAAAACACTCCATCAAAGCCGAGATCAACCATTTTGCAAAAGCTAATACAGCTCCAAAAAGATTCGTAAAGGAAATACGCGATAGCGAAACAGACAAGAACGTTGGTGAATCTATCACTGTCGACATATTTGCCGAAGGCGATAGTGTTGCTGTTGTAGGAACAACCAAGGGTAAGGGTTTCCAGGGTGTTGTAAAACGTCACGGTTTCAGTGGTGTTGGTGAGCAATCTCACGGACAGCATGATCGCCAGCGTGCACCGGGTTCTATCGGTAACTCGTCAGATGCCAGCCGGGTATTCAAAGGAATGCGCATGGGCGGACGTATGGGGCAGGACAGGGTTACAATGAAAGGCCTAAAGGTTATGAAGATCTTCCCAGAAAAAAATTACATATTAATAAGTGGTTCGGTTCCGGGCCATAATGGTTCAATCGTTTTAATACAGAAGTAATATGCAACTAGATATAATAAATACAAAAGGCGCAAAGACCGGAAGAACCATTGAGTTACCGGATGATATATTTGGAATTGAACCAAATGACCATGTTATCTACCTTGCTGTAAAGCAATACCAGGGTGCTCAACGCCAGGGATCTCACAAGGTAAAAACTCGTGCGGAAGTAAAAGGTTCTTCTAAGAAACTTCATAAGCAAAAAGGAACTGGCGGAGCCCGTAAAGGTAATCTTCGTAACCCTTTGTACAAAGGTGGTGGTACTATCTTCGGACCCAAGCCACATGCTTATGATATCAAGCTGAACCGTAAGGTGAAAGATCTTGCAAAAATGAGCGCATTGGCCTATAAAGCTAAAGAAAATGCGATCGTTGTGCTTGAAGATGTAACTATGGATGCGCCTAAAACGAAAACATTCACTGGTATTCTGAACAGCCTGAACCTTGGCCGTAAAAAAGCCCTGGTTGTATTGCCGGAATATGACAGCAACCTGTACATGAGTTTACGCAATGTATCGGGAGTGAACGGTACTTTATTAAGCGATATGAATACGTATGATATCTTAAATGCCAACGTATTGATCTTAACTGAAAGTGCAGCTAAATTGTTTTCAGCAACGGAAGAAGCTGTAGCATAAGCTAAACAGGATTTTTAAATTATCAAATTAACCGACATGAAACTGTCAGACGTTTTAATAAAGCCGATCTTATCTGAAAAAGCTAACAAGCAATCAGAAAAAATGAACCGCTACACTTTTATTGTAGACAGGAAGGCGAATAAGCTTGAGATCAAAAAAGCAGTAGAGCAATTCTACGGCGTTCAGGTTGAAAATGTGAACACATTGGTGATGCCATCTAAACTGAAAGCAAAATATACCAAAGCCGGATTTATTGTTGGCCGTAAGCCTGCAAAGAAGAAAGCACTCGTAACAGTAGCCGAAGGCGAAACGATCGACCTGTACGGAACTGTTTAATACATTAATAAATGAATGGTGGTCAGCACCGCAAAGTTTTGACAATAAAAAAAGTTATTTAAAATGGCACTTAGAAAATACAAACCGGTCACAGCAGGAACCCGTTGGAGAATAGGTAATGCGTATGCAGAGATCACTACCAATGTTCCTGAAAAATCTTTGGTTGAAAAACAAAAGAATACCGCCGGTAGAAATGCACAGGGTAGAAGGTCTATGCGCTACATGGGTGGTGGAAACAAAACCATGTACCGTTTGGTAGATTTCAAAAGAGATAAGAAAGATATTCCAGCTACTGTAAAAACAATTGAGTACGATCCAAACCGTACAGCGTTTATCGCTTTGATCGTTTTTGCCGATGGTGAAAAGCGTTATATCCTTGCTCCACAGGGTTTACAGGTTGGACAAACCGTAATCAGTGGCGACAATGCAGTACCGGAATTGGGTAATGCACTTATGTTGAAGAACATGCCATTGGGTACCAACGTTCACAATATTGAAATGCAGCCTGGTCAGGGTGGTATCCTGGTGCGTAGCGCCGGTACTTCTGCACAGCTTAGCAATAAAGAAGAAAAATACGCAGTACTTAAAATGCCAAGTGGCGAGTTAAGAAAAGTATTGATCAACTGTTATGCAACTGTTGGTGTAACCAGCAACAGTGATCATAACCTGGAAAGCATGGGTAAGGCCGGCCGTAACAGGTGGAAGGGTATCCGTCCACGTACAAGGGCAGTAGCAATGAACCCGGTAGATCACCCGATGGGTGGTGGCGAAGGCCGTGCGTCTGGTGGTCACCCACGTAGCCGTAAAGGTAAATATGCTAAAGGGCAGATCACCCGTACAAGGGGTAAAGGATCTGATAAACTGATTATCCAGCGAAGGAACGGTAAGAAATTGCCGAATAAATAGAGCTGATAGCTGATAGCTATAATATAAACAAAAAATTAATCATTGTTAAAATATCCGTCTAAAAACGGAAAATCAACAAAAACAAAAAAACATGGCTCGTTCGTTAAAAAAAGGTCCTTATATCGAAGCTAAGCTTGAGAAAAAAGTGAATGCGATCATAGAAGGGAAAGGCAAGAAAGGTGTTATTAAAACCTGGAGCCGCAGAAGTACGATCACACCGGATTTCGTAGGTCAGACTTTTGCAGTTCACAACGGAAATAAATTCATTCCGGTTTATGTTACCGAGTTCATGGTAGGACATAAATTAGGTGAATTCGCACCGACAAGGAATTTCAGGGGACACTCAAGTAAAAAGATAGCATAAAAGAGTTTAAGGCTTAAAAAGTTTAAGGGTTAAAAGTTAAGATAACCAAAACCTTTAAACGATTTAAACGACTTAAACCATTAAATTAAAAATAATGGAAGCAGTAGCAAAACTAAATAATTACCCTACATCACCACGCAAGATGCGTTTGCTTGCAGACCTTATCCGTGGAATGAAGGTAGATAAAGCGCTGGCAGTATTGGATCACAATCCTAAGCACCCGGCAGTTCCTTTACGTAAACTTGTATTATCGGCGATCAGCAACTGGAAGCAGAAGAATGAAGGAGCAGATGAAACAGCTTTATTGGTAAAAACAATTATGGTTGATGGTGCAAGGGTTATCAAACGTATGCGCCCGGCTCCACAAGGACGTGGTTACAGGGTTAGGAAACGTAGCAACCATGTTACATTGATTGTGGATATTGCAGGAGGATCTGCTAAGTCTGCAAAAGTTGAAACTATAGTTGCTGAAGAACCGGTTGCAGCAGCAAAAGCAGCAAAGAAAACAGCTTCTAAAGCAGCGGCTCCTAAAAAAGCAGCAGTAAAAAAAGATTCAAGTAAAAAATAATTAAAAACCGAATATGGGTCAGAAAACAAATCCGATAGGTGCAAGATTAGGAATCATTCGTGGTTGGGATAGCAACTGGTATGCTCACAAAAAGGATTATGCGAATAAACTAATCGAAGATGATCGTATCAGGAACTACCTGAATGCACGTATCAATAAAGGCGGTATCTCAAAGATCGTTATTGAGCGTACACTTAATAAACTGATCGTTACAATACATACATCTAAGCCTGGTATCATTATCGGTAAAGGTGGTGGCGAAGTTGACCGCATCAAAGAAGAGTTGAAAAAGCTTTGTGGGAAAGAAGATGTACAGATCAACATTCTGGAAATACGCAGGCCTGAACTGGATGCAAACATCGTAGCAGATACGATTGCCCGCCAGTTGGAAAACCGTATCAATTACAAGCGTGCAATTAAAATGTCAATAGCTTCTGCATTGCGTATGGGTGCTGAAGGAATTAAAGTTAAAGTTGGTGGTCGTTTAGGTGGTGCTGAAATTGCCCGTAGCGAAGAGATCAAACAAGGGCGTACTCCATTACATACATTACGTATGGATATTGATTATGCAAATGTATTCGCTTTGACTGTTTACGGAAAGATCGGTATCAAAGTATGGATTTGTAAAGGTGAAGTATTGGGCAAAAGAGATCTTAACCCGAATGTCATTGCAGGTGCAAAGAATGAAGGTCCAGACAGGCCGCAAGGTGGATTCGACCGCAGGGATGATCGTGGTGGCCGTGGTGGAGATAGAAGAGATGATCGTCGCGGTGGCGGCGACAGAGGTGGCCGTGGAGGAGGTGATGATCGCAGAACTGGCGGCGGAGGAGGAAGGAGATAATCAGCTCATCAGCTGATTTGAAAATGTCACAATCTAAAATACATTACGAGAATTTCAAATTATAAGAAATGTTAGCACCAAAAAGAAGTAAACACAGAAAAGCCCAGAGAGGAATGATGAAGGGTGAAACCAAGCGTGGAGCAACCCTGGCTTTTGGAAGCTTTGGATTAAAAGCACTGGATGAGGTTTGGATGAGTGCACGTCAGATTGAAAGTGCCCGTCAGGCAATGACTCGTCATATGAAGCGTGAAGGAAATGTTTGGATTCGTATTTTTCCTGATAAGCCGATTACTGCAAAACCTGCAGAAGTTAGGATGGGTAAAGGTAAAGGTAACCCTGAAGGATGGGCTGCTGTTGTTCAACCTGGAAGAATCCTGTTTGAGTGCGATGGTGTACCAATGCAGGTTGCTAAAGAAGCATTTGCTTTAGCTGCACAGAAGTTGCCAATCCAGACAAAATTTGTAGTACGTCACGATTACCAAGCATAAACCAATTTGAAAATGTGCCGATTTGAAAATGATCCGATTCATTTCCAAGTTTCCAAATTATCAAATTATCAAATTAAAAGAAGATGTCTAAAAAAGTTGATTTCGTAAAAAGCCTTAACGGTATGAGTGAGGCAGATTTAAAGGCAAAGATCCAGGAAGATGAATTGCGTATGAAGAAGTTAACCTTCGCACATGCAATTGCACCATTGGAGAACCCACAAAGCATTCGCTTTTTAAGAAGGGATATTGCACGTTTAAAAACAGCATTGAGAAAAATTCAAATAGGAGCATAAAACCAGTTACGGGCTTAAGCGTTGCGCGTTACGGATGAGAATCCCAAACCTGCAACCCGCAACCCGGAACCCGAAATAAATAAAAAAATGGAAGCAACAACAACAACAACAGCCGTTGTAAGGAATTTAAGGAAAACAAGGATCGGGGTAGTATCCAGCAATAAAATGGATAAGACGATTACCGTTGAAGTAGAAAGGAAAGTAAAACATCCGCTTTATGGAAAGTTCCTTAAAAAAACCACCAAGTTCCATGCACATGATGAGAAGAATGAGTGCAGCATTGGTGATACTGTAAAGATCATGGAAGCCCGTCCAATGAGCAAAACAAAACGTTGGAGACTGGTAGAGGTTGTAGCAAAAGTGAAGTAAGGATTAGCCACAGGCTATTAGCTATTAGCTATTAGCCGGAAATTCAAATTATAAAAGAACAAGCTAAAGGTTAAAAGCTAATAGCTAAAAGCTAAATAAAAATGATACAGCAAGAGAGCAGACTAAACGTAGCAGATAACAGCGGTGCCAAAGAAGTACTTTGTATCCGCGTATTGGGAAATAGCGGTCAGGATTATGCCAGGATCGGCGATAAGATCGTTGTTACAGTAAAAGATGCCATGCCTGCAGGTGGTATCAAAAAAGGGACTGTTAGCAAAGCAGTAATTGTTAGAACAAAGAATAAGCTTCGCCGTAAAGATGGTTCTTATATCCGTTTTGATGACAATGCGGTTGTGTTGTTGAACAATTCAGACGAACCAAGAGGTACACGTATTTTTGGGCCGGTGGCTCGTGAATTAAGGGATAAAGGTTATATGAAAATTATTTCCCTGGCTCCGGAAGTTCTTTAAGCCGTTAGCTATTGGCAAGAAATACAAATTATAATGAACAAGCTAAAGGCTAAACGCTGATAGCTAAAAGCTAAAATAAAAATGAGTACAAGATTTAAACCAAAGTTCAGCATTAAAAAAGGCGATTCGGTAGTAGTTATTACCGGTGAGGACAAAGATTTGAAGAAGCCACGTAAAGTGCTGGAAGTAATATTGGAAAAAGGCCGTGTATTGGTTGAAGGGGTCAACATCGTAACCAAACATACAAAGCCAACTGCCCAAAATACAAAGGGTGGTATTCAGAAAATTGAAGCGCCGATTGCGATCAGCAATGTAATGCTTTGGGATGCTAAATCAGGTGGGCCAACTAAAGTAAAGCGCACCCGTGAAAATGGTAAATTAGTAAGAACAGCTAAAAAATCAGGGGAGGTAATCAAATAATGAGCACAACAACGAACAACCCAAGATTAGCAGACAAGTACAAAAAAGAAATTGTACCTGCTCTAATGAAAAAATTCAGTTACAAAACTGTTATGCAGGCACCAAAGCTCACCAAGATATGTTTGAATCGTGGTGTGAACGGAGCGGTGACTGACAAAAAACTAATCGATGTTGCAATTGATGAACTGACAAACATCACCGGGCAGAAAGCTGTAGCTACTATGTCTAAAAAAGATATCTCAAACTTCAAACTTCGTAAGAACATGCCTATAGGTGCAAGGGTTACTTTACGTGGTGTGAAAATGTATGAATTCCTGGACAGGCTGGTATCAGTTTCGCTACCACGTGTGCGTGATTTTAAAGGTATCAACGACAAGGCATTTGATGGCCGTGGAAACTACACATTGGGTGTTACCGAGCAAATCATCTTTCCTGAGATCGATATTGATAAAGTGAATAAGATCACAGGTCTGGATATCACTTTTGTAACAACAGCTGCCACCAATGAAGAAGCATTTGAATTGCTGAAAGAATTGGGTATGCCGTTTAAGAACGTTAAAAAAACTGAAATTTAAAATATGGCAAAGAAATCAATTGAAGCCAGGCAGCGTAAAAGGGAAAAAATAGTTGCAAAGTTTGCAGATAAAAGAGCAGCTTTAAAAGCAGCGGGAGATTATTCAGCTTTGGATCTTTTACCAAAGAATGCATCTCCGGTTCGCCTTAAAAACCGTTGTCAGCTTACCGGCCGTCCAAGAGGATATATGCGTCACTTTGGTGTGAGCCGTATCATGTTCAGGGATATGGCACTGGCTGGAAAAATTCCGGGTGTTACCAAAGCAAGTTGGTAAACAGGAATATGGATACCAGGTACTGGATACAAAATTCAGGATCAGGCATTCAGCATCCATCACGGATATCGCATTGTATTAAAATTATTAAATCAATTAACAGAAATAGCAATGGTTACTGATCCAATAGCAGATTATTTAACAAGGATTCGCAACGCCCAAATGGCTAATCACCGTATCGTTGAGATACCTGCGAGCAATTTGAAGAAGCGTATTACAGAGATCCTGTACGATAAAGGCTACATTTTAAAATATAAGTTTGAAGATGACAGCAAACAAGGTTTGATCAAGATCGCCTTAAAGTATGACGCATCTACAAAATTACCCGTTATACAGAGCCTCGAAAGGATCAGCCGTCCGGGGTTGCGTTCTTATTCTAAACCGGATGATTTCAAACGTGTAAAGAACGGTTTGGGTATCTCTATCATCTCTACCTCTAAAGGTGTTATGACAGATAAAGAAGCAAAGGCACAGAACGTTGGTGGCGAAGTGCTTTGCAACATATTCTAATCACTTTGTTGATTAGGCGATCTGGAAATTAGGAAATGGTTTTCACTTCGTACACAAAGATTGAATTAAGCTTTCTATACATAGCTGACCGCAATCAACATTCATTTTCAAATTAACAAATTTTCAAATTTTCAAATCAAAAGAAAATGAGTCGTATAGGAAAAAAGCCGGTAGATGTTCCAACTGGGGTAACCTTCTCAGTTAGTGCAGATAATATGGTTACTGTAAAAGGACCAAAAGGCGAATTGAAACAGGCAATCGACAGGGATATCAAAGTTGAACTCAAAGATGGCAAAATTGAATTCTTAAGGCCAACTGAACAGATCCGTCACCGTGCTATGCATGGACTGTATCGTTCACTGGTTAACAATATGGTTACCGGCGTAACAACCGGTTATACCAAAAAACTTGAACTGGTGGGTGTTGGTTATAAAGCCGCTAACCAGGGTAATTTATTAGATCTTGCTTTAGGATATTCTCACAATATCATTTTTGAAATACCTAAAGAACTTTCTGTAAAAACAGAACAGGAGAAAGGTAAGAACCCAATGATCACTTTCGAGAGTATCGATAAGCAATTGATCGGACAGGTATGTGCCAAGATCCGCAGCTTACGTAAGCCTGAACCATACAAAGGAAAGGGTGTGAAATTTGAAGGAGAAGTGTTGAGGAGAAAAGCTGGTAAGTCAGCAGGTAAATAATAATTTGAAAATTTGAAGATTTGAAAATGGGCTAATGAAATGCACTTAATTACAAATCAACAATCTTCAGATCTTCAGATAAAATAATTTTCAAATCATTCCCGGCAGCATCGGGGAAATAAATAAAAGAAGATGAGTAACAATAAATCAAGCGCAAGGCAAAAGATCAGGTATCGCATCCGTAAAAAGATCAGCGGTTCTTCATCAATACCACGTCTTACAGTTTTTAGAAGCAACAGTGATATTTATGCACAGTTGATAGATGACAACAATGGAACTACGATTGCATCGGCATCGTCCAGGCAGAAAGATATTACTGCGCAAAAAGCTCCTAAGGTGGATAAAAGTAAAATGGTTGGTGAAGCCATTGCAAAGAAAGCTGTTGAATTAGGTGTTAAGAAAGTAGTGTTCGACCGCAGTGGTTATATCTATCATGGCCGTGTGAAAGCGGTTGCTGATGGCGCAAGAGAAGGCGGGTTGGATTTCTAAGAATGGATGCGCTTCAGGTGTGACCGATCTTTAAATATTTTAATATAAATATCAAATCTTAAATAGATTTAAATGTCAAACGTAGTTGTAAATAAAATGAAGGCCGGTGATCTGGAACTAAAAGAAAAAGTAGTTTCTATCAACCGCGTTGTAAAAACAACAAAAGGTGGCCGTGCGTTCAGCTTTTCTGCACTGGTTGTTGTTGGAAACGGGGCTGGTGTTGTAGGACATGGTCTTGGTAAAGCAAAAGAAGTTCAGGAAGCTATCACCAAAGGAATTGAGGATGCCAAGAAGAACCTTATAAAAGTTCCGATCATGCATGGTACTATTCCACACGATCAGTTGAGCAAAGATGGTGCTGCAAAAATTTTGCTTAAGCCCGCTTCTCATGGTACTGGTGTTATTGCAGGAGGCAGCATGCGTGCAGTTTTGGAGGCAGTAGGCCTTACCGACGTACTGGCAAAGAACCTTGGATCTGCTAACCCGCACAACGTGGTTAAAGCAACCATCAAGGCTTTGGCAACACTACGTGAGCCGATCGCTATTGCAAAAACACGCAATGTGTCTTTGAAGAAAGTATTTAACGGATAATATATCGTTTAAAAGTTTAAAGGTTTAAAAGTTTAAAGCAAAAAGCAGCAAAACATTGAACCCTTAAACGTTAAACCTTTAAACCTTTTCAAAATGAAAAAGATAAAAGTAACCCAGGTAAAAAGTGTGATAGACAGGTCTGAGCGTCAAAAGCGTACCATGATCGCATTGGGTTTAAAGAAAATGAATGCTTCTGTAGAAGTTGAAGCTACACCGCAAATTCTTGGAATGGTAACGAAGGTTAACCATTTGGTGAAGGTAGTAGAACTTTAATTAATGGATAAAGGATAATGGTTAAATGGATAATTAAATTCATCGATCCGTATCAATTATCAGTTAATCAATTATTAATTAATTAAGCGAGGGGTGATACCCCGTAAGTCAAAAATCAACATAAAATGAATTTACACACGCTCAAGCCTGCAAAAGGCGCAACACACAAAGAAAAACGTATTGGCCGTGGAGAGGCAAGCGGTAAAGGTGGTACGTCTACAAAAGGCAATAAAGGTGGACAAAGCCGTGCCGGTTACAAAAGTAAAAAAGCACATGAAGGCGGACAGATGCCAATCCAGCGCCGTGTTCCAAAACGTGGTTTCACAAATATCAATCGTGTAGAATATAAAGTTATTAACGTTGGCCAGGTAGACCTATATGCTGAAAAGTATGGCATAACTGAATTCAACCACCAGAACTTATACATCAACAGCCTTATCAGCCAGTTTGATAATATCAAGATCCTGGGAAATGGTGAATTGAAAGGAAAATTCACTTTCAAAGTGAATGCGGTAAGCGAAAAGGCAAAAGCTGCCATTGAAGCTGCCGGAGGTACTGTAGAAATAGTGAAATAAATACCCGATATTTGCCGACGCATAAAATATTATGCGTCTTTTACTTTTAGCGCACACATTTAAATCGATTTAATTCTGTGAAGAAGTTCGTTACAACACTAAAAAATATCTGGAGTATAGAAGAACTGCGTAATAAAATCGTATTCACTTTATTATTGCTTTTCATATACAGGTTGGGTTCATACATTGTATTACCAGGTATCGACCCCAATAAATTAGCTAACCTGCACGCCAGTGCACAGGGCGGTATGCTCGGTTTGCTGGATGCATTTGTAGGCGGTGCTTTTTCCAAGGCATCTATTTTTGCATTGGGAATCATGCCATATATATCTGCTTCTATTTTTATGCAATTGATGACCATCCTGGTTCCTCAAATGGCAAAGGTTCAGAAGGAAGGAGAAAGCGGCAGGAAGAAAATCAACCAATGGACACGTTACCTTACTGTTATCGTTACTGCTTTCCAGGCAGCTGCCTATATCGGTTATTTGAAAAGTCCGGCTAACGAAGCCGCATTGATCACAGCATATGGTAACTTCTTTTGGATATCAACTGTAGTCATCTTAACCGTAGGTACATTATTTGTAATGTGGCTTGGTGAAAAGATCACTGATAAAGGGTTGGGTAATGGTACCTCCCTGATCATTATGATCGGTATCCTTGCACGTCTTCCGCAGGCATTTGGCCAGGAGTGGGCTGCCAGGACTACAAGAGGCGCAGGTGGGCTTTTGATCATGTTGATTGAGATCGTTTTCCTGATCGGTGTTATCATGGGATTGATCATGTTGGTTCAGGGTACAAGAAAAGTTCCGGTTAATTATGCTAAAGCAATTGTTGGTAACCGCCAGGTCGGTGGTGCCCGTAATTTTCTACCTTTAAAGGTGAATGCCGCTGGTGTAATGCCGATTATCTTTGCCCAGGCTATTTTGTTCTTGCCAACTGTGTTCTCTGGTTTTACCGGCGAAGGTTGGGCCAGGCATTTTACCGATCATACAAGCTGGATCTACATGCTTGTTTATTCTACCTGTGTAATTGCATTTACGTTCCTCTATACAGCTTTGATATTTAATCCAAAGCAAATGGCAGATGAACTGAAAAGAAATAATGGTTTCATACCGGGTGTAAAGCCAGGACAACCAACAGCAGATTATATCGGTACGATCATGGACAGGATCACTTTCCCGGGTGCAATCTTACTTGCATTTGTAGGTATCCTACCAGGTTTAATACAATTGGTATTCTCTATGTCGCAGAATTTTGCAACTTTCTTCGGAGGTACATCTTTACTGATCATGGTAGGTGTTATCCTGGATACATTGCAGCAGATAGAAACACAGCTTTTAATGCGCCAGTACGATGGTTTGATGTCATCAGGCAGGTTGCAGGGAAGGCAGGCTGTAGCATCAGGAATGTAATCAGGTATCCCTGTTGGGATTTAAAAAATTATAACAACTTTTAATAGCCCCAACGATGATCTCGTTGGGGTTTGTTTTTAATTTTAGGAATTATATGATACAATATAAAACGAAAGAGGAAATAGAGATCATGCGGCATAGTTGTCTGCTGGTTGGTAAAGCCCATGCGGAAGCTGCTAAAGTAATCAAAGCCGGCATGAACACGATGCAGGTAAATACTATTGTTGAAGAATTTATACAGGACAATGCTGGGATACCTTCATTTAAAAATTATAACGGGTATCCTTTTGCTACCTGTATATCAATGAATGAATCTGTCGTGCATGGGTTTCCGGGTAGCCATATTTTAAAGGAAGGAGATATTATGTCGCTGGACATTGGTATTTACAAGAACGGGTTTCATGGCGACAGCGCTTACACCTATGCGATAGGAGAAGTGCCGGCAGAAATAAAACAACTGTTAAGGGTTACCAAAGAGTCTTTATACCTGGGTATCGAAAAAGCCAGGCAGGGAAACCGCATTGGTGATATCGCCCATGCGATACAGGAACATACTGAAAAGAAACATGGATATGGTGTGGTCAGGGAGCTTGTAGGCCATGGCCTGGGGAGAAAAATGCATGAAGATCCACAGGTGCCTAACTATGGAAAAAAAGGATCAGGGCCTAAACTGAAAGAAGGGATGGTACTTGCTATTGAGCCCATGATTAATCTGGGCGTAAAGGATGTACTACATTTAGATGATGGCTGGACAATACTTACCCGTGATCACAAATTCTCTGCGCATTTTGAACATGACGTATGTATCACTAAAGGAGATCCTGATATTTTATCTTCTTTTACAGAAATAGAAGCAGCTGAGAAGGCGAATCCTAATCTTTATTGGAGTTATTGAGCTTTTAGCTATTAGTATGAAGGGTTTCTCATAAATGTTTTTATGGTTAAAAAAAAACTTGTAGTTATTGGAGGAGGAGCGGCAGGTTTTTTTTGTGCTGTTAACGCTGCAAGATTATACCCAGGGTTAGAAGTTATCCTGCTCGAAAGAACTTCCAAACTATTAAGCAAAGTGAAAGTAAGTGGCGGTGGCCGATGCAATGTTACACATGCCTGTTTCAGCATTGCCGATATGATAAAAAAATATCCGCGGGGATCAGCTTTTCTCAAAAAAGCATTTCATCATTTTTTTATAACAGATACAATTGCCTGGTTCCGGGATCGGAATATAAATTTGAAAACAGAATCCGATGGACGGATGTTTCCTGTAACGGATAGTTCTCTAACCATTATTGATTGCCTGTTGAATGAAGCTGCAAAGTGTAACGTAAAAATAGAGATGAATGCCGTGGTGAATGCACTCTATAAAAAGCAGCAAGGCTGGGAACTGCAACTTGCTGATAAAACAATTCATGCTGATCTTGTTTGTATCGCCACCGGTGGTTTTGCAAAGCCCGAACAGTTTAACTGGATCAAGGCAATTGGCCACAGCATAGAGGATCCGGTGCCTTCGTTATTTACTTTTAACATACCACGTAATAATATTACTGCATTGATGGGTATAACAGTAGAGCATGTTGCTATAAAAATTGCAGGAACAAAATTGCAGGAATTTGGCCCCTTGCTTATTACACATTGGGGACTTAGTGGGCCCGCAGTGTTGAAATTATCTGCATGGGGAGCACGTGAACTTGCTTCAAGAAATTATGCATTCAATATTATTGTTAACTGGTTACCGGCTTACAATGAAATAACGCTCAAAGAAAAAATGCAGCAGGTAAGGTTTGATATTGCAGCACAAAAAATAATTAACAGGAATCCATTTGGTATTGCCGGCCGCTTATGGCAATATTTTTTAGAGCAGGCAGGCATTGTACCCGAAATGCGCTGGGCTGATCTGCCTGCAAAAGAGCAAAACAAACTTGTGAAAATATTATGTGCAGAGGAATTTGCTGTAAAAGGTAAAACAACTTTTAAGGAAGAATTCGTAACAGCAGGAGGTGTTCAGTTAAGTGAGATAGATGTAAATACGATGCAGAGTAAAATTGCGCCGGGAATATTCTTTGCCGGTGAAATAATGGATGTTGACGGTGTTACGGGTGGCTTTAACTTTCAGCATGCGTGGACGAGTGGGTGGATTGCTGCTGAAGGCATCGTTAAGAATTTGAGGTTAGAGGTTGGGGCATCAAACCTAAAACATTAAACGGCAAACTCTTAACACATTATAATATATTTCGTTTGTAACTTTCCGCATTAATGAAAAAAATAGACAAGTACATATTAGGCAAATACTTCAGCAGTTTTTTCTTTTGTATTTTGTTGCTTACTGTTATTGTGGTAGTGGTAGATGCCAGTGAGAAAACAGATGATTTTGTAAAATCAAATTTGTCGGCTACACAGATCATAACAGATTATTATTTTGGATTTATTCCGCGTATCGATGCGATGTTATTTCCACTGTTTGTTTTTATTGCGGTGATCTTTTTTACTTCTAAAATGGCGGGACGTTCGGAGATCATTGCTATTCTCAGCAGTGGTGTAAGTTTTCGCCGGTTGCTTTTACCTTATTTTTTCGGAGGCTTGTTTCTTTCTGCATTGCTTTGGGCCGGGTACCAATATGTGGTACCAAAGGCTAACCGGAAGTGGGGCGATTTTGAGAAAACTTATATTGATGTAAATATGGGAACAAAAGATCCCGAAGCATCCAAAAAGAAGAATTTATATTTCCGGATCGATTCTAACACTTATGCAGCTATAAAGAACTATGACACGACTACAAAGCTGGGCTATAATTTTTCTATTCAGAAATTCATCAACAATAAAATGGTTTACAACCTGCGGGCTGCGAGTTTTACTTGGGATACAACCAAAGGAAAATGGTTGCTCAGCACCATCATGGAAAGGCAGCTCAATGAAATAAATGAAACCGTTACCATGTCGGATAAGAAATACATGAATTATAATTTTAAACCCCTCGATCTCCGCAAGGATGATTACCTGAAAGACCAGATGACAACACCGGATCTTGACAGGTTCATAAAACTGGAAAAAATGCGTGGCTCGGAAATGCTGAGTACTTTACAGGTGGAAAGGTATAACCGGGATGCAATTCCTGTTTCTGTCCTCATACTTACCCTCATTGGAGCCATCATGGCATCCCGGAAGGTGAGGGGTGGTAGTGGCGCCCATCTTGCCCTGGGTGTTGTGATCAGTGTATTGTACATACTTTTCAGCCGGTTTACAGTAGTGTTTGCAACAAAGGGCGATTTTACGCCGTGGCTTGCTTCCTGGACCCCAAACATCCTTTTTGGTATGCTTGCTTTTTACCTTTATAAAAAAGCTCCGAAATAAATCATTTCACCGTTTGTTTCGAAAACTTTCTTTTAAAACTTTTGTTTAACCGCAGTTGGCATCGTAATTTTAAGGATTGTTTTTTGCCGACCGGTGAATTAAAAGTATAAGAGTGCGACGCAACGATGACGCTATAAAATACTGCAGCCAGGCACAAAAACACTAACAATAAATATTTATCATACAACATCATCACAATGGGTATTATCAAGGAAAGGTTTAAGACACAGGCAGATATTGTTGCTGCTGAGATCAAAGACCTGCTGAAAGAACATGGAGATAAAAAGATAGGAGAAGTTACATTGAGCCAGATATACCAGGGCATGCGTGGTATGACCGGGTTGGTATCGGAAACATCTTTACTCGATTCACAGGATGGGATACGTTTCAGGGGTTATACGATTCCTGAATTGCGAGAAAAACTTCCTAAAGCAAAAAATGGTACAGAGCCTTTACCCGAGGGATTGTTTTACCTGATGCTTGTTGGGAGTCTTCCATCTGAGGATGATGCCAATCACCTGAGCAGTACCTGGCAGCGCCGCAGCCATGTACCCCATCATGTATTTTCAACAATTGAAGCATTGCCAGTAAGCAGTCACCCGATGACTCAATTTGTTGTTGCCATCATGGCCCTGCAGACCGAAAGCCAGTTTTCAAAACGATATGCAGCCGGCATGAGTAAAAAAGATTACTGGGATGCAGTGTTTGATGATTCTATGGACCTGATTGCAAGGTTACCGAGGGTAGCTGCGTACATATATCGCCGTAAGTATAAGAACGGCGAACATATTCAACCAAATGGGTTGCTTGACTGGGCAGGTAATTTCGCCCACATGATGGGTTATGAAGATGACGGTTTTAAAGAACTGATGCGCTTGTATATGACGATACATGCTGATCACGAAGGGGGAAATGTGTCTGCACATACTACCCACCTGGTTGGCTCTGCGCTCAGCGATCCATACCTGAGCCTTGCTGCGGGTATGAATGGACTTGCAGGCCCGTTGCACGGATTGGCAAACCAGGAAGTGATCAAATGGATATTTGAATTAAGAGAGGAGATTGGTTCTGATAGTCCAACTAAGCTACAGATCGAAGAATATGTCAAGAAGACGTTGAGTGAAGGAAAGGTGGTACCCGGTTACGGGCATGCTGTGCTTCGCCAAACCGATCCACGTTTTACAGCTCAAATGGAATTTGGTAAGAAGCATATGCCTGATGATTCATTGGTGCAAACTGTATGGAATATTTATGAAGCTGTGCCACCAATATTAAAATCGATTGCAAAAATAAAAAACCCATGGCCAAATGTTGATGCACACAGTGGAGCATTACTTGTGCATTATGGTATGGTGGAATATGAATTCTATACCGTATTGTTTGGTGTGTCCAGGGCATTGGGTGTTTTGGCCAGCCTTTGCTGGGACAGGGCCCTCGGGTTTCCGCTGGAAAGGCCTAAATCTGTTACAACACCATTGGTGAAGGCATGGCTGGAAGGGAAAGAAGAGATTTGGGAAGGATAAAAGCTAATTTATAACTATATAATTGACAAAAAAAATGTACGAGATGACATCTTTATTTAAAAAGATGTCATCTCGTGCATTTCAAATTATTGATTATTCATTATTGTATGCTGCTGCAAACTGCTTTGCAAAATCATTCAGTTTAACTTTGCCTTGTTGTGCTGGTTTATTTTTCCAATAATCAGCTTCCATTTCTCCGCTACGCAATGCAGCGCCCATGTTAGTATAGCCTTTAGCAATTGTTTCCGGTAAACCAGCCTGCAACATGCCTTCCATAGATTGCTGATCGGTGAATTCTACCCAGGGAATATTTTCTTTTCCGATGGCTTTGGTCAAGGTACTGGTAATATCTGCCCAGGTTTTTTCGTCGCTGCTTATATAGACGATTTGTTTTCCTTTAAAATTGAGCGATAATAATTGCAGAGCGGCAACATCGGCAATGTCTGTTGTAGCAGTCAATACGAGTGTATGACTCGCAGGTTGGTTGCTGCCCATGATGCCTGCATTTTTTATCATGGGTATCATAGATAAAAGGTTGTAATAAAAATAGCTTGGCCTCAGGTAAACCGCATCTACATCGGTGAGTTTATTTAATGCTGATTCCAGGTAGGCGAGCCCGTCAACGGGGCCGGCTCCTACTCCCATATGTGCGCCGACACTGCTTAGTACCACTAGTTTTTTTACATTACTTTTTTTGATCGCGTCAACGTAGTGATGCGTTATTTTTTTCTGATAATCCAGCCAGTCGGTAAGGTCCCATTTGGGTGGTATCATAAGATATATTGCATCCGAACCTTCAAACGCTTCGGCCAGGAATGACGGATTTTCTACAGTCCCGATCAGGGGAGTTGCTCCAAGGCTGGTAATTTCATCAGCCTTATCAGCTTTGCTGCTGATGATGGACACTGCATGTCCTGCTGCTATCAATTTTTCAGCAAGGGCTTTGCTGATATGACCGGTTGAACCGGTTAGTACATATTTCATATTTTCTTTGTTTAGAAAACAAAGTTACATTTGTACTTACTATTTTACCAGTACTAACTTAAAAGTATGTATGAAAAATATCAAAGAGTTATCCACGAATAACATTAATAAGCAGGGGATATTCAACGCATGCCCTGTAACATTTACAATTGATAAAATTGGAGGGAGATGGAAACCTTTGATATTGTATAACCTGCGGCAGGGTAAAAAGCGGTATAGTGAATTAAAACGTGTTATTCCTGCTATCAGCGAGAAAATGCTGATCCAGCAGCTGAAAGAACTGGAGCAGGATCAGCTTGTTTTAAGGGAGTCGCTTCCGGTAGTGCCACCTCATGTTAAGTATAGTTTGACGAAGCCCGGGAAAGGTATGGAACCGATTTTAAATGCGATGGCAGCATGGGGATTGAAAAATAATAAACGCCCAAAGTAAACCGGGCCACATTTAAAAATACATTTTGAACCATAGGGCAATGAATTTATATTTGCACTCCTTATGGGGGGTTAGCTCAGTTGGCTAGAGCGCTTGCATGGCATGCAAGAGGTCGTCGGTTCGACCCCGATACTCTCCACAGTTAAAATATCCTCTAAAATGCTTATTCAGTAAGTGTTTTAGAGGATTTTTATTTGTTCTGATGCAAGCTTCGTTTTTTATTAATTTCTGACCCAAAATGGTCTCTCATTTCAAATTTGGGTCAGGAATCGGTCAGAAAAATACCAAAGGAACCGTAAGTATAAATAATACAGACGGTAGACTTAGGTGAGGTACCATACAATTAGGTATTCCATAGAACTTGATGCCTAAAAGAACGCAAATCTACTATTGGCAAAGAAATTTTTTCTCCAGATAGAACAGGATCACAGCGCATCAATGAGAAAATCAATTGAAAGAATTTAAAGTTTTAGTGACAGATGTAAGGAAGAAAAGTGAATATGAATCTGAACATTTGGTCGATGCATTAAATATTCCCTTGCAACAATTAAATCAATAACTGGAATATTTTCCGAATGATAAGTCTTTTATCATTCATTGTGCCGGCGGGTACCGGAGTATAATTGCTGCTTTCATATTAAAACAAAGAGGCTGGTATAATTTTGTTTATGTAACCGGTGTCTTCAACGACATAAGACAAAGCAGGCTAAAAAGAACTGAATATGTGGATCCGGTTACTTTATTGTAATCACACTTTATTCAATTGGTGATTTTAACGGTACAGTTATTTTTTATATCAATAAATTTGAATAAAATATAACAGATGACTAAATCGGAAATCAGGTTTTTGGAAGGGCCTCAAAGCCGTTGGAAAGAATTCAAGTTTGCATTCAGTGTTTTGCGGGAATTTATCAAAGGCTTTCGCACATTGCATTTCGTTGGACCCTGTGTTACTGTTTTTGGGTCAGCCAGGTTTAAGGAAGATGATGTCACCTATCAGCAAACGAGGGAACTGTCCGGAGAGATTGCCAAACTTGGCTTTACCATTATGACAGGCGGAGGGCCTGGTGTAATGGAAGCTGCCAATCGTGGGGCAAGAGAAGTGGGCGGTAGAAGTGTTGGCTGCAATATTGTTTTGCCGCATGAGCAAAAACAAAATCCTTACCTTGATAAGTGGGTAAATATTAAATATTTTTTTGTTCGGAAGACATTACTTGCAAAATACTCCTACGTATTTGTGGTGATGCCCGGAGGTTTCGGAACATTAGATGAATATTTTGAGGCCCTTACGTTAATACAGACAAAGATGATCAGTCAGTTCCCAATTATTATTTTTGATTTGGCTTATCACAAAGATATTATTGAACACATTGAAAGGATGAAAGAGCGCGGCACAATTTCTGCGGAAGATATGAAACTTTGCCTTTTTACAGATTCAATTGGTGAAGCAGTTCAGCACATAAAAGGCACGATTCAAAGATTCGAACTGAAAGAAGCACAAAAACCCAAATCTTCCTGGTGGCTTTTTGAAAAGTAGTATTGAAGTGTTAGTAAAATGAAAGCTTTTAGTATAGTCGATTTTGAAAAAAATATCAATGCGGATAAGCCAGTAGTAGTCCATTTGTTTGCATATGCCTGCGGCCCCGGAAGGTCATGCCGCCGGTATTGAAACAGTTAAAGGTAAAAACAGGCGACCGGGCCACGATCCTTAAAAATGACATTTATAAAAATCCGGCTTATGTACAGAACTATGTTTTACAGGCTGTTCCAACATTGATCATTTTAAACCGGGGTAAAATAGCTTGGCAATGCTCGGGTGTTATGCTTGCTAAAGCAATCATTTCTCTGCGGCAACAACTCAAATAATATGCTGAATAAGACAATTTTGTAAGAAGGGTTTTTAATGCGAAGCAGGTAGGGTTACTTAGTGCCGTCGCGGCACGGTGACAAAAAATAATATAACCAATCAAATGATCAGAATGAATCGAATTCTGATTAACTTTATACAGCAGCGTGACTAAGTGTTTATTGATCCCTTCAAAAAACTTTTTTTATGCAAACAAATCCTTCCTTTCACACCCAAAAATACACAGTATACCCCGGCGAATATATCCCCATGATTGATGTAGAAGAATTAAACAATGAATTGACGAAACCACATGACGGGTCTATATTACAGCCATTCATAAATGTTAGTGAGCATAGGGATCATTTTAAAGTAGAAGCTGCTATCCCTGGTTTGAACAGGGAAGATTTCTATATCAATATTGATGAAGATATATTGTCTATTGCTGTACTGCATAAAAAGCTTGAGCAAATTGAAGAGAAAAAATTCCAGTTACATGAATTCAATTATGACTGTTTTAACCGAAATGTTATCCTGCCGCAGAATATTGAAAAGGATTTTGTGAAAGCTGAATACAGGGATGGCATGTTGTCTCTTTATTTTCCCAAGACAAATACGCCGGGCCATCATCCACGCAGTAATATTATTGTTTATTGAGCCGGCATTTCAATGCTGTCATCGGCCAACACATTTACCAGTAAGATCTTTACGAATAATTTTAATCGGGCCAGTCCTTTTGCAGTTTCCGAAAGCTTCAGACTTTGCTTAAAAATATATTTTGTCTGGGGTACGAGTAACATTACCTCATTCATATCACTGCGGTTCTTTTGTTGCTGTGCATGCAATATTTTTTTTATAAGCAACATCACTAACGGACTAACGACCAGATACCAGCTTAGGATGATTAATGCCGAGCGGAGCAACATGCCTGCAATTATCCCGTTCGGCAAGATCGAATGTGCAGGTTGAATATATGATTGTATAAATAGTGAAAGCAAGGCTAACCAGCTAATGATAAAAATCCATTTTAGTCTTTTCTTCTTTTCATTTCTTTGGAATATGTTTTCAGGCTCAATATTTTTTTTATCAAAAACAAGTGAGGGGTAATCAGCATTCCAGCTTACCGATCTTTTTGCAAGCTTTGAAGCATATATTCCTACAAAAAGACCGATGACCGCATGTAATAGAACATATGAAAGGGCAATGATGAAACTATAATTACTAAGGTTTTTTTCATGGGTAAGCTTGTGTATGAATTCATTGATGGCTTTCCACAGATCATTTCCATAAACGATCACCAGCACAAGTATTCTTTGTGTGGCAGATTCTACCAATGCTAATATTGCAAGTATGATGGCTCCTGCCTTAAAATAGTTTCGGTTGCCGGATAACAATTGTCCCAACAGTCCCTGGAAGAAAACGGCGATATAGGCTGTCGGCGGACTGTGTGGGCTCAACATTAATTTGAATATAGCAACGATGACTGTGGCTTTAATAATAGCAGCACGCGATTGTTCATAATATACGAGCAATATAATGCAGGTAACAGCGAGGCTACTTACAACAAGACCCGAAAACGGGAGATTAATACCATGCATAATGCCTCCCGCAAAGGCTTCGCAAATCACCCAAAGTGCAATTAAGCGATAATAAACCTGTTTATTAGATACTGTATTGTTATGCTGATTCATTTATTCAATTATCTTAACTTTATCGCTCAATAAAATATTGGGCTTGCTACAATTTATATTAAATCAAACCGAAATAAAAACGGATTTGTTGCCTGGTTTAACTATGCTCGATTTTATCCGCTACCGGCAACAACTTACCGGTACAAAGATAGGGTGCCGCGAAGGTGATTGTGGTGCCTGTACAATTTTGATCGGTGAAATGAAAAATAACCAGCTCATTTATTCCAGCGCCACCAGTTGCCTGATGCCGATCGCCAATGCACAGGGAAAACATATCGTTAGTATTGAGGGTATTAATCTTGAAGAGCTGAATGCCGTACAACAGGCATTCGCAGCCGAAGGAGCCACACAATGCGGATTTTGCACACCGGGTTTTGTGGTTTCTCTGGCCGGGTTTTGTATCAGCGATGCAGCACCTACGTATAACAAGGCGATAGATGCCATGAATGGAAATATTTGCCGGTGCACCGGTTATAAATCCATTGAAAGAGCAGCTGCGCTCATCAATGAAAAAATGCAATTAAGAAATGGTTCTGATAGCTTGCAATTTGCTGTTGAACATAAAATAATTCCTGCATACTTTTTGGCCATAAAAGCAAGACTCCAAAAAATGCAGCTGTCGGAAAACGGGCAGCATCCCACTATTTCAAATGTAAAATACCTTGGTGGTGGTACGGATCTTTATGTACAGCAACACGATACCATTGTTGAAGAGCAGGTAAATTTTTTATATGATAAGCAATTGCTAAAGGGGATATTTCAGAATGGTAAGACCTGTGAGATTGGAGCTTCAACTACTGTTACCGATATTTCAGAATCGAAAATATTTCAGGATCATTTTTCAGGGCTGGATGAATATATTAAATTGGTTTCATCCACGCAGATAAGAAATATGGCAACAGTGGCAGGTAATTTCATCAACGCATCACCGATCGGTGACCTTACTATATTCTTTCTTGCGCTGGATGCAGGTTTGCAATTAGGCAATGGAAATACCAGCAGGAAAATAAAACTGAAACAACTTTACAAGGGATATAAAACATTGGATAAAACAGCGGAAGAATTCATTGAAAAGATATTCTTTGATCTACCGGAAGCAAATGATCTTTTTAATTTTGAAAAGGTTTGTAAACGAACTTACCTGGATATAGCGAGTGTGAATACTGCTATTTGTTTGAGGATGCAGGATGATAAAATCATTTCAGCGGGATTATCGGCAGGAGGTGTTGGTCCGGTTCCTGCTTATCTTTTTCATTGCAGTGAATGGCTTATTGGTAAACGGGTTTCCGGAAAACTGATCAGTGATCTTATTGAAAAAGCACAACTTGAAATAAAACCGATCAGTGATGCAAGAGGTAGTCAATCCTACAAACGCCTGTTGCTTTCACAATTGATCAAAGCACATTTTATAAAATTATTTCCTGCATTACCGTTAGAACAGGTAATGTAAATATGCCATCGATCATCCCACCCTGTTTCGGAAAGGGTTGAGGTGAGGTAAAAAATAAATCATGTCCATCAGAAACATCGACAGCTTTACACATACAAGAGGCGAATCCATTTACCTCGATGATATCCCTATGGTCCAGGGAACATTATTCGCTGCAGTGTTTGGTTCACCTGTGGCGCATGGAAAGATAATATATCTTGATCTCAGTGAAGCTGCATCCATAGAAGGTGTGGTAAGAATATTTACTTATAAAGACATTCCTGGTAAGAACCAGATCGGTGGTATTGTGCCCGATGAGCCATTACTTGCAGAAGATGAAGTTCATTTCAACGGTATGCCGGTAGCATTGGTTGTTGCTGTTTCAACAGAGATCGCGGCAGCTGCAGTTAAAAAAATAAAAATAGAAATTGAAAAGAAACCAGTCGTTACAGACCCACGGGTTGCACAAAAAAATGGTTCACTCATCGTTCCTCCACGAACTTTTAAATTAGGAAACAGTACAGCTGCATTTAAAGATTGTATACATATTTTCGAAGGCATTGCAGAAACAAACGGGCAGGAACATTTATACATTGAAACGCAGGGTGCCTATGCGATGCCTGCTGAGCATAGTGCGGTCAGAATTTATTCATCAACACAAGGCCCTACGGCTGTACAGCGACATACTGCAGATGTATTGGGAATTCCGATGCATCGAATAGAAGTTGACACAACCCGTTTGGGCGGTGGATTTGGCGGCAAAGAGGACCAGGCAACATCATGGGCTATCTTTTGTGCATTGGCTACCTGGCATTTGAAAAAACCTGTAAAGTATAGCTTGCATCGCATGGAAGATATGCGCATGACAGGTAAAAGAAATCCGTATAGTTCTGATTTTAAAATTGGCCTTGATGCAGATCTGAAGATCATTGCCTACGAAGCAACTTTTTATCAAAATGCAGGTGCCGCTGCAGATCTTTCACCTGCGGTATTAGAACGTACATTGTTTCACTGCACAAATAGTTATTATATTCCCAATGTAACAGCTACGGCTTACAGTTGCAGAACGAATCTTCCACCCAATACGGCTTTTAGAGGCTTTGGCGGTCCGCAGGGAATGTTTGTGATAGAATCAGCCATAGCAAAGGCCGCTGAAGCATTGGGTATCCCGGCAACAGAGATACAGCAAAAGAATTTATTAAGGAGCGGAGATGAATTTCCTTACGGTCAAAAAGCAGTAAGCGAAGCAAACGAGTGTTGGAACAAGGCTATTAGTTTGTATGAAGTACAGCAAATAAAAAATGATATAGAACTTTTCAATGCTTCCAACAGCCTGTATAAAAAAGGTATTTCATTTATGCCGATCTGCTTTGGTATCTCTTTTACAAAGATCCTCATGAACCAGGCACGAGCACTTGTACATATATATATGGATGGGAGTATTAACGTGAGTACAGGTGCAGTTGAAATGGGGCAGGGTGTAAATACAAAAATGCTACAGGTTGCCGCAACGATATTTTCAATTGATGCTGTTAAAATAAAAATTAACTCTACCAATACTTATCGTATTGCAAATACATCGCCTTCTGCAGCCAGTGCTACCGCTGATCTGAATGGAAAAGCAGTGCAAATTGCCTGTGAAGAACTATTGAAGAGATTGAAAGAGTCAGCTGCGGAAATATTAAAATGCGACGCCGGGGATATTGAAATAAGAAATGAGATCGTTCATGTAAACAACCAGCCAGTGCAGCTATCTTGGAATGAATTGGTAATAGCCAGTTATTTAAAAAGGGTCAATCTTAGTGAACACGGGCATTATGCTACACCAGGTATTCATTTTGATAACACGATAGAAAAAGGCCATCCATTTGCTTATCATGTTTATGGTACTGCTGTTACAACAGTAACCGTAGATTGTATCCGTGGAATTTATAAGATCGATGCTGTGAAGTTGGTGCACGATTTTGGCACAACGATGAATCCCTTGATCGATCGCGGACAAATAGAAGGCGGACTCGTACAAGGTATTGGCTGGATGACGATGGAAGAAATTGTTTATGACGATAAAGGAAGGTTACGAAGCAATGCATTGTCAACGTATAAAGTACCCGATATATATTCCGTGCCGAAAGAACTTGATATACATTTTTTGGAAACAACAAATGATAATTTTGCTATCTTCAGATCAAAAGCAGTAGGAGAGCCTCCCCTGATGTATGGTATCGGTGCATATTTTGCATTGCGCAATGCGGTGAAGACATTTAATCCAAACAGCAATATTGCTTTTTCTGCTCCAATAACACCCGAGAAAGTCTTAATGGGGTTGTATGGTAATAAAGAAAATGGATCTGTTGTTCATAATGTTGTTGACAAACAGCATATCCCTGATTAGACTTCGGAGGCGACGCTCCGTTCAACAGCAGTAATACTATTTTACAAATACATTTATATTTTGAGTGAACTAAAAAAAATATACAGTGATCGTTGCTGGGTTGAAGGAAAACTTCAGCCGGCAACAATTTGTTTTGAAAACGGTATCATTACAGCAATTCATAAGCATAAAATAGTAAATGCAGAAGATGTTGGCGATCATATTTTAATGCCCGGCGTAATTGATGTGCATGTACATATCAACGAGCCAGGAAGAACAGAATGGGAAGGATTTGAAACGGCAACACAAGCCGCTGCTGCAGGAGGAACAACAACGATCGTTGATATGCCTTTGAATGCAAGTCCGGTTACCACTACATTAAGCGCCTTTAATGAAAAACTGGAAGCCGCAAAAAATAAACTTCATGTAAATGTTGGCTTTTATGGTGGATTGATCCCCGGTAATATAAATGATCTTGCTCCAATGATTGAAGCCGGTGTTCTTGGTATCAAATGCTTTCTGGTACATTCAGGTATTGATGAATTTCCGAATGTAGGTGAAAAGGAAATAGACGAAGCAATGCCAATTATTGCCCCTTATCATGTTCCGCTTCTTGCGCACTGCGAGTTATATGATAATGAAATTGAAAATGAATTTTCAACTCATTCAACAAGCTATCAGCATTATTTGGCAAGTCGCCCGAAAAAATGGGAGAATGATGCCGTTGACCTGATGATAAAACTTTGTCGCAAACACAATTGTCAAAGTCATATTGTCCACGTAGCGTCCTGCGAAGCGCTGGAAAGTATTACAAAAGCAAAAAAGGCC
Source organism: Chitinophagales bacterium (assembly GCA_038207305.1). GTDB lineage: Bacteria > Bacteroidota > Bacteroidia > Chitinophagales > Chitinophagaceae > Ferruginibacter. Next base: position 335,039 of record JBBQZY010000002.1, read on the forward strand.
GGGTTGCCGCTTACTGCAGAAACCTGTGCGCATTATATTTATTTCAATGCGGAAAATATTCCCGATAGCAATTGCCTGTATAAATGTGCGCCACCTATCCGTGAAAAAGAAAACAATAATAAGTTGAAAAGGGCATTTGCAAATGGTACACTTGATTTTATAACAACAGATCATTCTCCTGCACCGCCGGAAATTAAAGAAATTGAAACAGGTGATCTGAAAAAAGCATGGGGTGGAATTGCCGGTTTACAATTTTTACTATCCGCAAGCTGGACTTCCTTAAAAGACGAGCTGTCATTAGAGAAATTCATTCCCTTGCTTACTGAGAAGCCTGCTTTATTTTTAAAGATTGATGATCGAAAAGGAAGTTTAAAAATTGGGTCCGATGCTGATATTGTGATATGGAACCCCGAAAAAGCTGAAGAAGTAAGAGAACAAGATATTTTACACAGGCATAAAATAAGTCCCTATATTGGCGAAGAACTTTTTGGAACAGTGCTGCAAACCATTGTAAATGGAGTAACCGTTTACAAAGACAAAAAAATAATGAATAAGGATATAAGAAATGGAAAAATGGTTTTAAATAAAAAGCAAATAATTAGTTGAGTCAGATTTTTAGATAAGTACTCAGCATATTTTATAACGAGTCATCTTTCCTTTGAAAAGGAATGTGGCGAAGAAAAAATTCAGTGAAATGGCTTTTCAGAAAGTAACAGAGATCATCAAAGAATCTCCTTCATTTACACAATTAACTGACCTTGCTGCAGAGCGGCTGGGAGGGAAAGTATTGTATTCAACAGATGATTTTTTTGCGGAGAAAGAAAATCTTATCAAACCGGGCAGAGGGATTTTTATAACAGATAAATATACCGACCGTGGTAAATGGATGGATGGCTGGGAAAGCCGTCGCAAACGTACACCCGGTCATGATTGGGCCATTATACAACTGGCAACACCGGGAAAAATAGCAGGCTTTGATATTGATACTAATTTCTTCCTTGGCAATCATCCGCCACATGCATCCATTGAAGCTGTTTATTTAACGGATGCCGCCCCGGTTAAAGATTGGGATACTGATGTAGAATGGGATGAAGTATTAACAAAATCAGCGCTAGATGCAGGCAGCCAGAATTTTTACGAATGCAACAGCGAAGAAATATTTACACATCTTCGGTTACATATTTATCCTGATGGTGGCGTGGCGAGGTTACGTGTGTACGGCGAAGTTTTTAAGAACTGGCATATTATTGATGAAGATGAAACGATCGATCTTGCTGCCGCGATCAATGGTGGCAAAGCGATCGCATGTAATGATATGTTTTTTAGTGCTATGGGAAATCTTATCATGCCTGGCCGTGGAATTAATATGGGTGATGGCTGGGAAACAAAACGCAACCGCACAACTGGGAACAGGGATTGGGTGGTCTTGAAATTGGCTACACCAGGTAATATCGAAAAGATAATTGTTGATACCTGTCATTTTAAAGGAAATTATCCCGACACATGTTCCATTGATGGCTGTATGAGTTATGATGACAATACCGTGCTGCAAAATGAAATGGATTGGCAAACAATTTTACCTGCACAAAAGTTAAGTGCAGATAAAGAACATGAATTTGTAAAAGAGTTACAAAATAAGTTGACCTATTCTCACGTGCGGTTAAACATTTTTCCTGATGGCGGTATCAGCCGGTTAAGGCTATTCGGAAAAATAAAGAAATAAACTATGCTGCCTGTAATATTATTAGTTGTTTTAGCTGCTATTTTGATCATGCTTGTTGTCATGACTTATTTCCTGCGTACCGTTCACAAAGATTTTGATGAAGCGGACGAAGCAGGTGATGATTCCGCCGAAAAAAGTAAAGCAGGAGCTTCTGTTTCTCAAACTTTTATATATACTGCCATTGTGTTGGTTTCTGTATCAATGGTTATTGTACTTTATCTCATGCTGAGGGGAACAATATGGGAAGGGCATTTGATGGAATGGATGAATATTGTGGTGCGGCTCATGCATATTACATTTGGTATCGCCTGGATCGGTGCATCTTTTTATTTTGTTTTTTTAGAGAATGCGCTAAACCGTACCAAAGATGTGAGAGACGAACTTGCCGGGAATTTATGGGCAGTGCATGGAGGCGGATTTTATTATTTGGAAAAATATAAAGTAGCTCCGCAAAAGATACCAAAGCATTTGCATTGGTTCAAGTATGAAGCTTATTTTACCTGGCTATCAGGTTTCTGTTTACTATTTGTTGTCTATTATTTTAATGCAGCAGCTATGCTCATTGATAAAAATGTACTGGATATTTCACAACTGCAGGGCATTGGAATTGGTGTTGGCTCTTTTATTGTTGCCTATATTATTTATCACCTGCTTTGCAAATCGCCTTTGATCAAAAGAGGAATTTGGCTTACGATTGTGGGATTTATTATTGCGGTTGGGTTTGCTTATTTTTATGCGCATGTCTTTAACAGTCGTGCAGCCTATATACATTTTGGCGCCATGCTCGGCAGCATCATGGTAGCAAACGTTTTCTTCGTGATCATTCCTTCTCAAAAAGCAATGGTAAAAGCTGCCCGGGAAGGCAAGCCCCTTGATCCGCAATTGGGAAAAAACGCAGGGTTGCGTTCTCTGCATAATAATTATTTTACACTGCCGGTCTTATTTGTAATGATCAGCAACCATTTTCCAAGCACATTCGGCAATGATCATTCATGGCTGGTATTGTCAGTAATATCATTGGGCGCTGCAGGCGTAAAGCATTATCTCAATTTAAAAGAAAAAGGACAGCTATCAGTTTGGGTAATGCCTGTTTCCGTTTTGATTTTATTGGGTGCTGCATTTATGACTGCACCTGAAAAACCAGGTGCCTGTAAATCGGATGTAAGTTTTACAGAAGTCAATGCCATTATTCAAAACCGGTGCGTTAGCTGCCATTCGGCAAAACCGACAGACGATGTTTATACAGCAGCGCCAAACGGTATTATGTATGATACACCGGCTGATATTGTAAAGCTGAAGGATAAGATTATGCAACGCGTTGTTGTAACGAAAACAATGCCTCAGAATAATAAAACAAATATTACACAGAAAGAAAGAGATTTGATCAGGTGTTGGATAGAGCAGGGGGGAAAGTTGAAATAATTAATAATTGAGAATTGAAAGCAGCAGCGTAAATTAAATTTTTATAATGACAATTACTGGTTTTAATAAACTAACTGTAAATGAGGCGACTGAATATTTATTCGCCTGTTGTGGTTCTGCAAATTGGTCATCTTTAGTGATGAAGCATTTTCCATTTAAAGACGAGGATACACTTGTGTCAGTAGCTACCGATGTATGGTATAATGAATGCAATGAAACCGACTGGCTGGAGGCATTTACACATCATCCAAAGATCGGGGATGTAAAAAGCTTAACAGAGAAATTTGCAGGAAAGGAGCAGGCGGCTGTTGGCACTGCATCTGCAACAATTATTGAGGCGCTTGCAAAAGCAAATACTGACTATGAAGCAAAGTTTGGGTTTATATTTATAGTATGTGCTACGGGTAAATCAGCGGCAGAAATGCTTCGGCTGTTAAATGACAGGATCAGCAATAGCAGGGATGAAGAGTTGAATATTGCAATGGGCGAACAACATAAGATCAGTATCATCCGCTTTCAAAAATTACTGGATGAAGGGAATTGGAAACTTACCGTAAGCCAGTTAACTACACACGTATTGGATACCTCAATTGGAAAGCCAGGAAGGGATATTACGATTCGGTTGAAACATTTGATAAATAATTCCTGGCAAACGATGGCACAGGGCGTAACAAATGCAGACGGACGTATTGGTGACCTGTTGCCCCCCAATAAAAATATATCTCCTGGTAATTATAAAATGGCTTTTGAAACAGGTAATTATTTTAAAGTAAATAATATAAAAGGATTCTATCCAGTGGTTGAAATTGATTTTACGGTTTTTGATGAGGAGCATTACCACGTGCCGTTGTTGATAAATCCATTTGGATATTCAACCTATAGAGGGAGCTAATTTATTTCGGACTAAGTTCTAATTTAGGTGAAATAAAAGTTGATAAAGCTATGCTGTTCCAGTGTGCGACGCAACGAAGCTGCCATGAAAAAAAATATGCTGATAACATAAAAAAATAACTGATGAAACAAACGATTCCTTCCAAGAAAAGAAAAGAACTTTTTTCGAAATTAAAGAAAGCCAACACGGCTTTTCAAAAAATTTATCCCGGCGACAGGCCTGAAAGGCAGGCTGTACATACAGTGTACGGCGGCGCCAATCTTTTTAAATACAATGCTGCCGAAACATTGGGTGAACGTGCACTGGAAACATTCAATACCTATGCACCTGATTTTATCAGCTTCGGGAAAATATTCGCATTAGTTGGTATTGATCAACTGGATCATTCAGCCTCATCAAAAGATATACTATTACATTATGAAGCCCTTCCTGCCAGTGAAAGAAAAAAACATCCTGCAAGGTTGGCTTATGAAGTTTATCATAAAGTAATTAAGAAATTACAAACAGAAGCCATCGAAGATTTCAGGATTGATTTTGAAGATGGTTATGGCAACCGCAGCAATGAAGAAGAAGATGCTACTGCTGTAGATGCAGCAAAAGAAGTTGCTAAAGGAATGAAAGCAAATGCATTACCACCATTCATTGGTATCCGCATAAAACCTTTTACAGAAGAAATGAAAGAAAGGGGTTTGCGTACACTGGAAATATTTGTAACAACATTGGTGAATGAAACCAACGGTTTGCTACCTGATAATTTTGTAGTAATGCTTCCCAAAGTTACAATCCCGGAGCAGGTAAGCACATTGGTTAGTTTCTTCGAAATACTTGAAGATGAACTAGAATTGGAACACGGAACATTGAAAATGGAAATGATGGTTGAAACCACACAGGCCGTTATGGATGTGGATGGAAAGAATCCGTTGTACCGGTTCATCAAAGCGGGTGATGGCAGGTGCATCGCAACACATTTCGGTACGTATGATTATACCGCTTCTTGCAGCATCACAGCGAAATACCAGGAAATGGATCATCCGGTTTGTGATTTTGCGCACCACATGACAAAAGTTGCATTGGCACACACAGGAATATGGTTGTCTGATGGAGCTACCAATACAATGCCGATCGGTCCGCATCGTGGAGAAGAAATGTCGGAAGAACAATTGAAAGAAAACCGGGATACGGTTCACCGTGCATGGAAGAAAGGTTATGAGCATATACGCCACTCTTTGTGGAATGGCTTTTACCAGGGATGGGATCTGAACCCTGCACAATTTCCTATGCGTTACACAGCGGTATTCGCCTTCTTTTTAGAAAGCTATGATGATGCAGTGGAACGCTTGAAAACATTTGTTGACAAAGCTGCCAGAGCAACGTTGATCGGTGATGTATTTGACGATGCGGCAACAGGGCAAGGCCTCTTGAATTATTTTTTAAGGGCTTTGAACAGCGGTGCGATCACTGAAGAAGAGGTGTTGGTAACCGGATTGACATTGGAGGAAATAAGAGGAAGGTCTTTTAAAAAGATTTTGGAGAATAGGAAGAAATAATTTTTCAATTGCCACAGGTTGAAGTCTGTGGATTAAAAAATAAGCAAACAGCTTTAGCCATTAAAATGGATGTTTGGCAATTCATATATACAAAACTAGTTGCATCTATCAATGTAATATTATTGTATGTACTGGAAAGCAAGGGTAGTTCGCCCGGCAGGCAGGGATTTAATATGGCTATAGCTGCTGACGGAAATTTTTGCGGAACGATCGGTGGTGGAATCATGGAACATAAGTTCGTAGAAATGGCGCTGGCAAAATTGACTGAATCAAATAATTCAAATGCCGTTTACAAACAAATTCATGATAAGTCTGCGGCAAAGAACCAAAGCGGCATGATTTGTTCCGGGGAGCAAACAATTTTTCTGTATCATGTCAGGGAAGAAGATGCCAGGTATATTAATACATTGATAAATAGTTTACAGGAAAATAAAAATGGTTCACTTCAATTAAGTCCCGCGGGAATAATGTTTTCAGAAAGCATTCCCCGGCAAAATTTTCATTTCGAACAAAAGGCAAATAATTTTTTATTTATTGAAAAGACCGGTTATAAAAATAAGCTTCATATTATTGGTGGCGGGCATTGTGCATTGGCTTTATCAAAGATCATGCGGGAAATGGATTTTTACATTTATGTGTATGATGAAAGAGAAGGATTAAATACCATGCAGCAAAATGATTTTGCTCATGAAAAAATAATATTGAATTCCTATGCTGAACTTGAATCCTTAATAGAGAGCGGTGAAAATGTGTATGTGGTTATCATGACTTTTGGTTATCGCACAGACGATGCTGCCTTAAGAGCATTATTGAATAAACAATTCAAATATATTGGTTTGCTTGGAAGTAAAAATAAGATTAAAAAAATGATCATTGATTATCGCAAAGAAAATATGGACGAAAGTCTTTTACAAAAAGTTCATGCACCCATCGGCGTGCAGGTAAAAAGTCAATCAAGCCGCGAAATTGCAGTAAGTATTGCTGCTGAAATTATCTCAGTAAAAAATAAGGATCAGTAATCCGTTTTATCTTCTTTGTTTTTCCATTCATGAAAAACTTTTAATGCCGCCTTTCTGCCTAAAGATATGATTGGAATTCTTCGTGAGCTGATATCGGAAGCCATTTCATCATAGATCATAGAATCATCAAAACCTATATCAGCAGCATCCTGCCTGTTGTTAGCGAAGTAAATTATTTTCGGCCTTGCCCAGTAAATAGCGCCCAGGCACATGGGGCAAGGTTCGCAACTTGTATAAACCTCACAATCCTCCAGTTGAAACGTACGGAGGTTTTTACATGCATCCCTGATAGCAACTACTTCAGCATGTGCAGTGGGATCATTGGTAGAAGTAACCTTGTTATTCCCTCTGCCAACGATTGTATCGCCTTTAACGATCACGCAACCAAACGGGCCGCCATGATTACTGTCAATTCCTTTTTGTGATAATGCGATCGCCTCAAGCATGAATTTTTCTTCCCTGGTCATATATAGCAAAATTTATCAACCCGGTAAAGATAGGCCGTAATCGTGAATTGATATCGTGCTGGCTTAATCAACTATACTAACAATGGCAATCTGGTTAAGATCGTTAAAATGCGCTCTGATCACAGCCCGCTATAATAATCATAACCCCGCTCATACCAATAATCCGGCGGGCGCTTATCACTGAAGAAGATGGTGCCAATGCGTTTCAGGTGTTTGATGCCATACTTTACGGGTATGATCAATCTCAATGGAGCACCCTGGTTGAGCGGGAGCGGGGCTCCGTTCATTTCATAACAAAGCAATGTTTGTGGGTGCATCATACTTTTGTTGTCGATGCCAACATAATATTCTTCATCGGGCGTATACAATCCGGTGAATTGTAATTGGGCCTGTTCATTAAGTTTATATCTTTTTACAAAGTCACTGAATTTTACGCCAGCCCAATGTGTAACCTGGCTCCATCCTTCAATGCATTTGAAGTCGAAAATGATGGATGTTTTTGGTAACGCTTTTATTTCTTCTATGCTGATGTATTGGGTATCGCCCGGTGCTTTTATTAGTCTTAGTCTCCAGTTGGCAGGATCAAAGTCTGTGTTCAAACCTGCATCGCCATTCACCCTTACACGAGCCACTGCCATATTTTCGGGATAAGTTTTTACAAGACGATTGTTGCTGAAGAAATTAGAGAAAACCACTTCATTCGCATCCAATACTTTTCTTAAGGGTTTTAATGCGCCCTGTTCGTCAGGTTGCCTGTGCAGCCATTGCCATCCAAGTATTACCGCAATAATGAAAAAAATGAAAAATAAAAACGCAAGAAGAGTTTTATTCCTCACTTGTTTTTCTGTGACAATTTCTTCCCTGTTATTCATGTTTTCAATTAATTTTTTGAAGAAGGATCTGTTGGTACGGGCGTTGCAATAACTGTTTCTGTTGGCTCATCTTTAATAGATTCAACTTCAAATCCTGCAACCATTCCACGGAAATTATTCCAGCCGGCCAGTATCACTTGTATAACATGCACTAAAAAAAACAGAACAAATAAAATAGTGATGGTGAAATGTTCGGCCCTTGCCCATTCATACCCACCAAGCATTGCACAAAGCCAATAAAGTTGTGCAGGCTTATAAATGGCCAGCCCGGTGAGCAACATGCCAAATCCCATGATGATAACGCCTGAATAAGCAATGCGTTGCGCTGCATTGTATTTTTTCTGAACAGGTAAGCCTTTCCTGATATGCAGATCGTGCAATACAACGAACCATGCTTCTTTTAAGGAACGCTTAGAAGGAAAAATCAATTTCCATTCTTTCGAAAAAAGCAAGTAGAAAAAATAGATTATACCATTGATCGCAAAAAGCCACATGAAAACAAAATGTAAACTCATGCCTTCCGCCAACCTGAAAGGAATATGAAGTGCCTTGTTGAAAGAGTCGGGAAAAAATTTCAGAATGGTCTTATCACCCCAACCTAATTTATAAACATCATTCGCCCAGTAGATGAGCAGCCCGCTCCAGATCATGATCGTGATTATAGGAAAATTTATCCAGTGTAACCACCGAATGGCAAGAGGATGTTTTTTTACGATTTTTTTCATTTCCTACAAATTACTTATTATCTACATCATTCCAATAAGCTTTTTACCTTAATTCTGCACTACCGAATAAATGATTGTATTGTTCACAATGTATCAATACAAATTTGTAAACACTAAAATCAGTGCTGCCCGGTACCTCATACAACTGGTTACCATTGACAGATCGCAGGTTACTTAGTTTTATGAAGTTTACCGGATATTGTTCTTTTGAAATATATACTTTCAGATCTGGTCCGTTGCTGCTGGTAAAATCTTCCAACGCAACTGTATAATTTCCCTGTTTTAAATAAACTTTAGCTTTACCAGTAACAGTTCCGTATGGTCCGGAAATAAAATCACCGGAATATTTCAACACAGCAGCTGTGTCTTCTGTCAGGGTTTCATTAATGAATGTTGTGGATGCTTTTTTACAGGATGTAACCATCGTAATGCCGGAGCATACAATAATGAATGCTAAAAGGGTTGTTTTCATATATGAGAATTTTAATTTACTGAGTAACCTCAGTTTGCGATCACGGTATAAAAGTAGAAAAGAAGATATTACCAATTGGTCAGCTACCCGACAAAGCAGCTTTTTTGAGTAAATTAATATCGGGGATATTGAAATGTGATTTTGTGATGTTTACCAGTTCCTGTACTTCCAATTGTGAAAGGGTAGTAGTAACGGTTTGCCGGGAAGAACCGATGAGTTTTGCCATATCATCGTGTGTGAGAAAGCGCTCGATTGATGTGCTGTTTTCTTTTACGTCATTTTCCTGTATGAGTTGTATCAGGAGATTCACCAGTCGGCTGTGTACACTTTTATTAAGCAGGTTCAGTAGCCGCGTTTCAACCTTGCGGACTTTTTTGCCAAGGTGAATACTAAATGCTAGTGCCATGTCTGGTTTCTTTTGTAACAACAGCATAAAGTCATCTATATTAAATGCACAAAGACTAACCTCGCTTTTGTAAGCCTGGGCAAATTCATCCAGCAGGTTATTTTTTTCGAGGGTTATCTGTCCGAATACTTCGCCCCGCTGTATGATCTCTTTAATACATTCATTGCCGGCCTCATCAATATAGCCGATCTTGATAAATCCTTTTTTTGTGAAATATAATTTGCGATGATTTTGTGATGGGAAATAAATGTATTCGCCTTTTTTTGCTTCTAAAAAATTATGAACAAGGTTGAGTTCTTTATATTCTTCATCCGTAATATGTTCGAATATATCAAAGCCTCGGATAAGTAATAATGTTGAATCACAACTTGTGTTTGACAAAGTAGTTGTTTTATGATTTGGTAACACGAATTTAAGGCACAATTACATCAACCAACAGCAGATTAATTTTTTAGGAAAGAGAGTGATGCTGAATTCATACAATACCTTAATCCCGTAGGCTTCGGGCCGTCGTCAAATACATGGCCAAGGTGGGCACCGCAGCGGCGGCAATTCACTTCTGTCCGGGACATGCCGTAAGTATTGTCTTGCACTTCTTCTACATTTTTAGCATTGATGGGTTGCCAGAAACTAGGCCAGCCTGTACCACTCTCAAATTTTGTCGCAGAACTGAACAAGGGCAGTCCACAGCAGATGCAACTATATACACCCGCTTTATGATTATCCCAATAGATACCGGTATAAGCCTGTTCAGTTCCTTTTTTTCTTGTTACATCAAACTGGATTGCCGTTAACTGTTTGCGCCATTCGGCATCAGTTTTCGTTATTTCGTAAGTTTTTGCCGAGGCCGGTTTTTTATTTGTTTGAGCTTTGCAGCCAAAACCGAATGAAAAGATCATAATTGCAGCGAATAATTGTTTCATATAAATATTTTCTAAAATTACGAAAGATGAAGAATAGCGGTTTTATAATGGTTAAACCTTTAACAAGGCTTTTTGTTTAGAAAGAGAAGATATAATTTCGGATAAAATTTAAAGCGATGGGTGTATTAAAACAAGTAGCTGAATATTTATACATTAAAAAAAGAGATCCCAATGACCAACCCACTCAATGGATGAAATACATGCATGGTATCAACAGGCTATCTATCATCCTTTTCCTGCTTGCCATGGTCATCATAGTTGTAAAATTGTTGTTGCGTTAAACAGTTCTCGTAATAAACTGGTAAATGCTTGACGCTGCATTTTCAGACGCATGTCCACCCTGGCTTAATATTTCTTTAAGGTTAGCATAATCTTTTCTCAATGCTTCTTTCCTTGCAGGATCTTCCAGTAACTGCTTTAATTCAATAGAGATCTTTTCTACAGTTAGGTCATCCTGTATCAATTCCTTAACTACCTCTTTGTCCATGATAAGGTTTACCAGTCCAATATATTTTATTTTGATCAGCCGTTTAGCAATCTGGTAAGAAACATTGCTTCCCTTATAACAAATGATTTCGGGAACTGCAAACAACGCTGTTTCCAATGTGGCAGTGCCGCTTGTTACCAAGGCCGCCGAAGCTGTGTTCAATAATTCATAGGTGTTGTCAACAACTGAACTTACATTTTGATATGGCTTTAATAATTCATCATAAAACGCTGATGGCAATCCCGGTGCTTTTGCCACAACAAAACTGTAACGGGGAAATTGTTTCGCAACTTCCAGCATGATCGGCAGTTTGATCAATATCTCCTGCTTGCGGCTACCCGGTAGCAAAGCAACAATCGGAAGGATTTCAGCAGAATCTCTCAAACTTCGGGATTCAGACTTCAAATTTCCAGCTTTAAATTCTTCTATCACTTCAACCAACGGATGCCCCACATATTCCACTTCCCAATTCCATTTTTTATAAAATTCTTTTTCAAAAGGAAGTATTACGAGCATCTTGTCAACATCTCTTTTAATGGCTTTCACCCTGTTCTCTTTCCATGCCCAAACCTGTGGCGAAATATAATAGATCACTTTTAAGCCTTCTTGTTTGGCCCATGCGGCAATTCTTAAATTAAAGCCCGGGTAGTCTACCAGGATCAATGCATCGGGTTTGTAAGCGAGTATATCTTTTTTGCAGGCAGCAAGGTTGCGGAAAATGGTAGGCAGGTTTTTTACAACTTCAACAAAACCCATGAAAGCAAGCTCGCGGTAATGTTTTACAAGTGTAGCGCCGGCAGCTTCCATTTTATCGCCGCCCCAGCATCTTACAGACGCGTTCCTGTCGATCCTGTGTAATTCTTTTATGAGGTTACTCCCATGAAGGTCGCCGCTCGCTTCTCCTGCAATGATGTAATAATTCATGGTTGCAAATTACCAATTTGGAAATTAATCGATTTGTAAATATGAAAATGAAAAGCAATTTCGAATCCATAGGAATTGAATCTTCAAATTAAAGTGTTTTATACAATTCCTCAAAGCTCAGGTCACGCAACTCATAGGTTTTTGTATCGGGTAAATAATAATGCCACCATTCAGTTTCCAATGCTTTAAATCCATGGCTTTCCATGATGGATCTTAGGAATGCCCTGTTCTGTAAAACAGCCGGCGGTAAGTTTTTGAAACCGTGATGGGCTGTATCGGAGAAATTATCGAAGCCGGTGCCCATATTCATTTCTTGCCCGCTTTTAAGATCAATAATAGTGAGATCAACTGCAATGCCACGGTTATGCCCGCTGCCAAATTTCGGATCGGCAGCATAACGATCATCTTTCACAGTTTTCCACATTCTTTCTGTAACCGAATAAGGCCGGTAAGCATCCCATATTTTAATGTTTAGTTGTTTTGTCGTCAATTCAGCCATTACCGCAAACAGTGCATCTGATGCAGCCAGTCGGAGATAAGTTGTGGTAGTAGTGGGATATAATTTTGTATGCATGAAATTAGCTGTGTCTGCATATTTTAAATCAACAATTGCTTCAGGCATCTCAACACTCAAAGCTACCATGGTCTTTTGCGGATGTGCAGCGATTGTTTTTTTGTAAACAGCTACAGAATTAATAACCCAAAGGCCATATTTATTCAATACTGTATCTTGTGCAGGTAGGTGCAGAAAAATGATGCAAAAGATCTGCAATAACACAAACCTGTGATAAAAGCTGTTCGATATCCTTTTCATTAATCGTTGGCGCCGGTTGAAAAAAAAATATTAATTTCAAGATACGCAATTTACCCTGGTATGCATCATCCCAAAATTTCCCTTTATTACCTGCCTCTGCTGATTATTTTATTATTGACCGCCTGTAGTCAAAAACATAAGAAACCCCAGTTGCAGCAATTGGTTTCAGATCCAGCATCTATTGATGCTGTAGTTCAGAAAAATATACAGGAACAATTACAATTTGCCAATGACAATGCTGGAAAGCTAAATGATAGTATGCACCTTGATTTTTTAAAGGTGCTTGACAAATACTACGAATCAAATGATCACACAGCTTTGTGGAGCAGCATGGAAAAATGGAAACCTGTTACCGCATCCCTGATCAACTATCTTGATCATGCTGTCGAAGACGGGTTGTTTAAAGATGATTATCATTTCAACATGATCAGTGCATTAAAACAAACATTGGATGCAGATTCTTTGAAGCGGATGGATGCAGTATTATGGACGAAAGCTGATCTGCTTCTTACGGATGCCTGTATGCATATATTGAAAGATCTAAAACAAGGGCGGCTTCAGCCCGACAGTCTTGATTGGCGTAACAGCCCGGAAAAATTCCAATCTTTTTTTGCAGCGAATATGGATAAGCTGGTGAAAGGGGAGTCTTTGGATTCTGTTTTTAAACATGCTCAGCCGATTATTAAAAGGTACTGGTTGTTGAAGAGCGGGATTAAGAGTTTTATCGACAGTATGGATACAAAGCTATACACCTATGTATCCTATCCATATAAGGCCACCGATAAAAATGATTCCATCGCATTTGTAAAGAAATTATTGAAACGCCTTAGTGAATCTTCTTTTGTAGAAAAGGATGCTACGGTAGATTCGCAGCAACTTGCTTCGTTGGTAAAGAAATTCCAGCAGCATAAAAAATTAAATGCAGATGGCAAAATCAATGCGTCGTTCATCAAGCAGCTAAACATTACTGATATTGAAAAGTACAAAAGGATCGCTATTACGCTCGACAGGTATAAACAACTGCCGGATTCTATGCCGGAAAAATATATCCTGGTGAACCTTCCAGGGTTTTACCTGCAGGTTTGGGATGCAGATACCGTTTCATTTACTTCCAAAGTTATTTGCGGTAAACCGGCAACCTCCACGCCTTTAATAACAAGTGCCATCAGTGATATCGTATTATTTCCAACATGGACAGTCCCAACCAGTATCATTAAAAAGGAAATGCTGCCAGCCTTAAAAAATAACCCGGGTTACCTTGCCAGGAAGGGGCTGCGGTTATATAACAACCAAGGCGATGCGATTGATCCTTATTCAGTCAATTGGTCAAAATATTCTAAAGGCATACCGTATAAGATCCAACAGGGTAGTGGCGATGACAATGCACTTGGCATAATCAAATTTAATTTCAGCAATCCCTTTGACGTTTACCTGCATGATACAAACCAGCGTTACCTTTTCAAGAACAGTATGCGTGCATTAAGCCATGGCTGCGTACGTGTGCAGGATTGGGAAAAGCTGGCATTCTATATAGCCAGGAATGACAGTATGCAGGTGCATGCAAAAGATACGTTGAGCTACAATACAGATTCTATTACAAACTGGATAGCTACCAAAGAAAGGCGCCGGATAGTTGTAAAGCATAAAATGCCGTTATTTATCCGTTACTTTGGATGTGAGGGCATTAATGGAACCATTAAGTTCTATGATGATATTTACGACGAAGACAAAAAAGCCAAAGAAAAATTTTTTGCACTGAAATAGTGTTCATATAAACCAACGAATGAGAGGCAATATCCACACATGCCGGCTTGCTAAAGCTATCATTTTTGCTTTACTGATCAGCCTTGCTGTGCCGCCGGTTGCTGCGCAGCGGGGATCATCTAAGAAAAGCAAACCTTCAACCAAAAAAAGCAAACATTCAACAAACAGGAATAGCAGAATATTTTATGGCCAGGCAAGTTTCTACGCCAATAAATTTCATGGAAGAAAAACGGCCAGTGGTGAAATTTTTAGCCAGGAAAAATTAACCGCAGCCTGCAATGTATTACCCCTCGGAACCTGGATACAGGTTACCAATTTAAAGAATGGAAAGATAATCGTGGTAAAAACCAATGACAGGCTTCACCCAAAAACGCGGAGATTAATAGACCTTACCAGGGCAGGGGCGAAAAAACTCGGTTATATCAGCCGCGGCCTTACCCGTGTAAAAATTATGGTGCTTGATCAATCTTTATATAAGAAGTAACCTGCGTATCTTATAATACAGTTCATATAGATATTGAAGGTAACATTCCTTAAAACATACTGTGTTTACGGCCAAACAGCCTATTATTCTATGCACATGTATGAATAAATATGTTTGTAAATAATTTCACGTTTTCATTTGAAGCAGCTATTTTTGCCACGTTTACAAAACCAACCATTATGAAGAAATTTATTCTTTCCATTATGACCTTGATTGTTTGTACAATCGGTTATGGTCAAAATGATTACAAGAAGCCACCTACTTTAGCTTTTCACCTGTTTCTCGATGATTTTCAAACTGCAGCTGAGATACGCCAAAATGGCCTTTCAAATGTAATTAAGGATAAAAAATTCGCCAGGTCTAAAAGGATGAATACAGGGCTGGCAGTAAGTTATATCAAGGGCCTTAGTAATAAATTTGATATAGCTGCAACACTTTCGGGATCATTCCTGAATTATCCTGTACCAAATAAAGTAAGCGACGGCCAACAACATTTATTGCTGGAAGCTGCTGTTACAGGTAACCTGAAACTGTTATCTGATAAATACTTTTTTAACCCGTTTGTGACTGTGGGCCTTGGGGCTTCAAAGTTTAAAGGCTATTATGGTGCATTTGCACCTGTAGGTGTTGGATTGCAATTCAAGATACTCAACAATATATTTTTACTTGCTAATTCACAATACAGGATACCCATTACAGAAAATGCAGCATATCATTTTTATCACAGTGTAGGAATCGCCGTTTCGTTGACTAAACCACAACCAAAGCCGGTAGAAGTTGTGGTTGCACCAGTAGTTGTTTTAGACCGTGATGGTGATGGTGTGTTGGATGCAGATGATAAATGTCCAGATATTCCTGGCCTTGCAGCTCTACAGGGTTGCCCTGATAAAGATGGCGACGGTATTGCTGATGGAGATGATGCTTGTCCGGATGTTGCAGGCCTTGCAAAATACAAAGGTTGCCCGATACCGGATACTGATGGTGATGGAATCAATGATGAACTGGATAAATGCCCGACTGTAAAAGGATATGCACGTTACCAGGGTTGCCCTATTCCTGATACTGATGCTGATGGTGTTAATGATGAAGAAGATAAATGCCCGAATCGTGCAGGCCCTGCAGGTAATCAGGGTTGTCCTGTGATTACAAAAGAAGTTATTGAAAAGATCAATGTTGCTGCCAAGAATGTATTCTTTGCAACAGGTAGTTTCAAATTATTACCGAAATCTTTCAAATCATTGGATGAGGTTGCCAATATTATTAAATCTGATGACCTGCTGCAATTGCAGATCGACGGTCATACGGATGCCCAGGGTGATGATGCAAAAAATATGACTTTATCTGAGAATCGTGCAAAAGCCGTAAAGGATTATTTAGTGAGTAAAGGCGTTGCCGAAGCCCGCACAAATTCAACTGGTTACGGCGAAACAAAACCTGTAGCTGACAATAAAACAGCAGCAGGCCGTGCTAAGAACAGGAGAGTTGAAATGACTGTTAGAAACTTTTAGTACCAACTATCTTATTATTTAAAGGCCCGCTACAAAATAGCGGGCTTTTTGTGCATGTCTGGCAGGTGGTTAAATCGCTTTTACTCCTGGGTAAATAATAATAAGGATGATATTAGAATAGTTACAGTTTTATTATTTTGCCTGCACCAGTGAGCCAGTACTTTTCAGTTGTATTTTTATTTCCTTCATCAAAATCATTTTTTGTATTGATCGTCAGCTCATTATTCTTAATCGTAGTTTCAACAGATAAAAATCCTTCCGCATTATCATAATAAACCTGTTTGCGATCAATCAATTGATGTTCCTCATTATATACAGCAAGCCAAATAATGTTCTCCGATATATATTCTCTGCCGATCAATAATACAATTAATCCTTGCTTTAAAAATAATGTATCAACGATATGGTATATAAATCCATTTTCATCCCCTGCACTACTATCGATCTTTTTTATTGAAAAATTTCTATAATCAGTTGCATCCATTGTATAAGAAGCCATTAATTTTTTTTTGACGATCAAATTGGCTTCGTTAAGACTTTCATCTTTTAATATCGGCGGTTCCATTTTTGGCGCTGAAGGTACTGCTGCGGATAACGGAACTGAATCTGTTTTTTGTATTTCGCTACTGCTTTCCCTAATATTATTACAAGATATAAACAGGCAAGCGGCAACGGAGATGGTGATTATTCTATGAACTATCAAGCACGTTAATTTTTGGTTAAGCCAACTTTAAAATATCCAAAATCACAATGAGAAAAATAGCAATAAAGCCTGTTGATATTATAAATTTAAGAAAATGTAATTTAAAAGCCGGTTTGCTGAAACAATTGGCAAGCATGCATTTACAGTAATTTCCGGAAGGTATGCTGTAGCTTTTTCCAATTTTTTGACCGGATGACCCACCGTTCAATCATTTAAACATAGCGCTCAATGGTTGAAGGAGACAAAACTGTGTTACCTCTTCCAAACTCTTAAAAGAATTTGTATATTGCAGCTTATTAATTTACCCTGACTAATAACCCTTGCTGCAAAAAAACGTTAAACGACCAAACCTGCCAATTTCCGGCTTTCGTTTATGGAAGTGAAAAACCTGATAATAGATCTAAGTATAGTTTGAATTGGCAAACGGAAAAACTTCTTCAGGAAATTTATAAAAAACGCTCAATGTTTAGTAAAATTTTTTTTACAAATTTAATATCGCTGGTCTGTGCTATTGTAATGGTTGAATTTGTAAACGCTCAGGCACTACCAACAGGATTCTCTTATAGTACCGTTGCTTCAGGCTGGGTTGAACCAGTAGGCACAACGTTTAATAGTACTGGTACAAAAATGTTTGTCTGGCAAAAAGGCGGACAGGTATATGTCTGCAATTGGAACGGCACAACTTATGTAAAACAGGCAACCGCAGTTGTAGATATTGCTCCTGAAGTTGGCAACTGGAGGGATCATGGGATGTTGGGTTTTGCACTGGATCCTAATTTTGAGGTAAATGGGTTGATTTACATGATGTATGTCGTTGACAGGCATTATCTCTTGAATTTTGGTACAGGATCCTACAATGCCAGCACAAATAATTATCTATCGGCTACTATCGGAAGGATCACCCGTTACCAGACCACAACCCTCGGATCGAATTTGGTTGTCGTGCCTGCATCAAGAACAATACTACTTGGTGAATCAAAAACAACAGGCATACCGATACTTTATGAATCCCATGGTGTTGGTTCACTGGCATTTGCTTCAGATGGAACTTTGCTGGCTACCGTCGGCGACGCAGCCAGTTATGTAAGCATGGATGCAGGAAGTCAGCCAGAAACTTATTACGCACAGGCTCTGACAGATGGCATTATCCGTGCGAACGAAAATGTAGGGGCCTTTCGTTCACAAATGCTGAATAGCTTTAATGGTAAACTACTGCGTTTGGATCCCACCAATGGAAATGGGGTAAGCAGTAATCCTTTTTACAATGCAGCATCGCCAAGGTCAGCCCAGTCCAGATTATGGGCTTTCGGGCTCAGGAACCCATTCAGGATGTGTGTAAGGCCCAACACAGGTTCTGCCAACCCGGCAACAGGTGATATCGGTGAAATTTACATTTCTGAAGTAGGGCTGGATACTTATGAAGAACTGAATATTATTAAAGCACCTGCCAGTAATCTTGGCTGGCCGATCTATGAAGGCCTTACGCCCTCTGCCGGCTATTATGGCGCAACAACAGCTAATTTAGATGAGCCTAACCCACTTTTCGGAACGGGCGGATGTATACAACAGTATTTCACTTTTAATAATTTATTGAAGCAGGCAACCGCAGATAATAACCATACCATTTACAACCCATGCAACCCGGCGGTTGCGATCAGTTCCGTAAATGATAACAGGTTCTTTCATCACCTGGCAGCACTCGATTGGAAACACAGGGAAGACAGCACGAGGGTGGCTGTTTTTACTTCAAATAATTTTGTTATTAAGCAGATAGGCACTGCGGGCTCGGGTGTTATTGGCAAACCATTCCAGGGTAATGCAGCCACAGGTTGTGTTTGGTATACCGGCACACTTTTCCCGCCTCAATACAACAATACCTATTTCGTGGCCGATTACGGTAGTAACTGGATAAGGAATTTCAAGATCCAATTTACCGACCAGGTGCAAAGTGTCGATAGTTTTGAAATTGCAACAACTGCATTTACCTCCATTGTACACCTGAGCATGAACCCACTGGACGGTACATTGTTTTGCACCGATATTGGTGAGGGTAATATTTACCGGATCACTTATGGTGGCAACCAGGCACCCATTGCAAAATTGAGTTCAGATAAAAAATTCGGTGCAGGCCCGCTTAGCGTAAATTTTACAGGAAATACATCTTATGATCCTGAAGGCGGGCATATTACCTACAGCTGGGATTTTGGAGATGGAACAGCGTTGAATACTACTGCAAATCCTTCGCATAGTTTTAGCTCCGGGAATTCATCCCCAAAGAAATTTGTTGTTAAGCTTACTGTAAAAGACAGCGTGAATGCGATCGGTGTTGATAGCCTCATAATTTCAATCAACAACACTCCTCCGAACATAACCATTACGAGCCCTATTAATAATTCAACTTATAAAGTAGGAACAGATACGGCTTATACACTTAGTGCAATTGTTACGGACGCAGAGCATTCTCCCGGTCAGCTTAAATATGTTTGGCAAACGGCCCTGCGCCATAATAACCATCAACATGTGGAACCGATAGATACCAACAAGCTTACATCGTCAGTAATATCAAGGATCGGTTGTAATGGCGATGCTTATTATTGGTTCGTGAAACTTACTGTAACAGATGCAGATGGACTTTCTACAACAGATTCAGCGAAGATATTCCCGCAGTGCATCATCTTACCTATTAAGCTCAATTCATTTGCAGTAGCTGCGCAGGGAAACATAAACCTGTTAACCTGGACAACATCAGAAGAAATAAACCTGCGGAATTTCGACATACAAAGAAGCTACGACGGCGCTAATTTCGAAAGCATTGGTACCGTGAATGCAAGTCCGGGAGCGGGAACGAATTCTTATCAATTTAGGGATAATAATTTCCTTGATGGCTATGTGTATTATCGCTTAAAAATGATCGATAGGGACGATAAGTCTGCTTATTCATTTATTGTTCGTGTTTACACCGGTAAAAAGGAAGGCAGTGATCTTACTGTATCCCCCAATCCGTTTAAGAATCAGTTCTTATTTGGGGCGGTCTTTACAGAAGCAGGGAAAATAACCATCAGGCTCGTCGATGCAAAAGGAGCGGTGGCAAAAATCATCAACAGCCAGGTTAATATTGGCTTTAATAGCATACAGGTAGATAAACTAGGTAACCTGGCTAAGGGCGTTTATTATCTTGAATTGAAACAGGGCGATAACATTAGAAGAACCAAGCTGATCAAAGCGGATTAAAAAATATAGCCTGGCGTTAGTGCATGTGTGAAGGAATAGAATCTATTTTTCTTAATTGAAGAAAGGTTAGTATCATCGACATTTCTTCCGGCAATAATTTCTTCATCGCCGCATGATTTTTCGCATCATTAGTTTGATAGGCGGTGAGGTAATTCTTAATCTCTGTATTGGTAAAGTTGGGAACACTATCTTTTCCTTTTGTAAAAATACCATGACAGTTACTGCAGTATTTCTTAAATAATTGTTTGCCTTTTTCCAGGTTTGTCATCAACTCGGTCTTTCTTTCGCCTGTATAATAAGAAGGGATTTTGTAGACTATTTTTTTGCTGGTATTGCATTGTACAATAGTTATGACCAGCACAAATGACAGTATGATATATTTCAGTTTCATGAATTAAAATTCTCCGCCAACTTTACGGTTATTCAGTTTTTTGTTTTTTGATTCAGGCAACTTGCCGGGCAGTTCATCAAATTGAATGTCCTCATTCAACGAATGCATGAATACCAGCAGTTGTTCTTTCTCAATATTAGTCAGTTTCAATGAATCCTGCGAAAGTGTTTGATTTTTTATTTTCAGCCCTCTTCCTGCGCCACCACCTGCATCATAAAAATTGATCACTTCTTCCAGTGTTTTGAACACACCGTTGTGCATATATGGTTTTGTATGTTCGGCATTCCTGATAGTGCCGGTGCGGAATGCATTCATCATTTCTGCTGCCGGGTTTACCTTTACACGGCCGGAATCGGCACTGAGTCTTGAAAAAGATGTATCGGCAGGTACGCCCAGCACTTCAAATTCTGTGCTGATAAAAGGAGGTTTCACGCCATTGAATTGTGGAACAAAATGACAGGTGCCACATTTCGCTTTGCTCATGAAAAGATTAAAACCTTTTACAGCATTTTCAGCCAAAGGCATTTGTTTATTCATAGCATCATCAAAGGGGGCATAGTAATTACTGAATCTGCTGTAATACAAAACAACAGCAGAAATGATATGATCAACGCTGATCTTTTTTGAATTCGGTGTTAACTTCACAAAGTGCTTAAATGCTTTTTCATATACGTCGCAACTCAATACATTTTTTACAATGTCATTTTCATTACTACCCATTTCTATTGAATTGGTAACGACATCCTTACCCTGGTTAAGCAGCGAGGTATGTTTGCCATCCAGCATCAGCAGGTGATTGTACACAACATTTACCAACGATATCGTATTCCGTGGCAATGATTGCCGGTTATTCAACTGCAATGAAGTAGCAATGGCCGTATCTGTAAAATACTCAGTTGATTTATGACAGGACGCACAGCTTCGTTTATTATTTCCTGATAAAATTGGATCATAGAACAATAACTTTCCTATTTCTTTTATTTCGTTCAACGCAGCAGTATCATCAACGGGAAGAAAAATACCTTTTTCATTTTGCCCCTTGTACAAAGATTTATCGAATATAGATGTACTTGCATCATCCAGGGTAAAATCATTAAAATTATTAGAGAAAACTTTATATTCCCTGATCATTTCCTGGTTCAGCCTGAACAATGGGTTCACATAATCTTTGACGAAATGATAATGATCGAATTTGACCGGATCAACAGGTTGCTTTTTTACAAAGTTGAGGGCCTGCTGATATAGAACCAGGTATGGTTGCTTTACAGGGTAGTTTGGAAAACTCAGATCATACGCTGTGTATAACTGCCAACTGCTTTCCATCATAGAAACAAGTTCAGGAATAATATTACCCGCATTCGGACATTCAAAGCCCGTTGTATAAATAGCAGCGAGGTTTAATAGATAAAGCCTGTTGGCTAAATAAAAATGATGATAGCTGTTTAAATTTCTTGTAATAGAATCAGCCTGGTAAACATCGGTGATCTTTATCGAAGAATTGATCAACGCGATCAGCGAATCTTTATGAATGCCTTTTTCATCGAGGTATAATTCTGCCAGCCCAAGCCCTGCACCATTTCGTCTATAGGGCTTCTCAAATTTTTCGAACACTTCTGTTTCCCATTCAACCGGTATAGGTCCGTTTACCTGGTGGTAAGCAGTAGGATCGAGGTAACGGAACCAGAAGTCAACGGCTTTCATTTTTAACCTTGCTTCGGCGATCTTATTTTTAATGCTGTGAATTCCATCTTGATTATTTATATCCGATGACAATATCAGTTTTATCAGATCCTGTTCTGTTTCATTGAATGCTTGTATCCTGCTGCTATAAAGTTTTGTATAAATTGTATTATCGGCATCGGCTGACGGTGACCGGAATGAAAGATTTGTAAGTACCACGAAAGATGCCAGCAACAACGCAATGAAATATGTTTTATGGGAGATATTCTTTAGCATTTTTCTTGTTCACAGAAATTTTTCAAAATGGCTATGCCGATGCATATAGGATGTTATAGCGTGGTCTCAAAATATATAAAACACTTTTGACTGGATAAAGTTATCATTTAATGCCGAAAAACGTTGTTAAGCTGGGCTGATAAGCCCAAGAGCAGTTGTAAACCCTGTCGGCGGTTTTAACGCCTGAATCGCCTTTTTATTTCCGTAAAATCAATTAGTTTTAAGGCATGAAGTACAAATTTATTACGCTGTTTATTTTTTGTTTCTCTTTCCTGTCAGTATTAATGGCACAAAAGCCAACGTACGATAATAATAAAACTGCCGGTCATTTTGCAATGATCCATGGTATCAAATTGTATTACGAAGTGTACGGAAAAGGTACGCCATTGCTGATGCTGCACGGTAATGGCGGTAACATTAGTGCCTTTGAAAAACAAATACCTTTCTTTTCAAGGTTCTTCCAGGTAATTGCTGTTGACAGTCGTTTGCAGGGAAAATCCGGTGGCGATCCCGATTCGCTTTCCTATGATCTGATGGCAAAAGATTTTTGTGCATTGGTCGATTACCTGAAACTTGATTCTGTGTATGTTCTTGGTTGGAGCGATGGAGGTATCAACGCCATTTTGATGGCCATGCAATGTTCTGGTAAAGTAAAACGTATTGCTTTTACAGGAGCAAATGTTGTTCCTGATTCAACAGCTGTAAGCGGAGCGGATATTGCTTCAATGAAAGACTTTGTTGAAAATGACAAAAAAGCTTCCAGAACTGAAAAGACTTTAACCCGCATGATGATACTCGAGCCAAATATACCTTATGCCGCTCTTGCAAAAATAAAATGCCCGGTTCTGGTGATGGCAGGTGATCACGATATAATAAAAGCCACTCATACCCTGCAAATATTCCAATCAATTCCGGGAGCACAACTTTGTATTTTCCCAAATTCAAACCATGGGGTATGTCAGCAGCATCCGGAGTTATTCAACAATATCGTTTTAAATTTTTTACAGGGGAAAAATTAAGGGTTATAGAATCAGCAATAAAATAAATTCCCCCTGAGGAATCAGGGGGAATTCTCTTTAACCCTTAAAACAACCAACATGAAAATCAGTTGAAATAATACTTTTATATACGTAAGAGTTTATAAAAAGGTTTGGAAATAGTTTATTTATTTTAAGTTAAAGCAAGTTCCAGTACCTGGACCATGGTTTTCACGTAGTGAAACTTAATTCCTTTGATAAATTGGGGGTTAATATCTACCACATCTTTTTCATTTAGCCAGCACATAATGATTTCTTTAATGCCCGAACGCTTGGCTGCCAGCACTTTTTCCTTTATACCGCCCACAGGCAATACCTGTCCCCGTAGCGTAATTTCACCGGTCATAGCCAGGTAAGGCTTGATCTTTCTGCCGGTATAAGCACTTGCGAGCGAGGTCATCATCGTAATACCTGCACTCGGGCCGTCCTTCGGCACGGCGCCCTCAGGAATATGAATATGTGCATTTTTCTTATTGAAAAGTGAAGGTTCAATACCAGCTTTCTTTGCATTGGCTTGCAGCCAGGTAAATGCAGTACTGGCGCTTTCCTTCATTACATTGCCGAGGTTGCCGGTTAGTTTAAGCTCACCCTTGCCATCGCTTAATTGGGCCTCAATGAAAAGGATATCGCCTCCTACATATGTCCAGGCCAGGCCTACTGCTACACCGGGCATATTGGCCATTTTATATAGCTCATTGCTGTATTTCGGCCTGCCAAGTATTTTTTCAATATCAACATTGGTTAGATTAGCTTTTAGTTTTCCTTTTATCACCAGTTCTTTTGCCTGGTACCGCATTACACTGGCGAGCTGCCTGTCAAGTTCCCGTACACCGCTTTCACGGGTATAATCAGTAATTATCTTTTCCAAAATAGAATCGCTTACCTTAAAAACGGGAATATCGTTTTTAGGGCTCGGTGTAAGTCCATGCATTTCTTTTTGCTTAGGCAATAGGTGAGTTTTAGCAATCTCGATCTTTTCTTCAATGGCATAACCACTGAGGTCGATGATCTCCAGCCTGTCACGCAATGCCGGCTGAATACTTGCAAGGCTGTTTGCCGTAGCAATGAAAAGCACTTTGCTCAGGTCATATTCCAATTCAAGATAATTATCATAAAAACTGTTGTTTTGTTCCGGGTCTAAAACTTCCAGTAACGCTGACGAAGGATCTCCGCGGTTATCGCTTCCCACCTTATCTATCTCATCAAGTATCATCACCGGGTTGCTTGATTTTATTTTACGGATAGATTGTATGATCCTTCCGGGCATGGCACCAATATAAGTTTTGCGATGGCCACGTATCTCGCTCTCATCATGCAATCCACCCAGGCTTACCCGTACATATTTACGGTTGATGGCGGCGGCAATGCTTTTGCCGAGACTGGTCTTCCCAATTCCCGGAGGGCCGATAAAGCATAGAATCGGGCTTTTCATATCACCCTTTAATTTCAATACGGCTAAATATTCAAGTATGCGTTCCTTGATCTTATTCATGCCATAATGGTCATGGTCCAGTATCTTTTTAGCTTTCTTAAGATCATAAGAATCTGCTGTGTATTCTTCCCAGGGAAGGTCCAGCAACAGATCGAGGTGATTGTAAACAACCGAATAATCGGGAGTGGAAGGATGCATGCGTTCCAGTTTTTCTACCCCTTTATTGAACATATCCTTTGCAGCGGCAGGCCATTTTTTTGTTTCGGCTTTCTTCTGCATCTCCTTAACTTCTGCAACATTGTCGCCACCTAGTTCATCTTTGATGGCTTTCATTTGCTGTTGAAGGAAATATTCACGCTGCTGTTTATCAAGCTCCGCACGGGTTTTGGTTGTAACCTTGTTCTTTAATTCTGCGTACTGAAGCTCAGTATGCATGAGGTTCATCAGCAATTCAGCCCTAGCTTTAAGGTTGTTAATCTCCAGTAATTGTTGTTTTTGCTTGAGATCGCTGTTTAAATTACTGCTTACAAAATGTATTAAGAAAGATGGGTTCTCAATATTCTTTAAAATGATAGCGGCTTCGCTTGGCAGGTTTGGGGATAGGCCCACGATCTGTCCGGCCAGGTCCTTGATACTTCCTACCATCGCATTAAAATCGGCATCACCCGATAGGTTTTCATCTTCAAGTAGTTTGATCTTAGCCTTAAAATAAGGATCTTCCGTAGTTATTTCTTCTATTTTGAAACGCCTTCGCCCTTGAATTATGATGGTTGTTCCTCCATCGGGCATTTTAATGAGTTTTACAATTTTGGCAACTGTACCGATATCTTCCAGGTCGCTTACAGTTGGTTCTTCAATATTACTGTCTTTTTGCGCCACTACACCTACCAATTTGTCAGACTTATACGAGTCGCTTACAGCTTTAATGCTTTTATCACGGCCTACTGTTATCGGGATCACTACACCGGGGAATAGTACAGTATTTCTTAAAGGAAGGATCGGTAGACTGTCTGGTATAGGATCTGCATCGCCATTGTCGTCGTCTTCATCATTCAAAGGGATAATCGGCATGAACTCCATTTCGTCTTCTGATGTATTTAAATAAAGATTTTTATTCATAGTTTCTGCTTAGTAGCCAATTTGGCAAAATTAGGTTAGTTATCGTGTAATTTTTTGTGGAAGTTATAGATGACAAGTATAATGCCAGATGAGGGTTTTTGAATACTTGACAAAGGATCCAGGCTGGTTCATAATGACCGACGATCATTAATTGAATAGATTTTTTAGAATATCAATTATCTGGCATCCAGTATCTGGCATTGGCATCAATGCAGAATGGTTAGGATGTATATCGGGTTCACGGTAAAGACAACATCAGGATCCAGTTTTAAAGATCTGATACCTGTATTCGAATTAAGTGTTACTGTGCCGGTACTTACAACAACGTCTGTATTAATATCCGGCAGAGAACCGCAACTCCAGTTACCTGCTATTTCCCATGAAGAATTGATCGCTCCTGTCCAGCGGTTTACAAACTTTATTGTAAAGGCCTTGCTGTAATTTCCACTTACAACACAACGGTATTTATATCCATACCATAATGATGGTATGCTGATTAAATTAAGTGCAACCGTATTTGCGCCTGAATAATTTGTACCATTGATGATATTAGTAAAACCGGCGCCTGTATTTACCTGCCATTGATAAGAAGCACCGGTGATATTTGACCGGATGGTTTTACTACCGTTGGGACATAATTCTGCATCCGATGCATTCTGATTGGTGTACACAACAATGGCACTTGTATATTCATCAGCGAAGACGATATCAGGCTTGCCATCAGCATCCAGGTCGCCAACTGTACAACCTGTAGCTACAACAGGTAGCCCGATCAGGTACTCGATCTTTGGAGCCATTGACAGGTTGCCGGTAGTGCTTGTATTTTTAAGTACAGTAAAAGATTCATTGTTATTTGCTGAAACAATATCAGGTTTGCCATTACCATCCAGATCTTCGATGCTTACATTGGTTGGATAATGAACCAGGTAGGGGATAGCTGTTTCAATAGAAATATTACCTGGTGTACTTACATTTCTTCCAAGTACGATGGCGCTGTCTTCCTGTGGAACTCCATAAAAACTATAATATCCTGCCGCCAGCACAATATCTTTTTTGCCATCCGAATCAAGATCGGCGGTTGTTACATAACTTGTCTTTCTTCCTGCATCATAGCTCGCCACTGCTGTAAGGTTGATGGTACCGATACTGCTGGTATTCCTGAAAACTGCAACCATGCTCGAACTGGTATTTGTTGCCAGTATATCCGGTTTGTTATCGCCATCTATATCTGATACGCATACACTAAGTGCACTGCCATTCACGATCGGTATAAACTGCCCGTTTACGAAAGAGATGGCAGAGCCACTGCTGGCATTCTTAAACACATAAAAACCTGCATCGCCAGTTGCCACAGCAATATCTGGTTTACCATCACCATCGAGATCACCCGTACTAACCTGGCATGGATAATCTCCTGCACTTATGCCGACTGGTAAAGCAAATGATATCGTACCCGGCACGCTGGTATTACGGAAAAAATCAACATCGGCATAAGTGCCAACGAACCGCTGGTTGGTGACTGCAACATCCAGTTTGCCATCACTGTTATAATCTGCAATTGCTATACTGGTAGACATGCTGCCGGAGGTTTTAAAACTTACCCGCCTGGCAAATGAAATGGCCCCGTTCACAGTAGTATTCCGGTAAACAGCAAAACTGTCATAAAAAGTAACATTACTAAGCACTGTTCCGTGAAGTTGTACAATAATATCAGGTAATCCATCTCCATCAACGTCTGCGATATTTGCATCTCTCAGATAATTCTGGTAACCATCGAACTGACTGATCTTTTTTATGAACGTGCCAAGGGTAATATCGCCATCGGTGAATGTGGTATTGAAAGGCTTTTTTGAGTAAACCGTATAACCGTTCGTTGTAACCGATATGGGTAGATAGGTAGTACCTGGGGGAACAGTAACAAACAGCGATGTTGCATTGGCGTTAGTTGTAATAGCTTTTACCGCTCCGAAATAAACAATATTATTGGCAGCAACGGGACTGAAGTTTGTTCCGGAGATCTTTACAACCTGTCCTACCGGACCAGATAAAGGCACAAATGAGTTAATAGCCGGAGCATTTGTAAATGTAAAACCTGGTTTTGATACAGAGCCTGATGGACTAGTGATGACAATATCACCCGAAGCGCCGGTTCCTACCATAGCTGTAATGCTTGTAGATGAAATAATGTTGATAGAAGTTGCAGGAACACCCCCAAAACTTACACTTGTTACCGAAGATAAATTGGTGCCTGTAATGGTTACTGCATAACCTTGTCCTGCAGAGGTTGGACTAAAAGCCGTAAATATTGGAGGATCATTTGCTTTATTCTTTAATAATGCGATCGAGTTAATCTCGCGCTCAAGTGTTATGATATCCGGTAAGCCGGTATTGCGAAGGTCGGCAATACCCAATTGAAAATTCTTAGCGCCGGTATAGTAATCAACATGTGCGTCAAAAGATAAACTGCCGTTACTGGTATTACGGAATATGCTTACATTTTGAAGCACACTATATTGCGGGCAAACAATATCCAGCTTCCCATCGCCGTTCATATCGGCTAATTTTACTCCCCATGGATTGCTGGTTGTGAGATTCAGCGGGCTTGCGAAAGAGATTGTTCCACTTGTGCTGTTATTCTTAAGTATCGCGATAGCATTTCCATTATAACTTGATATTGCAATCTCTGGTTTTCCATCTCCATCAAGATCTCCGGCTTCAATAGCAGTACTGCTGTAAACATTTCCAATAACTTGAGGAGCATCGAAAGAAATATTTCCTGTACTGCTTGTATTATTTAAAACCATGATATTATCATTGCCATTAATTACAATTAGATCGGCTTTACCATTTCCATTTATATCACGCAGGATTACATCCTGGGGATATTGTCCTGTTCCAAATAACAATCCGCTATTGAATGAGATGGAGCCTACGGAAGAAATATTTTTGAATACAAATATTCCATTGGTGGTTGTGGACATTAAATCCGGCTTTCCATCTCCATCAACATCACCAACACCAACACTATATGCTGACCCTGGGGCTTCAAAACGAACCGGCATAGCAAATGAAAACGAACCTCCACTACTCATATTCTTATAAACTGAAATTGAATCATGGGTGTTGTTGGAACTGCCTACAACAATGTCAGGCAAACCATCCCCATCTATATCGCCGATTGCAACGGAATATACTTGCAGGGTATTGTCAATATCGATACTGGTTGCAAAGCTTATGTTGGTAGTTGTGCTGTTATTCTTATAAATAGATAACCAGCTATTTGAGCTGACTACTACAAGGTCGGTTTTGCCATCAAGGTTTAAGTCGGCAACCGCAATATCAACGGGGTTGCCCGGACTTGGCATATTAGTAGCAGATGCAAAAGAATTTGTAGTAAAAGCAGCATTGGCACCGGGAAAAGTTATAATGAAGGGAACTGCTGAATAAGCTGTCAGGCCAGCAGTTGTTACTGATACGGGTACATGCGGACTTGTTCCATATGGCACTGTTACCGTAATAGCATTGGCAGTTGCATTTGATACAGTAGCCCTTATTCCGCCAAAATTTATAATATTAAGCGAAGGCGTGCTGCTAAATCCTGATCCGGAAATAACAGCAGTTGATCCAACAGCCCCATTGGCCGGAACCAGTAAAGTAATAACAGGTTGTGCTACTGTGTTCAAATACATGAAAAAAGTTATGAACAGGAAAAGAATAAAATTCCTTCCAATGGAATTTTTCCAGAGAGATTTAGCCGTCATTAATAGCATTTAATTTTGTAGTATAAAGTTAACGAATATTCGATTACTTATGAGAAGTTGTATTTTTGTCTGATGCAGATAGATTGTAGCCCGACTGAGTTAATGATCTTCAATAAGATCGCCGAAGCTGCCCGTGTATTGAACATGGAATCTTATGTCATCGGCGGATTTGTAAGGGATAAGATCCTGGGCAGGCCAACGAAGGATATGGATATACTTTGTATCGGCGATGGGATTAATCTGGCTCAAGAAGTTGCCAAACGATTTAATCCGAAACCACAGGTGAACTTTTTTAAGAATTTCGGAACGGCTCAGATAAAATTAAAGAACGAGGAAAAAGAAGAAAGTCAAAATACAAACCAAGCTTATAATACCCCTGTTCCCTCTTCCCCGGATAAGGGTTGCGGAGGGGGGTTAGAGATCGAATTCGTTGGCGCCCGCAAAGAATCCTACAATTATGATAGCCGCAAACCCGCCGTTTCAGTAGGTACATTGGAAGATGACCAGGATCGCCGCGACTTTACCATAAACGCACTCGCCATCAGTCTGAATGAAAAGGACTATGGTAAACTGATTGACCCATTTGCCGGCGTAGATGATTTGCATAATGGGATATTAAAAACACCACTTTCTCCCGATCAAACTTTTAGTGATGATCCTCTTCGTATGATGCGTGCCTGCAGGTTTGCAGCACAATTGAAATTCAATATCGAAGCAGCAACGCTGGAAGCTATCAGCAGGAATGCAAAAAGAATAAAAATCGTAAGTGGCGAACGTATTGCCGACGAACTGAATAAGATTCTAATGAGTGAAAAGCCTTCTATTGGTTTTGATCTTTTATATAAAACAGGGTTGCTTGAACTTATTTTTCCGCAGATGACTGCGTTGGCCGGTGCTGAATATATTGATGGCATGGGGCACAAGGATAATTTTTATCACACGTTACAGGTTGTTGATAATATTGCTGAAAATACGGGTGATCTTTGGCTCCGCTGGGCAGCGGTTTTACATGATATTGCCAAACCTTCTACCAGGAAATTTGAAGATGGCCATGGCTGGACATTTCATGGACACGAAGTAGTAGGCGGACGAATGGTGCCGAAGATATTTACGCAACTGAAGCTTCCGCAGAATGAAAAGATGAAGTTCGTGCGCAAGATGGTTGAAATGCATTTGCGGCCGATCGGTCTTACCAAAGAGAATATAACGGATGCTGCTATACGCAGGTTGATATTTGATGCAGGCGAGGACCTCGAATCATTAATGACTTTGTGCCGGGCAGATATCACTTCCAAGAACAAACAAAAAGTGAAGCGTTTCCTGGAGAATTTTGAAATGGTGCAGCAGCGCTGTGTAGAAGTAGAGGCAAAGGATCATATTCGCAACTGGCAGCCGCCAATCACCGGCGAGATCATCATGGAAACATTTAAGCTTGAACCGGGACGTAACGTGGGTGATATTAAAAACGCAATACGGGAAGCTATTTTAGACGGCGATATTCCGAATGAATATGCTGCTGCGTATGCGTTTATGGTACAAAAAGCTAAAGAGTTGGGAATTGTATAGGAGTTTAGGATTTGAGGTATGACGGTTGAAGCTTGGATTTTGATGTTGCGACCTCGAACCCCGAACCTCAAACCTCAAACCTCAAACTTTTTTATTACTTTTGAAATATGGCAATTTTAAGATTCAGAATATATTGGGAAGACGATGAAAGTACATATCGTGATGTGGCAATAAAACATACGCAGACTTTCTTTGATCTTCATATCGCAATTCTAAAAAGTTTTGAGTTTGACAGCAAACACAAAGCAACTTTCTACCGCAGTAATGACAACTGGCAGCGTGGCCGCGAAATATCGCTGGAAAAATACGACAGGGATTATAAAGCAGCACCATTGATCATGGCAGATGTAACGATCGGGAGCGAGATCAGGGATCCCAATCAAAAATTCATTTACGAATACGACTTTAATAAGAACTGGCATTTCATGGTAGAACTTATTACTGTTGATAAGGAAGAGAATTCAAAAATGGTATATCCTTTATGTGTTAGAACGGAAGGTATAGCTCCTTCACAATACGGTACAAAAGGATTGGTAGACAGCCGCCTTGCAGAAATGGAAGAGAAATACGACCTGCAACCCGATGCCATGAAAGATGGTTTCGGCGAAGAAGGCGAAGACTCCGATACTGATACCGCAGAAACAGAAGATGACACGGTTACCGATGATGCCAATGACGGCTTCTGAAATTTGTACTGCATGATCTGAGGTATATGATTTCGAAGCGCTTTAGGTGTAACGTACCATATTATCTCAGATCATAATTGATACACCGTACATCTTCAATATCACATTTGTTAGGGTTCTCTACAAACCTTCACACCCATGAACAAAACATGTATCGTACTTGCCGGGCCAACTGCAGTTGGTAAAACTTCCATAGCATTAGAACTTGCAGCTCATTTCAATACACAGATCATTTCTGCCGACAGCCGCCAGTGTTTTAAGGAATTAGATATTGGCGTTGCAAAACCTTCCCAAGCCGAACTTTCAGCAATCCACCATTATTTTATCAATTCACATTCTATTCATGAAAAGCTATCTGCTGCTGATTTTGAAAAATATGCGTTAGAAGCAGTCGGTAAAATATTTAAGCAAAATGATATTGCTGTGATGGTTGGTGGTACCGGGCTTTATATAAAAGCATTTTGCGAAGGCCTTGATGAAATTCCTGCTATAGATGAAAAAATACGAAATGAAATTATTGTTGGTTATGACTTAAATGGAATAGGATGGTTGAAGCAACAAATAGTAGAAAGAGATCCGCTATATTTTACTTCAGGTGAAATGCAAAATCCTCAACGCATGATGAGGGCATTAGAAGTAAAATTGTCGACAGGAAACTCTATAACAAGCTTTCAAACGAAACAAAAAGTTAAAAGAAATTTTGATATTATACAGGTAGGATTAGAATTGCCGCGTGATATACTTTATGGTCAAATAAATAGTCGGGTAGATGCAATGATGAAGAAAGGGTTGGAGGAGGAAGTTAGCAATCTGCTGCCATATAAACATCTAAATGCATTGCAAACAGTAGGGTACAGGGAGTTGTTTAATTTTTATGACAAAGAGACAAGTTTGCCAAAAGCAGTTGAGTTGATCAAACAAAATACCAGGCACTATGCAAAACGGCAGATGACCTGGTTTAAAAAAAATCATTTGATTACCTGGCTGCTCCCCGATATTAATGTTGTTTCAGAATACTTAAGAAAGAGCCTTGGAGATATGGAAATTTGAAAATTAGTTCGGAGAATTTTAAAACTTGTTATCATTTCCAAGTTCCCAAATCGTTAGATTATTAAAATTTAAACCCTATCGTTGCTACCACATTGCCTTGCTTCTGATCTAAACTTGCATAAGTATTCGCCCGGTCTTCTAACCTGTATGGAAAATTTACATCTTTGGTGACCTTATGCACATAAGTGATATCAACAAAAAAACCTTTGTTACGATAACCAAGTCCGCCGCTGAGCAGCATTTGATTTCCTTTGAATGCATTGTCTTTGTAAGGGTTGCTGTAATAAGCAAATCCAAGCCTTGCCATGATGATATCAAATTTCAATTCTCCACCAACCCTGAAATTAAACGCTCCTTTGTATTGATTCATCACCACTTTATTCAATGATTTGTAATAAGCTTTTTCATTGGCAGTAATATTCTGATTGTCGCTGCTGAAGCGGCTGCCACGATGATTCACATATTCAATATCTGCCGTAATAAAGCCGCGTTGTTTTTTTACATTCTCTATTTCACGAAAAACATAAGAACCGCTTATGATTGCTTTCCAGGGCGAGGTTTGTGTGTACTTGCTTTCACCTGCCTGGTTATTCGTAAATGTTTGCGAACTGGTGGAAAAAGATTGGGGCTGTCCCGTAGGCGATTCAAGGTTTGTATTGAATGTGGTCGTTCTTGTATCTGTAAGCAACATGTATGTTGGCGTGTGCAATGCCAATCCAATTCTCACGTGTTCTGTTGGCTTAAAAATAGCGCCCAGTTTTAAATTAAATCCTACACCACTGGTTGTAAACTCATCCTGGTAAGTAAATGATTTAAAATGATTGAAGATGTTTGATGATGTATCCGTTTCAGTAAAAGTAGTATTGCTTTTATAATCTACGATCGGTATTCCCAATGTGATTCCCCAATAAAATTTATCCTGGTAATTGTGTGCATACGCTACAGCAAAATCGTAAACGCCGCCACCGGTTACTTTGCGCATATCCTGTTGCACAGCATTGCCCGAATCAAGTAAATATTCAGGTGCCGCTTTGATAAATGTATGTCCATTGATCGTTACAGTATCTATCAGGTAAGTATACAATGCAGGCGCAGCTCCATAAGGCAGGGGGGAGTTACTGTAAAGAACGTCGTTGATGCTGAAACCACTTTTGGCAAATTCTTCAGCAAACTGCTCAGCCAGGGAACTGTAATTGTTTAATCCACGATAAGTAATTAAGTTATTAAAATTGACCGATTGATTTATAACCAGGCTAAATGCATTGCTATTGCCTTTCTTCCGGGAATTGCTATTTCCTAAAATAAACCCGGTAGCACCAAAATTTAATGTCGATTTTTTTACAGAAGAAATATTCTCTCTGAAATTTGCTTTGTTGTTATTCATGAAAACACCCGGACTGAAAACAAATTCTCCTGTTTTGTAAAACCCGATACCTGCAGGGTTTACAAAGGTTGCAGTGATATCGCCCCCCAAAGAACCCATTGCACCACCAATGGCCATATTCCTTGCGGTGCCTGCCTGCGAATACCAGCTATAACGTAAAGCATCTTCGGGTACCTGCGCAAAATTTTTTGTGCCTGTGAATAAAAATAATAAGAATATATAATTTTTCATGCTTACTGTTTTGATGATTCAGCGCAGTATAGTTTTAGCTACGCCGTTAGCGAGAGAATTTTATCTAAGAAGAATGCTGAATAAATGATCAACCACCCCTGCCTGGCCTGCTAACAGGAGTTCCAGATCCGCCGGAAGACGAAGAACCTGAACTGCCCGAACCTGAAGAAGGCGTATAAGTTCTTGTATTGTTCTCCGACGTTGGCCTGGTAGAACTATTATTTGAATTGTTATCAGGTAACGGCGATGTAATGATCCTTCTAATATATGTATTTGAATTATTACTGTTGTTATATGCTCTTGGCGTACTCATATAGCTATTGTTAGTTGTCTTCGTATTATTCACAGAATAAACCGTGTTATTGTAACTGCCCAGGTTTGTCATGCGGGGTACGGAATTCTTCGGATTTATGATAGCAACATTGGTGATATATACCGGGTAATAACAGTAATATGGATTGTAATAATAGCCATAACTATACCCATAATGGTAAGGATCGTACCTGTAATCATAATCATCATCAAAATCACGCCAGCGACGGTCGTATACTGCCATTTGAATTTGCCTGTCGCGATAACTGTATCTTCTTACTTCTTCCTGTTGCTTTTCCTGGCGATAATTTTCCTCTGCCACACGGGCAGGTGAATAATACACATCATCCGGTGTTTGTCCGCTTTTATATGTGGTGCTGCAACTGATTAAAGCCGCGGCAGAAATTGCTAAAAGTAAAATTTTAATATTCATGGCGAAGTGATTAAAAAGATTATAAAATGAAGTTACTACTTTTGCATAGTTTCTGATGTTAATACAAAATTGCTAAAAGCTCAGGAATAAGACGAATCGGCGCAGGAAAATGCTGTTAAAGATGTCATAAATAGATGCCGGATACGAGATGCAGTAGGAAGCAGTTTTTCCAGTATCCAAAATACTGCATCTTGTTGCTGATTTTTTAATTATACGAATCAAAACAAACTGATGAGCAAAGAACTAACAACAAGGGCAGCAGATTATTCGCAGTGGTACAATGATCTTGTGATAAAGGGGCAGCTGGCTGATCATTCGGCAGTGCGTGGCTGTATGGTGATCAAGCCTTACGGGTATGCTCTGTGGGAAAATATGAGGGATCAGCTCGACAGAATGTTCAAAGAAACAGGACATGTAAATGCATACTTCCCCTTGTTTGTACCAAAAAGTCTGTTTGAAGCCGAAGAAAAAAACGCAGAAGGTTTTGCAAAGGAATGTGCCATCGTTACCCATTACCGGCTTAAAACCGATCCTGATAATAAAGGCAAACTAATTGTTGACCCTGAAGCAAAACTTGAAGAAGAACTGATCATTCGCCCAACCAGTGAAGCCATAATCTGGAATACTTATAAAGGCTGGATACAGTCTTACCGTGATCTTCCGCTGCTTATCAACCAATGGGCAAATGTTGTTCGTTGGGAAATGCGTACGAGGTTATTTTTACGCACTGCTGAATTTTTATGGCAGGAAGGGCATACTGCTCATGCAACAAAAGAAGAAGCTGTTGAAGAAACAGAAAAGATGTTGCACGTATATGCTGATTTTGTAGAACAGTATATGGGGGTTCCTGTAATAAAAGGTGTGAAGACCGCCAATGAACGTTTTGCAGGTGCAGAAGATACTTATTGTATTGAAGCGCTGATGCAGGATGGTAAAGCATTGCAGGCAGGTACATCTCATTTTCTGGGACAAAATTTCGCCAAGGCATTCGATGTAAAATTCAGTGATAAGAATAATAAACTTGATTATGTATGGGCAACGAGTTGGGGGGTGTCTACAAGGCTCATTGGCGCCTTGATCATGGCGCATAGTGACGACCAGGGGTTGATCATGCCACCAAAAATTGCACCATTACAGGTTGTCATCGTGCCGATATACAAAGGCGAAGAAAGTAAAAGTACGATAGATGAAAAATCAGCCGCGATCATCAAAGAACTGAAAGCTATGGGCATTTCTGTAAAATATGATAACAGCGACAATGCAAGGCCGGGATGGAAATTTGCAGAATATGAATTGAAGGGCGTGCCGGTTAGGGTTGCCATGGGACTTCGTGATATTGAGAACAACGTAGCTGAAGTGGCCCGCAGAGATACAAAAGAAAAGAGCAGTATCTCATTGGATGGGCTTGCAGCTTATATTAAGAACCTGTTGGATGAAATCCAGGTAAATATTTATAACAGGGCCCTTGCTTTCCGAAATGAAAATATGAGGGAAGCAAATAGTTGGAACGAGTTTGTAACAATGCTGGATGAAAAAGGGGGGTTTATATCAGCTCATTGGGATGGAACTAGCGAAACAGAAGAAAAGATCAAAGAACAAACCAAGGCAACCATTCGCTGCATCCCTTTAGATAATAAACTTGAAAATGGAAAATGTGTCTTAACAGGGGAACCAAGTAAGCAAAGGGTTTTGTTTGCTCGGGCGTATTGAGGGGATGTTGATGGAATTCAGTATTGTTGATAGTGGTTGAAACAAGTTGAATAGTTGATTGCGTTAATTTAGTTTATGCTGCACCCGTACTAATTAAATTAGCTTTGTTAACTCTGTAAGCCAACACCCGCTATCCCGCAACCCAAAAATTAATAAATCAATAATCCAAAACATGGAATCAACGCAAAACCTACTATCATCCGATCTGCAGGTAGATCCGATTGCAACTGTGCATTTAAAAGAGATCGCCATGTGGGCAAAATTCCTGGCCGTATTGGGATTGTTGTTAAGTGTCATCATTGGTATCATTGCGTTTTTCGCAGGTTCCATATTAGCTAACCTGACGAAAGGATTAGGCAATTCTTCTGCGGGTACAATGGTAACAGGAGTGGTAACCCTGCTCTATCTTTTTATTGCTGCCATTTATTTTTTTATCTCTTTGTTCCTGTACAAGTTCGCAACAAAAATGAAGCAAGCCTTACTCACCAGCGACCAGGATCATTTTAATACATCTTTACTGAACCTGAAACTGGTTTATCGTATCATGGGTATCATCATGATTATTTATCTCGCGTTTTTAGCATTGGCTTTGATCGTGCTTATTTTTTCTGCTGCTTTTATCAGATAATACTACTTTGAAAATTTGGAAATGAATTGAAAACATAATCTTCAAATCGGCTCATTTCAAATTAGCTATTCCTTCGTAGCCAGGTAATTATAATCCTCGAGTAGTTTCTCCAGGAAATCAGGAGCGTAAAGGTCGGATCCTATGCCGAGCACTTCTTTTACCTTTGCTTCCACCCGCAAACACATTTCAATATTATTCCGCTTTTTGGCCTGCGTTAGCACGGTCTTAATAGTATTAATATCGCTGTCGCTTAGCCGCATTACTTCGGGAAACAATACTTTGTAGTTCTCATTGCTGATGGTCATGAAAACAGTATCCTCTACACTCATGCCCGATTTTGTATTTACCAAGACCGTTCCTGCAGCCAGGTCGCCCAGCCGTTGATTTTTAGGTGTAACAGTAATAATAATGACAACTGCAATACCAAGCAACCCGGTTACAATGATGTATCCAAACAATGCATCAATCGAAAAAAGCACATAGCCAAATAAAAAAGGCCACTCAAAAAATTTCGTTATCCACCTCAATAGGAACTGTCCAAAAGTAGGTTCATCGCCATCAAGACTTATTACACGTATTCCCATCAGTTTTTTGCCAGGTGTTTGTCCATTCATCCAAAGTTCTGTGGCCAAAGAATACAGTAACATCGGCAATGAAATGATCAGGATATCCAAGCCCATATTATCCTCGAGTTTCATCGAAAAGCCAACATATAAAACATATTTCATGCTGAAGAGGAATATGATCAGTATCAGAAAATCGATCAGGTACGCAAATAGTCTCTTATGAAAGGGTGCAACCTCAAATTCGAGGTCAATATTAAAAGCCGTTGCTATTTGTATGATACTCATGTTGCCTGCAATTTACAAATGGAACCCACTTTACAAACGATATTTTTTTATTTATCAAAAATGCAGCAAATTGTGGGGAAGCGGTTGGAAGGTTTAAGGATTTAATAGATAAAGGTGAAAGGCCTTTGTAACTATAACACAAACACGTTAAATTTTTAATTTTTTAAACGCTTAAACGTTAAATTTACCCGGGAATTATTACAAAATTTGTACGCCTTGAGAGAAGCAATGTTTATTAAGAAGAATGCTGACAAATGGAAGGCTTACCAGCACCAGGAAACGGAGAACCCCGATGAAACGGCAGAGCGTTTTATCACGCTGATCGACGATCTTTCTTATGCAAAAACATTCTATCCAAAAAGTAAAGTAACACGTTGGATAAACGGTATTGCCGCATCCATTTACCAAAGTATTTACAAGAACAAAAAGGAAAAATACAGCCGCATATTTCAATTCTGGAAATACGAATTGCCATTACTTTTTAAAAAATATCACCGTATCTTTTTATTTACCGTCTTCGTTTTTGTGGTTTTTGTATCGATCGGTTACTTCTCCTCTGCACACAACCCGGAATTTGTAAGAGCTGTGTTAGGCGATGATTATGTAAACATGACCGAAGACAATATTTCCAAAGGAGATCCTTTTGGTGTGTATAAGGATGAAAATCCTTTTAGTATGTTCATCAGGATAGCTTTCAATAATATCCGGGTTTCATTTCTCACTTTTATTGGAGGTTTCACACTTGGTTATCTCACTTTTAGCTTGTTGTGGAGCAACGGCATCATGCTTGGTAGTTTTCAATATTTATTCTTCGCCAATGGTCTTGGATATAAATCCATTTTAGTGATATGGATCCATGGCACCATTGAAATATCTTCCATCGTAATTGCCGGTACTGCAGGTTTTATCCTTGCAAACGGGATATTATTTCCCGGTACTTATAAAAGGATGCATTCATTTAAACGAGGGGCGAAGGACGCTGCAAAAGTGCTCATATGCCTCATTCCATTTTTTATCATAGCAGCATTTTTAGAAAGCTATATCACGCATCTCATGAGCGATACCTACGACAAAAATTCCAATGCAGGTATGCCTGTTTGGCTGAGTGTTTCCATTTTGGCCGCATCGCTGATATTAATTGTTTGGTATTTTATCATCTGGCCCATAAAGTTGAACCGCAAAGGTTTTTACATTAAAGAGGATGGCATTGTAAGTCGCTTAATTGGTAAGAATGCGTAAACTCTTTTTCACGATAATGATCCTTTGTTGCGGTACAACGGTTCAGGCACAAAATAAAAATTTTGAGTACGTTGATACATCTTTAAATGCAACACCGCCCGAAGAAGTTACTAAATCAACTATATTTGAAGAAGAAAATACTACTTCTGCTGAAGGCGAAAAGCCTGATATTCTTTCGGATACGACCTTATATATTAACCGAATAAGCCTCTCTCAGGATTCTGTAAGCAAATGGAAAAATGATAAACGCTTCGCCTACCTAAAAATCCTGGATAGTCTTTTAAAACAGCGTGAAAAGGAAAAACCTGCAGATAAAGATCAACCCGTTGGAAATCCCAGCCGGGAAAACACACCGTCTTTTGCCGAAAAATTATTATCAACAAACATCGTCCAGGCTTTTTTCTGGATTATAGCTATCGCATTTGTTGTTTTCATTTTATTAAAATTATTTCTGAGCAATGGCATATTCAGGAATGGATATCGTTCCTTACCCGTTGATGAACTGCCGCCCGGAGCAGAGCAGCTGGTGGCAGTTTCGGATTTCGACAGGCTCATTCACCAGGCCTGTAAGTTGGGCGATTACAGGATTGCCGTTCGTTATTTGTTTCTAAAAAATCTGGCACGCCTTGCTGAAAAAGAATACCTGCATTTATCTGCCGACAAAACAAATTATCAATACGTACAGGAAATAGCGGAAGATAAAAAAAATGATTTCTCGGCATTGGTCCTTACCTATGAATATGTTTGGTATGGTAATTTTTCATTGAAACAGGAAACCTATACGGTCATCGAAAAAAAATTCAGCACATTCTACCATAAAATATAAGAAGGAGTGAAGAAACTCATCGCATATATATGTTGCGCCTCCTGGCTGATGTTTCAGTTTGGCTGTTCCGGAAGGAACCCTATGCCCGATATGAAAGAAACTTATTCATCCAGGGAAACAAAACCATTTGGAACCTTTATTGCGAAAAGTATTTTACAGAATGGGTTCCCGGAAAATTATGTGCAGTCTATCAAAAAGCCTTTTGCAGAAGCATCGCTTTCATTCAATGATACGGCTTCAGTATATTTTTCAGTGAGCCGTAATTTATATGCTGATGAGCATGATGTAACCGCAATATTGAATTTTGTGTATG
The DNA here is from genome assembly GCA_038207305.1 of Chitinophagales bacterium. Taxonomy (GTDB): domain Bacteria; phylum Bacteroidota; class Bacteroidia; order Chitinophagales; family Chitinophagaceae; genus Ferruginibacter. The sequence continues at coordinate 376,347 of JBBQZY010000002.1, forward strand.
AAGGCAATACAGCTTTCTTTGCTTCAGCCTATTTTGATACGGCCCTGCTTAGCAGGATATATTGTAGCCTGAATAGCCAGGATGTTATGACCGTTTTTGGATCAGGCATTTATAATCAAACATACACCAGTGTTATAGAAGGGATCCATACGTCTACCGATAGTTTCAGTTATTATTACAGGCCCTTCTCCGCCTATTTTTCTAAAACAAATGATAACTATTGCAGGGTAGCAGGATATAACCCCGAGGGTAAACCCAATTGCATTGTTTTCTTCTGGGGTAAAGGAAAATTATTTCTTCATGCAGATCCACGTGCATTCAGCAATTACTTTTTGCTTACACGAAATAATTACCGTTATATGCAGGAACTCATGCAGGTAATGAGAACTTCGCCGCAGCATGTTTATTGGGATGATTATTATAACAAGCACAACAATCCCAAACCATCCGATGGCAAAAAATCAAGCCTCAGCGAAATATTTAAATATCCGGGGCTGAAAGCTGCATTCTGGCTGCTGTTAGTCATGTTATCTGTTTATATTGGATTTGCGAGGAAGCGCAAGCAACGAATAATACAGGAGTTAAAGCAAAACGTCAATAGTTCCGTGGCATTTACAGAAACAATTGCACGGCTTTATTTGCAGAAGCATGACAATAAGAATATCGCCGATAAGATGATCACTTATTTCAATGAATTCATCCGCAATAAATATTTTTTACATGTGAATACCGGAAGCCAGGATTTTATTACAACACTGAGCCGGAAATCGGGTGTTTCAGAAGAAAAAACAACAGAACTTTTTAATACAATAAACAAGGTAAGTGAATCGGCAGTGGTAGATGATCTGCAACTGCTATCTTTAAACGGGCAAATTCAACAATTTTATAAAAAACGAAAATGATGGAAGAAAATATTTTTGAACAGCGCACAAATGTTGCAGAACTGAATCATGCATTGGAACAGATCCGAACAGAGATCCGCAAAGTGATCGTCGGACAGCAGCAATTGATCGATCTGCTGCTGATTGGGATACTCTGCGATGGGCATATCTTAATTGAAGGTGTTCCGGGCGTAGCCAAAACGCTTGCTGCCAAATTAGTGGCAAGGATCGTTGATATAAAATTTTCCCGTTTACAATTCACGCCCGATCTTATGCCGAGTGATGTATTGGGTACTGCTGTGTTTAATCCGAAGGACGCTCAGTTCAGTTTTAAACCAGGCCCCATTTTCAGCAATATTGTGTTGATTGATGAGATAAACCGTGCACCTGCAAAAACCCAGGCAGCATTGTTTGAAGTAATGGAAGAAAGGCAGATCACCATCGACGGTCATAGTTATATGATGGAATATCCATTCATTGTGCTGGCTACCCAGAACCCGGTTGAACAGGAAGGGACTTATCGTTTGCCTGAGGCGCAACTGGATCGTTTTCTTTTTAAAGTGGAGGTTAATTATCCAAGTTTCCAGGATGAGATAAAGATCCTCCAAAACCAACAAGGTAAAACGCAAAATGAAATGTTGGAGGAAGTGAATAAAATGCTATCACCCGATGCGATCAGGCATTACAGGAGTATTGTACAGCAGGTATTGGTTGAAGGCAAACTGTTGGGTTATATTGCTTCCATCGTAACAGAAACAAGGAACAACCCTTCCTTATTTTTAGGAGCATCAACAAGGGCGTCATTGGCACTGCTGAAATCTGCCAAAGCCACCGCGGCTATCAAAGGCCGTGATTTTGTTATACCCGAAGATATCAAGGAAATGGCACCGCATGTATTGCGTCATCGCATCATGCTTACGCCAGAAAAAGAAATGGAAGGTATTACACCAGATAACCTGATAGAAGATATTTTGAAATCAGTGGAGGTGCCGAGATAGTTTCAGGTTTAAGGTTTGATGTTGGCTAGCAAAGTTGTTCATGTTGGTTGAGTTGCGAAAGTTAAAAGTTCTGGTTGAATGCGTACAATAAAAAAATATTTGGGCGATCTCTTTCTTCCGCGGCGGCTTTACCTGGGGGCAGGATTTTGCGTTTTGTTATTCGTCGGATCGTTTTTCATACCGGCCTTCCTTGCTGTTGCGCAGATAGTTCTGGTTACGTTTCTTTTCCTGGTACTGGTTGATTATGTATTTTTATTCTTTATAGGAAAGGCACCAAAAGTTAAAAGAATAATCAGTGAACGTTTAAGCAATGGGGATAAGAACCAGGTAACATTACAAGTACTCAACCGGATGAATTACCCGGTGAAAATGGAGATCATTGATGAACTTCCTGAGCAATTGCAAATGCGAAATTTTGTATTGAACAGGCATTTCAAAGCAAGCCAGGAACATAAGATCATGTTCAGCCTTACACCGGTGAGTCGCGGACTTTATGAATTTGGTGATACACACTTATACGTCACTTCAGGTTTAGGATTGATTATAAGAAGATTTACTGCAGCAACCAGTCGCGGCATTCCTGTTTACCCTTCCTACATGCAATTAAAAAAATACCAGCTCATTTCGCAAACTGCTGTTATGATTGAACATGGTAGTAAACGCATGAGAAAAATCGGGCAGAGTATGGAGTTTGAACAGATCAGGGATTATGTAACGGGTGATGACGTGCGTTCACTGAACTGGAAAGCTACGGCCAGGAAGGGCCAGTTGATGATTAATAATTATTCGGATGAAAAATCGCAGCAGGTTTATTGTGTGATCGATAAGGGAAGGTTAATGAAGATGCCTTTCGGCGGATTAAGTTTACTGGACTATGCCATCAATAGTACGTTGCTGATGTGCAATGTTTGCCTGCAAAAGCAGGATCGTATCGGACTGATAACTTTTGCTGATAAGATGGGTGCCGTAATCGCTGCAGACAGGAAACCAATTCAACGGGAAAATATATTAGAAGCTTTATACAGGCAACAAACCTCTTTTCTGGAAAGTGATTTTGAAATGCTTTACATGCAGATAAGAAAAAGAATAAAACAGCGCAGCCTCCTCATCCTCTATACAAATTTTGAATCGTTGAATGGATTGCGCAGACAGTTAGGCTACCTTCGTTCCATTGCAAAGCATCATCTGTTACTCGTCGTGTTTTTTGAGAATACTGAATTGGTGAAACTATCTCATGCTGATGCGATGAACCTGGAAGATGTGTATGTAAAGACCATCGCAGATAAATTTGTTTTCGAAAAAAAACTGATCGTAAAAGAACTGCAGAAATATGGGATACTATCTATATTAACTTCTCCTGAAAATCTTACTGTGAATACGGTAAATAAATACCTTGAATTAAAAACAAGACAAGCTATTTAAACCCGGCAGAGTTTTATCTTTGAACATAGGTTGTTGAATATTGGATGTTGACTATTTCCCATTTATCTACATCAATTTTTATATGTTCAATGTTCCACAATCAATTTTAATTTAAAAAAATCGCAGTTGGCAAATAAAGATTCCTACTACCGCAAGCATAAAGAAAAGATACATGGCACCGATGCCAATATTGAACCACGCATGCAGCTGGTACAGGTAAATGATGAAACAAAAGCGCTCTTTGAAGCAGGTAAAGTACTGCTCATAGATAAACCACTTCACTGGACTTCTTTTGATGCCGTTAGAAAGATCCGCAATACGATCCGCATCAAAAAGGTCGGACATGCAGGCACGCTTGATCCACTGGCAACCGGGTTACTCATTATATGCACCGGTAAATTCACCAAGCAGATAAATGGGTTTATGGCACAGCAAAAGGAATATACAGGATCCTTTACATTGGGCGCCGTTACGCCTACTTACGACCTGGAGAGTGAACCGGAGAATAAAAAAGACATCAGTGGAATCAGCGAAGCGATGATACATGCCGCAACGAGTCAATTTATTGGTGAGATACAACAATTGCCTCCTATCTATTCAGCCATAAAAAAGCAAGGCACACCTTTGTATGAACTCGCAAGGAGGGGAGAAGAGGTAGAAGTTCAGCCAAGAACAATATTTGTAAAAGCATTTGAAATCACATCGATAGAACTTCCGAAAGTATATTTTAAGATCATCTGTTCAACCGGAACTTATATCAGAAGCATGGCACATGATTTTGGCGCAGCGCTTGGTTGTGGGGCTTACCTGTCGGCATTACGCCGTACCTGTATTGGCGATTTTAAAGTTGAGAATGCTATGACGATTGAAGCCTTTTTGGAAGGAATAAGTAGCAAAGTTGATTAACATGATTTTAGCGGCATTTTCGTTAACCCGGTAACGCAACCAACTTCATCAACCTTTAACTCAATACCTAAAACGGCACCCCGATCCCCACGGAAAAATTAAAATTCTCATACCTCCATTTCCGCTCGCTCGGAGCAAATATTTTATTAAAGAAATTATCAAACCCTATGGTAGGTGCTTTCCAACCATCGTTTATATAAAAAAGTTCGGGTCTTTTGAAACGGAACCCGAAATCGAAACGTAGCACGAAGAAATTAAAATCGAGACGAAGGCCGGTACCGGCAGAAAGGCCCAATTGCTTATACAGGTTACTGAATTTAAATTGTGTTGAATCTATGCTTCCATCTGCTTTGGAATTCCTGATATTCCAGATGTTACCGGCATCAACAAATAATGCACCTCTTAACGTTAGTGTATTTGGAATTATCCGGGCTATATCATACCTGTATTCGAGATTTGTTTCTATCTGCATATCGCCCGTGCGGTCATTGAACCCGTTTTTAGAACTATAAGGAGCCATCGCCTGGCCACCAACACCAATGCCCCGTATCGGCCATCCTCTCATGCTGTTTGCCCCACCGCCAAGGTATTGCTTGAAGAATGGCAATGTAGTGTCTTTGCCAAACGGTATACCAACACCTGTAAAAAACCTGAAAGCCAGGGCCGTTTTTTTATAGCCTACGGTGTATTTATATTCAGCATCTATCCTTACATATCTTCGCAGATATTTTTTCAGGATGCCAAGATTGCCCCACGTTAATCCGGATTCTTCAACAGCAAACTTGATATTCCGTTCCCTCAACATGCTGCGAGGATGTTTAGGGTTAAAGTACTGGTTGGAAACACCTGCGCTCATACCTACTACATACGCAGTATTGTAAGAATATTTTAAGAACGGATTGTCGTTCAATATTCTTTTAAAACTGTCGCTTTGATTAAAGAGATAACTGAACCCCAGGTTAAAAGGTTTTATTTCCCATTTAAGCTTGTTACGTGCCAGCCAGCTCCATCCCATATTTATATTTACCGATTGCAGGTTAAAAAGATCCAGTCTGTTATTGTAAGAAAGGTTTGTATTGATAAATGATTCTCCTTTTGGTAGCCGGAAATTTTTCTTAGACGACGCTAGCGGCTTTGCAACCATTGTTAGAAATTGTGGAAAGATAAGCCTCGGAAAAACTACGGTATTGGAATAGCCGATCTCATTTGAATTTATAAGCCTGTTGCTGTTGCCATTGCTGTTATTGTTCAATTCAATACCCGCCCTGATCTTATGCGTCATGCGAATGGCTTCCCTGCCTACATTCCTGTTGGTAAGCGAAAGGTTCCCGGAAATTCCAAAAAGGTTTCCACCTAAAACGTTACTCGCACTGCTGTTGGCAGAATAACTAAGTTCCAGTGCGGCTTCAAAACCGAGTTTTTTAGCTGGGATGAGTTCGATCACGACGTCTATTTTATTACTGCTGTCGGGAATTTCTATCAAACGTATGTTCACGCTTTGCCACACACTGGCCTGCGAAAGGTTTGATACGGTGTTATAATATTCCTTCTGACTATACAGATCGCCTTTTCTGAATGTGATGTTCCTGGATAAAAAGCCGGTTCTGAAAAGTTGTTGGTGGTAGCGCAGTATAAAATTCCTGGTTGTTTTTTGTGTAATATAAGTTGTATCAGTAAAGTCATCATTCGGCCAGAAATCAGCAAGAATATAAATATTATTGATGTAGAATTTATTTAGCTTACTGGAATCAGCGGGAGGGTTTAGCACCATTGCAAGCCTGATTTGTGGTGAATCAGCTTTTTGCTGCGCTTCTGCCAGTAACCTTAGTTGTTCAAACGGATCATCACTTACATTCGTCAGTGCCTCAATGGTTGTATCACCTCTTACTCTTAATTCAGCTGCAGTGAATTTGTAATATCCATTGTTGCGGAAACTATCTACCAGCCTGTTTATCTCTCCAAGCACAGCAATCTTTGTGATCGGATCATTCTTTTTTAACAACGATGCTTCTTTTGAATTAACAGCAATTTCCTGTAAGCCCCGTTTCCTTAACCGGTAACTAACGGTGTCAATTAACGTTGGCCTTCCTGCTTCAACGGAGTAATGAACATGAACTTTTTTATTCGTAGTGTCGGCACGAAAACCCGCTTTAGCTTTATAATATCCCAGGTGAAACATAGATGATTCCATATTTCTGGCTGAAATGGACGAATAACCGCTGTCGTAGGCATGTGGCCGTTTAATGATCTCGAAAAAGATAAAGGCATCTTTACTAGGCACTTTTGAACTGTCATCCAGTTGATTGCTGAGTCTTTGTAAAATTGTTGATCTTTCTGTTGCAGTGAAATTTCCTCCCTTCAATTCGATGCTGTTCTTGCGCAGGTAATACTTGTTTGCGGGAGCCTTTCTAACGATTGGTATAGTACAGGAAGACAAGCAGATCAACAGGAAAATGGTATTTTTCAGTTGAAATAAAATCTTTTTATCAATCTTTGGGGTTAACAGCATATAAAAAAAGGAACAATGGTTAGTAAATCCACCGTCAAATATATCCAAAGTTTACAGCACAAAAAATTCAGGGATGAATACAATTGCTTTATTGCAGAAGGTCCAAAGGTTGTAAATGGTTTGCTGGAGCAAGGTATATTTCACCTGAAAGCGTTATATGCCTTGCAGGAATGGGTCGATGAAATGAATAAAGAACTTCAACAGCGATATGCTGATAAAATTGAAATTGTTAAAGATTTCGAACTTGAAAAAATTGCATCATATACAACTGCCAATAAGGTAGTGGCAATATTTGAAAAGCGGGAACCTATGATCGATCCCGTTACCAAAAATAAATGCACGCTTGTGCTTGATGATATACAGGATCCCGGAAATTTAGGAACCATCATCCGGACGGCGGATTGGTTTGGTATTGAAAACATCATTTGTTCCCCAAACTGTGTTGATATGTACAATAACAAAGTTGTACAAAGCACGATGGCAAGCCTGGGCATGGTAAATGTTGTTTATACAACACTCACAGCATGGCTCAATAAACAACAAGGAATCAAGATATTTGCCGCCGCATTGAATGGAGTTTCAATCAACGAATATAAAAACTTAAAAGAAGGGATCCTCGTTATTGGGAATGAGTCAAAAGGCATCAGTAACGCCATTATGGAAATGGCAAATGAAAAGATAACCATTACAAAAACCGGCCATGCAGAATCCCTCAATGCTGCTGTAGCAACCGGAATAATCCTCGCAAAATTTACCGAAAATTGTTGATGAAGCGGTTTATATATGAAATAAACCTCTAACCCCCTAAACCTGTAAACCAATCACTACCCACAAACCCACAACCAACTACTACCTGAACTGTATCGCCTTTACCGGGTTCACTCTTTTTATCAGCATCGTAGGAATGATCAATGTAGCAAAACAAACTGCCAGTGTAACAACATCTACCAATACAACCTGCCACCAGATCACATTTGCATGGGCCACACTCATATAATAAGCTTCTTCATTTAGTTTTATAAAACCTGTTTCTTGCTGCAGCCAGCAAATACCTAGTCCAAGTAAAGTCCCTGCAAGAATTCCAACGATCGCAATGAAACTGGTATTGTACAGGAATATCTTTTGTATCATCCAGTTGCCAGCACCAATTGCTTTCAATATGCCCGTCATCCTCGTTCTTTCCAGCACCAATATGATAAGGCATGTAACAAGGTTAACAGCTGCTACGATCATCATGATCACGAGCAGTATGTTTTTTAATTGGCCCTGCAGGTTAAGCCAATCGAAAATATTCGGATAGATCTGTTGTATGCTCCTGCTATACCAGGTTTGTGGTAATTCAGCATAAATTTTTTGGGAAAGTGTCTTTGTATCTTTATAATCTTTCAGGAATACTTCATAACCGCCTATCTGTCTGGGTTCCCAAAGATTAAGCCTGCGGATAAGATTTATATCACACAACGCAAATTGCTTATCGTATTCTTCAATTCCGGTTTTAAATGTACCGGCAATGGTAAGGGGCCGGGCTGTTTTGCTGCCATCATCCCGGAAAAAATAGACCAATATTTTATCGCCCTTTTTGATATTTAACTGCTCAGCTGTGTAAGTGCTGATATTAATCTGCGAACTGTAACCACTGTCTTTGAAAGATAGCCATTGTCCCGTTTGCAGGAATGATTGCATCCTGCCGAAATTAAAACTGCTGTCTATACCTTTCATCAACACACTTTCTATATCTGTTCCTGATTTCAATATGCCGGATTTGGTAGCATAACGTTCTACTGAAACTGTTTGCGGCAGGGAATGCAGGTAATGCTCCACCGTATCATTTGTATAAATGGGATATTCTTCAGCGATGCTGACTTTGTTCTCAAGATCTTGTTGCACACGGATATGTCCCCAAAAGCTGAACACTTTATTGCTGATCACCTGCTGGAAACCGTTTACAAAACTTAATGCAACGATCATTATAGCAACACTAAGTGCTGTGGCGCTGATGGCCAATCTTATAATAAAACGTGAAAATGTTTTTTGTTTAAGCGACGCGATGCGTTTTGCTATGAATATGGATACATTCAATCAGCGTATTTTTGTTATCTTTCAAAAGTAAATTAATTTTTATTAAATGAACTCTATAAGGACAGCTTGCATGCTCATTTCTTGTTTGATCTTTGGTACAAGCCATGCACAAAATGTGGAGCGGATATTTAAATCCAATATTCAGACTCCCCAGTTGTTTGTTTATGGCAACCAGCAGGCATTGCCGGTTTATACACTAAATACAGCAGAACGGCTGGAACTTGAGTTTGATGACATGGAGGGAAGTGTTAAAAGCTACTATTATACATATGTGTTATGTGATTATAACTGGGAACCTGTTGAGATAAGTCCGTTTAATTATATAAAGGGTTTCACGCAGAACCGGATTACAACTTATCGCTATTCATCAATTTCCTTAACAAATTATACGCACTACCAGGCATTTTTACCAGATAAGAATTCTGTTCCAACAAAATCCGGCAATTATTTACTAAAGGTTTTTTTAGATGGAGATACTTCAAAGCTTGCTTTTACAAAACAAATGCTGGTATTGGAATCAAGAGCATCTGTGAGTGGTGCGGTTCTGCAGCCATTTTCTGCGCAGCTTTTTAATACGCACCAGAAAATAAAAATGAATGTGAATATTAGCGGCATCAATACCTTCAGTGCTGCTCAACAGGTAAAAGTGGTGATACTTCAGAATAACCGCTGGGATATCGCCCAACGCGATATTGCACCAACTTTCGTAAGGGGAAATCTACTGGAATACAATTCTGAGAACAGTGCCATATTCGCAGCAGGTAAAGAGTGGCGCTGGCTTGACCTAAGAAGTTTTCGGTTTCAAAGTGATCGGGTGGATCATGCCGATTATACAAAAACATCTACAGCTATTTATGCGAAGACAGATATAGATCGTAATGGGCAGCGGTATGTCTACTTTCCCGATTTTGATGGTATGTTCAATATCGTTACTTATGAGACGATCAATCCTTTCTGGCAGGGAGATTACGCGACGGTACATTTTTCATTGGCTACAGTAGATGGTAAGCCTTACCAATCAAGAAATATTTACCTGGCAGGCTATTTCACCGGTTATGAGCTGAGCGATAAATTTAAAATGCAGTTCAATGAGCAAACAGGCAGGTATGAAGGCTCTGCATTTATGAAACAGGGATATTATAATTATACCTATATAAGTGTAGACCAGGATGATCCTGCTAAAAAGTATGACCTGGAAGGTAACTATTGGGAAACAGAAAATTCTTACACAATACTCGTATACTATAAATCATTTACCGATCGCAGTGATCAGTTGATCGGGGTTGGAAGTATCAATTCACGTAATGACAGGCCCGGGTTTAGTTTTTAACCGTCGGGAAATTTGGAAGTGTGGAAATTAAATTTCACAGGAATTCAATTTTCTTTCATTTTCAATTTTCCAAATTGATTCATTTTCAAATTACTCCCTTATATTTGCAGCGGCAAGTCTTATACGACCAGCTCCTATTGAACTCCCCCAGAACCGGAAGGTAGCAAGGGTAGATGGTTGAGCGGTGCGATGTAAGTAACTTGCCATTTTTTATGCTCAAAATCCTCAATGGGGCGCACAAATACTTCACTGATCCACGCATTTTTCAATGAATTACTGTATAAATAATTTGAAGTTTAATCTTTCATTTATTTTACTTTTGCAATGTATATTATTTTTCAAATCTAAATGAAGCCCTAACGGGTTTTAAGTATATGAAATTCTTTATAGACACAGCTAATCTTGCACAGATCAAAGAAGCAAATGAACTTGGTATACTCGATGGTGTTACAACCAATCCATCTTTGATGGCTAAAGAAGGTATTAAAGGCCAGGATGCAGTTATGCAGCATTACAAAACTATCTGCGAAATGGTAGATGGTGATATCAGTGCCGAAGTGATATCAACAGATTTTGACGGTATCATTGCAGAAGGAAAAAAGCTCGTAACGATACATAAAAATATTGTTGTAAAAGTTCCGATGATCAAAGACGGTATAAAAGCGATCAAATGGTTTACAGACAATGGGATCCGTACAAATTGCACCTTGGTATTCTCTGCAGGCCAGGCGATATTAGCTGCAAAAGCAGGGGCCGCTTACGTATCACCATTCATTGGCCGCATCGATGACAGTGGCTGGGATGGTATGGACCTGATCTACCAGTTAAGGCAGATATTCGATATACAAGGATATAAAACAGAGATTTTGGCTGCATCGATCCGCTCGCCGAATCATATTATTAAATGTGCTGAAGCCGGTGCGGATGTTTGTACCTGTCCGCTCGATTCGATAATGGGCTTGTTGAAACACCCATTGACAGACATCGGGCTGGCTAAGTTTTTGGAAGATGCTAAGAAGTTTGCCTAATAAAGACGATCGCAAAAGACGTTTAAAGGTTTTGTTGAAAAAGTTAATAAATTCCAACATAACATGAGTGGTCATTCATTGTTAACTTTTTCAACAAACCAACTTCAAGAATCCATAACCAACCATAAACCTCAAACTTCGAACCTAAAACTCTAACCCTTCTTCTTCATCCTTTCAAGAATTTCCTCCGAGGTAGGAAGGTTCTCATTGTCTTCTTTTTTCTTAATATATAGCACGAATTCCTTATGCAGGGCAGGATCTTTTTTCAAGGTTACATTGATCGTCACTTTTTCTACTTTACAATCCCGGTCGATCAATAAACTATTGCCGTAAAATTTTCCGTAAGAAGCATTGAAGATAAGTTGGGTGCTGTCGAGCGGCAGATATTTTCCATTTGACAACCGGCCGTCTATATTGATGTAATTGTAAGTCCCTTTCTTCAGGCTGTCGGTATAAAGATTTACATAAATGCTCTCTACCTTTTGAGCCTTTACAGCAACAGCTGCAAGCATAAAAAATAAGAAAACAGATCTTTTCAAGATTTTCATTTCAACAAAGATGATTTTAAATATGGGTTTAGCAGGTTAAAGTATTCTTAAAAATCTATAGGAAGTCTGCCAGTTGGTATTCGATATCCGGTATCCTGTACCTTGTATTTCGTATCTATTTTGCATTTTTAACATACTTATCCAACCATTCATTCATTTCCCAAAGCATGTGCAATATATTTTCTTTGGCTGCATAGCCATGCGATTCAAAAGGTAATTGCACATAGCGAACCGTTCCGCCATGGCCCTTAACGGCATTGAATAGTCGCTCGCTTTGTATCGGGAAAGTACCTGGATTGTTATCTGCTTCTCCATGTATCAGCAACAACGGTGTCTTAATTTTATCGGCATAACTGAAAGGGCTCATGTTGAAATAAACCTGCGGTGCCTGCCAGTAGGTACGTTCTTCATTTTGAAAACCGAATGGCGTAAGCGTACGGTTGTAAGCGCCACTGCGTGCAATTCCTGCTTTAAATAAATTGGTATGAGCCAGCAGGTTCGCAGTCATGAAAGCACCATAACTATGTCCGCCAACTGCAACACGATTCCTGTCGCCTACTCCCAATGCTGCAATTTTATCAATAGCAGCTTCTGCATTCCAGGTCAACTGATCAATGAAATTGTCATTGGGTTGTTTATCACCCTCGCCAACAATAGGGTATTCTGTATTGTCCATTACAGCATAACCCATCGTTACCCAAAATATTGCAGAACCGTAACCAACTCTTGTAAATGTATTGCTGCTTCCGCGTACCTGTGCTGCATCAGCCGCACTTTTAAATTCACGGGGGTAAGCCCACATGAACACAGGAAGGGGGCCATCTTTTTTTACATCATAACCTTTGGGTAAATAAAGATCTGCAGCAAGGTCAATACCATCTTTTCTTTTATAAGTGATCTTTTGTTTTGTAACGCCACGCAAGGCTGGTTGAGGATCAGGGAAATTTGTAACGGCCTTTACCGAATTATCCCTCAGGTCACGCAGATAATAATTCGGTTGTTCGGCCTGGCTTTGCCTGTTGGTAATTACCAGCAGGCTATCAAAATCCAGCACTGTTACTACACTTTCGTAGTAAGGATCTGTACATCTCCATAAAATATTTTGATGCTTGCTGTTAAGGTCAAAACTTGCCAGGAAAGGCAAATCACCTTTAGGCGATGAACCAACACTTCGCATCAGCATCTGCGAACCATTGATAAGTCTGATGGTATTCCTTCCATATTTATTTTTATCCGTTACAGGCGTTCCCGGGTCACCGTAAGCATCATCTGTACTGCGGTCAATGATGGCCTCCATGGCACCTGTAGAAGGATTTAATTTGCTGGTCTTTGTACGATGTTTTACACGACTATATTCCGATACGAGGTAAATTTCATCATCAATATCTGCAATGCTGCCCGCACGCATAGCAGTCTTTACTAGCTGTTTGGCTGAGCCGCTGAACGGCGCACTTAACGCATAAACTGCATCATGAAATTCAACATCCTTTTTAATAAGCCCGCTGTCCAGTGGTTCTATCCAGGTAATGGTAGCAGGCTGGTTATCCAGCCATTGATGTGCCCTCGGTGCATTCAATACATTGTCGTAGCCACTCGGTGCCAGTTCAGAACTTGGTATTTTGCCGATCTCTTTGATCAGTTTACCCGCCATATCTGTAATATATATGGTCGAATTAAAACCACCTGCTGGTACCAGGTAAGAAAAAGGCTTATCTATTCTATCCACAAGTAGATATTTTTTATCAGGAGAAATATCAATGCTGCTGAAAATAGCCGGTGCCCCGATCTTTGTTTCAATCCCGTTGTTGTTTTTTACCAGTTGAGAAGTTGCATAGAATTCATATTGGGCTTCATCATTGGGTGATTTTATCAGGTCCTGGTAAGTAACGCTGGCCGCTACTTTTCCAAGATTCTGTTGCACAGTAGGGCCTTTCGGTGCCAATGGTTTTACCGGCGCCATCGTGTAAGGCTTTACGATAGTTTGATAAAGTAAGGTTGTGTTATCCATCCATTCAAAGGCATTTCCATTTACTAGGTTGAGCGGAAGTTTATTGATCTTTGCGGTTTTCCGTTGCTTGACATCTATTACATAAAGGTCAATGGCATGATTGGACGTTTGTGTGAATGCAATTTTATTTTCATCCGGGTTCCATTGCACATTGCCTGCTTTTAAGGTTGCAGGCAGACCTGTTATAGGAAATTCCGTACCAGTCTTTACATTTTTTAACAGCAGGTTAATGATGAATGGCGTTCTGCTTAAGCCGAAATTATTCGGATTGATGCGGAGCCCTGCAATGCGCAACTCAGGCTGCGCCAGGTCTTCCACAGCGGGCATGCTACTCCGTTCCATAACGAGCATCCATTCGCCTTTGTGATCAAAACTAACAGCCGGAGTAGGCTTTGCCATCACCAGGTCATAGATCTCTTTTGGTGGTGTTTTGTATTCAATCGCATCTTGGGCAAAAAGGTTGATACCGGGAGATAGGAAAAGAAGCAGGAATATTTTTTTCATAACAGTTTAAAGTGCTTGGTTTATTAGTTTATTAGGCTTGAGGTTTCAGAATCGATGAATATATTTTTTCGCTTGTTTATTTAGCTTCCTTCTCCTTCACTACATCCTTAAACGCTTCCGGCCTTTTTTCAAAAACGCCTTTTACAAACGGACAAAGCGGGATGATCTTATAGTTTTTTACCAGGGCATATTGTACGGCATGATTGATCAACTGGTCACCAATCTTCCTTCCTTTTAGTACTTCATCTACTTCTGTATGAAGAATGACCATCGTATTGGGCGGGGACAAGGAATAATCCATTTCGGCTAGCTGGATGCCATCCTCTTCTATGAAAAAGCAACCCTGATTATCTTTTTCTTCCTGTTGTATGAGCAATGGACAAATTTTAATTGAATGTACAAAAAAATCCATTATTGATTGCCGCGCTATATTATGAGCGGGCAGTTTTAAAAATCTTTTTTTTATTCTCAATATTCTGCCACATCTTTGCACTCAATGACAATTAATTTAAATAGCAGGAACTGGTGTTGGCACGATATTATGCGATAGATGTGTCTCCACCGTATTTGTATATTTCAAAATATCAAAGCCCCGACACATCGTTGGGGCTTTTTAATTACGCTCAATGAAAAAAACAGGATTTCATACTTCTTACAAAAAAATACTGGCAGATGTTTACACACCTGTAGGTATTTACCTACGGCTGCGTGACAGGTTCCGCGATACGATACTACTCGAAAGCACCGATCTCCATGCAGGCGATAACAGTTTTTCTATCATAGGCATTAACGCCATTGCAGGCATAGAGATCAGTAATAAACAGTCAATTGAATTCAAACTTCCGGGTCAGCAACCTCAAAGGATCCCATTGGATGCAACAACGGATGTTGCCAGGGCAGTTTGGGGTTTTATGGAAAGATTTGAGGTTACGGAACAAGCGATAAGACCTGTAAAGATCGCACAGGGATTATTCGGCTACATAAACTATGACGCTGTGCAGTTCTTTGAAAAGATATCATTTTCAGAAAAAAGTTTAACTGAAGTAGCGATACCAATGCTCCGTTACCGACTTTATCAGTATGTGATCATCATCGATCATTTTAAAGATGAATTATTTATTTGTGAAAATCATTTTGAAGGATTGGAAACAAATATTGCTGATGTGGAAACCCTTATCAAAAGTAAAGACGTCCCGGTCTTTCCGTTCGATACAAATGAAGCTGAAACATCAAATATTACAGATGAATATTACAGGAAGATGGTTCAACACGGTATCAAAGCATGTCATCGCGGCGATGTTTTCCAGGTAGTCTTAAGCAGGCGTTTTTATCAGAAATTCAGCGGCGACGAATTCAATGTATATAGAGCATTAAGGAGTATCAATCCAAGCCCCTATCTTTTTTATTTCGATTACGGCGATTATAAATTAATGGGTTCTTCACCCGAAAGCCAGTTGCATATAGAGAACGGGCTTGCAACAGTACACCCGATCGCAGGAACATTCAGGAGAACAGGCGATGATGATACAGACAAAGCACTTGCCATTGAACTGGAAAATGATGTCAAAGAAAATGCCGAGCATGTAATGCTGGTTGATCTTGCAAGAAATGATCTCAGCAGGGTTTGCACTGATGTTGGTGTTACAGAATTTAAGAAAGTAAAATATTACTCGCATGTCATTCATCTCGTAAGTAAAGTGCAGGGAAAAGTTGGGGCAGAAAAAAACCCGTTTAAGATTATCGGCAGCACATTTCCTGCAGGTACATTAAGCGGTGCACCTAAATACAAGGCCATGCAACTGATAGACGAAAACGAAAATACAGCACGCGAATTTTATGGTGGTGCAATAGGTTTCGTAGGCTTCGATGGCAATTGCAATCATGCCATTATGATACGTACCTTTTTAAGTAAGAACAATGAATTGGTTTCCCAGGCGGGCGCAGGAATAGTTGCCAATAGTATTCCTCAAAATGAATTATCGGAAGTAAATAATAAATTAGGGGCATTGAAAACAGCCATTGAATTGGCCAAAACAATTACAGCTTAATATGACGGCACTTAGAAAAATATTGTTGTTCGATAATTACGATTCATTCACGTACAATCTTGTTCACCTGGTTGAAAAGATCCTGCATACAAAAGTAGATGTGTACAGGAATGATGAGATCAGTCTTGATAAAGTAAAGCAATACGATAAGATCATTTTATCACCAGGGCCCGGCATACCCGAAGAAGCAGGGTTGTTATTGCCGTTGATCACTACATATGCTTCCACGAAGTCGATATTGGGCGTTTGTTTGGGCCACCAGGCTATCGGTGAAGCATTCGGTGCCACATTGATAAATCTTGAAACAGTTTATCACGGTGTAGCAACACCGATAAAAGTGCTCGACAGGAATGATCCGTTGTATAATGGATTGGATGAAACGATAGAAGTAGGTAGATATCATAGCTGGATCGTTTCAGGTAAGGATCTTCCGGAGGTATTGGAAGTAACTGCAATCGATCACAATAATTATGTCATGGGTTTAAAACATAAATACTTTGATGTGCAGGGAGTACAGTTTCATCCGGAAAGTGTATTAACGCCTTGCGGGGAAAAGATTATCAGGAATTGGTTGGGGGATATGGGTTAGTTGATATTAGTTAATCGTGTTGATAAAGTCAACAGGGCTCTATCCCTTATCAACTTATTCAAATTTGTCAACCTGAAAGTTAACAGCGTTGAAAAACATAACAAAGTTCTTAAGTTAGTGCGAGCCACATCCGGTATCAACATCATTAACTTTTCAATACAATCAAAGGGCAGGAAAACAATGAAAAAAATACTAACGCAACTATACGAATACAAAACGCTTACCCGCCAGCAGGCGAAAGATGTATTGGTCAATATTTCCAATGGCATTTACAATGAAACAGAGATATCATCCTTTATTACTGTTTATCTTATGCGCAGCATCAGCATTGAAGAGTTACAGGGATTCAAAGATGCACTAATGGAATTATGTCTTTCTATTGACCTGCATGAATTTGAATTGCTGGATATTGTCGGTACAGGTGGGGATGGGAAAAATACTTTTAATATTTCTACACTCAGCAGTTTCATTGTCGCCGGTACAGGAAATAAAGTGGCCAAGCATGGCAATTATGGCGCATCTTCTGTAAGCGGTTCGTCCAATGTGATGGAGCAACTTGGTTATCGTTTTAAAACCGGTGAAACTGATCTTAAAAATGAACTAAACAGCGCAGGTATTTGTTTTTTGCATGCACCGCTTTTTCATCCTGCGTTGAAAGCGGTCGGGCGTATCCGAAAGAATTTTGGAGTACGTACTTTCTTTAATATGTTGGGGCCGATGGTAAATCCTGCATCTCCGCAATACCAACTGGTTGGGGTATATAGCCTGGAAATGGCAAGGATATACAATTATATGCTGCAACAGGGTGGTACCGCCTTTACAATTATTCATAGTTTAGATGGCTATGATGAAATATCTTTAACAGGGGATACAAAAATAATTACCAATAAAGGAGAAAAGGTATGGAGTGCTGAATCACTGGGTAAGCGTTCAGTATTGGCTTCGGATATTACAGGTGGTTCATCGGTTGTAGATGCTGCAAAAATATTTTTAAAAATAATAAGAGGAGATGGGAGCTGGGCACAAAATGCCGTGGTGATTGCTAATGCAGCGATGGGGCTTTTGTGTACCGGTAAATACAATAATTACGAAGACTGCTACCAGGCAGCTGTGGAAAGCCTCGAAAGCGGCAGGGCATATAAATGCCTGCAAACATTAATTGCATAGTATATGAATATACTCGAACAGATCGTGGCCCATAAAAAAGAGGAGCTTGAAGTACGAAAACTTTTTGTTCCGGAAACATCATTGATTGAAAGCAAAATGTTCAAACGTACCTGCATTTCTTTAAAAAAAATATTGGCAGAAGAAAAGGGAACCGGTATCATAGCAGAATTCAAAAGACGGTCGCCCTCTAAAGGATTTATTAACCAACATGCAGACGTAAAACAGGTTACAAAAGATTATACAAACTATGGAGCCAGCGCATTGTCGGTACTTACCGATCATCATTTTTTTGGGGGCAGTTCAGAAGACCTGGTGACCGCAAGAGAAAATGATATTCCTATTCTGCGCAAAGATTTTATTATCGACCCTTATCAATTGTATGTATCCAAAGCAATCGGTGCCGACGTTATATTACTGATTGCCGCCTGTTTATCAAAAACGAAACTGAAACAATTGGCCGGGCTTGCCAAAGATTTGGGACTGGAAGTACTGTTGGAAATTCATGATGAAAATGAACTCGGGCATATTTGTGACGAGGTTGATATGGTTGGTATCAACAACCGTAACCTGAAAAATTTTCAAGTAGATATTGATCATTCTGTTAAACTGGCAAAAATGATTCCTGCCGATAAAATAAAAATTGCCGAAAGTGGTATCGATGATATTGAAACGATCAATAAATTTAAAAAGGAAGGATACAAAGGTTTTTTGATCGGTGAAAGATTTATGAAAGAATCAGACCCCGGCAACGCTTTCAAAAATTTCGCTATCAGTATCCCAACCCATAAACTTTAAAACAATACAAAAATAAGAGAATAAACAAACCAACAACCCCTAAACCAACCAATATGAACATTAAAGTATGCGGCATTACAACCTTAAAGCAATTACAGCAACTAGATGGATTAGATGCGGCTTTTGCAGGATTGATCTTTTTTAAGAATTCACCTCGCTACGTTGGTGAAAAAATATCAAAAGCCGAATTGAACAGTGCTGACCTGGATATAAAAAAAGTAGGTGTTTTCGTTAATGCTGAATTTGATGATATCATGCAGACTGTCGAAGATTATGCATTGGATGTAGTGCAACTGCATGGTGATGAAAGCACTTATTTGTGTGAGCAGGTTTCCAATGAAGTGGAAACCATCAAGGCATTTCGGATAGATGATAAGAGCGATAAATCGATCGACTATATTATAAAAGATTATGACGAAGTATGCGATTATTATTTATTTGATGCTGCATCAAAAAATGGATTTGGTGGCAGCGGTACAAAATTCGATTGGAAAAAAGTAGCAGAGAGTAAAATAGAAAAGCCATTTTTCTTAAGCGGTGGAATCGGTCCCGATGATGCCATGCTTGTAAAAAAATTCAAACACCCCGATTATTATGGAGTGGATATCAACAGTCGGTTTGAAAAAGAACCAGGTGTAAAAGACATGTCATTAATATTACAGTTCATTCATGGTATGAAATGATGAAGTAGTTTAATAATGATGACGTTTAAATTATCATAAAAAAAAATGCTCCTTCCACTTTCTCGGCGAGAGGGGCAGGGGGTAAAATTCTCATGAAATCAAAAAAAGATATACTGTTCACTAATCCCGATAACCATGGCTATTACGGTGAATTTGGCGGAGCATTCATTCCTGAAATGCTCTACCCCAATGTAACTGAATTACAGAAGAAATATAAAAAAATCAGTTCATCAAAATCATTTAAAAAGGAATTCAATCTTTTGTTGAAAGATTTTGCAGGCAGGCCTACGCCTTTATTCTTTGCTGAAAAATTAAGTAAATTGTATGGCACCAATATTTTTCTCAAACGGGAAGATTTATGTCATACCGGTGCTCATAAGATCAACAATACCATCGGACAAATAATTCTTGCACAGCATCTTGGTAAGAAAAGGATCATCGCTGAAACAGGCGCTGGTCAGCACGGCGTTGCAACTGCAACGGTTTGTGCACTGAAAGGATTGGAATGTATTGTCTATATGGGCGAAAAAGATATTGAGCGGCAGGCTCCAAATGTTGCACGTATGAAATTGCTGGGCGCAACAGTTGTCCCGGCTACCAGTGGCAGTAAGACGCTGAAAGATGCAACCAATGAAGCTATCCGCGACTGGATCAATCACCCGCATGATACCCATTATATCATTGGCAGTGTTGTTGGCCCACATCCATATCCCGACATGGTAGCTCGTTTTCAAAGCGTCATCAGCAAAGAGATCAAAAAGCAATTAAAAGAAAAAACAGGCCATAACCTTCCTACCTATGTTATTGCCTGTGTTGGTGGCGGAAGCAATGCCGCCGGCGCTTTTTATCATTTTCTCGATGAAGAAAAAGTAAAACTGGTTGCGGTGGAAGCGGCAGGCTATGGTATCGATTCTGGCAAAACAGCCGCAACAACACAACTTGGCACGGCAGGTATTCTGCATGGCAGCAAAAGTTTACTGATGCAGACAACCGATGGACAGGTGATAGAACCACACAGTATTTCGGCTGGGCTCGATTATCCCGGTATTGGTCCAATGCATGCAAACTTATTTAAATCAGGAAGAGCAGTATTCATGTCTGCAACAGATGAGGAAGCACTGCAGTCTGCGTTTAGCCTGGCTAGGTCTACAGGCATCATTCCTGCACTTGAAACCGCTCATGCATTTGCTGTTTTAAAAGACATTCAATTTAAAAAAGACGACAGAGTTGTTATTTGTTTAAGCGGGCGTGGAGATAAGGATTTGGGGACCTACATGAAATTTGTATGATCTCATCACAACCTTTGAGAATTTTACGCTGAATTTTTATTGCCATGGATTTAATAGATTGACAGAATTTCAGGGAGGTATTCGCAATGAAAACGAAATTCAGGATTTCTATCGAAACGGGCGAGGGTATTAAATGAAAAGCGTACCAGGGTAATTCGTTTTACAAACGAGAAGATCCTCAATAACATTCCAGTGGGTTTGAATAAAATTATAGATCACATAAATAACAGGTAATAAATTAAAACCCGGAGCTGAAATTTCCATCTCCTCCACAAGAGGGGTTAGGGGTGAAGTAAAGAAATAAAAATGAGCAACAAGAAACACGAAGAAGTAATAAAAAATACCGTAAAGAAAGAGGCAGGCAATATCTTAAACAAACTCGATCAATTATTCACCACTAAATCTAAAAGCCTCCTGAACATATTCTTTACAGCAGGTTATCCTGATGTCAATAGCACAACCGAAGTAATATTGTCGTTACAGCAACAGGGTGCTGATATAATTGAGATAGGTATGCCTTACAGTGATCCCATCGCCGATGGCCCTGTCATACAAGAAAGCAATATGATCGCTTTGCAAAATGGAATGACAATGGAACTGCTTTTTCACCAATTGAACACTATCAAAGAAAGCGTTCAGGTTCCGTTGATACTAATGGGATATCTGAACCCCGTAATGCAATATGGCATGGAAAAATTTTGTGCAGATGCTGCAGCAGCGGGAGTGCATGGTATTATCCTGCCCGATCTGCCAATGTTCGAGTTTGAACATTACTATAAAAGTATTTTCGAAAAGCATCAGTTGCACTTTGTTTTCTTGATCACACCGGAAACAAGTTTTGATCGAATAAAAAAAGCCGACATACTCAGCAGCGGTTTTTTATATGCAGTTTCCTCCTCCGCAACAACCGGCAGTAGCGCTGATAATTCAACCCGGGATTATTATTTTGAAAGACTTGCGGCACTGAAATTGAAAAACCCGTTATTGATCGGTTTCGGAATCAATGACAACCGTAGTTTTGAAAATGCCTGTAAATATGCTTCGGGTGCTATTATTGGGAGTGCTTATATCAAAATATTGCAACACAGCAGGGATATTAACCGGGATACAGGCCTCTTTATCCGTTCTATCACAAATAAGCATGAATAAAGCTTGTTAATAATATATCAGGGTGAAGAAAACTGCGGAAAGAATTTTAAATTGCAGTCTGAAAATCGAAATCGTTTAAATGAAAAAATATCTTTTGTTTTTGTTCCTGCTGCCTTTGGCGGCAACAGCACAGAAATCCAAACCGGCAGGTAAGTCTAAACCAGTTAACAATACCAACGAAGTTATAGCCCAAAAGCCTGTTAAACCTGCAGACGGTTTTCTAATAAATGGCACAGTAACCGGTTATCCCGATGGCACTCCTGTTACCTTGCACAATGGCAATTCTGGTGCCCAGGAATTAACTGGCCAGGTACAAAAAAATAAATTTACATTTTCCGGCCAGGTAGAGATGCCCGATTTTAAAGTGATCGTTTTTAATGGTAAAGCTCCTTATATCACTTTATTCCTCGATAATAGCCTGGTTGAGATCACCGCCCAATCGAATTCATTGGAAACCGCTGTGGTTAGAGGATCTAAGTCGCACGACGAATTTGCAACACTCGACAAGTCAATAAAACCGTATGCACAATTATTTGCTCAGGAAGGAAGTACAGACTCTGTTGCTAAGAAAACAGTATCAAATATACTTACCAGCTTTGTTGAGAAAAATCCTAACGCGTACATCACCCCTTTAGCCATTTACAGGTATTTCCAGGTTACTGCTGATGTTGATGGCATGGAATCATTGTTCAATAAATTAACCGTTCCGGTGAAAGAAGGGCCTATCGGGAAATTCCTCTCTCAGCAGATTGTTGCATTGAAAAGCACGCCGATGATCGGCAAGCCTTTGCAGGATTTTTCGCAGGCAGATGCAGATGGGAAGATGGTTAGTTTAAGCTCCTTAAGAGGCAAGTATGTTTTGATAGATTTCTGGGCAAGCTGGTGCGGGCCATGCCGCCGTGAAAATCCTACGGTAGTATCTACCTACAATAAGTACAAGGATAAAAATTATACCGTGTTGGGCGTTTCATTTGATAAAGCAAAAGAAGCATGGCTGGATGCCATTAAGATGGATGGACTAACCTGGAACCATGTAAGCGACTTGCAGGGATGGGCCAATGCAGTTGGACAACAATTCAAGATCACACAGATACCACAGAATTTTTTGGTTGATCCGAATGGTATATTAATAGGGAGAAATTTACGGGGCGACGACCTGGAGAATAAGCTTGCAGGTTTGTTCGGAAAATAGTTTGAAGATTTGCTGATGTGGAAATTTGGAAATCAGACGCAGCAGTGCCGTGATTTTATGAGTTGTTTAAACGCAAACCTCAAATTATTTTAACTGCCTTTTATACAACTGCACCGCATTCTCTAATCCCAAATAAATGGCATCACAGATAAGCGCATGGCCAATAGATACTTCGGCTAAGTTTGGAATATGTTGCGCAAAATATTTCAGGTTATTCAGGTCAAGATCATGACCGGCATTTATTCCCAATTCAAGTTCAGTTGCTTTTTCTGCCGCCGAAATATAAGGAGCAATTGCCTGGTCCTTATTCCCTTTTGCATACGCTGTGGCAAATGATTCAGTGTATAATTCAATGCGGTCTGTACCTGTTGCTTTGGCAGCAGCAACCATAGCCACATCCGGGTCTACAAAAATGGAAACACGTATGCCGGCATTTTGAAAAACAGCAATCATGTCTTTTAAATATGCTGCATGTTCAATGGTATCCCAGCCGTGATTGCTTGTCAATTGTCCTAAAGAATCGGGTACTAACGTTACCTGCGTAGGTTTATTAGCCAGCACGAGTTCTACAAATTTTGCTTCTGTAGGATTTCCTTCAACATTAAATTCGGTAGTGATTATTTTTTTCAGATCAAATACATCCTGGTACCTGATATGCCGTTCGTCGGGCCTGGGGTGAACGGTGATGCCATCTGCACCAAAACGTTCAATATCTTTTGCCGCTTTAATAAGATCAGGATTGTTGCCTCCGCGTGAATTACGAAGAGTGGCAAGTTTGTTTATGTTCACGGAAAGCCTGGTCATAGTAATGTTTGCAGTTTAAGGTTTGAAGGTAGGATTTTCCATCTGTTGCTGTAGTCGCGATTCCATGATACAAATTTGAAATTAACGACGTCTATCTTTTTCGTTGTGGCTTTCCTTCTTTGCCATCTTTGCGGGAAACCATTCGACAATATTCGAAGTTGGATTGGTATAATACAAACCTTCCTTGTTTAAAGTTGCGGCTCATCAACAAAATAAAGAGCTTAATATAATTTTTTAAACCGCTCATAACTCAATTCCCAGCGCTTCACCGGCTGCTCAAAATTCAGGTAACCCGGCGTGGTTATATATTCGTTTACAAATTCAAATCCGGCTTTTGACAATGTTTTATTGGGAGCAGGATTCAGTGCGTAAGGCTCACTGAATAGTTTTTTTAACTGTAGATTTTTAAAAAAAACCGGGATGGTCATTTTAACCAATGCAGTGCCCGTTCCTTTTTTTCTTAATGCGCCGTTCCATAAATGTAAATGCATGAATCCTTCCTCACCGAATGCAATGGGCGTAACATTTGAATGCCCCACCGGCATGCCGTTCTCTTCCCAGATAATACCATACGATCTTTTTTCCTGGTAAGGCACTGTTAATTGTGCCGATAACATTTGTTTCCATTCTTCAGCACCGGGCATTTTAGCAACGTCAACACCCATACTGGTTAGAAATGCAGGATCAGCATTGAGCCAGTATTGTGTTATAAGATCAATATCTGATGCCTGCAATTCTCTTACAGATAGTAAACTTTCATTCATCAAGAGTTATTTTATTTTCTAAGCAAAGTCAATGATTCTGCTGCCCCGCTGCGGCTCATGTCAAAAACCATACTGTCTTTTGTAAGTTTTATTATTTTCACCATGATCTCCTGTTCCTGCTTTTCCGGTTTTGTAAACAGCATATCATGCTCCACTTTATAGGTACCTGCTTCTGCATGTTCCATGAATTGGAAATTATAGTTACCCCTGTCATCAAAACTGAAATGAGTGTTATCTTCATTTAAAGGAAACGATTTTTCGCCCGGGCTCCAGGTTAGTCCAACCCAGTTACCCACGATTAATTTATTATTTTTCGTATCCCCGCTGCAGGATGAAAGGAAAAAAATAAAACCAATAAGGCGGAAAATGTTTTTGAGCTGCTTCATGAAAATAAGTGGTCTGTAATAAAACGGTTACATTAAAGATAAGTAATAACAGTTTTATTGCCGGAAGCGTAACCAGGTTTTATATATTGATCATAAATTATTCCGGCTCCTTTACATGAACCACAGCAGGTTCACTGGAATCCCGTATATTTTTTTGTACCGTGATAGCACCAAACAATGCCAATAAAAATGAGAATGAATAAAAACCTTTTTCACTGGGTAATAATACTGCGTTCCATAATCCAACTACCAGAAGTACGATCGAAAGTATCGTTGCAAACCAGCAGAGCCCATAATAAATATCTGTAACCGGTATCTTTTCCATCCTGTCTCTCACAGCCTTTTGTACAGAAACAACGGCAAATAATCCAAACATCAATACAGTAAAATAATAGCCTTTTTCATTGAGTTCCATTTCCGATCTCCAAAGCCCCGCAAGAAATCCAACCATACCTGTTCCGAGTGCAACCCATGAAGCAGCAATAAAAGCATTTGATGGTTTTTGTAACATATAATAATTTTTGGTTTATCAAATGTAGCAGCAGCTTCGTTAACAAAAATGTAAATGCGCTGCCACGGCATTGTTAAATTATGAGTTACTGTACAAGTGTGCGACGCAACGATGTTGAGTAAAGAAAATTTGGCCTGGCAAAAACAACTCCGTCTAAAATGCTGCGGTTCATTCAATATTTCAACGGCATTGCCGGCAACAGTACATAAGTACTTTTAAAACGGAAAAGAATTTAATATAAAAAACCCGCTTCTTTCGAAGCGGGTTTTACCTGCAGCTTGCAGCTTATTAATAACGGTACATTTCAGCCTTAAAAGGTCCTTCTTTCGAAACGCCTAAGTATTCTGATTGTTCAGTAGTTAATTCTTCCAATACAACACCAATTTTGGCAAGGTGCAGACGTGCAACTTTTTCATCCAAATGCTTTGGTAATACGTAAACTTTGTTCTCGTATTTACCAGGGTTTGTCCAGAGTTCAAGTTGAGCAAGTGTTTGGTTTGTGAACGAGTTACTCATTACAAAACTTGGGTGGCCTGTTGCACAACCTAAGTTAACCAAACGTCCTTCAGCCAGGATGATTACGTCTTTGCCATTAATGGTATACAGATCAACCTGTGGTTTGATGGTATTTTTTGAAGCACCATGGGTAGCATTCAACCATGCCATATCAATTTCAATATCAAAGTGGCCGATATTACAAACGATCGCTTTGTCTTTCATTGATTCGAAATGTTTTGCAGTGATCAAATCACGGCAACCACTTGCAGTAACGATGATATCAGCTTCTTTCACCGCATCGATCATTTTCTTAACTTCAAATCCGTCCATCGCAGCTTGTAAAGCGCAGATAGGATCGATCTCGGTAACGATAACACGTGCACCGGCACCACGTAAACTTTCTGCAGATCCTTTACCAACATCTCCGTAGCCACCAACAACAGCAACTTTACCTGCCATCATTACGTCGGTAGCACGACGGATAGAATCTACCAATGATTCTTTACATCCGTATTTGTTATCAAATTTCGATTTGGTAACAGAGTCGTTTACATTGATCGCAGGAACAGGCAACGTGCCTTTTGCCATACGCTCGTATAAACGGTGAACACCTGTTGTTGTTTCTTCGCTCAACCCTTTGATGTTAGCGATCAAC
Source organism: Chitinophagales bacterium (assembly GCA_038207305.1). Taxonomy (GTDB): domain Bacteria; phylum Bacteroidota; class Bacteroidia; order Chitinophagales; family Chitinophagaceae; genus Ferruginibacter. The sequence continues at coordinate 403,090 of JBBQZY010000002.1, forward strand.
TCAGGATATTTATCAAAAACGATGTTGGTCAGATCACCACCATCATCCAGGATCATATTCAAAGGCTTATCAGCGCTACCAAAGAACAATGTTTGTTCAATACACCAGTCAGCTTCTTCCTGAGTTTGTCCTTTCCACGCATAAACACCAATACCTGCTTCAGCAATTGCAGCAGCAGCCTGGTCTTGCGTAGAGAAGATGTTGCAGGAACTCCATTTAACTTCAGCTCCCAACGCGATCAATGTTTCGATCAGAACGGCGGTCTGGATAGTCATATGTAGGCAACCCGCAATACGGGCACCTTTCAATGGTTGGCTGGCTCCGTATTCAGCCCTCAGGCTCATCAGCCCTGGCATTTCAGCTTCCGCTAACATAATTTCTTTGCGGCCCCATGCAGCGAGGCTCATATCTTTTACCTTGTGAGCAAGGCTAAAATCAATACCTTTTTCAATAATTGTTGACATATGTTTATTTTGTTTTAGAACGCAAATTTACCAACTATAGTGTAATATCCTATGTATTTATAGAAAATTGGGATAAAGTTCTATTATTTAATAGTTTTGCAGGATAAAATAAAAGTTTAGCATGAAAAAGCCTGACCAAAAAGAACAAACAGCTATTGCGCTTCCAACACTCGATAAAAATGACCTGGCCATATTGAAATTATTACAGGAAAATGCCCGGATCACAGTGAAGGAAATCGCAGCAAACATCCACCTGAGTACTACGCCTGTTCATGAGCGCATCAAACGTCTGGAACAGAATGGCGTCATAAAACAATATGCAACCCTGGTTGATCATGCTAAAGTAAAAAAAGGTCTCATGGTGATCTGTTATGTATCCTTAAAAGAACACAATAAGAATGCGGGTATCAAATTCATCAAAGCCATCAATCAACTCAATGAAGTGATCGAATGCTATAATATCTCAGGCGAATTTGATTTTATGCTGAAAGTGGTGGAGGAGAATATGGATAGTTATTATGATTTCCATGTGAACCGTTTAAGCCAGATTGAAAACATGGGAAATGTGCAGAGTGTTTTTGTGATGGGAATTATAAAGCAGACACACCAGTTGGTGTTTTAGCTACGTACATAATCGATGATTAAATTAAAACGAAGCCCTTGTGGGACTTCGTTTTTTAAAAATTGCGAATGATGAATTTAATAATTTGCAATAAGATTAATTTTGCACAACTCCTTTTACCTGGTCACAATCAAAACTGATTTGTATGATCTGGCCACCGCCAATTGCCGGAGGCCCAAATCCCCAATTTGAAACATATAATTTATTATCCGGCCCAAAGGTCATTCCTGTAGGTAAATTTAAGCCGGAGATAATAACACGCCTTGAACCTGAAGGATCTACTCTCACAACATCTCCAGTTCCGGGAGTTGGGAATGGGTTGCCTGTAGTGTTTTCTAAAACATACAAGCCTCCAAGCTGATCAAAAGCCACACCGAGGATCATATTGAAGCCTGTGGCAAAAACACTTACAGTGCCATTAGGAGTAATTTTATATATTTTTGAATTTCCTGTGGCAGGAAAAACACTTAAATTTCCTACATAAAAATTATTGTCATGAAAGGCAACAACAGTTGGAACGATATGTCCAAGGGATGCTGAAATATCGGAGATGCGGCTAATCGTACCGTTGGTTGTAATTTTATCAAGTTCTCCATGATTGGGCTCTATTGCAAAAAGACTGCCTCCCACGTTGATCATACTATACCATGTTCCATCTGGTTCAAAATCATCTGGTTCAGGATTAGCAACCGGATGAGACATTTGGTAAGCGCTGAGGTTTGCAATCATCGACCATGTACCATTGGGTGCAACTTTAATAACGCCATTTGGTATAGATGAAACACCATGTGAGCAACCTGCACCTGACAGAACTGCATAGAGTGTATTGCCAACAAATGAAATGTCACCCACTCCGCTAACGAGGCTGCCTTGTGAGGGGGCTGTCTGGCTTGAAGGCAGGTTGGCAACAACTGTTGTAACAACACCATTGTGGTTTATTTTCGAAATGCGGCTACCATTGTTGCTTCCCATATACGGACCAACAGGCGGGGGAACCGGGGTACAAGTTCCGGCAGGGTTAGTACCGCCAATACCACCTTCTGCAACATATAGATAACCATCTGGTCCAAATTTTAAACTCCTTGGATTATTTAACCCGGTGGCAAATATTTTTGAAGTTATAACTGCGGTGTTGTTTGCTATGCATGAAAGAGGAGTATCTACATGACAGGAAATGAAAAAAAACATGCTGCAAAAAATTGCGGCAGACTGAAATATAATTTTTTGTTTCATAAAGAATAATGTTATTGTATGAATGATATTACTGGATTGGGATAAAGAATTATTATCCGGGCCCGTTTCTGCAATGAATAATGCCAAAGAAATATTTGAAAGCTTTTGCCATAAATGAGTTGTATTGATTGCCTGTTATTCTTAACCTTAGTACAAATTGTCAGTTAGTTCTTATTGTTTTGTAGGTTTGTGCTTTACTTTTTTCTTGTAAGGTTTCAGAGAAATGCAAAATGGCTGCGCAGGTTCGAATGGGTTTTCTTATTCAGCTGTTTTAATAATAACTTCCTTGATTTGCCTAAGCTTTTATTTGAAACTTCGGTCTTTACTGAATTTGATACCGGCTATAAAACTATAGCACGCAATGGCAAAAGAATTTTATTTTAGCCGAAATCATCTATTGGGGAGACAGACAATAGCTTTTGATCGTTTTTTTTAACTGGTCGGCGACGAATGACATTTATCAATTCAATGCATTTTCACCAAAAACAGTTTCTTGCCTTTTACAATTCGATTGTAAATCCAGCTTCCGGAAGAAAAAACGGTTTCTGCACGGAAGACAATTGCCACTTATCGACGAAGAAATGCAACTGCCGTTTTTTACTATAAAAAGGGTGTGCATTTAAAAAGACTACTCTAACTTTAATACATAAGTAAACTAAATGACCAGCCAGGAATTTATATTTTCCAATAAGCCGGCGCATCGTTTTACAAGACATTTATTGTTTTGGATATTTTTTGCATTGCACTTCACTATTCAAAACTTAATGATCGGTGGACCGGGTGAAGCTAAAACATCCAGAACTTTTTTTGAGAGTCTATATAATCTCTTATATTTTTTTCCTGTTTATTTACTTTCTACTTATTTGTTTACAGGGCTGGTATTACCTTTTTTCTTATTTAATAAAAAATATTTCCTCTTTACTGTAAGCAGCTGCTTATTACTTTTTCTTACTGTAGCTGGTTGTTACTGGGCGGGTATATTCTATATTCACAATGCATGGAAAATTCCCTATCCCAATATTACTTTCATACTTAATAAATACCATACGGTAGTGAATGGTATTTTTATCCCGGTAATGATATGGGGTATTGCAGGGGGATTTAAAAGCTCCAGGAAATGGTATGAGAAACAAAAAGAAAATGAGCAATTAGCAAGGCAAAAAATTGCAACTGAAATAAAGTTGCTTAAAATTCAGATCCACCCTAGATTTTTATTTCATACGCTTAATTCTGTGCAGGAGCATATTCATAATGTATCAAATGACGCACCTGCAATGCTGCTACAGCTTTCTGACCTGTTAAGTTACTCACTTTACGAAAGCGACCGTGAGCAGGTATTGCTGGAAAAAGAAATCGAAATAGTACAATCTTATATTGATCTTCAAAAAGCTGCCAGCAAAAAAGGCCTTGTTGTTTCCATGCGGGTTTTCGGAGATGCACAAAATATAACAATTGCCCCCCTTATGTTATTTGCTTTTATTGAGCATTGCTTTGAATCTTTTTTTAACCAGGCTGCTCCTTTTACTAATTCATTTTTTGAACTGGAAATAAAAGGACAGGAAGCTGCTGTTTTATTTAAAACAGGTTTTGATAATATGGGTTGGGACCTTTTGTTTATAGATGATAAAGTGAAACGAATTGAGCAGCAATTAAAAAACCTCTATCCACTTCAAAATAAAATTAAGATGAGTAAACAGCCAAATGGCTTTATAGTTGAATGGCAAATGCCAATTCTTTCCATTAATGCAAACGAAAAAAACGACACTATTTTTAATGAAGAGGAAATGGTTATATAACCTTACATTTTCTGACGAAAGAATATCCAGGATAGAAAGACATTTTCTGTTCTGGCTCGCCGTACTTTTTTACCATTTCGTAAGAGTAAGTATATTTTATCCTGATGACAAGCTTTGGAGCAATTTATTTTCTATTTTAAAAATGGCAGTTATCTGGGGAGTCTGCTTTAATATTTTTTTTACCTATATTTTTGTTTATTACCTGGTACCAAAATTCTATTATAAGAAGAAATACATTTTCGTAATAGTAGGTTTTATTTTATTAGTGATGAGCCTGGAATTACTGGGTTTCTTATACAACTATTTTAATATAAATGGCTCTGTTGGTTCATTCATAGGAGTGGAAATTAAAGGAGGTGTCCTAAGTTTCCTGCGACCGACTTTCATTCGCTTACTTGGCAACCCGCTGCTTATTTGTGGTTTTTTTCTTGCGCTCAAAACTGTTAAAGGCTGGTATAAGGAACAACTCCAAAATGAATTATTGGCTAAAGAAAAAGCCAATGCGGAACTACAGTTGCTCAAAGCTCAGGTGCATCCTCATTTCTTATTTAACACCTTGAATAATATTTATTCATTTACCCTGCACAGATCACCGGAGGCTGAAGATCTTGTTGAAAAATTAACTGACCTGTTGCGTTATATGATCACCGACTGTAACGACAGATTTGTACTACTGGAAAAAGAACTGAAAATGCTTGAAGATTATATAGGCCTTGAAAAAGTGAGGTATGGCAACAGGCTTGAACTGTGGGTTGATATAAATGTAAAAAATAGTTCTCTTTTAATTTCTCCACTGATCATGATCCCTTTTGTTGAAAATTGTTTTAAACACGGAACCAGTATGATGAGAGGCAAACAATGGATACAGTTAAGTATATCGGTTCAAAATAATTTACTCGACTTTAATCTTAGCAACAGTAAACCTCCTCAACCTGTACAAAATAAAAATAAAAATGGTATCGGACTTACAAATGTGAAAAAGCGCCTGGCTTTGCTGTATCCCGGGAAACATGAACTTTCCATCAGTTCAAACGAAAGCGTTTTTGCCGTCAGCCTGAAAATAGAATTGCAGGAGCAACCTCTTTTAATAACATTCTCAGAATCTTTACTTGATACTAAAGCGACTTATTCATAATGCAACCGGATTATCGATTTAAATTAGAACGATGAAAAAATTTATTATTTACTCAATGTTCATTCTATTAATATCACAGCTGGTTTTTTGCCAGGGATGTGTGGCCATGCGTAATCTATCCGGGTTTGGGCAATTTGCTTACCTGGGCTACAAACAATCTGATGAAAAATGGATGCTGAATATAAACAACCGTTATTTTAAAGCACAGAGATTCCTGGAAGGGAAAAAGAATATTTCTCCGGCTGATGCCGCGGATGATATTAATCTTTATGAATACACCATGAATATTGGTATCAGCAGGATATTGCACAAAGGATGGCTTATTCAACTTGATATGCCTGTTTCAGCAAACAGCATCGCCAGTAAAGCTGAGCATGCATCAGGAGAAAGGCATTCAACACACGCTTATGGACTCGGCGATATCAGGGTAACCGTATATAAATGGATGTTAAAAGAAAATATGGCCCGCAAGGGTAATGTCCAGGTTGGCCTTGGTATTAAGTTTCCAACCGGCAACTACCATAGCCAGGATTATTTTTATACCGATCATAATGACAGGTCTTTTAAAGAACCTGCCCCGGTTAATGTAGCAATACAATTAGGTGATGGAGGATTGGGGATCAGTACGGAATTAAATGCATTTTGTATTTTCAATCATTTGATCAGTGCATATGGAAACCTGTTTTATCTTATCAATCCCATGGATCAGAACGGGGTATCCAGCTGGCCTCCAAACGCTCTTCCTCCGAATGTTGCCTCTCTTTTTCATGCTGCAACCAATGACGTAAACAGCGTGCCTGATAATTATACAATTCGTGGGGGAACTAATTTTACATTTAATAGATTTGTTGCAACAACCGGTCTTCGTTATGAGGGTGCACCTGCACATGACCTGGTTGGAAGGAATGATGGCTTAAGAAGGGTAGGTCATATTTTTTCAGTAGAGCCCGGGATAGAATATAAAATGAAAAAAGCATTTTTATATAGTTTTGTTACTGTTCCTGTTGACCGTGCTACCATAGAAACGGTTCCTGATAAAAGAATGGCTGCAATTACCGGAACATATTCGATCACGCCAGGTCATTTTGCGAATTGCGTTTTATTTGCAGGAATTGTTTTTAAGCTATAGATAAAACATACTAAATGAACGGAAAAAAAATAACCTGCCTGTTGGTAGATGATGAACCACCTGCCTTGGAAGTATTAAAAAAATACATCCATTCATTTCAAAACCTTGAGCTTGCTGGAACTTGTGCAGATGCAATTGAAGCATTGAATTTTTTACAGCAGCATCCCGTTGATCTAATGTTCCTTGATATCCAGATGCCGCAATTGTTGGGTACCGACCTGATCAGGGCTATTAAAAAACCTCCAAAAGTGATCTTCACCACTGCATTTAGAAAATTTGCGATCGAGGGATTTGAACTGGATGCTGTTGATTATTTACTTAAGCCGATCTCTTTTGAAAGATTTTTAAAAGCAGTGAATAAGGTGATGAATACCACCATGGAGCACGTTCCAGAGAACGATCATCTTATAGCAGAACAACACAACAGGCAAACGGATCATTTCATAAACCTGCGGGCAGACAGGAAAAATCTTAAGGTAGCCCTGGCCGATATTTTATATATAGAAAGCCTTAAAGATTATATCAAAGTTGTAACCACTGAGAAAACGATCATAACAAAGCAGTCAATATCATCAATAGAAGAAATATTGCCCCGGGATCAATTCATACGCATCCACCGATCCTTTATTATTTCAATTAGCAAAATCGTATCATTCACGCAAGAAGTTATTGAAATAGGAAAACAGGAATTACCCATTAGCAGGATGTATAGACTGGATGTAAAAAAAGCGTTGCATGGAGAATAAGTGTAAATGCTGATATAAACCAGCTGTATGTCATTTGCACATCAAGGCATTTTATCATAATATAATCCCTCATAAAATATCTATTTCCAATATCTATATTTACTTCTTCGGTAATTGCAAATCCAAATTTTGTATAATAGTGAAAGGCAATATTATCACGCTTTATATTCAACTCCAATATGAATGGATGCCTGAGGTTTTTTATTTGATTTGCTTAAGCATCTTTGCTGTAAATAACTTCCAGCATATAAGTAAACTGGTCGGGGAAAAAGTTCGTTATAAGCCGTCGGCCAGATTATATGGGCAAGTTCCTGGATAAGGTCAATGTCTTTCCCGGTGACTTTTTTATTTCCAGCATTGTTACTGAACCATTATTTTTAGACTGGAAGCAACCATCACCCGCCCTTGCACATCTTTAGCAATTACATCAAAGAAATATAATTCTTCTCCGGCTATAAGATTTTGACCGATCGTGTTGATCCAAAGTTCCGGAAGTGGGGAAGTGGTGAACCTGCCGGATGAAATGCTGCTGGCCGGACTAACCTTGCCACTCTGTTCGTCTTCCGTTACAACCCTGCGCTTGTATAAGAACTGGTAAGAAGTTATCGTGTATTCAATTTTCTTATCATCAACGATCTTAAGCGGAAGGTTAATAATATTCAATACCTGGTCTACAGGTACATTGGAGGAATCTTTATAAGAACCAAGCGTAGTGTATAATTTGGGTTGCCTGTATTTTTTTACCGGGGTAATTACCGGTTTTTTAGCAACCGGTTTTTGAGCCTGGCCTGCCGATACAAAAAAGCAACAAACTATTGTAAAAAAAAGCGTTTTAAATGAAATACGCATGGGTGTTCATATTGATTGAATAGCGAATCTACAAAAGATAAACGGCTGTAGATCTATTTTAACTTTTTTTACTTCTTCTTTTTCATGACAGTTTTTTACAGCGCCGCCAAACTTTCTTCTATTACCCTGATCTTTGTCTCAGCATCCGATTTCTTTTTTTGCTCCAGCGCCAGTACTTCAGCTTTGGCATTCTGTACAAATTTTTCGTTGCTGAGTTTCTTTTCTACTGATACAAGGAATCCTTTCAAATGATCAAGTTCTTTTTGAAGGTCATCTTTCTGCTGGCCGGTATTTAGCGGCTGTTCGGTCTTGATATAAAATTTATCTTTTCCAATTACACTCGATATTGTTGCTGCAATTGTTTCATTGGTATAGGAAATAGATTTCGCATTTACCTGCCTTGCTAATATGCCTTCAATGCCATCGTAGCTGATTTTATTTTTTGTATCAATATAAAGATCGATCGTTTCTTTTGGCTTTACCTGTTGCTTGTTCCTTACATCTCTTAGCCCTGTGATGGTATCTTTTAATAAAATACCTTTTATCAGGATATCCTGTTGAGATTGCAATATTTGTGCAGTCGTTGCAACTTCTTTCTTAGATTGCTTCACACAAATGTCGTCTTCCCTTTCTTCCAGTAAATGATAGATCTCTTCTGTAATGAACGGCATGAAAGGATGCAACAACTCCATCAACGCTGTAAAATATTCAATCGTTTTTTTATAAATGGCGGCATCAATAGGTGGTTCAAATCCTGGTTTAACCCATTCCAGGTACCAGCTGCAGAAATCATCCCATATAAGCGAATAAATATTTTTCAACGCTTCACTCAACCGGAACTGTTTCATCAGGCTGTTCACTTCTGTTCTCACTTCACTTAACCTGTTTTCAAACCAGTCGACTGCAAAGCTGCCCCCTACAACATCGGCGCTGCTGGCTTGCCGGTCGTCCCACATTTTTATCAGCTTAAGCGCATTCCACATCTTGTTGTTGAAATTCCTTCCCTGCTCCAGTGAGCTTTCATCAAATAATAGATCATTGCCTGCAGGAGATGCGATCATGATTCCAAAACGTACGGCATCTGCACCATATTTATCTATCAATGCCAGCAGGTCGGGCGAGTTGCCAAGGCTCTTGCTCATTTTTCTTCCCTGCTTATCTCTTACGATTCCGGTAAAATATACTGCATCAAATGGTTTTTTATCCATGAATTCAAACCCGGCCATGATCATCCTTGCAACCCAGAAAAAAATAATTTCCGGAGCTGTTACCAATGTGTTGGTTGGATAATAATAGCTGACATCTTTATTACCGGGATTAGAATATCCTTTAAAAACTTCGAATGGCCAGAGCCACGATGAGAACCAGGTATCGAGGCAATCTTCATCTTGCTTTAATACAGCCTTGTCAATACCGTACTGCTCATAATATATATCATAAGCTTCATTTTCATTTGTTGCCACCACAAAACGACCTGCTTCATCATACCATGCAGGGATGCGGTGCCCCCACCACAGCTGGCGGCTGATACACCAGTCCTTGATGTTTTCCATCCAATGGCGATATAGATTTCTGAATTTCGGAGGATAGAATTTTATCTCCTCATCAATTACTGTTTTTAATGCCGGTGTCGCAATATCTTTCATGCTAAGCCACCATTGCAAACTCAGGCGCGGCTCTACAACCGTGTCTGTACGTTCGCTGTACCCAACCTCACTTGTATAATCTTCTGTTTTTAATAGAAAACCTTTTTCTTCCAGCTCAACAACGATCTTTTTCCTGGCAGCAAAACGATCCTCTCCTACATATATTTGTGCTGCTTCATTCAAGGTTCCATCTTCATTAAAAATATCAACAACCTCGAGTTTGTGTTTTTGACCGAGTTGGTTGTCATTCATATCATGTGCCGGTGTAACCTTCAATGCTCCGGTTCCAAATTCCATGGTTACGTAATCATCAGTGATAATCGGTATACGGCGATTGATTAAAGGAACGATCGCAAATTTTCCATGGAGATCTTTATAACGTTCATCATCGGGATGTACACAGATCGCTGTATCACCCATGATCGTTTCAGGACGAACGGTGGCAATTGTTAAAAAGTTTCCGGTTGTATTTAGCCCGTCATCCGTCTCCGTTTCCCCGGTGCTCAGCGCATATTTTAAGTAGTAAAGCTTTTGATGGGTCTCTTTCCGAATCACTTCCTCATCGCTCAATGCCGTTAAAGCTTTTACATCCCAGTTGATCATTCTTTTGCCCCGGTAAATAACGCCCTTCTTATGCAACGCTATAAATACTTTGATCACAGACTCATAATAGTCTTTGTCCATGGTAAAAGAAGTACGGTCCCAATCAAGACTAAATCCTAATTTCTTTAATTGTTGCAAAATAATGCCACCATATTTTTCTTTCCATTCCCAGGCATAACTTAAAAACTCCTCCCTGGATAAAGATGATTTGCTGATGCCTCTTTCTCTCAACATGGCAACTACTTTTGCTTCCGTTGCAATAGATGCATGATCCGTTCCCGGAACCCAGCAGGCATTTTTGCCTTCCATTCTTGCCTTTCTGATCAGGATATCCTGTATGGTATTGTTCAGGCAATGTCCCATATGCAATATGCCTGTAACGTTTGGCGGCGGCATAACAATGGTATAGGCTTCCCGGCTATCGGGCTTACTGTTGAAATATTTTTTATCGAGCCAATGCTGGTACCATTTTTCATCGATCGCTGTAGGCTCAAAATTTTTACTCAGTTCCATGTAATGATGTTCCTTTTTTTGAAGTCTGCAAAAATACACAAAAGCAACGTTTAAATTTTGACTCTGAATCATCAAAAAAATAAGCATAAATTTTTTATGGCGTTAACTAAATTAATTAGTAATTTGCTCCCCATTCATCTATTTTTCAAATTACTAAACACCAGGTCAGCTTTGTACGCAATCGTAGATATAGAAACAACCGGTGGCCATGCTTCAGCCAATGGAATAACCGAAATAGCCATTTATGTGCATGATGGTAATGAAGTAATAAAGAAATACAAAACGCTGATCAATCCACAACAAAAGATCCCCTTATATATTACCGCATTAACAGGTATCAGCAATGCCATGATCGCAGCTGCACCATCATTCGATGAGAAGGCAGCCGAGATCTATGAATTGCTGAATGACCAGATCTTCATTGCGCACAATGTGAATTTTGATTTCTCCTTTATTAAGCATCACCTGAAAAATTGCGGTTACGACCTCAATGTAAAAAAATTATGTACGGTAAGGCTTAGCCGGAAAGTTTTCCCCGGATTTTCTTCCTATAGCCTGGGAAATGTATGCCGGGAACTACAGATTCCTATTGAAGACAGGCACAGGGCCGATGGCGATGCAAAAGCCACAGTGCTGTTATTTGAGAAATTATTGATGCATGGTGCCAATGAGCACATCGAACCCATGCTTAAACGATCTTCCTCAGAGCAATGGTTACCCATGCACCTCGAAAAAAAAGAGATACAACAATTACCCGCACTGCCGGGCGTATATTATTTCCACAATGTAAAAGGAAAAGTCATTTATGTTGGAAAAGCCATCAACATCCGTAAACGGGTAACCAGTCATTTCACGCACAATGATGCTGCAAAAAGGCGGCAGCATTTTCTAAGGCATGTTCATAAAATAACACATACGGTTTGTGCGAATGAATTACACGCATTGGTATTGGAAAGCACAGAGATCAAAAGACTTTGGCCAAAATACAATGATAGCCAGAAGCAACCGGCGCAGAAATACGGATTGTATTGTTTTGAAGACAACCGGGGATATATGCGGCTTGCCATTGATAAAAAGAAGAAACACTTTCCTGCGCTCTACAATTTCAATATGCTGCATGAAGGGTTGGTACTTTTAAAGAATATGATTGATGAGTTTGAGTTGGATCACAAACTTTGTTACATCGATAAGGCCACCCTGACTGAAAAGGATATTGAATTTTTAGATCCACCCCTCCGTTATAATGGAAAAGTTAAGCTTGCATTGGATGCCCTTGAAAAACAACTGCCAACCTTTGCAATCGTCGATGAAGGATTAACCAAAGAAGAAAGATTATACCTGTTGATAGAACGCGGTAGTTTTTGGGGTATGGGTTACCTTAATGCAAAAGAAAAAATAAGCAACCTGTACGAACTGAAAGAAAAAATTCTCCCCTATACCGATAATGATTTTATCCGCAACAGCATCTATTCTTACGTAGCCGCCTATCCCGAAAAAAAACGTTTACTGCTGTAGCAACTGGATGTAACGTAATCCTGAATCATAAATTCTGCATCTTACAGCTCACATCTCACATATTCCTATCTTCGCAGCCCCAAAAAATAAAAACATGTTCGCTCAACCTATAGCACAAAAATTAAATATTAAAATAAGTCAGGTAGAAACGGTATTGGAATTATTGGCAGAAGGCGCTACCATTCCTTTTATAGCACGTTATCGTAAAGACCGAACCGGGGCTTTGGATGAAGTACAGATACAGCAGGTGCAGGATGAAAATAAACTATTGACCGCTTTTGCAGAAAGAAAAGAATTCATTCTGAAATCAATTACCGGGCAGGAAAAGATGACAGATGAATTGCAACAGCAGATAAATGCAGCCGGCACGATCACACAACTGGAAGATATTTACCTCCCTTATAAACCAAAGCGTAAAACAAAAGCACAGATTGCCAGGGAGAATGGATTGGAGCCTTTGTCGGCCATGATAATAGCACAACAGGATATTGATCTTGAAAAAGAAGTTGCAACATTCATCAATGATAAAATCATTTCAGCAGAACAGGCATTGCAGGGCGCAAGAGATATTATTGCAGAGATCATCAATGAAGATATTACGGTGAGAGAAAAAATGCGCAGGCTTTTTGAAAAAGAAGGCTTTATTAAATGCTCCGTGATCACAGATAAAGAAGCAGCAGCAATTAAGTATAAAGATTATTTCGATTTTTCTGAAAAGATCGCCGGCATCCCATCGCACAGAACACTGGCCATACTTCGCGGTTTCCTTGAAGGCTTTCTTCGTCTTTCTATCGAGCCGCAGGAAGAACATGCACTGGAGTTGATCGAAGAGCTTTATATAACGAGAATGAGTAATTGCAGTGAGCATATCCGCAAAGCTCTAAAAGATGCTTACAAACGCTTACTGCAACCTAACCTGGAAACAGAATTCCGTACAGCATTAAAAAATGCAGCAGATGAGGAAGCAATCAAAGTCTTTGCCGAAAACTTACGCCAATTATTGTTGAGTGCACCACTGGGAAGTAAGCGCATTCTTGCAATTGATCCGGGTTATCGTTCCGGTTGTAAAGTAGTTTGTCTTGATGAAAAGGGGGAACTGCAAACAACCTCACTTATTTATGTGCATGAGAACAACCGCATACAGGATGGAGAAATTAAAATAAAGAAACTTGTAGCTGAATATAAGATCGAAGCTTTTGCAATAGGTGATGGCACGGCAGGAAGAGAAACCGAACAATTCATAAAAAAACTGGCGCTCGATCTGCCAATATACCTTGTAAATGAAGATGGGGCAAGTATCTATTCAGCTTCCGAAGTGGCCAGGCAGGAATTCCCTGACCAGGATATTACCATTCGGGGTGCTGTTAGCATTGGCCGCAGACTGATGGATCCGTTGGCGGAGTTGGTGAAGATTGAACCTAAAAGTATAGGGGTAGGGCAGTACCAGCATGACGTGAATCAACCACGATTAAAGGAGCGGCTAGACCAGACTGTTATGAGTTGTGTGAACAGCGTAGGTGTAAATATAAATACGGCCAGTAAACAATTGTTGAGTTACGTAAGTGGCATCGGTTCCACACTGGCAGATAATATTATCAGCTACCGCAGGCAGCAGGGGAAATTTCATAGCAGGGCGGAATTACTGAAAATACCAAGGATGGGAGAAAAGGCCTATGAGCAATGTGCCGGCTTTCTTCGGATCAAAGATGGCGAAGATATCCTGGATGCCAGTGCAGTGCACCCGGAGGCCTACCCATTGGTTAAACAGATCGCTGCTGATCTTGCTATTAATTTGAATGAACTGATCGGTAATGAAACTGTTTTGAATAGCATTGACATCAAAAAATATATTTCCGAAGCTTTTGGTGAACATACCATCCGCGACATTATCAATGAATTAAAGAAACCAGGCCTCGATCCACGCACAGGCATTCAGTCTTTTGAATTTGCAGCAATATATTCCATCGATGACGTAAAAATAGGAATGGAATACCCGGGCATCGTTACAAATCTTACCCGCTTTGGCGCATTCGTAGATATAGGTGTAAAGCAAGATGGGCTGGTGCATGTTTCTGAGATCGCTCATAAATTTATCCAGGATCCGTCAGAAGTCTTGAAGCTGAACCAACAGGTAAAAGTAAAAGTTGTTGAGGTGGATGTTGCCAGGAAGAGAATTACACTTTCTATAAAACAAACAGAAACAATTCCTGCACGCAAACAACCAAATCTGTCAAAACCAACATTCAGTCCGATAATGAAAAACGCAGCGCCTCCAAAAATGGAAGATGCTTTAATGGCTTTGAAACAAAAATTTGGAAAATGATGGGTTAGTTGATAATGCAGCGCTTAGATGAAGTCATTCATGGAGGCAACTTTGTACAAAGATATTTTCCCTAAGCAATAACTTCAATGGTTGCGCCGATACTCCTGTCGGTGATGGCATCACATTTTGGCTTAAGGGTATCATAATCGCCATTTTTTACAGCATATTTTCCTTTGGTGTGGATAAGCATAGCACACTGCTCAGCCTGTTCCTTGCTATGCTTACAAATGTCGATCAGTGTTTCTATTACCCATTCAAAAGTATTCACTTCATCATTCCAAACAACGAGTGAATAACCGTACGAAGTTTCCGTAAGGAGTTCGATATCCTCCTGGTCTGATGTTTGACCCTGGTATGTTGCTTTTGTCGACATGTAAATCTGAACAAAATTAATTTATTTTGAAATTGAGTTGTATGAAAGTTTCTTTTTTTTCTTTTTTTTAATAATACTAGGATAATTTTTTTGCAGGATAATTTTTACCCCTATCTTTGCCGTCCGAAAAACAAAAGGGAGTTTAGCTCAGTTGGTTTAGAGCATCTGCCTTACAAGCAGAGGGTCGGCGGTTCGACCCCGTCAACTCCCACAAAGCCCCGCAAGAAATTGCGGGCTTTTCTTTTTCCTGCCCCTCCTTTTCCCTCAAATAATGGCACCGTTTTATCTATTTCCATGATCATTTAAAGACTTAATGCCATAGAAAACAAATAGCTAAAAAAAATATTTGTTAGCTTTGAATTCAAAATATTTGTAACTTAAAGTCTTACTAACTAAAACCAACGACTATGAGCTTGCGTCATCAAAATTCGTTATCAGGTAAAAACGTTCCAAACTGGGTATCTATTTTGAGGATTGTACTGGGTATATGCCTTATTTATAAGGGTATCGATTTTATTCAACACAAAGACCAGCTTGAAGCATATTTTTCTCAATCCAAAGCGTTGAAACCCCTGGCCTGGAGTGTAGAATTGTTACCCTGGATACATATCATAGGTGGTATTATGATCCTGGTAGGTTTACTCACGAGGTTTATGTCTCTTATTCAAATACCAATTGTATTGGGTGCAGTTGTATTCGTTAATGTTATCGAAACTACGAAAGTTGAACAATCTGAGCTTCCTTTTTCTTTCCTGATGTTGGTACTCGTGATCGTATTCTTTATTGAAGGAGGTGGATACATGTCATTGGACAACTATTTGAGAAAGCCACTGAACAATAACGCGGAAGAAGAAGCCCTCGCTTAACATTTCCTAAAGCTCACAAAATCTTTATTATAAGGTACTATCAAGTCTAACTGCTTGTTATTATATAAATAACGGCTAAAAAATTTGTATATCTGGATTAAATATCATTATATTTGTCCTGCATAGTATTTTTACTATCAGCCCCTGTCTACTATCTCTATTGAAATGCTACCCTAAAACCACATCCTTCGCTTACCTGGTTATACATAATTTCTAAGATTCACCTTAGTTATAGCATCCATTATTCGTGATCTAAAGCCTCCATCCGGTATATTTTCTCCTTCGAATCGCCACCTCATGCACCTATTATCCTTTCTCGAAAGACGGTCTTAACAATCCACATTGTTCTAGCAACGCTTTACCTCTTATCGTAACATGAATTCAGGACGTTCAGTTCAGCCTGCCACTAAAAGAAAATGTATGAGAACAAGATTACTCTATTTCAAAAAAAAACTGGTCATATTCAGTTGCATTTTACTATGCCTTTCCACATCGCAAAAATGCTTTTCCCAGGGTGATATAGTTCCTCAATCTGAAACAGGTTTTACGGGTGGTGGCATTACCTGCCAGGGTGCAACAGCACAGGACCTTGTATTTGATTTTAATACCGGAACTTGCGGCACTTTTCCCTTCTCGCCCGTAGATGTTATTGTTGCCTGGTTTTCCAATACCATAAACAGCACCGCGGGTGGTACGCAGGTGGCACAACAAATAGCAACAAGTAGTACTACAACTTTCAATTATACAGCTTCAACTGTATCAACAGGCACATTATATTATTACGTTGAAGTTAGCTGGGGTTCAGGAGTATGCGCTACTCCGGGATCGTTTACAAGCAGCACAACCCAGATCGTTACTGTAAATCCTTTACAGCTGGCAAGTGTAAGTATTTCGGCAAGTGCTACTTCAATCTGTGCGGGAACTCCGGTCACTTTTACCGCGTTACCAATAAATGGCGGTACAACGCCTTCTTACCAATGGCAGGTAAACGGATTTAATGCAGGAACAGATGCTCCAACATTCACCAGTGGAACACTGGTAAATGGCGATGTAGTGACTGTAATCATGACTCCTTCTGTTAATGATTGTATCAGTAGCACTCCTGCAACAAGTAATAGTATCAACATGGCCGTTTTTGCATTGCAGCCTGCAAGC
The DNA here is from genome assembly GCA_038207305.1 of Chitinophagales bacterium. Lineage (GTDB taxonomy): Bacteria > Bacteroidota > Bacteroidia > Chitinophagales > Chitinophagaceae > Ferruginibacter. The sequence continues at coordinate 420,058 of JBBQZY010000002.1, forward strand.
GTTAGCATATCAGCCAGTGCAACAACGATCTGTGCTGGCACAAGTGTAACCTTTACTGCTGTGCCTGTCAACGGTGGAGCCTCCATTTCCTATCAATGGAAAGTTAACGGCGTGAATGCAGGAACCGATAACCCGGTATTCACAACCTCAAGCTTATTGAATGGGGCTATAGTTACCGTAGAAATGACGGCAGATCCAAGCGACTGCACAAGCGGAAGCCCGGCAACAAGCAATAATATTACAATGACCGTAAATGCGCTGCAGCCGGTTAGTGTAACCATAGCTTCAAGTGCAACAACGATTTGTGTGGGAACTGCTGTTACGTTTACTGCAACGCCGGTAAATGGCGGCGCAGCACCAGGGTACCAGTGGAAAGTAAATGGCATAAACGCAGGAACGAACAGCAATATATTTACGAGTTCCACCTTGGCAAATAATGACCTTGTTACGGTTGTTTTAACTTCTAACAGCACGCCATGCGCAACAGGCAATCCTGCCACCAGTAATGGTATTTTAATGGCGGTAAACCCGATACTCACGGCCAGCGTAAGTATTGCTGCAAGTGCAACAAATATTTGTGCTGGTTCGCTGGTTACATTCACAGCAACGCCGGCAAATGGAGGCTCGTCTCCGTCTTATCAATGGAAAGTAAATGGTGGAAATGTGGGAGCAAACAGTCCGGTATTTACAAGTACTACGCTTGTAACCGGTAATTCGGTTACGGTAGTAATGACCTCAAATGCAACGCCATGCTTAGCAGGAAGCCCGGCAACAAGTAATGCGATAGTGATGACGGTTAACCCGATTCCTACCGCAGTGGTAATGACACCTGCAAGTGCCACGATCTGCCAGGGAACAATACAGTCTTTGAATGCAACCAGCGGCACAACCACCACTTTTTCAACAGGAACTATTAGCGTTGGTATTCCCGATAATACAGCAACTGGTATATCAAGTACCATTGGCTTGGGAGGGATTCCGGCAGGTGCCGTCGTAAATAGCGTGAGTGTTACATTTAATATTACTCACCTTAATGTTGGCGACCTTGTTGTTAACTTAAAGGCGCCGAACTTGAATATTTTAAACCTTGCCAATCGTGATGGGGGTACAGGCGATAATTTTACAAATACGATTGTAAGCAGTACAGGTGCCGTTACCGTTAGTACCGGAGTAGCGCCTTTTTCTTCCACATTCTTACCAGATGGTATCGTAGGAGTTGGATCAACGATCAATACCTCGAATGTTGCGCTATTTTCTTCACTGTTCAGCGTCGCAAACGGTAACTGGGTATTAAGTGTAAGAGATGCGGCCGCAGGTACTGCCGGAACTATTACAGGCTGGTCAATTTCAATTAACTGGGGTTACCCTATTACCTGGTCGCCCATTACAGATCTTTATTCAAATGCCGGGGCAACAGTTGCTTACACAAACGGACAGATATTATCTACCGTCTACGCCAATCCGTCAGCTGCTGGAAGCCAGGTATATATTGCAACCGCTAATCATCCAAATGGATGTACCAGGACTAACTCGGTAACTTTAACGGTTAACCCAACAGCAACAGTAAGTGCGTCGCCTGCATCCCAAAGTAAATGTACCGGTTCACCCATTACACAGATCGATATTACAAATCCGAATGCTGTGCCGGGAACTGTATTTACCTGGGTCAGGACGACTCCGCTGGGCCTTGCCGGCATTGCAACGAGCGGATCTGGATCATCTATTTCAGGAACATTTACCAATAGTACAACGGCAGCAATTACAACAACTTTCACCATCACGGCAACCGTGGGTACCTGTTCTTCCAACACTACTGTTACGGTAACCGTGAACCCTATACCAACCATCAGTGTAACCAATTCAAACCAAACTGTTTGCGGGCTCATCACAAATATGGTGATAACGAATCCAAATGGAGTCGTGGGAACAGTGTTTAACTGGACAAGAGACAACACCGTAAATCTTACTGGTATTGCTGCCAGCGGAACAGGCACACCGGTTTCCGGAACATTTGTAAATAATACCAATGTTCAGCAAACAACGATATTCACCATAACGGCATCGCTGGCGGGCTGTTCAAGTTCCACTACTGCAACCGTAACGGTTAACCCAAAACCAACTGTAAACGCCACAGCATTAACGCAAACGATCTGTTCAGGCGCAGCAATCGGACAGATTGATATAACCAACCCCAATTCCGTGGGCGGAACTGTATTTTCGTGGACGAGGGACAATACCGTTAATCTTACAGGAATGGCAGCAAGCGGTACGGGGGCCGCTATCACAGGAAACCTCACAAATAATACAGCGATTCAGCAAACTACCATATTCACTATAACGGCTACGTCAGGTTCTTGCGCATCAACAACTACTGTTAACGTAAAAGTTAATCCTACACCAATAGTAAATAATATAATCAACCAGGCCTTTTGTCAAAATCAAAATGGTTCAGCAGTTGTATTCGCTTCAAATGTTGCCGGCGCAACTTTTTCCTGGACCAGCACTGCGGATGTTGGATTTGGAACAAGTGGGAATGGAAATATTCCTGGTTATGTTGCTATCAATTCGCCGGTTACCGCAACCGTTAGTGTTACCGCAACAGCCAATGGTTGCCCGGGCCCTGTAAAAACATTTACCATTACAGTTAATCCGTTGCCAACCGTAACGATCAGCGCAGATTATTGCCTGGTTCCGGGTAAAGTAAGATTGACTGCCAATCCTTTACCTGCCGGTACCTATACTTATTTGTGGACAACCGGCGCAGCGACATCTTTCATAGATGTTGATATTGCAGGAAGCTATGGTGTAACAGTCACCAACAGCAACGGCTGTAAAGCAACCAATACAATATCTGTGGCCACCGAATTGGCTGTTAATGGCGATTTTGAAGCAGGTAATACTGGCTTCACAACAGGATACAACTACAATGCAGCAGCAAATGGACTTCAGCCAGAAGGCAACTATGCAGTAAATAACAATCCGAATTTTAATCACACAGCATTTTACGGAACAGATCATACAACCGGCACCGGGAAAATGATGATCATAAATGGTTTAGTAGGGCCAACTGTTTGGCAGGAAACTGTCACCGTAATTCCCAATACCACTTACTATTTCTCAGCCTGGGCACTTAGCATGAACAACGTTTCGCCTTTTGCACAATTACAGTTCAAGGTAAACGGGGCAGTCATTGGCGTTAGTGCTGTGTTGGTGGCAGGTGTTAATAACAATGCTTCGAATACAAACTGGCAAAGATTTTATGGAACATGGAGTTCGGGAGCATTAACGGCTGCAACCTGTTCTATTGTAGACTTACAGGGAGCCCTCGGGGGAAACGATTTTGCACTGGATGATATTTCCATCAGCACCCTTTCACCGGCACCATTTTTTGCGCTGCCATCTGTTGCAGGTGGTGGTACCTCAGTATGCCAGGGTAGTACATTGAACCTGGCGGCGAACTTATCCGGCGGATCAAGTCCATACATATTTTCCTGGACAGGCCCGGCAGGCTTTACATCAAATCAGCAGAATCCGGTTATCCCCACTGCAGCCGCTGCTAATTCAGGAACATATACCGTCAGCGTCACCGATTTTTATGGTTGCGTGATTGCTGCAAGCCGTAATATAACAGTGACTGCACCGCCAGCAGCACCAACACCCGTAACTGCTACACCTGCTACGGTATGTATTGGTTCGGGCAGTAACCTGAATGGAACTACGCCTCCGGGAACCCAATCAGATTTTACAGGATTTTATGCAGCTGCTAACTGGACAATAGCGAACAATCCGGGGCTTACGGGAGGTAGTGTAAATCTGGCATTTACACCAACAGTGGTAGCAATAACCTCCGGCAATAATTCGATCGCAAATGGCAACACAGATTTCACCATAACAAATGGCCCTGTTGCAGGAAATTATACTTTTAACTGGAGCTACACCGCAACAACCGATTTGCCGGCTAATGATATACCGCAGTATGCTGTGAACGGTGGCGCTGCAACCAATTTACCAGGTTTTATCACGGGAGGTTCAATTACACAATCCGGAACAGCCAGTATCGCTGTACCGGCAGGTCAAACATTTACGCTTAGGATGAGAACATTAAATGGTACGCTGGGTGCCGCAACAGTAAGGATCTATAATTTTGCTGCGCCGATCATAAGTAATATATCCTGGTATAATGTACCAACAGGTGGAGTGTCGCTTGGTAACAGTGCCAGTTCGGTAAACTTTCCTCTTACACCCGGCAGCGCAGGTGTTAATACTTATTATGCCGAAGCGATCAGTGCTATCGGATGTGTTGGTTCAGCAAGAACACCTGTAAGCATTACCGTTAACCAACCTTCTGCCGCCCCGACAATCTTAACGGCATCACCAACGGTAATTTGTAACGGCAGTAGTTCAACATTAACCCAGGCAGGTGGAAGCCTTGGCACGGGGGCAAGCTGGAAATGGTATTTAAACAATACTTATACAACGTTGGTAGGTACAGGCACAGGTGCCAATGCCAGTTTAACCGTAAGCCCCGTTGTAACAACTACTTATTTTCTTAGAGCAGAAGGCGCTGCGGTCCCCTGTACTCCAACTGCTACGGGCCCGGTTGCTGGAGTAACGGTAATGGTTAACCAACCTTCAGTTGCACCCACAATCCTCAATGCATCAGTAAATCCAACCTGCCGCGGAAACAGTACAACGCTGACGCAAACCGGCGGAAGCCTTGGCACAGGAGCCAGCTGGAAATGGTATTCAGACGCAGCCTACACAATATTTGCAGGAAATGGAGCAGGTGCTTCTGCATCTTTAGCAGTTAGCCCGCTGCTGACAACAACTTATTACCTAAGGGCTGAAGGCGGCACAGCTCCATGCACAGCCGTTACTGGCGGACCGGTTGCCGGCATCACTATAACTGTAAATCAACCTTCTGCCGCCCCGACAATTTTAACGGCATCACCAACGGTAATCTGTAACGGCAATAGTTCAACATTAACCCAGGCAGGTGGTAGCCTTGGCACGGGGGCAAGCTGGAAATGGTATTCAAACAATACTTATACAACGTTGGTAGGTACAGGCACAGGTGCCAATGCCAGTTTAACGGTTAGCCCAACTGTAACCACCACTTATTATTTAAGAGCAGAGGGTGCTACGACTCCCTGTGCCGCAACTATTACGGGCCCGGTTGCTGGAGTAACGGTAACGGTTAACCAACCTTCAGTTGCACCAACAGCTTTGGTAGCATCACCTGCGGTTATCTGTGAAGGGACGAGTACAACGCTGACGCAAACCGGCGGAAGCCTTGGCACAGGAGCCAGTTGGAAATGGTATACAGATGCAGCCTATACTTCCCTGGCAGGAGCCGGTGCCGGAGCTACGGCGAGCCTCACAGTGAGCCCACTCGTAACTACAACTTATTACGTAAGGGCGGAAGGTGCTACGGCCCCCTGTACCGCAAATGTTGCAGGCCCGGCATCAGGCATAACAGTAACTGTAAATAAAAAATCTGTTAACCCTGCTTCCGCCACAGCTTCTCCAACCACTATCTGCGAAGGAAGTACTGCAACATTAACGCTGGGAGGCGGCGGAACTGGAACGGCGGAAACCATCAGCTGGTATACCGGCTCCTGTGGTGGAACCCTTGCAGGAACAGGCAATAACCTTTCTGTAGCTCCTGTCATAACCACTACGTATTATGGAAGATATGAAAACGGAGCACCTTGTAATTTTAATACAACCTGTGTGCAGGTAACCGTAAATGTTACTAAAACGGGTACCTGGCTCGGCATAACAACGAACTGGAATAATCCTGTCAACTGGTGCGGCGGTGTTCCCAACGCATCAACAGATGTTCTTATCCCCGTAGTTGGATCGGGAAAATATCCGAATGTCAATACTGCCGATGGCATGGCCCATGATATTACGATGGCGGCAGGAACATCTTTAATTGTGCATGACCAGGCACTGCAGGTGGGCGGTGTAATAACCAATAACGGAGGGGTCTTTGACATAACAGATGGGGTACTCGAACTAAACGGTTCCGGAACAGCCCAGCAAATTTCCGGTAGCATGTTCCTTAACAATTCGATACTGGATCTGCGGATAAGCAATAGCAATGGTGTAAATATCACCGGTATAAATGACACGCTGAAACTTTCGGGGTTATTGAAATTCGGTGTTAGTGACGCTACACTTAATACCAATAATAACCTCACCTTATTGTCAACAGCAATGCGTACAGCCAGTGTAGGCGATATGACCAATAACGGTGTTAACAGCAATAATCATATCATCGGTAACGTAACAGTAGAAAGATATATTCCAAATCACTTTAAGGCATGGCAATTTTTAGCAGCGCCAACAAGTGGCCAAACTGTTAATGCTGCATGGCAGGAAGGCAATACCCCGCTTTCAAATTCCAATAATCCCGGCTACGGTACCATCATCACAAGCAATATACCTGGCGCAGTAGCACTCGGGTTTGATGTATACACAGCTGCAGGTCCAACGATGAAGACATACGATTCTACTTCAAACGGTTGGGTAGGTATTGCCAATCCGGGTATACAAATCGCAAATAAAAAAGGCTATATGCTTTTTGTAAGGGGCGACAGGAGTGTTACAGCTTTCAACCAGCCGGCTACAGCAACTGTTTTAAGAACCACCGGTAAATTATTTACAAACGGGTTAGATGCACCGCCAATTACGAACCTCGATGCCAATACGTTCGAGTCAATTGGAAATCCTTATGCATCAGCCATAGATTTCGATAAAGTAACCAAGACGGGAGGCGTACAGGACATCTTCTACGTATGGGATCCTAAACTTACTACCAGTACTTACAGTGCCTGGGGATTGGGTGCTTATCAAACCATCATTGGCCCGGGTCCTAATTATACGGTTGTGCCGGGAGGAGGAAGTTACAATGGCCCTAATCCTAATACAGATATACAATCCGGACAGGCATTTTTTGTGCATGCGCCTTTCAATCCGGGGTCTGTATCATTTACTGAAACAGCTAAGGTAAATGGCAGCAAACTGGTTACAAGGCCGGCAAACAATGATGTAACACAATTACGAAACAATCTTTATGTAATGATTGCAGGAGATCCTGTTCTACTCGATGGAACGCTATCCCAGTTCGATGCTGCTTATGCTAATAGCGTAGATGCTTTGGATGTGACTAAGCTGAATAATAACAGCGAAAATCTTGCGATGATGCGGGATGGTAAAAAGCTGGTCGCAGAACGCAGGTCCGAAATACAGTTGAATGATACTATTTTTTACAACCTCGGACAGCTGAGGGTACAGCAATATCGATTTGAATTTATTCCTTCACATTTTGACCAACCGGGTATAATTGCATTCATGGAGGACAACTATCTTCACAGCAGCACCGTGTTGAATATGCACGACACAACCCGGGTGATGTTCAACATTATCAATGATCCTGGCTCTTACGCCGCTGATCGCTTTAAAGTAGTGTTTAAAAGGCCAGCTCCCGTACCGGTAACTTTTACTGCTATTGCGGCAAGTCGCAACAACGATAAAACGGTAACAGTAACCTGGAAAATAGAAAATGAGATCAACATTCAGCGTTATACCGTTGAGCGCAGTTCAGATGGAAGAAATTTCAACGGTATTATTACGAAAGATCCTTTAACCAATAACGGTAGCAACCGGTTTTATAGTGAAAATGACCTGAGCGCATTGAGCACTGATAATTTTTATCGGATCAAAGCGCTGAGTGTTGGTGGAGCAGTACAGTATAGTGCAGTTGTGAAAGTAGCGGCATTGAAAGATAAACCCGGTATCAATGTATATCCAAACCCTGTTACCGGTCATGTGCTGCAATTGCAATTCACCGATCAGCCGGAGGGTAAATATAATATCGTATTGCTGTACAGTGATGGCAAACAGCAACAGATTTCTCAGGTGCTGGTACAGGCATCGCAGGCTGTTTATGCAATCGAAATTCCGCAGTTACTCGCTGCCGGTATTTATCGCCTGCAGATAACCGGCCCGGGCAATGAAACAATATTTAAGACCATCCGGGTTTCAGAATAATACTACATAACTAACGTTAAACTCTTTCAGGGGCTGCTTCATAGCGGCCCCTGTTTGTTTTGGTTTAATAAATATTTGATATTTTTTTCTAAATATGTTTGGAGCTTTCGACAATTTTTTTATTTTGTCTGCGTTTGATGGAAAGTGAACATGGATGTCTTTCTACAATAACTACAGTAGCCAACTACATTAAAAAAAGCACGCGGACTGTACATTTGGATTCCGATATTCCTAACCCCGTAAATGCTACGGCATTTATGTAAAACCATCTTATGAAAAAATTTTACAAATCCGCAATTTTCAATTGCCGCAAATCCATTTTCGTTTTTTTAGTGTTGTTATCTATCAGGTCTGCTGCCCAGGAAAGCATGCGGGCTAATCTCTACAGTATTGAAACCGTAGGCGCCGTGCTTATGGACGGAAACCTCACAGAGTATAACAATATTTATAGTAATGATGTAGATATTTATGATGCGTGGAAAATGGCAAACCCAGGTATCAACTTCGGCATTATGCGTTCAGCAGTGAATCTTTCAGTAGAAAGAAGAACAACTGTAGAAAAAAATGATACCAGCTTTTTCAGGATGTGGAACATGGCCCAGAAAAATTATTATATCAAGTTCATGATAAAGAATATGGATAATAAAGGCTTCCATTGTTTTATACAGGACAATTACCTGAAAACCCAAACCCCCATAGGCTTGAACGATACTACTTTGTATAATTTCACGGTTGATGCAAATACTGCTTCTGCTGCTGAAATGCGTTTCCAGCTTATTTATGAATTAGACAGGGTTATACCTACAGATGTTGAATTTACATTCCTGCATGCAAAACGCCAGGGCATTGATATAATGTTGCAATGGGAGGTTACAAATGAACGCTTTATTAATTCTTATTCAGTGCAACATTCATCCGATGGAGTAAATTTCAGTGAACTTGCTCCAGCTACGCCTTCTAACACAGGTACGGCTGCAAAAACATATGATTATACCCAGCTGGCTGTGCCAAAAGCAATACATTATTACCGTATAAAAGCAACAAGGATTGATGGTGAGATTAAGTACAGTGCTGTTGCTAAAATAACTGAAAGCACAGCGGCACCGTCCATGAATGTATATCCTAACCCTGTTGTAAACAGGGTTGTGAAGATAGAATTTATCAATATCCCGGCAGGTACATATTATCCTGTATTGGTCTTTAATAATGGTACTCTACAGCATTTATCTCCGGTTGTAATAACCGAGGCACAGGCAAACGGTTCAGTGAACCTGCCGCAAAGCCTTGCTCCGGGAATTTATCATCTTGAATTTATCGGCACCGGCAAAACAAGGTTCGTAAAAACCATCCGGGTACTGTAAAAGAATTTCAGAATGAATAGAAAAAGGGAACGCAACTGTGTTCCCTTTTTCTATTGGGTAAATTATTGAAATCAGCGATGAGGGGTTACTGCCTTCGCCTTAGCAACTTTGCTTCTCAGCGATCTTTGCATGAAAACATTTGACAATGCTGGAACCTGGATTGGTACTATTTATCCGAAATTATTTTATGTTGAATCTGTAACTGGAAATAACATAGCAATGGACAGTTTTCTACACAAACTACATTCCCCTTACTACAGGAAAAATGGTACTGGTAGCCATATATTTGTGTACCTATATTCCTAACCTGATAAATGCTCCGGCATTTATTAAAAACCAGTCTATGAAAAATTTATACGCCCCTGTAGCATACTGCTGCAACAAATCCATTTTTTTTATTTTATTACTGATCTCATTTTCCACAAAAGCGCAGGAACTTATGCGTGCCAATCTTTATGTTGTTGATGCAAATGGCGCCACGCTGGTTGACGGTAACCTTACCAATTACAACAATGTCTACAGCAACAACGTAGACATCAATGATGGATGGAAAATGCCCAATCCAGGTATTAATTTTAGTATTTACCGGACGTCCATTGATTTGGTTGTTGAAAGAAGAAGTATCTATCTAACCAGCGATACAACGTTCTTCAGGATGTGGAATATGCCACAAGCAAATTTTCGCATAAAATTCATGTTGAAAAATCTGAACCATCCAGGCATGCAGGCAATTGTTAAAGATAGTTACAAGGGTACAGAAACTGCAATAGGGTTGAACGATACCAGCTTCTATAATTTTACCGTAGATGCAAATCCTGCTTCTTCAGCCAATATGCGTTTCCAGTTAATTTACACTGCTTCTGTAGCAGCTCCGCTGGAGGTGAACTTTACCGGTATAACTGCGGTGCGCAAAGCAACCGATGTTGCGTTGCGTTGGAATGTTGCAGGTGAAACAGCCGTGCAATCTTATGTAGTAGAACATTCTTACGATGGCAGAAATTTCACCGAACTGAAAACGGTTATTCCAGGTGCAACTGGAAGTGTACGGAATTCCTATGATTATTCGGAAACCGGGGCTTCAGCCACATCCATTTTTTATCGTATCAAAGCTGTTAGTGAAAGATCCGGCAGGGTTCAGTACAGTTCGATTGCAAAGATCGGTTCAATAAATGCCAAAGGCGATATAAATCTATTTCCAACCCAGGTAACAAATAAAATGGTACAGGTGCAATTTATTGGTCAGCCTGAAGGTGAATACAAGATAGCAGTTCTGTCGGGCAATGGTATCCGCCAGCAATTGCCTTCTGTTCAGATACATCACCTGCAAACCAGTTTTTCATTGAACCTGCCACAAAACTTAGCGCCCGGTCTTTACTATGTAGCATTTACCGGTCCTTCCAAGTCAGGAATAATAAAAAGTATTATAGTTTTATAAGAGCCAATGGTAAAAGTAAAAAAAGGGAACGTTCAAAAACGTTCTCTTTTTTTAGCTGCTCCTAATGCATTAGTAAAAAATGTTATGCAAGTAACCTATTGATCATTAGTTAATTAGTTGTTATATACAAAAAAAATAAATGCTTGGTACAATATTTAAGCAAAAATCAGGTTATTGGTGAATGTATGATCAACAGGTTTCAATGATTTCTGAAATTTCCTTTAACCTGGGGATCTGCAATGATTGTAGAACATTTTTCGGTCCTAACCGGTCACCCAAATTCATCCAGGTGATTTTGCCCTGTTTTTAAGCGTTTAAAAACAATGGCTTGAAAAATGTTTTCTTTCAAATAAATGGAATCTAGTATTACATGAATAACCAATATCCTACTAAAGCATGAGAAATCTTCTACAATTACCTTCAAAGAAAAATCTTACAAAAAAAACAATCCTCTTTTCACAGAAAAGAAATTCCCTTTCAGTTAAATTTATTAAAGTTCTGCTATTGCTGATAGCATTTTTGCCCGTTTCATTCTTATTTGGGCAAACGACCATAACTTATCCATCAACAACTACATGGGCTTGCCCTACAGGGGTATATTCAATCATTGTTGAATGTTGGGGTGGTGGTGGAGCCGGCGGCGGCGCTACCGGTAACCCGTCTGCAGGTGGCGGCGGCGCAGGAGGTTCCTATGTAAAAAATATTGCTTTAGCTGTAACACCGGGTACTATTTATACAATAACAGTTGGTACAGGTGGAACCGGTAATTCTACCAGCAGCCCTGGAAACCCGGGTAATGATTCCTGGTTTAGCAGCGCTGCTACTATTTTGGCAAAAGGTGGTTTGGGGGGTGCAAGAGCAACTGCCGGCAATCAAACAGCTGTAGGGGCTTCAGCCATATCTTCAGGTAATGTTGGATTTACCGCGCCAGCCAGCTCATATAGTTTTTATGGCGGTGCAGGTGGAACAGGTGGTGCATCCGGTGCATCCGGTGGTGGCGGTGGTTCCAGTGCGGGTACCGGTTCAAATGGAAATGGAGCCTCAGGTATTACCGGCGGTTCTGCTGTAACCGGTGGAGGTGCAGGAGTAAATGGTTCTGCTTCATCAGCCGATGGTGCAAACAATACAAACCTGGGGGGTGGTGGTGCCGGTGGACGTGCTGGCTCGGGTACGGATAGAAAGGGTGGTAGTGGGGGAAACGGCCAGGTAAAAATTACATTTACGCAACCAAGTTGCCCGGCTTCTACTGCTGTTACACCAGCAGCAACGCAAACATTCTGTTCAGGTTCCGCAGCTAACATATTAACAGCAACCATTACACTTGCCGGGGCGAGCGGAACACCTGCATTGTTATACCAGTGGTACTATAACAACGCTAACAGCAACAATATTGGAACTGCAACTTTAATTGCCGGAGAAACCAATCAAACTTATACAGCACAAAATACCGTTATTGGAACACGCTATTACTTCTGTGTAGGTTATTCAACCAATAATAGTTGTAATGAAACCAATGCTACACAAAGCCTGGCTTCCAATACCGTACAGGTAAATGTTACCGGTTTATCCGGCACCTATTTGGTTGGTACCGGCCAAACTTATACAACATTAACAGCTGCTATAGCTGCTTACAACAGTACCTGCCTCGCAGGTCCGGTAACTTTTGCATTAACAAATGCAACTTATGCCGGTTCAGAGACATTCCCTATTACGATCAATAGCAATGCATCGGCAAGTGCAACCAATACACTTACGATCAAACCCAATACCGGTAACACGGCAACCATCAGCGGTTCATTGGCAAGCAACGCATTGATTCGGATCCTGGGGAATCATGTAATAATTAACGGATCAAATAATGGGTCGTCGTCCAGGAACCTGACCATCACCAACACCAATACAACCGGGCCCTCAGTGGTTTTGATCGGATCTACCGGCACAACTCCTATTAACAACGTAACACTTAAGAACAGTACGATCATCAACGGTGCAAATACGGCCACAGCAATAGTTATATCAGACGCTACGATTTTAGGTGCAGCAGGCTATTTTTCAGATGTCACTATTCAAAATAACAGCATCCAAAAAGCTTATATGGGAATTTATTCAGTTGCTGTTAACGTAGCGGTTAATGGCAGTGGTTTATTGATAGACGGAAATGATTTAGCCACTTCCGGTGGAAATGCGATCAGGCGCGTAGGAATATATGTTCAGGATATTTTTGGTGCTACGATATCAAACAACAACATTGGTAATTTTGAAAATGCCAGTACCGAATTCGATTATGGGATATGGTTTGCTTCGGGAACAAAGAACTCAGAGATATCCGGCAATACCATTTCAAACCTCAATTATTCGGGAGCTTTTAATACAGGTCCTAGTGGTATCTTCATTTCAACCAATACCTATAATTCCTTTCTTACTGTGTTCAATAATACCATCACCGGGATAAGTTCTACAGGCTGGGTACCGGTTGGCGGTTCGGGTGCAGCAAACGGGATCAATATCGATTTTGCTTCCGCAGGTGGGGTATTATATGGTAATAAGATCAGCAACATTAAAAATACCAATGGCACCGGGTATGGATGTAGTGGCATTCAGTTAAGTGCCACCGCAGTTGATGCTAATTTTACGATCTACAATAATTTCATTTGGGATGTAGCCTCAAAAGGGTCAACAACTACCCGTAGTTATGACAAGAACGGTCATGGTATTGTGATCACAACGGGCGGGGGATACCATATTTACAACAATACGGTATTGATGAATACCAACCAGTCCAATAACGGTTACCCTTCCGCGATGAATATTACTGCAGGAGTAACCAACCCGGCATCAATTGATATCAAGAACAACCTCTTTGTTAATACGCAAACACAGGCCGGCGAAAGATATGCGATACAGAGTGATGCTGCCAATACCGTTTACAATGCGATCGATTACAATAATTATTATACTACCGGTACAAACCTTGGTTATATCGGCTCCAACAGAACAAACCTGGCTGCAATTCAAACAGGTTTTGGCAGTAATACCAATTCACTGAATATACTTCCGGTGTTCTTTTCATCCACCGACCTGCATTTGCAGGCACCCATCATCAATGAAGCACTGAACGGAATGGGAACAGCTGTTGCAACGATAACGACAGATATCGACGGCCAGCTCAGGAATGTATTCACACCTGATATGGGTGCAGATGAATTCAAAGGGCGCGGGTCTTGGGTTGGTACTACAAGTACATCCTGGACCACTGCCAGCAACTGGTTTGAGAATTTTATTCCCACTCCTTCCACTCATGTGGAGGTAGGCCCGGCAACGTATTTCCCAATCATTCCTTCCGGAACTGTCGCAATAAATAACGTGGTCGTTCAGCCCGGCGGCTCTTTAACGATCAACGGAACAGGTGTATTCCAGATTGGCGGAAAGATAAGCAACACCGGTACGTTTGATGTATCTGACGGAACAGTGGAATTGAACGGTACGGTAGCACAGGCTATTCCTGCAAATACATTCCAAACCAATAGCATCAAAAATCTGATCATAAGCAATACAGACAACGTGACCGGGGTGACCCTTGGCGGTTCAACAGACATTTACAGTTCCTTGACTTTTGGTGCAGGCGGAAAAAAACTTACAACAGGTGATTTTCTGACTTTTAAATCTACTGCAACGCAGACAGCATGGCTGGGACAAATGTCGGGATCCAACACGATCGTTGGTGATGCAACGGTTGAACGGTATATCCCGCTTCATGCTAAAGCGTGGCAATTCCTGGCTGCGCCAACATCCGGCCAAACAGTGAACCAGGCATGGCAGGAAGGCAATAGCCCGCTTTCTGCAGCTTTAAATCCTGCATATGGAACCATCATTACCAACAATGTTGCCGGAACAGGGTTTGACCTGGTTGGTGGAACAGCGTCATCCATGAAGACCTTTGATACAACCACCAAGGCATGGGTGGGCATAGCCAATACAACAATACCAATTTATAACAGGAAAGGGTATATGCTGTTTGTAAGAGGTAACAGAACCGTTACATCAACAATAGCAGCGCCAACTTTTGCCAACCTGCGTACAAAAGGCACTTTGTTTACCCCGGCAAATCCACCGGCTGTGATAAACCTTGCTGCCAATACTTTTGAATCTGTAGGAAACCCATTTGCTTCTGCGATAGACCTTACAACATTAGCGATCTCAGGTGGTGTACAGGATTTGTTCTATGTGTGGGATCCCAATGTTACTACATCTCCTTCTCCTTATGGATTGGGCGCATACCAGACATTTAGCAGGAATGGTGCTACCTATGATGTTACGCCGGGTGGGGGAAGCTATCCTTCAGGTACCTGTAAAACTATCCAATCTGGCCAGGCATTTTTAGTCCGTGCTCCACTTACTGCCGGTTCATTGACATTTTCTGAATCCAATAAAGTGAGCGGAAGCAGCAATGTTACCAGGTTAACTCAACCTGTTACAAGCCAGCTTCGCACAAACCTTTATGTGATGGCTTCAGACCGGTCAGTGCTGCTGGATGGCACACTCGTACAGTTCGATCAGAATTTTTCCAATACGGTTGATATGCTTGATGCAGTTAAACTGGGCAATACAGGTGAAAACCTTGGAATAAAACGCAATGGACAAACGCTTGCGGTAGAACGCAGAAACTCCATACAAAATGCTGACACGATTGCTTATACCTTAGGAATGCTGCGGGTTCAGCAATACATGTTTGAGTTGATACCAAAGGGCATTGAACAGGAAGGGTTGGAAGCATTCCTGGAAGACAATTACCTGCATACAAGCACGGTTGTAAATCTTAGCGGTACAACAAACGTACTGTTCAACATTATCAATGTGCCAGGCTCCTATGCAGCGAATCGTTTCCGCCTTGTATTCAAACAAAAGAAAAAGCTAACATTACCCGTCACTGTTGCAACAGCTGACGCAGGTAAAGCTAATATTGGTTTAACTGATGCAGCTGCAAAAGGAACTTCATTGAATGTAAACAGCAACAAACCTTCTGTAACTGTTTATCCAAACCCTGTGGTGAATAAAAACATGCAGGTGCAGTTCATGAACCTGCAAACCGGCACCTATAATATTGAACTTACAAATAATTCTGGCCAATTGGTCTATAGTTCAAGTGTGCAACTCGCAACCGTTGACATGGTGAAGTCATTGCAACTTGATAAGACTGCTGCTGCAGGTGCTTACCAGTTAACCATCACAGGTGCTAATGGATATAGATCAACGCAACAGGTGATCATACAATAGCAGGTAATAAATAATTTATTGATAACAAGTTATAACGGGCACTTTTAAAGTGCCCGTTTTTTGGTGCCTGGTCAGCCAGCTCTCCTCCACCAATCACGGTTGTGTTTAAAAAAGCTGCTTCCAATGAGCATAAAGCAGTATATTTGTATTTGCTCCATTATCATGTTCAACCTCTTCTCTTGAACCCTGCCGCTAAGTTTTGACAAAGTAATTGTTGTCAGAATTATTTTTTTTATAGATCAATATTGAAATCATGCAACTTGTTAGCAATTTGTCAAGTCAACTATATAGTAACCTATCAATGATTATGAGCATAAAACCTGGACGTAGTATATTTTTTAAGCGTATAGCAGCTTTATTTATTTTAATAACATTCAGCGCTTTCGTTGGCAACCAGGCCTGTGCCCAGGTGGCTACGTACTATAATTTCACCCAATCAGCCGGTACCTATACCGCTGTTGCAGTTGCAGGAACTCCGGCAAATGTTATGACAACTGCCTGGGATGACGTGACCACCAGTTATGCGCTACCATTTAATTTTACTTTCAATGGCACTTTATATCCTGCTGGAACAGGATTTATAGGGGTTGATTCTGATGGCTGGATCACTTTCAGTAATGGTGCGCCAATTATGACTGGTAACACGGGGGGTGGTTCATGGGTTTCTATTTCAGACCAAACCGGCGTTTACCTCAATGGCACCGGGAATAACAATGGCTTCGCAGGCTTTAACTGCGATTTGAATGAACAAACTTTTGCAACTTTTATAGGTTCACGCACAAGTGGAAGTCCAACGATTACCGGTGTTTCTTCCACACTAAATTTGCAGGTAGGTACAAGACTTACTGGTACTGGAATTACAGATGGCACGGTCGTCGTTTCAATTGTAGGAACAACTGTTACCATGAGCGCAAATGCCACTGCCACTTCAGCCACTGCTGTTACACCACGGTCAAGCATATATGCTTTTACAGCTGGTGTTGCCCCAAACAGGCAGTTCGTTTTACAATGGACACAGGCAAAAAGGTACAGCAGTACCGGAGAGAACATCAATTTTCAAATGATATTGAATGAAGGCAATGCAAATCCAACCCTGCAAACACTGCAGGTTATTTACGGAAGCTGCACAGCAACTTCTGCAACCGCCCTTGAAACACAGGTTGGCTTGCGTGGCGCCAGCACGGCTGATTTCAATGCACGAAAATCAACTACAGGCTGGGCCGCTACAGCCGCAGCCACAGCAAATACAGACCTGGTAAGGTTTAGCAATACATTAAACCCGGCTTCCGGCCTCACATTTACCTGGTCGCCTTGTACAGCAGCACCGGGTGCTGCAGGTGCTATAGCAGGTTCGGCAGGCCCGGTCTGTCCGAATACCTCACAGGTTTATTCTATAGCCGCTATTGCAGGCGCAACTTCCTATAACTGGACATATTCAGGAACAGGAACAACCTTTACAGCAACAACGACCAGTCCATCTAACACTTATAATTTTTCTTCTACAGCAACAAGCGGTACAATTACCGTTACACCTGTAAATCTTTGTGGATCAGGTACTGCATCTTCATTGCCGGTTACAGTGACCGCTGTTACGGCAGCAACAATTTCATATCCATTGCCTTCTTATTGTTCAAGTGCATCGGGAACGGTTACTGTTACCCAAACAGGCCCGGGTGGGGGAACCTATACCACGAATCCTGCCACTGGCTTAACCATATTTGGCGGAACCGGAACCATAACCCCGGGCAGCAGTACAGCGGGTACCTATACAGTTATTTATAGCTATACGAGTAGCGGCTGCAGCGTTACTGCTACAACTACGGTAACCATCAGCGTTGCTCCAACAGTGACCGCAACGGCTGCACCTGCTTCGGTTTGTGTGAATACAGCGGTGCAGTTAACTGCAACCGCTTCGGGTACTTCAAACTATACAGTGGTAAGTATTCCATACGCTGCTACTGCTCCTTCGGGCACACCTACAACAGTATGGAATGCCTATATCGATGATGGTAATTCAGCAGCTATTCCACTTCCTTTCGCATTCACTTTTTATGGATCAGCCATAACACAATTCTATATTAATACAAATGGACATATACAACTGCAAACAGGTGTAACACCTGCAAATACAGCACAAACGTTACCAAATGCAGCAACCCCAAACAATGTTGTTGCACTGGCATGGAGCGACCTGGTGGTTGATCCTTCCACAAATACCGGATCAAATGTTCGTTATTTTTTAAACGGAATTACTCCAAACAGGGTAATGGTTGTAGAGTATACCAACCTTCGTTTTCTTGCAGGATCGGGAAGCCAGAACGTAACCGGCCAGATTCGTTTGTATGAAAGTGATAGTCATATTGAGGTCGCTGCCGGTACCGTAAACGATAACAGCACTTCCGTAACAAAAACACTTGGTATTGAAAACAGCACAGGCACCCTGGGTATAACGCCGGCCGGTCGCAATAATGTGGTATGGAATACCAGCAATGAAGCTTGGGCATTCTATCCGCCGGTTGGTACCATCAGTTATTCCTGGAGCCCATCTACCTATTTGAGCAGTACCGGTATTTACAATCCGGTTTCAACACCAACAGCTGTTTCAACAACTGTATATACGGTAACAGCCACCAATGCTGCTACCGGTTGCGCAGGTACCGCCACAGCTACTGTTACAGCAGTTGCCCCACTCAGCGGTATTAAAACTGTAGGTGTTGGCGGTGATTATACCACACTAACGGCAGCGGTAAACGCCTACAATACATTGTGCATCGGCGGGCCAGTGGTTTTCTCCCTCACAGATGCTTTGTATAGTACCAGTGAAACTTTTCCTATATCAATAAACAGCAATGCTTATCAGAGTGCAACCAACACGCTCACGATCAGGCCTGCAAGCGGTGTAAATACTACTATTACCGGTTCAGTTGCCAGCAATGCATTGATAACAGTGACCGGCAAATACATAAGCATCGACGGATCCAACAATGGTTCAACCTCGCTCAACATGAACATCAGTAATACAAGCACAACTTCACCAAGAGTAGTATTGTTGGGTTCGGTAGCTGCTGCTGGCGTTACAAATTGCGCTTTAAAAAATTGTACAATCAGCAATGGGATAAACTCATCGTCTGCCATTGTACTTTCCGATGCCGGAACTATTGGAACTGCGGGGTATTTTTCCAATGACACCATTCAGAATAATATTGTTCAGAAAGCATACATTGGAATATATGCAATTGGCGTAAACAGTGCAGGGAATGGAACAGGATTGAATATCCTTTCGAACAACCTCACTGCACCAGGTGCCAATGCCCTTTATGCTGCCGGAATATACACCCAGGATCTAGATGGAGTAACCATTAAAGACAACCTCGTAGGCAATTTGGTTGGAACAGATTCCTATGATGACAAAGGCATCTGGCTTGCCACAGGTATGCGTAATTCGAATGTATTGAATAATACCGTCACAAACCTTAACTATACAGGCACCGGTGGCTACGGCGCTTATGGGATCTGCATTTCTTCGGGGGTTACGAATGCAAATATTCTCGTGGCAAATAATATGATCGCAAATATTTCAGGCGATGGATTTAGTTATACCAGTGCCAGTTTTGCACTTGATAATCCTGTAGGCATCATGCTATTCACAACACAGACAGGAATCAATATTTACCACAATTCTATAAACCTCGGAACGCCGGGCTTTACAAACACATTAAACAAAACCGACGCGATTTCTGCCGGTATCAGGCTTTTCACAGGCTCTACGGCAGATATCCGAAACAACATAATCGTAAACAACCTTGGCCGTACAGGGAGTTCGAATTCTACCGGGTATGGAGCTATCGGCATCCTTGTTTCTACCAGTAATACGCAGTTCACTAACCTCGATTTCAATGACTATGCCATAAGTCCAACGGGATCTATTCCAACATTTTTTGGACAGATTGCCGCAAGTGGACAAACAACCCTGGCTACCTGGAGAACAGCTACGGGCAGGGAAGCTGCTTCGATTAATATTGCACCAGTTTTCGCTGCTGCCACTGACCTACATCTGACACCTGCGAGTAACCTTTCGCTAAATAATACCGGAACTCCAATTGCTGCCATCACAACCGATTTTGACAATACCACCAGGAACGGCCTTACGCCGGATATTGGTGCAGATGAATTTTTAGCGCCTGGAACCGGCTCATGGGTTGGTAAAATATCCATCGACTGGCTTGTACCTGCCAATTGGGAAACAAATGTGGTTCCGGATCTAAATACCGACGTGAGTATCACCGGTGGTTACACTTTCATGCCTGCCATCGTAACTACTCAGGCGGTCAGAAACATTGCCCTGTCTGCGCCCGGAACGCCACCTTTGCTTACACTGAATGCCGGAACATTACAGGTTTACGGCGCTATCACCCGCACCGGTGGAACGATCAATGGTTCAAATGGTACCCTGGAAATGAAGGGAGCCGCAGCGCAGATTATTCCTGCCAGTCTGTTCACTTCAAATAATTTGTTGAACCTTATTATCAGCAATACAGAAACTACTACAGGTGTAATGCTGGGGGGCGTGCTTGATATTTATCGCTCCGTAAGTTTTGGCATCGGCGGCCGAAAACTCACTACATCCAATGCACTAACGTTTAAGTCTACTGCTACTCAAACAGCCTGGCTTGACCAAATGACCGCTTCCAATGTTATTTCGGGAAATGCAACGATAGAACGCTACATTCCGCTGCATACAAAAGCATGGCAATTTCTTTCTACGCCGATAACTGCTACCAGTACACAAACCGTGAACCAGGCATGGCAGGAAGGATCTGTAACAGCGAATGATAACCTTGTAACCGGATATGGAACGCAATTGACAAGCAACCGGGCAGGAGCTGCAACAAGGCCCACTCCCGGATTTGATGTTTACACGGCTGCAGGGCCTTCTATAAAAGTTTATAACCGCACTACCGGTGGCTATACGGGCCTTAATCGGACAGATACACTTATCTCTAACCCGAAGGGGTACATGGTTTTTGTAAGGGGCAACAGATCGGTATATACGCTGGCGGCTCCCGCAACTGCAACTGTCATGCGTACAAAAGGCACTTTACATACACCTGCAAATCCTCCGGTTACCATGAACCTTCCAACAACCGGATTCGAGTCTATCGGTAACCCTTACCCGTCGGCTATCAACTACAGGTTGGTTACTAAAACGGGCGGCGTGCAAACCGATGTATTTTATTTATGGGATCCTAAACTAACCACAGCGGGGCCATCCAGTGCGTGGGGGCTTGGAGGTATACAAACCTTTACCTGGAATATGTTTACGCTTGCTTTTGATGTAACACCGGGGGGCGGCAGCTATACAGGAACAAACAGGTTCATAGAATCGGGCCAGGCCTTTTTTGTAAATGCACCTTCAAGTGCAGGTACGGTTTCATTTACCGAAGCCTGTAAGGTTACAGGAAGTTACAGCGTGAACAGGGTGCCTGTTTCATCAACATTGAAACAACTGCGTACAAACCTGAACGTTATGGTAAACAATGAGCGGGTTCTGCTGGATGGTAATATGGCGCAATTCGATCACGCGTGGTCTAACAAGGTTGATATGAATGATGCGGTTAAAATGAATAACACAGGGGAGAACCTTGGATTGATGCGTGCCGGTAAAACGCTTTCTGTTGAAAGGCATGATCGTTTACAACGCAATGACACTATTTATTATAAACTGGGTCAACCGCATTTACAGCAATATGAATTGGAATTTATACCATCAGGGCTCCAGGCAGAAGGTTTGGATGCATTCCTGGAAGATAAATACTTAAATACAAGTACTGCAGTGAGCCTGAATGATACCAGCAGGATATCATTCAGTATCATTAATGACGCAGCATCTTATGCAGCAGATCGTTTTTATCTTGTTTTCAGAAAGCCTAAGAAACAACATGTTGTTACAGGTATTAATACACTGTCAAAAACAGAAAATAGTAAGAATCCTGCCAATCAATCTGTGATCAGGCTGTATCCCAACCCTGTGAAAGATCGTATCATACAACTGCAGTTTATTCAGCAACCTGCCGGAACTTACAGTTTACAGTTAACCAATAAACTTGGCCAGCAGGTATATACCGGATTTTTGGAGATCAGCGGACAAAGTGAAATGAAAAAGATAATCCTTGATCCCGGAATAATAAAAGGTATTTACCAGTTAACTATAACTGCTGCTGACGGAGCTAAAACAACCAAACAGGTTGTTATAGAATAAACAGCCCAGCCTGGCTTACACATTGATCTTTATTTAAGCAGCATCGTATTATGATGCTGCTTTTTTATATTACAAAACAATGACTGGCAGAAGAACAAATTTACTTTTGCCATACATCGCAATAATTACTGAAATTCGTATACATGAAATTCATTTTCAGTAAAAGGCAACGGATAACAAGTACTTCAGCTTTTGATCCTAAAATAATGCTGAAGGCAGTTTGCGTAACATGGATCATTACCAAGCTGATTTGCTACCGGCTTTGGCTTGCAGATAGGTTATTTCCATTGGTGCCGGTTAATGAGGCTGTTTCAATACTGCCTGATTTTTTCCACAGCGGTCTTTTCATAATATCCCTTATTTGCATGGCAGGAATGTTGTTTTTTCAAACAAGAAAACTTGCAGCAATATTATTGATCTCAGAATTGCTATCCTGTGCACTTGATCAGAACAGGTGGCAACCATGGGAATACCAGTTTTTGTTTATGCTGGCAACATTCGTTTTTATAAAAGATGAAAAGTATTGCCGGTTCTCCTGGCAATTGATCATTGCGGGGTTATTCTTTTTCAGCGGTTTGGGAAAGTTCAACAGCGCATTCATTCATGACACCTGGCAAAATCTCATCCTCTACAGGTGGTTAGGCTTAACCAATCATAGTATATTGCTTGTTCGTGCTGGCTATTTGTTGCCAATGGTAGAAATGATGGCAGCTATATGTTTATTTATCAACCCTTTCAAAACCTTCGCCGTTGCAATATTGACCGGCATGCACCTGATGATCCTGCTCATGCTGGGTCCCATTGGCCTGAATATAAATGCAGTTGTATGGCCATGGAATATATTGATGATATTATTGCTGCTGACTTTATTTTTAAGAACCCGGTTTGAATACAGCTTTTTATTTTCTATGAAACCCTTTACGTGGATTGTTTTAACCTGCTGGTGGATATTGCCCTGGCTGCAACTTGCTGGCTATTGGGATAAATACCTTTCAGCTGTGCTTTACAGTGGGGGAATAGCACAATTGTATATCTGTACAGACAATACCACCGCAAAAAAAGAAATGGCCGTTTATATGGATAAACAGTTCGGTGTTATTCCCTGCGCTCCTGTATTGTCTGTATATAAATGGGGCGTAAGCGAAATGAGAACGGCTCCTTATCCTGAGCCAAGGGTCTTCCATGCAATTATAAAAGCATGGAAAAAAAGATATCCAGATTCAACCGACAGGTTTTACCTCTACAAACCGGGGTTTGCCTACCGGGTTACCGAAATTAAGTAGCAGGATGCATTCAGTAGGTTTTTATACACAATGCCATTTAGAAATTAAAGACCTTTATCTTATTTTCTTTGCGGCTTTGCAACTTTGCCAACTTTGCCAACTTTGCGTGAAACCCCGGCTGATATTAGAAGTCTGATTGGAATACTGTATGATTTACGGCAAATTATCCATACCTGCATCTCATAACAGATAAGCTTGCTACTCTTGCATTTTGCAAAAAAAAGCAGTACATTTATAGCTGTTCCGCATATACCAATGAGTACCATCATGAAACAGTTCTGTTTACTTGTTATCTGCATGATAAGTATAACTGCAAACGCACAGTTGTATATGCATGATTTTGGTATTACAACAATTGCTGCTCATCCCTACACTGTTGCCCCAACCGTTTTTCAATCAAATTTATCTGCTTCATCGTGGACAAACAGTACTGGTTCCTGGACAAGCTATGCCGGAAGCACGGGTGAAGCCATTGCGATTTCAAATTCCGGGGGAACGCCTTCCATTGCACTGTCATTTACGGTTGCGGCTGGATATAAACTCAACCTTACAAGTTTTGATTTCTGGCAGCAACGAAGTACAACTGGTGCACAGAACTGGTCCATGACCGTCAATGGTATTGCGGTAGGTTCCGGCATAGTTCCGACAACTGGTGCGGCAATTGGTACCATGCCGGTATTGAATCCGGTAAATAACCTGAGTGGAACAGTAACGATCATCATTTTCTTATCCGGTGCAAGTGGATCAGGAACATACAGGCTCGACGATTTTACTCTCAATGGAAACATCGTTCCAAACGCCTATACCTTATTGGATAATTTCAACCGCAATGATAGTATCCGGCCGGCCACACCTTCCAGCGGTGGGCCGCAATACTGGCATGAAGTAGAAGTAGGCATTTGCTTCACCACCGGTAATACTGGTGTGCTTTCCCTTGTCAGGATAAAAAATAACCTGCTGGAAATATCGGGCTGTACCCTCGCCAATGGAACCTGTTTGGCCAACCCCACCAGCACAGCAAATATGGATATGAGCCTGCGATATCCTACGGTATTTTCCAATGCTGCCGGGAATATGGAATGGTATTTTAATATGCAGCAAAGCAGAACCGACCCGAATGGATTTGCTGCGGGGCAATATGGTGCGGCTTTTGTAATTGGTTCCAATACGAACGATCCTGCCGCCAACCCAAAATTGGGCTATGCGGTCATTTTCGGCGAAGCAGGAACAACAGACCCGGTGAGACTGGTTTCCTTCAATGGCAATGCTTTCAACAGCAGCACATTTACAAATATACTTTCAGTGCCATCGCCGGCAGTAAAAACGAACTGGATGAGCGTTAAGGTTGGCTACAACCCGTGCACAAATGAATGGTCGCTAACGGTAAGGGACGATGGTGCAAGTTCCGCCGATCCGGCAACTGTTTCCGGTGTGGGCGCTACAGCCATCAATTCCACTTTTACAGGTACAAACCTTTTATGGATGGGATGCGTATGGAACCATGGAAGTTCCTGCGACCTCGCAAAATTTGATAATATTTATATTCCCAATACAACTGCCAATGCGGGTACATATATCTGGAACGGAAGTACCGGCACAGATTTTCAATCAGCATATAACTGGTCACCCAAAAGGCAATGTATCAAAACAACAGATAAACTTTTGTTCAACAGCAGTTCCCCTGCTTCGTCTCTATTAACAAACATTCCCAACCAAACCATCGGCCAGTTAACAGTAACCAATAACCGCACTTTAACGATCAATGATGTTGCAGGAGATGCGGCGGTAAGTACCCTTACTATTGCCGGCTCAACAGGAACAGATCTCCAGGTGGATGCAGGATCGGCTATATTATTTGATGTAAGTTCCAATGCCGCCGGCGATGCGATGGTCATCAATGTTGCTACAGGAGCAACAGCCGTTATTGCGGGGACGATTTCTTTTAATTCACAATTCGGCGGAATCCGTTCGCACAGGCTGCTGGCCGACGATCCGGGCGGTATTGCAGTAAACAGTGGCGGGCTGATTAAAGCGATGAACCTCAACGGTAATCCATTTGGAAGCAGTATGCCATTGAATACCGTGGTATTTAACAATGGTTCTGCTTATGAATATTACAGCGGTGCAAATCCATTTGGACTTGCACAACCGGATTCTAAAGTGTTATTTAATACCGGTAGTGTTTACAGGCATTATTCCAATAACCAGCCATCTGTGCTTGGGCGTACTTATGCCGATTTTGAAATGAACGGCAGTTCGAATATTACTTTTGGCGGTGCCGCAATATTTACGGTGAATAACTTTAAACAAATAACAGGCTCTTTTCAACTCACGGGTGTTTCAAATAGTCTGCCCGTGAATATGGATATCAAAGGCAACCTGGTTGTTTCACCCGGTGCTGCTTTTGTTTATGATCCCGCTGTTGCCAGTACCTGTACGTTCAACAGCGCCGGTATGGCACAAAAGATAAACAGCGGCGGAACACTCAGCTTTGGAAAGCAATTAATGGTAAGGCTTAATAGTAGTTTCGGTACGCCTCCGCAACTTACCGTTGAAACCGATATCGCCATCGCAGGTGCATTGAATATCAGCCAGGGAAATCTTAAATTGACGGGTAATATAACCATGCAGTCAAATATTAACGGCAATGCAGCTATTGCACCAATAACAGGAACAATTACTTACGGAGCAGGAAGATTTATAATTGAACGTTATATCCCGCTGCACGGCAAAGCATGGCAGTTCCTGGCAGTACCGGTAACAGGTCAAACTGTAAATGCAGCCTGGCAGGAAGGCAATGCGCCCATGGCACCGGGAACGGCAGGTCTTGGCACCATCATCACAAACAACCTGCCCGGAACAGGCTTTGATTTGATCGCTGGCGCAGGACCATCCATGAAAACCTATGATACAACAGGCACAGGGTCGTGGAAAGGGATCAGTCGCACAGATACAGCTATCTATAACCAGAAGGGTTACATGCTTTTTGTAAGAGGCGATCGTACCGTATCTTCTTCAGCAGCGGCAGCAACGTTAACCACGTTGCGTACTACAGGAAAAATATTTGATCCTTCCAATATGCCACCGCTTACCAATATTGGCGCAGGCAAGTTTGAATCTGCAGGCAACCCTTATGCAGCTGCCATTGATTTTTCAAACGATGCGGCAGTGCTGAAATCTGCTAATGTTCAACGGTTATTCTATGTATGGGATCCCAAACTTGGCGGTGGAAATGGCTTTGGCGGTTACCAGACTTTTGTAAAAGGCGCCGGTACAGACTATACTGTTTCACCCGGCGGCGGAAGTTATCCTGCAGCAGGAAATGTATGGAATACGATTCAAAGCGGCCAGGCATTTTTTGTACATACATTCGGCGGAACAGGTAATGTAGCTTTTACAGAGAATGCGAAAGTATTGGGAAGCAGTCTTGTTACAAGAACTGGAAATAATGGTACTGCCGTAGCGCAACTCAGAACGAATTTATACCTTCCGGGCACCGACAGTGCTGTGCTGATCGATGGTGTACTAAACGAATTTTCGGGTAGTTTTTCGAATGATATAGATATGCTTGACGCAGTGAAAGCTGGCAATACAGGGGAGGGACTGGGTATCCGAAGGGATATGATTGATCTTTCCGTGGAGCGCCATGCGATGATCAAAAACGGTGATTCAATTCCTTATACCACCGAAAGGTTGAAACCATTGCATTATGAATTTCAATTCATTCCTGCAGGTCTGGCAACTACCGGTATGCAGGCATTTTTAATTGATCATTACCTGAATACAATCACCCAGGTAAGTTTGTCAACTTCCGGCAGACTCGGTTTTGATGTGATTGCCGAACCCGCCTCGGCTGCAACTAACCGCTTTGTGCTCGTATTCAAACAAAAGCATGTAAGGGTAACCGGTAAAATTGCTGCGGGCGAAGTTTCAAAAGCATTCATTGTTTATCCCAATCCTGTTACA
The DNA here is from genome assembly GCA_038207305.1 of Chitinophagales bacterium. Taxonomy (GTDB): domain Bacteria; phylum Bacteroidota; class Bacteroidia; order Chitinophagales; family Chitinophagaceae; genus Ferruginibacter. The sequence goes on from JBBQZY010000002.1 coordinate 447,694, forward strand.
GGAAATAGTCTCCGGATTTCTTTCAATAGCCAGCCAGCCGGCAACTATAGCATTCGGATAGTTGATCAAAAGGGACAGACAATTTTAGCGAAGCCTGTAACAGTCAACAGCAGGCAGCTTGTTCATACGCTTTCTATTCCGCTTGTTCCGGCAGGCACTTACCAGTTGCTGGTAACAGACAGGGCTGGACATACGCAATCACAGCAGATTATTATTCAGCATTAAATCGGAGCTGTTTTCCCCGGTTTTAAAAATATATGCAGGCCTGATGGTGTATATAGCATTGCGCTCAACATCGAGGTTGTTTTTGATCTTTTTTCTATCAGGTTAAGCAGCATGTTCTTAAGGTTTGCAACGGGTCAGATAGTAGTCTGAATCGGGTCTTGTTCGCAAAAACACCGCGTTTGCACGCAGTTCTCCCGCTATGCTCCCGCTATGTTCCCGCTATGCTCCCGCTCAGGGGCGGAGCAGACCAGTCCCAGACCCGAAGCAGACCCGAAGCAGACTAGGCCCAGACCCCTGTTTAGAGGGGGTTAAGTAGTTCCGGGGAGTCAAATAAACTTCTCAGCAACGGCTGCAGCGCAGCCCACTGTTTGTAACCAACCAAATGGATCGGCATCTAACTCCGCAAGAGTATCCTGAAGATTATCATCAGGTAACTCCTACGCAGTTAATGCTGCAAATTCTGTTGCACGAGCTTGTAACCGGTTTCCGCTACGTGGATGAGGGAGATCGTAGCTTTGTCTCTTAATCCATAGTGTTTGTTGCAACTGGCTGGCATTTTCAGGTAGGAAACCCATAGTTATTTCCGGCCTTTCTATAAGGAGGAAAGTATCTTTATTGGGGGCGAAAAAATTGGTTTTAAAGGTACTTTTTCAGTAGTTGTTTTGAAGCCAGCACAGTATTAATTTTTTTGGTGCAGTTGTTGTTAATAAAATGATGTTTAATTAACCTGTCCATAACAGCAAAATCAGGATTTTTAATAGTATTTTTGTCAATTCCAATCCTTCGAAAATCTACTCCGTTTCCCCCGACATTTTTTTAATTAAATCGATTCTGCATTAGAACCAAATTTATGAATAAGTTTTACTCGTTATTTTCCCGGAGTTGTCCAAGGAACTGTATTTCCATTTTCACTATTTCGTTTAGTGTACTGCTAATTATGGCAGGAAATACTGTAAAGGCCCAACTTTCACTTACAAATGGAAGTCCTTCAGCAATCATTGATTTTAAAACAACTATTGCAAATGTCAGCAACGGTATTTTTAATTCATCCGGGTTTCAACCGGCAGCGGCCGCGGGTCAATTGAGTTCCAATGCCTGGGCCATAACCGGTTTTAGCGATGGTCCATTAGCGTTTGGTGGCACCCAAACTACCGCATCTACTGATTATACGAGGGGGTCAACCAATGTTGCAGTTCCAACTACCGGGGGTATCTATGCCTATACGGGAGCTCCAAACTCTGCAATCGATCCGGCCCTGTTAATGCAACCCGTTGCAGCGGATCTTCCAGCTGCAATTACATTGAAGATCGTTAATAATGGAACATCCATTATTAATCAATTGAATATTTCTTATAAGGTTTACCAACGAAACGACCAGGCAAGGAGTCAGGTAATGCGGTTTTCCTATTCCACAGACAATGTAACATACACTTCAGCAGGGATAGACTACGCGACACCAACTACTGCAACTGCAAATGGTTGGGAAGTGGGTGCAACGCCATCCACCTCTTTATCGGTTAGTATCCCGCAATTGTCGGTCTATTATATTCGTTGGACCAGTGAAGACAATGGCGGAAGTGGCGTCAGGGATGAAATAGGGCTCGATGATATCAATATCGCTGCTGTTTTCCCCACTGCTTGTACTCCGCCAACAATCAATGCAACGCTTACCAGTTTTTCCAATGTATTGTCAACACAGATGGATGTAAATTTTACAAGAGGAAATGGCACCGGAGGTATTATTATTGTGGCAAGTCCGGCGGCATTAACTCAAAATCCGATAAGCTATATAACCTATACAGCAAACGCTAATTATGGAACAGGTCAGGCAGTAACCCCTGGAAATGGGTTTGTTGTATTTAGAGGTGCGGCGGCCGGGTCAGGCAATCCATCCAGTTTTACACTTACAGGATTAACGCCTGGCACAAGCTATACCATTTCGTTGTTCGAATACGAGATTACAGCTCCCTGCTATTTCGCAACCGGGGCGTCGGGCTCTCAGTCTACAACAGGTAGTTCAAGTACGGCGGCCACTGACAGGTTCAGGTCAAAAATGAGTGGAAACTGGGCGAATGCTACCACCTGGCAATCATCAAATGATGGAGGAGCAACCTGGAACAATGCAGATCGTGTTCCTACCTCAGCGGCCAGTATTATAACTGTTCAGGCTGGTCATAGTGTCGACGTGTCGTCCTCTGTAAGTATGGATGAGACAGTAATCGCAGGAACACTAACTGTTCTAAACAGTGGCATAATTAACCTCAACGATGGACCAGCAACGGATATTGATATCCAGGCTACCGGCATTTTGAAATTTCAAACCACAGCAAATTATACAACGACATTTATTCGAGGGGGTACGGCAACGTTGAATGTGGCTACTTTTGGTAAAATTACTGTCGGAAATGGCGCAAGTACTCCAGGCTATAGCCCACTGGGGTTTACACCATCGTATGTTACCTGGAACGATCAGTCCGTGTTTGAATGGAATACGACTGATCCATTTATCACTTCCGGAATGATTACCTACTTCCCAGGCGTAGCAGCGAACGTTATACCAGTATTCAGGGTTTCAACATCCCCTTCATTGGTTCCGGGCGCCGGTACAAGTACCATATGGAGTGGGTTGATGGAAGTCAATTCTAACTTAACATTAAGGTTGGCAGGTACTAAAATATTTCGCAATGGAATTATAGGAACAGCTGCCATCACACAAGACGACGATTGTGGCCCGTTCATCATAAATGGAACCACCGCCAAATTGGGTGTCGCTACAGTAAATCTTAATACAATCACAGCAGCAGGCCTTGATATTAATTCGGCATGTGTTACAACCATGACAGCCAATGTTATTGTAAACTCTGCAGGAACAGGTGTTCTCACGGTTTCAGGTTCCAGTTCGCTTTATTGCGATGGTTTTATGATGTCGGGTACCGGTATCTTTACCCTTTTAACGGCCAGTACCATGCGGTTGGGTTCTGCAGGCGGTATCTCCAGTGCAGGCCTGACTGGTAATATTCAGACAAGTGGTCTACGGACTTTCAATACCAATACCAATTTTATTTTCAACGGAGTTACTAATCAGGTTACCGGAACTGGTATGCCAATAACCCTTGCAGCACTTACAATTATTAATACAGGTGGGGGAGGCAACAATACCGTTACCCTTACCACTGCACCAACAGGTGCTGTGTCGCTGACGCTCACGTCGGGGCTATTTGCTGCGGGTACAGCACAGCAGCTGAATATATTCACCGGGGGAACAGTTACGGCTACCAGCGGCGATTTTGCAACAGGTGTAACCGGGGGCATTATTAATTTCCAGGGAACGGGAACTTTCTCGGGTAATTCAAATCCATACGATGTCTATGCATCTGGTGGAGTAAATTTTGGTAGCAATATCGTAACTATTCAGAATGGCGGAAGTTTCAGGATCAACGCCGGTGGATTCGCAAATACGAATGGTCCATATTATGCTAACAACAGCAGTCTTGTTTACAATTCGGGTGGAAGTTATGCGATCGGCGAAGAATGGAAAGTTGGTACTGTATTCGCCAGGGCAATTCCCCAACATGTTACAGTCCTGGCCTCTGGTACTGCCGTTACTTTAGAAAATACTTTTCATGGTACAAGAAGAATGTTTGGAAATATGCTATTGTCTCCAAACACAAGTCTTACGATGTCGACAACACCCGCAGATAGCCTGTTTATTAAGGGCAACTGGACACGGGACAATACAGCAACCTATGTGAATAACGGCCGGCTGGTTCATTTTGATTCTACAGGAACCCAAACGATCACTGTTACGGGTGGGGGCACGGAGACATTCGGCGCAATTCATATTACAAAAGCTGCTTCAAATTTGGTCCTCGCCAGCGGCACCAATGTTACCATTGCCGGTTTTCCCAATAGTGCCGGTTATAATTATGCCAGCAATTCATTGATCATGACAACGGGAAATATCGAGCTTGGTAATCAAACAATGAATTTCGTTGCATGGAATGGTGTATCAGGTAATATTAATAACATCCTGGTGGATGGTTCGGCTGGAAACAATACCCGAACTATCCAAAGTTCATTAACACAGGGTACATTTAACGTGCTGAATAATTTCGGCAGTGGAGGCCCAAATATTACGATCGCAAGGAATGGTGTACAAACATCCAAGATATTAATCTTCAGCCCTACAGTTAAGCTAACGATTGGAGCTCCTGCGGGGGGCAGTTGTGGAATAGATTTCGGATTTACAAGTGCTGTAACCGTCACCACTATTCAGGGTATCTTCCAGATAAATAAAGGCGGGTTTGTAAGTCCGAACCCTCCCATTTACGCAACAAATTCTACGTTGGTTTACAATACCACGGTGCCGTATAACCGTTACCTTGAGTGGTCAACCACCAGCGGCCCGGGTTATCCTTATAATGTAACGGTACAGGCTGCAAGCACCGTACTCACTGTGAACTCAGGTAGCGGTGACGCCAACAGGCAGATAGGGGGAACTTTAACGATCTCCGCCAACGCCGCCCTTATACTCAATAATTCACCCGTAGCCTTTTTTATTACCATACTGGGAGATTTTGTCCTGGATGGCAGTATTACCCTGCCGGGTACATTGCCGGCTTATGGTGCAGATATCAAATTAGCCGGTAACTGGACACGTTCTGCTACAGGCACATTTATCCCGAACGAGCGGGCTGTTTTCTTTATTGGTTCTGGCAACTCAACCATTACTGCGAATAATGGAGAATTATTCCCTTATTTATACATAACCAAGACCGCAGTAGCACAAACAGTTTCACTGAATGACAATATCAGCGTTGGTAAAATTTTAGGCTTAAATACAGGTACACTGGTACTGGGCAATAAAGATGTGATACTGCAGTCAAAAGACACGACTGCATCTTTGGATAAGATAACATCGGGCCAGTCGGCCATCAGCTATACCGGTACCGGAAGGTTTATTGTAGAAAGGTATATCCCTACTGCTCTTGGCTCAGCACCCTTTCATGGCAAATCATGGCAGTTCCTGGCAGTGCCGGTGAACCAGGATAACCAAACAGTAAACGCAGCATGGCAGGAAGGGCAGGCGCCCCTGGTAGTGGGTACGGCCAATCGTGGTACCATTATCAGCAACAGTGTTACCGGTTCGGGAGGCTTTGATATTGTTGGTGGAGTAGGTGGTTCTATGAAGACTTATGTTGCTGCAGGCGGAACCTGGAGCCCGATTGCGGGAACAGGTATTACTCATTACAACCAGAAAGGCTATATGACCTTTATAAGGGGCGACCGCTCTGTGAACACTTACAATGGTACGCCGGTAGTTACCACCTTACGCACAAGGGGAAAAGTGATGGAGCCGGGTAATGCGCCTCCATCGACGAATATAGCTGCAAATGTTTTTGAATCTATTGGCAATCCATATCCTGCGGTTATTGATTTCAGTAATACAACAGGTGTTGCGAGGTCGTCGGCCAATATCCAGGATGTATTTTATGTGTGGGATCCACGACTGGGTGGTGGTTATGGTTATGGAGGCTGGCAGACCATGACAAAAGTAGTAGTAGGGGTTAATTATAATGTTTCACCGGGTGGCGGAAGCTATGGCGCTGGTGGATCTGTTGTAAATACCATTCAAAGTGGCCAGGCATTCCTGGTACATACAGTTGGTGGTGGCGGTACCATTACTTTTAATGAAAATGCTAAATTCAGCGGCAGTGGAAATGCGTTGGTTACCAGGCCCGGTACTACTACTGCATTGGTGAGTAAACTCAGCAACCAGTTGTCGATCGTTTCCGGCAACAACACAACCCTGATAGATGGCGTGGTAGATGAATTTGACCGCAGTTTTTCAAACAGTTTCGATAGATTGGATGCAATTAAAATGACCAATGTAAATGAAAATCTTGCAATTTCGCGTGCTGATAAATTATTGGCGGTAGAGCGTAAAGCAATGATCCGGGATGGGGATACGATCCATTACCACCTCGGCCAGGTAAGGGTTCAGCAATACCAGTTTGAATTTGCTCCACAGAACATAGCAAGGCCGGGGTTAAAAGCATTTCTTGTTGACAGGTACCTGGCAACAAAAACCCAGGTTAGCCTTTCCGATACTACGCGTATCCGTTTCAATATTGAAAATATTCCCGGCTCTTATGCCCCGAACAGGTTTATGCTTGTTTTCAATGAAAGAAAGCAGACCCATCAGTTGTATAGTGTATTGAAGGCTGAGCAAACGGATGATGCTATCCTGCTAAGCTGGAAAACAGGTGAAGGAAATGTTGAGGGCAGTTTTGAGATCGAGCAGTCTGCAGATGGCGTTAACTACAGGGCTTTGCACAGCGAGCCTGTTGATAACAGGCTCACCTACAGCTGGAAAGATTTAAACCCTTTACCAGGCAGCACTTATTACAGGATCCATAATCTGGATAAGGAAAGCAACTCTTACAGCAACCAGGTAAAAATTGCTCAGCCAGGCAAGGACCAGCAAGTAGCGGTTTATCCAAACCCGGTAAGAGACCAGCTACTTGGACTTCGGTTTAAGAAATTGACAGCGGGTAGTTACCAGTTGAAATTATACAACAATAACGGGCAAGTCTCCTGGAACAGTGAGTTCGTATATGATGGAGTTGCAGGAACAAAACAGTTTAAAATTCCGGTTCTTTCCAATGGGATTTACAAGCTGGAAGTTATTGCTGAATCCGGAATGAGAGAAAGTTTGCAAGTTTTTGTTTATTAATCAGTTGTGTATTTTACTTAAATATTAGAATTGCTTGATTTAATGCTGTTAATCTTGAATTTTTATATTTTATTAAATAGATCAATGATATGATTAATAGTGCTTTAGGTAGATTGTTGATAATTTAAAATAAATAGAGTCAGTCGTTTTTTTAAATTAACGCAGCGTGTTGGTTTAAGCTGTAATTGTTTTGGAAACCGGGAGGGATCATCTTTAAATCTCTAAATTTCCAGCGCTCCGGATTTTCGGATTGAATGCAGAAATAGGGCTTTTAAATATAGAAAAAATGAGTATATTTAAGCCTGAAATCAGGGTAAGTCCCGGGGTAAAAACAGCTTCCAGGCTTATTTCCAACCACAAGTATTTGATATCCGATTAACACGCACGCACCTTTTTTTCAACCTGAATGATCTTGCTTATGATCATTTAAGCCACAGTTATGAATAAAATTTTGAAAGCGGTTACCCGGGTATATTGTCAAACGAATTATTTTTTAGCCAAAGCGATATTGCTGTTATTGGTTACACTAACAGTTGCCTGCACCCGAAGCAACGCACAGGTAACCTTAACTGCATCTGCGGGCATTCCTGCCGGTAGTTATACCACATTGAAAGAAGCGTTCGATGCGATCAACCTGGGTAATCACCACGGCAATATCATCATCAACATCAATGCAAACACGAACGAGGGGTCTACTCCTGCAACCCTGAACAGCGAAGATGCTGATCCGGCTGCTTATACATCTGTCCTGATCCAGGCGGGAGCTGACAATGTGGTGATATCCGGAAATCCTGCTGCAGGTTTTGCAGTGATTCAGTTGAATGGAGCCGACAATGTTACGATCAACGGCGATAATCCAAATTCAGGAGGTACCAACCAAAATCTTACCATCAACAACACCGCTGCCAGTACAAGTATTGGTAATTCCTGTATCAGGGTAGCCACATCCGCTGCTACAATAAGTGCCGACAATATCAGCATATTGAATTGTATACTTAACGGAAATGTTACTTCAGGGAATGCCAGTGCTGTTACAAGTGCCGCAGGTTCTGCCAATATCAGTTTTGGTATCTATGCAGGGGGAAATGGCGGGGCTACCGCTAATGGCGCTCCTGCAGCCATCGTATCAGAAACAGCAAATCCGGCCATTGCAGGAACCAGCATAGCTTCTTTCACTGCGCAGAATAATGTTATCAACCAGTGCGGCCGCGCTATTGTGTTCAACGCTGCCAATGCTGCTGTTTCAAACGGTATAGATATTACCCAGAATACGATCGGTACCGCCGGGGCGCTGGGCATATATCCATACAATACACCCGCAACAACTGTTTATGCCTGTGCTGTTTGGGTTGCCGGGGGAAATAATATCAGCATTTCCACCAACAATATCCGCAATGTCATTTCTTACCTTCCGGTTGCCGTTTCAGGTATTGAGTTAAATTCCAGCAATGCGGGTACAATTACCGTTAATGATAATAATATTTCGGGCGTTGTAAACAATAATACGGTCACAGCGCTGCCAACTTCCGGTATTGTTTTAAACAGTACCGGTAGCGGTTACACGATAGCAGGAAATGATATTTCAACGATTGAAAACAGCGGAGCGGCAGCAGCAGCTCCTGCGGGTGCTATCAGGATCAACTCAGCAACTGCGGCCGGTACCATCGCCAGCAACAAGCTGAGCGGGGTATTTAACAGGAATACAGGCGGTTTCCCGGCTCAGGGTATCAACCTGGCATTGGCTGCAAACGCAACCATCATCCAAAATAATTTTGTTTCCGATATCATGAACGTAGGTACCAGCAGTTTTCTTAATACAAGAAATGCAAATGGTATCCTGCTCAATAGTGGCAGCAGCCATAAAATATACCACAATTCAATTAACCTTTTTGGAAACAGTACGGCTACCGGTACTAACGCGATCAATTGCCTGGCAATAACTTCAAATTCGCAAACGGGTATTGATATAAGGAATAATATTTTTTCTAATACAGTTACCGGTGGAAGTGGTACAGATGTACATAGCTGTCTCTTTTTTACATTTGGTTTGTCGGCCGCAATGGGACTTACACTTAACAACAATGGTTATTATACCGGAAGTACTGCCGGCCTGCATTGTATGGCTTTTGCAGGAGGCGTATTTTATTCCGCTTCCAACATATACAAGGTTGCAAATTTTGATCCTTCCACCACAGCCGGTGCAACGAACTGGCGCAGTTTTGCCTCAGGCCTGGGCGTAGGGTCAAGTGAATTGTATTCTTTTGGAACAACTGCAGCAGCACCTTTCACTACGGCTACTGATCTGCACATACCTGCCGCCACCGTTACAGCCCTTGAATCCGGTGGGGCGGCCGTTGGTATATCAACTGATATAGACGGGGCAGCAAGAAATGCAAGTACGCCGGATATTGGTGCCGATGAATTCAACGGCGTTGTAACAGATGCAGTACCGCCGGTGATCAGTTATACTGCATTACAAAATACCTGCAGCCCTGGCAACCGTTTATTACTCGCAAATATAACAGACGCATCAGGGGTACCGGTATCAGGTACCGGATTGCCTGTTCTTTATTGGGCCATCAATGGAGCAGGCCAGCTGCCGGTAACAGGTGCACATGTTTCGGGATCGCAATACCAGTTTATCTTTGGCAATGGGGTGGTTTTAGGAGATGTAGTTACCTACTATATTGTAGCGCAGGATAACCTGGGAAATGTAATTGCCCAGCCATCTGTCGGCGCCACAGGATATACAACCGATCCACCTGCAGCAGCAACGCCACCGACTACCCTTAGCAGTTATATCATCCAGGGAACACTGGCTGCGGGCACTTATGATGTGGGTGTTTCCGGCGTTTATGATTATCCAACCATTACAGCAGCGATCAATGCTTATAATAATTCATGCCCGGGTGGTGCTATCGTATTCAGGCTGATGGATGCTGCTTATCCGTCTGAAACATACCCGATCGTTATTTCAAATCCACAGGCGAGCGCTATAAATACACTCAGCATCGTGCCAAATACGGGTGTTGCTGTTTCCGTGAGCGGTAGTAACAGCAGTACATTGTTTAAGTTGAACGGTTCAGATTATGTAACCTTTGATGGGTTGAATGCCGGAGGGAGTTCTCTAACAGTCACCAATACAAATGCCGCTTCCAGTGCAACAGTTTTCTGGATAGCCAGTGCAGGTGCGGCAGATGGGGCCAGCAATAACAGCCTATTAAATTGTACCATATCGGGAAGCGGTAGCAGCACTTCACTGGGTTGTATCATGGCCGGAAGCGGAACTTCGCTGGGTGGAACGGCGGCAGCGTCCAATTCAAACAATACGATCAGTGGCTGTATCCTGAAAGCTGCCCAATATGGTATTTACCAGAATGGGTATACCGGGTCATTCGATCAGAACTGGGTGATCAGCAATAACACAATAGGTTCGGTAATTGCATCGGAGAAAATGGGATTTCGCGGTATCAGCCTGATGTGGCTGAATAATTTTACGGTTACCGATAATACCATCTCGGGTGTTGTGATGAATTCATCTGCCGCCGCAACAGGCATTGCGATATTCAACAATGCAACCAATGGTACGATCTCAAAAAACAATATCACTGACATCAGGCAAAACAGTGTGGGAGGAGCCAGTTATGGTATCTACCTGGGCTCAACGGTGAATGCTTCCATTTTGGCGATTAACAACAATTTTGTCTCCGATATATTTGCCATCGGTAATGCTACACTCGCCAATAATGCGGCCGGTATCATGATAAACAGCGGTGGCGGATATTCGATCTATTACAATTCTGTTAACCTGACTGCAGCAGCATCTGCCTCAACAAGTACCACCGCAGCTTTGAGGATAGCCAATGCTGTTACCTTTGCCAATGGACTGAATGTACGCAATAATATTTTTTCAAATACGACTGCTGTAGGGAACAGGTTCAGTATTTACAACGGATCTACTGCAGCCATATTCTCTTCGATCGATTACAATGATTATTATAGTGGAGCTTCTCCTGTACTTGCCTTCCAGGGAGGAAATATTGCAACGTTTGGTGCCTGGCAGACTGCCACGGCTGATGATGCAAGATCAATGTCGATAAACCCGCTTTTTGTTTCTGCTACTGATGCACATTTACAGGCAACTTCACCAATGAATGCCCGCGGAATTACCATTGCCGGCCTTACAACTGATATTGACGGAGATGTGCGTCCTGCAACACCAGACATGGGTGCCGATGAGATCCTTGCAACAGATTGTGCAGGTATACCTGTTGGAGGTACGATCGCTTCTTTGACAACCGCATTTTGCGGAGCGGGCTCTTCCGCTTATTTAACTGCCACCGGTTATTCGGCCACCAACGGGTTAAGCTACCAATGGCAATCTTCTATCGATAATTTTACAACGCCCGTGAATTTAGCCGGGCAAACAGTCCCGTCAAATGCATTTACAGGCGCAATCGCTGTAACAACTTCCTACAGGCTGAAAGTAACCTGTGCCAATGGAGGAGGAACCGGCTATTCAAACGTGCTTGTCATAAATATAAATACACCTGTAATAGCCGGTACAACAGCTGCCAGCAGGTGCGGTATCGGACCGGTTAGCCTGGCAGCAACAAGTACAACGCTGGGGGCTACCCTGAATTGGTATAGCAGTGCTACCGGTGGAACGTCATTGGGTACAGGCAGTCCGTTTACAACGCCGTCCATTGCTGCAACCACCACCTATTATGTAGCAGCATCACTGGGTACTTCAACGGGAAAAGTTGGACCGGCCAATCCTACCGCAGTTGGTGGCACCATCGGTACACAAACAGTGAACTGGGAAACCTACTTTAATGTGCTTCAACCGACCACGCTGGTTTCGGTTGATATATTCCCGAATGTATCCGGCGCTGCTTCAAGCCTGCTGTTAAGAAATTCTTCCGGAACCTTACTGGCAACTATTCCTTACACAACAACAGTTTCAGGCGGCTTTACGGCTCAAAGCATAGCTATCAATTTTGCTTTGGCAGCTGGTAATGGTTATTATATTGAAGGAGCAATGCCTGCCGGTGGACTTCAAAGAAATACGAGTGGTGCTGCCTATCCATATAGTTCTTCTGTTATAAATATAACCGGGAATGGTTTCCTGAATTCATATTACATGTGCTTTTACAATTTCCAGTTCTCCAGCAGTTGCGCATCTGCACGAACTGCTGTGACGGCAACTGTAACACCGGCGCCGGCAGTAAGCGCTGTTGCGTCTCCGGCGGTTGTTTGTGCAGGTTCAAACACAACACTAACTGCTTCGAGTTCGAATGCTTCTTATTCTTATGTTTGGACGCCGGGAAATTTACCCGGTATATCGGTGGTTGTTTCACCCGCTGCAACCACTACCTATACTGTAAGAGGTACCGATCTCACCGCAGGGCCAAACAGTGGTTGCGTTGCAATAGATACAGTACTCGTAACAACAAGCCAGCTTCCTTCTACAGTAACGGTATCGCCTGCCACAGGAACTGTTTGTATCAACAGCCCCGCAACCTTATTAACAGCCAGTGGCGGCTTTCTGAATAATATCAGTGCTTTAACTGAAAATTTTAATGCTGCAACAGATAACTGGACCAAGATCAATAATTCAACCGGTGGAGTACCGGCCAATGCAGCATGGACCTTAAGGCCTAACGGGTATATTTATGATGCACTTACTTTCAACAGCAATGATGCATCGCAGTTTTACCTGTCGAACAGTGCCGACCAGGGAAGCGGGTCCTTATCAAATACCATTCTGCAATCACCGGCGTTTAGCCTTGCAAGTTATACAACCGTTAACCTTAGTTTCTGGCATTATTTCAAATACCAGGGTGGCGAGGAAGCCATTGTAGAAGTTTCTACTGATGGTGGTACCTGGACAGCTTTGGCCGGCGGAACTTATACTTCCAACCAGGGCAGTTCAAATGGTTTTGTGAATGCTAACCTGAATATGGATGCTTATGCCGGGCAACCGATCGTATATATCAGGTTCAGGTACAGCAACGGTGCTGCTGTTTGGTATTGGGCAATAGACAATGTGAATGTAAGTGGAAACGTAAATACGCTGGTAACATGGTCACAGGCACCGGTGGGGCCCAATGCAATGTTCACAGATGCCGGTGCATCTATTCCATACGTTGCCGGCACTGATGCAAATTCGATCTATGTACAACCTGGCGTTACGACGGTTTTTACTGCCACAGCAACAGGCCCCGGCCCGAGTAATTGCAGCAGGAGTGGAACAGCAACCATCACTGTTACGCCCGCGGTAAGTGTTACGATCGTTGCCTCAGAGAACCCCGCATGTCCATCTGCTGTTGTTACTTTTACAGCTACTGTTGTCAATGGAGGCCCGGCCCCCTTTTATCAGTGGCAGGTAAGTGGTGCGAATGTTGGAACGAACAGTCCAACATATACTTATTCCCCTGCAAACCTCGACCAGGTAAAGGTAATTGTAACAGGCAACGGAACATGTACATATGGTAATCCGGCTACGAGTAATATTGTAACAATGAGTGTTACCGGGCCCATTGCAGTTGCGGTGAATATAACAGCCAATCCGGGGAATTTTGTGTGCGAAGGAGTACCCGTTACATTTACTGCTACCGCTACCAATGGCGGTGCAGCTCCTGTATACCAGTGGAAAAAGAACGGGATCAATGTTGGAACCAACAGTCCTACGTATGTGTATTCATTCCTCTATGCCGAGAATGGCGATGCGATAACCTGTGATATAACGTCTAATTCCATTTGTGTATCCGGAAGCCCAACAGCTTCCAGTTCGCAAATACTAATGACTGTGGATGACAACGGGCCTACCGGAGCTGTCATTGGAATATTTGCTGCAAGTACAACTGTATGCGCAGGAACTACTGTAACGGTTAGGGCTACTCCCACACGCCAGGGCCATGCACCCACTTACGAATTCTTCCTGAATAATATTTCCCAGGGGATACAACTAAGCAATGATTTTGTGTTCACCCCGTTGAACGGCGATAAGGTTAAGGTAAAACTAACTTCAAACTATACATGCCTTACAGGACCGAATACAGCTACCAGCAATACACTTACCATGACGGTGCTGGCGGCAGCTCCTGCAGGGGTAACACTTAGCAATTCTGCAACTTTATGTTCCGGTTCGCCGATAACATTCACGGCCAGTGCAACCAACGGTGGGGCAGGTCCGATATATGATTTCCTTTTAAACGGAACATCTGTTCAGGTTGGATCAGGTAATACGTATGTATTGGCTGCGCCGGTTAATGGTAATACAGTACAAGTGGTACTTACATCCAACTTCTCCTGCGTTACCACCAACCCGGCATCCTCGGCTATTATAACAGTTGCATTGAATGCAAGTCCGACTGTTACTGCCGCAGTTGATTGTGCTAATTTACTTCCGGGTTCGGGCCAAAACGCTACGATAACGGCAACGGCTACCGCAGGTAGTGGTGCCATCACAAATTATCAGTGGGTACTCAGCCCGTCTATCAATGTAGGAGCCAATAGCCCGGTTTATACAACAAATGTTACCGGCTCTTACACGGTGGTGGTTACGAATTCAAATGGCTGTACCAAAACGCTTGGCACACCGGTAGTTATAACCGGCACGGGAGCAGCGCTTGCTGCCGGAACATACATTATTCCTGGTACAGGTTGCGGCAGCTTTGATAAAATATCGAGTGCCGTAAATTACATCAATACATACGGAGTTGCCGGAGCTGTAATTTTTAACATTGCCCCTGCATATACAGAAACTGCACCAGTAGGGGGTTTTGCTATCACAGCAACGGGTACTGCAGTTAATACGATCATATTCCAGCGCAATGGTGCAGGAGCTAACCCTGTAATTACTGCAGGCCTGCAGGTTGCTGGGAATAACAATGACGCTGTATTTAAGATCATTGGTGGTGATTATATTACGATCAGGGATCTTACGATTAAGGAAAATGCCGGTAATACCGTTACTGCTGCCGGTGCTGCCAATACCATGACAGAATGGGGCGTGGCTTTATTATATGCTACTGCTGCAAACGGGCCTAATAACAACACCATATTGAATGACAGCATCTCCCTGAACAAAGCGTATCCGAACTCATTTGGCATATATAGTAATATGAGGCATGGCCCGGTAACGTTGACAACTAACCTTGACCTGGCAACAGCAACCGGGGGACAAAATAAAATATACGGGAATGCCATCAGTAATGTAAATAACCCGATCTGGTTTATTGGTGGTACCAGCATCCTGAACACAGCAGGAAATGATATTGGCGGAAGTTCTGCGGCCACCGCAAATACAATAACCGATTGGGGAACGAATACCGGAAATAGCGGGGCAGCAGCTTTCTTTTCCGTGCCATCGACGATCAGCGGAATTTACGCTGCCAACCAGGCGAGCCTGAATATCAGCTGGAATAATCTTACCAGTGCCACTGCTGTAAATGCAGGTGTAACAGGTTTCCGGGGTATACTCACAGATTTTATTACAAATGCTGCAGGTGGAAACTATACCAATTCGATCAGTAATAACACGATTGTTCTAAACAGTGCGGCCACAACTGGGGCGTTTGAGGCCATTGCCCAGGCAAATGGTTCGGGCTTTGCAACTGCCATTCCAAATATGACGATCAATATTACAAACAATACCATCGGTATGATACTTACCGGTGCAGCTTCGGGAAGTATTGTAACAGGCATCAGCAATTTATTCCCGTCGGGGGTATTGAACATTTCAAATAATATCATCAAAGGGAATACATCAACGGCCACAACAGGTGGTTTTACCGGTATATCAAATACTGCTGCTGTAGCCACGGCTATCAATTTAAACAACAACCAGTTTGGCGATGTTGCAACAGATGCCATTACATTCAGTGCTGCTACTAACGGTACCGTAAGGGCGATATCAAATAGCGGTGCAGGAGCTGCTGCTGTATTGTCTGTTAATGGAAATACATTTACCCGGTTTGTGCATACGGTTGCGGCTGCCAGTGTTCATACTTATATTAGCAGCACGGCTACGCCCGCAACACAAAATATTAATAACAACAGCTTTACCGGTTTAAGCCTGAACAGCAGTGCTGCTATCACCTGTATATCCAGCACAACAGCATCGGCTAATAAAACGATCACCGGGAATACATTTACAGGCATCACAGGAGGAGCCGGCTTATTAACCATGATCAGTGCAGGTGGTGGTTCAACATTGGCCGCCATCAATACCAATAATATTGGCAACAGTACTGCAAACAGTATCAGTGGCACCGGTGCTGTTACAGGTATCGAACTTACCAATATTGCCGGTGGTATTGCAACAGTAAGCGCCAATATTATATCCGGATTAAGTTCTACAGGGGCAGGAGCGGTTTCTGTTGCAGGTATCAATACGTCAGCACCAACTGTAACGATAACGGGTAACAGTATTGATACACTGAGCGCAGCAGGTGTTGCTGCATCGGTGTATGGAATCCTGGTAAGTGCGGGTACCACCGTTAATGCAAGCCAGAACAGGATACATACACTCAATGGAACCGGTACCGGTAATTCATCTTCCAATGGCATTGCAGTAACGGCAGGCACAACCGTGAATTTGTTTAAAAATAAGATATATAATTTGTCGCAGCAGGGCGCAGGATCTACGTTGCCGTTGGTAAATGGCATTAGCCTTTCCGGAGGTACAACAGTTACGGTATATAATAATTTTATAAGTGAATTAAAAGCACCAGTTGCCAGTCTTGCGGTGGATGCCATCCGTGGTATTGCTGTAACCTCTGCTCTCGTAAACAGCAATTATAATGTTTATTATAACAGTATTTACCTCAATGCAATTTCTTCAGGAACTAATTTTGGAACGGCGGGGATCTTTCATACCGGAGATGTAACTGCAACAACAGCCACATTGAATCTTCGGAACAATATCATCGTAAATGAGTCTGTTCGTACTGGTACAGGCAAAACAGCAGCATTCCGCAGGGGCAGCGCACTTGCCAACCTGGTGAATTATGGTTCTGCTTCCAACAACAATTCATTTTATGCCGGAATAGCAGGTGTTAATAACCTGTTGTTTTATGATGGAACAAACAGCGATCAAACCATCATTGCTTTCCAGGCGAGGGTTGCTACCCCTGCAAGGGATGTAGCCTCGATCGCTATCCGGCCAACTTTTGTAAATATTGCCACAACGCCTTATGACCTTCATTTGCAGGTGGCGTTTAATTGTAGTTTCGATGGCCAGGGGAATAATGCAGTGATCCTGGTACCGGATGATATCGATGGCGATTCCAGGTCGGTAAGCAATCCTTTCATAACAGATATTGGTGCAGATGAATTTAACGGAACCGGTGGCAGTATCGGTGTGTGGAAGGGTGTTAACAGCGATTGGATGGATATCAATAACTGGTGCGATGCCTTGCCAACTGCAGGTACCAATGTAACCATACCGGCAGCGGCAGCTTTTTACCCGATCATTACAACCACAGGCCCGGTGGCCAATAGTATTACCATTGCTGGCGGCGGTTCCATAACGATTACGGGTGCTGGCAAACTAAATATCAATGGCAGTATCAGCAATTCCGGTACATTCAATGTAGCCGACGGCAGCATTGAATTACAGGGTGCAGTGGCACAAACCATTCCGGCCGGAGCCTTCCAGAATAACGACCTTAAGAATCTTGTCATTAACAATGCGGCCGCAAGCCTGTCGGGTGCGCTTAACCTTTACGGTAAGCTTTCTTTCACCGGCAGTAACCGTGTTTTCGCAACTGCCGGTAACCTCACCTTAAAATCGAATGCGGCAGGAACAGCCAGTGTAGGGGATATTACCAATGCAGGTGCAGCGGCGGGAAACAGCATCACCGGCGATGTAACCGTAGAGAGATTTGTAACAGCCCGCCGGGCATGGCGTTTCTTATCTGTGCCCACACAGCATAACCTGCAAACTATACATGAAGCATGGCAGGAGAACCAGGCCCCCAATGCTACTACACCGGCAGGGTTTGGTATTCAAATTACAAAAGATAGCCTGAACTGGAATACCACCGGATTTGATCTGCGTACAACTCCCGGCCCCTCGATGAAATACTATGTTCCTGCCGGCAACAGCTGGAAAGGAATCAGTTCAACGATCGATGTACCAGGCGTTGATAACGGAAAATTTGTAACCGGCAGGGGTTATATAGTGTTGGTGCGTGGCGACAGGACTGTAAACACATTCCCTGCCGCAGCTACCACAACGGTATTGCGTGATAAGGGTGCATTGGTAACCGGAACTTTTGCAGCACCGGCGATAGGGGCAGGGTTGTTTGCAGCAGTTGGAAATCCCTATGCATCGGCAGTGGATTTCACCAAACTGACGAAAGCCAGTTTAGACGATGTTTATTACTTATGGGATCCCTATATCGGTTCGCTTGGTGGCTATGTTACTTTTGCAGGGCCTTTATATACGCCGACACCACAACTAAGTTATACAACCAATAAATTCATTGAATCGGGCCAGGCATTCTTTGTGCACTCTTCGGGAGCTGCAGGCTCATTGTCATTTACAGAACCGGGTAAGGTTGATGGAAGTTACCTGGTGACCAGGCCGGCAGGAGCAGCTATTCAATTGCGTACAAACCTCTACCTGGTAGATGCAAACGGAAGAAGCCTGTTCGACGGGGTATTGTCTGATTTTGATGCCACCTATAATTATAGCGTAGATGGCAATGATGCTATAAAACTGGTGAATTTTGGCGAGAACCTGGGTATCAGGCGATCGAACAGGATATTGTCGGTTGAGCGGATGCCGGAACTGGTAAAAACAGATACTATATTTTACAATCTTGCACAAATGCGGGTACAACATTATCAATTCGAGTTTATTGCTGATAATATTAACAGGCCCGGCCTGGCAGCTTTCCTGGAAGACAGCTACCTGGCTGTGAAAACAGCTGTAGGGTTATCAGATACGACCAGGATAGATTTTAATATTATCAATGATCCGGGTTCCTATGCACCCGATCGTTTCCGCCTGGTATTTAAAGAACTGGCACCCGTTCCTGTGACATTCACAAGTGTAAGGGCGAACCGCCAGGTAAATAATATACTGGTAGAATGGAAGGTTGAGAATGAATTGAACATTGATCATTATGAAGTAGAAAAATCAGCCGACGGCCAGCATTTCACAAAAGTGAACAGCCAGCCGGCCAGGGGTAATAACCAGGGTGCTGCCATTCAATATAGCTGGCTGGATACAAGTCCGTTGGATGGGGCAAATTTTTATCGCATCCGAAGTATCAGTATAGTATCAGTATCAAAACTTAGCCAGGTTGTAAAAGTGAATATGGACAAACTTCCTGCGGAGATCACGGTTTTTCCTAACCCGATCGGACAGGATGGTATGATAAACCTGAGCCTTGAAAATGAACCCGCAGGTAATTACCAGGTGAGCGTAATGAATGGGGAAGGACAAACAGTTTTGATGAAAACCTTAAATCATCCGGGAGGCAATACCCTTTACAGCATTAAAATGGAACAAACCCTTGCTCATGGAAATTACCTGGTAAAGGTCGTGGGCGCCGGGTCTATAAACCTTGCATTGAAAATTGTTTACTAGGCAGACATTTTGCAATTATTTTATAGTAAAAAGCCCCGAAATTTTTCGGGGCTTTTTCGTTAATCGGGGGAGGGTAAGGGTAGCTAAAGCTCTTCCAGGTGCAGGTGCAGCGTTTTCACGGATCAACGTCTCGTAAACGCCTCTTGAAAGTTTTAAGAATATTCCTTCAGCATCAGTTGAATATAGTTTGAACGGCAGTTGAGCATACGGGCTTTTGCCCGCGTCCGGAATTTAAAATTGCCTGGAGGACCGGGGTTTTGTTTTGGCCAGCCGCCTTTTATCATTGTGGATTACGTGGGTAATATTATTTAAACGTTATTTCGGAATTATCGCTACATTTACTATTGAAATGTTAATCATAGTTTTTTGTTCAAAAAAAGAGCTATAATAAACTTATTTTCAAGCTTCTTTCTCTCATCCTTTGAAAAATTAACCGACCGACCCTTTGTAACGCAGGATAACATTTTTGTTACCGTTTTTTTATTTATTTCTTACAGGTTCATTTGCCTGCCGGGTAAATGAGGTACCTGTATGCAATTGTATTTACTTAACCAAACGGTTACACGAAAATAACCAACGCTTTAATAATCATTACTCAAGAATCCTTATATGAATAAAATTTACAAAGTTATTGCTCCAAAAAAAAGCAGCGCATTCATCGGTTATTTTTCCAGCAAATTCCTGCTGGTTTGTATTGCGCTGCTGGGGCTGTTGACAACCAGCCATGCCCAGGTATCGGTTACCGCGTCTGCAGGTAATTTGGGGCCAGTTGTATACACTACGCTTCAGTTGGCTTTTGCGGCCGTTAATAACGGTACCCACCAGGGAGCCATTATTGCGAATGTTACGGGTAGTACAACGGAAACGGTCAACGCCTTGCTGAATGGCAGCGGCATTGGATCTGCGAGTTATACTTCTTTACTGGTAAGGCCAAGTGTCACTGCAACCATTACCGGTAATTTATCAACCATCATACAGCTGTTGGGTACAGATAATGTAACAATAAATGGATTAAATGGTGTAAATCAGCTAACGATCAGCAATACTTCGACTTCCACGAGTTCTTCTGTTATCTGGATGGGTAGCGCTTCGTCTACAGATGGCGCCAGTAACAATACCATTAAAAATTGTATCATAAAAGGTAATTCGCAAACGACCACATTTATTGCGGTGGTTTGTTCCAGTGGTTCTACCCTGGGCGGTGTGGCTGAAGCAGCTAACTCGAACAATACTTACCAGAATAATACCATTTCAGCGGCACAATATGGTATCGCCCTTGTTGGTCCTATCGGTAATGAAAGCGGCAATGTTATATCCGGCAATACGATCGGTTCTATCGTTGCGGGTAATAAAATGAGTGTGCGTAGTATTTTTGTTGCCCAGCAGCAGGGCGTTTCTGTAACGGGGAATACCATTATGGGAAACAGCTCTACTACCACTACTCCTGCCAATACAGGTATCTATGTAGGTGGTACGATATCCGGTGGTAATATTGAAAAGAATACCATCAGTGATATTAAAAAGGCAAGTGTTTGGGGTTGTAGCGGTATTCAACTAAGCTGCAGCGTTACCAATGCCAACCTTACCATTTCAAATAACTTTATTTACGATGTTGCTGCAGGAGGATTTCCGGGAACGGCGCTCGACGATAATGGTTATGGAATTGCAGTAAGTACGGGCGGTGGATATAATATCTGGTACAATAGTGTAAACCTTAATACCGACCAACCAACCAGCAGTGGTACTACTGCGGCGCTTTGGGTATCTCCTTCTGTAACTACCAATGGCAGCCTTGATGTAAAGAACAATATATTTTCAAATGCACAAACCAACAGTACCAGGTATTCGGTGTTTTGTGCACCCACCAATGGAATTTTTTCAGCTATCAATTACAATGATTATTATTCTACCGGAGGCATAGGTTCAATCAACGGTGCTGCACAGGCAACGTTGGCAAACTGGCAAACTGCTACAGGTCAGGATGCGGCATCCGTAGCGGTTAATCCTTCTTTTTTCAGCCCCACAAACCTTCACCTGTTTTTCAATTCTACCTTAGACGGGCTTGCAACACCTATACCTGCAATCAACAGGGATATTGATGGAGATGGCAGGAACGCAGTCACGCCGGATATTGGGGCAGATGAGTTTACGCCACCAACCTGTAGCAGCAATTCTGGTGGAACTGTGAGCGCAACCTTTACAACCATCTGTGCATCAAGCAGCACAACCCTTTCTTCAACAGGTTATTCATATGGAATTGGCATATCCTACCAATGGCAGTCTTTCAGTGGTGTATGGACTGATATACCTGGGCAAACAAATCCGCTTACGTTGGTCGCTTCCGGACTGGTAGCTAACACAGATTTCAGGTTGAAAGTGATTTGTACAAACTGTTGTGGCGGTGCTGCGGGTTATTCGAATGTACAAACGATCACAGTTAATAATCCCACGGTATCCGGAACAACAGCAGGTACCAGATGCGGTGTAGGAACAGTGAATCTTGCCGCTACCTCGGCAGGTGGAACACTAAACTGGTATGCATCAGCAGTTGGTGGTAGTTCTTTATTTACAGGTAGTCCGTTTACAACACCTGTTATCAACAGTACAACTACTTATTATGTGTCGAGTACATTTGGCGGATCTTCTGGATTTGTGGGACCTGTATATTCAGGTTCGGCGAATAATTCAAACTTTGTAGGTTCGCATGGTATTGCATTTACAACCACACAACCGCAGGTAGCTATAAACAGCGTTGATATAGCATTTACCGGAACAGGAACTTTTACCATAGCTTTAAAAGACCCGGGTAATTCTACCATTTTTTCAACTTTTACAACGCCATCAGTTACCGGTTTGGGCACTACTGCACTCACCATTCCAATAACTATGAACGTGACTACAGCGGGTAGCTACCTGTTGATCGTTAACAGTGTTTCAGGTTCTATCAATAACCTTGGTACACTTACAGGCACATATCCCTATTCGGCTCTGGCAGGTGTGTTTACGATTACCAGTGGTTATTGGTATGCTACTTCTACCAACAACATGTACCTTTTTAACCTGAATGTGAGCAATGGTTGTGAAGGCAGCCGTACGCCGGTAACAGCAACGGTAACGGCGCCACCAGCCTTTACTTCTGTAAGCCCTGCTGCTGGTGCCCCGAGGACAATATGTGCGGGGTCATCGGTAACATTGGATGCACAGGGTGGAGGATACAGCTCTGTTACCTGGAACCCGGGAGCTTTGTCGAACCCGGTGGTGGTTTCTCCGGCATCAACAACTACATATACGGTAACAGCCACCACGGCTACATGCCGCAGGGATAGTGCCATAACCATTACAGTTACCCCTGCACCTACCCCTATAATTATTACGCCTGCAACAGCAACGGTATGTGCTAATACCATTGTGCCCATTACTGCAACAGGAGGCCAATATTTAAATCAAAGCATCTTTACAGAAACCTTTGAAACCTTCCCGCTTACAAATATGACGGTCACGGGATCGGGTGTTACAGCAGCGGCCAATACCACTTATTATTCCCAGGGTACACAGTCTGTGTTGCTAACGCATGGTAACAATATCGATGGACAATTAGCCCAGACATCCAGTATAGATCTATCTACCCTTCAAAATCCAACACTTACGTTTTCGCATATCTGCGGACTGGAAGACGGATTTGATTATGGGTATGTACAATATTCAACTGACGGCGGAACCAGCTGGACCAGTTTCCCAACGGCCAGCTATTCGGGGCCTGCAACTTTATTCAATGGGGTTGTTAGTTTTAGTGCGAATAGTTATCCCGACTGGTTAACGCAACTTGACCTTGGAAATGACCCGGGCCCCGGACCTGCAACAGCTTTGTGGAAAGCTGAAACAATTAACCTGGCTGCGTACCAGTCGAGTACCAATTTTAAGGTAAGGTTCAGGATTACGTCAGATGGAAGTTTTGTTTATTTTGGCTGGCTGATCGATGATGTGAAGATCACCGGTACCGGCCAGGCAGCTATCACCTGGACGCCCTGCGGCGCCGGGCAAGAGTTATTTAGCAACGTAGGGGCTACAATTACTTATGTTTGCGGTACGCCTGCAACTACGGTTTATACACAACCTACCGTTAATCATATATATACTGCTACTGCCGGAAGCGTTGGTTGCTTGCAAACCGCAACAACTACGATCAATGTAACTGCTACAGCGCCTCCTTCCGTAACTATAGCACCAGTTGGAGGAACAACGATCTGTTCCGGCTCCTGTGTTACCTTTAACGCAACGGTTGTAAATGGTGGTGGTAATCCAAAATTCATTTGGTATGTAAATGGTACCGCACCCGGAAACCAGGTGAACCTGCCTTTAGGCTATAATCCTAACCCTGGCCAAAACCCATATACGATTTGTGGACTTAATAATGGCGACGTGGTTTACTGCCAGGTATTATCGAATGCAGGTGGTTGTGTTACACCAAATCCCGGTGCAGTGAGCCCGGGTGTTACGATGATCGTTAACCCTAAGCCTTCCGTTAGCATCGATGGGCCACTTGCCCGCTGTTTCCCGGCAACCCTTACTTTAACGACTACCGGAACTATTTCAACCTATGAATGGTTTTTGGGCGGCCTGCCTACGGGTGGCAATACCAATACATTGAATGCAACTGTTCCTGGTACTTATAGCTGTATTGTTACCAGCAATCTTGGCTGTAAAGACACCTCAGTAAATAAAGTGCTGGTTCAACAAACTTATACACTTACATCATCGGTCACGAACGGCACCATCAGCCCTTCTGGCATAACCGTAGTGAATTGCGGCGCCAACCAGGTATTCACTTACACCGCCAATCCTGGTTACCAGGTTTGTGGTGTATTGATAGATGGTGTTTTAATCGGTATACCGGCATCTCCTTATACGTTTACCAATGTTACAGCCAATCATACAATTGATGTACAATTCTGTAACCCCGGTTGTGCCAGTGTGTATACGGCAGATGCCGGACCCAATGCTTCAATATGTGGAAACGCGACTTATACGCTGGGTGGTTCTATCAGTAGTACCCCTTCGGTGCCTGGTTTTGCGGCTACCTGGAGTACCAGTGGAGACGGAACATTTACGCCCAATAACGTTTTTGGAACGGCTGCAACTTATACACCCGGACCCAATGATATTGTCAATGGTACGGTAGATCTTTCTTTGACAACAAATGACCCTCTTGGTACGCCCTGCGCTGCTGCTTCCGGTACTATGACGTTGCTGGTAAAGCCGTTCCCGGCTATTACGGTAACAGGTTTGCTGGGAATTTGTCCGGCCCCGCTGTCCTCAACCACCCTTACTGCCAGTGCTACTATTGCAACTGGTGTAATCACTGGGTATCAATGGTATAATAATGTACCTGCGTTGATCGGTGCATTGCCTTCAAAGAATCTTACTGCAACTGGTAACTATACTGTAAGGGCAAATGCCAGCAATGGCTGCTTCGCTATATTGCCTATTACTATCATCGCATTTACCGATCCATCTATTCCTACCATTTCGGGAACAAATACGATCTGTGTTGGAACAACCACTTTACTTACAGCAGCTGTTGCTGCACCTGGTAATAACGGGGCAGTTATTCCGGCATCCGGTTACCAATGGTTCAATCCTGCCAGTATTGTCGGCGCAACCAGTTCCACCTACAATGTTTCGGCACCTGCAACTTACACGGTGAAAGCTACCAACTCGAACGGATGTTCTTCAGCTGCATCCGTAGGATTCGTGGTAACCTACGATGGCAGTGCCTTAAATGGCCCTTACACCATTGGTGTGGGCCCTGCTTCCTGTACAAATTATGTTTCGTTTGCGACGGCCGTGGCTGATCTGAACATTCGCGGTATTAGCGGAAACGTTCGTTTTGATATTCCGGCAGGCTACAGTGAAACAGTACCGGTTGGCGGATTGGCATTGGGATCTGCTTACTTAAATGGTACAATAGGGTCTTTCACCATTGCATTCCAGAAAAATGGTGTTGGAGCCAACCCGCTCTTAAATGCCTATATAGGTGGAACAGCTACACCAGCATCAGGTTCACCTGATGGTATCTGGAGTTTAAGAGGAGTTGATAACGTAAGTATTGATGCCATTGATTTACTGGACAATACTACTTCCCCTTTCACTGTAAATTCAACAGGTGCATCGGCTGGAACTACGATCAATGTGACCAGTACAGCTGCTGTAGCAGTTGGCATGACGGTGAATGTTACATTCGGAACAGGCGTGTTTGTAGCGGGTTCAACCGTGACCAGCATTGTCAATGGAACGCAATTCATTGTAAGTGCAGTTCCTTCAACAGCATTGAACGCAACAGCGGTTATAACCTTTAACCTTTCCGCGTCTATGGAATATGGTTATGGCCTGTTTAAACTAAATAACAATGATGGTACCCAGAATAATACCATACAGAATTGTAACATTACTTTGAAACGTACCAATGATGCAGGTGGAGCACAATTACCAGAGGGTTCAAGTGGTATCTTAGTAATGAATGTTACTGCTAATAATGCTACTCTACCACTGGTTCCTTCAGCTGCAACAGGTGCAAATTCCGGTAATAAATTCTACTCCAATGTCATCCAGAACTGTAATAATGGTATTGGCATGTTAGGATATTCGCCAGCAAGTTCACCTTACAATTTTGTAGATAATGCCAATGATATTGGTGGTATCGGGGTTAGTACCGGTAATACGATCATAAATTATGGTGGTCTTGTTGGTTCAACTTCAACTGCCACTGGTATCAGGCTGAATAATCAATGGGCTGCGAATGTATCTTACAATATCATTAATAATAACAATGGTGCTGGTGCAAACCATTCAGGTATTCTTCGGGGGATCTGGGCACAGGGAAGTACAACTGCCAGTGTATCGATCAATAACAATAATCTTACACTGAAGTGTATCGGTACCGGTCAGCAAATGGCTGCTATTGACAATGCCATTGGTGGAGCTACCGCTGCGGGCAATACCATTTCCATCAGTAACAATACCATTACCGGAACTTATACAACTGCAACTACAGCAGCTGTTACCGGGATCGTGAATACAGGTGGATTAGGTGCAACTGTTACGATCACGGGTAATGTGATCGACAGTTATGCGATGACCGGAAGTGGGCCATATGTAGGGATCAATAACGCCGTAGCTGCTGCAACGGTGAACCTAAGTAATAACAGGCTGTCGAACTGTAATATTGCCAGTTCGGGTACATTTGTTGGTATCAGTAATACTGTAGGCGGAATTGTAAATCTGGCCATCATCGGGAATACAATCAATAATATTACCAAGGTATTTAATTCGGGTACGTTGGTATTGATGCAGACTTCGTCTTCTACCGGTACAACCAGCGTAAATGATAATATCATTACCAATAATACTTTAACGGCAACAGCAGCTACACTAAACGTAACATTGAGTTGCATCGTTGGTAATTCAGCAACTGGCGCATCCACCCTGAGTAACAATTATATTTTCAACAATTCGATTACAGGTATTTCTGCAGCGTTAACAGGTACAGTAAATGGTTACAATAATATCAGTAGCCCGATAAATGAGTTAATTACCAATAATATTGTTAGGAAACTATTTGTTACCGGTACATCTACAGGGTTATCGGTGGTGCAGGCATTTAACAGTAATTCGGGCGGTGCCGGTGTAAAAACTATCAGCAATAATACCATTGCTAATTTGTATACATCTTCCGGTTTGAGTTCTACAATTTTTGGTATCAGAACAAGTGGTGGAACTACCATCAATATTTTAAAGAATAAGGTAGACAGTTTATTTGCTGGACAGAGTGCCACTGCTGGTGCTTATGCAGCAGGTATCCGGGTCGTATCAGGCACAACTGTGAATGTCAATAATAACTTCATCAACCTGGATCTTACACAGGCAACGGCGCCCGCTGCCAATGCTGTACTCACGGGTAACGATGCATTGAGAGGAATAGAACATACCGGAACGGTGGGAACACTTAATCTTTATTATAATACCGTTCGTCTTGCGGGTGCAGGTACAGGTACAGGATTCGGGTCAAGTGCTGTGAGCATCAACAACGCCACGCCTCCAACCCTGGATCTGCGTAATAACATATTGGTTAATCTTACCACGCCAGGAGGCACATCGCCAGGCCTGGCAGTAGCGTACCGCAGGGCAGTGGCTGTAAGTGCATTGTATGCTACTACGTCTAATAATAACCTGTTCTATGCAGGCGTTCCATCGGCGTCGCGTGTACTTTATTTTGACGGAACTACGAGCTACCAGACTTTGGGTACCTACCTGGCAGGTGCAGGTATTAGTCCACGTGAGACTGCTTCGGTGAGTGCATCACCAAATTTCATCAACCCGATAGCTGATCTTCATCTTGTTCCGGGAAGCAACTGTACTACCGATGGCGGGGCACAGGTTATAGCAGGTTATACAACGGATTATGATGCCGATACCAGGAGTGTTACCACACCCGATATTGGTGCGGATGAATTTGCCGGCACAGGTGTTGGTGTGGGTGTATGGAAAGGTATCAATACAGACTGGACCGACATCCAAAACTGGTGCGATGCGATACCTGACCAGAAGACCAACGTAATAATTCCGGCAGGTACGCCTTTTTACCCGATCATTATAACCGCAACACCTGTATGTGCCAATATCAGTATTGCGGCCAATGCATCTGTTACGATAACAGGTGTAGGTAAATTAGGCATCTATGGTACAACTATGACAAATGCAGGAACCTTCAATGTAGTTGACGGAACAATAGAAATGTTGGGAGCCGCTACGCAGACAATTCCGGCAGGCTTATTCCAGAACAATGACCTGAAAAATCTTATTATTAGCAGTACAGGAGCTTCTGCCGGTGTAACACTCGGCGGCGCATTGAATGTGTATGGCAAGGTTTCTTATACCGTTAGTTCTAAAGCGTTTGCAACTGCAGGCTTCCTTACCTTGCGATCTACTGCAACCGGAACGGCGAGCCTGGGTGATATAACAAATAACGGCGTAAATTCAGGCAATACAATTACAGGAGACGTAACCGTTGAGCGTTTTGTAACTGCCAAACGTGCGTGGAGGTTCTTATCAGTTCCAACACAGAATAACCTTCAAACCATACACCAGGCATGGCAGGAAAACCAGGCTGCCGGGGTAGGTGCGCCTGCGGGTTATGGTGTACAGATCACCAGTAACCTGGCGGGATGGGCAGCAGCAGGTTTCGACTTGTTCTCTGCAGGAGGGCCATCGGTTAAAACTTATGTGCCAGCCAGCAATACATATGCAGGCATTCCGAATACAAGCAGCAACTTTACAACCGGTACAGGCTATATGACGTTTGTACGTGGCGACAGGACGATCACTACTTTTGGCCCACCGCCTAATACAACGGTATTGCGTGACAAGGGTGCATTGGTAACAGGTACTTTTGCTGCACCAGCTATCGGCGCTGGCTTGTTTGCAGCCATTGGTAATCCGCATGCATCAGCAATTGACTATACCAAACTGGCGAAGACAAACCTCACAGCATTCTATTATCTGTGGGATCCTGCACTCGGTACTTTTGGTGCATTCCAAACAGTTAGCGGAGGCATTGCTATCCCTGGTGGGGGAAGCTATTCGGGAGGTCATGTATTCATAGAATCAGGCCAGGCATTCTTTGTTAAGTCTTCGGGACCAGCGGGAACCCTTTCTTTCCCTGAGAACAGTAAAGTGGATGGCAGCTACCTGGTAACAAGACCGGCAGGTGCAGGTAAGCAAATACGTACCAATTTATATTTATTGGATTCAACCGGCAGACATTTGTATGATGGTGTATCTTCTGAATTTGATGCCAGCTATGCTGCCACACTCGATGAGATGGATGCAGATAAACTGGTGAATTTCGGCGAGAACCTTGGCATAAGGAGAGGCGGTAAGAACCTTTCTATAGAAAGCATGCCTTTATTGGTGAAAACGGATACGATCTTCTATAACCTTGACCAAATGAGGGTTAAGAACTATCAATTTGAATTTATAGCAAATGACATCAATCAACCCGGGCTTGCAGCATTCCTGGAAGATCTTTACCTGCATGTTAAAACGCCTGTCGGTTTGTCGGATACAACGACGGTAGATTTTAACATCGTCAACGATCCGGGTTCTTATGCGCCAGACCGTTTCCGCCTCGTATTTAAAGAACTGGTACCGGTTCCTGTTACGTTCAGCAACGTTAGGGCAAACCGCCAGGGCAATAACATACTGGTAGAATGGAAGGTGGAAAATGAACTTAACATTGATCATTATGAAGTTGAGAAATCAACGGATGGCCAAAACTTCACGAAAGTGAATAGCCAGGTAGCAAGGGGTAATAACCAGGGTGTGGCCATTCAATATAGCTGGCTGGATACTAATCCGTTTGATGGAAACAATTTTTATCGCATCCGGAGCGTTGGTATCAGCAGAGAAGCTAAGTTTAGCCAGATCGTGAAAGTTAGCATGGATAAAGTGCCTTCTTTGATTGCAGTATATCCTAACCCGATCAGGGAAGATGGTATTATCAATGTAAGCCTGACCAATAAACCAGCAGGTAATTATATGGTGAATATGGTGAATAATGAAGGGCAGTTGATATTTAAAGCAACATTGATCCATGCAGGTGGAAACAGCGTATATACTTTATCAATGGATAAGTATGTGGCACATGGTAACTACCTGATGAAGATCAGTGGCGAGGATAATGTTAATTTAGTTTTCAAAGTTGTTTATTAATAATGTTCCTTTATTTTTGTAAAAAGAGAATCACTGATGAAACGAATCAAGAAATACGTGTTTGTGACTGGCCTGGTAACTTTAATTAGTTTGATACAGCCTTTAAAAGGAACATCCCAGGTGGTAGATCCAGGTTGTGATCCTCTTGACCCTACGTGCCCGATCGATGGAGGACTTAGTCTTCTTATTGCCGCAGGCATTGGTTTGGGAGCTAAGAAGGCCTATGACAGGAAGCGGAAGTCAGTTGAACTGTAACTGAGTTTTTATATATTCAGAGAGAGATGATCATTGTATCATCTCTCTTTTTTTTTGTGATATTGTTTTTTTTGCGGCTTAAATTCATTTAAACGACTCATATGGAGGATGCGTTTCAGGGAAAAATAGCAAAGTAGCAAAAGTTGCAAAGAAAAAGATATAGGCGTTTCATTTCTGATTGGTAAATAAATTAATCAATCAAAGACAGGGTATGGTTTAGCTTCCTTCACCCTATTCTATTTTTGTTTCTCAACTATTTTCACGAATTTTACCATCTTGCAGCCGGATATAAAATAAGGTTGTATTATTGAGTCTGAAATTATGAAGAGAGTATATTACAATGGTTTATCCTTTAAACCAACAGGTTTCATTCTGGCTGCAATACTGTTCTTCGGTACTTATTTGCTGTCATCCTGTACCCCAACAAAGAGTTCATTTTATTTTAAGACGCTTCAAAAGGATACTACCCTAAGCGGTATGGTTAATAAGGACCTGGAATCGAAGATCGTAAAAGGGGATAACCTCGGTATCATTATCAGCAGTTTAAGCAAGGAAGAAGACCTGCTATTCAATAGTGTGCCTGGATCTGCGGGTTCAGCATTCCTGGTAGACCAGGATGGAAATATCCTGCTGCACAAACTCGGCACAGTTAAAGCTGCCGGTTATACCCGTAAAGAATTTTCTGCTGTTTTACAGAAAAGCTTAATACCTTATTTAAAAGACCCGATCGTATCTGTACAATACCTTAATCATAAAATTACGGTGATGGGAGAAGTTGAAAGGCCGCAGGTGATCAATATGGTGGATGAACAGTTGTCTGTTATAGATGCGATCGTTATAAGCGGCGATGTAAAGCAAAATGCACGGCGGGATAATATCCTGGTGATCCGGGAAGAAGACAATCAGAAAAAAGTCAAGATCCTGAATTTAGAGGATCATTCTATATTTTCATCACCCTGGTACTACCTTCAACCCAATGACATCGTATATGTGGTACCGGATGAAGCAAAACGGCAGCGGGATGAACGAAGGTCGAGATTCCAAACAAATTTTGCGATAGCATCCGCGGCTATTTCTTTATTGGTTATTATTCTAGACAGGATCTTGCGCTAATCAACGCTATTTTAGTTATGAGTGAAGAACAAATGCTTGAAGAGAAACCTTCAACAAACATACTGGCACAAATAGTTCACCGCTACCTTCCGTACTGGCCAATATTTGTCGTGTTGTCAACCATCTCCCTGGCCGTGTCTTTTATCTATCTCCGTTCGCAGACGCGTATTTATGTAGCTTCTGCAAAAGTGCTGCTGAAAGACCCGCAGAAGAATGGTGGCGATAGTAAAGTATTGGATGCATTGAATATTTTCAGTGAAAAAAAGATCGTAGAGAATGAGATCATTGTGTTGAAGTCGAATTCTATCATGCAGGAAGTGGTTAAAGAACTCGACCTGTACACAACGTTATTTAATAAAGGAAATGTTCAGACGGAAGAATTGTATGGCGAAAGTTCACCGATATTCTTTGAAGCGTTGAATAAGGATAGTATCATGGGTGGAGGGAAATATAATTTCTCCATAGACTGGAAGAAAAGGGCTGTTGAAATAGCCAATCAGTCCGTTCCTTTTGATGGCGTATTAACGATACTCAATACCCAATATAAGGTAACAGTAAACACAGCCTACACACCGTTTGTTACCGGTAAGAATTTCTTTGTTGTATTCAATAGTGTTCCTGCGGCGGCCGGCGCGATCATCGGCAGGTTAAAAGCAACTCCACTATCGTATAACTCTACGGTAATTGACCTTGGAATTGAAACACCTGTTCCGGAAAAAGGAATTAAGATTCTGAACAAACTGTTTGAAGTGTACAATGTTGTAGGTATTGAGGACAAGAACCAGATCGCAACAAAAACACTTCGTTTTATAGATGACAGGCTGAATACCGTAGCCAATCAACTCGATAGCGTTGAAAGAAATATTGCCAGTTATAAGTCACGTGAATCTGCTGCAGAACTTGGCAGCCAGAGCAGTATGTATTTTGCCAATGTGCGTGAACTCGATAAAAGAAAAAGTGAAGTAGACCTGCAGCTGGCAGTTTTAAAAGATATTGAAAATTATGTGAACAGGAAGGGTGGTAAACCAGGAACGGTTCCTTCGCTTTTGTTGGTGAATGACCCCATCATGGCGTCTATATTAGGGCAATTGTACAGCGCTGAATTTGAACTGGATAAAGTAAAAGCTTCTGCCGGTGATAAAAGCGAATCTGTATTGGTGGCCGAGGATAAAGTGGCAAGGATCAAAAAGGATATCCGCGAAAGTATCGGCAATGTACGCAGTACGCTTGCTACTGAGATCGTAAGCATCAACAGTAATATAGCTTTAAGCAATAATATATTGAGCCAGGTTCCGGCAAAGGAAAGAGGACTGTTAGAGATCAGCAGGCAACAGGTGATCAAAAATAATATTTACACGTATTTACTTCAGAAGCGTGAAGAAACAGCTTTGTCATCTGCCTCTACTTCTGCAGATCTAAGGGTATTGGAAAATGGTTCTTCCTACGGCCCCATCAGACCCATACCAAAGAATTACTACCTGATGGGTTTTCTTGTTGGGTTGATCGGGTTTCTTTTATATGTGCAGGTGCAGGAACAATTTAATAATAAGATATTGTTCCGTTCGCAGGTAGAGGATAAATCTAAAATTCCGATTGTTGCAGAAATATTACAATCAAATACAAAGAATCCCATAGCCATCACAGAAGGAAAACGTACGGTGATCGCAGAACAGTTCAGGGCGATGCGAACGAACCTTGGTTTTATGGGGCTCAATGAGAAAAATAAAACACTGCTTGTAACATCCAGTATATCGGGCGAAGGCAAGAGTTTTATTGCAACCAATCTTGCACTTAGTATCACGCTTACCGGGAAAAAAGTAGCGCTGCTTGAAATGGATCTTCGCAAACCTAAACTGAGCAAAGAATTGGGAGTGCAACGTGATCCCGGTATTTCAAGTTATTTGATAGGTAAGGCAACGATCGACGAGATCATTAAGCCTACGGCTTATCCATACCTGTCGCTTGTTACTGCCGGCCCCATACCGCCGAATCCTACGGAGTTAATACAACTGCCGGCTTTTCAGGAAATGATCAACCAACTTAAAGAAAGGTTTGATTATATCATCATTGACTCTGCGCCCATTGGTCCGGTAACAGATGCGCAATTGCTGAGTAAATATGCCCAGATAACATTGTATGTGGTAAGGCATGCGGTAACACCGACCTTCTTCCTTCGCCTTATTGAAAGTCTTAAGAAAGATAAAAAATTCAACAACATGTGCGTGGTGTTCAATGGCATCAAACCACGGGGTGTTTCGTTGTTTAATTATGGATTTGGTGGTTATGGCAATGGCTACGGTTATGGCTATGGCTATGGTTACGGCTATGGTTATGGTTATGGAAGTGGAGGGACATCTTACTATCATGCAGATAGTTCAACACCTGGTTTTAAGAACCTTTTCGGTTTTACAGGATTCATAAAAAAACTCTTTAAGAAACTCAAAATGCCATAATACCAATAGCAGGAACAGCATTGTAATATATGCCCCGGTTGTTGATTTTTTTGAGTGATACATTTTTCTTGACCTGCTGTAAAACTCTTCGGTTACAAAACAATTGTGACTGAGGAGCAGCGAAGCTTTGCGAATTCATGAACGAGGATAAAAAATGGTACGTTGTTTATACGAGGCCACGTTGGGAGAAAAAGGTGGCAGGTATACTGTTGTCAAAGGGAATCGAACATTATTGTCCGCTGAATAAAGTAATGAAGCAATGGAGCGATCGTAAAAAGATCATCCTCGAACCGCTGTTCAAAGGATACATTTTTGTTAAGCTGCAGGAAAATGTAAAATGGGAGATACGGAATATAGATGGCATACTCAATTTCGTTTACTGGCTGGGTAAACCGGCCATTGTAAAGGAAGAAGAAATAAATACTATCCGGAAATTTTTACAGGAGTTCAGTGCGGTGGAAGTTGTGGAAAGGCAGCTCAATGTAAACTCTAAAGTGTTAATCAAGCAAGGCGTTCTCATGAATTACCAGGGAATCATAGTAGAGATAGCCGGTAACAAGGCCAAGGTAAATATAGAAAGTATGGGGCTTCAGTTAAGTGCAGTTTTTGATAAGAAGAACCTGGAGCCTGTTCAGCAGTAGGGAAGTTTGTTGACTAAGTTAATATGTTAACCGGGTTCATAAGGTTCATGAAGTAAATACAGTTTTTTAATTTGTGTATTGTACTCAGCAATACCAGCACTTTCAACTTAATTAATGACGTTAATAACCTATTGAGTAACCAGTTTAAACAAGCGTCAACAATAAAAGTTTACCAGTAAGCAAATGTGTAGAATTGCAGGAATGTTCAATTCCTTAATGGATGTAAAACAACAGGAAGCATTGGTTTTACAGATGTGTAAACTTCAGCAACACGGCGGACCCGATGATGAAGGCATATACGCCTCAGAAGCTGATAAGATTGTTTTAGGAAACAGGCGGCTGGCATTGCTTGATCTTACAGCGGCAGGCCATATGCCCATGCAGTATAAAGATCGTTATTGGATAACCTATAACGGGGAGATCTATAATTTTCATGAGCTTCGTGATACACTGGCAGGGCTTGGGCATGTATTTAACACACATACCGATACAGAAGTTATACTGGCTGCCTACAGTCATTGGGGCGTGCAAAGTTTTGAAAAGCTGCACGGCATGTTTGCTTTTGCTATCTGGGATAGTGTGGAGAAGGAACTTATACTGGTAAGAGATGCCGCCGGGATGAAGCCGCTCTATTACAGTAATGAAGCCAATGCTATAGCGTTTGCTTCGGAGATCAGGGCGCTGGAAATCATTCCTTCTTTGAGTGAACAAAATGAGCACTGGCCGGTATACCTCATGGCTTACGGGCATGTACCCGAGCCTGTTACCACCCTGCATAAAGTATCACCGGTGCCGAAAGGGTGTTTTCTGAAATACAATACAACCAGGCAACGGTTCATACTTCAGTATTTTAAGCATTATAGTTACTATCCAAAAATAATGGATGAAGCCCTGGCTGTTTCAGCTATTCGTGAACAGTTAAGCGCATCCGTTAGCAGGCATATGTTTGCCGATGCACCTATTGGTATCTTTTTAAGTGGAGGCGTAGATTCAGGGATTATTTCTTTACTCGCCGCAAAGGGAAATCCCAGGCAGGTTAACAGCCTTTCGTTATTCTTTGAGGAAGCAAAATATTCGGAGAAAAAATACCAGGATATCCTGATCAGCCAGATCGGTTGCAGTAACAGGCAGCATCTTTTAAAAGAATCCAGCTTTCATGAAAATTTCCCCGGTATATTGGAAGCTATGGATATGCCTTGCTGCGATGGTATCAATACCTGGTTCATCAGCAGGTATGCAAAACAACAGGGATTAAAGGCTGTATTATCTGGTATTGGGGGTGATGAACTTTTTGGTGGGTATCCTTCTTTTGGCAGGATTGGTATTGCGGCTTTTTTACAAAAGTTGCCTGCGGTATCTATCAATGCAATGCGGAGAAGCAACCACAAACAATTGAACAGGCTTTCCTATCTTAATATGGATGGTATCAAAGGCATCTATCTTTTTTTAAGAGGCCATTTTACACCATTGGAAATAGCAAAGCAACTGGATGCATCAGAAAATGATATTTGGGATATCTTAAATGATGTACCCGTTTTCCAGGACCTTCCTAACCTGCCTTTGAAAGAAAAAGCGAGCTGGATGGAATGGAATATATACATGCAAAACCAGTTGCTGAGGGATGCAGATGTGATGGGTATGGCCAATGGCGTTGAGATCAGGGTTCCTTTCCTTGACAATGATTTTATCAAACTCGTCCTTTCAATAGATCCTGGAATAAAATATGCAGGTAATGGCCCCAAACCGCTCCTTATCAAATCTTATAGGGAGGAATTACCTCAAGCAATATGGAACCGCCCGAAAATGGGATTTAGTTTTCCTTTTGCAGCATGGTTGTCTAAAAGCGCTTTTGTGGAAGAATTAATGGAAAACGGGAACAAAAGCACAATGCAGAATTACAATCGTTTTATGAGCGGAGAATTACATTGGTCGCACCTGATGTCGCTGATCCTGATCAACAACAGGCAATATGCGTAACGATGCACTTTTCTTAACATTGAAGGTATTTTCTTCAACAGGTGGTATTGAAAAAGTGTGCCGTATTGCCGGCAAAGCGATGTATGAAAATTGTACACGTTACAATAAGCGTTTAAAGATTTACAGTATGCATGATAGCCAGGCTTCAGCTGCTGATAATAGCTATTTCCCGACAGAGCTATTTACCGGCTTTCATGCAAATAAACTAAAGTTCATGTGGCAGGCATTGAAGCAGGGACGTAAAAGTAAAGTTATCATATTGAGCCATATCAATATGTTACTTGCAGCCTGGCTGATAAAAAAGCTGAACCCTTCTGTAAAAGTTATTTTATTTGCCCATGGGATTGAAGTATGGCCTGCAATGAATAATTTCAAAAGAAAAATGCTTGCGTGTTGCGATGAAATCGTTTCAGTGAGTGAATATACCCGGCGTAAGGTCATTGAAGTACATAATGCTGATGCTTCAAAATGTACCGTAATGAATAATTGCCTCGATCCATTTTTACCATTGTCGAAAAATGTAGTGGCAAGTTCAATGCTGAGAGAAAAATATGGATTTAATTCAACCGACAAAATACTTTTTACATTAACAAGGCTTTCGGCTAAAGAACGGTACAAAGGATATGATAAAGTGATGGAAGCGATGGTGCAGATCGGGGACGAAGCCATTAAATACCTGATTGCAGGAAGTTATGATGCCTTGGAAAAGGAATATATCGATGCATTAATAAAGAAACTACAGCTTCGGGAACGGGTTGTGCTGGCGGGTTTCATTCCGGAAGAAGAAGTAGCGGCTCATTTTGCGCTGTCGGATTGTTATGTAATGCCCAGCGTAAAAGAAGGTTTTGGCATTGTTTTTATTGAAGCTATGTATTATGGTTTACCGGTGATAGCAGGAAATGCAGATGGCTCAGTGGATGCATTACAGAATGGCAGGTTGGGGATATTGGTTGATCCGAATAATGTAGCTGAAATAAAAAATGCGATATTGAAAGTATTGAATAACCGGGAGAAATATCTTCCGGATCAGCGGTTATTGCTGGAGCATTTTAGTTACGATAGTTATAAGGTAAAGATGAATGCATTGTTTAACAGGATC
This sequence comes from Chitinophagales bacterium, assembly GCA_038207305.1. Lineage (GTDB taxonomy): Bacteria > Bacteroidota > Bacteroidia > Chitinophagales > Chitinophagaceae > Ferruginibacter. Next base: position 485,567 of record JBBQZY010000002.1, read on the forward strand.
CAGGGTTGGCAGTTGGAAGGGTGATACTGGATGCAGGATATGAAATGAGCAATAAATGAAAAGTACTGAAAAGGAAATATTGAATGATGAAAAAGGGCAGTGGGACCTTACCATTGAATCGGGGCGGGCTGAAAAAAATTATTGGAAGGATCTCTGGCGTTACCGGGAACTTTTTTATATACTCAGCTGGCGTGATATCAAAGTTAGGTATAAACAAACAGTGATCGGTGCCGCCTGGAGTGTAATTCGTCCGGTGTTAACCACCATAATTTTTACCGTACTTTTCAGCCGCATCGCCAAACTGGAGAATCCCGGAAATGCGCCTTATGCCTTGATGGTATTTGCGGGTATGCTTCCCTGGCAGTTCTTCAGCAATGCATTGAGTGAAAGCAGTGGTTCATTGATTGGTAATTCTAACCTTATTACAAAGGTCTATTTTCCTAGATTAATTATTCCGGCCAGTTCTGTAATTACCAGCCTGGTTGATCTCGGCATTTCTTTTTGTATAATGCTGGTCATGTTTGCCTGGTATGGTTACCTACCTTCCTGGCATATTATTTTTTTACCCATTTTTATTTTATTGGCTTTTACCTGTGCATTTGGTATAGGCTTATACCTTACCGCGGTAAATGTAAAGTATCGCGATTTCAGGTATATTATTCCATTTATTGTGCAGTTTGGATTGTATGTGAGCCCCGTTGGATTCAACAGCTCAGTAGTATCAGATAAATGGCGAATGCTGTATTCTTTAAACCCGATGGTTGGCGTAATAGATGGTTTCCGCTGGTGTATATTGGGAGACCCGATGCATTGGCGGTCTTTTATTGTTTCCGTTACCATTACACTGATATTCCTGGCTTTTGGAATCTATTATTTTAGAAAGATGGAACGTACTTTTGCAGACAATATATAATTAAAGCATAACTATTTTATTATGGTGTAAACGCTGCAGGCCTTAAATTTCTGATCAACTTATGTCTACTATTATACAGGTAAATAATCTTTCTAAAAGCTATATCATTTCACATGAAGGAACGGAGCGTTATACGGCATTACGGGATGTAGTTGCTAAAAAAACCAAAAAGATTTTTTCATTGCCTTCAACTTTAATTGGCAATAAAAAAAAGATCGCCTCAAGCAAAGAAGAATTCTGGGCCTTGAAGGATGTTAGTTTTGATATTGAACAGGGAGACCGTGTTGGCATCATTGGCAGGAATGGAGCAGGCAAATCTACTTTGCTAAAAATTCTAAGTCGAATAACAGAACCAACAAGTGGCAATATTAAAATAAAAGGTAGGGTAGCTTCTTTGCTGGAAGTAGGAACAGGATTTCACCCGGAACTTACAGGAAGGGAAAATATTTTTTTGAATGGGGCTATTTTAGGAATGGGCAGGGCCGATATAAAAAAGCACTTTGATGCGATCGTTGACTTTGCAGAAATTGAAAAATTCCTTGATACGCCTGTCAAGCGTTACAGCAGCGGTATGTATATGCGGTTAGCCTTTGCCGTTGCAGCACATCTTGAACCGGAGATTTTGATCGTTGATGAAGTGTTGGCAGTTGGAGATGCACAGTTTCAAAATAAATGCCTGGGTAAGATGGAAGATGTGAGTAAGAATCAGGGAAGAACCGTTTTGTTTGTGAGCCACAATATTGGTGTTATGAAGCACCTTTGTAATAAGGGAATTTTACTTAATAATGGAAAATTGCAATTTAAAGGTGACATGCATGAATCCTCTGCTGCTTATACCGATGTTTTTTCCAAAGCAAGCTTTCATGATTATAAACACGTTGCAGGAAACCAGGAAATCAGGATTGATAGATTGATCATTAATAACCCTGAAAGCATTGATATATTTGGCGTATTGGATATTTCTATTTTTTTTAGCAGCGATAAAGTAAGTGAAGTGAATAAAACCGGATTTAATTTTTTTGTACTTATATACAATGATCTGGGCGATGTGGTTTGGAGTATTTTTCAAAAGGACTCCATTTATCAAGTATCCATAGATCAGTTAAGCGTTCATGTAAAGGCTGAAAATATATTAATGCCGGGGCGTTATCTTATCTCTGCGGGTATATTCGACAGGTCTAGCCAATTCATTGATTGGGTTGAAAAGGTACAGGTTTTTGAAGTGTTGCCTGTGTTCAAAGGTGGTAAACCATTCGACAGCAGGTATGGTGCTGTAACAACTAAAGCGGATTGGAAATAAAATTTAAATACAACAGCAGTGACATTGATCAAAAAAATACAGGTCCGTTTTCGTATTTATAAGTATAAAAAATTCTTAAAAGGATTGAAATTTCATGGTAAGGGCGTTTCTATCAGGCAACCTGTTTGCTTTGAAGGAATGAAATTTATTGAAATTGATGACAATGTTTCTATAGCCGCATTTGTGCATATATGGGGATTCGGTGGAGTAAAAATAGGCAAGCGTGTAATGATTGCTTCCCATACTGCAATATCTACTATTACACATGATCATACTAAAAGGGAAATGTATAAAACGGTAGTTGCTAAACCGATTGTAATAGAAGATGATGTTTGGATTGGGTCACATGCTGTAATAATGCCGGGAATTACTATCAAGAAGGGGGCGGTAATTGCAGCAGGTTCATTAGTAACAAAAGATGTTGAAGCGTATCAAATTGTTGCAGGTGTGCCTGCTAAATTAATTAAAATAAGGTCCATAGATGAAGATCAATGAATGTATTAGTTGTGGAAGCGATCAGAATATCAACAGAAGTAGTTCCGAAGGGTTTAATGAAGTTATTGGAATGCGTACTTTCACACAAGATGCATACAGTATATTAGAATGTAGTAATTGTGGCTTATATTATAAAGATCATGTTATTGATGAATCTGTATTGAATGAATACTATAATTCATTCGACTTTAAAGCCTGGCAACCTGTTGCAAATTATCCAACAGAAGATATCGTTGAAGCATTTCTTTTTTCAAAAGAAGGTTTAAAAGTACTCGATTATGGATGTAGTGAGGGAAGGCTTATTTCGAAGTTTGTAAATAAACATACCTGTTACGGTTATGATATTGATAATCGAGCACTTGCTATTGCAAAGGCAAAAGGTATAGAGGTAGTTTATGATATAAGTCAAACTGAAAACACTCCTAAGTTTGATGTGATCATATTATCAGATGTGTTTGAACATTCTTTGGCGCCTACTAAATTGATTGGTGAACTTTTAGCCATGTTGAATAAATCAGGCACACTCATTATTTCTACAGGAAATGCCGATTCAAAAGCCTGCCAGTTTGATATGGCACACTTCTGGTATTTCCAAACGATACAACATGTTTGTATGTTGGGAAGTAAATATATAAAATTTCTGGAATCAGAATTTAAACTAACAGTTTTAAAGGAGCGTTTCTGTTCACATTACAAAGCTTCTATCAAACAAAAGCTGTTTTATAAAATCAGATTTAATCTGTTTAGATTTATTCACAAAAATAGAAAAGGAATGATAGTTGGATTAATTTCCAACATTCCATTTGCAAGAAAAATCACAAAGTGGAAAGTTCAGCCTTACTATCCTTTTTCAAAAGATCATGTGGTACTTTTTCTTCAACAGTAAAGCCACAGTTATAATTATATTATTGCAATTTTGATTTATGAAAAAATTACTTGTTACAGGTTCTTCCGGACTAATTGGTTCTGAAGTATGTGTACACTTTGCTGATTTAGGCTGGGAAATAGATGGTATTGATAACAACCAGCGTGCCGTATTCTTTGGTGCCCAAGGTGATACTCGCTGGAACCAGGAACGCTTGCAAAAAAGCCTGCCGAATTTTCATCACCACGAACTGGATATTCGCAACAGGGAAGGCCTCATCAGCCTCATCAGTGAAATAAAACCAACAGCCATTGTACATACGGCAGCGCAGCCAAGTCACGACAGGGCCGCCTCCATTCCTTTTGATGATTTTGATACCAATGCAACGGGTACCTTAAATTTACTGGAAGCCACCAGGCGCTACAATACAAATATTCCATTTGTACACATGAGTACCAACAAGGTTTATGGCGATGCACCAAACCGCATCAGCATGAAAGAACTGGATACCCGCTGGGATTATGAAGATGAATTGTATGCAGCAGGCATTCCTGAAACCTTCACGATCGATCAAAGTAAACATTCCTTATTTGGTGCATCTAAAGTTGCTGCAGACATCATGGTGCAGGAATATGGGCGGTATTTCAATATGCCAACCTGTGCACTTAGGGGAGGCTGTTTAACCGGACCCAATCATACCGGCGTTGAATTGCACGGATTTTTAAGTTACCTTGTAAAATGTAATCTGGAAAAAAAACAATACACTATTTTTGGATATAAAGGAAAGCAGGTACGAGATAATATTCATTCTTATGATGTTGCTCGTTTCATTGAAGAATTTATCAAGGTACCTCGTTATGGCGAAGTGTATAATTTAGGGGGCGGTAAAGAAAATACCTGTTCTATACTTGAAGCTTTTGCTATTACAGAATCATTCACTGGTATTCCAATGGAATTTGTTTACAATGAAAAAAACAGGGAAGGAGATCATATTTGTTATTACAGCGACTTGCGTAAGATAAAGGACCATTACCCTTCCTGGGAGATTACAAAATCACTTCAGGATACTATAGATGAAATAGTAGAAAACTGGAAAAGAAGAAAATGACCCATGGCAGATAAACAACTTCCCAGAATTCTTTATTTAAGTGATGTTCCTGTAGAATTGAGTTATGCAGGTGCTACATTAATGTACCGGCTTCTGGAGCATTATCCAAAAGAGAAATTACTTATTATACAGGGAACAGAAATGAATTCTAAAGAAAGGATTGCAGGGGTAAACTATATAACAACCAAGTCTGCATTCCTAAACAGGTTAAAAACAACGAGATTTTCAAAACGTATCAGCGGTTTATTAATTGCTAAACAGTATATTAGATCAGGGAAATTATTATCTGCAATTAAAGAGTTTAAACCTGATGTAATATTGACAGTTAGTTTCCGATTAATGTGGCTAAAAGCATTCCGCCTTTCAAAACACTTGAATATTCCGTTACACCTGATCCTCCATGATGATTGGTTAACAACAGAAAATTATGGGATTTGGCAAAAGCATCTTGCCGGTTTATTTGGCCAAATGTATCGCCATTCATCAGGTAGATTCTGTATTTGTCCAGCAATGGAAAAATATTATCATGCTTTATATGAGGTTCATGGAGAAATATTGTATCCATTAAGAGGAAGGAGTGATTTGGCTTTCCCGGTGGTTGGAGAAGTCAAAAGAAAAAAAAATGTTATTAAATACTGTTATGCAGGATCATTATTTACTGGAGATTTTGCCGTAATGTTAAATGAAATTGCTTCCATTATATCAAAGCAAAATGGGGAAATGCATATTTTTTCACATAAGGATAAAGCAGCAATGGAGCAATATGAATATCTTATGAAACCTCATGTTAAATTTCATGATCTTATTCATCCTGCAGAACTTATGCGATTCATGAATGAAGAGATAGATGTAGGCATTTTGCTTAACTCCTTTGATCACGAAGAAATGTTTAAGTATAATTTTTCAAGTAAACTGGTTGATTATACATCAGCGGGTTTACCTGTTCTTATCTGGGGTCCACAATCTTCTGGCGTCATTTCATGGGCTTTGGCATCCGGGTACACAGGTGTCGTAATTATGAAAGACAGCGTTGCTGTTGCAGACCTTATTGATCGGTTAAAAGATGATGAAGTAAGGTTAAAACTTGCAAGGAATATGAAGGGATTGGGAACAGAGCAATTTAGTTATGAGAATAACTATAAAAAATTTATCAGGCAAATATCAATTTAGGAGATTCATGTTACTTGAAAGATTTAAAAGTTTTGCATATAGGGTTAAGTTGAACTTTCTTGGTGTAAGATTAAAACATCCAATAAGAGGGCATGGTTTTTTATTCGGTAACATGAATGGCCTAAAAAATGGAGCGTTTATTATGTTAGAATCTTTTGTAAAATTAAATATTGCAGGCAAGGATGCAGTTCTTACAATTGATGATTTTGTTTATATCAACTCTCATACAATTATTGATTGTCATTACAGCATTAGTATTGGAAAAAGAGTACAGGTAGGCCCGTACTGTTATATCGGTGACTTTGATCATAATATATCTGTTGATGTTAGAAAGCCCCAACATCGGGGAAATAAAATTTATGATGCGGTAGTAATTGAAGATAATGTTTGGTTAGGTGCAGGTGTCATTGTACTGAAAGGTGTTACTATTGGAAAAAACAGTGTGATAGCGGCTGGAGCCGTTGTTGTAAATAATATCCCGGAAAATGTACTTGCAGCCGGAACCCCGGCCAGAATAATTAAAAAAATAGAGAACAATTTTGATGATGAATCAATACTGTAACAAAACTAACCTCAAAATAGCGAAGCAATATTGGTAAAAGATTTTATAAAAGGTGCCTGGAGATTTCTACAACCTCTTAAAGTTTATGGGATTAAATACCCCGTAAAGATTTGGGGTGCGTATGCTGATTTTTTAAAAGACTTTAAATATTATAAGCAAAAGGGGGGGATTCTTTCTTTCCGTTATATATACCCGTCTCTTTATTTTAAACAACAGGATATACAAAGTGGCGGCGGGCATTATTTCTACCAGGATATTTGGGCTCTTAAAAAACTTGCGTTATTAAAACCTTCAATACATTATGATATAGGCAGTAGATTTGATGGTTTTGCAGGTCAGGCAACAGCAATATGCAATATAACATCAATAGATATACGGCCACCTACTTTTAATTTACCTGGCTTACAATTCCTCCAGGGGGATATTCTAAAACTTCCTTTTAAAGACAATACAGTACAAACATTATCCTGCCTGCATACGATTGAGCATATCGGACTTGGTAGGTATGGTGACCCTATTAATCCTGAAGGATTTAATGAAGCACTTATGGAACTACAAAGAATACTCGTACCCGGAGGTTCATTAATATTAAGTATGCCTGTAGGTAAAGAGCGGGTGGAGTTTAATGCACAACGAATTTTAGATCCATTATCCTGTATTAAGAAACTTGACAGAATGGAACTTGTTGAATTTAGTATAGTAAATGATTATGATCAATTTATAGAAAATACAGATCCAGTCTCCTACAGCAGCGCAAGATATAGTTGCGGTCTGTATTTATTCAGTAAGAAGAAAACGAATCAATAGTTTGTTGTAAACCAGAATGAATTTAATTAATCTTAATTTTTTTAAAAGAGTCTACCAAAAAATTACTGGTATATCATATAATTTATCCTATTCACAAACAGGTGAAGACCTAATAATAGAATTTATGATCGCTGCAAAAAAGATAAAAAACTTTACTTATCTTGATATTGGAGCCAATCACCCTGTTCGCCTTAATAACAGTTTTAAATTTTATGAAAACGGGTATAAAGGTGTTTGTATAGAGCCAGATCCTTCTGTATTTAAAATATTATGTAAAAAGCGTCCTAAAGATATATGCCTCAATATTGGTATTGCGGGCAAAGCTTCAGGTGAGGCTTATTTTTATATAATGAATAACCCTGTACTGAATACTTTTTCTAAAGAAGAAGCAACTTCTCTTGAAAAAAACAATCACGGAAAAATTAAGAAAGTGATCAAAGTGCCATTGAAAACTATTGAAGAAATTATTGATGACTACTTTAACGGAATATCTCCTGTTTTTATCAACCTTGATGTAGAGGGGCTTGATGAAGAAATTTTAAGGAATTTTCCATTTGACAAATACAGGCCCACGATATTTTGTATTGAAACAGTCCATTTTACTGATGACGCTAGTTCTGAAAAGCGATCTGAAATATTTAATATAATGAGTGAGTATGGATACAAAACTTTTGCTGATACTTATATCAATACAATTTTCATAAATACACTTATTTAACTACTTGTTTATATTTCAGTTTATGGGAGGATTGGGAAATCAGATGTTCCAATTTGCAGCTGCAAGATCACTTTCTATTAAAAGAAAAATTAATTTTAAAATAGATTTTGATGACCCTTATAAATATGTAAAAAGGGAATTTGGCCTCTCCGCATTTAAACTGGAAACTACAAAAGCTTCACAAAAGGAATTAAGTAAATGCAAACCAAAAGTCCGGTATGAAAAACAATTATGGTTATTGCTTGGCAGAAATCCATTGAATCGTATTTATAAGGAAAAACGAAATTATATTTTCGAATCAGGTTTTTTTTTATGCCCTGACGAATCTTATGTATCAGGCTTTTGGCAAACAGAAAAGTATTTTACCGATATTGAAGATATTATTCGAGCTGATTTTCAATTTCGAAGTCTTCCATTTGGCAGGAACCTGGAGTGGCTTACAATAATCAGATCGTTTAATGCTGTTTCAGTTCATATAAGACGCGGGGATTATGTATCAGTACCAAAAACCAACCAAGCACATGGCCTTTGCAGTTTGAATTATTATGAAAAGGCATTTGCTCATATAGCTAGTTTCGTGCAATCACCTGTTTTCTTTTTTTTCTCAGATGATATGGATTGGGTTAAAGCAAATATTATAATATCATCTCCTGCCTATTATGTTGAAGGAAATGATGATGCGCATAATTATGAAGATCTCAGGTTGATGAGTTCCTGTAAACATCACATTATTGCAAATAGTTCTTTTAGTTGGTGGGGCGCCTGGTTAAACCCTGATAAAACAAAGATGGTAATAGCCCCGAAAAAATGGACAGCAGCTGAGGATATCGGGAATACTGACCATATACCTTCTTCCTGGATTTTATTATGATACCAAACAATAATTTTCTCAAAGTTCTGCTAAATATGAGCTTTCTTCAGGAAAACAGTTGAGTTGTATAATCAATGTCTGTGGTACACCAAATATCTGTAAGTGCTATTTTGCCAACTGCTAATCGCAGTGAAATATTAAAGCAGACTTTGGAAAGCATTGCAAAACAAGAATATCAACCAGCTGAAATTATAATCATTGATGCGTCTGATAATGATGAAACAGCTCGTATCGCAGAAATCGGTATTGAACGATTGACTTCAACACTTCATTACAAAAAAGCGGCTGAAAAGGGTGCAGCTGTGCAGCGTAATGAAGGAATAGATCTTGCAGGGCAGTCATTTATTTTCTTTTTGGATGATGATATTGAAATGGAAGTGGGCTGTATAGAACGTTTGTGGAATTGCATTCAATCTGATAAAAATATAGGTGCGGTGAATGCAATGATAACAAACCAGCGTTATCATACGCCTGGAAAAATTTCCAGAACAATGTACAGAATAATGAGTGGTGAAAAATTATCATCGTATGCCGGCAAATGTATAGGGCCTGCATGGAATTTGTTACCCGAAGATGGAAACGATCTACCTGAATGTAGCCAGGTAGAATGGTTGAACACAACTTGTACGATCTATAAAAAGGAAGCATTACCTGATCCCGTTTTTACAGATCAATTTCAGGGATATTCATTACTTGAAGATGTTGCACTTTCATTAAAAGTTGGAAGAAAATGGAAACTCTATAATGCAAGAACGGCTAGGATTTTTCATAATAGTCAACCCGGCACTCATAAAAACAATATTTTGAAGTTGTCTAAAATGGAACTTGTAAACCGTCATTATGTTATGACTACAATAGTGCAACACACTAAATTTTCTGATTATTGTAAATTATTTTTATTTGAACTTTTTGGTATTGTTTCAATGCTGACTTCTGTCAATGGTTGGAAAACGATTATTCCTGCTACTGGTGGAAAATTTGCAGCCGTTGGCACAATTTTATTTTCAAAAACTAACCATGGGTAGTAAAGTCCTTATTGGTATTACATCAAAAAACAGGGTTTCTATTTTGCCAAAGGCAATTGATTCTGCTCTCAAACAGAAATATGAGAACAAGCAAGTAGCTGTATTTGATGACAACTCAACAGATACAACATATACTCTTGAAAAGCTTTTTGAGGATGTAAAATGGTACTTTTCAAAAGAGGAGAGAGGTTATTTGTTTGGCAGGAATATGTTCCTGCAAACAACCGATGCAGATTATTATTGCAGCCTGGATGATGATTCATGGTTTCTCGACATCACTTATCTTACAAAAGCGGTTGAGTACATGGATAATGCGCCTGCTGTTGCGGTATTATCTTTTAAAATACTCAGCAATGATCTGCGGAAAGAAATCAAGCGGGGGAATGTAATTGTTGAAACAAATAATTTTATTGGTTGTGGACATATTATGAGAGTGTCTGCAGTAAGAAGTGTTGGATGTTATGCGGTCAATCCCGGCTATTACGGCGGCGAGGAAAAAGATCTTTGTATCCGATTGATGGACAAAGATTATACCATCATACGTTTTCCTGAAGTTGAAGTATGGCATGATAAAACGAGTATTGCTAGAGACCTGATCAGGCAACACCGTTCCGGGGTGTGCAATGATCTTGTTTTTGGATTGAGAAGAATACCCGGATCAATATTGGTTCCTATTTTTATTTATAAAGTATTCAGCAACCTGCGTTTTGCACTGGCTTCTAAGAATGCCCGTTTGGTAAAACCCTGCCTGTTGGGAATGATGGATTTTTGTAAATTTCTTTTTTCGGGTAAGGTTAAAAGGAAAGCGGTAAAAATGTCGACTTATAAAAAATTTATTAAGCTGAACTAATGGCGATATTAAAAAAAATAGAACCTTTGTTATTACGTGTTCCGCAGGGAATATGCAGCAGGTTCCGAATAGGGCTCTATAAGTTGTTGGGGATGAAGACCGGTGGCGGAAACCGTATGGAAAAAGCAAGATGCAGGCGTTTGAGCCAGGTTAGGATCGGTAAAAAGAACGCATTCAGCCAGGGTATCATGTTATGGCCGTTAGATACTCCTTATGATGGTATTAAAATAAAGATTGGCGATCAGAATTATTTCAACAGGAATGTTATGATCGATGCCTGTAACTACATAGAGATCGGTAGTAACAATATGTTTGGGCCGGATATTTATATCACCGATTCTGATCACAGTTTTGGTGTCGGGCTTAAACCGTCAGAACAGCCCATGCAAAAGGGAACAGTGAAAATTGGTAATTACTGCTGGGTAGGCGCAAAAGCAACTATACTGAAAGATGTAGAATTAGGAGATTATTGTGTTGTAGGAGCCGGCGCTGTAGTTACAAAAAGTTTTCCTGCAGGAAGCGTAATTGCAGGAGTACCTGCAAAACTTATCCGTTCAAATCAATAATTGATTGCTAGGATAAAAATTTTTCATGTTTTCAACTTTACTTTTTTGCTTCTCCAAAAAAGTAACAAAAAAAGAGCCCCGAAAAAAATTATATCCTTTTTTCGGGAAGGAGCCCTGATTAAACTTTTGTGCTACTGTGGCTTTGACTGTTGTTCCCTGACAGCGATCCAAAAACTATTTCAATGGCACGATGTTACAAATAATGCGCCTGATCAACTTAACCTATATGGTTGTAATAATAATTACTTGCTGAAAACACCTTGATATTTTGAAAATTCTATTAGCCCATCCCGGTACACAATATTCCTTTCAGTTAGCAAAACAGCTATATAAAAGAGATATGCTGTATGAATTCCATACCGGCCTTGCCTTTGGTAAAGATAGTTGGGTATACAAACTCTTTTCCAGGCTCCCTAAAAAAATATATCATAAGGTAAGTAACAGGTTCATCGATGAAGTTCCCGATCGTTTTATAAAGCGATACATACTGTTGGAAATAAATGCATTGTTTAGGATGAGGTTAGGGCATGGTGAAGAAAATGTATTGTACCAGCGCAACCGCCAGTTTCAGCACTTTATTTCATCTTCATCGATAACCGGTGCCGATGCGGTGATCGGCTTTGATACCTCCAGTTGGATACTGGCCGAACGCTGCAGGAAACTTGCTAAAAAATTCTTCCTGGATGTAAGTATCGCCCATCCGCTTTCCAAGGATGCGGTTTACAGGCATATCATAAAACTTTATCCTACCTGGGAATTTTCTGTAAGGCAAAAAGAGTACAAACATATTGCTGTTGAAGAAGCTGAAATGGAACTGGCCAGTCATATCGTTGTTGCCAGTGGTTTTACGCTGAGCACTTATGCAGAACATGGTGTGCCGGCAACAAAGATCAGCGTGAATCCTTATGGAGTGAATGCAAAAGATTTTAAACCGGTTCAGAAAAAAAAGCACGCAGGCGATAAGATCCGCTTTGTATTTGTTGGATTGGTAGACGCCCGTAAAGGCATACCCACTTTGCTGGAAGTATGGAGTAAGATCGCTTCACCGGCCATTGAACTCACTTTAATAGGGCCTGTTACAAAAGCTATTGAAAAGATGATCAATGCCGATTATCCAGCCGTGATCCTGAAAGGTAAATTGTCATTTAATGAGGTAAAACAACTATTACCCAATTATGACGTAATGATATTCCCAAGCTTCTTTGAAGGTTTCGGCCTTGTAATACCTGAAGCAATGGCCTGTGGCTTGCCTGTGATAACAACGTCGGCTACCTGCGGCCCCGATATCATAGAACAGGGAAAGGAGGGCTTTTTAATTGAGCCAGGTGCGGTAGACCAGATAATTAAAGCGATCGACTTTTTTATTGAGGAACCTGAAATACTCAGCAAGATGGGCGAGCTGGCGAGGTTGAAAGCTGAAGAATTCTCGTGGGATGCTTATGGCGATAAATGGAGTAAAATTCTGAATACGTATAGATAAAAAATGTTTGAGATCAACAAATATGAATAAGACTATTTATAAATTACTTGCGACAAAAGTACGGCCAATAGAATTTGCGGCTTTGCTGAAAAGGATATTACTTATAAAAAGAAGGTATTTTAATATCAATAATAATTATTGGTTTTTAGATCCTGTTTCTAATTTTGGGTTCAGGCTACTGAACGAAAACCATTACGAACCCGAGATGACCGAAACGATACTTGGCTTATTAAATGAGGGAGATTCATTTATAGACCTCGGCGCAAATGAAGGTTATTTTTCTATTCTTGCTTCTAAAAAGACAGGAGCCAATGGCAAGGTTTATTGTATAGAACCTCAACAGAGACTGTGGGAAGTAATTTTGAAAAATATAAACAAGAATAATTGTTATAATATAAACCTTATACCTTTTGCCATTTCAGATAGGGTTGAAGAAATAGCTATTTCTCTTTCACCATCTATTAATACCGGGTCTTCTTCTTTCGTGAAAGAAAGCAGGCGCCGGTTATGGGAAACCCAGGAATTATTTTCTACTACACTGGATGATCTTTTCCTGGAGCATGATGCGCATAGCATTAAACTGATTAAAATAGATATTGAAGGATATGAATTTTTCGCATTAAAAGGTGCAGTAAAACTCCTGCAGAAAAAAGTTATCAAAAATATATTGATAGAGTTTCACCCTGCTCAATTAAAAGCGCTGGGCCATACTGCCGAAGGTATCAGTGATTTTCTCAAAGGATATGGTTATACCGAAAGGAATGCTGTGTACAGCTGTTCTATATAAAAATAGCCTCCTAAATCGTATAGCATGATATCGAGAAAAATACGCTGGCTGCCAAGTGTGGGAAAGGAAAATGGACAGGCGATCGCATCGCTTGAAAAGCAACTGGAAGCATTTTATCAGAAGAACCCGGATTATTACGGTGATATAGAATTTACCGCAGATAACTGGATAAACGAAGCAGAAGAAGGATACAAGCAAATAGCATCTCTGGTAAAAGAAAGCAATAGTGTTTGTGAGTTTGGTTGTGGCAGTGCCAATATTTTAAAACATTTTCCAGCGTTGCAATCGAAATATTCGGGTTGTGATTTTTCTGAACAACTCATCAGCAGTAACAGGCAGAAGTATCCCGGAGCATTTTTTGAAACGATCAAAGTTCCAAACGAATTACCATTCGCCGCGGGAAAATTTGACCTTGTATTTTCGGTATTTGTACTGGAACATTGTACCCGCCCTTCCAAAGTACTGGATGAATGTTACAGGATATTAGCCCCGGGAGGAAGGCTTGTCATTCTTTGTCCCGATTTTTTAGGCCAGGGAAGACTATCATCCCAACGGGCAGGATGGAGTGAAGGAACAACAAGCGATAAGATAAAAAAAGGGAAATACATTGATGCGTTGATTACTTTTTTTGATAACAGGATAAGAATTCCTTTTTATTCCCGCAGGCAACGTTCAAAAGTATCAAAACAACCGCAGTTCCTTGTCAATATTCATCCAACGGTATTTGAAGATAAATTCAACCCGGATGTAGATGCTGTGTATGTGACCTGCAGGGAAGAGATCATTCAATACATGGGTGATCGGTTTACAATAGAGGAAAACAGTGCAGCTATAGAAATATATACAGAGAAAAGCAGGCTTATTTTTTTATCACTAAGAAAGAAATAGAAAGGATGGCGCAATACAGAACTATAAAAAACCTGCCGGCTTTACGATTCATAAGCAGGGTATTCCCTTTAAAACATAAACTGAATTTCCTTGTAAAAAAATACCTGGAAACCGGGAGCGAACTGGCCATCAATTATGATAATGGTCAATCTATTTGTATTACTGTAAATGACAACAATCGTTCTACTGTAGAAGATGTAATATTAAGAGGTGTTGATGGACAGCCTGAAGCTTTGTTGGTGAAAAGACTAAAAAAAGAATTGCCTTCCAATATGAATTTTATTGATGTGGGCGGCAATATTGGTACATTTCTTTGGCAGTTCACCAATAAATGCGCTGAAGCGTATGTGTTTGAACCAATACCCAAATTAAATAATGTGATTGCCAGATCAATTGAATATAATAAAGATCATAAAGTAAAATTGATTGCAAAGGCAGCAGGCGATGAACCAACAGTTGTAAAAATGCTTGACAATAATAATTCGAGTATTGTTAGTGGCAATGTTGCAGAAGATGTGATCGATATTCCTGTTACAACATTGGATATTGAATTTGCATCGATCAATAAAGTTGATTTTATAAAAATAGATGTAGAGGGTTATGAAGTAAGTGTATTGAATGGTGCTGTAAAATTAATTGATAAACACAGGCCGGTGATGTTGATTGAAGTGCACCCCATCTATCTTGCAAATTACAACCAGAGCCAACTTGATGTTATTGATTTCCTTGAAGCACACAAATATAAGATCCGTTATTATTCATTCCTCGAAGAACTACGTATGCCAAAATGGAAAAGGATATTATCACGCTGGCAGGGGAATAAAGGAATTGAATTTGCAACGAAAGATGATTTTATAAAAGATATTAATAAAGAACCACGCATTACTAGTTATCATTTTTATTGTGAGCCAGCCTAACATCCGCTTACATGCCATTATCCTTGCGTTAAATGAAGAAGCATTCATCAAAGCGCAACTGGATACCATTTACCCGTTCTGCAATGCCATATCGGTGATCACACAGTACGACAGGGATTGGTATGGTAAACCTGTTAAGCCCGACAGTACTGTTTCTATTGTGTTGGATTATCCCGATCCAGCCGGTAAAATAAATATAGTGATCAGGAGAGATCCGGATGAAGCTGCAGCAAGGAATATGGAGATGCTTGCTTTCAATAAAAAGTCTTTCAGGAATATACAATCGCATGGAAGCGAGATGAGTGCTATTGAAAAATTTCACAGTGCTCCTGATTATTTCTGGATCATAGATGCAGACGAGCTCTATGATATAAAAACATTACCAGCGGTTATAAATTATCTGGCTGCCAATAAACCGAAGGGAATGCGGGTAACCGGCTATAATTATTTACGTACCTGGAACTACAGGGTTCCAAGAGAAGTCGTTGATTTTACACATTTCGGTTTTATAAAACCCGGTTTGTTATTTGAACAACGAAGGGTGATCAGCTGGAATGAATCGAGGCTTAAAAAATTATTTGCAACGATGCGGCTGCCTGATCTTTCTGCAAAATTCTTTGGCTTTATCAACTGCCCCGAATCTGTCGGGGTTTTTCATCATGCCTGCTGGCTCGGAGACAATAAAAGGATCGCTGATAAGTTCGGGAAGTCGAGCCACATCGAATCGCAGGAATGGGAACCCGGATCGGTAGATGCCATCCGTTCAATATTTATTCATACAAAGGACCTGCCGCTGAATATACAGCAGGCAACATGGCCAGCCAATTTTTTTGATGACCAGGGATAATAAACTTAGTATACTGGCCACGATCCCTACCGGATTTTGTTTTGGTTTACAACATATAACAGTCGATTTTTTTTTACGTTTTCCTTCAACAGTCAGCAGTCATTTTCTATTGACGAAATGGGGAAATGGGGAAATGGAATCACTGCTTAAGAAAAATAATATTCCCTATAGCTTTAGCTGGCTGGGAATGTTTAGCAGGAAAATGGATTGGTTCAATTTAAAAATGAGCCTGCATACATTTATCAAATTACCCAAATTGTATTTCGATTTTATCAGGTTACTGAAAAAAACAAAACCTGATATGCTCTACTTTGCCAATCACCATGAACTGATACTGCTTTACCCGGTGTTGTTGTTTACAAAAAAGAAGATCGTATGCCACATGCATGATCCTACACCGGCAATCCCCTTTCAGCAAAAAACTTTTAAAAGGTATGGTAAGATCGTAGATAAGTTTATCGCTATTTCAGATAATGTAAGAATCCGTACGATCGCACTTGGTTGTGCACCGGAAAAAATTGTTACTATTCACAACGGCATAACAATTCCTGCACTGGATAGTAATACAAGGCTGAATGACCTCGGAAAAAAAGCAGGTTGGCCAGGAGATGTTTTTATAATCGGTATAACAGGACAGATGACCCCAACCAAGGGCCATGCAGACCTGCTGATGGCATTTAAAGCAGTGCATGAAAAAAATCCGATGGCGAGACTGCTCATCGGTGGAAAACCGAGGGAGCCATTTTATACAACATTAAAAAATAGCGTTACCGAATTTGGGCTGGATAGCTTTGTATCCTTTACCGGTTGGCTCGAAGACGTTTCAGTTTTTTTTCAAAATATAGATGTATTTGTATTGGCCTCACGGCATGATGAAGGTTACGGATTGGTAGTTGCAGAAGCGATGGCACATAGGCTTCCGGTAGTCATAACAGCAAGCGGTGGTGCAGTTGAAATCGTTGATGATCAGCAAAACGGCTTCATAGTGCCGAAAGCTGATCCCGTTGCAATGGCTGAAAAATTATTGAGCTTGTCTGTGAATCCTGCAGCTTGCAGAAAATTTGGGGAAAACGGGCGGAAAGAAGTAATGAGTGAATTTAATATTCAAAAGCAGACAGCTGCCCTTGTAGATTATTTTGTAAGCCTGAAAGATAGTGATGTACGGCAAAGGTAAGATACCTTTAACTTTATGGATAGGAATTCTGGTGGCACTGGTAATCGCATTTATCTGGTCGCCTGATTTCTTATTATCCATACCCCTATTACTATACATCCCTTTCACCTATAGATTATTCTTTGTCAAGGGAAGCCCTAATGTGCTGTTTTGGGGGTTACTATACCAATGGGCTACAGTGGCTATCCAGTCGATCTATTGCAGTGTGATAGGCATATCTCTAAATGAATTATTTAGAAATACTGTATTCCCAACTGAGTTATTGGTCTACACAGACGTTTTATCAATTACCGGGCTGTATTTTTTCAGCCTGGGTATATTTTGGGTTGTACGTAAGATTAAAATAACGGTGTCGGAAAAAGTTTGGGATAACTACGACCCTAAAAAAATGCTGCAGGTTTACATAGTTATTAGCATTATTATAAGTGTTAGTCAGATTGCCATCTGGAGTTTTCCAAACCTTGTACAGTATTTATTCTTCCTGTTTTACATAAAATGGGGATTTTTCATCATTACTTTCATAGCCATTTTTAAACGTGGCCCTGAATTGAAGATGTTCCTGTACGTAGTTATTTCATTTGAATTTGTGATTGGGCTTTCATCTTTTTTTGCCAGTAGTTTTACTACGATTATTTTATTTTCAATTATTGCATATTCCGCAGTAAATATTAAAATAACTTATTTCAAAGGAACAATGTTTGTGATAATGGGGGCACTTCTCTTTCACATGGCAGTACTTTGGACGGCAAGTAAGGGGCGTTATCGTACTTTTCTAAACCAGGGACAGTCAACACAGACAGTTAAAGTATCTACAGAAGAAGCGAGGGGAAAGTTGCTCGAACTAATAGTAAACGTAGATGCTATCACTTATAATAATGCGATCGAGGACATGGTAAACCGCATAGGTTATATTCAATATTTCTCAGCAGCAATAAGGTTTGTTCCGGCAAGGCTTCCCCATGAGGATGGCAGGGTTTACTTGGCTGCAGTTAGTCATTACCTGGTGCCCCGTTTCATTAACCCAGACAAGCCAGTGCTGGATGATAGTAAGCATACGAATAAATATACAGGTCTTGGTGTGAGCGGTAAAGAAAGAGGTACTTCGTTTAGCCTTGGTAGTTTTGCAGATGCATACATTGATTTCGGCCCTATCTTTATGTTCATACCTATTTTCTTCTTTGGTGCGCTGATCGGCTATTTTTATAAATACCTTTATAAAAAAGGTATTTGGGGAATTATTTTAACAGGTCCCTTCTTTTTATTGATCAACGTTTATGGGGCAGATACTACCAAAGCCCTCGGCTTTATTCTTATTTATTTTTTAGTGATAGCCATTATTAATAAATCACTTATCAAGTTCGTTGATCCAATGATGAGAAAAACGGTTGGGATATGAAGCCGTTGATCTTTTTAAATTCACATCCCATACAGTATTTTGCGCCGCTGTACCAGCAGATAAATGCGGCTACAGATATTTCCTTAACCGTGCTGTATTGTTCTGATGAAAGCATACAAGGTAAACTCGATCGTGGCTTCGGTACTGCAGTGAAATGGGATATTCCCTTATTGGAAGGTTACAACCCGGTGTTCCTTAAAAATATTTCCTGGATGCCATCTATTCATAAAGGATTTTGGGGACTCATTAATCCCGCTATCATTTCTTATTTATACAAGCAGCCAAAATCGGTGATCGTTGTACATGGCTGGGCATATTGCACAAATATACTGGCAATCATATTTGGGCGCATGTTTGGCCATACGGTTTGCCTTCGTGCCGAAACACCGCTCAACCAGGAACTTAAAAAAAACAAACCTGTAACAAAACTCAAACATTTATACCTGCGCTTTTTATTCTTATTTATTAACAGGTTCCTCTACATTGGAGAACAGAATAAATTGTTTTACCAGGCATTGGGGGTGAAGGGCAGGAAACTTTTGTTTGTTCCCTATGCTATTGATAACAAAAGGTTCAGGAAAATGCATACAGAAACTTCGAAAGCGGAGGCAAGAGCAATCCTAAAACTTCCGGCCAATAAAAAAATCATCCTTTATTCAGGAAAATATATCTACAAAAAGAGGCCGATCGACCTCCTAAAAGGATTTCATCAAATGCTTGACAATTCAAACGCATTGTTATTGATGATGGGTGATGGCGAATGCAGAACCGAAATGGAAACTTACATAGGAAATAATTCGCTTGACAACAAAGTTATTCTTACCGGTTTTATCAATCAAAGCCAGATACCTTTGTATTACCAGTCGGCAGATATTTTCGTGATGTGTTCCGGCCTCGGGGAAACCTGGGGACTTTCTGTGAATGAAGCAATGAACTTCGGGCTTCCTGTAATTGTTTCGGATACCTGTGGCAGTGCATATGACCTGGTTGACAATGGTATCAACGGAGCTGTTTTTGAAACAGGAAATATTCAGCAGCTGGCGACATTGCTTCAGCAATACATTCAAAAGTCAGCGGAAGATTTTGCAGGTATTGAAAGGGCGGCATTTAAAAAAATTGATCAGTACAGTTACGATAAGATCATTGCTGCTGTTCAAAGTATGTTATGACAGAAACGGAGAAACCAGGATTGCTTATCTGTTATGATCATTTCTACCCGGCTTATAAAGCAGGTGGGCCGATACAATCATTGACAAACCTGTTGATCCGGCTACAGGATGATTACAATATTTCAGTGATCACGAGTGGCTATGACCTGAATGAAAATAAACGGTTAGCAGGAATTGAAACTGATCGCTGGTCAACTGTTGTATTGCCTCAATCTGCTAATGCTATCAACATCTGGTATGCTGGTGCAGGCAAGCCCGGCATTCAGGAGATGAAGAAACGTATAAATGAATGCAATCCTGCTTTCATCTATTTAAATGGAATGTTCTCCTACCGTTTTGTGATCGTTCCTTTGCTTGCGAATAAAAAAATAAAAACGGTTATATGTCCCAGGGGCATGTTGCAACAGGGAGCACTTGCAGGGAAATCATTCAAGAAGAGAATATACCTCGCAGTACTTAAGCTATCCGGGCTATGCAGGAACGTTAGCTGGCATGCAACCAATGAAGAAGAAGCGCAGGATACCCGGAAAGTATTTGGCAAAAATATTACAATGTCGGTAGCAGAAAATATCCCCAGGAAGCCGCTTGAAAGCATCAGCAGTAGCAATAAAACGGCAGGTGAACTACGCCTCGTATATTTGTCGCTGATAGCAGCAAAAAAAAACCTGCTGCAACTGGTAGAACTCATTGCAGCGTCAAGAGAAAATATCACACTTGATATTTATGGGCCCGTTAAAGATGGAGCATACTGGAAAAAATGTGAGGAAGTAGTGAATCGTTCTGCCGGGAGAATAAATTACAAAGGCGATGTATTGCCTGTTGCAGTGCAGTCAACATTTAGCAAATACGATGCTTCCATACTCTTAACCAAAGGTGAAAATTTCGGACATGCCCTGTATGAAAGTTTTAGTGCCGGGCGGCCGGTGATCACTAGTTTTTTTACACCCTGGAATGAACTGGAAAAAAAGCAGGCAGGATGGAACGTAGATATATCGAATGAACAAGCCATCATCGATACACTAAAAAAAATATGTTTGATTAATCGGGTTTCTTTTGATGAATATTGTAAAGGAGCGCATGAACTGGCAAAAGAATATTTTCAGAATACTGTTGATGGTGGTGTATATAAAAAAATATTTTCTTAAAAGATCCTCTTAATTGGGGAATAAAAAATAATCCAATTGAATTTTTTAACCGACAAGACTTTTATCAGGTTTGTAATTAAGTTTCTCCTGATCTTTGCCATCTGTTATTACGGAACACTTGCCATTATCGGTGTATCAGTGCCGGGTGGCTATTACAGCCCGTTTATAGAGCACAACCTTAATTTTGTAAACTGGATCAGAAGTACGCTTTTAAATAGTTCTAAATTCCTGTTGTCGCTTTTCAAGGTAGATACTTATTTAGCCAGTAACTATAACCTGCGTGTGGTAGGCGGCAGGGGAATACGATTGGTTTATGAATGCGTGGGTTATGGCATCATGAGTTTCTGGATCGCATTTGTAATTGCGTCGGCGGGAAGCTTTAAAAAAAAGACGGTTTGGTTGATATTCGGGTTGCTTTTCATCTGGCTGCTGAATGTTATCAGGTTGAGCCTTTTATTGGTGGCAACCCAACATGGCTGGCCGATGCCTTTGGGATGGGATCACCACACCTGGTTTAGCATTTTTGCATATCTATTTATTTTTATTTTCATATTCCTCTTCAACAGGCAAAGCAATAAACCTACGGAAGCAGGTAGCGAAAAAAATAAAGCATGACAACAAAACTTGCTTCCTATAACAATGCCTGGTATGATCCGGGGCCTGTATTCAAAAGGCTTTGCTGGTACATGGTTAACATTGTTTTTTTTAAGACAGGACTTTTTCCATTCTATGGATTAAAAAGATTTTGGCTGAAGGCATTTGGAGCAAAAATAGGACAGGGGGTTTTAATCAAGCCTTTTGTAAATATCAAATATCCATGGTTGCTGGAGCTGGGCGATCATATATGGATAGGCGAGCAGGTATGGATCGATAACCTGGCAATGGTAACAATTGGCAGCAATGTTTGCCTGTCGCAGGGTGCATTCCTGCTTACAGGAAATCATAATTATTCAAAAGCAACTTTCGACCTCATGGTAAAACCGATCACGCTGGAAGAAGGTGTTTGGATTGGCGCCCGGGCTATTGTATGTCCAGGGGTAATTTGCGGCTCCCATGCAGTATTGGCGGTAGGTTCAGTAGCTACATCAAACCTTGATTCATTCGGAATATACAGTGGCATCCCGGCGGTTAAAATAAAAGACCGTTATTTTGAGGCATAACCATAATTTTGTTATGTATCCCTTGCCTGTTGTTGGGTTGGTAAATTGCTACTTGTATAATGAAAGTTTCTATCATAACGGTAACTTATAATTCGGAAAAATACCTGCAGGATTGTATCGAGTCTGTTATCAAGCAGCGCTATCCTGATATAGAACATATCATTATCGATGGTAAGTCAACAGACAATACCGTAGCCATCATTCAGCAATACGAGTCAAAGATCAGCCGCTGGATATCAGAAACAGACAAGGGCATGTATGATGGTCTCAACAAGGGCATGCTAATGGCCACCGGTGATATCATTGGTATACTGAACAGTGATGATATGTTGGATTCTGATGATGTGATTACCCGGATCGTTCAGAGTTTTAAAGAACAGGAAACTGATGCTGTGTATGGCGACCTGGAATATGTGGATGCCAACGATACCAACAAGATCATCAGGATCTGGCACGGCAAACCTTTTAAACGATACCGCTTCCGCTACGGCTGGATGCCCGCTCACCCAACTTTTTACATCAAACGATCCTTGATAGAGCAATTCGGGTTTTACCTGAATCACTATTATACCGCAGCCGATTACGAATTCATGGCAAGGTATCTTTATAAGCACCGGGTGAAAGCTTACTACCTGCAGATGCTGGTAGTAAAAATGAGGATCGGGGGACAAAGCAATAAGAATTTCCGCCAGCGGCTAAGGGCCAACAGGAGAGATTACCTGGCGATGAAGAAGAATAAGATCCCTTTCGCATTCGTCGTATCTATTCTGAAACCTTTGATAAAAGTTCACCAGTTTTATAAAAAATAATACAGTTCCGAAGCCACCGGTAAGGCTATTTCAAAACGGAAATGTAACTTTGACTATGTTTTCTCTCTTTAAAACGAAACAAGCCAAGGAGCCGCGCAATAATTATTTCCCCATTATCACGGATATCCATTCGCATATTCTGCCAGGTATTGACGACGGTTCCCCTGATGTAGAGACTTCCATTACATTAATTAAAGGCCTGATGGCCATGGGTATTAAACGGTCTGTGGCAACACCTCATATCATCAGCGATATGTACCGCAATGATGCAGATACCATCCAGGCAGCATTAACCATTCTGAAAAAAGAACTGGTAAAACAGAAACTTAAATTTGATGTTTCTGCAGCAGCAGAATATATGCTGGATGCTTATTTTTTCGAGTTACTTCAGAAAAAATCAACACTGCTTACGATCAAAGACAATATTGTGCTCACGGAATTTTCTTATGCAACGATGCCGAATAACCCGGAGAAAATGTCTTTTGCCATTATCACTGAAGGCTACAAGCCAATACTGGCACATCCTGAGCGCTATCCTTACTACTACAACGATTATAAAATGTATCACCGGTTTGTTGAATTGGGCTTTTTGCTACAGTTAAACCTCTTATCGCTCACCGGCTACTACGGTAAGGAAGCTGCTAAGGCTGCGATCTATATGCTGAAAAATGATCTGGTATCTTACCTTGGTACCGACTTACACCATGAGCGCCACCTGGAAGCGATGACACATGCTGTCGGGAAAGATTTTTTTAGAAAGCATTTGGCGGATAAGGAGTGGAATGTATTATAAGAAAGTTCATAGTTTAAGAGTTGATAGTTCTTACAACTTTATATTGCCTGCGTTATTTTATACACGATTAACTTTTGCTGCGAATTTTCTACCTAAATAACCCACTCTACAATTTCTTTTTCCCACTCCTTTTTAAACGCTGTTGTAATTTTGATATAATTATCCGTATATCCTTCCATCATCCCGTTCTTATTTACCATTTCGAATAATACTTTTCTTGATTGGCCGATGTGTTTTTCGGTGAAGGCCTGCATTTTTGAATAACTGATATTGCGCAGGATCTTATTTCTTTCATTGCGTGTATGTACCGGCACAACAGGTTTTAAGCTGAGCGCGTGTGTATTGTCTCTTTCAGAATAAGTGAATACATGCAGGTATGAAATATCAAGTGATTGAATAAAATCGGCGGATTCTTTAAAATCTTCAACTGTCTCGCCCGGAAATCCTACGATAACATCTGCACCGATGCAGCAATGCGGCATCATCATTTTTATCAATCCAACTTTTTCTTCGTACAATTCTTTCTGATACCTCCGGCGCATATTCGCCAATGTTATATTACTCCCGCTTTGCAACGGTATATGAAAATGCGGCATGAACTTTTTGGAGTTGCTTACAAATTCAATCAGTTCATTGCTTAATAGATTGGGTTCAATGGAGGAGATCCGGAACCGCTCAATACCAACTGTTTCATCAAGTTCTTTCACCAGGTCAAAGAAATTTTCTTCATGTTTTTTCCCGCCCGTATAACCTTTACCAAAATCGCCCAGGTTAATTCCTGTGAGCACAATTTCTTTTACACCGGACGTTGCGATCAGTTGAACTTCTTTCAAAACATTTTCAATACGATCGCTGCGGCTTTTTCCCCTTGCCAGGGGTATGGTACAAAAACTGCAGTTGTAATCGCAGCCGTCCTGTACTTTTAAGAATACTCTTGTCCGCTCCTGCACAGAATGGGAAGCTGTAAATGTATTAACATCTTCTATATCGCAGCTACAGATCTTTGCTGCATCGTTCTTACTAAGTTCTTTTAAATGACTGCTGATATTGAATTTTTCAGCTGCGCCCAATACCAGGTTCACGCCGGGGATGGCAGCGATCTCTGCTGGTTTTAACTGTGCATAACAACCGGTAATCACCACCAGGGCTTCGGGTGCTTTGCGTTGTATCCGCCGTACAAGCGAGCGGCATTCTTTATCGGCATTATCGGTAACAGAACAGGTATTAATTACATATACATCGGCCACTTCATCAAAATCTTTTTTCACAAAGCCGTCATTTTCAAGCATACGGCCAATAGCGGTCGTTTCGCTGAAATTGAGCTTGCACCCCAGTGTATGTAAGGCTACCGTTTTCTTCATCGCCGCAAAAATAAGCCAATTCAGCTATAAGCCAATGGTAAGCAGTTTATATGGGTAATAACGTTGAAAAAGTTAACAAGCGGGATATTTTCTCAACGCTTTCACCAGCATTAACTTAATCAACTTCAAACCATATTTCCTTACCTTGCATTGTGCTTAAAAAATACTTTCCTCTTATAGCTTTGCTTGCTGCCGCAGCCCTGTTTTTTTGGGTTAAAAAGAACCAGCGTGGCGGGCCTGTTCATATTCCTGTGAATATTGAGCAACCTGCAACGCCTGTTGCAGCAGCCGATCCTTTCGACAGGAATACCGGCGAAATCGTTTACAGTAAACATGCGAAATGCCGGATGGATTGCAGGCATATTGATGAATCTGAAGTAAAAGAAATTTTGCAGAAAGGGGAGATAAATTATAGTAAGATAGAAGAAAGTCCGCAGGGAAGATCATATCCATTGGAAGGCGTAACGCACGACCGGCAGCATGTAAGAATCGTATTTGCTCCGCATGAAAAGGAAATCGTAGTAGTAACCGTGATCGACCTGGATACAGAATGGAAATGTAACTGTAATTAACATTTTTTCCCGGGCGTCTTTAGTTAATTTTGAGAATTATAAAAGATTTAGTGTGTAATGAAAATAAAATCTTTCCTGGCAAAACCTTTTGCCAATTATATATACAGGCAGATAAAAAAAGATATGGTAACTGCAGTGGAAGATCAACAGGCCATACTTAATCAACTTGTAAAGACCGGAGGTAAAACAGAATTTGGTAAGGAGCACCAGTTCAATACCATCAAGTCGTATGAAGATTTTGTTAAGCTGGTACCGATAAGAGATTACGAAGCATTCAAACCATATATAGAAAAAATCAAAGAAGGAAAACACAATATATTGTGGAAAGGCGTGCCTATTTATTTTGCAAAAACAAGTGGCACTACAAGTGGAGTGAAATACATTCCTATTACAAAAGATTCTATACCCAATCATATCAATTCGGCACGCAATGCACTGTTGTGCTATATGGCAGAAACCGGTAATACAAAATTTGCAAACGGCAGGCTTATTTTCTTAAGTGGCTCACCGGTTTTGGAAAGAGTAGGTGGAATACCTACAGGTCGGCTAAGTGGTATTGTCAATCACCATGTTCCTAAATATCTGCGGGCCAACCAGCTGCCTTCTTATGAAACAAATTGTATAGAAGACTGGGAAGAAAAATTAGAAAAGATCGTTTCCGAAACCATCACGCAGGATATGACGCTTATCAGTGGGATACCACCATGGATGCAGATGTATTTTGATAAACTGATTGAACGCTCCGGAAAAAAGATCGGGGAGTTGTTTCCAAACTTCAGTGTAATGGTACAGGGCGGCGTAAATTACGAACCTTACAAAGCCAGGCTCACGGAAAGTATTGGCCGCGATATAGATACCATTGAATTATTTCCTGCCAGTGAAGGTTTTTTTGCTTTTCAGGATTCTCAAAAAGAAACCGGCATGTTATTGAATACCAATAGCGGCATATTTTATGAATTCATTCCGGTTGCAGAGATCGGTAGGGAAAGCCCGAAAAGGTTGATGTTGAAAGATGTGAAGGTAGGAGAGAACTATGCGCTTATCATCAGCAGCAATGCTGGTTTATGGGCTTACAATATCGGCGACACGGTGAAATTTGTTTCAACTGAGCCATATCGGCTCGTTGTGAGCGGGCGCACCAAACATTTTATTTCTGCCTTTGGCGAACATGTTATTGTAGAAGAAGTAGAAGCAGCCATACTAACGGCCGCCAGGGAAGAAAGTGTAAAGCTCACTGAATTTACGGTTGCACCCTATATCAGTTCAGACAATGGAAAAAGTTACCACGAATGGTTTATCGAATTTGAAAATACACCAGCAAACCTGCAGGCGTTCGCAAAAAAAATAGATGATAATCTTAGGTTGAAAAATGTTTATTACGATGATCTTATCAGCGGTAATATCTTGCAAACACTCAGGATCACACCTGTAAATAAAAATGGTTTTGTAGATTATATGAAGAGCATCGGCAAACTTGGCGGACAAAATAAAGTTGCACGCCTGGGCAATGACCGGAAGATTGCAGAAGGACTGAAGCCATTCACAGCTAACCAAACCCCCTCCGCTCCCTAAAGGGCTGCTGGTACGAACGGTTTGTTCCCGTATCAGGATTCTATTTGCGCTGCGCATCCAGGCATTAAAATTTATATTTACATCATGACTGAAATCATTTCTTCCTCCAGAGGTTCAGGGAGTATCAATACCGCCCTTTGCTCCTTCGGTATGAGTGGCCTCGTTTTTCATGCAACATTCATTCACGCCAACCCGGGTTTTAATTTTTATGGGGTTTGGGAGCGATCAAAAAGGAATGCTGCAACCATTTATCCGGAGGTGATCTCTTTCGATTCGATGGAAGACATGCTTGCTGATGAAGCCATCGAGCTCGTTATTGTAAATACCCCGAATTACACACATTTCGAATTTGCAAAAAAGGCCTTGCAGGCAGGTAAACATGTTTTGGTAGAAAAATCGTTCACCGTTACAGTGAGTGAGGCGAAGGAATTGATCCGTATTGCAAAAGAAAAAGGCAGACAATTAGCCGTATTTCAAAACAGGCGTTACGACAGTGATTTTAAAACAGTAAAAGATGTTGTAGATAGGGAACTACTTGGAGATATCATTGAAGCTGAAATTCATTTCGACCGGTATAAGCCGCAACTGAGTCTGAAGCAACATAAGGAAACAGCCTTGCCGGGTTCAGGTTTATTGCACGATCTCGGTCCGCATATAATAGACCAGGCACTTTTTCTATTTGGCATGCCGGAAAATGTATTTGGTTTTATAAAAGCCACCCGGCCCGGTTCGCAGGTTAATGATTATTTCGACATAACCTTATTTTATAAAACATTTACCGTTAGGTTAAAATCAAGCTTGTTGGTGAAGGAAATATTACCTGCTTATATTTTACATGGTGCAAAAGGTTCATTCATTAAAGACAGGGCGGATATACAGGAAGATATTTTAAAAGCAGGTATGAAACCCGGCGTAGCTGGTTGGGGTACAGAGCCAGTTTCGGCAAAAGGCATACTCAATCTGGAAAGCGGCAGGAGTTCCATTGAATCACTGCAAGGCAATTATATGGATTTTTTTGATGGGCTTCACGAAGCCATTGTTCATGGGAAGCCTTTGCCTGTTTCTGCTGAGGATGGATTGAATGTAATGCGGGTTATAGAAGCAGTTTTGGAATCCAATAAGACAAAAGCTGCGGTTCCGATTACCAATAATTGATAAAAGCATATTTGATAAAGATTCACCAATGAAATGCTGATTTTTTCAGTGAATCAGTGGTAAAAGAATACCAGCTTAATTTTTAGCAAGCCGTATGCAGCTTTACAACAATTAATACTGTAAATTGCCCCACATATATTAATTAAATTAATTCAAGCATTTATGGCAGAAGCGCATGCTAAGAAACGCATAGCCATTTTTGGTTCAACAGGATCTATTGGTACGCAGGCTTTGGAGGTTATTAAGGCATACCCCGACCTTTTTGAGGTAGAGATACTTACGGCACAAACGAAAGATGAATTGTTGATTGCCCAGGCATTAGAATTTAAACCCAATGCCGTTGTAATTGGTGATGAAAAGAAATATGAAAAAGTGAAAGCTGGCCTTTCGGGTAGTGATGTAAAGGTTTTTTGTGGTGAAGCAGCCCTGGAAGAAGCAGCTGATTTTGACAGTTACGACATCATGCTGGCTGCTATTGTTGGTTTTGCCGGTTTAAAGCCGACGTTGAAGGCGGTTTCAAAGGGCAAGATGATCGCATTGGCAAACAAAGAAACATTGGTAGTGGCTGGCGATATTGTGATGAAAATGGCCTTGGAGAACCGGGCCCCCATCATTCCGGTAGATAGCGAGCATTCAGCCATATTTCAATGCCTGGTAGGAGAATCCCGTAACCCAATAGAGAAGGTAATACTTACAGCAAGCGGCGGTCCGTTCCTTGGTAAGAAGCCGAACTTTTTGGTAAATGTAAAACGTGATCATGCGCTCCAGCATCCAAATTGGAGTATGGGAGCGAAGATCACCATCGATTCTGCTACTTTAATGAACAAGGGATTGGAAATGATAGAAGCCAAATGGCTTTTCAATCTACGTCCCGAACAAGTGGAAGTAGTGATACATCCGCAAAGCATCATTCATAGCATGGTTCAGTTTGAAGATGGCAGTATCAAGGCACAGATGGGATTGCCGGATATGAAGTTACCCATTCAATATGCATTGGGTTTTCCTGAAAGATTAAAGAGTAATTATCCAAGATTAAATTTCAGGAAATATCCAAACCTTAGTTTTGAAGAACCTGATCTTAAAACCTTCCGCAACCTGGGTCTCGCAACAGAAGCCCTGCAAAAAGGAGGAAACACTGCCTGCGTGCTCAATGCAGCGAATGAAATTGCAGTTTGGGCATTCTTAAAAAACCGGATTGGGTTCCTGGATATTACTGCGGTGGTTGAAAAAACTATGGAACATATTAGTTTTATTGAGAAGCCAACATTACAGGAATATTTTGACAGCGATGGTGAGGCACGTAACTTTGCGGCCTCGTTGATGAAGTTATAACCTGTAGAAAAAGGTTCAGAAGTTGGATGCGTTAACCTCATAACTTATCAACCGAAATTAAATAACAACTTAAATTAAAGCCAATATCGGCCTAGAAATATGACATTATTAGCAATCGACTGGGGCAGTGTAGGCTTAAAGGCAGCTCAACTCTTATTATCACTTTCCATTTTAGTTATTCTCCATGAATTCGGCCATTATATTACGGCTAAATGGTTCAAATGCAGGGTAGAGAAATTCTATTTATTTTTTGATCCATGGTTTTCTATTTTTAAAAAGAAGATCGGGGAAACTGAGTATGGCATTGGCTGGTTACCCTTGGGCGGTTATGTGAAGATCGCCGGCATGGTGGATGAAAGCATGGACAAGGAACAATTAAAACTTCCTCCCCAGCCATGGGAATTCAGAAGTAAGCCAGCCTGGCAAAGACTGATCATAATGATCGGTGGTGTTACTGTAAATATTTTATTGGCTTTTATTATTTACGCTGGGATATTAATGACCTGGGGTGAAAAGAAAATACCGGCATCATCTTTAAAAGATGGCATCACATTCAATGACCCGATTTTCAGCGACCTGCATTTTAAAAATGGCGATAAAATATTGGCAGTTGATGGCAAACCTGTTGAAGAGTACGGCGATATCCTTCGTAAATTATTGATCGTTGACAGCACTGTTTCCATTGAAAGAGATGGCGAGCCAATGACACTTAATATGCCGGTTGATCTTATTGGGAAACTGGTAGAAAAGAAAAAGCAAACCGACGGGCCTTTGATCAGTCCGCGGGTACCCGTAATCGTATTGACTATCCCGGATACCGGCAACGCCTACAAAGCAGGATTACGCAAAGGTGATGTGATATTAAAAGTAGACAGCATCAATACTAAATTCTATGATGAGTTTGAAGCTACCATGCAAAAAAGGAAGAAGGGAGATACTGTTCGAATGGTCGTAAAGCGAAACGACAGCATGGTAAATTTCAGCACTGTACTTGCAAAAGATGGACAGATAGGGTTCCATGTTCCGCTTGCTTTTGAAACATTCGATAGCCTCGGGGTTTTCACCTACACTGTAAAAAAATATTCATTCTTTGCTGCAATTCCTGCCGGCATTAAAAGGGCGGGGTCGGAATTGAAATTCTATATCGATCAGTTCAAAAAAATATTATCTCCCAAAACCGGCGCTTATAAAGGCGTTGGAGGTTTTAAGGCCATGGGTTCTGTTTTCTCCGGCAATGGCTGGGATTGGGAACATTTCTGGACGATTACTGCATTCTTCTCCATCGTGCTTGCATTCATGAATTTGCTGCCGATACCTGCATTGGATGGCGGCCATGTACTCTTCACGCTGATTGAAATGATCACAGGCCGAAAGCCGAGTGAAAAATTCCTGGAGTACGCACAAATCGTAGGCATGGTTTTACTACTGGCGCTTATGCTATATGCGAATGGAAATGATTGGTTTGGATGGGGAAGAGGGAAATAGTTTATCGTTTGAGGTTTGAGTTTTGATATTGGTGCAAATTGAAAATCTCTTCCAACCTCAAACCACTAAACCTACCAACTTTCCACTTAAAATATTAAAATACAGCAATCCAAAAGCTTGCTGTATTTTTGTTTTATGCGCAAAACGCTGAATATAATTGGCAATTCTCTCAGGCTTACTTTACAGGAACTGAAGGTGAATAAAATGCGGACGGCACTTAGCCTTACAGGCGTTGCATTTGGAATATTCTGTATCATCAT
Source organism: Chitinophagales bacterium (assembly GCA_038207305.1). Classification (GTDB taxonomy): domain Bacteria; phylum Bacteroidota; class Bacteroidia; order Chitinophagales; family Chitinophagaceae; genus Ferruginibacter. The sequence goes on from JBBQZY010000002.1 coordinate 517,119, forward strand.
TGTGTTGGCGATTGTAAATAGTTTTGAGCGGAATATACAGAGCGAAGTAAAAAGCCTTGGCAGCAATACTATCTACATCGATAAATGGGACTATAGCGGCGGTCCTGATCAACCGATATGGAAATTCAGGGCAAGACCTGTAATGAAGTATGAAGAAGCAGGGTTGGTTAAAGAGCGTTCGCAGTTACTGGATGACATCGCCTATCTCATGCAAACAGGCGGAACCATTTCTCACAAAGACGATGTGATACAAAATGCAGCAGTGTATGGTGTGATTCCTGCGCAGATGACCATTCAACCATTGAGTTTTCAAGCAGGCCGTTTTTTTTCTTCCAGTGAATTCAACGCAGGAAGTCCGGTATGCCTGATCGGTTATACAAATGCAGAAGATCTTTTTGGAAACGCCGACCGTGCATTGGGTAAACAAATAGATATTAAAGGAAAAAAGATAACAGTGGTTGGGGTTATTAAAAAAGAAGGAAAGAGTTTTATCGGTTGGGATTATGATAAATGTGTGATGATGCCCTACGGATATTGCAAGCAATTATTTGATGATAAGAACAGTAATCCCATACTTATTGCAAAAGGAAAAGAAGGTGTTACCACCGCTGCATTGATGGATGAATTGAAAGGAATCATGCGGCAGGTGAGAAGGCTTTCTCCTACCCAGGAAGATAATTTTTCTTTAAATAGTGTAGAGGCATTCAGTAAAGCACTGGATTCATTCTTTGTAACGCTGAATGTTGTTGGATCGATCATCGGTGGTATTAGCCTGATTGTAGGGATGTTCAGTATTGCCAACATCATGTTTGTAACGGTGAAGGAACGCACCAGCGTGATTGGTTTAAAAAAAGCCATCGGCGCCAAAAAAGGCACAATCTTATTCGAATTCTTAATGGAAGCATCTTTGCTTTGTTTGTTTGGTGGCGCTTTCGGTTTATTCTTTGTATGGATTACAACGATCATCATTTCCAAAGTGGCAGACTTCCCTGTTTTTATTTCTATTCCCATGCTGATTATTACCGTTATTATATGCCTGGTGGTAGGTATCCTTGCCGGCATCATTCCCGCCTCCCAAGCTGCTAAGATGGATCCGGTAGTAGCTATCAGGAGTTAAAAATTTAAGGGTTGAAGTTTGACGTTAGCGGTTCTAACATGTATTAACTTTGCAACCGATAGACTAATAAAACAATCAACTTGCCAACCATTATACTTGCCATCGAATCTTCCTGCGATGAAACAGCAGCTTCTGTTTGTATTGATGGCCGCATTGTATCAAATATTATCGCTACTCAGAAAGTTCATGAACAATATGGCGGGGTAGTACCTGAGTTAGCCAGCAGGGCACACATGCAAAACATAATACCGGTGGTAGACCAGGCTATGAAGCAATCAGGTTGCACCATGGAGCAATTAGCTGCAATTGCATTTACCCAGGCACCAGGTCTTATTGGCGCGTTATTGGTAGGCGGTCAATTTGCAAAATCATTGTCACTTGCCTTAGAAATTCCATTAATAGCAGTGCATCATATGCAGGCGCATGTACTCGCTAACCTCATTGATGAGCCGAAGCCGGCTTTTCCTTTTTTATGTTTAACAGTAAGTGGCGGGCATACGCAGATCGTTCAATGTAATTCACCCGTTGATATGAACGTGATCGGGCAAACGATCGATGATGCTGCAGGCGAAGCTTTTGATAAATCGGCTAAGTTATTAGGACTTCCTTATCCCGGAGGTCCGTTGATTGATAAATATGCAAAGCATGGAAATTCATCAGCATATAAGTTTCCCGAGCCAAGGATAGAAGGATTGAATTTTAGTTTTTCTGGATTGAAAACCTCTATTTTGTATTTTCTTCAGAATGCTGGAAAGTCTAATGTTTATAAAGAATCTTTTCTCGCCACAGACGATGAAAAAAAAACTTTTATAGAAAAACACTTACCGGATATCTGTGCATCCATACAACAACGAATCATCAGTATCTTACTCAATAAATTAAAAAAGGCTTCAGCAGAAACAGGCATCAGCGATATTTGTCTGGCAGGTGGCGTAAGTGCTAACAGCGGTTTAAGAAGCGAGTTGCAATTACTTGGGAAAAAGGCAGGCTGGAATGTATTTATTCCCGCTTTTGAATACTGTACCGACAATGCTGCCATGATCGGCATTACCGGCTACTATAAATTTCTGAACAAGGACTTTTCAATGTTGGATATACCAGTTAGTGCAAGGGCGGAGTGGCTTTAGGTTGATAGGGTTGATGAAGGTAATTGAGGCTATAAAGTTGATGTGTTTAATGAAACTAGATGGTTTTAAAAAGTTAATAATTTTGATGAACCCAAACTCACAACCTGGAGCCCTTAAACGAACAGAAGATTATTAAACCAAGTTAATAGAGCTAATAGCGTTAACATCGCTACCAGTCAACAAACCCAACACTTGCCCACCAACTACTTCCAATTCAAACAATTTACCATTCACCAGGACCGGTGCGCCATGAAGGTTTGTACAGATGCCTGTGTGTTGGGGGCGTGGACAGCGATGAAGGCAGAACAACTTTCCATGAATACTATCCTTGATATCGGCACAGGTACTGGTTTATTATGTCTGATGCTTGCACAAAAGACGACGGCTTCGATAGACGCAATAGAAATAAGTAAGGATGCTGCTGAACAAGCAAAAGAAAATGTTGAGGCTTCGCCTTGGCAGAATAGGATTAACATTCACTGTTGTTCATTGCAGGAATATAAAACGAACAAGCGTTACGATCTTATCATTTGTAATCCTCCCTTTTATGAAAATGATCTTCGGTCAACGGACGCAAATAAAAATGCAGCGAAGCATGATACCAGTTTAAGACTGGAAGAACTACTAAGGGGTGTCAGCAATAATTTAAGTGACGAAGGTTTTGCAACTGTATTGATCCCCTTTCATCGTACGGCTTATTTTGAAGAAGCAGCAAGCAGGCAATCATTTTTTATATGGGAAAAATTATTATTAAAACAAACACCGGCCCACGATCCATTTCGAACGATCGTATTGCTTTCACCAAAAAAAACAGCCATGCCGGTTTCGTGTGAATTGGTCATCCATGATACGCAAAGAAGTTATACAAACGATTTCAACAGGTTGCTGAAGGCATATTATTTAAAATTGTAAAATCGGTTACATTTTTTTTTATAAAACAAATGGTCCCTTATATATCGCTGTGAAAATTCGCTGCTCCACGCTATGATTAAATGATATTTTACCGCAACATTATCATAATCCTGCATATTCCCTCATATAACTATATTCATCATTCAGCTTTCCTTCCTTTATGATGGTGGCTTTATCTATAATCTTACTATTCCCTTCTACAAGGTCGTTCATTACAAACTTTATGAGTTGTTCGCCAAAATAGCGACTGGCATCTCTTGGTAATTCATTGGGTAAGTTACCAACAGCCATAACATCCACAGAGCCATGCAGGAAGGGTACTGTTCTTTCAAATGTATTTTTATCTACACCATATATCGGGTCCTCAATTGTAGAATCGCCGATATTGCAGGGAACAGATCCGTTTGCATCATCAGTAATATCAGCAATGGTTTGAATACGAAAATTGTTTTGTTGCAGCGCTTCTATTTCAAACAAACGTGGAATATTTTTTTCCCAATAGATGCCATTCATTAAAATATCTGTATGAGGAATGTATTTTTCAAAAATGCAATCGTAGTTCGAAGGATTTATGTGGAAATCCATCCTGGAATAATTGCCATTTTTTTTATGAGCATACAGATCTCCCCCCTTCAGCTGAACATACACCGGGTAAGAAAATTCCTTTTTCAGGTACTCATCCGGTTCTACTTCATGAATGCCAAGCAGGTTCATAATCTCCAGGATGCCATGGGCAACCCTGCCGCTTCCTGTGACTGCAATTTTTATATTCGGCAGTATTAGCCCGAAATAAGTATGAACAAGATGCTGCAGATTTTTAGAAGAGTTTACTTTTTCCAGGTTGTATGAACCTGTTCTTTTTCCATAGGCCATCATGCCATTGTGTGCACCAACGATACCTGCAAAAAAACCAAAGCCAATGATGCGCTTTCCATCCTCGTGCTCAAGGCATTCATAATCTATCAGGGTGCTTTTTTTAGCGATGATCGCTTTTAACAACTTTTGATTATAAGGTTGTAATTTTTTTGTGTGTGAGAAGAACAGGTATTTTTTCCCTTCAACCAGCATCTCAACCGGTACTTCCTTGATGCCCATTAAAATATCGCATTCATCCACGTTGTCTTTTGTTTCAACGCCGGCCATCTCATATTCTTTGTCGGTAAAGCATCTGGTTTCGCAATGCTGAACGATCACTTTTATTTCCGGGTGATTCTTATGTATCCATTTGCATTGGGCGGGTGTAAGTGCTACCCTGTTGTCCGGAGGTATCTTACCTTCTCTTATTAATCCAATTTTTAGCATGCATCGTATTTGGCGGCAAATTTAAGGGGTAAATGGGGAACTGCAAGTGGGAGGATTTATCGGTTGATGCTTACGGGTTGGCGATTTGATGTATTTACCGTTGAGTTCGGCTGTGAAATAAAATTTAATAATGTAGCCGGTTAATTTATATCTGATAATACTTGCTATAATTTAACAGGATTAAAGAGTAATTGAAATTTTTCAAACCACAAACCTCAAACTTCAAACCACTACTCCCAACTTCCGTTTTCCCTAACTTTGCTCCATGAATTATTTTGAATTATTTAGGTTGCCAAAAGCGCCTTCTGTTGACAAGTCACTGCTTGCAAAAAAGTATTTTGAATTGCAGAAAGAATTTCATCCCGACTTCTTTACCAATGACAGTGAAGTAGAAAAGGAGCAAGCGTTGGAAAGATCTGCTGCCATCAACAAAGCATTCAATATTTTTCAGAATGAGGAAAAAACGATCGAATATTTTCTGCAAACACGTGAACTGTTGGAAACAGATGAAAAATACAGTCTGCCACCGGCATTCCTGATGGAAATGATGGAAATCAATGAGGCATTGACAGAAGAACCAGAAGATGTTGTTGTGAAAAGGGTAGAAGCCTGTGAAGCGGAATTGTGGCGGGAGATAAAGCCCATGATCAATCATTATGATGAAAAAGAAACGACAGCAGCAAGCCTCCTGGAACTGAAAGCATATTATTATAAGAAAAAATATTTAAAGCGGATTTTGGACAGGTTGGGTGATTGATGTAATATTGCATCCCAATTTGATATGCCCAGATGGCGGAATTGGTAGACGCAACAGACTCAAAATCTGTCGTTCGCAAGGATGTGCAGGTTCGATTCCTGTTCTGGGCACAGAACTAGTAAAATGGCAACTTTCAAGAGAGTTGCCATTTTTCTTTTCTGTTGAAATGTAAGCGAGTTGCGGGATTTCATTAAACAACATATTGGTTCTAAGGGTTCGAACTGCGTTGTTTTTCTTGTTATACAGAATTCCTTCCGGGAATATTAATAATTGCAATTTTTGTTTTACGTCATAATTGGAAAATACAGACAAATTGACCCCCTAATTCCAGCTTAAACTGATCCCTGTTCGCCAGAGCAAATTGACCCCCTCCGCCATTTCAAATTGACCCCTAAAATATTGTAGTAAGGCTTAGTTGTTTTTGTTGATTAAAAA
>JBBQZY010000003.1:0-373623 GCA_038207305.1 Chitinophagales bacterium
TTTCCCTTCCTGAAGGTGCCAAAGAAATCCGCATGCCACTGCTGAGTGATACGATGACCGAAGGAAAGATCGTTGCATGGAATAAAAAACTGGGCGACAAAGTAAAAGCTGATGACACACTTGCTGAAGTAGAAACAGATAAAGCAACCATGGAAGTGGTTGGATACGAAGAAGGCACCTTGCTTTATATCGGCGTAGAAGCCGGCAAAGCAGCAAAGATTAATGAGATCATTGCCATCGTTGGTAAAGCCGGAACAGATGTAAGCGCTTACGTAGCAGCAGAAAAAGCCGGTACCCCGACGGCGGTTGCAAACCCTGCCGGCGGTTCAGCAGAATCTGTTGTAGCTTCTGCTGAAACACTACAGGAAGCCGTATCCGAAAATAGTGATGGCAGAATAAAAGCTTCCCCACTTGCAAAAAAAATTGCTTCAGAAAAAGGGATCGATATCTCAAAAGTAAATGGCACCGGAGATGGTGGCCGTGTAACGAAGCGTGATATTGATGAATACAAACCAGCCGCATCGGTAGCAGTTGCAAATACCCCGACAGCGGTTGCAAACCCTGTCGGCGGTTCGGTAAAGGCTGCTCCCGTTGTTGCAACATTTACCAATACGGGTGAAGAAGGTCATACGGATGTACCACTAACACAAATGCGCAAAGTAATTGCCCGCCGTTTGGGTGAAAGCAAATTCAGCGCACCCCATTTTTACCTGACGATGGAAATAAACATGGACAATGCGATGAAAGCACGCAATGCCATGAATGAAGTGAGCCCGGTAAAAATATCATTCAATGATCTTGTTATCAAAGCCTGTGCAACAGCCCTGCGCCTGCATCCTGATGTTAACAGCAGCTGGATGGGCGATTTCATCCGCCAGAACCACCATATTCATATCGGCTCTGCCTTAGCGTTACCGGAGGGATTGATCGTACCGGTGATCAAATTTGCAGACCAGAAAACGTTGTCGCAAATAGCTGCTGATGCAAAACAGTTATATGCAAAAGCCCGTGATAAAAAATTACAGCCACCTGAATTCAGCGGAAATACATTTACGATTTCTAACCTTGGTATGATGGACATTGAAGAGTTCACCGCCATCATAAATCCGCCCGACAGTTGTATTCTTGCCGTAGGAAATATCAGGGAAGTGGTGATCCGTAGGAACGGCGCATTTGATGTAACCAATGTTATGAAAGTGACCTTGAGTTGTGATCATCGCAGCGTAGATGGTGCTGTGGGTGCAGCATTCCTGCAAACTTTGAAGAAATACCTGGAGAACCCGGTTACGATGTTGGTATAAAAATTAAAAAAATAATTGCTGCCGTTAAGTTGCAAAGATGTCAAAATAAAAACATCTTCCGGTTTTAACGGTATCTTTTTAATTTTTATTTTCAATTAATTTTGAAAGTTCAGAAAGAGTATCTATATTTGGGTTGTCAAATAAACAAACATGAAACTTTCAGAAGCAAAACAACAATTCATCAGCAGCTGGGGGGCTTTTGGAACGCAATGGGGCATCAACCGCACCATGGCGCAGATTCATGCGTTGCTTTTGGTAAGTCCGGACCCGGTAACGCAGGACGATATCATGGAACAGCTGAGCATCAGCCGTGGAAATGTGAATATGAATATCCGCGACCTCATCAGCTGGAGCCTTGTGGAAAGGATCATCCTGCCTGGTGAACGCAAAGAATATTTCAGTGCTGAAAAAGATATCTGGAAAGTGGCTACGCAAATCATCAAAGAAAGAAAGAAAAGAGAACTGGACCCTATGCTTAAATTACTCAGCCAGCTGGATAATATTGATGGCGATAAAAAAGATAAAGAAACAAAGCAGTTCGTGGAAATGATCGGCAGTATAAAAAAACTGGGCAACCAGGCCGATAAAGTTCTCGATGTTATGATAAAAGCAGAAGAGAACTGGTTTACCGGAAGCCTCTTAAAAGTATTTAAATAAATAACAAATGAGCCGGGTATGTGCCCGGCTTTTTTATAAGCCGAACTTTCATATTTTTCTGAAACTTTAAAATATACAGTTATGAAAAAATTTAAATTAATAGATTTTTGGATGAGTATCCTGCTCATTATTGTTTTCCTGGTATTGACAATAATAAACAAGGATTATACATTCATCACCGGATACGCAGTTACAGGCAGCTGGCAGGTGATCAGTATGCTGGTACATGCACACAATCACTGGTTCACCTATAAAGGCGGAGTAAGAAGATCATACCATTGGATAACAGTTGTTAGTTTGCTCAGCATACCTGTTGGGTCTTTCCTGGTATTATTTTTTTTGGCACCGGTGATGGCGATTTACTATACTTACTTATGCTATGATGAAGTATATGTAAAAATGCAACAAAGACCCCTCAGCCTTCTTAAATAAAATTTATCACAACTAAAAACTACTATTATGAACCAGATCATTCTCACTTACATTCTTTACCTGATCATCACCATTTGTTTAACAGTTTGGGTTGCCAAAACCCTTTTTAAAAATGGGAAATTGTTTTTGATCGATATCTTTCATGGCAACAAAGAACTTGCAGATAGTGTAAACAATCTATTACTCGTTGGATTCTATTTAATTAACCTCGGCTATGTAGTTTACACCTTGAGGATCACCAGCGGTGTAACAGATGCACAGGATATGTTGGAAAAACTAAGTCGTAAAATTGGCTGGATAATACTAATATCAGGATGCATTCATTTTCTGAACCTCTACATATTTTTCACATGGAGGAAGAAAGCTATTCAGCAATACAAACAAGTGAACCTGTTTCACCGTAATGTATATTTTAATTTTACAACTACAAACAAATGAAAACAGGAAAGATCGTTATTGCTGGTGGTACAGGATTTATCGGTGCGTACCTGGAGGAAAAATTTCGGGAACAAGGTTATGACGTATTGATCATTTCAAGACAGCAACCTCATATTCAATGGAATGATTTCAACGGGTTAATTGAAAGCCTTAATAACGCAACGATGCTGATAAACCTTGCCGGAAAATCTGTTGACTGCCAGTATAACGCAAAGAATAAAAAAGAAATATTATCATCCAGAACCGAAACAACAAAAATGTTGGGAGAAGCAATGCTTAAATGTACTGCTCCCCCGCTATTATGGATAAACTCCAGCACTGCCACTATTTACCGGCATGCTGAAGACAGGCCTATGACAGAAGCCGATGGCGAGATCGGCAGTGGATTTTCTGTAAGCGTTGCTACCAGCTGGGAAAAAACATTTTTTGATTTTAAATTGCCTGCAACAAGGCAGGTTTCCTTTCGTATGGCTATCGTTTTAGGGCACAATGCTGGTGTGATGAAACCACTTACAAATCTAGTTCGCTTCGGCCTCGGCGGAAAACAGGGCAAGGGAAGCCAGATGTTTAGCTGGATACATATTGAGGATCTTTTTCGCATCGCTCTATTCATTCAATCAAACAAAACACTTACCGGCGTGTTCAATTGTGCTGCGCCGAATTCTGTGAACAATAGTACCCTGATGCATACACTGAGAAAAACCATGCATCAAAAAATTGGCCTGCCGGCACCGCAATGGCTGCTTAAGATCGGAGCTGTCATCATCAAAACTGAAACAGAACTGGTATTAAAGAGCAGGTGGGTCATTCCTGAAAAATTAATAAAAGCAGGATATGATTTTAAGTACGCCCAGATCGGACTGGCAATGAATGATCTCATAAAATAAAAGACAATGAAAATTAATGTTCCAAACTGGCTCATCATCGTGGGTGCAGCCGGGCAAATATTCACCGCAATTATCTACCCATATATCAGGCATGTGGTATTTGACTGGTATAACGATATTAAAAAATTAAAGCCACTTAACCAGGAAATTGCTAAAACTTATGGTCGCTACATACAAGGATTAAACTTTTCTTTTGGATTGATCTCTATTTTATTTACTACCGAATTAAAAAATCAGACAGGCCTTGCTGTTGGTTTAACAGGGGTTATTGCAGCGTACTGGGCAGGCAAGCTGATCACCCAGTTCGCTTATTATCCCATGTACGAAATACCTAAAAAAGCAATATTCAAGATCGGGGAAGTATTGATGAATAGCCTTTTCATCTTCTTCAGCCTGGTTTACCTGGCATTGTTTGTCAGTAATCTTTCAGGTTACCTGGGCTATTAAGCATAACAGAAAGCGTTGTATTTGTACTAATTTGCATCCTGTGAGTGACCAGCCAATCATATTATTCGACGGTGTATGTAACCTATGCAACCATTCAATACAGTATGTGATCAAACATGATCCTGCTGCGATTTTTAAATTTGCTTCTCTGCAGGGAGACGCGGGACAGGATTTATTAAAACTTTACAAGCTTAGTCCAACTAATATGAACAGTTTTGTTTTGATACAAGACAATAAGGCATATACCAGGTCAACAGCCGCACTCTTCGTGGCAAAAAAACTGAAAGGAATAACAAAGTTATTATATGGCTTTATTATTGTACCTGCCTTTATAAGAAATGCCGTGTATGATCTTATTGCAAAAAACCGGTATAAATGGTTTGGTAAAAAAGATTCGTGCATGATACCAACGCAAGCGCTAAAGTCAAGATTTTTAAATTAAAGAATATGTCCACAAAGAAAACACTGGTCATTGGTGCCTCGGAGAATAAAGAGCGTTACAGCAACCTCGCTGTAAGAAAATTACTTTCATACAACCATCCCGTTATTGCATTGGGTAATAGAGCTGGCATGATAGACGGAACCGAGATCATTACGGAACAAAAGCCGATAGAAGATGTTGATACGGTAACCCTTTACCTGAATCCACTGCATCAGAAAGCATACTACGATTATATCCTGTCGTTAAATCCCAAAAGGATCATTTTTAACCCAGGTACAGAAAATGAGGAATTAGAATCAATGGCAAGAGAAAAGGGTATTAAAACACTGGAAGCCTGCACTTTGGTCATGCTCAGTACAACTCAATACTAACTACCCCGGCTCTAGATCAGCTTTTTTTCAATATTCATATACTAAAGCGGCTACTCAGGCGTTTCTGTTAAAGAGTTTATCCAAATATCTCTGAAACAAAAACCAATACTATGAAAGCCCTCAGTAAATTACTGCTTGTGCTGCTGCTTTGCCTTGCTGCTGCAGCCGGATTTTCACAAGCGCCGCAAACAGCAAAGTCAAAAATATTTGCAACTTTCCCCAACACGATCGATTGCCCTGTTTCTCAATTCAGCAATGCTTTTAATGCAGCTGAAGGACAGCATATCGTTTTATTATTTTCAGATAATTTTAAATTTGCCGGTACTGTTATCAGCAATACCATTAAATACAGTAACCTGCAAAGCATTACCATCAGGTCTGACGAATCGACAAATACTATCTTCCATTTATCTAAACAGTTAAACCAGGATAATACAGTTTCATTTGTCGGCCGCATCATGAATTCAGGTGCGTCTGATGGGTATGAAATAAAGCAAGGACTCGCCGGGAATTATACCTTTGAAAAATTAGATGCAGAAAAAGTATTGCAGGATTGCAATTTGTAAAAGCGATTTTTAAAATATCCAACAGCATTACCCGTCAATGAGGTAATAAATCCTAACAAAATGAAAAACTTTACCCACCTGAAATTATTGGTTTTCGCCTGCTTTATATCAGTCAGCGCATTCAGCTTACCGAAACTAAACAGCTTTCCATCTGCCGCGCCAACGATCTTCCTTGATTTTGATGGCCAAACAGTAAGTGGTACAAGCTGGAACAATGGCAATCCATTGTTTTGTGCAGCAAGCGGCTTAACAGATCTCCAGATCACAGAAGTATTTAACAGGGTGGCAGAAGATTACCGTCCGTTCAATATTAACATCACAACAGATTCTACAAAATTCTTGGCTGCTCCTTTGAACAGGAGGATCAGGATCATCATAACGCCAACGAGTGGCTGGACAAGCGGCGTGGGCGGTATATCTTATGTTGGTTCTTTTACCTGGGGAGATGACACACCCGGTTTTGTTTTTTCCGACAGGCTTGGACCAAACAGTCCGAAATATATAGGCGAATGTTGTTCACATGAAAGCGGCCATACAGTAGGGTTATCACACCAGTCAACCTATGATACAAACTGTAACCTTACCGAAACTTATTCTATGGGAACAGGAACCGGCGAAGTAAGCTGGGCACCGATTATGGGAAACAGCTATTACAGGAATATGACTGGCTGGAACGATGGCCCGACACCTTATGGTTGTGCAAATACACAGGATAACTTAACTATCATCACTTCACAAAATGGCTTTACCTATCGCCCGGATGATTATCCCGAAACAATGAATGCAAATACGTTTGCCCTGGGAACTTCATTTAATGTGGATGGCATTGTTACAACGAGTACCGATAAAGATGCTTTTAAATATACCGCATCTCAAACGGTGAACTTTCACATGGATGCTATTCCATTCAATGTAGGGGCAAATTATATTGGCGCCAACCTGGATATAAAGATGTTGCTCTATAAGGGATCAACCCTGATCAGAACTTACGATCCACCAACAACCATGAGTATTACATTGGATACAACATTAAATGCAGGAACATATTATTTTGTTATAGACGGAACCGGCAATTCAAATACAAGTAATTATGGAAGCCTTGGTTCTTATTCGCTGATCGGGTTCAATGCTCCTTTGCCAATACATGACATATCATTAACCGGAAGAACAGATAAAGATAAGCATGACCTTAACTGGAACATCATTGCTGATGAACCAATTAAAACACAAGTGGTAGAAGTTTCTACAGATGGCATAATATTTAAACCACTTTCTACGTTAAATAGTGCAGTAAAAACATTCAACTATGTTCCATACAATAGCGGTATGCTTTACTATAGAATGAAGGTTACCTCTGTTATAAACCAGACTGCTTATTCAAATGTTGTTGCTTTAAGAGTAACAGGTAAACCTGAAAAATCATTTGCTGTATCCACCTTTGTTCAAAATGAGATCACGGTGAATGCTTATGAAAATTATCAGTTCCGTTTATTTGATGCCAACGGCAACATGATCGCTACAGGCAACGGAAATAAAGGGACAAATAAAATAAATGTAGACAATAAACCAGCAGGGTTATACGTCTTACAGATATATAATAACAACGAAAAACAAACAGAACGAATTATAAAACAGTAAGGTAGATTCATGTGTAAGTTAGGGATCAGCGTTAGGGGCTGGTCCCTTTTTTTGCCTAAAAAATATTGAACAGGGAACAAGGCACTTTGAATTGAGAAGTATCAATCCTAACAAAATTCAACATTCCTTTTTCCTTGCCCGATATTCATTCCCTGATCTTTCCACATATTCACATTTACCCTCAAACCCCTCACAATAGCGATATACATACCAATTTTATCAGTAACTTTAAAAAACCTCATTTTATGTTATGGAGAAAATTCAATGGTGATGCTATTCATCTTCCCATCAAAGATGCTGTGGAGCAAGCTATCAAAAGAGAAACCGCTGCGGGTTACAAATTAAAAGTTTGCATTGGTACCGACAGCCAGGTTAAAGGCAGGGATACAGAGTTTGCCACAGTCATTGTTTTTTTAAGAGAAGGCCGTGGAGGCTTCATGTTCATCCACAATGAAAAAACATTGCTGAAGTATAGCATCAAAGAAAGGATGCTGGTAGAAGTGGCCAAGAGTATTGAAATTGCTTATGAACTGTGCAACCTGTTTACCGAGTATGAAGTAGATATGGAAGTGCATGCCGACATCAACACCAATCCACACTTTAAGAGCAATGAAGCACTTCGGGAAGCAATGGGGTATATCCTGGGAATGGGGTTTGCCTTTAAAGCAAAACCTGAAGCCTTTGCCAGCAGCAGCTGCGCCAATAAAGTGGTGAACTAAAATTTTTCCTCTGATTCACTGATCAAAGCAGTTTGAATTTAAAAGTCAGCGAATCAGCGGCAATAAATAATTCGTGTTTAAAAATTCGTGAACTTATTTTTTTTCTTTCTTCGTTAACTCCTCATTCGTTTCATTAATGAATGAAAGGATCTTTGCTTTGCCCGTTTTTTTTACAGCACTCGTTACAAAATGTTGTGGAAGGAATTGCCAGGTCTTCTTCATGGCTTCTAAAAAATCTTTCACATTCTTACTTACTATACGCTGGTTTTCTTTATCCGATTTTGTGAATACAAGGCAAAAAGGTATCTGCCATAGTTTTAAACTCTCTAAAAATTCAAGGTCAATTTTTTGAGGACTGTGACGGGCATCTATCAAAACAAAAATGATCGTAAGGTTCTCACGCTTGCGCAGGTAATTCTCTATCATCTGTTCCCATCTCCTCCTGCTGCTTATACTAACTTTTGCAAAACCATACCCGGGAAGATCTACCAGGTACCATTTAAAAATATTCACTTTCAGTTTACCTTCAGATTCATCCAGGCTGCTCTCAATTTCAAAATGATTGATGAGCTGTGTTTTACCCGGAGATCCGGAAGTTTTGGCCAGCTTATCATTGTCGCAAAGCATATTGATGAGCGATGACTTACCAACGTTGCTTCGCCCAATGAATGCATATTCCGGTTTATCGGGCACCGGGCATTTCAAATAATCCGGACTGCTGGTTATATAAGTTGCTTTCTTAATACGCATTTGGCAAAAATACGCTGACTTATCGAATGAAAATAAATTGTTGCCCGGCAGCCTGATATTTCAAACAACCTATCTTTGCCGGAGGTATGACAGATTTTGAACATGACAGCGTTGTTCCGTACAAAGATTCGGAGCTTAGCAAGAAACAACAAGTGGCCGGTATGTTTGATGACATTTCGGGCAAATATGATTTTCTGAATGGTTTCCTGAGCGCCGGGATTGATACTACGTGGCGCAAGATCGCTATTCGCCAGCTATCGGCATTAGATCCTAAAACGATCCTGGATGTGGCAACTGGTACAGCAGATGTAGCACTTATGGCAGCTGGTTTGCTAAAACCAACCAAAATCACAGGCATTGATATCAGTGATGGTATGCTGGATATCGGCAGAAAGAAAGTAGCTAAACTTGGTCTGCAAGAAAGCATTGAATTGTTAAATGGCGACAGCGAAGCAATAAATTTTAACGATAACTCGTTTGACGCCGTGACAGTAGCTTTTGGAGTGAGGAATTTTCAGCACCTGACAACCGGCCTAAGCGAGATCAAACGTGTTCTAAAACCGGGCGGAAAATTAGTAGTACTTGAATTCAGTAAGCCAAAAATGCCCTTTGTAAGGTCGATCTATAATTTTTACATGAAAATAGTTACCCCGAATATGGGCAAACTTTTTTCAAAAAACCGCCACGCATACCAATATCTCGACGAATCAATTAAAAAATTTCCTGAAGGAAAAACTTTTACTGATATCCTTGACAAACTGGGTTATCAAAAAACATATTGTAAATCATTGAGTCTAGGAATATGCAGCATCTATTGCGGAACAAAATAATACATATCACCATAGCGGTTCTTTTTTTCCCTTCGATTGCATTTACGCAATTGAGAGAAAGCCTAAACCTGGAAGATCACGATGATAAGCGATATCATTTTGGCATCTACCTTGGCGTCAATAAAGCTCATTTTAGTTTTACCCATCACCCGCTTTTTTTACAACGCGATAGTGTCATGGTGGTGGAAAGCATCAGCAGCACAGGTATCAACCTTGCCTGGCTGGTGAACTTTAGATTAGGGGAGCATTTTGATCTGAAGACTTACCCGTTGAGCCTTGTATTTACAGAAAAGGCTTTTCAATATCGTTTAAAGTACCCCGACAAGCCGGCTGGAGAAGATACGATTACGCTGAAAAAGATCCAGGGAATAACATTGGCATTGCCACTTCATATAAAATTCACCAGCGACCGTATAAACAATTTTAAGGTTTATATGATGGCCGGCGGTAAGATCGAATATGACCTGGCCGCAAACAAAGGAGCCAAAAATGCAGGAGACCTTATAAAATTAAGTCCACTTGATTATGGCGTAGAAGCCGGTCTCGGATTTCATTTCTATTTTCAATATTTCGTACTATCGCCAGAATTAAAACTTGGCTGGGGCCTTAGTAACCTGCACGCCCGTGATGAGAATCTCAAATTCTCGAATGTGATCGATAAGATCAACTCACGCACACTTACTTTTTCATTAACAGTGGAATAAAAAAATGCCAGCTATAGAATAGCTGGCATTGGCAAATATTTTACCTGTTGTATTTCTAAAAGTCATATTGCTGACGTCTGCCAATATTCATCCTTATTGCAAGACTAGCCATAGTTGTGTTCTGTGAACTGCCTACACTGGCAAGTTTATAATTTCGCTGTTGAAAGGATGCATCAAGAAAAATATTCTGAGCCAACTCATAAGTAACATTCACGATAGCGTTAAAACATGTGGCTTTGTTTCCGGAGCCAACTTTAAAACCGTTCACTGAAGAACGTACAGTATAATCCCTGAATATGTTGCTTCCGAAATTTATTCCTGCGCTATCAAGTCCCTGATAATAATAAAGTGCTTTTATATTCAAATACCATTTTGGAAAAGGCTGGTAATTCAGGATTCCTATTACTTCCTGGAAATTTGCTCCAAGCGGATGAGCTAACGGCTGGTTGTAATGCGTGTAATTTGCAATAGAATCGTTGTGAGAATAAGTAAATGGCCTTACCCTGTTGACTTCTAACTGGAGGTCTAAATTTTTAAGTCCGAATGCATCCACATATTTTGCACCAACCTGTATGGCATATTTATTTACATAATTAGTGGGGTCATTCTTGATCTTATCTAAAATAAATTCATCCAGCAGGAATTGCCCATACAATTGAAACCTGTGCAAAATATTTGCTTTAAAATCAAAACCTGCAAGCGCATTATCGGGACTACCAACTGTTCCTTCAATATGCCTGTAAAAAATGATCGGGTTCAGGTATTGAAAATCAAAATGATTTTCCCTTCCAAATACTACTCCTTCAAACAAACCTACATTCAACCACTTGGTAACATTCATACTAAGATGGTGCATAGCCGCATATTTTCTCGAAAGCAATGAATCGGAACGCTTGTTAAACTGCGGGATGAGTTCCATAAATATATTCTGGTAATTGATCTTCCATATCTTGGTATTGAGTTTTGCAAAAAGGTAGCTGTTACCCCAATCGCTTAAAAATAAACTGCGGTATCCGTCGCCGATAAAATTCTTGTCATAGCCAAACTGAATATCAATATATTTCGCCGCATTGAAAGTTATATATCCCCTGGCATCAAAATAATCTGTACCGGTTATTTTAAACGGCTTGTAAAACCCTACGCCTGGCACCGCTTTATTTGCTTTTACATAATTCTGAAAAAACTGCGGGCCACGCTCCTGGTTGTCAGTTATGGTTGATGAAAAACCAACCTTATTTGCTATACGTCCCCTGATCGTTACGCCTTTGGTATTAACATAAGCGCTGTTGCTATTATGAGATTCTTTCCCATACTGCAACAACAACACCGGGTTTACTACCAAAAAGAAATCTTTTGCATTTACTTCTAATAAATTGGGCTTAGTGGTATAAAAATATTTCAGGATCGGGCGTTTGCTGGTAAATTTTTCTTTTGAACCTGTAACCCATTCGCTGCTGTTCATGAGCAGACTATTCATATTATACTCGTCAACTGCCGTAAGTTTCAACGCATCTGCTTTATGTGATTCGTCTTTTACCAAAGACTTCCTGTAGTTTACGCTGCTGCTATCAATGAATTCAGCTTCTGCGACAATTGACTTTCTACTGAATGGCTTTGCAGCTGAAAAATTAAGGTTTGTATTTCTTTGCTGCTTAATTTCAAGCCTTTCTACAAAGTGATATTCTTTGGAGCCGGGAGTAAGGTAAGTAGTTTGTGCCCCGGCAGTAACAGGACAAATAAAAATAAGCAGTTTGACAAAGCTTTTAATAATTTGCATCGAAATGATATTTGGTAAACAATCTTTATTTTCAAGATATGCAAAGTTATCTGTTTAAGAACATTCAGGTAGTAAATGAAGGAAAAATTCTGCGACTCGATGTATTGACCAATGGGGATCGTATAGAAAAAATAGATAAGCAGATAAGTGTTACCAAAAAAGTTATCGAGATTAATGGGGAAGATAAACATCTATTTCCCGGTGTAATTGATGACCAGGTTCATTTCAGGGAACCTGGCCTAACCCACAAAGCAAATATATTTTCAGAAAGCAGGGCGGCAGTTGCAGGTGGCGTTACCAGTTATATGGAAATGCCCAATACCATTCCAAATGCATTGACATTAGACTTGCTGGAAGACAAATACAATATTGCCGCGAACAATTCATTAGCAAATTATTCTTTTTTCATGGGTGTTAGCAATGACAATGCTGAAGAAGCATTGCGTGCAAGTAAATACAAAGACAGTATCTGCGGTATTAAAATTTTCATGGGCAGCAGCACAGGCAATATGCTTGTTGACAATCACGCTACCCTGAACCGAATCTTTGCAGAAAGTGAAATGCTGATAGCAACACATTGCGAAGACGAAAGAATCATTCGTAAAAATTATAAAGCGATCAAAGCTGCAAAAAATAGCTTGTCGCCTTCAGACCACCCTTTGATAAGAAATGAAGAAGCTTGTTTTGAATCATCTCTGATAGCGATACAGTTTGCAAAAAAATACAACAGCAGGTTACACATTCTTCATATAAGCACCGAAAAAGAATTGCAGCTTTTTGGTAATATGCTGCCGTTAAAAGATAAAAGAATCACTGCCGAAGTTTGTGTTCACCATTTACATTTTACGGCAGATGATTACGAGCGACTGGGCTATAAAATAAAATGTAATCCAGCCATCAAATCTCCCAACAATAAAAAAGCCTTGTGGAAAGCATTGCTTGATGACAGGCTTGATGTGATTGCAACCGATCATGCGCCACATCTGTTATCAGAGAAAGAGCCGCCTTATGAACATGCCCATGCTGGCTTACCACTGGTGCAGCATTCATTGTTGCTTATGCTATATTACAATAGCCTTGGATATATATCGCTGGAAAAGATCGCTGAAAAAACGAGTCATGCCGTAGCTGATTGTTTTAATATACGGGAACGTGGATTCATAAAAGAAGGTTATTATGCCGACCTGGTAGTTGCAGATCTTCAACATCCATCCACAGTAAATAAAAGAAATATTTTTTATAAATGCGGGTGGAGTCCGCTTGAGGGATTTAATTTCCCGGCTACTATCTGCAATACTTTTGTGAACGGGAACATGGTTTATGGAAACAATGCCATGAATGAATCTTTAAAAGGTCAACGGCTGTTTTTTAACAGGTAGAATAATATTATAAAATTGGCCATGCTGCTTCTAAGCCCTTCTCCTGCAGGAGCGGGGTTGGGCTGAGGTCTCCTAAGAATATATATGGAAATAGATAAAACAACATTAAACGACCTGGCTATTTTTAATGCCGAAGAAGAATTCTCTATTTTCAATTATCTTGATCAAACGCTTACCAGCAATGGCAAAGAACAATTAAGAAGAAGCCTGCGCACGCCTTTGAACTGTATTGAAGATATCAATGGTATACAGCAAACCTTACAGTTGATTTTAGAAAAACAACTAGCCTGGCCAAAGCAGATAAGCAATGGTTCTATCATGGTAGTAGAAAGATTCTACGACGCAAATATCGACCTGATACCTGCCAGTCCTTCATCGTTTGCAGCTTACAGTTATAAGTTACTACATGGGCCTGATTTTTCGCTGGTGAAATATTCTGTTTTGCATTGCTTCGATTTTATCAGGGGCCTACAGCAACTGGTAAAAGAATTTTTAAAAGAAGAAAGCCCTGCTCCATTTAAAAAGATATTATTGGCAATAAAAAAAATAACAGGTCACGAAGTATTCAGAATCGTTTCATCCAATCAAAAAGCATCAGACCTTTCATTGTCTCAGACATTGCAGTTGGGGCATTTCATTTTATATAAGTTTAAGGTGAATATGCATTCCCTTTTGCACATGCATGCACAGTTAGATGCCTGGTATGGTATGGCGATGGCAGTGAAAAAATTCGATCTTAGCTTTCCTGAATTTGCAGTATCTGAACAACCATTTGTAGAAGTAACCGGGTTGTATCATCTCCTTCTACACAATGCAACAGCGTATGATGTTATTATGAACAGGCAGACAAATTTTTTGTTCCTTACCGGCGCTAACATGGCGGGTAAAAGCACATTTATAAAATCGGTAGGAATATCGGTTTTCCTGGCACATATTGGCATGGCAGTTCCTGCAAAAAAAATGGAGTTGAGTTTATTTGACGGCATGTTGAGCAACATCAATGTGATAGACAATATTGCAAAAGGGGAAAGTTATTTTTTCAACGAAGTGCAGCGAATCAAATCAACCATTCAAAAAGTAAATGACGGCAGAAAATGGTTGATATTGATCGATGAACTTTTTAAAGGCACCAATGTGCAGGACGCCATGAAGTGCAGCAGTGCTGTAATAGAAGGATTGCTGAAAATAAAAAATTCTCTTTTTATATTATCTACCCATTTATACGAAATAGCGGAAGCGCTAAAAGTACACCCAAATATCAATTTTAATTATTTTGAAACCATGGTAGAAAATGATCAGCTACTTTTTAATTACCAATTAAAAAAAGGGATCAGCAACGATCGGTTCGGATATCTTATACTTAAAAAAGAAGGTGTGGTGAATATGTTGGAGAATTTATAGCTTAAGGCTTAAATCCTATCCGTTGCCTTGGTTCCTGCGGTGGATTAAGTAGTTTTTTTAATGCGCCAAATACAATTTGTATGTCTGCGTTTTGACCATTTACTTTCTTTTCTAACTGTTCTAATTTTAATAAAATGTCTTTATGTGTTAAAACCATCTCCCGAAGCTTTGTAAATATTCTGATTACCTGGATGTTTACTTTTATAGCTCTGCCATTGTTTAATATACATGACAACATGGTAACGCCTTGTTCAGTGAAACAAAAAGGCGCATAACGCAAACCCATTCTATCTGCTTCATTGGAGGTCACAATTTGTGACCTCCAATTTTGAAACTCTTTTTTGCTCATCTCAAACATAAAATCCTTGGGGAAACGAGCAATATTTCTTCTCACTGCCTGTTTCAGAGCCCTTGTTTCAACGGCATAAAGTGCTGCAAGGTCACGATCGAGCATTACTTTTTGCCCCTTAACAAGGTATATTTTATTCATGATCGCGTCATCAGCTACTGCGATTGCTTTTATTGATTTTGCCATGATTACAAAATACAAATTTGAACAGCAACATTCCTTAAGTAAGGCCGTTATTTTCCTTCCGGGAAAGCCGTAAAATTCTCCCGGGTAAACGTTGTAATCCACTTTATTTACCCGCCCCGTATTTCAATCTTTACCAATGCTTGTAAAAACTTTCGGCAGCGCCGTATATGGTGTAGAAGCAATCACTATTACCATTGAAGTAAATGTAAACAACCAGGGGCAACATTACTTTATCGTTGGCCTGCCAGACAATGCAGTAAAGGAAAGCCTGCAACGGGTAGAGAGTGCCATCAAAAGTAATCACTATTACATGCCACGTACGAAGCTGGTTGTAAACCTTGCCCCCGCAGACATCAAAAAAAGTGGTTCCGCATTTGATCTTCCCATTGCCATAGGAACATTGGGAGCTACCGAACAAATTGAAAATCCCGAACGCTTATCGCATTATGTTATCATGGGTGAACTTAGCCTCGATGGCTCTGTAAAATCGATCAAGGGTGCATTACCCATAGCTATTCAGGCCCGTAAAGAAGGGTTTGAAGGATTGATCGTTCCTGCCGCAAATGCGAGTGAAGCCGCCATGGTAAACAAACTGAAAGTGTATGCAGTAGAACATTTAAACGATGTAGTGAATTTCTTTAAAGATGAACAATCATTAAAACCCGTTTATGTAAACACTAAAGAAGCATTTGCGCATGCCCAACGTGATTTTGACATTGATTTTTGTGATGTAAAAGGGCAGGAAAATATAAAACGTGCATTGGAAATTGCAGCAGCAGGCGGCCACAATGCCATACTCATAGGGCCTCCCGGCGCAGGCAAAACAATGCTGGCTAAAAGATTGCCCACCATATTACCACCACTAAGTTTACAGGAGGCACTGGAAACAACCAAGATACACAGCGTTGCAGGTAAGCTTCCGGAAAATGCCATGCTCGTGAGCAGGCGGCCATTCCGTAGTCCACATCATACTATTTCAGATGTGGCTTTGGTAGGCGGTGGTGGCAATCCGCAACCCGGCGAAATTTCACTTGCACATAACGGTGTTTTATTCCTAGATGAATTACCTGAGTTTAAAAGAACAGTATTGGAAGTCATGCGTCAACCAATGGAAGAAAGAAAAGTGACCATTTCACGCGCTAAAATAGCATTGGATTTTCCTGCCAGCTTCATGCTAATTGCCAGTATGAACCCCTGCCCTTGCGGCTATTTTAATCATCCTGAAAAAGAATGCAGTTGTCCGCCGGGCGCTGTACAAAAATACCTGAACAAGATATCTGGCCCGTTGCTCGACCGGATTGACCTGCATGTTGAAGTTACACCAGTGGCTTTTGAGGAATTATCTTCTCAACATATTTTCGAAAAAAGCGAAAGTATAAGAGAACGGGTTATAAAGGCCCGTTTTATACAGGCAGACCGATACAAAGAGCAAGATGGCGTATATGCCAATGCACAAATGAGCAGTAAAACATTAAAAGAGGTTTGCATTATTAGTACTTCCGTACAAACCTTGCTAAAAATCGCTATGGAAAAACTTAATCTTTCTGCAAGGGCTTATGACCGTATCTTAAAAGTAAGCCGCACCATCGCCGACCTGGCATCTTCCCACGAAATAAAACCCGAACACCTTGCAGAAGCCATTCAATACAGGAGTTTGGATAGAGAGGGTTGGGGAGCATAATGCAAGTTTTGGTATTAAGGTTTGAAAGTTAAATGTTCTGGCCACCAACATCCAACTTTCAAACCTCAAACTTTAATACCCTGCCTTTCTGTCTTTTTTTCCGAAATTGTACAATATTTGATCCATAGAAAACTTTCAATGTATTTTTGCATTCAAATTTCCCTGTTAAACTTATAGCAGTTATAAATTATTAGATAAATGAAGATATTATTACAATACCTCAAACCATATAAATGGCTGGTAGTATTAACATTAAGCCTCGCTGCGATCAATATTGGATTTTCGCTGGTTGATCCAATCCTCCTGGGTAAAATGATCAACCTCGCCAATAGTCATCAAAGTAGTAAACCGCAGTTTTCATGGAACAGGTTCTTTAATGCAGTTTCCTGGGATAAACCTGGTGTATGGTTCATTCTTGTTTGTTCTATTTCCGTAGCGATGGTCAGCCGGATCGCAAAAAATTTCCAGGATTATTTTTTAAACGTTGTGATACAAAAATTCGGGGCTAAGGTTTTTACCGATGGATTGCAACATGCCATGAAATTGCCTTACCAGCAATTTGAAGACCAGCGTAGTGGTGAAACACTTTCTGTACTTACCAAAGTAAGATCTGATGTAGAAAAATTCATGATCAATTTCATAAACATTTTATTTGGAGTTATAGTTGGGGTTGTATTTGTATTTGTTTACGCAGCACTCTTTATCCATTGGAGCATTCCCGTTGCATACCTTGTTGGCATTACAGTACTTACCATCATAACCAATTTTCTCAGTAAGAAAATAAAGATCATTCAAAAAAATATTGTTGGCGAAACAACCGCACTGGCAGGCTCAACTACAGAATCACTGAGGAATATTGAATTGGTAAAAAGCCTTGGCCTTACCAAACAGGAAGTAAACAGACTCAATAAAAATACTTATAAGATCCTGGGACTGGAATTAAAAAAAGTAAAACGTATCAGGAGTATAAGTTTCATCCAGGGAACGATGGTAAATACCTTGCGACAGGTAATATTGTTTATTTTGATGTGGCTCATTTTTAAAGACAGTATGAATGCAGGCCAATTAGTGACCATGCAAATATTTTCTTTTTTCGTTTTTGGACCATTGCAGGAGATCGGAAATATTCTGCTTTCCTATCGTGAAGCAGAAGCATCACTTAATAATTTTCACAACCTGATGATAAAAGCGCCGGAACAGGAACCTGCTAATCCTAAAACGCTTAATAATATTGAGACTTTATCTTTCAATGAAGTTTCTTTTAAACATCAGAGTGCCTCACACAAAGCAATTGACAATATCAGCTTTAAAGCAAATGTGGGTGAAACCATTGCATTTGTCGGCCCTTCTGGTTCCGGTAAATCAACATTGATGAAATTATTGGTTGGATTGTATCGGCCACAGGAAGGAAAAATTTTATACAACGGCCTTGACGAAACAGAGATTCATTTTGATGACCTGCGCAAACAAATTGGTTTTGTAACTCAGGATACAAATCTTTTCAGCGGAACGATTCGTGAAAACTTAATGTTCGTTAATCCAACTGCAACTGAAGGCGATCTGCATGAAGTATTGGCTAAAGCAAGTTGTACCGGTTTATTGGAGCGTGCAGAAAAAGGACTGGATACGATGATCGGCGAAGGCGGATTAAAACTATCTGGTGGAGAAAAACAACGTATATCTATTGCACGTGCTTTGTTGCGCAAACCACATCTATTGATATTTGATGAAGCTACTTCTGCCTTGGATTCATTGACAGAAGAAGAGATCACAGAAACGATCAGGGAAATTTCTTCAAAAAAGGGACAGATTACCATTTTAATTGCACATCGTTTAAGCACAATCATGCATGCCGACAGGATCTATGTTTTGGAAAGAGGTTATGTAGAAGAAACAGGCACACACGAAAGCCTCATCGAACAAAAAGGATTGTATTATGCTATGTGGAGGCAACAGATCGGCGAAAGAAAGAAAACAGCTGTGCCGGTAATTGCAGCAGTAAAATAGTGTTATAACACAAGATGAAGAACTCGCTTTTTTATTAAATACCTTTGCAGTATGAACGAGGAAAAAAGGCCGACACCTAATTATTACTGGAGCATCCTTACCATGAAATGCCCGCGCTGCAGAAAAGGTCCGATGTTTAAAGACAACAATCCTTACGGTAAATTTTCTTTAAAACATGTTTTCGACATGCCTGACAATTGCCCGGTATGCAATCAAAAGTATGATATGGAACCCGGCTTTTGGTATGGCACCGGTTATGTTAGCTATGCATTGGCTGTGGCTGTTTCTGTTACGACTTTTGTGGCATGGTATGTACTCATCGGTGTCTCTACAGACGACAACAGGATATTTTACTGGCTTATTTTTAATGCTGTTTTACTCGTATTATTACAACCATGGTTGATGCGGCTTAGCCGGGTAATCTATATAAGATTTTTTGTTAGCTATGATGAAAATTACATTGTTCACAAACCAAAAGAATTTGAATAAGATTATCTTTCTCCTTGTGGGAACATATCTGTAAAAATATTACCCGCGCTTAACTCTTCTATATCTTCCAGGATTATTTCAAGTGCTTTGGTACTCTTTTGAATTTCTAATAATGAAAGTATAATAGAGACCAACAGGAATAAAAGGCTTGCTGCAAATATCCAGTTCGCCAACATCATCCAATTACTATAGATCGTGTACATACAAAGTACACAGCATAAAAAACTCATTACGCCAAAACTTTGCATATAGCGTATCAGGTTCAGCCGTGCACGCAGGTTTTTTAATTGGGAAATGATCATTTTTCCATTCTCGGCTTTTCCATAATCCGAATGAAGTTTACGCACCAGGGATGCCAGTGATAAGAACCTGTTCGTGTAAGCGAGCATCAATAATGTAATGGCGGGAAAAAGCAGCGCTGGTGTATTGATGTTTATTTCAGTCATATTGCAAAGTAAATAAACTTTTGAGAATGATATATCAGTTAACCGCTGAGAAAAAGTATGTCAGCCGTCACGCAGAATGATCAATTGCGCTGTGTAACCTCCTTTTCCATTTTATCTGCTTTTAGAAAAAATCACTTCTTCAACGAAATACTCAATGGAATATTAACCTTAATGCTGAAGTTTCGCCCCATATTGTAAACACCCGTTCTCCCCGTTGCCATATTTTCTGCTGCATACTTCAACCTGCTTAAATGACTTTGATAAGCAACATCTGCAATATTTGTTGCAATGAAATTTATATTGAGAATTGTTTCGCCTTTCCTGTTTACAAAGTCGGTTCCAACCCCCGCATTTAATAAAGTATAACCAGCTGTTGCAGTTTCTGTATTGTATGCGGTAAAAGGATGTGATTGTTTAAAAGTATTTTCAACTTCAAATTTTACATAAAAGTTTTTAGCGAAATGATTTAGATTTTTAAAATCACCTCTTAATTCTGTGAGTAATTTTGGTGCAGGTATAAAAGGAAGATTATCCGATCCTTCAATTTTCTCTTTCAATTTTCCCGATACCAATGAGAAAGTATTTTGTAGATGCAACCAGTCTAATGGATGCGGATGAATATCAAGCGTAGCTTCAACACCAGTAAGATAAGCCTGCCGTTGTGCGAACTTAAAGGCAGTAAGGTTTGCTCCATTTACATTCACTGTTGAATCGCCTCCGGCATTGGACTCCAGTTTTCTGTAAAAAATAAAATTGTTGAAATTATTAAAATAACCGGCAATGTTGAGTGATAAATGTTGATTGCTATATTCGATGGCTGCATCTAATTGTGTACTTATTTCACTTTGCAGATCCTTGTCTCCATATTCATACCGAATCGTTCCTTCATGTGCACCATTGGAAGCAAGTTCAGGGATGCTGGGCGCACGAAAAGCCCTGGCAATATTTAATTTCAGGTTAATATTCTTTGTTGCCTGGTAGGCTGCTCCAACACTTCCTGAAAAATTGGAGAATGTTTTTTTAAACCCATCGCCTTTAACCGTACCTGCATCCAATAAATTATTTACATCAATATTCCTGGAATCAAAGCGGGCACCACCACTGATCGTAAATTTTTTCATTTCCTTTTGAAGAAAACCGTAACCGCCAATATCAGCTAAACTATAATCGGGTATCAACTGCTCAATTCCATTATTCGTATTATCCTGTTTCATTCCGTTGATGCCAATCGAAGGCTTCCAACCATTGGCTTCTTTAAAATGAAACTGCGCTGTATAAGTCACTGTTTTAAGATCAAAGAATAATGCACGTTCATTCAAATCATCCGGATTACCAAACTCTTCTCTCCTGTTTTGTTGCCAGCCAACATTTAAAGACAAACTATTTTTCCCCAGCTTAAAACTATTATCTGTTGCAATTTTAAAATGACGGATATGCTGATAAGGAATTTCCGGTGTTGTGCTTTTAAAATCGATATTCGTTGCCCTCCTCTGCGATCCGCCGGCAATATTTTTTATAAAATATCCATCCGCATCCCGTTCTCCTTCTATCAAACCGGTTTTAAGATTAAAACTACTCAGCAATAAATGACTATATCCCCAGGCACCATTATAACCTGCATAGCCACCAAAATTATGTTCATTGAATTTTGAATTAAATACGTAGCCATCGTATTTATTCTGAAAATCAGCTGCAGCCTTGTTACTTCCATACATATTCCAGTTAAACCCATTTACGTTGCCACCGATATTTCCATAAAAACTGCGTAGCCTGTTATTGGTCTGGTAATTTGAACCTGCATTTAATCTGATTGTATTTTTTGGAACAGGTACATTGGTGATGATATTGATTACACCCGCCATAGCATCACTTCCATACACCAGTGAAGCCGGGCCTTTCAGCACTTCAATCTTATTTACACTCGACTCATCAATTTCAATTCCATGTTCATCGCCCCATTGCTGGCCTTCCTGTCTTACACCATCATTGATGGTTAATACGCGGTTGTATCCCAATCCCCTGATCAATGGCTTTGAAATAGCCGGCCCTGTAGATACAGAGGAAACACCTGCTTTTTTTGTGATTGCTTCAATGATATTGCTGGACGCCGTTTGCAACAAATCTTCTTTGCGCAAAACTGCTACCTGGAATGGCACTTTCTTTAACTGTGTTGCTTTTGTAACCCCTGTTACGATCACTGCATTGTTTTCGATAATAGATTCAGACAACAGAAAGTCTTTCTTGGTATCCCCGGTTATTTGAACATTTTCGGCAATGGTTGTATACCCAATATGAGATATCTCTATCAAATGACTTCCCTCGCTGATATTGGATATATTAAACTCCCCTTTTGCATTTGTATTTGTTCCAACTTTTATATCAGCAATGGAAACTGTTGCTCCCATAACCGGCATTCCTGTTTTTATATCTTTTATAATACCACTAAAACTTCCTTTCAAAGGCGGTATATCCGCAAGAACTGTATTGATAAAAATACCTGACAGAACAATATATAGTAGAAGCGTAATTCTTTGCATAAACAATAATTTAAATTTAAACGGAGCTGTTGATGTAAGTCAATTCTCAATCAAATACGATTGTATACAACATGACTTCAATCATGGATACCTAACAGTAAAGTGCTGAGAAGAAGAATAAAATTTACTTACGCAACAGCAGGCGGACCTCGAAGTGTAAAATAGAAATGATCGTTTGAAGAAAGAGAAACTGTGGTTGTTTCCTTGTAAACGGCAACATGAACAAGCGGGGTAATTTCGAGCAGCAGGGTATTTTCTGTAAAGGGAGATGTTGCTACAATGCTATCGCAATCGCAATTGTAACCAAACCCGGTGAACTGTATCTTACTTTTATCTACGTTCTTTTTAGAAGGCTGGTCCCGGTGATTGGCAGCCAAACTGTGCAACACCTGTTTAGGGGTAATGCTCAACAGGAACGTACATAAAATAAATACGCCTGCTAAATTTTTAAGAATAATATGTTGCCTGATATTTTTGATACGCAGTTGCAAATTACATATTTAATGCTTAACCAAATTTTTAAATGGATGAATGGCATGCTGTTTAACTTTCACTTTACAAAAAAAGCTATTAGCGGTTTGCCAATAGCTTTTTGCCAAAGGCAATTATTTCAATTAATTGATGTTCTCAATAATTCCCGCAATGCCTTGTCCGCCACCTACACAGGCGGTTACAATACCATATTTTTTATTGAGTCTTTTCATATCATTGGTGAGCTGAATTGTTAGTTTGCAACCCGTACATCCTAGTGGGTGGCCCAATGCAATAGCACCTCCATTTATGTTCACGATATCAGGATTCAAACCTAGTTCCCTGATAACAGCAAGCGATTGTGAGGCAAATGCTTCATTCAATTCAATCAAATCAATTTGAGAAAGATTCATACCTGCCTGTTTCAAAACTTTTGGAACAGCTACAACAGGTCCAATACCCATGATACGTGGATGCACACCTTCACTGGCACAATTAACCAAACGTGCAATCGGTTTTAACCCAAGTTCATTGATCATGCGCTCACTCATTACGATCACGAATGCTGAACCGTCACTTGTTTGGGAAGAATTACCTGCTGTTATACATCCACCCATAGCAAATGCCGGTTTTAATTTTGCAAGACCTTCAACTGAAGTATCTGCCCGCACGCCTTCATCTGTATCAACAACACTACTCCTTTTTTGCTTTTTCCCTTTTGCATCTAAATAGATCTCTTCAACATTGATTGGCAGTATACCTGATTTAAAATACCCTTCCTTAATGGCATTACCAGCTTTAAGATGGCTATTATAACTAAACAGATCCTGATCTTCCCTGCTAACATTATATTCTTTCGCAACTGCTTCTGCAGTGAGCCCCATGCTTAAATAATAATCGGGTTCATCTTTTGCAATAGAATACGCCGGTACCGTTTTCCAACCTGCAGTTGGAACAAGACTCATGCTTTCTGTTCCACCGGCAATGATACATTCTGCCATACCCGTTCTTATCTTTGCAGTTGCCATGGCAATACTTTCCAGTCCACTTGCGCAATAACGGTTGATAGTGATACCAGCAGCATGAAAACCAACAGCTCTTGCAGCAATGATCCTTCCTACCTGTAAGCCTTGTTCAGCTTCCGGCACGGCATTGCCGACTATCACATCGTCAACCCTCAATGGATCCAGTTGGGGCACAGATGCCAGCAAGCCTTTGATAACATTTACAGCCAGATCATCCGGACGGGTAAACCTGAATCCGCCTTTTTTGCTTTTGGTGATCGCAGTTCGGTATCCTGCTACGATATATGCTTCCTGCATGATGGTTGATATTTTATATTTTTATAATCTAAATTTAAGAAAATAACACATTAGTTGTTTATGCAACTTTCTAAACAAAGTTATTATTTAGTCTTCAAAACAAAAAACTAAAATGACTCACGTAATTTCGCAGCGTTATGTATAAGATCCTGCGCAGTTTTTTATTTCTTTTTAATCCCGAAACTGTACATTATTTTTCGATGAATGCGTTGAAGTTACTCTGCAGGGTTCAATTTTTTAAAGCCGTTATTGGCAAATGTTACAAGCCGGTAGGTAACAATCAATATTCAATTTTTAATATTCAATTTCCAAACCGGGTTGGACTGGGCGCTGGTTTTGATAAGAATGCGAAATACCTCTCTGAACTGGAAGCGCTGGGATTTGGTTTTGTTGAAATTGGAACGGTTACACCCCGACCACAAGCTGGCAATGATAAACCGAGATTATTCCGGTTACCTGCCGATAAAGCGCTGATAAACCGAATGGGATTTAACAATGATGGCGTGAACGTTATTGTTGAAAGATTAAAAAAGTGGAAAGAATATCCCGCATTACTGGTAATTGGCGGCAACATCGGAAAAAACAAGCTCACCCCAAATGAAGATGCCTGGAAAGACTATGAAATTTGCTTCAGGGCATTGCATAGTTATGTAGATTATTTCGTGGTGAACGTTAGCAGTCCAAATACACCAGGGTTAAGGGAGTTACAGGAAAAAGACTCGTTGAGAAAGATCCTCACGAATCTGCAAAGTATCAATAGAACCTACCCCGATCCAAAGCCAATTTTATTAAAAATAGCGCCCGACCTTAGCAATGAACAGGTTAATGATGTAATAGATTTATCCATGGAAATAAAATTGGATGGATTGGTTGCTGCAAATACAACCATTGACAGAACGATGTTAAGTGCAAGATCAAAATCAATAGCTGAAAAGATTGGTGCAGGTGGCTTGAGTGGATTACCTGCAAGAACCCGTTCTACTGAAATAGTGCAGCATATTCATCAAAGAACAAATGGGCAAATACCAGTCATTGCTAGTGGCGGAATTTTTGATGGCCTCGATGCAAAAGAAAAAATTGATGCGGGTGCTTCATTGTTGCAGGTTTGGACAGGCTTTATTTATAATGGCCCTGCAATCGTAAAAAACATTTCAACTTACCTTGCAGGCAAAAGCTAGCAAACAAATAAAAAATTACTTAACTATAAGAGATGCTAATAGCTAAACGCTGATAGCCAACAGTCAACATGGAATATTTATTTACATCAGAAAGTATCATCAGTTTTTTTGTTCTTGTTATCCTTGAAATTGTTTTGGGGATTGATAACGTGATCTTTGTTAGTATCATTCTGAATCGCCTGAAAGACGCAAAGGATCAAAAAAAAGCTCGTTATACCTGGATGGTAACCGGAATGATCTCCCGCAGTTTGTTATTGATGGGACTGGGTTGGCTACTAAGCCAGCAAGGGAAATCGATTTTTACTATTTTGGGGAAAGGCTTCGACCTCGCCAGCATTGTAATGCTTGCCGGTGGTTTATTCCTTATTTATAAATCGGTGATGGAGATACACCATAAACTGGAAGGAGAAGACCCGAATGCATCCTCACAAAAA
Organism: Chitinophagales bacterium; assembly: GCA_038207305.1. Lineage (GTDB taxonomy): Bacteria > Bacteroidota > Bacteroidia > Chitinophagales > Chitinophagaceae > Ferruginibacter. Next base: position 25,840 of record JBBQZY010000003.1, read on the forward strand.
ACAAAAAAACTTTCTTTCGGCCAGGCCGTTGGGCAGATCATATTAATTGATGCAGTATTCTCTTTCGACAGCATCATCACTGCAGGTGGAACGGCAAAGCACGTAGAGATCATGATCGCAGCTGTGGTTATCGCTATGATCATCATGTTCCTCTTCAGTCCAAAAATTTCTGCATTCATTCACAAGCATCCAACACTAAAAATGCTGGCCCTTTCTTTTTTAGTAATGATCGGTATCAGCCTGATCATGGAAGGATGGGATACAGAAACAGCAGAAAAACTTCACCTTAAAAATTATATTTATTTCGGAATGGCATTCTCTTTCATTGTTGAAATTCTGAATATGGTGATGAGAAAAAGAATGGTAAAGAACAGGGTGGTAGAATTGAACGAACCAGTGTTAACAGATGAAAATGAAGTTCCCCGAGATGATACAGCCCATTAAATATTACAGAGCAATACTGCTGCTACGATGCCAGCTGTTTCAGTTCTGAGCCTTGTATTTCCCAATGAAACTGGAATGAAATTATTTTGCAGGGCAAGTTCAATCTCGGGTTTTGTGAAATCTCCTTCGGGGCCAATAAGAATTAGCTGATTTGGAAATTTGGAAATTTGTTGCTGAATGGTTTCTTTATTACCATCGGGTAAACAATGGGCAATAAGTTTTTTATAATTATCAAATGGGCTGATTACCAAATTTCCAAATTGAACGGGCTCTTGTAATAGAGGCAACCAGCATTGCTGTGATTGAAGCATGGCACTTACCAGGATAGTTTTCATCCTGTCGAAACGAACATGTTGTTTCTCTGTACGGTCGCAAATAATTGGAATAATTGCTGTTACGCCAATCTCAGTAGCTTTTTCCAGAAACCATTCAAAGCGGCTTGTATTTTTTACAAGGGAGATACCAATCGTTATTTTATTTTCTGCCACTTGTTGAAATGTCTTTGAATGAATACTAACTGTGCACCTTTTTTTATGATCATCTATGATCAGCGCTGAAAAGATATTACCGCAGCCATCTGTTAGTTTTAACTGGTCGCCCATTTGCATACGCAATACCTGGATGACATGCTTTGACGTATCCTCATTCAATACAACCTGGGTTGAATCAGTTGTTATTTGTTGATTATAAAAAAATGCTGCTGACATAAAAAAAGAATGGAGAATAAATCAAACATTCATTCTCCATTATCAATTAAAAAATTATCAACTAGAAAGGTGCATCATCATCAAACTCCCCGTCATTCATCTTACTTCCTTTCTGAATATACATCTTCGCTTCATCGCCGCTTCCCGATGTATTCACCGGTCTCCAGTTTCCGCCTCCTGCAGGTGGCTGACCCGGATTAAAATCGCTTCCTCCTTCATCTTCAATAAATTTCTGGATATGAAGCAATGCTTTAAGTTTCACTGTCTCCAAACTACCATTCCTGTGCTTGGCTATCTTTACATGCGTTTCACCTTTATTATTTTCGCCAAATTCATTGGCAGTAATATCATAGTATTCCGGCCGGTATAGAAACATTACCATATCTGCATCCTGCTCTATCGCACCCGATTCTCTCAGATCACTCAACTGCGGCATCTTATTCCCTTCTTTTCTTTTCTCCACTTCACGACTTAACTGAGAAAGCGCAATGATCGGAACCTGTAATTCTTTTGCAAGTCCTTTAAGATCCCTCGAGATTTTGCTGATCTCCTGTTCCCTGTTACTGTTCCTGTCGGCACTACCACTCATCAGCTGCAGGTAATCGATAATGATGATCCCTACATTGTGTTTATTTTTTAACCTCCGGCATTTTGCCCTAAGTTCAAAAATATTCAGCGCAGCAGAATCATCAATGAATATAGGCGCTTTGCTCAAACGTTCGATGCCACGTTTATACAATTGCTTCATTTCATGTTCTTCCAGTTTTCCACGTGCTATCTTCTCCAGCCAGATCTCACTCTCGGCGCTGAGTATACGCTGAACCAGTTGCGCGCTGCTCATCTCAAGACTGAAGAATCCTACTGCCGTTGGCTTGGTAGGATGCATGGCAGCGCTTCGTGCAAGATTGAGTGCAAAAGCCGTTTTACCCACTGACGGCCTTGCTGCAAGTATGATCAGATCTGTAGGTTGCCAGCCATAAGTGATCCTGTCGAGCGAAGGAAAGCCTGTAGGCACACCAGTAATATCGTCCTGCCGGTTACGCATATCTTCAATACGCTGTATCGTTTTTACCAATACAGTGTCAATGCTGTCGAAATTTTTACGAAGGTGATTGTTGGTGATCTCGAAAAGTTTGCTTTCTGCATCATCCAGCATATCAAAAACATCTGTGCTGTCTTCATACGCTTCGCCAATGATCTCGCCGCTAATGCGAATGAGTTCACGTTGGATGAATTTCTGTAACACAATCCTCGAATGCGCATCAATATTCGCTGCAGAAACAACCGAATTGGTAAGCTTGCTCACAAAATATGCACCGCCAACAAATTCAAGCTCTTCTCGCACTTTTAGCTCTTCCACCACCGTTAACAAATCGATTGGAAGGCTTTTGATTGCTAGCCCCTGCATAGCTTTGTAGATGCGCTGGTGAGCTTCAACATAAAAGCACTCAGGTTTTAATATTTCTACCACTGTATCAAATGCACTTTTTTCAAGCATAATAGCACCCAATATCGCTTCTTCCAACTCCTTTGCCTGTGGCGGAACTTTGCCAAATACCATTGAGCCAAGGTCTACAGCAGGCTTGCGCCTTATTTTCCGGTCTTTATTTAAATTTGTGAACTCCATGCTATAAATTATGTTGCCTGTTAGGGTTGTTTGAAAAATCGCCGGGACGTTGCAGTTCCTAACGGAAATCGGTAAGTGAATATCTGCAGTGCCATTCCTCGTCCTTTAAAAAAGCAGTTAAAAACAACTACGCTTTTGCAGGGCGGCTAAGTTAAAAGCAATTTGGTAATGATAAATTAACAGCAGGCTGTTATTAACTTTTGTTTGCAGATTATCCACCGCGAACCCACAGACAAAAGTAGTTTATTAACGGGTTATCAACAGTCTAATTAACATACAATATTCAACCCATTGTAAAAACAGTGCATTTTATACACAATTTCCAACCGGTGAGATTTCTTTTTCTGCACTAGACCATTTTTTTTTTACTTGTAAAAATGAAATTGAATATGTAGTTTCTGCGCTTTTTATTGTATAACAAAACGGTCCATCGAACATGTACATTCAAAAAACTATCTTTGCGTTGAAAATATTATCAATACATGACTATTTCTTATAACTGGCTGAGTGAATATCTTCCTGAAAAAATTGAACCGGAAAAACTAAGTAAGATCCTTACCTCTATTGGGCTTGAAGTGGAAAACCTTGAAAATTTTGAGGAAATAAAAGGTGGGTTGCGGGGTTTAGTCGTGGGCGAAGTGATGAGTTGCGAAAAGCATCCGGATGCAGATAAATTAAAGGTCACCACCGTTTCAGTAAATAACGGAAAATTATTGAATATTGTATGTGGTGCTTCCAATATTGCTGAAGGGCAAAAAGTAATCGTAGCAAGAATTGGTACTGTTATCTACCCTGTAAAAGGCGATCCGATAACGATCAAAAAAGCAAAAATAAGAGGCATTGAGAGTGAAGGGATGATTTGTGCCGAGGATGAGATCGGCATTGGCAATAACCACAATGGCATTATGGTTTTACCAGTTGAAACTGTTCCTGGCACTGCCGCTACAGAAATATTCAAACCCAATGAAGATCATATTTACGAGATCGGGCTTACACCGAACCGAATCGATGCCATGAGCCACCTCGGTGTAGCAAAAGATGTATGCGCTTATTTATCGCATCATAATAAAAAAGAAACTGCTGCCCAGTTACCCTATCAAAATAATTTCAAGGCCGATAGCCAATCCCTAAAAATAAACGTGGCCATTGAAAATGAAGAAGCGTGTAAACGTTATAGTGGAATCAGCATCCGAAATATTACGATCGCTGAAAGCCCTCAGTGGCTGCAGGAAAGACTGAAGAGCATCGGATTAAAGCCGATCAATAATATTGTAGACATTACAAATTTCATTCTCCATGAAACAGGCCAGCCGCTTCATGCGTTTGATGCAGATAAAATAAAAGGCAATAAGATTGTGGTAAGAACCGCTGTTGAAGGAGAACCGTTTACGACATTGGATGGAAAAGAAAGAAAATTATTTTCCAACGATCTGATGATCTGTGATGAATCAGATGGTATGTGCCTCGCGGGGGTGTATGGTGGCATACAAAGTGGCGTAGGTGCTGAAACGAAAAATATTTTTATTGAGAGCGCCTGGTTCAACCCTGCTTATATTCGCAAAACTTCTTTAAAACACGACCTGCGCACTGATGCTGCGGCAAGGTTTGAAAAAGGCACCGACATCAGCAATACCGTAAATGTATTAAAGCGGGCTGCATTACTCATTAAAGAAATTGCTGCCGGTGAAATTGCCAGCGATATTATTGATATCTATCCCAATCCACAGCATAAAACAACCGTTGGCCTAAAGAACCATTATCTGAAAAAACTGAGCGGAAAAAATTATCATTCAGATACGATCAAAAATATTTTAAAAAGCCTCGGCTTCGAACTGGTGAAAGAAGGCATTGATGAAATATGGCTGGATGTTCCTTTCAGCAAACCCGATATCAGCCTCCCTGCAGATATCGTAGAAGAGATTATGCGCATCGATGGTCTGGATAATATTGAGATACCTTCCGCCATTACCATTTCACCGTCGGTTGAAAAAGATCTGGATAAATTCACCCAGAAAGAAAAGTTGGCCAACTACCTTACCGGGCTTGGTTTTTATGAGATATTTACGAACAGCATTACCAACAGTGCGTTTTACAACGAAACGGTATTGCAGGATTCTGTAAAGATGATCAACAGCCTTAGTTCAGAATTAAATATCCTGCGGCCTGAAATGTTACAAGGCGGCTTACAGGTGATCGCACACAACAATAACAGGAAGAATTTTAACCTGCGTTTGTTTGAATTTGGTAAGACCTATGCTGTTTCAGCCGAAAATAACTACAGTGAAACAAGCCACCTGGCTTTATATATTACCGGCAACAGCAATGAACAGCATTGGAAAATAAAACCTGTTAAAACCGATTTTTATTACCTGAAAGGTGCGGTCGAAAACGCATTGGCTTTGTTGGGCATCACCGGTGCCATTTTTGAACCGGGAACAGCAATTGGTTTTGATAACTATACCGCTATCAAGATCAACAAAAAACAGGTTGGATATATTGCCGAAGTTTCTGAGAAGAACCTGAAAAGTTTTGACCTGAAATTTTCTGTATTTTATGCTGATCTGCTTTGGTGTGACCTGTTATCATTGGCAAAAGAAAAAGCGACCCAATACCGTGAAATTCCTAAATTCCCTTCTGTAATAAGGGACCTCTCGATCGTAGTGGATAAAAATATTGCTTATGCTCAAATAAAAAAATTAGCTTCATCTACAGGTATCAGCGCACTGAAAGCGGTACAATTGTTTGACATTTTTGAAAGTGATAAATTAGGTGCCGGCAAAAAAGCAATGGCAGTCAGTTTCACTTTTCTGGATGAATCAAAAACATTGACGGATGTAGAAATAGATGCCTTTATGCAACAGATCATTGCAGTGTATGAAAAAGAACTTTCAGCGGGTATCAGGAAATAATTAATCGTGCAGGAACTAAACGACCATATAAACAGGATCAACAGTAAACTCCAGGATTTACTGAAAAAGCATGCCGCTCTCATCAAAGAGAATGGGCTGCAGCAAAAAGCTATTCAAAAACTCGAGGCCGAAAATGCTTTAAAGGATGCCAGGATCAAAGCACTTGAGCAGCAGCAACATATTTTGAGATCCGCTGCCGGCAAAATGAATGAGCCAGACAAAAAAGAGTTTGAACAGGTGCTTAATAAATATATCCGCGAAATTGACAAGTGTATTCATTTACTAAATGATTAAAGCAGTGCCATGGCCGATGAACTGATCCCTATAAATATTTTAATTGCCGACAGGACCTACCGCATCAAAGCGCTTCAGAAAGATGAAGAAGTTATCAGGAAGACATTAAAGGTGATAAATGATAAAATAATTGAATATAAAACAGTGTTCTCAGGAAAAGATATGCAGGATTATATCGCCATGGTTATTATTTGGTATGCTACTGAAGCGCAGGCTGATTCTCCTTCGATGCAAACCGAAGGCCTGTTAGAAATCCTCAAAAAGATCGAACTTCAATTAGATAAAGCGACATAAAAAGCAGCTAACCCTTTTTATTCCAATTTATTGTCAACTGTCATAATTTTTTCTAGGGACAAAATCATTATCTTCGCTCATTAACCATCTACCTCAGCCTTTAGCCGGGATTGATAGACGTACAATATTGTGAATCAGACAAAAAATATAAAATTTAATGGACCCGATTATAATTTCCATCATTATAGGTTTGGCTGCATTGATTGTTGGAGCCATCCTGGGTAAAGTCATTTTCTCCAAAAACACCAAGAAACAGCTGGATGAGGCCCAGATATTGGCCGACAAGATCATTGCAGACGGACAATTGCAGGCAGAAACCCTGAAAAAAGAGAAACTGCTGGAAGCAAAAGAAAAATTTGTACAACTTAAATCAGATCACGATAGGGACGTTTTACAGCGTAGCCAGAAGATCAATGAATCTGAGAACCGCACCAAGCAGAAAGAACAAAGCATTAACCAGAAGGAATCTAATCTGGAAAAGCAATTAAAAGACAATGACCAGATCAAGGAAACACTCAATCGACAGATAGAGGTAGTTAATATTAAAAGGACCGAACTTGAGAAACACCAGGAAGAACATATCCGTCGCTTGGAAAAAGTAGCCGGACTTTCTGCAGAAGAAGCAAAATCACAGTTGATAGAAAGCCTTACCCAGGAAGCACATTCCAAAGCACTGGTTATTCAGCAGGAAATTGTTGAAGAAGCCAAGTTGAAAGCCAATAAAGAAGCCCGCAAGATCATTATTCAAACAATACAACGTACAGCTGCAGAACAGGCCATCGAAAATTCGATCACTGTATTCAATCTGGAAAGTGATGAGATCAAGGGTTCTATCATTGGCCGTGAAGGAAGGAATATACGTGCTATTGAAGCAGCAACAGGCGTTGACCTGATCGTTGATGATACACCGGAAGCGATCGTGCTGTCATCATTCGATCCATTGCGCAGGGAAGTTGCACGCCTTTCTTTACAAAGACTGGTTACCGACGGTCGTATTCACCCGGCCCGTATTGAGGAAGTAGTTGAAAAAACTAAGCGCCAGCTCGAAGACCAGGTAATGGAGATTGGCGAGCGTACAGTTATTGAATTAGGTATACATGGTTTACACAAGGAATTGGTGAGAATGGTAGGTAGGATGCGTTTCCGCTCTTCTTACGGACAAAACCTGTTGATGCATAGCCGTGAAACAGCGAATCTTTGCAGCATCATGGCATCTGAACTTGGCATGAACCCCAAATTGGCTAAGCGTGCGGGTTTACTGCATGATATTGGTAAGGTTCCAGATGAAGAAACAGAATTAAGCCATGCCTTACTCGGGGCTAAACTGGCAGAAAAATATGGTGAGAACCCGGCCGTAGTAAATGCGATCGGCGCCCACCATGATGAAATGGAAATGCAGTATGTGATCTCTCCTATTATCCAGGCTTGTGATGCCATCAGCGGTGCAAGGCCGGGAGCAAGGCGTGAGATCATGCAGCAGTATATCCAGCGTATTAAAGACCTTGAAAACCTGGCATTGGCGTATGCAGGCGTAGAAAAAGCTTATGCTATACAGGCCGGCCGTGAATTAAGGGTAATTGTTGAGGCTGACAAAGTTTCAGATGCCGACAGCGATAAACTGAGTTTTGAAATAGCACAGAAGATTCAGGAAGAGATGACCTTCCCGGGACAAATAAAAGTTACGGTGATCAGGGAGAAAAGGGCTGTGAATATTGCGAGGTAGTGAAAAAAGATGTCATCCTTTTCAACTTTTTCAACTTTAAACTTCAAACTTCAAACTTTTCCCCTTACCTTTGCCGTCCGTTAAAAATAATTAGATATGAACGCAATAGCATTTGTTCATGAGCAGTTGACAACAAAACCAACGCTTCCAACATTCAAAGCAGGAGATAACATAACCGTTAATTACAGGATCGTTGAGGGTAGCAAAGAACGTATCCAGAGTTTTAAGGGCGATGTGATCAAGCGTCAGGGTACCGGTTCCACCGCTACTTTTACCGTGCGTAAAATGAGTGATGGTGTAGGCGTTGAACGTTTGTTCCCTGTGTTTTCTCCAAACATTGAAAGTATCGTATTAAATAAAGTAGGCCGTGTAAGGCGTGCTAAACTTTACTTCCTGCGTGAAAGGAGCGGTAAAAGTGCCAGGATCAAAGAAAAAAGAATGGCTGTTGGTACTAAAACAAAAAAAGATAAATCATAATCATATCTATAAAGCATTGATTAGAAGCGGAAATTTATTGTTTCCGCTTTTTTATTATTACAAATTCTTCTTTGTAAATAATTTTTATATTTTTACCTCCTTTTAACCTCAATGCCGCTGAAAAAAAATTACTTCTCAATTTTAGGGACAACATTTTTAAACAGTAAACTTATTTAACCATGAGAAGGAACATCTTTTTTTTATTGATGCTGGCATTTGTAAGCCTTTATTGCATTTCCTGCGCCCGCGGCATTTCTCCTTATGAAGCGGCAAATGGGAAATCGCGATGCGGCAAATACATCCGCTAATTTTTTTCTGAAGCCAATAAGTTAGTTAAGTCGCAGTTAAACCAGTCATTGTTGAAAATATCACCCCCCGGCTGGTTAAAAAATTTATATCTTTACATCTCAAATCAACATTATGATACCTACAAATTTAAATTCAATATTCCTGCTATCGATGCCGGGTGGCAGCGAATGGATACTTATAATTCTGGTTGTTTTATTAATGTTTGGCGGAAAGAAGATACCAGAGCTGATGAGAGGCGTTGGCCGTGGTATCCGTGAGTTCAATGATGCCAAGTCTAATGTAAAGAACGAGATCGAAGAGGGTATGAAAGACAAGGATGCAAATAAGCAACAGGTATCTCAATAAATAGGTCACAACATTATTATCAGCCGAAGTGTGCAAACCAACCCATGTTGAGTAGCATACTTCGGCTGGTTTCATAATAAAAATAACTGTTTATACCTCATGTTTCGTTACAAAAGCATAGCGCAATATCACAGCGACCTGCTGGAAGAAAAAACAAATTGCGTAACTGCCGTACAATTCTACCTGGATAAAATCAGCCAGCAAAAAAAACTGAATGCATTTGTAGAAGTGTATTCTGCCGAAGCACTGGAAAAAGCGGCAGCGCTGGATGCAAAAAGAAACACCGGTGAACCCCTTAAAAAACTGCATGGGGTTGTAATGGCAATTAAAGATGTCATCTGTCACAAGGACCACCATGTTACTGCGGCCTCCAGAATTCTAAAAGACTTTATCTCGCTCTATAATGCTACCGCTATTCAATTATTATTGGATGAAGATGCCATTATCATCGGCTCCTGCAACTGTGATGAGTTCGCTATGGGTAGCAGCAATGAAAATTCTGCATATGGCCCGGTATTGAATGCAATTGGCGATAACCTGGTTCCGGGAGGTTCGTCGGGGGGTAGTGCGGTAGCTGTTCAGGCAGAGATGTGTATGGTTAGCCTCGGCAGCGATACTGGTGGCTCTGTAAGGCAGCCAGCAGATTTCTGTGGTATTGTTGGATTAAAACCAGGTTATGGCACTATATCCCGCTATGGCCTAATCGCATACGCTTCTTCTTTCGACCAGATTGGCATATTCGGTAAAACGATCAGCGATGTGGCGGTAATGCTGGAGGTAATGAGTAAAGCGGATGCGTATGACAGTACCATGAATACAATCAATGAAAAAGTGGCTTTCGATAATCGTAGTAATGCTGAAAACAAAAAATACCGCTTCTGTTTTTTTAAGCAAATGGTTTTACACCCATCACTGGATAAGGAAATTGGTTCCAAAATTATTGATATGGTTGACAAACTCAGGGCAATGGGCCATGCAGTAGATGAGATTGATTTCGATCTGCTTGATTACATCGTACCAGCTTATTATGTACTCACCACGGCAGAAGCCAGTAGCAACCTATCGAGGTATGATGGAATCCGGTATGGCTATCAGAGCAATGTACCTGCAAAAGATTTAACATCTTTTTACCTGCAAAACCGGAGCGAAGGATTTGGCCCGGAAGTAAAAAGAAGGATCATGTTGGGCACTTTTGTTTTGAGCTCGGGTTACTACGATGCTTATTACAATAAGGCCCAACAGGTGAGAAAGATGTTAGTCGATAATATTTCACTGGTTTTCAGCAAGTATAATGCTGTTATATTACCAACAGCCCCAACCACAGCCTATAAGATCGGAGACAAGGATAAGGATCCGATAGCAGTTTACCTGGCTGATATCTTTACCGTTTTTGCTAACCTAACGGGAATTCCCGCCATTTCAATTCCCTTGTTCAAACATAGCAACGGATTGCCTTTTGGCATGCAGGTTATGACAAACAAGATGGATGAATTAACTTTACTAAGGATTTCAGCCGAACTGATGCAACTCAGCACGGAAGCCGTATAACCTAAATTGAATGAAAAAAATATTTTGTATAATTACCGGTTGTTTTCTCTTGTTCAACGCCAACGCAGGGAACAGTATGCAAAATAATTTTCAACAATCACAGGACACTTCGAAAGAAGACCTTGTGGAAGAAGATGCTGCTATTGACGATATCATCAAACAAAGGCAGGCGCCTCAAAAGGAAAAAGTACAATACCTGAGCACGCTCACTAAATATGGTTTTAAGAACCTGTTCTCAAAATACTCCTACAATCCCTCATTACCTTACTCATCTCAGGTAAATCCATATGCCGAAAATTTTATGCAGGATTATTTGCGTGTACATTCCGCCGGCCTGGTAAAAATGAAAACCTGGGGCATGCCTTATTTTAACCTTATAGATAATATTTTCGCTCAATACGGGCTACCAAAAGAATTAAAATACCTGGCTGTAATTGAAAGCAATTTAAATACGGGTGCTACCAGTTGGGTTGGGGCAGGCGGGCCATGGCAATTCATGCCATATACTGCGAGGGATTATGGCTTGATCGTTACCAGTGTTGCCGATGAGCGCAGGGACTATATAAAAAGTACGCATGCAGCTGCACGTTACCTGCTTACCCTGTACAAACAAATGCACGACTGGCTGCTGGTGATTGCTGCATACAATGGCGGACCGGGGCGAGTTTATGATGCTATGAAAAGAAGTGGCAGCAAAGATTTTTGGGCGCTGCAATACTACCTGCCGGAAGAAAGCCGCAACCATGTGAAAAAATTTATTGCTACCCATTATATAATGGAAACCAATAACGGTGCAACAACGTTGAACAGCAATGGCATTTTTAGTACAACAGGCGGTGCTGGTAATTCTTATCATAATAAGCCTTCGCTGACTGCCGAAGAGATTGAGCAGGCAGAAACACAAACCATTTCGGGAAAATTCAATTCTGTTGTTATTGCAAAAAATTTAAGTCTTGATATCGTTCAATTCAACCGCTACAACCCTGATTTTGACAATAAACTTTCTGCGAACGGCCAGTACGATCTTATTTTACCTGCTGATAAGATGCAATTGTTCCTGGCCACTAAATACCAGATATTGAATGAATGCGTGCAGTTGTTATTGGGTGATGCTGATATACCGAATAATAAAACAGTTTACCCTGTGATGAAGAAGAAGAACAGGAAGAGGTAATGTTTGCTGTGAGATCTATGCTGTATAATCTATGAATTCTTTTATAGATTTGTTTATGCAAGGTGCTTGGCTACGATTTATTTATCGCAAAAAAATTCAAAGACTCAAACATTTTCGGATAATTTTACCATGACGCAGTTTGCCGGGCGCCCTTTTGCTTATTCATCCTTTAGTACTTTTATAATAGCAGCTACTTTCAATAAGCTTTCTTCGTATTCTTCATCCACATCACTGTTGAACGTGATGCCACCGCCTGCTTTAAAGCTTACCAACTTTTTTGTTTCATCATACATGAGGCTTCGGATCACTACATTAAAATCAAAATCTCCCGCAGGATCTATATAGCCAATTGATCCGGAAAAAAGTCCGCGTGGAAATTGCTCATAACGTTCTATCAGTTCAATTACTTTTTTCTTGGGTGCCCCGGTCATAGATCCCATGGGGAAGCATGCTTTGATAATATTCGTCCAGGCAATTTCAGGATCTACTTCTCCTGCTATCGTACTGATCATTTGATGCACCTGCGGAAAACTATAGATACCGAACAATTCTTTCACATGTACCGTACCTGCCCGGCATACTTTGCTCATATCGTTTCTTACGAGGTCTACCACCATTACATTCTCTGTCTTTTCCTTATCGCTGTTGAGCAGGTAATGCCTGTTGGCGATATCCATGGAAGAATCGGTAATATCTCGTTTGCTGGTGCCTTTAATGGGTTGTGAAATAAGGGTGGAATCTTTCTTTTTTAAAAATCGTTCCGGGCTTGCACACAAGCAATATTTATCATTTAATTTATAAAATGCACCGAAGGGGTTGGGCGAGATAGCAGAAAGTTTTTGATAAAAGAACAAAGGATCTATCGTAATATCATTTACATAGAATGACTGGCAGAAATTTATTTCATAGCAATCGCCACGAAGTATATGTTTCTTTAATGAACCAAGTATTTCCTTATATTCCGTTGCAGTTATGCCGGTTTTAAGATCGATATTGCCTGCTGATCTTTTTTTTATAAAGGATGGCTGCTGATGGATCTCATTATATATACATGTTGGGTCATCATCGATACATTGGATCTCAACCATGTTTTGTTTCAGCCGTATAAGTACTTCAGGTGTAAAAAAAAATCCGTCTCCAAATTCAACTTCATTTGTATGAGAAGTATGTGTATTGCTTTGGCTTAAGAGTTCGTATCCGAAGTGGCCGAAGAGCCAATCTTTGCTCTTATCAGAAAAGCCTTGTAATGCCTGTAATGCTTCTCCCCCGTTAAGCGAAACCGACTGTTTGCAGCCTGCAGCCAGTATGCATTCGAAGCCGGGTTCCTCAAATTCGTAACTGTTGTTATCTAAAAAACAAAAAATGTTGAACCGGGTACACCAATTCAACATTTTTGTTTTGAAAGCTATGCTATCTTTTATTGCAAAGTTTAAGTTGTTAGTTCTCACTTATTAAATTAAAAATCATCATCGTCATCATCGTCGATGTCATTGAAAAGATCCATTTCCTTGAAATCATCATCTACCTTAAAATCATCTTCGTCTTTAGCAGGCTTCTTTGCCCCTGGCTTCTTACTGGCAGACTTAGGCACATCGAACTCATCAAAATCGGGATCCCAATTATCATCTTCTTCCCCTTTTTCCCAATCATCGTCTACTTCAACATCATCATCATCGTCATCGTCATCTGATTTCTTAGATGCTTTTTTCGTTTTTGACGACTTTGCGTTCATTTCTTCTTCGTCATCCAGATCATCATCGTCATCATCTGATTTAGATTTAGCTGAAGATTTCTTTACCGGATCGGTTTTTTCTGCCGGATCTTTTTTTCCAGCTGCCTTTTTTGAGTTATCAGATTTCGATGTCATATTAAACTAGGATTAATGTTGTAAAATTTCCACGAGTTTTTCAATTAGCCAAATATTTCGGGACTTTTTTTTATTTTTTTTTAAGCACTTATTATTTGTTCTCTGCCAGGGCCATTGCTAATGTATTTTACTGGCACTTTTAAAAAATCATTTAAATAATTAATATAAGTTTTCATCTTATCAGGCAACCCTTCATAACTGTCTATTTTTGAAACCGCTGCTTTCCATCCTTCAAACGATTGATAACTTGGCTCTATATTTACCCTGTTCATCTGGAATGGAACGTAATTTTTTTCTTCGCCGTTCACGTTGTAGCCTTTGCAAACTTTTAATTCATCCAATCCATCTAAAATATCAGCCTTGGTCATTACAATCTGCGTAACACCGTTTATCATACAGGCAAACTGCAATGCAACAAGATCTATCCAGCCGCAACGGCGTGGTCTTCCTGTTGTACTTCCGAATTCGTTCCCTGTATTGCGCAGGAAATCGCCGGTAGCATCTAACAATTCAGTTGGGAACGGGCCGCCTCCCACCCTGGTACAGTAAGCCTTTGTTATTCCTATTACTTCTTTGATCTTCTGTGGGGCGATACCTAAACCAGAACAGACACCTGCTGATATGGTACTGCTGCTTGTAACGAATGGAAAAGTTCCAAAATCAACATCCAGCATACTTCCCTGTGCGCCTTCTGCCAATACTTTTTTTCCACTGCTTATTTTTTCATTGATAAAATATTCCCCGTTAACGATCTTGAATTCTTTTAAGAATTCAAGCGCTTCAAAAAATTCTTCTTCCCAGTTGGAAATATCTTCTGTGAAATTAAAATTATCAAGCAGGCGTTGGTGCTTCATCCTTAGCTTGATGTATTGTGTAGTAAAGTTTTTGTCGAGCAGATCTCCAACTCTTAAACCATTTCTTCCTGTTTTATCCATGTAAGCAGGACCAATGCCTTTCAGTGTGCTTCCTATCTTATCATTTCCTTTTGAAAGTTCACTTGCCTTGTCGAGCGCCCTGTGAGTAGGAAGTATCAAATGTGTACGTTCGCTGATGAAAAGATTTTTTTTATAATCAACTCCCATGGCCGCAACATCGTCGCATTCTTTCTTTAATGTAATCGGATCCAATACAACGCCATTCCCGATGAGATTCACTTTTTCTTCATGAAAAATGCCGCTTGGTATCTGGTGAAGTACAATTTTTTTATCATTTACATACAGTGTATGACCTGCATTCGGTCCTCCCTGGAACCTGGCAATCACATCATAATTTTTTGCAAAAAAATCAACTATTTTTCCTTTGCCTTCATCGCCCCATTGTAAACCAAGAATTACGTCAACCATTGTTTATGTAAGATTTAATATTTCGTATTTAATATTATCACGCCCGTGAAAACAGCCACCAGCGGGTTGGCTGTATTTTTTAATACAGGGCGAAAATAAATTGAAATAAATCAACCACCTAAAATGATATGAAAAGAATTTGGAGATTTGAAAATTTGGAGACTTTTCAATGGGAAAGTTATCATATGGGCTAAAAAAAAATTGGAGACTTTCAATCTCCAAATTTCCAAATTGAGTAATTTTCAGATTTTTATGCCACTTTCAGCATGCTTAACTTAGTAGTGTTGAATTTGCGTTGTGCGTATTCCAGGGTTACTTCAAAGCTTTTTACTTTTTGAGATGGTAATTCATACATGGCGTCTGTAAGGATACCCTCACAAATACTGCGTAATCCACGGGCTCCCAGTTTGTACTCCAGCGCTTTTTCCACCATAAAATCAAATACAGCCGGTTCAAATGTGAGGCTGATACCTTCTATTTCGAATAGCCTGGTAAACTGTTTTATCAAAGCATTCTTAGGTTCGGTTAAAATGCTACGCAGTGTTTCTGCATCTAATGGATTCAGATATGTAACAACAGGCAAACGGCCCAATAATTCAGGTATCAATCCAAAATGTTTCAGATCAACCGAATTAATGAATTGCAACAGGTTGTTGTGCTGGTATTCCTGCAGTTCCTTATTTACATTGAAACCGATAGCGTTGGTATTTACACGCCTGGCAATAATGCGGTCGATACCATCGAATGCACCTCCACAGATAAATAATATATTCTGTGTATTTACTTTGATCAGCTTCTGCTCCGGATGCTTGCGACCTCCCTGTGGCGGAACCAGTACTTCGCTACCTTCCAGCAATTTAAGTAAACCCTGCTGAACACCTTCCCCGCTTACGTCACGGGTTATAGAAGGGTTATCGCTTTTACGGGCAATTTTATCTATTTCATCAATATATACAATACCTCGTTCTGCAGCGGTTACATCGTAATTGCAGGATTGCAGTAAACGTGTAAGCATACTTTCTACATCTTCACCAACATAACCAGCTTCTGTAAACACCGTTGCATCTACAATAGCGAATGGAACATTGAGCATGCGTGCAATTGATTTTGCAAGCAATGTTTTACCGGTTCCTGTTTCGCCAACCATAATGATATTGCTTTTTTCAATTTCAACATCATTTTCGATTTTCTGGTTCAGTCGCTTGTAGTGATTGTAAACTGCTACTGCCAGTATCTTTTTTGCGTCATTCTGCCCAATAACATATTCATCGAGAAATTTTTTTATCTCGATGGGTTTTTTTACCGTAAGCTTATGAGCGGTTGTTGTAGCATTTTTCTGATCTGCTCCGTTGGTTAATTCCTGTGATATGATGTCCTGGGCATGTTCTACACAGTTTTCACAAATATGACCATCCTGACCTGCAATAAGTATTTTAACCTCATCACGGCTTCTTCCACAAAATGAACAATGTAATATCTGTTGTTTAGCCATGTTTTTAATTTATTGGTTGGGAACGAAAAACTAATTAATCCATACCAATGTCAAAGGTAGTAAACCTTGAGAAATTGAATTGTTATAACAATATTAAGGTATAATAATGCTCTCCATTTCAGGATTATTACCCATATAACTGTACAAACAGGTATTTATTATATCGGGAGATTATTAAAATATCGATTTTTTGACTATAATTTATCAACAATCTGGTCAACAATGCCATAGGCAAGGGATTCTTTCGCATCCATCCAATAATCTCGGTCAAAGTCTTTCATAATCTGATCCCTTGTTTTTCCACAATTCTTTGCAAGGATATCTGCACCCAATTCTTTCACTTTTTGCATTTGAATAGCCATAATTTCCAGGTCGGCGCTTACACCACGGCCGCCGCCACTTGGCTGGTGTATCATCACTTCTCCATTAGGAAAAATTGAGCGTTTACCTTTGGCACCACCACTTAACAGGATCGAACCCATACTGGCTGCCATACCCATGCAGATAGTACTTACAGGTGAAGAAATCATCTGCATTGTATCATAAATGACCATACCACTTGTGACTACACCTCCGGGACTGTTTATATAAAAAGTAATTTCTTTACCCGGGTCAATCGCTTCGAGGTACATCAACCTGTCGGTAATATCCCTGGCAGATTTATCATCTACAACACCCCAAAGAAATATCTTGCGCTGTTCAATAAATTTCTTGTCGAACTGCCAGCCTGCCATCATCTTTTCCATTGGATTTTCCGGTGTTGCTTTTGGTTCATCGTCTTCGTCTTCAAAACGAATATTCTTACTGTATAGATTCATTTTAGTAAATTATTTTGTAATTAGTATTTTATTGCTTTTTTATTCGTTGATCTCTTAATCCTTCTTTCCTTTTCTTGGATTAGTGGTTAACACTTCATCGATCAATCCGTATTCCTTTGCTTCGTTAGATGTCATCCAAAGGTCACGATGTGAATCTAATGCCACTTTTTCGATCGTTTGTCCGCTATGCTGAGCAGTAATGGCATACAATTCCTGCTTTAACTTAATGATTTCTTTAACCGTTATTTCAACGTCGCTTGCCTGGCCGGATGCTCCACCGCTTGGCTGGTGCATCATAATGCGGCTATGCCTAAGCGCAGTTCTTTTTCCTTTGGTACCGGCACACATCAAGATCTGCCCCATACTGGCTGCCATGCCTGTACAGATGGTAGCAATATCTGGTGTAATGAACTGCATGGTATCATACATACCAAGTCCTGCATATACACTACCTCCGGGACAATTAATATACATCTGTATATCTCTTGTACGATCTGTACTTTCCAGAAACAATAACTGTGCAGTAACAATATTGGCCACTTCATCATTGATGGGATATCCCAGGAAAATGATCCTGTCCATCATCAACCGGCTGTATACATCCATTACAGCTACATTCATCGGCCGTTCCTCAATAATGTTGGGGGTAAGGTTGGTTACATTGTGGTTAACATATCCATGCAATGTATTACTACTGATCCCTTTGTGCTTTACAGCATATTTTTCAAACTCTTTTCCAAAATCCATTTTATAAAAATTATATGATGAGCAAATATAGTTGAGTGAGATGAGTTACAATTTACAGGAAGAAAAATTATTCCATAAATTAATACATCACCAAACTTTCTTACTTTCTTATTTATCTATACAATTAGTCACGACTTCTTCCCTGGTAGATCAGGATATATTGAACTAACATTGCAATAGACGCTAGCGCAGCAACAACATAGGTCAGGGCTGCCCACTTCAATGCGTCTTTTGCATTTTCCTTTTCAGCTGTGGTGGTTATCCTTGCATTGTCAAGCCAGGCAAGTGCCCGTGAAGATGCATCAAACTCTACCGGCAGTGTAATGATTGAGAATAAAGTAGTGACTGCAAATAATATGATACCAACTAACAGGATTGTGGGATTGCCGCCACCAAAACCCATAAACCCTAACCCTGCAATAATTACCCATTGTGAAAGTGTGCTGCTGATCTGAACTGCGGGTACAATTTTGCTACGAAGCGTGAGCATAGAATAAGCTGTTGCATGTTGAACCGCATGGCCGCATTCGTGGGCAGCAACGGCTGCTGCGGCAATATTCCTGCCATCATATACTTCAGCACTAAGATTCACTGTTTTGTTAGCAGGGTTATAATGATCAGATAAACTACCGGGTACAGAAACTACCTGTACATCATAGATTCCATTATCCCTAAGCATTTTCTGCGCAACTTCCTTACCACTTAGTCCGCTACTGGTAGGCTCTTTGCTATATTGCTCAAATTTACTTTTAAGCCGGTACTGAACGATCATACCGAGGACCATAAAAATTACAGATACTGCGATAATACCAATTGTCATTTTCTATTAAATATTTCCACAGGAATTGCAAAAAGCATTCCCAAGAAAATCCCTGACAAAATAGCAAACTAACTGATAAGGAAACAGGACTTTGGCTGCACGGATCCGACACAAATCTGAAAATAATGATCGACAGCAATAAATGCCAATGGAACATATTCGATAATTATGAATATTGTTCATCTTCATGCCAATATGGATATGTATATATAAAAAAGGCTGTTATCTTAGGATAGCAGCCTTTCTTATATCGTTATAGATTATTATTATTTGTATTGAGCGATCAAACCATTTGCCAGCTCTGTCATTTTTTTGAGACCATCTTCAGGCAAATTCCCTTTTTTGAATTCTGCCAGGATCTCGGGATGTTTGCTTTCCATTTCCATCAGGAAATGTTCTTCAAAAGCTTTCACATTATTAACAGCAACATTCTTCAACAATCCCTGTGTACCTAAGTAGATCATTGCTACCTGCTTTTCTACAGTATATGGAGAGTATTGTGCCTGCTTCAGGATCTCCACGTTACGGGCTCCTTTATCAATTACGTTCTTTGTTGCAGCATCAAGGTCACCACCAAATTTAGAGAACGCTTCAAGTTCACGGTAAAGGGCCTGATCGAGTTTAAGTGTACCAGCCACTTTTTTCATCGATTTGATCTGTGCATTACCACCCACACGACTCACAGAGATACCTACGTTAATAGCCGGGCGGATACCTGCATTAAACAGGTTACCTTCCAGGAATATCTGCCCGTCGGTGATAGAAATTACATTTGTTGGAATATATGCCGATACGTCACCCGCCTGCGTTTCAATGATTGGCAATGCCGTTAATGAACCTCCTCCTTTTACCAGGTGCTTGATAGATTGCGGAAGGTCATTCATCTGCTGTGCGATCTCATCTTTAGATACCACTTTCGCGGCCCTTTCCAACAAACGGCTATGCAAATAAAACACATCACCAGGATAAGCCTCACGACCGGGTGGACGACGAAGCAACAATGATACCTCACGATAAGCCACCGCCTGTTTAGAAAGATCATCATAAATGATCAGTGCAGGACGGCCGGTGTCCCTGAAGAATTCACCTATGGCAGCACCCGCAAATGGAGCATAGAACTGTAAAGGAGCCGGATCTGATGCAGACGCAGCTACAATTGTTGTATAGGCCATTGCACCATATTCTTCCAGGGTTTTCATGATACCTGCAATGGTAGATGCTTTTTGTCCGATCGCTACATATATACAATAAACCGGTTTGCCGGCAGCATAAAATTCTTTTTGATTGATGATTGTATCAACTGCGATTGCAGTTTTACCTGTCTGGCGGTCACCGATGATCAACTCACGCTGTCCACGACCGATCGGTATCATTGCATCAATTGCTTTAATACCTGTCTGCAATGGTTCTTTAACAGGTTCCCGGAAAATTACCCCGGGTGCTTTACGCTCCAATGGCATTTCATATAGTTCGCCTTTGAGAGGGCCCTTGCCATCAATCGGTTGTCCTAATGTATTGATAACACGGCCGCTCATGCCTTCTCCTACTTTAATAGAAGCGATCTGTCCGGTACGTTTAACTTTATCACCTTCTTTAATTCCAGTACTGTCACCCATCAAAACTACACCCACATTATCTTCCTCCAGGTTGAGGGCGATTGCTTTTACACCGTTATCAAACTCTACCAGTTCGCCTGAACGAACATTTCTTAAACCATATACACGGGCAATACCATCACCCACCTGTAATACAGTTCCTACTTCTTCTAAACTTGCACCTGCATTAAAATTACTTAATTGCTGGCGGAGTATCGCCGAAATCTCGTCTGGTTTAATTTCTACCATAGTTTTAAGTTGATCAGTTGAAAAGTTGCCCGGTTGAAAGCAGATTTACACTTGTAAACCTATTGCCTGTCAACCTTTTTAAAATCGGCTGCAAAGGTAGGGGAAGGCAGCCGGAATGGCAAAAAAAACAGGGTCTTTTAAAAGAAATACAGGTCATTCCCAGCTTTAGATGATCGCAGTATTAAAGTTTTTATCGGTACAATATTAACAGCAGGAGCAAGTTGGGTGCTAATAAACAAGTTGAGTACTAATAAAAGGGTAAGTAACATTTTATGGCAGGCATACCAGAAATTTTATTTTAAACCTATTTCAACAGAGAGGCCTTTTTTGAAAAAAATAATGTAATTTCCGCCTTCAATTTTCTGTTTTTAATTACCAGAACGAGCGGGTTTTCAAAAAGCAATAAAGTTGTGTTTCTTCTCCCGAACGTATTGAACAAACAACTGACTGATTAATATGCTGATAAACAACAGAAAATTTCCGGGTGTAATTAATACTCATTCATCTTAATTTTTAATAAAACCTCAAACAGTAGCGATCGCTATCTATTATCTAAACATTTAACAAGGACATTATGAAAAGAATTCTCCTTTTAATTTCTTTTTTGTTTTTCGTTTTTCTTACAAATGCACAAGACGCTGATAACAGCAAAGCGCTGCAGCTTGTAAGCAAAAATGCCACAGCTATTGGCTTATCGCCCGAGCAATTACCAAACCTGAAGGTTAGCAGCACTTACTTTAATGAAGTTGCCGGAACGCAGATGGTTTACCTTCTTCAAACCTATAACGGCTTGCCGGTTTACAACCAAATGCTGGTGCTGGCCTTTAAGGATGGAAAAGTAATTTCTAATGCAGGTTCTCTTTTAACTGATATGGACAAAAAGACCAACTTTCAGTCTGTCAATCCAAGCATTATCCCGGCAGGTGCGATCAGGTCGGCTTTTGCAGAAAGTAAAGTTGCAATGCCGGTAAACCTGCCGCTTATTAATACATTAGATAATGGAAGGAAACTTGATTTTGGTGTTGTGGCAGGTGTTACTGAAAATGTAACAACAGAATTAATGTGGATGCCTGTTTACGAGAATGGGATTCAAAAATCAGTTAAGCTTATTTGGGAAGTACAGGTAGTACCGGCAGGTAAGCCTGATTGGTGGAATATTCATGTTGATGCATTGACCGGAACTGTGATTGATAAAGTAAACATGACCGTTTATGAATCACCGCAAAATCACCTGGATTTCCTATCGATCATAACAGAAAAGAAAAAAGCTAAAACTGTTACCCATGCTTCTGGTGACTTTACCAAACAAACGAGCACATTTTTACCGCCAACTGTAACCAGTGCTTCCTATCAGGTAATACCATTTCCTGCAGAAAGCCCGAATTTCGCAGCAGCCGCTATTGTTGCCAGTCCATGGTTATTATCAGGCCCGGGCAATAATGCCATTACCAATGGATGGCATTTTGACGGAACAACGAATTATAATATTACCAGGGGAAACAACGTTTTTTCTTACCTGGATGCGGGCGACCTGAATGCGCCCAATGCAACTATCAACTGGCCCGACACGTCAACTTCAGCGATCCCGTCTTTAACTTTTACACAGACCCCTAATTATACTGTACAGCCAACTACAGTTACAAACAAAAAATTTGCTTTAAATAACCTGTTTTATTGGAACAATTTAATGCACGATGTTTTTTATCAATATGGATTCAACGAAGTATCCGGTAACTTCCAAACAGATAATATAGGCAGGGGCGGAAATGGGAATGATTATGTACAGGCTGAGGCGCAGGATGGAGGCGGTACTAATAACGCAAACTTTAGTACTCCGGTAGATGGTACCAGGTCAAGGATGCAGATGTACTTATGGAATCCGGGGCCTCTTACCCTGGTGGTAAATGCTCCTCCTGCAATTGCAGGTAATTACACTGCCATTGAAAGTGGATTTAGTACCAATAATAAACTTTCTGCGGTAGGACCAATTACAGCAGATGTTGTATGGTTTACTGATGCAACTGGTACACATGAAGCCTGTACCGGAAATACCACAACAAGTGTAACGGGTAAGATCGCCCTGATCACGAGAGGCAATTGTAATTTTACTGTGAAAGTAAAACAGGCAGAATTAGCTGGTGCAGTTGCTGTGATAATGATAAATAATGTAGCTGGTGCACCTATTACCATGGGTGGTACTGATAACACCATTACGATACCTGCAGTAATGATATCAGATGTAAACGGAGCGCTTTTTGCCTCGAATTTGGCTGGCTTAAACGTTACCCTCAAGGGAGCACCGAATTTAGATGGTGACGTAGATAATGGTATCGTTTGTCATGAATATGGTCATGGTATTTCTACCCGTTTAACAGGCGGACCTGCTAATTCAAGTTGCCTGCAAAATGCAGAACAAGGTGGTGAAGGCTGGAGTGATTACCAGGCCCTGATGATGACCACTAACTGGGCAGCCGCACAATTAACGGATGGGGCTTTGGCCCACCCTGTGGGAACATATGCTTTCGGACAACCCTCAAACGGCGCAGGTATTCGTAACTATCCATATTCTACAGATCTTGCCATTAACCCATTGACATATGCAAGTCTTGGTGTTGCTCCTATTGGAACAGAAGTTCATAATATCGGTGAAGTATGGTGTATGGCTCTATGGGAAATGACATGGCAACTTATCCAGTCAACTGGTTCTATAAATCCAAATATATTCAATGCAAATGGCACGGGTGGTAATTCAGTTGCAATGAAATTAGAAATTGAAGGCATGAGATTACAACCTTGCAGCCCTGGGTTCATCGATGCAAGAAATGCGATTCTAAAAGCTGATCAGAATATATATGCAGGCGCACACCTATGTGCTTTGTGGACAGCCTTTGCAAAAAGAGGAATGGGATATGGTGCCAATCAGGGAAGTTCTGGCAGTGCTTCAGATCAAACAGCATCCAGCGCACTTCCGCCTACACCTACTATTAGTTCACAACCGGCTAACGTCAGTATCTGTGCAGGATTGAATGCTACATTCACAGTTACTAATCCTGTTACTGATTTCCCTGCTTATGTATGGCAGGTAAGTGTAGATAATGGTGTTACCTGGAACAACGTAGTTCCTGCTGCTACAACTCCAACCCTTACAATAACCGGTGTAACTGTAGGAATGAATAACAACAAATACCGCTGTCTGCTTAGTGCAGGTTGTGCAGGTACGAACGTTACGTCTGATGTTGCAACGCTATCAGTAACTTCATCAACTGCAAACATAACATCACAACCAGCTAACGCATCAGGTTGTGTAGGTACGAATGTTACTTTCACGATCGCCGCAGCCGGAACTAACACCTACAACTGGCAATTAAGTGTAGACGGTGGTATTACCTGGACTAACGTTAGCCCGGTAAACACAACTACTACGCTTACAATAACCGGCATCACTGCTGCAATGAACAATAATCAATACCGTTCCCAGGTTACAGGTGGCTGCCCTTCTACTACTATAAATTCAAGTGCTGCTACTTTAACTGTAACAACAGGTGGTATTTCAATCACTACGCAACCAGCGAGTGCAACCGCTTGTGCAGGAGCAAATACAACTTTCAGCATTACTGCAACCGGCCCAAGCCTTACCTATAACTGGCAGGTTAGTACAGATGGCGGTGTTACCTGGAACAATGTGGTTCCTTCGAACACTACCTCAACAATTACCTTGACCGGCGTAACAGCAGTTATGAATAACAACCAATACCAGTGCGTTCTGAATGGCCCGGGTGCTTGTACAGCTGCCGGTGTTAGTTCAGCGGCTGCTACTTTGACGATCAACAGTACGATCGCTATTACCGCACAACCTGCAAATGCATCAGCTTGTATTGGTTCTAATGCAACATTCAGTGTAACAGCAACCGGCACCGGCGCTGCTTATAACTGGCAGGTTAGTACTGATAATGGTGTTACCTGGAACAACGTAACGCCTGCAGTTACTGCAGCTACACTAACAGTTAGTAGTGTAACCGCGGCTATGAATGGTTATCAATACCGCTCTCAGGTTAGCGGTACCTGTACTGCAGTTGCGATCAATTCAACTGCTGCTACATTAACCGTAAACAACGCAATTTCAATTACAGCTCAGCCTGCTAATACAGCGGTTTGTGTAGGCAATACCGCTAATTTCAGTATTACCGTTTCTGGTACAGGACCAACTTATAACTGGCAGGTTAGTACCGACAACGGTGCTACCTGGAATAACGTAACGCCTCTAGTTACTACAGCTACATTGGCTGTTACAGGTGTTACAGCGGCCATGAACAGTTATCAATACCGTTGCCAGGCGGCTATATCTTGTAATGCAGTTCCTGTAAATTCAAATGCTGCTGTATTAAGCGTAAATAACCCACCTGCAGTTACTACACAGCCAGCTGATGTAGCAGTTTGTGTTGGTGCAAATGCTACATTCACTGTAGCTGCTTCGGGTGCTACACTTAATTACCAATGGCAATCAAATACTGCTGGTTGTACCGGTGGTACATGGATTGACATTGTTGGTGCTATCACAAATAGTTATACTGCGAATGCGGTTACAGGCGCCATGGCTGGTACAGGTTATCGTTGCGTTGTTTCATCGGGAGCATGCACACCTCCTGCTACATCAAACTGTGTAACGCTTACCGTTAACAGTCCGGCAACAATCACTGGACAACCTGCCAACGTTGGTGGATGTACCGGTGGTAATGCTGTGTTCAGCGTAACTGCTACAGGTGCAGGTGTTACTTATAACTGGCAGGTTAGTACTGATGGCGGCGTAACATGGAATAACGTTTCCCCGGCAGTGACCACAGCAACCCTTACGTTAAATGGAGTAACGGCTGCGATGAATGGCAATCAATATCATTGCCAGGTTGGCGGAACCTGTTCTCCAGTCCTCACCACGTCAAACGCTGCAACACTTTCATTGAATATAACTGTTTCATTTACTACTCAGCCAATAAGCGCTGGTGTTTGTGCTGGAATTGATGTTACATTTACAACTGCTGCTATTGGAACAGGCTTAGCTTACAACTGGCAAATAAGCACAGATGGTGGAGCAACATGGGCAAATGTAGTTCCGGCGAATACAACCAACACACTTACTATTTTAACTCCAACAGTTTCAATGTCGGGCAACCAATATCGAAATGTTGCAAGTGGCACTTGTAATTCAGTAAATTCGAATGTTGCTACTTTAAGTGTAAATACATCTGTTACGCTCACCTCGCAACCAACCGATGTAGTAGGTTGCTCTGGTTCAGCAGCAGTATTCAGCATAACTGCAACAGGTAGTTCAATCAGCTACCAATGGCAGGTAAGTGTGAATGGTGGACCATGGGTTGATCTTACAAACTCAGGGCCTTATTCAGGCGTAAATACAAATACACTGACTGTTGCAAATCAAGGAACAAGCCTGAATGGCAACAGGTATCGCCTGAATGCATCGGGTGCACCTTGCGGTGGTATTATTACATCAAACAGCGCATTGCTGGATGTTCGTAGTTTACCAGTGGTTGTGTTAACTGCTGCTTCTTATTCGAATACTACGCCTTATATCAGGACTACCCTTTATACAACTGTTAGCCCTGTTAGTAATTACAGTTACCAATGGTTCAGGGATGGTTCTTCTGTTCCTGTGTTAACTTCAGATAAGTTCGCTGTAAGTGTTGATGACTTTGGTTCTTATGAAGTGATCGTGACCGACCTGGTTACAGGGTGTTCTAGCAGCATGTCAAACAAGGCTTCTGTTGATTATCTTGAATCAAATCAATTGTTTATCTATCCTAATCCAAGTTCTGGTAGCTTCCAGGTTAGATATTTCAGTTCTACCTCAACTGCACGTACGTTGAATGTCTACGATAGCAAAGGTGCAAGGGTTTATACAAAAGCTTATGCCATCTCAAGTCCTTATACAAAAATGGACGTGAATATGGAAAATGCAGCTTCTGATGTTTACCTTGTTGTATTGATGGATGCTAATGGAAAACGACTCGCTTCCGGCAAAGTTGTTATCAGGTAATATTTAATTATCTCTTTATAAAAAAACTGTCCCGGTTCCCGGGACAGTTTTTTTATGTATCACCTTGTCTTGTCATTCAACTAAGAATTCTTTCTATCTTCATACCTGATGAAATGGTTATCAATATTATTCAGTTTCTACCTTATTACGCTTTCATGTACGCCCTGCCTTTGTAAAGAAACCGCAGCGAATAAAACTGCGATCCATTTAAAACAAGTTCAACACAATGCGGACGATCAGCAAGAGGAAAGTTGTAGTCCATTCTGCGCATGCGCCTGCTGCCCCTGTGCCGCCTTCTACCTAAAACACGATGTCCACGAATCACAGCACTGTCTTTTTTTTAACAGACAAAAATTTGCTTTTTTTAAGCAAGCGCTTACCAGTTATCCGAATCATACAATCTGGCAACCTCCTAAATTGGTTTGTTAAATAATTTTTCAATCAAGGCATACCTGCCATTTGTTTAATCAATTAATTCATCTCCAATGAAGAAAATCTTTATCATGTTCATATTCATGTTCATTATACATGCTGGTTATGGGCAACATACATTTACAGCAATCATAAAAAACAAAGTAACGAACGAACCAATAAGCAGTGTTACGGTGTTATTGAATTCTACGAAAAAAACACAGTTATCAAATAACAAAGGCATTATCATTATCAGTATCAACCATATCACGGAAGGAAAACAACTCATCATATTCAGCCATACAGGTTATGAAACCCTGTCCGACAGTTTTTATTTTACATTATCAACAATAGAACCAATAGAAATACTATTAACAGAAAAAGAAGAATATCTGGACGGGGTAGTTATTCAATCTACCAAAACCGGCAGAACCATCAGAAATAATCCTACCAGGGTCGAAACAATTGATGGAGAAGAACTGGATGAAAAAAATAATATGCGGCCTGCAAATGTATCCATGCTTTTACATGAAAGTACGGGGTTACAGGTACAGCAAACATCTGCAACATCTGCCAACGCAAGTATACGAATTCAGGGGTTGGATGGCAGGTACACCCAATTACTAAAAGACGGCTATCCAAACTTCGGTAATTTTGCAAGCGGATTAAGTATTATGGAAATACCCCCATTGGATCTTAAACAGGTGGAAGTGATCAAAGGACCAGCTTCAACCTTGTATGGTGGCGGCGCCATTGCGGGTGTGATCAATTTTATTTCGAGATTACCGGCAGAAAAGCCAGTCTATAATTTCATGCTCAATCAATCCAATGTTGGACAGACAAACCTGGGCACATATTTGTCGCAAAAAAAAGGAAAATTTGGTTACAGTTTTTTAGCATTGGCTAATCTTCAAAATGCATACGATGTAGATAAAGATGATTTTTCAGAATTGCCAAGTTCACGCAGCTTTACGATAAATCCTAAACTTTTCTTTTATCCAACTGCTACAACAACAGTAGTGATCGGCAATAGTTTTACCAAAGGAAATAATAAAGGCGGTGACATGCTGGTCATCAAAGAACAGGGAAACAATGATCATACTTATTTTGAAGAGAACCTTACAACCCGCAATACGACGATCCTGGAATTTGAAAAAAAGAATACAGGCAAAAATATTTTTAAGTTAAAACAGAGCCTTGGCTTTTATAAACGTGAGATCAATATTCCTAACTACCGGTTTTTGGGTACGAATACAAATAGTTTCACTGATATTTCTTATATAGCGTATAGGAAAAATCACACCCTTATTGCCGGTGTTAATTTGTTGTATGATAAATTCAAACAGGAATCAATAAATGTTGATAGTAATTTGAATGCAAAATCATTTACAACCGGATTGTATGTCCAGGACAGTTGGGATATCAGCAATAATATTAAAATAGAAGTAGGGGCACGGTTCGATCATGTGCAGTATAGTAATATTAATTACAAGAGAAATCAGTCCTTTATTTTACCACGTGCTTCGGCTTTGTTTATCATCTCGAATAAAATATCGTCCCGCATTGGTGGTGGACTGGGATATAAAATCCCGACAATTTTCACTGAGCAAACGGAAACAATGCAATATCAAAACCTGTTGCCGCTGAAAAATGTAATGGCTGAAAAAAGTATTGGATTCACAGCTGATATCAATTACAAAACAAAGG
The DNA here is from genome assembly GCA_038207305.1 of Chitinophagales bacterium. Taxonomy (GTDB): domain Bacteria; phylum Bacteroidota; class Bacteroidia; order Chitinophagales; family Chitinophagaceae; genus Ferruginibacter. The sequence continues at coordinate 54,789 of JBBQZY010000003.1, forward strand.
TCACGAACGGTCTGTCGATGAGCATCAATCAATTGTTCTTTTATACCGTTATCAATCATCCGCTGGTTTTACAAAATGACCTGGCAGGCAATTTTTACTTTTCCAATTCATCTAAAAATGTTTACAGCAAAGGTTTTGAAACAAACCTAAAGTTCATCTATAAAGACGACCTTAAGCTATTTGCAGGATATACATTTACACAAGCCAAAGCAGGCTATTTACCCGGTAATCAATTTCTTCCGTTATTGCCGGCCAATAAACTTAATCTTACACTTATATATGAAAAAGAAAACAATTTCAAGATGGGGCTTGAAGGTTATTTAACAGGCAATCAATATTTATACAACAGAAAAAAGGTGCCATCATTTTGGGAGTTTGGCGCCATGGCCGAAAAAACAATCAGGAAGATCTCCGTCTTCATCAATTTTGAAAACTTTACCGATCAGCGGCAGAGTAAATATAAGTCTGTTGTAAACCTACCGCACAATGATCCTTCGTTTGACGATATATGGAATCATACGGAGGGTTTTATTGTAAATGGAGGGATAAAAATAAAGTTGTGAGTTTATGAGTTGATTGTTGATGAGCTAAAAGTATTTGTTGGCAATGATTCGCTGATTTTTTGACTAGTAAATCAGTGGCATTCTCCTGGTTTTGTTGCACCCTGAATTTCACTGTTGTTGCTGTTAACTTTGCAGGAAGATGTTTGTTGAGCTTAAACTGAAGCAAGTCTTTCGCACTTTGAATTTTTAACGATACTTGTGCAAAGTGTTGCCACTTATTCTGGCTGAGAATCAGGTCAAAGGCAATTGCTGATGCGCTGTTTAATATTTGTCATATCTTTTTTATAATTAAGTTGATGGAATTGTCCGGTAAATGTATCAAGTTGGTCACAAAATTCGTAAGTCAGAAAACGAAAAATAAGAGCGTGATTCCAACATGAATAAAAATTAAAAAACCCCGTAACAATTACGGGGCCTGTTACAATAAATTTCTTAATTTTTACCTGATCTGTTGAATATATTCATTGCTCCTGAATTGCTTTTTCACATCATTCAGGTCTCTCAAAATACTTGCATCTACCAATTTACCGCCTACTTCCAATTTGAATCCCCCAATGATAGCTTCGTCAACCGACGTTTCCAACTCTATATTCTGAATAGAAGAATTGCTGCGGACTTTATTCAGGATCACCTGTTCACCTTCAGCACTTAATGGAAATGCCGTAGTGATTTTCACGTGATGAATATCTTTTAGTTTATTGTATTGTTCTAAGAAAGCTTTTACGATTTCAGGCAGGTTGCTTTCCCTTGTTTTGCGAATCAGTAAACGGATGAACAGATCGGTTGTCGTATTTATCCTTCCATTTAAAACTGCATTAATGATCTTTTCTTTCTTATCATTATTGATGACCGGGCTTTTAAGCACCGATACAAAATCAGGATTGCTTTTAATGATAGCCGTTAATAATTTAACATCAGCATATACAACATCCAGTTGATTTTGCTCAATCGCCAGATCAAGTAAACTCTTTGCGTATCTTCCTGCTAATCTTGGATTGTTCATTTTCGTAGCTTTTAGCTTTTAACTGTTAGCTGTTAGCTGCTGGTCAAAGCTTTTAGGTTGGCGCCTTTTTGCTTGTGGCTTGTAGCTAATAGTTAGGCGCTAGTTTAGTTTAATATCTTCAGCCAATTGTTTAATGTAATGCTCCTGTTCTGCTTTGTTGGCAAGTTCTTTCCTTAATATTTTTTCGCTGATCTCAATAACCATTTTACCTACTTCGTTTTTGATATCGGTTAATGCCGCCATTTTCTGGTTTTGAATAGAAGCATGTGCATCAGTAATGATCTTAGTTGCCTGCAGCTTTGCATCATCCTTTGCGTCATTGATCATTTGATCCTTGATCTCTTTTGCTTCTTTCAACATAGTAGCTCTTTCTTCACGTGCAGCTACTAACAAAGCTTCATTCTCACTTTTAAGGTTAGCCATTTCAGCCCTTACTTTATCGGCTGTAGCGATAGAACTTGCAATATTTGCTTCCCTGTCATCCAATCCTTTCAGAATGGCAGTCCATGCATATTTCTTTAAAATAAACAGTACAACCAGGAAGGCTATTACTGTCCAAACAATTAATCCCAAATGCGGTAATAAAAGATCCATGATATTTATGATTTATGATCTGTGATTTATAATTTTTACGATCACACATTAATTTAAAATATTACTGCATCCTCCGCCCTTTGCTTTAGATGCAGTAATGATTTTGTGCAATTAAGCTGTTTTAAGAACAGCCAATAAACCTGCGATAACTGCGAAAAGGGCAACACCCTCTACGAATGCAGCAGTCAGGATCATGTTTGCACGAATGTCATTGGATGCTTCCGGTTGCCGGGCAATAGCTTCAACAGCACCTTTACCAATCTGTCCGATACCAATACCGGCTCCGATTGCTGCAAGACCTGCACCTATCGCTCCACCCATGTGGGAAAAACCAACTTCTGTTAACAAAGTCATCAAAGTCATGATACTTGTTTTAATAGTGAATAAAAAAATTATACTAGTACTGAACTAATTACATTGTTGAAATAACTTCCTCTGTATGTCCATCCACGTCATCATGCCCGCCTTCGAATGCCTGCCCGATAAACACCGCTGTCAAATTCGTAAATATAAAAGCCTGGATGAATGCCACCAGTATCTCTATAAAATAGATGAAGACTGTGAACAGTATAGATACCGGCGAAAATCCCCAGCCTGCACCTTTGTTCATGGCACCAAAAATAAAGATCAATGAAATAAAGCTTAGGATGATGATATGCCCTGCCACCATGTTGGCGAAAAGACGTATAATCAAAGCGGCTGGTTTAATGATAAGTACACCTGCCAACTCCACCGGTATCAGAATCACTTTTACCAGGAAAGGAACCCCGGGAGGCCAGAAAATATGACCCCAGAAATGGCCATTGGTACTTGCCAATATCACAATAGCGGAAATAAGTCCCATTACCACTGTGAAAGCCGTGTTACCAGTAACATTTGCAGAGCCAGGTATCAGTCCGAATATATTATTGATCAATATAAAGAAGAAAACTGTCAATAAATAAGGAAGATATTTTTGCCATTTTTTACCCAGGTTTGGCTTAGCCACGTCATCTCTTACAAAAGTTATAACTGGTTCAATTGCATTTTGCCAGCCTTTCGGAGCAGTAGTAACGCCGAGGCCTTTTTTGTATTTTTTAGCGATGCCGGTCATCAGCAATACCAATAAGGTAAGTGCCAATATCATTTGAACCACATTCTTGGTAAGTGAAAAATCGTACACAACAGCTCCATCTGTGGCACTGATCTCACCTTCGTGCAACTTATAACCATCGTATTCTTCGTTTCCTTCATGGCCAAAACGACTTGATGAGAATATGGAAAACCCTTTTGTTGGAGAATATAATATTACGGGTAATGGAATGGTAGCGTGGAAATTACCTGCTGTGAAAAAATGAAATTCATGGTTATCCTTAATATGGTCCATGATGATCTTGGCAGGGTCCAGCTTTTCTTCTTTTACCTCATGCTGCACTTCATGGTTCTCAGTAGCCGGTTCCTGTGCATTTACCACAGGTGAAAACAGTACCAGTCCAAGGCTAAAAACCGCTACCAGTAATGATTTGATGCACTTTGCTGCCATATCTTTCTCCAAATTTGCCGCAAAGATAAGGGCATGGGGCTGAAATCTGAAATTTGAAGCAAATTTTTGCCACGAATCCAGGAATAAATACAAAATGGCTTCACTTGCTGATATTCGTGCATTGGTGGCATAGGAAACTAAGCACTAATTTCCTGGCTTTCAAATTGCATTTTATGAAGCTGGTAATAGAAGCCTTTTTGTTGTAAGAGCTCGGTATGAGTACCTATTTCTTTGATCTCTCCTTTATCTAGGACCAGTATCTTATCGGCCTTTCGGATGGTACTAAGCCTATGGGCAATAATTATAGAAGTACGACCGGCGATCAGTTTTTCAATGGCATGTTGTATCAACGCTTCGCTTTCAGAATCGATCGAAGACGTAGCTTCATCCAAAATCAATATGGAAGGATCATATAACAATGCCCTTACAAAGGAAAGTAATTGCCGTTGGCCAAGCGATAAAGTGGCTCCGCGTTCCATCACATTGTAATCATAGCCAGCTGGCAGCCTCATAATAAAATCATGCAGGCCGATCAGTTTCGCTGCCCGCACAACTTCTTCCCTGCTGATGTCTGAATTTCGCAACGTAACATTATCTATCACCGAGCCACTGAATAAAAACACATCCTGCATTACAACGCCGATCCTGGAGCGAAGAAAATCCAGGTCATATTGATCGATTGGAACGCCATCAATATCTATTTCGCCTTTTTGAATTTTGTATAAGCGATTTATTAAACTTATGATAGATGTTTTACCACTACCCGTATGTCCAACTATTGCAATGGTCCTCCCCGTTTCTATCTCAAAAGAAATATTTTTTAATACATATTGTTCTTCAATATAGGCAAACCATACATCCCTGAAAGTAATCTTCCCTGCCATCGAAGCAGGAATAAAACTCCCTTCGTTTTCCGTTACATCCTCATTGTCGAGCACTTTAAAAACCCTTTCGCTGGCAATCATCCCCATCTGCAATACATTGAATTTATCGGCGATCACCCGCAACGGGCGAAACAATAAATTAAGACAAAGAATAAAAGACGTAATGATACCACCAATATCAGCTGCTTTCTCAGGTGACACATGCAAAGATTCTTTAGCAGCCCACCAAACCAACAATCCAATTGACAAAGCAGAAACCAATTCTACCACCGGGAAGAAAACTGAATAAGCAAAAATGGCTTTGATATTTGCATTGCGATGTTGCCTGTTTATAGAACGGAATTTTTCTTCTTCCCTACCTTCTGCGGCAAAAGCCTGCACGAGCGACATTCCGGTAATATGTTCCTGCACAAATGCATTGAGGCTTGCAACAGCGTTCCTTACTTTGATAAAAGATTTGTTCACGCTTTCCTTAAAAATATAAGTTGCTAAGATCAGGAACGGAAAAGGTGCCAGGCAAACAAGGGTAAGCCTTGCATCCACCCAAAACATATAGCTGAGTATGGAAATGATGGAAAGCATATCAGCAATGATAGGAATAAGCCCATCACTGAAAATATCATTCACCGATTCAATATCATTGATCGTTCGGGTTGTTAATGTACCGATGGGTGTTTTATCAAATTGCGAAAGATTGAGGTGCAATACTTTGTTATAAGTAGCAACGCGAAGATCTTTTACTACGCTTTGCCCCAACGAAGCTGTGCTGAATGTAAAATAGAACCTGGTGGCGGTTTCAATTAAAAGTAATAATATCTGGATGATCGTTATCTCAATGATAAAACCTCCCGGGCCATTAATGAAATGAGCAGCCTCGTTTCCTTTTAGGCCATCGTTGATCGTTAGTTGTATTAAGAAGGGCCTTACCGGTGCCATCACAGCCAATACAAGCGATAAGAATAGTGAAAGGTAAAAACGTTTTTTATACGGTGCCGCGAACCTGAAAACCCTGCGTAATAAAGAAACATCGAATATTTTTTTTGCCGCCGTTCCGCTACTCATATTTGCAAATTTAACGGTGATAAGGAAGCGGGCAAAATATTCATGACAAGATTGGTTTCCCGCTGAATTTTTGCTCAGATATGCGGTGAATTATTCACCTTCCATTTTCTTATTATATGCCTTGATAAAAATGGCACCCAGGTTTTTATAGGGTGGTATATAATCATCCCAGCTTTCCCTTAATGACTTATTCTGATCAGCCGAAAATACTTTTGTGAGTGATGCCCACATATTTTTCCAGACGAGCGTGGCGCCGGATTCAAAAGCCTGGTTTAAGTAATTAGATACCGGTCTGTTGATCTCACCAGCACCTATTTCTTTGGTAGAAATAATATGTGCATCCGGATTGCTGTCGATGATATCATTCAGATTTTTATAACCACCACATGAACCAAGCACTACAATTTTTGCATCGCCGGGCATACGTTTAATGGTTCGCGGAAGCCAGTAACTATGCCCACGATGCACTATCACTGCTGGATGCAGGTTATTATCATCCAGGTATTTGTTCAGGTGTATCTGTGCACTGTCATCCAGGTTCGAATCATTATCGAGCGGTCGGTTTGCATAGATCCATACATTCCCTTTTAATGAATTGATCTCATACCATTCTTTCTTCGGCACTATCTTCCATTCCTTTGTAGAAAATGAATTGATAAAAGCAGGAAAATAAGTTTTACCATCTTCATCGCCATACCAAAAAACCTGCTGCACAATTTTACCCGATTCATCCCGCAGGTCTCTATTTGCTATTTCATAAATAGAAGGAATGCCCAAATCATTTGTAAGATCAACCTTATTCGTTGTATCAGCTGACAAGAAAATTGATTTCAATAAACTATAAATGATCTGGCCACGTTCATTATTTTCTTCCTTACTTTTCTGTTCATTCTCTATAACATAAGAAAGGATCGTTCCCTGCAGTTTCTTATCATTGATGCTGCTGTAAGCATCTGCTACATCAACAGCATCTTCCAGGTTGCCTGTTTTATCAAGCCTGGCTACAAAGGCTTTCATAACAAGTTCCGATTTGTCGGGCGGCATTGTTTTTAAAAATGTATCCAGCTTATTAAAATTAGCAGCCATCTTAATAAACTTCCTGAAGTAATCGAAATGAACTGCCAGTAACAATGAGTCGCCGCTTGGTTTAGACCCCATCACCTGCAGCAGCCTGTTAAAACTATGTTTGTAGCTGGAGGTATAAATGTCATTTTCCCCCATTACCATCATATAATATAATTCTGTTGGCGACAAAGGATCGATCGCTCTCATTCTAATAGCGATGTTTGATTGTTCGTGCAGTTCATTGATAGGATTTACAAAATGCCTGATCGATCTGTCTTTTAAAACCTCTCTTAGTCCATTGGGGCCAAACATGGCAATAGGTGTATCACGCACAGGCGGAGCCATGCGCTTATAATATTCAATTTCTGTTTTCACCAATAATTTATAATAACCAACACTGTCGATGGCGTTTTCATTTGCACCAATAAATTTTTTGATGCTGTCTATTGATTGCTTTCCATGAATGATATCATCCAGGAAAGGAAAATAAAATAATGCGTTGGGTGTTTGACTAAGTTGTGCAACCGTTTTTACCAGGCTATTGGTATTGCGGTGTATCAGCTTTCCTTCTACAGAACTAAAGGATTGTGCATAGGAGTAAAGTTGTACAGGGTTGTCCTGACTTGCAATGACGATCAGGCTATCAGCAAATGGCTTATCAGCATAAGGCTTGATCGTTTGTAATATTTTATCGGGATTTAATGCACAGAATTTCAGGTAAACAACGTCTTTACATTCTTTATATCCGGGATTATCGCTGAATACTTCAGTATTTATTTTAGCCGCATGGTAAGATGCTGCTTCAATAAATGGAACCATACTTTTCCCGTCTACCTGTCCTTTTAGAACGGCCTCAAAATTCTCAAGCAGAAAGGGAAAATCAACCAGGTTGATCTCTCTTGCCCTCCAGGAAAGCCTGAATGATTTCAGCATACTTTCTATATATGCCAGGTAACGGATCTTTTCCTGGTTATTACTGATTACATCATTCAATTCTATCCAGTCTTGCAGGTCTTTTACCTTCCTGAACATGGCATCGGTAACATGCATATTGATGGATTCATTTTTTCCTGCACGGATCATGTTATCGATCTTCCCGTCAGCCTTATCGCAAAGCTTTTGTTCATTAGCGATCTTATCATGAAAATACCTGCGTTGCAGCGGCACGATCACGGTGTCCCTGTAGGCATAGCTTTCAAAACCTGCCGAAAAGAATAAAAGGAATAAGTAAATATATTTCATCAAATGAACTTTTGCTTTCGCCGGACTGCCTGATACCAAACAAGTTCCACTTGCAAATATGATGCAATTTTATTGTATTGAATAAACCAGCCGTGGAATTGTTGGCGCAACCGGTGCTGGGGGTTAACAATTTGATAATATTATAACTTTCATTTAACGAAGGGAATGCTGGTTTTGATAAGCTAATTTTGCTCAACATTACAGATATGACAACAGCTAATAAAATATTAATAGCAGATGATGAGCCTGATATACTGGAGATAATTGAATTTAACCTGCAGGCACAGGGCTATGATGTTACCACTGCAAAAAATGGTGATGAGGCTTTTGAAAAAGCAAAAAAAGTAAATCCCGACCTGATCATTCTTGATATCATGATGCCAGGGAAAAGCGGTATAGAAGTCTGCAATCTTTTGCGAATGATCCCTACCTTCAAACAAACACTTATTGTTTTTTTAACAGCGCTCAATGATGAGACAACGGAAATAAAAGGGCTTGAAAGCGGCGCCGATGATTACCTCACCAAACCCATCAGTCCGAAAGTATTGATTAGTAAGATCAATGCACTTTTCAGAAGATTGAATAAAGAAGAGACTGGTATTGTAAAGATCGGCGACCTTCAGATAAACAGGGAGAAATACAGTGTTACTTTTAAAGATGACGATATTGCACTGGCACGCAAGGAATTTGAATTACTCTCCCTACTTGCTTCAAAACCCGGAAAGGTTTTTTTAAGAAATGAGATATTGAACCAGATTTGGGGAACCGAAGTAATCGTGGGTGACCGCACCATTGATGTTCATATACGTAAGATCAGGCAAAAGCTGGGTATTGATTGTATTACTACCGTGAAGGGAGTTGGGTATAAGTTTGAAATGTAGCAAGAAGCTGTAAGCTATTAGCTTTATGCTATCAGCAGGGCATTTTCGATTTGGAAGGTCATTTCGTTAATAAAATCCCATCGCCACCCAAAAAATTCAGCTAATAGCTTGTAGCTTGCAGCTAATAGCCTTCTATGCTTTCACAAAAGAATTTTACACCTCAGCAATTGGCTGGATTTACGGCATTGGTACTTTCCGTTCCGATAACGCTTGCAATACTATTGTTTGAGCCGGTTTGGTGGGTTGGGTTAATCTTTTTCGTTGTCATATTCCTGGGGAGCTTTGGATTAATCTTATATACACTTCAAACTTTTATTTACCGGAAGATTAAACTCATTTACAAATTAATTTCCCAGACAAAAGCCAGTAAAAGGGAAGAATTTTATTACAAGAATATATTGCCACAGAAAAGCATTGATGAAGTTAGGCAGGATGTAGAAGCATGGGCCCAGCAGCGAAAAGCAGAGATAGAAACGTTACAGCAAAATGAAAGTTTCAGAAAAGAATTCCTGCAGAACCTGAGCCACGAATTGAAGACGCCCATTTTTGCGATACAGGGTTATGTAGACACCTTGTTGAATGGCGCACTTCACAACAATGCAGTGAATTCAAAATTCTTACAGAGTACTTCACGAAATGTAGACAGGTTGGTAAACCTGGTAGATGACCTGGATGAAATTTCAAAACTGGAAATGGGCATACAAAAACTGACCAGGCAAAGTTTTATAATCCAGGACCTGCTGAAAGAAGTGTATGAGTCCTTGTCCATCAAGTCGGATGAAAAAGAAATAAAATGCATCATTAAAAAAGGATGTGAATTGCCTTTAACGGTTTACGCAGATAAAGAAAAGATAAGGCAGGTATTTATAAACCTGGTTGACAATGCCATCAAATACGGCAAGCAACATGGAACAGTAGAATCAAGTTTTTACAATGTTGATGGAAACCATGTGTTAATAGATATCAGCGATGATGGCGCTGGTATTGCTGAAGAACATATTGGTAGAATATTTGAAAGATTTTATCGCACCGATCTTGCCCGCAGCCGAAAGGTTGGTGGAAGCGGCCTCGGGTTATCCATCTGCAAACATATCATTGAAGCGCATGGACAAAGTATTCATGTAAGAAGCAAGATAGATGTAGGAAGTACATTTGGGTTTACATTGCAAAGCAGGAAAAACTAGTGATCATACTCCCGACAGCGGTTGTAAACTCTCCCGGCGGTTCTTGTTATAACAGATCCTGGAAATATTTCGGAATTTAGAAAAGCTATTGGCAGGTCCAAATACAAGATAAAAAGAAAATACCCCGGCCAACGTCCCCAACACAGTTCCTGTTAAAACATCAGGAAATGAATGCTGCGCAAGATATATTCTTGAATAAGCCAGTAATGTTGCGGCGCACAATATTGGCAGTTGCCATGCCTTATTTTTCAGTATAAATAAAAATACCGTTGCCAAAGCAAATGCAATAGCAGTATGCCCGGAAGGGAAATGATAATAAGCCCGACTTTCTTGAAGGCCATGGTTAACGATCGTTTGTCCGGCTTCAACAAAAATGCCGGCATCATACATATTCAATAAATTTTTTGCTACCTGTACAGCTGCTTCTGTAAATAAAAAAGCAAACAATAAGGCATACCCAGTTTTCTTTCGTTTCAAATAAAAGATAAAAAAGGCGGCCAGGCAAACTGCAAAAAATGCATCGCCCATAAATGTATAATTGATGAAAAATACATTGAGCCAGAAAGAATGATGCAACGGTGAGGAGCAAACAGTATAATTATTTCCAACAATCCAGCCTGATAGAACCCCTGTTGTTAACAGCAGCATTAAACTTCCAAAAAATAATTTCCTGTCTTTGATCAATGTAAGTATACTGATACGATGTTTCATAAAATGTATTTTAGTTATCCAGCTGCTGCAAACTAAGCAGGTGTTTTTACCAGGGGGTTATCAGAAGGTTAAGCGAGTGTTACCAAAATAAAAAAAGGCGGTCCTAAAGGTTCCGCCCGGCCATCTCCGCCTATGAGATACTTACTAACTGTATGTAGACCGGCTATAGCCGGATGTGTATGTAATGCTGTAAAGTTCAGCAGCGAATTTTACCAAATTGTAACCTCATTGTTATCTAATCAAAAAAAGACCAGCGATAAGAATAACGCTGGTTCAGGCATGATTAAAACTTGCTATTTGCTTAAGGAAAAACTTAAAATTTACTTTTTGCTAACGCTGCTGTAAGATGCGGATTTTTATCTATCATTAATTTATAAGTGGATTAAGGAATTATTAAGGTTTCTAAAAACTATACTTTATTCCAATTTGCGCCTGCCAGCGAGAGTTGATCGGATCAACCGTATAATAATGATCATTGATACCTGTAGGTTTCACAAAATTATAAGTTGGAATATACCCTGTTGATGGCGCCCCGGGATTTTTGCTATTTGCATCGGCAACAAATTTCAAAAAGTTAACAGTGTAGTTATTCAGGTTGGTTACAAAATTCACACGACCCCAGTCATTGTTCAACAGGTTTAACACATTGAACAAATCTAAACTTAACTGGAGGCTTTGTGATTTGCCAAATTTAAACTCATGCATCAATTTAAGATCAAAGTCATGATTCCACGGTGTGCGCATACCATTGCGTTCTGCGTATTGCCCGCGACGTGTTTTTAAATAACCATCTGCATTAATAAATGCAGTAAGATCATTCCATTGTTGAGCTGCGGTATAGGTACCATTGTCTTTTAAATTGATATCAGACTGATTTTTCGGAATATATGGAAGAGCGGCATTGGTTCCTGAACCAAAAGGGGCCGATTGGTATACAAGGCTATAAGGGCTTCCGGAAGTTCCGGCATAGAAGAACGACAAAGACGTTGTGTTGTGCCTGTTCCATACAAAGCTTCCAGACCATGTTGCAACAATGCGGTGGCGCAGATCAAAATTTGAATATGCCAAACCTGAATTACTTGCTGTAATGGCCGGATTAACATTATAACTGCTTTCCCAGGAATTACGGATGCCATTGGTTATATCCTTGCTCATTCCATAGGTATATGCAGTACTCCAGTTCATATTTAAGATATGCCTGCCTGCCTTGATGTTATTGGTAACTTTTGAAAGCTGGGCTGTTAAATTGTACCTGTAACCCTCTTTAGTATTTGTGAGGAAGTAAACGTTCGAGTAAGCGGAATTATATTTTCCGCCAATATACACAGGCGTTTGCGTTGGCCCAGTTGTAAAGTAAGCAACAGAATCTTTCAGGTTTATTTGTTCATATTTCACATCATAAATTGTTTTTGTATAAAGTACATCAGCGGTGAACTTATAACCTTTGCCAAATTTCAGATCAACGGCAATGCTGCTTCGCCAAACGGTTGGTAATTTAAAATTGTTATCGAACACATCTATTTCACGTGTGCTGCTTCTCGATGCACCTCCATATTTGGTAACCGTATCTTTCAAACCCTGCGGGTTAATTGCTAACGGAACTGTTTGTCCTGCTGCAGGGCCATTCCAATCAATATTCCCATACGTTCCCCCATTTAAAGTATATGCATATCCATACCAGGCAAAAGGTATCTTACCTGTAAAAATGCCGGTGCCACCCCTAATAACAATTGTTTGGTTTCCTTTCAAATCATAATTAAAACCTACACGGGGTGAAAAAGCAACCCTTGATGGCAAATGACCTGTAAGATCTTTGAATGCCGTATTTGAATATGTAGGATTAGCAGAAACATATTTTGGAAGGCCGGTTGTCAGATCGGTATTCGTCACATTTAAAGCAGAATCATGATAAGGCTGGCTGCCAACAAAAGAATAATCCAGCCTGATGCCGGGAGATAATTTGAATTTCTTATTTATCGCAATATCATCCTGTACATATACACTTGTGAGTGCTACAGAGAAAGGATTAGGTGGATTATTATAGATGCTGTTCCGGTCATTGGCATATTTTGGATTGTTGATAAATGCGCCTCTGATACGACTTGGGTTGTCTGCTAGAAAACTATTCAGCCCTCTTGCATATTCCCATCTTCCGTTATAAGAATTAATAAAACCGTAAGTGAGGTCATAAAATTCATTGTGTGTTCCGATAGTGAATTTATGAATGCCCTTTGTTAGGGTGAGATTATCACTTACTTCTATTGTTTGTTGTTTTAAATTATAAATGGACGCTTCTCTCCAGGTACCCAATGTAATGCGGCCATTGTCAATATCAATATATGGAGCGATGGGGCCCGGGAAATTTCTGTATTCATGAACTTTTATATAACTAATATTAAACTGGTTATTCAGATCGGCATTTAATTTTGTTTTTAATTCAGCAGTAATGTTTAAGTTTTTTGTGTATTGGGTAAAATCTGTTGAACCAAACTGAAAATTTGTTGATGACCTCTCCAGGTTGTTTCCGCTACCGTTTGTATAAATAGCACGTAAGGTTAAATTACTTTTGGAATTTAATTTAACATCCAGACGGGCAAATAATTTATCACTCTTTGTAAAGATTTTATAAATTCCCTCATAGCTGCCGGCATCGTATCCGTATTTTGTTTTCAGCTGGTTGGCAATTTGCCTGCCTTCTGCCAAAGTCATTGCAGCACCGGGATCACCCACATTGTATGAACTTGGCTCCTGTCTGTCAGTATGTTCGTAGTTGATGATAAAAAATGCTTTATTCTTAACGATCGGGCCACTGATCGTTGCACCATATTGGTAATCATGAAATGAAGAACCAATTTTTGCTTTTAAACCATCTACACTTCTACCAACCAGTGCCTGATTTCGCCCATAACCATATACAGCGCCGTGAATATTATTTGTACCGCTTTTGGTAACTGCGTTTACACTGCCACCGGTAAAATTTCCGATCTTAACATCATAAGGGGCTAGTTGTACCTGCACCTCCTGTATCACATCCAGGCTATAAGGATTTGTACGGGTACCTGAACCAGCAGCCCCTGCCTGGCCACCACCGCTTATGCCGCCTGCTGAATTACTAAAACCAAAGGCATCGTTATTTATTGCTCCGTCAATAGTGAGATTATTATAACGGAAATTACTACCGGCAAAAGAATTATTGTTTGATTGCGGTGTAAGCCTCGTAAAATCACTTAAACTTCGTCCAAGCGTTGGAAGTGTGCTTAGTTGAGCCCTCCCGACATTCAGGCCTGAGCCGGAAAAACGTTTATTGCTGGTAATCACTACCTCATTCAGGCTTTTGGTATTTATTTTCAAAGCGATATTCAGATCAGGATTATTCCCCAACAAAAAATTCAGGCTATCAAGTTTTGTATCATTGTATCCTACGAAGCTAACTTTTACAGTATAAGGGCCGCCCGGTTTTAAATTAGGTACAACGAATATCCCTTTTTTATTGGCCTGGGTGAAAGAAGTTGTACCGGTTGGCACGTGTAAAACAGTAATTGTTGCTCCGGGAATTGCATTTCCCTTGTCATCATAGACAATACCTGTTATGGAGGCACTGGTTTCCTGTGCGAAAGTCCTGGCGGCAAACACCAGCAAAAAAATAAGTGTATTGGTAACAATTTTTTTTGTGTTCATGTTGTTAGTTTAAACACAAAGCACCTACACTAATGTTACCAAATAGTTTTGACTAAGTTAATGGAGGGTTATCAGCCAGTTAAAAATGCAGAGCAGCAATAAATAGACCTTTTGTATTCAATTTATTTTTTGCCCATCTTTATTATATTCATCAGTAGAAACATACCGGCCATCTTCAGTATAATTCGTCCATTTGCCAAAACGAAATCCCTTCCTGTAAACACCTGTTGCTTTCAGGTTTCCGTTCTCATAATATTCATTGCTAATACCATCGTATTGCCCAAAATTATCCAGGTTAACCTTTGCCATCAGTTGGCCATTCTCATAAAAACGTGCATAGTAAATTCTTCTTTTATTTTGTTCAATTATTATCTGCCTGATAACCCCGTTGCTGTCTTTCATCACCTGGGTAGTATTGCTGTCATTCACAAAATATTCTGCCTTTGTAAAAACTACACCAGGGTATCGTTTGCTGAAGGTTGTATCTGCTTTGAGTTTTATAGAGTCCAGCATTTTTTTATCTGCTGATATTTTCTGAATATTATTATTTGTTCGTTCTTTACAGGATACCCAAAAAAAGCAGAGCACGATCACAGGAATTGAAAATAGTTTTTTCATATTTTTAAATTGTATTTAGTATGACCTATATTTAAAAAGCAGCCCGTGAGCTGCTTTTTAAATATACAAAATTCAATTACTTAAAATTTAGTCCACCCTTTCCACCATGTATCGCCAGGTGCACAGGCACCTTTATAGCTAACTGCAGTAAAACCTGTGGATAATTTCGGATGAGCAAAAGCTGCTCCGGCAGCTGCTACTGATCCGGTAGTCGGATTAAAATCGGGCGCATTATAATTAAAAGGATCTCCCAGGCCAACTTCTGTGTTGTTGGTAAAAATACTGTTACCATAAGCCGGTGTATTGAACCAGGAAGTGATGGTTGCTGATGTATTCGGTGTTGAAGGAACATTCAAATTTCCTGCAATGCTATACAGAACCGGGTTTGGACAACCTGCAATAATTGTATTCTGAACAAACAGGCTTCCTGAGATATTATTATCAGTAGGTACTCCTTTGGTAGCATCGATGTACAAACCATTTGGATAACCCATAATGATAGAATTGAAAATTGATAAACTAGAATTTCTTCTGATCTGTGCACCCCAAACAAAAAGGTTATTTCCTGTATTGTTTAAAGTAGCTTTCGGACCCATCACGGTCATATTTGAAAACACAGCCGATGTTTGTGGCAGTAAAGAACTTCCGTTTGCATCATTATCACTTTCAAAAGCTTCACTTTTAGAAATATCAGCAACAGCAGAATCTCTTAATGAAATACCAAATTGAACTTTACCACTGAAGCCGTTATCGGTATCAAAATCATCATCCAATGTACGGAAAGAAATAAGGTGTGTACAATTTACTGTACCACCAAACCACTCGAAAGAATCATCATTTGCATAAGATACCTGCACATGATCAACCACAGTTTGCTTACCGACACCACCGAATGTTAAACCATTGATCTCTTTATCTGGTAAAAAAGCATAGCCTGCATATTCAATACGAACGAAATGAAGAATACCGCTGTTATCAGCTGGATTCTGTGCCTGTGTAGCGGGTGTTCCGTATAAACCTAATCCATCGCTGTTGTTGATGCCACCTTCAATTTCACCAACACCTGCAATACCGTTGAAAGATGAATTTGTTGGTGCATTACCCAATAATACCAACCCGGCCCAATCGCCACGTGTCGGTGTAGCCGCTTCTGAGGTAAATACGATTGGCTTATCTACAGTACCATCTGCAATGATCTTGCAACTGCGGGTAATGATCAGTCCGCCATTCCTTCCTTGTTCACCAACGATTTTTGTTCCCGGCTCAATGGTCAATATCGCACCATTTGTTACATAAACCAATCCACGCAACTTATAGGTGTAGTCGGCTTTTAAAGTACGATTGGCGGTGATACGTCCTTCCAGTATCGTATTTTCTGTAGTGCCGCCGGTTGGAGGATTTACTACTGTGTTACCATCTGTTTCTATCTTACGGCAACTCAATGCTGTTGAAGCTAACAAAACGGAATAGAAGAATAATTTTTTCATTTTTTATGTTGTTGTTTTTAAAATGTATTTTATAATTGCCGTTGATTAAAAATTGTACCCGAATGAAATACTCACATTTGTACCATATTTTCTTTTGATGGCGAATGCGTCGATGTTCTTATCGTACTTCTTATTGTTATTAAGATCGTTGTAGAAAATAGCCGACTTATTGAAAATATCAGAGACATTTAATTTAATCTCTCCTTTTGTTTTCATTACTTTTTTTGCCAGCTGAAAATCCATCACAGGCCTTGGGTTTTCCCATACCGGTGGTTGATCCGATCCTCCAACGAATGCGATCCTTCTGCCGATCTGGTTAAAAAGAAGTGTAGTAGTTATGCCGTATTTTTCAACATCGTATTGTAAACCTCCATTCAACAAATAAGGACTCTGTCCCTGCATCGGTCTTGCCGCATCGTTACCTATTCCACTCACCCTGTTGTAGATATACGACACATTTCCCTGAAGGGTAAAGTTTTTAAGCGCCGGACTGAAATCCAGTTTTTTTCTGAATTCGAATTCTGCACCAAAACTGTTTGCCTCGTCAGCATTCAGGAAATTATAAGTGCTTGCACCACCAGAACTGGCATTGAAATATACTTCGATTGGATTCTTGAAATATTTATAGAAAACGCCAAACGTAAATAACTCTCCTGCTCTTGGATATAATTCGTAACGCAGATCAAAATTGGTAACCTTAGTTCGTACCAGGCCTGTGTAACCGGCTATTGTAGCACCAAGATCAAAATCATAGAACTGGAAAGTACTCAACTCCCTGAATTCGGGGCGGATGATCGTTTGCGAACCCGACAAACGCACATTTGTTTTATTATTCATTTTATAAGTAAGGTTCAAACCGGGTAAATAATCTGTTTGTTCGTTGTGAACAAATCTTGGGTCAGATTTTTTCATGCTGCCAATAACCTGGTCGAAATTTTCTACCCGAAGCCCCCAAACAACTCTTAGCTTATCACCGATCTGATTATCCAATTGTAAGAACCCCGCATTCAAAATAGAGTTAGCTATGTAGCGATAGCTGGAACCCGCCAGTTCATTAAAAGCAAATTTGTTATCAAGTCCGTTGCCGAAATTTTCAGCAGCAAATATTTTATCAGGAGAAAGCGCACGCAGTGCAAGGTTATCAGATGGCAGGTAAATGGCGAAAGGCCTTGAATCAAACAGCCTGTCCTTTACCTGGAAGAAATATCCTCCTTTGATGGTTTGCGACTGATTTTTTATTTTAAAAGTTTTACCCAGGTCTGCACCTGCGGTATAGATATAATCATTTAAAAATCCATAATAACGGCTACCACTTTTTTGAGAAGCATTTGATCCGCCAATGGCAGCATAATAAGGTGCATTCGGATCTGTTGCATCAGCCTGTGCATATTGTATACGGCGTTGATCGGGTATGTACTGATCTAAGATATTGAAACTGCCAAACCAATGAAACTTTGCTTTGTATTTTGGTAAGTTATGATCACCAGCTAACTGTGTATTGAAGAAAGTATTCGCTTTGAATGCAAGTTCAGTAGCATATATCTTATCACCCAATACGGTGTTGGTAGCTGCATCAAAATCTTTACCATTCCTTAATGTGGTGTAATTAGTGGTATTAATATTCAGGATATTCTTGAAAGATATCTTATGGTTATTGCCGATCTGCAGCGTAATATTTGCCAATGCACCAGCCAATATCTCTTTACTGTATTTGATATTGGAATAAGCAAAACTTAAAGTTGGAATATTATCGCCCTGGAATGTATTTATCTGGTTATCGTATACTGTTCTTTTATTACTGCGGTTATAATTAACTGCAACAATAGCAGCCAGCTTTAACCTGTTACTAAGTTTTGTATTAAAACCTCCATTGATCTGGAAACTTTCATTCAATACAGGTGTTATATCCGAATTGTTCTTTTTAGTGCTCCAAACGTTTTCAAATTCTTTAGCATAAGCAGTTTTTTCGCCCTGCGTTAAAGCAGCAAAAGCAGCTTTCTTCGGAAAGTTGGCGGGCAATCCCCTTTTACCATCATCGTATCCAAGCCAGTCTGTTTTACCGCCTTCATAACTGTAAAATTCTTTCCCGATGGTTTGTGTATTGAAACCTGTACCAATTTGAAGGTTCAGAAAATTCTTTGAAGGAACGTCTTTTGTGTTAACCTGTATCAGTCCGCCGGCCCATTCGCCGGGAAACTCCGGAACAAATGCTTTATTGACAATTATATTATCGATCATCGACGACGGAATGATATCGAAGCTGAAAGTCTTGCGATCTGGTTCTGTACTGCTCAGCAAAATACCATTCAGCATGGCCTGGTTATACCTGTCGGCCAAACCACGAACTACTAAATACTTACCCTCCTGCAAACTTGCACCGGGAATTCTTTTCAATACTTCACCGGTATTCTTATCCGGTGAACGCTTAATAGATTCTGCAGATATTACCTGTGCAACCGTATTGGTATTCTTTTGAAATGTAATTAAAGATGCTGCAGTTTCTTTACGGGCATTACTGGCTGCTCTTACAACAACGGCCTGCTCCGTTTTTTCTTTTTGTGTAAGCGAAAGATCCTGTGTGGTTACTTTTCCTTCTTTTACTTCTACTTCATCTACCTGCTGCGTAACACCATTGTAGGTGAAGATCAATGAAACTTTGGCAAGTCCGTCTATATTCATTGTGTACCTTCCTTCTACATCTGTTGAGGTTCCCTTTCCGGTTGTCTTCACAACCACAGAAACACCGGTAAGCGGCAAACCCGTTTTTGCATCCACAACCTTACCTTCTATCTTTCCTTTTTGAGCAAAAGAGACAAGTGAACAGGCCAAAGAAATAAGTAATAATGTAAAGACTCTCATTCAGTATTTATTTACTGCAAAAAGACGACTTACATGTTATGGCAAGGTGAACGAAAAGTTACCGAACTGTTACCCCTGTGTTACGGGAATGTTAACCAATGTTTTAAAACCTGAATTGCAGGCGGCAGATTAGCATATCATCTTTCAGATCTTTGGTATAACCAGGCAATTCGGTTTTTTCATTCTTCACCAGATCATACCAGATCAATAGTTTTACATTGGCATTCATATAATATATATAGCCGAAGCCCAGCGTTGAATATTTAATATCAGCTGCATTGAAATTTGTGCCCGGTGCCCCAATCTCATTTTTAGACACCTCCGAATTGGGATCGTACCAATCATATTTCATACCCAACTGGTGATGACTGTTGAAAATATTACAAAGCAGGTAAAAATAAGCACCATTGAAGTTGCGTGTATAGTAGCCATCTCCACCCGTTAATAAAGCCGCCGGAGTTTCCGATGTAGCATGAGTGGCTGTTTGTTTGCCTGTCATGAATTCTCCGCGTAATTCAAGATAGCCGGCTTTTGTTTTTAATTTCACCTGCATATCGGCACCATAATATTTTCTTGGCGCAATTTTTCCTTCATTGGTGGTGGCTGAATCTACTATATATAATTTAGAACCATTCTGCTTATGTGTTGCGTATAGATATTTTGTGTTTTGCAGAAAGCCGCCGTTAAAATAAGAAACAGCCGTACTGAAGATAATGCGCTTCGATAAATTAACCGGCTTCAATGCAAACCTTAAGATCAGATCCTTATGGCTATCATAATCTCCCGCTGCCGGTAACCCCTGTCCATTGAACAACCCGACATCCAGTTTAAAATATTTAAGCGGATGATCGTTTTTTCTTACGTCGAAAGTAAGCATAGCACCCAGGTCACGTTCTGTTCTCATCAATAGCTGGCTCATGCGGCCACGTTCCGGACTTTCCCTGTCGGATGATGAAAGATTTAATTCATAACTAAATGGCCGTGCAAACATACCAGCGGTGAAGGAAAACAACTGTAATTTATTTTCAAAGATCCTGCCCCAAAAATCCCTGATGAAAACGCCTCTTTCTGTTCCATCAAACTGGAATACAAATTGAACAGAAGGTCCCGTCTTTTCAGCAAAATGAATATATTCAAATTTGATCCTGCCACGGCGTAATGTAAACCTGTTATCAGCCTTATCCGGGAAATCACCGCCGTTAAAACTTCTGGCACCCTTTTTTTCCGCCATTTGAAACTGTGGCTGGATATAACCGCTGATCCTTATACGGTCGAATTTCTGGTAGATCGACAACATGCCCTTGCCAATATCCTTGCTGGTATCCACCATATCCATCAGAAATTGTGCCCGGGAAGTTTGGCATATCATTAGTGCGAGGGTGATTTTGATCAGTCTTTTAAGCACTTGCTGTGTTTTTTGATGTTATTAATAACATT
Source organism: Chitinophagales bacterium (assembly GCA_038207305.1). Classification (GTDB taxonomy): domain Bacteria; phylum Bacteroidota; class Bacteroidia; order Chitinophagales; family Chitinophagaceae; genus Ferruginibacter. The sequence continues at coordinate 75,579 of JBBQZY010000003.1, forward strand.
TTAATATTATCCCTGTGTTAATAAATTATTACCAATTATATTTATGAAGGGCGGGCAGCCTATAATTCTATTTTTGCACAAAATAATTATTCCATGGCATTCAATACTATTTTAAAGTTCTTACTACCAAAAGACAGGGTGTTTTACCAGCTATTTGAGAGCGTGGCTGAAGAATTAGTAAAGATGGGTAATAAGTTGAAAGAGGTGGTAAACGAACCTGATTTTGAAAAGCGTGGCAAACTGATCAAGGAAGTGGAGGATATGGAGCATGTGAATGATGACTTAACGCATCGCATTTTTACAGAGTTAGGAAAAAATTTCATTACGCCGTTCGACCGGGAAGATATTCACTATCTGGCTTCTGCGTTGGATGATATTGCTGACTATATTTATGCATCTGCCAAAAAGATCAATTTCTACCATGTAAATCCTGATGATATTGGTATTCAGAAAATGGGTGACCTGATCGCACTGGGTTGCCTGCAGGTTTACAAAGCTGTTACCGAATTGCGTAATATGAAGAACATGCGCCAGATCACTGATGCATTGGTTGCCATCAATAGCATCGAGAACCAGGGTGATGATATTTTTGATATGAGTATTGAACGCCTGTTTGCCACAGAGCCTGATGCCAAAGAGGTGATCAAGAAAAGAGAGATCTACCAGATCATGGAGATCGTTACAGATAAATGTGAGGATGCAGCAAATGTGATCGAGTCCATTATAATTAAATATGCATAACAATTTGTTGAGTTGCTGAACCAAATGTGTTGGAAGAAATTCTTCTGCATTTATAAATCAGCAAATCAGCAAATCAACAAATCAATTGTATGATTTTCCTGATTGTTATTATAGCGCTTGCACTCATCTTTGATTATATCAATGGCTTCCACGATGCAGCAAACTCAATTGCAACGGTAGTTTCAACCAAAGTGCTTACGCCGGCCCAGGCAGTGATCTGGGCAGCCATGTTCAACTTTGTGGCTTATTTTATTTTCAAGGATCATGGTGTTGCCAATACGATTGCCAAAACTGTTAAGACAGATGTGGTTCATGGTCATGATATGCTGATCGTTATTTTTTCCGGTTTGTTGGCAGCGATTATCTGGAATCTCTTTACCTGGTGGTTTGGCATTCCTTCTTCTTCGTCGCATGCATTGATCGGAGCATTTTCGGGAGCAGCTATTGCCTTTGGTGGTTTCAATACGGTTAACCCCGACCCTGTGATTAAAACAGTTGCATTTATATTACTGGCCCCAATCATCGGCATGGTCATCGCATTTATAATTTCACTTTGGTTCATTCACTCCTTTCGAAAGGGATGGATGCCAAGGATCATCGCACTTGCGATCTTTATTTTAGTAGGATGGTTCCTGAGAAATAACATGGTTTTCGATCCGGCCAAATTAAAAACACATTTTGATTCATATATTTTAAAGGTCATTTTTCATTCCTCCAATTTTAAATGGCTGCTGCTTGCGTCTATATTACTGATCATGGCAACGTTCACGCTTTTCCTGAATGGCCTCAATGCAAACAGGGCAAATTTCTGGTTCAAAAGATTGCAGCTGGTTTCTTCGGCAGCATTCAGTATTGGGCATGGAGGTAATGACGCACAAAAAGTAATGGGTATCATCATGGCAGCTTTGATCGCCTACAATCCACAGTTATATAGTCTTGATCACATGGAATGGTGGGTTCCACTGGCTTGTTATTCGGCCATTGCATTGGGAACCATGAGTGGTGGCTGGAAGATCGTAAAAACAATGGGAACCAAGATCACCAAGGTTACACCTTTTGAAGGAGTAGCTGCAGAAACGGCCGGTGCTATTACGCTATTTGTAACGGAGGCATTGAAGATTCCGGTAAGTACTACGCATACGATCACAGGATCGATCATTGGTGTTGGTGCTACCAAACGTTTATCTGCCGTAAGATGGGGTGTTACAGTAAACCTTTTATGGGCCTGGATATTAACCATACCGGTAAGTGCTTTCCTGGCCGCTATGATCTTTTTTTTGCTACACCGCTTTCTATAAAAAATATTTTTTATCAATTTGTAGAAGATCACTCAAGCCAATGAGTGATTTTTTGTTTTCTTTGCAGCAGCAATGATTTAATGGATAGTTGTCATTCAGTTATCACAAATAAAAAAGATATAACTTTCCCGAATGAAAAAGATATTGGTTACAGGCGGCTGTGGATACATCGGGTCTCATACCATTGTTGACCTTATTCAAAATGGCTTCGAAGTGATCTCGGTTGATAATAACAGTCGCAGTAAAGCAACAATACTTGACGGCGTTGAGAAAACAACCGGCGTTAAAGTAAAGAATTATACGGTTGACCTTTGCATTTTTGACGATACCCATGCCATCTTCCAGGAGAATTCCGATATCGCAGGCATCATTCATTTTGCTGCATACAAAGCCGTTGGAGAATCTGTTGTAAATCCTTTGTTGTATTTCGAAAACAATCTTAATTCGCTCATCAATATATTAAAATGCGCTTCGGAATTTAATATCCCGCATTTTGTTTTCTCTTCTTCCTGCACGGTTTATGGTAACCCAACTCAAATACCTGTTACAGAAACAACAGCGTTAAAGGAAGCCGAGTCTGCTTATGGTTATACCAAGCAAATGGGCGAACAGATTGTTCAGCAAACCGTCATTGCCACCAATATACAATCTGTATTGCTCCGGTATTTTAACCCTGTTGGCGCTCATCCTTCCAATAATATCGGCGAAATACCTGTGGGACCTCCGGCAAACCTGGTTCCTGCAATCACTCAAACTGCTATTGGTAAACTGCCGCAGATGAAAGTGCATGGCAATGATTATCCCACAATAGATGGCAGCTGTGTTAGAGATTATATTCATGTTTCAGACATTGCACACGCTCACACCCTGGCACTTAATTACCTGATCGAAGAAAGGAATGAAAGCAATTGCGAAGTGTTTAACCTCGGAAGCGGTAGTGGGAACAGCGTATTGCAAATGATCAAAACATTTGAAAAAGTAAGCGATCAGAAACTGAATTATACCATCGGTCCACGCAGGGCAGGTGACGTGGTTGCCATTTTTGCCAATAACGAAAAAGCAAAGAACGTTTTAGGATGGGTGCCAAAATACACGCTCGATGAAATGATGGCAACGGCCTGGAACTGGGAATTGAAATTAAAAAATGATCAGTTTTTTTTTGACAATCAAAAAGCCGGCTTAAATTAACCATTTAAAAATAGTTACCCAGATGAAATTACCCTAATTCCCGATAAACAACTATATGGATAAAAAAAAGAGCTCACTCCTGGGTTTATTGTTTTGTTTATTTTTTGTATTGCCCGGATGCAAAAAATTTATAAAGGAAGGGTCGCTGGACCAAGCTGGTATTGTACTTACTTTCGATGATGACCGTTTGGATAATTGGGTTAAGAACCTACCCCTGCTCGATTCAATGGGAGTTAAAGCAACATTTTATATAAGTAATTATTGTAGTTTTAGCACAGTTCAAAAAAACCAGCTTGCCTTGTTACAAAGCCATGGACATGAAATAGCATATCATACTTTACATCACTACAATATGGAGGAGTATGTGTCTAAAAGCTACCTTCGTTACGAGGAATATGTAAATAAGGAAATTGAGGCCGGCCTCAAATTAATGAACCACGATGGATTCTATCCAACCACTTTCGCTTATCCATACGGGGCCCATAGCAAAGCTTTTGATTTACTGCTAAAAAAATATTTTAAAAGCGTACGGGCTTTAAACGGAACGGAAAATTTTTCTAAAAGCCTGGTAACATCAGAAAATAATGATGTTTTATACGGGCTCGATATTGATAAAAGTGGCAAGCGGAGTGATGTTGAAATAATAGACTTATTGAAAGCTGCCAAGAACAATCATTGTTGTGCAATATTGGTTGCCCATGATATCGATACGAATAAGAAACTAAGTATTACAAGAGACCGGCTCTTAAAAATAATTTCCTTTGTACAACAAAACGGGTTAAGATACTATACTGCCAGCGAGGTATCAAACTAATTATAAAATGCATGTTAGTTAATACGGAAAATATCATAAGTAAAAGCTGATCTCAGCCACTCAGCCATTATTTATTTGTTCATTACTAAAAAAATCATACTATGTTACAAGAAATTCAGGTTACCGGAAACAAGGACACCAGGAGCGGATTCGGAGACGGGATCCTGGAAGCGGCAAGGGAAAATGAGCATATCATTGCTCTCACTGCCGACCTGGCCGGCTCTTTGAAACTAAATGCCTTTATCAAAGAGTTCCCGGAAAGATTTATCCAGTGTGGTATTGCAGAAGCAAATATGATTGGTATTGCTGCCGGGTTGACCATTGGCGGAAAGATACCATTTACAACTACTTTCGCAAATTTTAGTACGGGACGTGTTTATGACCAGATCAGGCAGAGTGTTGCCTATAGCGGAAAGAATGTAAAGATCTGTGCATCGCATGCCGGGCTTACATTAGGCGAAGATGGTGCCACACACCAGATACTGGAAGATATTGGTATGATGAAGATGCTTCCAGGTATGACCGTTATTGTGCCGGCTGATTATAATCAAACAAAGGCTGCCACGAAGGCCATAGCAAAATTTGAAGGGCCCGTTTACCTTCGTTTCGGAAGGCCGGTTTGGCCCATTTTCACAAAAGAAGAAGACTTTGTTATCGGCAAGGCCCACCGGCTGAGCGAAGGAACAGATATTTCCATCTTCGCATGCGGCCATATGGTATGGATCGCCATTGAAGCAGGAAGGATATTACAGGAAAAAGGAATCAGTGTAGAGCTCATCAATATTCATACGATCAAGCCATTGGATGTGGAAGGAGTTTTGTCTTCGATTAAGAAAACAGGCTGTGCAGTAACTGCTGAAGAACACAATATAATTGGCGGGTTGGGCGACAGCATTGCCCAGGTTGCTGGGAGGCATTGGCCGGTTCCGATCGAATATGTTGGAACAAATGATACTTTTGGTGAAAGCGGCAAGCCTGAAGAACTGCTGGTGAAGTACGGACTGGATGCAGAACATATCGTAGCGGCAGCGGAAAAAGCCATTGCAAGGAAGCAATAAGGTTTTTCGCCGGAATGGCAGGAATGGGAAAATAATTTATGAATATAACGCCGCCAGCTTCGCGGCAAACATAATAATTAACCAATAATGCTAATCTCTTTTTAAACTTTATAAATTAAAACCAATCATACGATTGGTTTTTTTAATTTTGGTACACTTAATTAAATTATGGCCGAACTATTTGATGATACCGAACTGTTGCTTCAATTCAAAGACGAATCAACGAAGGAAGCTGCATTTACGCGTATTATAAAAAAATACCAGGAAAAATTATATTGGCATATCCGCCGTATGGTTGTTGAGCATGAAGATGCCAATGATGTATTGCAGAACATGTTCATCAAAGTATGGAAAAGCCTGGAGAATTTCAGGGAAGATAGTCAGTTGTACACCTGGCTTTACCGCATTGCTACCAACGAAAGCCTTACTTTTTTGCAACAGCAGAAAAAGCGGAGTTCAGTTTCTTTAGATGACGAAGACAGCACGATCAGCAACAAGATCAAGGCAGATGATCATTTTGATGCCAATAAACTGGAATGGAAACTTCAACTGGCCATTCAAAAATTACCCGAAAAACAAAGAGTAGTATTTAACCTTAGATATTATGATGAAATGCCATATGAAAAAATGAGCCGCGTACTCGAAACAAGTGAAGGCGCCTTAAAAGCAAGCTATCATCATGCAGTAAAAAAAATTGAAGACTATATATTAAACGGTTAAACTATCTGGCAGTATCATAGTCTTATTAGCAATGCACAGCAATCTTACCATACAAAATGAATTAAAAGAGTTAAACTCTTTGCTGGCAAGCATTTCCAACAGGAATGTTTACACAGTGCCGGATGGCTATTTTCAGGCAATGGTAACTGATATCATAAATACGATTGGCCGGGAACCCGGAATGGGAAGCGAAAACCCAGCTTTACCGGATGGATATTTTGAGCACCTTGCTGATTCGATCATGGGTAAAATAAAAGCTGCAACAGTTACCGAAGAAGAATCTTCCCTGTTGATGCCGCTTAGAACAATCCCTACTTATACTATACCACAGGGTTATTTTGAGGATTTTGCAGGTAGCGTAATGAATAAAATAGACAGCATTGCTGAAGAAAGTGCTGAATTACTTGATGCTGTTAAGCACATAAATCCTTATACTGTTCCGCAAGGATATTTTGATGGATTGGCCACTGACATTGTAAGTAAAGTACCGCAACAAGCAAAAGTTTTTGTTTTGCAGCAGCGTTCTTCTTTCTTCAGGTACGCCGTTGCCGCAGTTATAACTGGTATTTTGGGGTTAAGTGTTATTTCAATTGTAGATAACAAACAGGAGGATGCAGTAGTTGTAAGTCCAGTAACAGCGAATGTTATGGAAACTGCTACTCAGATAATCGCTGATCATAGCTTTGATACAGAACTGGCCAAACTAAGTGATGCAGATATTGTAAGCTACCTGCAAAGTAATGGCGAAGATGTAAATACTGCACTGGTGGCTTCTGCAGCTTATGGTAAAGCACTTCCCGAAGAAGTTGACTACCTGACCGATGATAAGACGCTCGATAATTTTTTAAATGAGCTAAACATAAAAAAAGATAATCAGTCAACCAATTAATTTTAAGACAATGAAACGTATTTTACTTTTTATAATTCTTCTTACCGGCAGCATTTCTTTTGCGCATGCGCAGGATAATGAGCCTGATCCCGGTAAAAAGGTTCAAAAAATACAGGCTTTGTATGTAGCCTATATAAGCCAGCAATTGAATTTAACCACAGCAGAAGCTGAAAAATTCTGGCCCCTTCATAACCAGTTTGATGGGGAATTAAAAACAATCGGAATGGATCTGCCGGAACTTGACCGCCAACAGAAGCTACTTGATGTTAAAAAAAGGTACCAGGACAGATTCGTAAAAATACTGGGAACCGGAAGAGCAGATAACTTTTTCCGGTTAAATACTGAATTCAATAAAAAATTAGTGGATGTAATGCGCCAGAGAAGACAGCAGAACAATATGAACCAACGGCCACTTCGAAGAAATAATTAAAACCAGGTAGTTTTGTTAACCGGTTGCAAAAAATCCCTTCTTTAAAAAGAAGGGATTTTTTTTTGGGCGCTTTTAAGCTAAACGGTTAGTTGCACCTAATCTACACTTGAAAAATAATAGTAATAATAAATATTTGAATATGAAATTATTTAATATATTTTTGCTGTAGGTGTTTTTCATAGGTTAGCAACGGCCAGCTCTTTTTAGGGCAGGCCTCCTTTTTTTACAGGAGTTTTTTTTCAATGATATAAATTTGAAAACAGGATGAGTTGTGAAGCTGCAAAAACTTATATTCTATAAAGAAATTGTTGGCGATTTAATATCATGATAAAAAAGAAAGGTCCAATGACCGGCTTGTCCTTCTTCCCACCATTTCATTCTTAACTCCATACTTTTTCTTCCATCAAAATCATACTTGGCAATGAACTTGTTTTTCATTTGCTGCAACTGCGGTGCAACATCCCCACCATAAAAAATTGTTTGATCATCTTGCTTTATCCAGAACACAATATGATAAGGGCAATGTGCTCCACTCATTTCAAATTGAACCTGTTCATTGATAGTACCATTGTCATCTAATAATACCAGCCGGTCAGAATATCTTAATAATGAAAAATCTCCAGGTATATACGAACTGTTCTTATTCTCCATTGCAAAATCGAACTCTTTCCTGTTCACATAATAATAAGCATTCGGAAAACTAAGTAGTGGCGAAGTATCATTTTCTTTTACATCCTGTATACCGCCTGCATGATCTTTGTGAAGATGGCTCATCAATACCTTAGTAACATCGGCAGGATCGATGCCATTGTTTAACAGATTTTGATACAATTGCATATTGCCTTGTTTTGTATGAAAGCCGAGGCCGGTATCCAATAAGATTATATCGCTTCGTGTAATAACAGCGAATGGCTGAACTTCTACCAGTAAACTGCCAATGGGGCGTGCCTGCAGGTTGTCAATGCTTTTATCAAAAGGATTAAAAGCTTTCGTCTTATCAACTGTAAAACTTCCTTCGCTTAGCGGAATTATTTTCATATTGTAAAATTCCTTGAAATAAATTGAATAATGAGATCAGCGGAGTACCATTTGCCTGTCGGCATCCAGCCTTATTAAAATAAAGAGTAAGATTGTAAAGGTTAACAGGGAAGAACCGCCATAACTCATGAAAGGCAAGGTGATACCAATTACCGGAGCAAGCCCGATGGTCATGCAGATATTAATGGTAACATGGAAGAATATTATAGCCACTACCGAATATGCATACACCCTGCTGAAAGTACTTCGTTGCCTTTCTGCCACAAATACAATTCGCAACATCAAGCCGAAGTATAGTATCATTAGGATCGTACTTCCTACGAAGCCAAAATTCTCTCCTACCGATGTAAAAATAAAATCGGTATGTTGTTCCGGTACAAAATCACCCTGTGTCTGGGTTCCCTTTAAAAATCCTTTTCCTAAAACGCCACCTGAACCGATTGCAATTTTTGATTGCTTCACATTATAATTCTCTTTGTCTGTTTTTGCTTTTTTTGCACCGGGGTCTGTTACATTCAATGTGGCGGTTGCGTCATCAATAAAAGGGTTATCCCTTCCTACCATGCTAAATATCCTGTCGGCCTGGTATTTCTGAAAAACATGTTTGAAAAGAAACGGCACTGCCACACCTACAAATAAAGTACCGATAAGCCAAAGGCCAAGTATGATCAGCAACAACCCTTTATTGCGCTTTAGTTTCCTTTTAAAAAAATAAATGCTTAGTCCTGCAATAACTGATAAAACGATGATAAGACTCGTAGGCGGAAAAAGCAAGGTTACAACCAACAACACACCCAGTGATGCACCACTTACCAGGTAACCGGGAGGTAGCCCTTCCCGGTACATCGGCAATAGAAATGAAAAATATACCAATGCAAGGCCGGTTTCATTTTGCAATATCGAAAACACAACTGGTAAAAAAGCTATGCCTGCTGCAATGAGCTGTGATCTTGGTTTACTGAAGTCGGTATCATTCCTTGACAAATATTTTGCGAGTGCCAACGCAGTAAATATCTTACATAGTTCTACGGGTTGAAGATTCATGAACCCCAATGGAATCCAGCTTCTGGAACCATTTACAGCTCTTCCTACTACAAAAGTCGCCAGCATCAATGCAATACCCAATGCATAAAGCAGGTTGGGTGTAGCGGTGAAAAATTTGCTGTCGGTTAATAAGATGAAAGTAGCCAGTATAATAGAAATGCCAAAAAAGAGAAACTGCTTGCTGTAGTTTTTCTTAAATTCAAAAAGATTCCTGAAAAAATCATCGTTGCTTTTATACTCTACCGAAAAAATACAAACAAGGCCAATGATAACAATAATGGCATAAAGCCAGATCAATAACCAATCCTTCCCCTTTGATATGCTGCTGTTCTTTTGATACATAAATCCGATATGGATCTTTTAATTAATTACTCACCGAGTCCCTCTGTTGTTTCCTTTTCTCATCCGGTAATATAGCGTCAGGGTTTATTTTTGTGCTTTTATTACTGCTATCTTTTTTCACCGGTGCACTTTTTTCATCTTCTTTTGCTTTTTTGATTTGGTCCAATGCATCGTCCTCGTCATTCTGATCCATCCCCATCGTGTCTCTTAATACTTTAATATACCCTTTCGCAATCAGGTAAGCAGAATCTTTTGCATGTGTTAATGAATCACGTGTTTGGATCGCTCTAAAGATACGGGCGGGAATCAAATTAAGTTTCGACAATTGTTCGACCCTGTCATGTCTTGCTTTACCGGCAATAGAATCGTTCAAATATTGTTCTATCATCAATCCTACGATCGGTGCTGCATAGGTTCCACCGAAACGCCCGCTGTTTTCTACCACACACATAATGGCGATCTTTGGATTATCTCTTGGTGCAAATCCGCAAAAGAATGCATGGTTCGGTTGCTTCACAAGGCCAATGTAATTTTCAACTGTACCTGTTTTACCACAAATAACAATGCCGGGAACTTTGGCCGCAACACCGGTTCCATGATCAACTACACCCTCCATACCATCATGAACTGCATTGAAAACACTGTCGGGTATATCAATAGCATTGTGTTTTTCCTTGTATTTTGTAAGCAGGCCGAATTTATCGCCACCTTCGATAGAATCAACCAGGTGCGGAATGATATACCATCCTTTATTGGCGATGTATGCCATTTCATTCGCTACCTGTATGGGCGTTACATTCACTTCGCCCTGGCCAATACTCACAGAACGGAAATTGCAATAATTCCATTTCCCTTTTCCGTAAGCCTTATCATAGTAAGCAGGTGTTGGAATATTTCCCGGCTTTTCGGAAGGCACATCAATTCCCAATTTATGGCCCAGTCCGAATGCATACATGTATTTGTCCCATTTAGCCAAACTACTATCCTGGCTTGGGTACGCTGGGTTTGTAAGCACCCGTTGCATAACTGTAGCGAAATAAGTATTATCAGAAATAGTGATGGCGCTTCTAAGATCAAACGTACCACGATCCAGGCATTTCATTGGTTTGCCGCTACCGCATCCATAAAATGCGCCTGAACAGGAAACACGAAAATCTGTTGTGATAACACCTTCATGTAAACCAATGAGCGCCTGCAATGTTTTAAATGTAGAACCCGGAGAATAGGTTGCTGTTACAGACCTGTTGAACAATGGCAATGCCGGGTTTAATAAAAGATTGGCATAATGCTTTCTTCTTTCTGCACCTGTAAGAAATTTAGGCTTGTAGGTAGGGCTGCTCACCATGCAAAGTATACCGCCGGTTTTAGGATCTACTGCAACGATGGAACCCAATTTATTCTCCATAAGCTTTTCTCCCAATGCCTGCAATTCTATGTCAATAGATGAATACATATTCTGGCCTGCAATAGCCGTGGTATCGTAAATACCTTTTTCCAGCCTGTCTGTTAAGCGGTTCTTATTATCACGTTTCCAGAATTCGATACCGCGTTGACCCATTAAAACTTTTTCGTATGTTCTTTCCAACCCTGTCTTTCCGGCATAATCACCAATAAGATAACCCTCATCTTTGTGGTACTTTAAAAAATTCGTATCAACTTCTGAAAGATAACCAAGTATATTACCACCAGCATCAAAAGGATAATCTCTCACGGGCCTTTCCTGTAAATAATAACCCGGTGCAAACCTGAACATGTTCTCATTCAGCTTTGCCATTTTTTCTTCTGTAAGCAATGCCTCGAATACAGAGGGGCGATAGCTTTTATTTTTAATGATGGCAGAAATGATCCTTTTCCTGAATTCGGTGGTATCGATGCCGAGAATATTGCAGAGTATAGTTGTATCTGTTCCTTTGATCTTGGCAGGCACTACCATCAGGTCGTAGATGATCGTGTTTTGTAAAATCGCCTTGTTCTTCCTGTCGAAAACGATACCACGATCGGGATAAACAACTTTACGAAAAGTACCCTGGTCATCTGCCAGCACTTTGTACTTACTTGTAATTACCTGGAGGGTGAAAAGCCGAATGACAATTATGAGAAACATGCTTACAAAAACTAACCTGATAACATTTTTTCTTGATTGGTTAAATACAGACACTTGGTTATTTGTTTAGCGATGTTTCTTGTTTCTTACAACAATTGTTTTGCAAAAATATTGCAATAATCCGGGAAATTATTCTTGAACAAACAAGTTGAAAAAAGTTAAACGCACTTTTTCCAAGTTGTTAACGGTATCAATTGCCGAATGACTACACGGTATTCGTTCTGAACTTCTGCTTTCTGGTAAATAATAATTCAGTGATGATCACCAGTATCAAACTGATGGCCGTTGATAAGATCGTTTTTATGATAAAATACCAGGCATCGCCGAACTGCCAGGCCTCCAGGAAGAAAAGCCAGGCATTGTGCAACAGGCTTAATACACCGGTAAATATGATGTAAGGTAACAGACCACCCATACTCCTGATAGATGGTTCTTCATAATTTGTTTCAGCACCTTCCTGTGGAATAAGGATGTTGATAAGGAATGGCCGCACATAGGCAATGAGTACGCAGGCGGCAGTATGAAATCCCGGATGGTGGCGAAAGCTATCCATTGTAAACCCTACCAGCGCAGCAACCAGCATCAATACTGTTCGGTTCATTTTAAATGGCATCCAAAGTATGAATAAAAAATAAAGGTAGGGTGTGACCATTTGGTGCAGGTGTATCTTATCCAGTACAAATACCTGGAATAAGATAAAGAGTATGAAACGGATAATATTTTTTACAAGACTGGTCATGATAAGCGATCGATCTGCTTAATGTTGTTTTAAATTATCTAATATCTTATTAACCGGTTCCTGTTGTGCATTTTCTATTGCATAAACATATTGCAGGTTGTAGAAATTTGCAGAGGTCCTGAATCGTATCCTGAAGTTGCTGGTACTTTTTTCTGCAAATATTTCATCTACGGTTCCGATCATCATGCCTTTGGGAAATGTAGTACTGAATCCGCTGGTAATAATAGTATCACCTTTTGCAACTTTGGCGCTTTTAGGAATATTCGTAAGCGTAACCAGGTTGGGTTCTTTTCCATCCCAGGTTAGAGTACCTGTTTCGCCACCCTTTAAAAGTTTTCCGCTTAAATGACTGTCTTTGTGAAGCAGGCTCATCACCACTGCATAATCGTCTGTAACTTCTGTAATGATACCAACCACAGCATTGGCGGGATCTACAACACCCATGCCTTCATGAAGTTGTTGTGCCCTTCCCCTCGACAACACAATAAAATTATTTTGTGTTGAAATAGAATTGGAAACTACCCTTGCACTGAGGTAGGTAAATTTCCTGAATTTTAGAATTGAATCTACCCGTATAGAATCTACCATTGTTTTAGTAGTCGTATCAGGCAGTTCAAAATCTATCTTCAATTTGTTGTATAAAACTTCATTGGCTTTTATCAATGAATCGTTCATACGTTTCAAGTGAAAATAATTATTAACCTGGCTGTATTGCGCATTTACTTTTCCGGTGAGTTGGTTGGATAAATTGCCGAATGCAGCATGATGGTATTTGCTATAGTGAACCACCATGTAAATACTCAATCCCTGCAACAACAGGAAAAAGATAAGATTGAAATAACGGCGAATAAATAGAAAGATGTTTCGCAACGGGGGAGGAATATTTTGAATGTTGAATTATAAATTTTGAATGATAAATGCCGAGGATACAACACTTCGGAGCAACCACATTTAAAATTCAAAATTCAAAATCTAAAATTAACGCATTACAAAAGGATAGCGGTCATAATGTTTTAAGGCAATGCCTGTTCCTCTTACAACGCTTTTCAGCGGATCATCTGCAACATGTACCGGCAATTTGATCTTTGCAGCAAGCCTTTTATCCAGGCCACGCAACAAAGCTCCACCACCTGTTATGTATAATCCACGGCGATAAATATCAGATGCCAGTTCCGGCGGGGTTGTTTCCAAAGCCTTTAAGATGGCTTCTTCTATTTTGAAGATACTTTTATCCAATGCTTCAGCAACTTCCTGATAACTCACCATCACCTGCTTGGGAATACCTGTTACAAGATCGCGGCCATTTACAGGAATATCATCGGGTGGATTATCCAGGTCTTTCATCGCCGCTCCAACCTGGATCTTGATCTGTTCTGCAGTGCGCTCTCCGATCAATAAACTGTGGTAACGTCGCAACGCTTCCATGATATCTGCCGTGAATTCATCACCGGCAATACGGATACTCTGGTCGCAAACGATACCTGCAAGCGCAATTACCGTAATACCAGTTGTTCCGCCACCGATGTCGATGATCATATTTCCAACGGGTTCTTCTACATCTATACCAATACCCAGTGCTGCTGCCATGGGTTCGTGAATGAGGTAAACTTCTTTTGCACCGGCTTGTTCTGCACTGTCACGTACGGCACGTTTTTCTACTTCTGTAATGCTGCTTGGTATACAGATCATCATTCTCCAGCTGGGCGCAAACAATGGTTTTTTAGGATAGATCATTTTGATCATTTCCCTTATCATCAATTCTGCTGCATTGAAATCGGCTATCACACCGTCTCTGAGGGGGCGAACCGTACGGATACTTTCATGGGTCTTCTCATGCATCATCAATGCTTTCTTACCCACGGCCAATAAATTCTTCGGATTGTTCCTGTCTAATGCAACAATAGATGGTTCGTTTACAACCACTTCATCGTTGTGAATTATGAGGGTATTTGCAGTACCCAGGTCAATCGCTATTTCCTGCGTGAAAAAATTAAAAATTCCCATATTTTTTTGTGTAACAACCGAATGTAATCAATGGAGGCAAAGTTGAAGGAAAATATTGGATTTAACAACGCCAGCCATTTTTATTTTTCCAGTTTTACCAAAGCATTTTATGCAGGCTTTTTGCCGAAGGGTAAAGGCAATTGCCGAATTGCTAACTTGTTTAGTACTCAGCCTGGGTTACTGGCTTATAACTTAGACTAAGCTAATACGTTAGTGACTGATATATTGGAGAAAAATAACCTGGAAAATCAATTGAATTCATAGCCAATATCGCTTCTGAAATTGATGTCTTCGAAATACAATTGTTCCATCATATAAACGGCCTGTTCTGCAGCTTCTTTGATATTGCTTCCAAAAGCTGTAACTGCCAGCACCCGTCCGCCATTGCTCAGCACTTCTTTTCCCTGCTGTAAGGTACCTGCATGAAATACAATGCTGTCTTCTATTGTTTTTTCACTTAAACCGCTAATGGGCCTGCCTTTTGCATATTTACCGGGGTAGCCCCCACTCACCGCCACAACAGTAGCAGCCGATCTCGGATCAACTTCTATTGTTATTTCATTTACTTTTTGCGCTGCTACAGCGGTAAATATTTGTACCAGGTCGTTCTTAATCCTTGGCAGCACAACTTCAGTTTCGGGGTCGCCCAGGCGGCAATTATATTCTATCACGAATGGCTCTCCCTTGTTGATCATCAAACCAAAAAAAATAAACCCTTTGTAATCCAACTCGTCTTCCTGTAACCCCTTGATCGTTGGGTCAATGATCGTTTTAATGATTTTCTGTTTCAGCTGATCGTCAAAAAAAGGCAGCGGACTTACGGCTCCCATACCACCTGTATTCAGTCCTTTATCACCTTCGCCAACCCTTTTATAGTCTTTTGCTTCAGGGAGCAGGATATAATTTTTACCATCAGTGAGTGCAAAAACGCTCACCTCCATGCCTTGTAAAAAGGCTTCCACGACCACTTTATTACCCGCTTCGCCAAACTTTGCCCTTAATATAATAAGCTCAAATTCTGCCAGTGCTTCGAGGTGGCTCTGACAAATAAGTACGCCTTTGCCGGCGGCTAGTCCGTCAGCCTTCAATACTACAGGTAAGCTATGGCCTTTGATATAATCAACACCTGCCTCATAATTATCAGCGGTAAATTCTTTGTAAGCAGCTGTAGGAATACCATGTCGCTGCATAAAGGATTTCGCAAATGCCTTACTGCCCTCCAGCTGTGAAGCATTTTTGGAAGGGCCGATTACATTTACATGGCTTGTTTCTTTGAAGCTCTTGAAATAATCAACAATTCCTTTCACCAATGGCTCTTCGGGCCCTACAATGGCTAATTTGATATCATTGTTGATGACGACTTTTTTCAACCCTTCAAAATCTGTTACGCCTATATCTAAATTTTCACCCTCCAAAGCTGTACCCGCATTGCCGGGTGCTATGAAGAGTTTATTACAAAGTGGGCTTTGCTTTAATTTCCACGCTAATGTGTGTTCCCTTCCGCCGGAACCAATGATCAGGATATTCATGAATGAATTTTTAGAATGGGTTTTAATTTCTTGAAAGCGAATTTAGAATTATGAACTATGATAATTATATTTTTTTTACAAATGGCGGCAAAAATTGTAAATTTTGTTAATGTGGCTTTTTAAAATTCAACAATTGAATTGAATGGTACTTAAAAGAATTTCGCTATTTTGAGCCACTATATAAAAACCTTCAAGCACTAAAACCAACTAACATGAATGAACAAGTAGTAAAAAAACAAAGCCATCCCAAAGGTTTATGGGTTCTTTTTGGAACAGAAATGTGGGAACGGTTTAATTTTTATGGCATGAGGACCATATTAACGCTCTTCATCGTTAATGCCCTGATGATGAGTAAAGAGCAATCTTCAATCATCTATGGTGGATTTCTCGGTTTATGTTATTTGACACCGATGTTGGGTGGGTTTATCGCCGATAGATTTTTAGGTAACAGGCTCTGTATTATGCTGGGCGGTTTGTTAATGGCTACAGGGCAGTTATTATTGTTTTTCAGTGCAAGTATATTCAGTTCAAACCTTGAACTTGCAAAAACGCTTTTGTATGTAGCGCTTGGCATTATCATTTTTGGGAATGGCTTCTTTAAGCCGAATATCTCCAGTATGGTAAGCAGCCTATATCCAAAATCTGAAAGGAGCAAACTAGATACGGCTTTTACAATTTTCTACATGGGTATTAACCTTGGCGCTTTCCTCGGCCAATTGATTTGTCCATTATTAGGAGATGTCGTTGATAAAAGTGGCGTGAGGGATATTCATGCTTTTAAATGGGGTTACCTGGCTGCATCAATCGCAATGTTGGTTGGTACAACTACTTTCTTTTTATTAAAAGACAAATACGTTAGAACACCTGAAGGAAAACCTATTGGAGGCCTTCCATCAAAAAATGATACTTCTGACTATGAAGAAGGTGAAGCACAAAAAGCGGTGTTCTCATCAAAATCACTTGGTTTTGCTGTAACTGCTTTCATAGTATTGGGATTGGTATTTCATTATTTAGTTGGACAAAATGTTATTTATTCGATCATATATGCAAGCGGTCTTTCGCTCGCAGGATTGATCTTATCTGATAGCTCACTTACTAAAGAAGAAAGGGACAGGATCCTTGTTATTTATATTGTTTCTTTCTTTATAATCTTCTTCTGGGCGGCTTTTGAACAGGCTGGTTCTTCCCTTACTTTTATTGCAGATAACCAGACAGACAGGAATTTCTTTGGCTGGCAAATGCCACCATCCATGGTTCAGATATTCAATGGGATATTCGTAATTGCTTTTGCAGTTCCGTTTAGTATATTATGGGATAAATTAAGGGCCAAAGGAAAAGAACCTATCTCTCCGGTGAAACAGGCAATTGGCCTCGCATTAATTGCACTGAGTTATTTTATCATCGCTTACAATGTTAAGAATTTAGGTAACACTGGCTTGTTGGCTGTTGGCTGGCTTATCCTCCTCTACCTGATTCAAACATTTGGCGAGCTTTGTTTGTCACCAATAGGTCTATCTCTCGTAGGTAAACTTGCGCCAAAAAGATTTTCATCACTACTATATGGCGTATTCTTTTTGTCAAATGCATCAGGTTATGCATTAGCAGGAACATTGGGTTCTATCTTACCTGCAACTGGTGAGCAATTTACTGAAGCCAGCAAAATGGGCATTAATCTGCAGGCTGTACTAGATAAAACTGTAACGCCAACTGCTGAACAATTAAAAATGCTGGCAGAGAAAAAAATAGGAACTGTAAACCCAACTTTCGCAGGTGTTACCATTCATAACCTGTTTGAATTCTTTATGGTGTTTGTTGCTTTATGCGGACTTGCTTCGATATTATTATTCCTGCTTACGCCGAAATTGAAAAAAATGATGCACGGTGTGAGGTAAAATATTCTTTCCTAAAAGATAAAAAAGTGCGATCAACTGATCGTGCTTTTTTATATCCATGAATGATGAATTATAGCAATTGCTGTTGCAGCATGAATACCAATATCCCTGCAATAAAACCGAGCAGTGCAAGCCAGCCGATCTTTTTTAAATACCAGATAAAATCGATCTGTTCTATACCCATCACCGCTACTCCGGCGGCTGTGCCGATGATGAGCGCACTTCCTCCCGTACCGGTCGTTAACGCCAGGAATTCCCAGAAATAATGATCGGTTGGATAGGTTGAAAGATCATACATACCCTTTGCAGCAGCAACCAGCGGAACATTATCAACAACCGCAGAAAGCAGTCCCAGGGCTATCCCTATTAAGTAATCATTTTTTAAGGTACTGCTTAAAATAGTTGCAAGTCCCTTCAATAAACCAAATGACTCGAGTGCCGACACTGCCAATAATATTCCTAAAAAAAACAGGATACTGGGTGTATCAACCTTTTGCAATGCCCGTGCAACTGTATAACGGGATGCATACTCGCTATCTTTACCCTTGTGAAGAAAAGTTGTAATCATCCACATGAATCCAAGCGCAAGCAACATGCCCATGAAAGGCGGAAGATGCGTAACCGTTTTAAATGCAGGCACAAAAATTAAAAATCCTATTCCTGCAAGTAGTATGAGTTTTCCATCTTTCTTTTCTATATCCGAACATTCTGACGTAGGAATAGCATTAATTTTTTTTCCTTTGAATCGATAGGAAATCATCCAGGTTGGTATCAAACAAACAGCAATACTTGGTAAGATCAGCTGCTTCATAATATTTAATGCTGTTATTTGTCCGCCGATCCAAAGCATGGTGGTTGAAACATCACCCAATGGAGACCAGGCGCCGCCGGCATTTGCTGCAATAACGATCATACCGGTAAACCAAAGCCTGTCTTCCCTTTCACTTAATATTTTAGAACACAAAGATGTCATCACAATAGCTGTGGTAAGATTATCCAGCAGTGCCGAGATGAAAAAGGTAAGCACGGCTATTATGATCAACAGTCGTTGCTTGCCTGACGTAGATATTTTTTGTGTAATGATATCAAAGCCATTGTGCGAATCTACTAATTCAACGATCGTCATGGCACCCAATAAAAAGAACAGGATGGATGCGATATCGCCTAAATGATGCAATAATTCTTCACTCACCGTATGTGGAGATCCGCTCTGGAGAATATAAACCATCCAGCAAAGCACACCAGTTATCAACGCAGACGCAGCCTTGTTTAATTTTAAAGGATGCTCAAATGCGATGGCTAAATAACCAAGGATAAATATTGTTATGATAATGGCAGAGATCATGCTTCAGTAATAATTGAAGTGAATTTTACAATTCAAAGATAGGATACTGTTCAGGCTGTTCCTAAAGCATAGCTCGTTCAAACACTATTACAACCGCAATAATATATCTCTAAATTCCTTTTCATTTTTCCATGGTATCATGTGATCAGCTCCATGAATCGTGTCTGCAGCAATACTTTTAGCGTTGACCATCATCTGAATACCATATGCAATATTTTCAATGGGCACCCATGTATCTTCATCGCCATGTATAAAATGTACGTTACAGGTGATTTTTTTAAATTCCTGTTGCAAAGGCACCAGGTCTTTTTTCAAATATAATAATTCTGTGTTGCTGGGACCAAAAGCACCCGGTAATAACCAGTACAATGGCCTAACAGCCATTACCCTGCGCCAGATTTCTTTCTTCTCCTGCATAACATCGATGGAACCTGAAGCTATGATGAGGGTTTTAAAAAGTTCGGGAGCGGTGGCAGCAAGTTGCACAACTACCGGGCCTCCCATGCTATGTCCGCACAAGTACATAGGCCGTTCATTTTTCAATGTGCGCAATAAAGGCAATATAATATTACATTGATCCTGCAGGTGCATGGCTTTTCCAAAATCGCTGTAACCAAATCCGGGGCGATCGATACTTACCATCCGAAACTTGTGTCGTAAGGCTGAATTACACATATATATCATATAGTTCATCCAGCTACCCGGACTGCCATGTACAAAAATCAATGTTGGTAAACTATCAGATCCACTTACGGCATAATGCAGGTGACGATTGTTAATGATCGTATCGTGCAACTGAAGGGGAACATGCTTTGCAGTAAAGACACGGTAAGCTTTGTCATCACTCCAGCGAAAGCGCAAGATCAGGCACTGCGATAAAAATACCCAAATGCACAAGAGTAATATTATATACAAAAAAAACTTAAGCATTTTTTTTGTTCGATACGTTTTCTGTTAACTAATAAAAGAACAATTTATTCCATTAAATGTACGCAATATTGAACTGAGTATTTTCAATGATCACATAAATATCATTTTACTTCAAACAATTCTTCCCAGCGGCTGGTGTATCTTGGACTTCGCATTTCCATTCGCATCTTCCAGTTTCTTTTGGTGCCCGATGCAGCAAATTTCAGGATGTCGTCCCGCATGCTGAAGTTGATATTATCAAGCATGTTCATGAGCATACGCTGGCTATTGTGGTTTTCTTCCACAAACATATTGGCCTGGATGGTTTCATCCGGTACCAATCCGCTAAGCATTACACCAGCTTTTTTATAAAAGGTTCCTTTTTTAAAAAGTGTATCAACCAGTTTGACCGCGGGTTTTATCAACTCATGGGTTGCGGCAGTAGCCACAGGCAATGTAACATAACCACTGACAGTTATTCCCCGGTTAAAACCTACCTTTTGATTCTCCCCTTTTGCAACAACAAATACACTGATGATACTTGCTGCACTTCGCTGCCTTCGCAATTTCTCTGCTGCCTTGGCCGCGTAGGTCGCAACAGCTTCTTTAATATCAATAATATTATTTACTGTATGTCCAAACATTCTTGTTGTAGCAATCACCTTTTTTACGGTTAATTCTTTTTCCATGATGTTTACAGATTCGCCTTGTAATTCTTTTATTAAACGCACACCTGTTACCCCACCAAGGTTCTTATGTGCCCATTGTTCTGAATGTTTCGCAAGGTCGTATGCTGTGAACACCGCATGCATGTCGGTTAATTTTTCGGCATATTGGCGGCCCACTCCCCACACTTCCTTTACAGGCGTATTTTGCAATGCTTCGGCAATTTTTTGTTTTGTATCCAGCACTACTACGCATTGGGTTGACCGCTTATTTTTTTTCGCCAGGTGATTGGCAACTTTGGATAATACTTTGGTAGGTGCGATGCCAACAGATACTTTTATGCCTGTCCATTGCTCTACTGTTTGCCTTATGCTTAGTCCAAGTTCGAACAGATCCGCCTCAGCATATTTATTAAGATTTAAAAATGCTTCATCAACAGAATACACTTCTACATTGTCTTTTCCGAGCATGATGCGGAGGGTTTCCATTACCCGCCAACTGAGATCGCCATATAAATTATAATTGGATGAGAAAGTAGCGACACCATATTTTTCTATCACCGGCTTCGCCATAAAATAAGGCCCTGCCATTTGCACACCTAAATTTTTGGCTTCATCACTTCTTGATATGATACAACCATCATTGTTGCTCAGTACAACAACGGGTTTATCATCCAGGTGAGGCTTGAACAATCTTTCGCAGGAGCAATAAAAACTGTTACAATCTATAATTGCTTTCATAAAATTTGTTTCTCTTTTTTTTTCTCCGGGCTGAAGCCCGGAGCAAGTCACCCGGAGCAATCATGAATTATCTCCCTGTATTGTATCGCCCTTAACGAGGATGTCATCATCAAAAAATCGATATTTATTTACAAACTCATAATGCTCTTCCCCGAATGTTTTATTTCTATGATGCTCCTCCTGATTCTTTATATATTCCCTCACCCTGTTTACTCCGGATTCACTTACAGATACTGCAAAATATTCACCCTGCCATACTAATTTTCTTTTACACAGATTATTCTTATTCGCCCAAAAAGAACTTTCACCTTTTAATAGCTGAACCACTTTTGCAATCGTTTGTTCCGCATTCAATGAAATAAGACAATGCACATGATCTGTGTACCCATTCACAAAGTCTACATAGACATTTTTTTGTCTACCATTTTCCCTTATGTGTTTAAATATTTTTTCCCGGCTATCTTTTGTCAGAACAGGCTCCCGGTTTTTAGTCGCCCAAACCAAATGAATCCAGATCTTTAATAAAGGCATATATAAAAATTTAATCGGATTGAATATATGCTCAATTCATTTATTTGGGTTAAAGATTGGCTGATGTTTATTTAGTCTCCGGGCTGAAGCCCGGAGCAAGTCAGGCCGGAGCAGGTCAGCCCGGAGCAATTCATGCAAAAGATTTTATCACATAAGTAACCACACCCCAAATATTCACCTCATTAAACTCTCCCACTTCAATGGCTGAAAGATTGGGTGTTTCGGGCACAAGGCGCATGCGGTTCAGTGTTTTTTCCAACCGCCTGATCAGCATTTCACCGTCAACCACGGCAATCACAATCTTGCCGTTCTGTGGCTTGATACTTTTATCAACGATCACTACGTCGCCATCATGAATACAGGCATTGACCATGCTGTTACCGGTTACACGCATAAAAAAAGTTGCGGGCTTATTACGGATGAGTTGTTCATTAAGATCGATCCCTCTTTCCATATAATCATCCGCAGCTGCGCCAAAACCGGTAGCATTGGCCGTGGGCACATCCTGTTGGGTGAACCGCTTGCTGCCATGGTAGCCTGCAGCGAAATAACTTTCAACTTCCATATAAAGAATATTTTGTTTTACTAAATTATTTAGTAAATTTATGCTAAAATAGTTGCTGTGCAAATTTTTTAATTAAAAAAATTTTATGAAAACCATCGTCAACGGTATCCCTGGGTATAAGATAGGTGAGTATTTACTGGTGCTCAATCCACACGAGGAGTTGCGTAACAAGATCATGCAGGTAAAGCAACAGTTTCACGATACTTATAAAGCGCAGACAGCACTCTACAGCAAACCCCATATCACCCTTGTTAATTTTGTTCAGTATGAAATGTTTGAAGAAAGAATTGTGAACAGGCTGAAAACAATTGCCAAAGGTTATCACCCGATTAAAATTGAATTAAGGGATTTCGGCAGTTTTCCTTCGCATACAATCTTTATCAATATTGTATCGAAGTTGCCCATACAGTCGCTCGTAAAACAGGTACGCACAGAAACACAAAGGCTGATGATACTAGATGCAGATAACAAACCACATTTCCTGTTAGAACCAAATTTAACCATCGCCCGCAAATTAGCGCCATGGCAATATGAAAAGGGCTGGTTGGAATACAGTCACAAACATTTTACAGGTCGCTTCATTGCTGATGGTATGCTTTTATTAAAAAGACCTGTGAGTGACTTTAAATACCAGGTAGTGCAGCGTTTTGAATTTCAAAATTTACCTGTAAGTACGACGCAGGGGCAATTGTTTTTTTAAAACTTAACTGCAAAAAAAAAGTTGCAAAAAAAAGATAAGTACCATTATGCCTTTGCGGCAATAAAATCAGTGTAGTAAAAAATGGAAAATAAATTAAAACAAGATCACCATAAAGTTGCTGCAAAAAAACAAGCAGCCGAAGTGCAATACCACCAGGGCCGTGGTGCACAATTCAACTATAAGAATAAATTCATCAAAAATGAATCAACAAAAGAACATGTTGAGGGCATTGACGATTGGGAAGAAATCAACCAGCCTACCCAATACCTCGAACAGCAATCAAAAACAATTGTGAACAAAGTTGAAAGCAAAGATGTGGGTATGGGATATAGCATGAATCCATATGCGGGCTGTGAACATGGCTGTATTTACTGCTATGCCCGTAATGTGCATGAATACTGGGGTTACAGTGCTGGCCTAGATTTTGAACAAAAAATACTTATAAAAAAAAATGCCCCACAATTACTGCGCAAATTCTTAATGAATCCAACATGGGAATGTGCACCAATTATGCTCAGCGGTAATACCGATTGTTATCAACCGGCAGAACAGCAGTATCGTTTAACAAGAGGCTTATTGGAAGTTTGCAATGAGTTCAATCAACCCGTTGGCATCCTCACTAAAAATTCCTGGATACTAAAAGATAAAGATGTATTACAGGAAATGGCAAAGAAACAAATTGTATCTGCCATGGTTTCCATCACCTCTTTTAATGAAGACCTTCGACGTATCATGGAACCCCGCACAACCACTGCCCGGCAAAAATTAAAAGTGATAGAAGAACTAAGCAAAGCCGGTGTACGCATGGGCGTTATGATGGGGCCGATGATACCCGGTTTAAATGAACATGAAATGCAACGCATCATGAAAGCGGCAGCTGATTGTGGTGCAACATTTACGGCTTACACTTTCATTCGCTTAAATGGTGCCATTAAATTTTTATTTCACGATTGGTTGTATAAGAACTTCCCGGATCATGCAGATAAGGTTTGGCACCTGATAGAACAAAGCCATGATGGCAAAGTGAACGATACCCGCTGGGGTGTTCGCATGCGGGGCGAAGGGAGTATTGCAGCTATGGTAGCGCAGCAATATAAAAAATACGGTAAGCTTTATAATATGAATGCAGAAGAATGGAGTTTGAATACAAAAATATTTAGAAGGCCCGGCGGACAGGGCAGTTTATTCTGATACAAAAAAATCTCTATATGAAATCGATCACCAAAGATTATTTACTGGATATTATTTTCAGGCGTATAAACAAAACAATTGTTGAGCACCGGCAATCCAAGCGAAATTATATGTTGCATGAAGATCATCCCCGTGCAACAGAAGAAGAGCTATTGGAATTCATACATTCCATTCCTTATTTCGATACAAAGCTAAAAGATTTCATCATCGGCCACCTGAGTGAAAGAACAATCATCGTTAGTCAGTCCTGGGAAAATGAGTTCATTTTAAAATGCAATGCATGGGCAGAAAGTTATGAATGGCTTGAGGGTGATGATCGTTTTTTAAGTGATAAACATCTTGATGATATTAAGCGGAGTGCAGTAGCGTTGACTTTGCCCTATTGAAGACTAAAAAAATATCAACTACGTTTAATTATTGAAAGAATGATTCTCATATTTTCACAACTATAAAAAATATTTAAAAAATAATTGGTACTATCAAAAAGATAATTTCATCCTTGCACCGAAAAAACAAAATTTAAAACAACAAACATGGCACGCACACAACTACATATTGAAGCGTTAAATTGTTTTAGTCCTAAAGCGGATTATAACAATTGCGGGGCATGTTATGCTGATGAATAAGTACCAAAACTGATTCGCTATAACCCAAGCCACGCCTTACGCGGGGATTTTTATTTGTGGTAAGGCTAAAACCCCGAAAGCGGTTGCAAACCCTGCCGGCGGCTGGTGAAAAAATGAAGATATTAAAAATACAAGGCAAAGCACTAAGAGCACTGGGATACTCTGAAAAGCCGGTGATCAGCATTGCCATAAAGCAAATAGAAAAAAATTACAAAAATCACAACGAGGAGAACGCAATGAACCTGTTAAAAAAAGTATTGGAGGCGCCGGTAAAATACATGAATGATGCGGTGCTAGGATTAATAGCAGCACAATTATTGTCGAAGCCGCCTGCAGAAGGCGCGGAGATCGCTCTAAATCAACACGGCATACAGTTCAATGTATCTGGAGCGGAACATATAGAACAGGGAGCAATGAACCAGATGTACCAGGCTGCCAAATTACCCGTGGCAGTTGCAGGGGCATTGATGCCCGATGCCCATCACGGCTACAGTTTACCGATAAGCGGTGTACCTGCTGATGAAAATGCAGTGATTCCTTATGGCGCTGGCGTTGACATTGGTTGCAGGATGTGCCTGTCAGTTTTCGATATTGATCCTGCAGAACTATTGCAAAAGGAAAACTACTTTACAAGAGATTTAAATGAAACTACTTTGTTTGGTGGAGGAAGGCAATTTGATAAAACGATCGCACATGATGTAATCGAAAGAAAGGAATTCAATGAGATACCAATTTTAAAACACCTGCAGGGAAGAGCCGCAAGGCAATTGGGTACTTCGGGGTCAGGCAACCACTTTGTAGAATTTGGTATAGTTGATACTCGACAACCAATATGGCTCCGTTGAAATAGCCGAAGTAAAATGGTAAAACTGTTTAAAGCAAAACTGATAAAACAAAACCAGTAGAATATTACTGGCTTTGTTTTTGAATATATTTATTTTCCAAATTCCAGTAGCAGATCATTGTCTGCATACATTAATAATTTACCCTCCTTAACCTCATACCTGTTTGCTTTTTCCAGTTGCTTAAAAAAAGCATCCTCCTGCAATTGGAATTGTTCGCAAAACATTTTTGTAGAAAAAACATTTTTAAAAGAAAGGCTGCTGTTATTTTGAATTGTATAATTACTTCCAAAACTATTGCAACCACCTTTTCCGCCAGCTGAGTTTTTAGCTGCGTCAAATCGAATAAAAGCATTTGTGCTATTGATATCCAGGTTACCCGAAGGCAGGTACACTTTCTTAAGGTACCAGTTTATTCCTGCAATTGATTTCTCTGCACTTTCTGCCACCGGCTTTTTTGATGTATTACAATTACTTAAACACAGCATGCAGGTAAAGGCAGGAAGAATGTACTTTTTCATAACAGCGTTTTGCTTATTAAACAACATGTTGAAATTTTCATACCATTTACTGCCAAATCATTTTCATTAACAATTTATTCTATTTTTACGAATATAATAGCAATATGCAAAAGGTTATCGAAGATATAATACAACTCTTTAAAAAATATAGCGACGAGCAGGTCGTAACTGTTGATAAATTGCCGCAAGCTGGCAGCGACAGGCATTATTTTCGCATCCACACTGCCAAAGGATCTTTCATTGCAACTTATGGAGTCAATATAAAAGAGAATGATAGTTTCTTATACTTCTCCGGTCATTTTTCTGCAAAGAAACTCGCAACTGCTGAAGTCTATTGCATTAACGAGCAAAAGGATATCTACATACAGGAAGACTTCGGCACAGTTTCATTGCTGGATGAACTGGAAGAAAAAGGTTATACACCTGACTTATATACGCTTTATAAAAAAAGTCTGGAACAACTTGCACTGTTGCAGGTAAAGGGCGATGAAGGATTGAATTACAACAAATGCCTTACCAACACCTCTTTTGGCAAACAGGCTATCATGGCCGACCTGCTTTATTTTAAATATTATTTCCTGGATGCATTGCACAAACCTTATGATAAACAAAAACTGATAGATGATTTTGAAGCGTTGAGCAATTACCTGTCGCATACGGAATACAAGTATTTCATGTTCCGTGATTTTCAAAGCAGGAATATTATGGTAAAAAACGATGATAGTGTTCACTTCATCGATTACCAGGGTGGCATGCAGGGTGCACCACAATATGATGTAGCATCCTTGCTGTGGCAGGCCAGGGCTAACTTACCGGATGAATGGAAACGGGACCTGTTAGAAGATTATACCAACGCTTTTGAAAAGATAATCAACCAACCGGTTGACAGGGATGTTTTTCGCAGCCAGTACAATGGTTATGTATTAATACGGTTATTACAGGTTTTAGGCGCTTACGGCTTCCGCGGATTGTTTGAACGCAAAGCGCACTTTCTAACCAGCATACCATTGGCATTGAAAAACCTGCAGTGGTTCACCAGCAATCAAAACATCGGTATTGCAGTTCCGGAATTTAAAAAAGTGCTTGAATTATGTATCAGTGATGAAGTGATCGCAACATTCACTCCTATAAAAGCAACAGCACAAACACCGTTGATCGTTACCATTAATAGTTTCTCGTACAAAAAAGGAATCCCAACAGATGAAAGCGAAAATGGTGGTGGTTTTGTTTTTGACATGCGTGGCATTTTAAATCCTGGAAGGTTTGAAGATTATAAAAGACTATCAGGGTTAGATAAAAGTGTGAAAGACTTTTTAGAACAACAAACCGAAATGCCTGTTTTATTAAACGCTGTTTATGGCATCACAGACATTTCTGTGTCAGAATATATTAAAAGAGAATTCGCATCATTGCATATAAACTTTGGTTGCACCGGTGGCCAGCACAGAAGTGTTTATGCGGCTGAAGCTATTGCAAGGCATCTCCGCAATAAGTTTAATGTAAAAATTATTTTAACGCATACCAATAAAGAAAACTGGGTACGATGAAAGCAATGATCTTCGCTGCAGGATTGGGAACAAGATTTAAACCATGGACAAACAGCCATCCGAAAGCGCTTGCACTCGTGAATGGTAAATCGTTATTACAAAGAAATATCGAATACCTGCAACAATATGGCATTAGAGACGTGGTGATCAATGTGCATCATTTTGCCAACCAGGTAATAGCTGCTGTTAACGAAAATAAAGGTTGGGGTAGCAATATTCTGATCAGTGATGAAACAACTGAAGTATTGGAAACGGGTGGAGGGTTGTTGAAGGCAAAAGACCTGCTGCAGGGAAATGAACCGTTCATAACACTGAATGCAGATTTTCTTACAGACCTGAACATTGATCATCTACTCGAATTCCATGTTAACAAAAAAGCCTTGATATCTTTTGGTATCAGCAACAGAAAAACATCGCGGTATTTCTTATTTGACGAAGACAATAGGCTTTGTGGCTGGCGAAATGTAAACAGGGCTGAAGAAAGGATATCTATTCCCAAAAAAGAACTGAAGCAAATGGCCTATAGTTGCGTAGTTGTTTTTCAGCCCGAAGTATTAGACCTTATACCACAACGCGGAAAATTTTCTTTAGTTGAAACTTACCTCAGCCTCGCCGCAGCATACCCGATCTATGGTTACGACCACAGTGGTGATAAACTGGTGGACGTTGGTAAACCTGAAAGTGTTGCAGTAGCAGAAGAACTTTTTAAATAGTTTCACGCAAAGTTCGCAAAGGAAAATACAAAAGCCGTAAATTCTCGCATCTTAGCGTCTTAGCGTGGAAAGTCTTAATTCGTTTCTGCCGGCGCATCAAAACCAGCTTTCTTTTCTTCCTTCGGTTTAACACCAAAATTATAACGCAGCGTGATTCCGATCTTCCTCGTATCATTCACCCTTGTTCCGCTGGCATTCACGTCTGCCTGTCTTAATTTAAAAGAAACATGATTTGTTTGTAAGAGGTCGTTCACGGAAAGAATGATATTCATTTTCTTTTGGAACAGTGCTTTATTCGCAGAAACATACAACCCGCCAAACGTATTCAGTTCGTATAAATTCTGCAAACCTTTTGTACGAATAAATCCTTGTGTGTTCATACTGAAAGTAGGTGTTATCCTTAATTCCTGGAACATGAAGAAGGTCCAGCTGCCGCGTTCATAATTGAGCGGAAGCCCCTGGTAAAACCCGCTGTACTTATTATAATTGTACTGGCCCCCAATATAGAAAAAATATTTACCGCCGGGAGGAATACCAGCAATGATCCTTGCATAGTATTCTGTATTCTTTCCAAGATTGTCATAGGTGCGGTATGCGATCCTGGTTGCATTGTCCTGGTAAGTAACGTTACTGAAAATATCTTTTGTTTTATTTATACCAAGCGACAACACGGGTATATCATTGAACGTAGCATTCAGTTCATAATTGGTGGTGAACTGCGGCTTCAATTTCGGGTTGCCTACATCAAACAGGTATTGATCCACATACTTAGGATAAGGATTCAATATCTCGTAATAGGGGCGTTTGATGCTGCGACGATAGATAGCATTGCCCACCAGTGGGAACCCAAATATTTTAAACAATTTATGTTTTAAAAAAACATACGGAAATACATCTGTGCGCTTGATGGCTAACGTTGTATCTGATGGAACAAGCTGCCTTCCATTAATATCTGTTGTTTCCAACCGAAGCCCGGGTTTTAATGTAAAGCCAAAAAAAGTTTTAGATACCTGGATGTATGCAGCAGTTACCCTTTCTTTATACCGGAATGAATTGGTTTGATACAGATCTGCAAATTTTATGGCATTACCTGTATCTTTAAAATAAACAGCACTGTTATCACTATTGCTGATGGTTGCTTTAAACCCGGCTTCTACCGTAAAAGCATATCGAAGCTTGAGGGTAAGATCCGACTGTAACACAAAAATGTTTTTAGCATTGCGGTTCACCCCATCGCCTGCAACGGGTGGTATTGAAGGGAGGAAAGAAAAATTATTGTACAACTGAGTATTGTTGTTTTTGTAATAATTGTATTCAAATTGGTTTGTCCATTCGCTGCCTGCAGAATCTATCTTGTATTTGGCGCTTACCGTATTACCAATATAAAGTGATTTATTACTGCTGTTTATATCCGATTCATTTTTACCGATCAGCATTCCTGTCTTCCCGTTATTGATATCAATGCTATTGATCGCATTGCTTTTTCCATCGGTATTGCTGATGCGGACATCATAAGCGATGTTGAACTTTTTTGTAAAGCCGATATCTGCACCGGCACTTATATAATTATTGATGGAAGGATAGGTTGTATAGGAACGTTGTGCAAGCGATGAAGTATCAATACTGATCAACCTGTTGGAATGTAATTCTTCAAAATTATTCCGGTCAGTGAATTGATAACTCAGGTAACTGTTGATCTTTCCTGATCCCTTATTGATACTGATGCCGATCGTTTTTGTATTATAAACACCCTGGAAATAACCTGCATTCAAAGAACCATTGGTTCCTAACTTAACACCCTTTTTCAAAACGATATTTACAATACCACCGCTACTGGCCGCATCATATTTTGCAGACGGCGTACGCAGTATTTCGATCTTACTAACACTTCCTGCAGGAAGGCTTTTCAACAAAGATGCAATATCAGCACTGCTCAGTTTCATCTCCCTGCCATTGATAAAAACGGTTGCAGGTATCGTACTGTTTAAATAGACATTGCCATCCTGGTCTAATATGGCACCCGGCGTTTTTTCGAGCACTTCGTATGCATTGGTACTGCTGTTTGCCAACACCTCAGCATCTACAACTGTTTTATCATCATCCTGTTTGATCAATGGCTTTCGGGAAACAACGATTACTGTACCGAGGTTGCTTACCTTATTCATCATCTCAATTGATACCGTTAAAGCTGTATCTGCAACAGCAAATGTTTTCACCTGTTCCTGCATTCCTACGGCAGATATTTTTAAAAAATAATTTGTATTGATACGAACATCAAAAGTCACAGATCCTGAAACAACCTTCTTGAATTTGACAATGGTATCCGGCAATTGGAATAAGGAAACGGTAGCATTTTGAATAGCTTCCTGTTTATCATTATTAATAACAAGTTGGAGTTTGGTGTTTTGTGCGTGTGCAATAAAACTGCTCATTGCCAACATGAGACCGAGGATAATTCTTGCTTTCAAGGGGAAATCTGGCCGCCTTTTAAAGCAGCCTTTATTATTTTTAATTATTGAGAAACTTTGTTATTTATCAAACAATTCTTTTTTGTCGACTACTTTTACTTCATCGCCATCCTTCAACTTTTTGCTCACTTCATCATACGGACCGGTAATCACTTCATCGCCTTCCTTTATCCCGTCTTTGATTTCTATGTTATTAATATCCTGGATGCCCGTCTTAACTTTTATTTTCTTCAGTTTATTATCTGCTCCTTTTACAAACACAACAACTTCAAGGTCATCTGCATTGTTTGTAGTAGTTGGTTTCACAGATGCATCCCTTTCCTTCTTTTCAGAGGCAGTTAATTTAATGCTGTCATTTTTATCACGTGTAGTAACTGCATTGATTGGAACACTTAACACATTTGCTACCGTTTTTGTTTGAATATCGGCACTTGCACTCATACCCGGCCGAAAAGGAAATATTCCGTGGCCCAGGAGGTCGGTATAGCTTTGGGGTAATAACCTGATATAAACTTTATACTGTGTAACATCATTGCTCGTAGTTGCCAGGGCATTTTGTGTAGATGCGCCATTATTGCTGCTGGCGATCTGTGTTACAATGCCTTTAAATTTGCGGTCGCTGTATGCATCAATTTCAACAATAGCACTATCGCCTAATTTAACTTTCGGCACATCATTTTCACCAACATCAACCCTGATCTCTATTTTGGACATATCTGCAATGCGCAACATTTCCGTACCAACATTAAAACTATTACCTGCAACTTTTTCTCCTTTTTTCACACTCAATAAACTCACTACACCATCCATGGGTGCAACAATCGCTGTACGGCCAAGATCTTTATTTGCTTTTTGAAGATTTGCATATGCAGTCTGCACTCCAGCTTCTGCACCTTTCACACCTGCCTGCGAACTATTGATCGTTTCTTTGGCAGCTTCGTAATTTGCTTTGGCCGATCTGTAACCGGTTTCTGCAATATTAAATTCGCTCTGGCTGATCACTTTATCTGTGAACAGCTTTTTCTGCATATTAAAATTCTTTTCCGCCTGCTCCATATTTGCACGCAGTGCTTCCAATGCTGCCCTTGAATTTGCAACGCCTGCCTGTGAGCTTGCAACCTGCGATTGGCTTTGTGCAACACCACTTGCAGCCTGGTCACGCTGGATACTATACACATCAGCATAAATACGTGCAAGCAGCTGGCCCTTTTTTACGGTGTCGCCTTCCGCAACAGTAAGTTCTGTGATCTCACCACTGATATCCGGGCTCACCTTTACTTCCACTTCAGGATAAATTTTTCCACTGGCATTTACCACTTCAATGATGGTACGGCGCTGAACTTTTTCCGAGGTTACTTTGGTTCCGGTTTCTTTACCGAATACGCCCATCTTAGAAAGTACTACCAGCAATACGAGCAATATCCCTACGCTGATCAATATCCATTTTGTTTTCTTATTCATATTATTTTCTGCTAATTGTAATTATTATGTACCAATCATTTGTTCT
Source organism: Chitinophagales bacterium (assembly GCA_038207305.1). Classification (GTDB taxonomy): domain Bacteria; phylum Bacteroidota; class Bacteroidia; order Chitinophagales; family Chitinophagaceae; genus Ferruginibacter. The sequence continues at coordinate 108,280 of JBBQZY010000003.1, forward strand.
TTCATCAACTTCAAAGGCGTCGCACACCTGTACATTTTGTACTTTATTCAACAGGGTTTTTCAAATAAATATTGATCCGTTCTAACCGCTGCCGGGGTTTGCAACCGCCGACAGGGTATTCACAACCCAAACAGATTATAACTTCAATCCCTGTCCTTTATAAAATTCCAGCACTTTCATTTTAAATACATAATCAAACTGGTTGATGCTGTATTCAAGTTTTGCTCTTAGTACATTGTTTTGCGATGTAATAAGATCATACGTATTCAATAAACCAACATCAAATCTTTTACCTGCATAGAGAAAAGTTTTTTCTGCCGATTCCACTGCTTTTTTAGATGCATTGAATTTTTCCAACGCTGTTATGGCTGCTGTATAAGCCTGGTAAATGTCCTGTTTCAGTTTCTGATCATCCTGTTCTTTTTGCAATTGAAGGGTACTGATATTCAATTTACTTTTTAAGTACTGGGTACGAAGTCCATAACCATTAAATATCGGGATATTAATACTCAATCCTACTGACTGGCGGAAATTATCTGAAAGCTGATCTGTAAAACCTCTTTTTCCATAACTATAAAGATCATAAGGATTGGCATATACAATATAGTCTGTAGGGCCAACTGTTACATTTCCTATCGGCGGATTTATCGTGGTTTTGGTTCTTGCCTCCTGTGCCCTGTTATTAAACGTACTTCCTAAACTTCCAAAAGCACCAATAGTTGGATACATAGCACCTCTTGCTGCCGCTTTAAATTTTTCTGCCGCTTTAAGTCTGAGATCATTGTATCGCTGAAGTGGTTGGTTTGCCATGGCCAGTTTATAAACATTGTCGGGTTGAAGGTCGGCAATGGGTTCAACAGGAATGAGTTCAACAGGCGGCGTATCTACTTCAAAAGGAGCAGCAGCATCAATACTCATATATGATTTAAGCGTAAGAATGCTCAGGGTTACATTTCCTTTTGCAGAAATATAATTACCACTATCAACAGCAAGTTGTGCTTCCAGTTGTGTGGCATTCAATTCCGGCAATGAGCCTGCATCAACCAGTTTCCTGGTATTGGAAAGCTGTGCTGCTGTTTGCTGCACCTGCACTTTCGTAATATTTTCCTGTTCCTTGGCCAGCAAAACCTGCAGGTATGCATTCGCTGCACTAAGTGCAACATCGTTTCTCACTTTATCTACATAAGCTTTAGATGCTTTTAACTCCCATTCATTACCCGCAATCGTATTGCGTTTACTAAAGAAGTTGAAAATATCTGCGCTGCTTTGCAATTGCATTCCGGCCGACAAATAAGTTTGCGTTATTCTGCTGAAACTGGATGGATCCTGGTTACTACCGCCATTGTAGGAGGTATTACCACTAAGGGTGGCATTTGGTATCTGCGAAAGCTGGCTCATCTTGTAAGTGAGCCCTGCTACTTTTGCCTGTACTTCGCTCAGTCTTACAGAAATGTTGTTTGCCATGGCATAATCCACAACCGAACGAAGGTTCCACTTTTCCTGTGCATGAGCTACATGAGAAGTGATGCACAGCAGGGTTAAAGAGTAAAACAATTTACGCATGCTACAAAAATAGAATTTCCTGTGGGAATGGTACCAATTCAATTTTATAAACGGTAAATAAACTCTATATAAAATGCAGGGGATCAGATACTGGCGAAAGCCCGCTCCAGATCTTTAATGAGATAACCGGGTTCTTCCAGCCCTATGTAGAGCCTTAACATACGATGCACCTTGTTATTTACATCAAAATCTTCCCTTTTCATCCCTATTATTTTCGGAATGATCAGGCTTTCATGTCCACCCCAGCTAACAGCCATCAGGATATGCTGCAGGTTTTCGCAAAACCTCTCTATCGCTAAAACGTCCGGAGCCTTGATAATGAAAGTCAGCAATCCGCAGGCGCCTGTCATTTGTTGCTTTGCAAGTTCATATTGCGGAAATTGCTCATCAAAAGGAAAGATGACATCTTCTACTTTGGAATGTTGCTTCAGGAAATCAATCACCAGCTTGGTTGAATGACTGATCCGCTCAAGCCTGAGCGGCAATGTTCTCAATCCACGCAACAACAACCATGCATTAAATGGTTGTATCCCGCTGCCGATATTCATGTACTCATGGTTGAAGATGCGCCGGATCATTTCCTTGTTTCCACTAAGCACACCTGCTACCGTATCGCTGTGCCCGCTGATGTATTTTGTTGCCGATTGAATACAGATATCAATACCCATTTTAATCGGGCGTTGATATAATGCAGTGCAATAACTGTTATCGCAAATGGTGATAATATTTTCTGCCTTTGCCAGTTCTGCCACGGCTTTTAGATCCTGCATGGCATAGTCCCAGCTATTCGGACATTCAAGGTATATCACTGCTGTATTTGGTAATATAGCCCGTTCAAAATTTTCGATCGCACGGCCATCAATATAAGTTGTCGTTATCCCAAACCTTGGCAGTATATCATTGAACATTTTTTGAGCCCATGCATAAGGTTCCTTTACACTGACAATATGATCGCCGGATTTTACATTCGCCATTACAGATGCAAAAATGGCGGCGGCACCACTGTTCAATACCAGACAATCTTCCGCGCCATCCAGTGCTGCCAGTTTTTTACAAAGTATATCAACGGTCGGGTTCCTGCCCCGGCTGTAAACAAAAGTTGAATACTCATCGGCGAGTGCCTGGCGCATGTCATCAACCTTATCAAAACAGAAATTGCTGGTCTGCATAATGGGCGGTGCCACTGCATTGAAATATTTTTCCCGGTCTTCTGCAAGTTCATTGATGATGTAGGAAATATCCATAGATTTCTTTATTTGAATGTTGTTATTTATTTTTTTTAAATGCCTGTAATAAAAAATACAGTCCCATGAACACAGCCATTACTGCCAGGCCGATCAATGCTGCATAGTCATTCGTTTTATAGTCAAGCGCAATGCTAATGGCAACAAAAGTATAAGCAAGTATAAAGACTACAGGCAAAAGGGGAAATAATCTCATTTTATAAATGCCGGTATCGTCCAGGTATTTTGTTTTTTTTCGCAGGATAAAAATTGTTGCAGCAGAAAGTATCATTCCAAAACAATCCAGGAAAATAGTGAAGCTTAATATCTTATCAAATTCCTTTGCCCAAAAAATGATAAGGATGCAAATGGCTGCAAACACCGATAAAGAAACAGTGAGCACATCGGTTTGGGGGTTTCGCTTTTTAAATATGGGTGGCAGGATATTGTCTTCACTCATGGCATACATTACCCTGGGATTGCTCATCAGCAACACATTCACATAAGCCAGCACGCTTAGGAATAAAAATCCTGATAAGATGCGCTCGGCATTTATTCCAAAAACCTTAGAAGCCATGATGGCCGCAATGTTCTTGCTTTCTTTCAAAGTTTCAAAACCGATTACTTTGATATAGGCATAATTGATGGTAAGGTACAAAATGATGATAATCGTTATGCCCAGGAAGATACCTCGCGGAATATTTTTAGCAGGCTTGTCTACCTCTGCACCGAAATTGATCGTTTGCTGATAGCCACCATACGTAAAACTTACTGCTACCAGCCCAATGCCAAAAGCCTTAATGTATTCCCGCAATGTTGTATTGCTGACAGCCTGGTGAACCTGCTGTGCTGTTGAATTATCTGAAAAGAATAAAGGTGCTATCAGCAGCAATATCAAAACGATCTTAACGATGGCCAATACATTTTGTGTTTTCGCACTCATTTTCAATCCCAATAAATTCACACCGTAAAAAATGAGGATTGCCGCAATGGCAATGATGATGTGAATGGTTTGAATATATGTTGCATTGGCTGCAATTTTCATCCACTCAATATCTTTTGATAAAGGGATAAATATGCCGGTAATATATTCACCTCCTACCAGTGCCACTGCGGCCAGCGATGCTGCATTCGAAACCAATATCACGCAGTTAATGGCAAATGCGATGGAAGGATGATAAGCATAAGAAAATATTTTATAGTAGCCACCGATAACCGGCAACCTGCTCCCGATCTCTGCATAAGTCAGCGCACCACAAAGTGCCACTACGCCCCCTGCTATCCAGGCTGTAAAGAATAAGAAGGTATCTGGCGAAACTTTTGCAACATTCAGCGGTGTGCGGAAGATGCCCATACCAATTACCAGCGTCACCACAATCATTGTAAAATCGAACAGGCTCAGTTTAGATTTTGGAGTCATATTTTGAAGTTACAGCTATTTTATAATGCTCAAATGGCTGTGTTTAAAGTATTTAATTGCTATAGCGGTAATCTTTCAAACTTATTTTGCATGAAAATTAATTAAAAAAAAATATTTGATTACATTTGAAAAAAATAACCAAATATGAAATCTATTGTACGATTAGCGGTGATAATGCTGGCGCTGATTCCGGCGCTGAGTTTTGCACAAACAGCCAAACCAGCTCCATGGCCTGAATTGAAAGCTTTTCACGAACTTATGTCAAAATCCTTTCATCCTGTAGAAGAAGGTAATTATGCTCCTTTAAAGGCAAATGCGGATAGTTTGTTGATTGCTGCAAAAGCATGGAAGGCTTCAACCATCCCGGCTGACTATAAACCTGAAGAAACCAAAGCAACGTTGGATAAGCTGGTAAAAGAATTAAACGTACTTGCCGGTGCGGTAAGAGCAAAAGCTGCTGATGAAAAATTAAAGGTGTTGATCACCGATGCGCACGACATTTTCCATAAGATCGTTGGAGAATGCAAAAAAGATAATTAATTCAGAAAGAATTTATACACACAATGAGAGCCGCTTTTATAGCGGCTTTTGTTTTTTATATCCACCATTGCCAGGAATCCATTAAAAAATCAATCCATTCTATATACATTTGCTGCGAATTTGGTTCCCGAATGTTCGGGATTAAAAGGGAAGTCCGGTGTAATTCCGGCGCTATCCCCGTAGCTGTAAGGCCCGCAGGTGAATAATAACCTGCAAATGTTGAATCTTCATACCACTGTTGTATAAATCAACGGGAAGGTGTTTAACAGGGCCGAGCCAGAAGACCTGCCAGGTTTCTTAACAATCATTCAAAGCTTTCGGGTGAAAGGCATGGAGTGTAAAAGCTGCAAAGCATTTATATTTCGCCGTGTTTGCAATAGTCAAACACATTTTTCCAGGAAGCAGTCACACAAAAATTTTCAAAAAATGAAAATGAAATTTTTTATGCTGGCTGCTGTTATCACAGGCAGTCAGGTACAGGCACAAACAGACAGTTCAAAAACATTGCATGCAGTTATTCTTACTGCCAACAAAATTGAACAGAAACAGGCAGAAACCGGTAAAGTATTAACTGTTATCAGCCAGCAGCAATTACAAAAAGCCGGCGGTAAAAGTATTTCCGAGCTATTGAACGAGCAGGTTGGAATCAATATTGGTGGCGCCAACGGTGCATTGGGCACCAATCAAACTGTGTATGTTAGAGGGGCTGTTGCCGCCAATACATTGATCCTGCTGGATGGTATTCCGCTCTATGATGCATCTGGTATCAGCAGTGAATTTGACCTCAACAGTTTTGCATTAGACCAGGTGGATCGTATTGAAATATTAAAAGGTGCTCAATCTACTTTATATGGCTCAGATGCAGTGGCAGGCGTTATCAATATCATTACCAAAAAATCGACTGACAAAAAACTTAAGTTGCATGCAAATCTTTCTGCCGGCACTTACAACACATACAAAGCTGCCGGAAGTATCAGCGGAAGCAATAAAACCGGATTTAACTACTATGCAGGCTATTCAAAAATTTATAGTGATGGTTTCTCTGCAGCATACGATAGCAGCGGCACAAATAATTTTGATAAAGATGGTTTTAAACAGGATGCGGTAAACCTGAGCGTTGGTTTCAATGCGACAAAAAAATTAACTGCAAGGATCTATGGAAAATACAATATCAACAAAGCCGAAATAGACGCCGGTGCTTTTACAAATGACAATGATGATCGCTACGAAACGAAGAATGCCAATGCAGGAACCGCCTTAAAATACCAGCTAAAAAACGCGGACCTGCATTTCAATTATAATTATAACTGGTACGACAGGGTCTATACCAATGATTCGGGCGATGTTGGTGGATTTAATTTTTATGAAAAAGGCCGGTACAACGGCAACAACCATTTTGCAGAATTGTATGCAAATATTGTCATGGACAAACATTTCAATATTGTAGGTGGCATCGATTACAGGAACAGCGCCACTACACAAAGTTATTTCTCGACAAGTTTTTTTGGCCCTTTTGAATCAAAGCCACTTGATAAAGATTCTACCCATAGCAAACAGTTTGCTGCTTATGCTTCTGTTTTATACAATAACGCAAAAGGTTTCAACGCTTCGGTGGGTGGCCGCTGGAACCATCACTCGGTATATGGCAATAATGCAACCTTCTCTATAAATCCTTCTTACCAGCTAAAGCATGTAAAGCTGTTCGCCAATATCGCGTCGGCATACCGTGTTCCCACGCTTTATCAGTTGTACAGTGAATATGGCAATGCGTCGCTTGATCCTGAAAAAACAATGAGTTATGAAGGCGGGCTACAATACAACAATAAGTTTTTTACAGCAAGGGCCGTAGTATTTAAACGCGATATCAGAGATGTATTAATATTTTATAGCGATCCGGTTACGTATGAAAGCAGGTACATTAATGAAGACAAGCAAAAAGACTACGGTGTTGAGCTGGAGACATCGGCAACGGTCAAAGAGAAAATAAACATCGCCGTTAATTACACTTATGTTGATGGAAAAATCTTTACAAAAAATCTTTCTGGTAAGGACAGCAGTTTTTTTAACCTTTACCGTATTCCAAAAAATACTTTTAATCTTACCATCAGTTATAGCTTTTTGAAAGCGGCCTTTATAAGTATGCACCTGCGTGCAGCAGGAAGTCGCTTTGAACCTAAATATGCAGCCGCCCCTGTAAAACTTGGAAATTATTACACGCTTGATATGTATGCTGAATATGAATTCGTAAAAAAAATAAAATTGTTTGCAGATTTTCACAACATTACAGATCAGCTATATTTTGACCAGGAAGGATTCAATACCCGAAGGTTTAACATGAATGCCGGGGTAATCGTAAATTTATAAACAGCAGTCAGTAATCATCGCAGAATTTAAGCAGTTAATCCTGCAATGGCTTTCTGATAAAATGATTATCTGTTTGATTAATAAAATTAAAAACTAAAGAAGTTTGTCTTTTTCTTAAAGACTTTGCGGTTTTTGCGTAAAACCCTTCGACAATATTCGAAGCCTAAATTGATATAATACCATTCTATGCCCAAGCACGAATTAAAAAAATGCCCAAGATGCAACGAATATTTCGAATGCAAGTCGGGCAGCATAACGCAGTGCCAGTGTACCCGCATAAAAATTTCTGAAGCTACTACTGCTATTATTGAGTCGCAATACAATGATTGCCTTTGCCTGGCATGCCTGCAGGAACTTGATCAATTGCCTGTAGCTGAAAATAACTAACAGTGCGTGCACAAATTTTTCTATTTGCTTAGGTTTGAATAACTGACCTTTATTATCCGACATTAACTGTATGACTAAAAAATTCCGGTTATTTTTCCTTTTTCTATTCCTTGTGAATATTTGTAATGCCCAGTACACAATACATGGCAATGTAAGCGATGAACAAAACAAGCCACTGGAAGGCGTTACAGTTACCATAGGCAGAAACCTAGCCACTACGATCACCGATTCAGTGGGAAATTATTCTTTTACTTATTCTTCCTCCAACATAAGCCTTTCTTTCAGTCATGTTGGATACGACCCTGTGGTAAAAGGGATCATGGGCAGGAATGTGCCTGCAGTAATAATGGTTAGAACCAATTATTTTTTAGCAGAAACCGTTGTAAATTCCTTTGAGCGAAACAGCAGCATTAAAAATATGCCGGCGGCTGTAACCATATTGAACAAAGCATCACTGGAGCGCTATGGCAGTGAGTCTTTTATTCCTTCGGTGAATACAGTACCAGGTGTGAAGATGGATGAACGCAGTCCGGGCAGTTACCGCCTGAGCATCAGGGGAAACTTACTGCGCTCTACATTTGGTGTAAGAAATGTAAAGGTTTATTGGAATGGTATTCCTTTTACAGATGCAAATGGCACTACTTATATCAATGAACTCGCTTTTAATAATATTGGAAGGATAGAGATCTTAAAAGGCCCGTCGGGCAGTATGTATGGCTCGGGTACCGGCGGTGTACTATTACTCACCAGCAATCTTCCATCTGTAAAAGAAAAGAGTTTTACACTTCAGACAACAGCCGGTAGTTACGGAATGTTCTCTGCCAATGCATCCTATAACCAATCGGGAAAAAATTCAGTTACGGCTTTATCATTTACGCACCAGCAAAGCGATGGTTACCGCAGGCATACAAATCTGCGCCGGGATGCCGCAAATTTTACCGGTACTTATTTTATCAGCAGCAAGCAAAATATCAGTGCCAACATTATTTACAGCGACCTGTATTATCAAACTCCCGGAGCATTGACGGCAACGGAAATGAACAAAGATCCACGCCAGTCGAGGCCTGCAGCAGGTCCAAACAAAAGTGCCGAAGCACAAAAAGCCGCCCTTTATCTTAAAACATTGTATGCTGGTTTTGCAAATGAATATCGCTTCAGCAGCAACTGGAACAATACCACTTCGATGTATTTTTCAAACACGAATTTCAAAAACCCTACCATCCGCAATTACGAAAGAAAAACAGAGCAGGGCATTGGTATGCGTACCGTTACAAAATACAATAGCCGGTTTTTCACCGGTACAATCGGTGCGGAGTATCAATATGGTTTTACCAATACAAGTACGTTTGGCAATAATGCAGGAGCGATAGATACGTTGCAAATTCATGATGAAATAGATTCCAGGCAGTTCAATGTTTTTGTGCAGGCAGATTTTAGTTTGCTGGAAGATTTTATCCTGAACGCAGGAATCAGTTACAATAATTTTCATTACGGTTTTCTCCGGCTGAACCAATTACCTGCTGTTCAGCAAAGCAACGATTTTACCCCACAATTTGTTCCCCGCATTGCATTACTGAAAAAAATTGCCGGCAAGATAAGTTTATACGCCTCTCTAAGCAAAGGCTATTCACCACCATCTATTGATGAAGTGCATGCAAGTGATGGCAATTTCAATAAGCAATTAAATGCTGAAACAGGACTGAATTATGAAGCAGGTGTAAAAGGCGATTTCATTAAAAATAAATTATACATAGATGCCTGCTGGTATTTTTTTAAACTCAACAATACCATCGTAAGCCGCAGGGATCTGAGTGGCGCCGATTATTATGTGAATACCGGCAGAACCAACCAACAGGGTTTTGAGATCGCCGTACAATATATACCGGTAAGCAACAGTACAAAATTTATTAACCAGCTAAAATGCTGGTCTAACTATACAAATATCCATGCAAGGTTTGTGAATTATGAACAAGGCACAGCTAAGTTTGACGGAAACAAGTTAACCGGTACATCGCCCAATGTATTTATATTGGGTGCCGATATCAGCACTTCTGCCGGGCTGTATGCAAACCTCACTTACAATTATACCGACCAAGTACCGGTGAACGATGCAAATACTTTTTATGCAACAGCTTACAATTTATTTTTTGCAAAGCTTGGTTATAAAACCAGGCTTGGTAAAAAGTTAGTTACAGATCTTTTTTTCAGTTATGATAAATCATTCAACAAGCCTTATAGCCTCGGCAATGATTTGAATGCAGCGGGCAACAGGTTCTATAACCCTTCTTCACCACAGAATTTTTATGGGGGCATTAAATTGAAATTTATTTTATAATTTCTTTGTGGGCCTTTGAGTGTTTGTGCCTACGTGGCCATGTCAGCCGCCAATCTGCGAAGCCTGTAAGTAGCAGTAAGAAAAGTTTATATTTGCAAAAATAATTTCCATGAGTTTTGATGATTTAGCGGTAAAGGAAATACTCACGATCACTTTTACACTGTTTGCGGTAATAGATATCATCGGGTCTATTCCTGTATTGGCATCATTGCGTATAAAAATGGGCGGAGAGATAAGATCGACGCAGGCAACCCTCGTGTCCGGCGGGTTAATGATCCTGTTTTTATTGATGGGAAAACAGTTCCTCGATTTCCTGGGATTGGATGTGCATTCATTTGCAGTGGCCGGTAGTATTGTAATATTTATCATCGGACTGGAAATGATATTGGGATTGGAGTTTTTCAAGCCTGATAACAATCCAAAAAGTGGCAGTGTGGTTCCCATTGCATTTCCGCTTATTGCAGGTTCAGGAACACTTACCACCATTATGAGTTTAAAAGCCAATTACCATGATGTTAATATATTCATCGGCATACTGATCAATTGCGTGGTGATCTACCTGGTGCTTAAATCATTGAAGTGGATAGAAAAAATGCTGGGTCCAAATGGTATGGTAGTGATTAGAAAGTTTTTCGGCGTAATATTGCTGGCCATTGCGGTCAAAATATTTGGTTCGAATATGCAGGCTTTTGGGAAGTAGCTGGCAGTTGATTGGTTTACGCATTTATAACAATCAACTTTCGAATATTGACCATGGGTTTCACGCAAAGATCGCAAAGAAGCAAAGTCGCAAAGAAAAAGATAGACAACCTTTAATTGCCGGTTTGATTGTTTATTGGTAAACAACCTTTCACAGGTTAAGAAATTATCCCGGAAAAAATAAAAGTTCTTTAATATTGAAGTGCCCGTACCGGTATCTCGTATACCTTATGCTGCATCTTCCCCATGGCCTCGTAGTACAATGGATAGTATAAGAGTTTCCGAAGCTCCAGACCCAGGTTCGATTCCTGGCGAGGCCACAAAATAAGTTTACCAGTTTATTGGTCAGCTCCTTTTTCGAAAGCACAGCAATCAACGATCAACCAAAATCAATCGCCGGCAACTCAATGTTTTTTTCCGCCAACGGTGAAGACTCTTGATAAATTAAATCCAAATCTAATTTCAGCTTTAGCCCAATCATTGGTTGTATTGGTAAGAAATGCCTTTTCATTCATACCGGTTGCATTGGAAAAATGCAATTGGAAAACATGGCCGCCGGTTTCAACATCAAAACCAATTGACAATGGATCTTTATAGATCTCTTTGTCAAGCCCTTTTACTATATAATGATAATCTACTACAAAAGCGGTGCGCTTAGATATTTTAAGCCTTGCCCCGATACCCAGGGCATATACATTGTTGGCATCAGTTGATGTGGGAACAATATTTCTATGCACAAATGTGGGCGCAAGTTGCATACTGAATCTCTCACCGAATTTTCTTCCAATGATCAACTCATTGTAAAATGCCATACGGCTCGTTGTATAATTCTTCCTGGAAGGATCTGCCCAGGGAAGCGTGCTATAGGTAGCACCGGTGATCATTACAATTGAAACCGGTGATGGCCATCTACCACCCCTTGATTGCCAGATGGGCCTGAATTTTAAAAAACCATCCCATTCCTTTCCAACATTACTTCTGCCAACTCCAACAGTAAAATTTTTTGTAACACCATAGTCAAACCCAAAACGCATATTAGCCTGGTCGAGGCCAAAGAGATTATTAAACCCCGAATTGATCGTACCAAAGCGATGCAGTATCCTTACATCCAATACCCCTTTGCCGATAAATTCCATCGAATGACCGTTCACCACCCGGCTCGATTTAAAAGCATTGCTTACATGCTCTTTTTTCTTTTTCTCTCCCTTGTTGTCAACGAGCGATAGCAGGTCGCCTTGCGCATAGGTCATATTGCCTGCTGCAATAAATAGTGTTAAGAGCATATACCTCATTTGAATTTATTTAGGGGTTATTTCAGGATAGCATAACTGCAATTCACTTTGATCTTTGCTGTTTTCGATATTTTGTCTTTTACAAGCCCGGGAATAGATATCTTGTAGTCGTCCAGTGTAACAGAAAATTCTGCTGTTGAAGTAATTGTTTCGCCGCTGACTTTAAAACTTCCGGTGGTTTCAACTTCCTTTTTTACACCATGTATTTCTAAAATGCCTTTTACGGTTACCGGGTATACCCCGTCTTTTTGAAAGTTCAGCTTATCAATATTCGTTATGGTTCCTTTGAAAACAGACTTGGGATATTTATCGCTCTCCATATAATTTTCATTAAAATGTTCCATCATCAAAGCACTATTAAATTCAAATCCTTTTACCAGTAACGCAAATTCCATTTGCCCGGAGGTTGCATCAAAAACACTTGTAGTAGACTTGTTGATTCCATCTATATCCTCAACAGCTGTTCCTGCACGAAAAGAAACAGTACCGGTTTTGGTGAAATATCTTTTTTGTGCGAAAGATGAGTGGATCATAAAAAATCCAATGCTTGCTAAAATGAGCTTTTTCATAGTTTTATAATTGAATTTATTGAGTGATGCTGCACTTGTTTAAAACCACATCCATTAACTTACCTGTACATTTTCCTTTGATAGTTACTTCGGTTCCTTTCTGAAGGTTTTTGGCAGAAACCGCTTCTTCACTGTAAAAGCTACAGGTTACCATTGCCATGGGATCGCCGCTGTCTAAAAAAACGGTGGCCTGCCCGGTAGTGTCAACTTTAACATCGGCCACAATGCCCTTTGTTGAAATGACCTTATCAAGGTACCGTGCATTTGCAGCCGTTTCATCCGCATTGAATTCGGCTACGATCGTCGCAGCGGTGAGTTCATAATTTGCAGTAAGTTTCCGAACATCTGCCGGCTTTTTATTGAACAGGTAAAAGCCATAACCTGTTCCGGCAATTGCTGTTATCAGCATTCCTAAGAGGATTTTCTTTAGTTTTTTCATAGTTTTATAATTTAATTATTAGGAGTTCCCGCATCGATCCAGCATTTCAGTGCTGCAATTTCAGCAGTGCTGAGTGGCGCACCAGGTGGCATTGTTTTATCTATGATGCAACGCTGGCGGATCCTTGCTGCAGCAGCCGAAACCTGCGTATAGTTTACCAATGTTGTTCCACCTGCATTTGTAGCTGCATCATGACAGCCGGAAGTGGCACAGTTGTTTTGCATAATAGAAGTTATATCAACACTAAATTTTGCAGCTGTTGTTGCACAATTCACCGTTCCGGGTACCGGATACAACAGGTCTTCCTTATCGTAGTAACACCCGGTGACGCCAATACTAACCAACCCTGTAAAAGACAGTACTGCAATAACAATTGTTTTACGCATAGTTATAAGCTGTTTAAGTTTTTCAAATTGATATTAATCTGTGTATCTGTGCCCGGCATTTACCCAGTTGGTTATGCTTGTCTTTTCCGCTGCAGGCAATTGCTGCGACGGTGGCATCTGAACCAATTGATAAGTAACACAAGCTTTGTTGATCTGGCTCCATTTTGATACGATACTGCAATCGCTGTCGAAATTATATCCTGCAGTATTTCCACCATTTAAATGGCAGCTGCCGCATTTTGCACTGATGATAGCACGTACCTGGGTGAACAGCGGGCCCTTTGGAACAACGCCAACCGTTACTGACAGCGTTTTTGTGCAGCCATTTGCATCCTTAACGCCAACCAGGTAACTGGCTGCGTTGAGGTTGGAAAAGACATTGCTTGCCTGGTAGGTACCTCCGCCAATATTATAGGTAAGGCCGGTTGAACCGGTAGCCGTTACAGTTATGCTTCCATTGTTGGTTGTGGTAAGGCATGGCGTTGTATTCACCACAGCAGCAGTTATCACTATATTTACGTTGGTACATGGGCTGGAAGCAACCAATGTTACCTGTTTGGTTCCTGTGCAACCATTTGAATTTTTAGCAGTGATCGTATATGTTCCGGCAGCAAGATTCGAGAATGTACCAGTTGCCTGGAAAGCCCCGCCATTGATGCTGTATGTGAAACCAGTACCGCCTGTGGCAGATGCGGTGATGGAACCATTAGACAAACCGGTTGATGGACTTACCTGTGTTGTTGTAATAACTATTGTAATACCTGCACAAGGATCGGTAGCAATAAGCGTTACCTGTTTTGTTCCAATACAGCCATTTGCATTTTTTGCCGTTATGGTATAAGTACCTGCAGCCAGGTTGGAAAATGTACCACCTGCCTGGAAAGCACCATTATTGATGCTGTAGGTAAAGCCGCTGCCACCCGTTGCCGTTGCGGTGATGGACCCATTAGATTGTCCAAGCAATGGGTTTAACTGGGTTGTCGTAATAACAACCGTAATGCCTGCACATGGATTTGTGCTGCCCAACGCAACAGTTGTTATTCCGGTACAGCCATTTGAGTTTTTGGCTGTGATGATATAATTTCCTGTGGCCAGATTGGAAAATGTACCGCCCGACTGGAAAGCTCCGTTATTAATGCTATAGGTAAAGCCGCTCCCACCCGTTGCCGTTGCGGTGATAGAGCCATTCGATTGCCCTGTGGTTGGATTTACTGTTGTGGTGGTAACCGTAACTGTTATACCGGCACAGGGATTTGTACCTGTTAAAGTGACCTGTTTTGTTCCTGTACAACCGTTGGCATTTTTTGCTGTGATGGTATAAGTACCTGCAGCGAGGTTTGAAAATGTTCCCGTTGACTGGAATGCCCCGTTATTGATACTATAAGTAAACCCTGTACTTCCTGTTGCAGTTGCGGTAATAGAACCATTTGACTGATTCAGCAACGGATTTACCTGTGTAGTTGCAACCGTTATCGCAACACCTGTACAGGGATTTAACGTACCAATAATAACCTGTGTTGTACCAAGGCATCCGGCAGTAGTTTGTGCAGCGATGGTATAAGTTCCTGCCGCCAAATTTGAAAAGGTGCCGCTGCTTTGAAAAGCACCGCCATTGACACTATAAGTTATTCCTGTTCCACCTGTAGCTGTTGCAGTAATGGAGCCATTGGATTGGCCTGCGGTGGCATCCACTTTTGTTGTCGTAATATTAATAGTAACTCCCTGGCAAGGATTGTAGGAATCAATAGAAACCAAAGCTGTATCAGTACAGCCCTGTGAATTATATCCAACTACCCTGTAAGTCTGGAATGGTTCGAGGCCGGAAAAATACCCCGTATCCTGTAATGGCCCGGCGTTCAGGCTAAACCTGAAACCACTGCCACCGGTCGCGGTCACAGAGATGGTTCCGCTGGCAGTGTTTAACAGTGCATCTGTCTTCGTGGTTGTTATATGGAAATTTAATTCTTCACATGTTTCCATGTGCACATGCTGACAACTGATTACAAAGTAGGAAATAGCCGATGTTAACATCAACAGCAGGAGGGTGATATTTTTTTTCATAAACTTTGGTTTTTCTGAATTAAAGAACAGCCACAATAAATCAAGAATGATGCTAATCGTAGCATGATTTCGTAAATAAATTCCGACCGGTATTAATTATGTGCTGAACAGTGGAAGATGCATATTGAATAGAAGATCATTTTTTTATCATATGAATTGATCGGTTGAAATGAAAAAAAAGG
Source organism: Chitinophagales bacterium (assembly GCA_038207305.1). GTDB lineage: Bacteria > Bacteroidota > Bacteroidia > Chitinophagales > Chitinophagaceae > Ferruginibacter. The sequence continues at coordinate 123,740 of JBBQZY010000003.1, forward strand.
GAGCAAAATGCTCCCTTAAGAAATAACTGAAGTAGGAATAAACAGAATTTTATGGCGGCAGGGTTAGCCATCCAGCGCGTTTAAGATGTTTAGCTTTTCATTCCATATTCCACTGGTATATATGCCGGTATCTGTTACAACAGGTTTGTTTTTTTGTGGTATTTAAATATCCTTACATACCGGCCGCTACGAAATTATTGCTGAGCCATAGTTACAGGCTATTAAACAGGTGATTTACATATCTCCCAACAGCCATTTTTTAAAATTAGGCGTTCTTTCAAAACTGGTAACTGTTTCCTGGGCGGCAGAAGGCACCAGGGTTAGCCCGATCCTTTGTTTACTGGCGGGTATCATTTTATGTATGGCATGCAAGTTTACAATTACCTGCCTGTTTATGCGGTAAAACAATGCCGGGTTCAATGTCTTTTCAAACGTTTCCAGTGAAATATCTACAAGGAATTTTTGATTGTTGAAATTAACCAGGAAAACAGCTTTGTTTTCAGTGAAGATGTAAGCGATATCAACATCGTATATCAATCTGATCTGGTTGCCTGCATTGATGATAAAACGTTCCTGGTATTTTTTTGAAATTACTTTCATATTATGCTCTTGTACAGGCAACTTTTTAGAGCTGTTCACATCGTACCGGTTAATTGCTTCTTTCAACTCATGTTGATCAACCGGCTTAAGTAAATAATGTAAGCCTTCCGCTTTGAAAGCGTCGATAGCATACGTGTCGTATGCACTGATAAAAATTACCTGTAATTTTTTGTCGAGTTTTCTGAATATGTCAAAACTTAAGCCATCATCCAGGTGAACATCTGATAACACCAGGTCTGGATATTCATTCTCATTAAGCCATTGATTGGTTTCGCTGATGCTGGTGCATTTACCAATGACCCTTTTTTCAGGGGCTACAAGTTTTATAAGCTTTTCGAGCCGCTCGACTGCATGTAGCTCATTTTCCAGGATAAGAATTCGCATGAGGATATTTTTTTATTGGAATGATTACATTGAACTCATTTTCATTTTGTATAACCTGGATATCTTCACCGGTAAGTAACATAACCCGCTGCCCTATATTTGCCAGCCCAATACCAGTTGAACTAACAGGAATTAACCGGGGGTTTATATTGTTGCTAACCATAAGAAAAGATTGTGCCGAACTTATACTAATGTGGAGTATATTTTTTTTTGAGACATCATTGTGTTTGAGAATATTCTCAATGAGCAGCTGCAGGGTGAGCGAAGGGATTGCCCAAACCAATTGTTCTTCAGCAACATCAAACTTTACCTGCAGGAAATCACCAAATCTTCTTTGCTGCATATAAATATAATATTTTACAATCCGGATATCTTCTGCCACTGTTATCATTTCCCGGTCTTGTGCAAGCAGGATCTGTTTGTAGAAGCCCGATAGATTTTCAGTGTATTCTATCGCCATCTCCTTATCCTTATCGATGATATTTAAAAGCGTATTGAAACTGTTGAAAAGGAAATGCGGGTTAAGCTGCTTTTTCAGCATATACAGTTGTATCGCCAATCTTTCATTGTCCTTTTCCTGCTCCTGACTGCTGATGTATATCTTCAGTTTTAAAAGATAAAGAAGCAACAGGATAAACAGCGCCAACACAATAAGTCCAACCCAAATGTCCGTTTGCGTGTGCATGAGTCAAAATATTTAAACATCCCGGAGTACCGGCAATAGGGTGATTCGTTGATAAATAATTACAGCAAAGCCTGCAAATGCCACATGATGGTAAGTACATGGTAAACGATCCGTCTGCGTATTCGGGGCAGGGCTGATCTTTTGACAAATGACAGATCTTGTGCCGGTAACGGCAGGCAATACCGCAATTAAAATAAGCAGCATTTACAAATTGTACAGGCGATCGCAATAACCCGGTATAAAAACTTTAATTGTTAAGTTTTTCAAAATCAGGCATTTAAATAGCCGGGCCTGGGGGGCTGAAAAATGTTGCACTGAAATTCGGAACGAACAAAATAATCGTTCATACTGCTATAACTACGCTTTTCCACAAAAAGCCTTGCAGGTAAATTAAAATCTGGACTGTCCGGAATTGTTACAGGCGTACCCGCTAAAATACAAACAGCTGTTGTTTTGAAAGGAAGTTGCATATCCTTTGCATGATCTTTATCGTGGGGCGACCCATGCATATAATGAATATCGAGGAACTGAAGAAAACTGATGTCCTTGTTGTCCCTTCTGTGTTCAGCAAAATGTTGGAAAACAAGCGGCAATTTAAGTAACTGATAAAATTCTGTTACCGACAAAAGGTAAACAGACAGGAAGAATATGGTAACCAGGTTTTTCAATGTATTTATATAAATAAATAAATATTCTATTAATCCTTAACACCAAATTTTAAGCCACAAGTCTTACTGATCAGGGAAAACCCAATTATTTATAAAAAAATTAAACCTCAACGCTGACTTGTGTTTTATAATACATCAAACCTGCCAGGGATGCGCCTTGCGAATAATTATTATCATTTCAGTTCAACGCCTCCTGCCGGTGAAGATTCAGTATCGATATTTTCAATTTAAAAAAATGAAAAAATAGTTACATATAACATACAGGATAGTAATGGTAAAATTACGAATAAGCTAAGCTTGCTGCGTTTGCTCATCACTGTTCTATTGCCAGAGAAAAAAAGCAATAAACCAAATAATGTATACAACAAAGGGAATATGAAATTAAGCCCGCCAAAAAGATAAGCACTAAAACTATACGCTTCTTTATCAGAAAAAAAATAATTAAACCCGTTTTTGTCAATATTCAATGCGCTTAAAATTTCCTGAATACAACCATACGTACTCATGAATAGTACAACTGATAAAAATTGCTGAATAGTAAATAGTTTATAGTATTTACAAACCAACGTGGCCATGAAAAACAGGAATAACTTTATTAAAACCACAGCCAGATCATATGGCTGAAATATTTGTGTATTTATTTCGCAAAACCTGCCGACAATAATAAAATTTGAAAATATTTTTTGTCCCCAAATCAGATTTACAATACCCAGGCTTAATAAATTAACTGCTGTGAAAAATGGGTACAGAAATAGAAGAAGTATTAATTTGTATGTCATCAAAGACGATTTTTTGGAAAAAAGAGGTTGATGCCTGCAATACAGCAACCTCTTTAAGGAAATAACATTTTTTAGCGAATGCTCAATTTGATCACTTCTTTTGTTTGATTTTTGTATATACCTAAGTCCTGGCTAATATCATCGAGAACTTCGAGAAAATATGGGTTTGTAATGTATGCCCTATATCTCTCCATATAAGATAGTGCTTTCTCAAAGTAATCTTCGCTTACAATAATAGCATCGTTTCCCCCATATTGAAAGTTGTATGCAACCTTCAGTGTTGAAAGTAAAAAACCCAGTTCTTCAGAAGATGATATTGTTGCAGGTCTTTCAAAGCTGTTAATAACAAAACTAATATAATCATAATAAGCAATATATTTTTTCCCAAAGTTATATTTCCGCATGATTGAATCTCTAAAACTATAAATTGAGTCAACGTCTGCTGCTATTTCAATACTATTTATCACAGATACGCGACAGGATTGATTGGAGCAATATTTCTCCTGTGTTACTTCATTTGTTACACATTCACCGGATTTGCCACCACCACATTTTTTACAATAACCAGCTTCGGGTGCAACGAATGCCTCGTATTTTATATTCATAGCAATAAGCGATGAACTTAATTTCTTCTGATATTCAAATCCCAGGTTTCTAATCGTTTGCTTTTCCAGAATTTCGATTGTCGGGAATGAAAAGGATAAAAAACTCTGATCGCTTTGTAACAACGCTATCAAATCTCTTTCACAATAAGAGCTGAATTTAATGACCGAATCCCTGAATAATTTATATGCCCCCCCTTCATTTATGAAATGGCGAAAAAATACGCCCTGTTCAGTCTGGGTTACCAGGCTCAAAGACTTAAAGGATCTGTTAGCCAATGGGCTGGACTCTCCATACAAAACTATTTTTGTTATAGAATTTATATCAGCGGTTGACAGATCACGAATTCCGGAAGTTAAAATTCTTGCGATGGAATCAAATGAGGTATTATCGTATACTTGGCTGTTGTATCCAATATTATTTTCTACGGATACATTTTTATGGGTGGTTGATTGGCTATTGAAAAATTTAAGATTTAAATTAGCCTTGCTGTTTGTTTTAAAATTGAGAAGGTCTTTTTCGTTTTTGCCGCTATTTGCTTTGTTACAACCTGCGCTGATCGCAATTGTTATTAAAGCAACAAGAATAATTTTTGTTTTCATTTGTCAGGGCATTTGTAATAATCCCATCAGATTAGACGCTGGGGAATAAACAGCAAAATAGTATTGCTATTTCCGTCTGATTTTTTCATCATCTATATTTTAAATGATGATCGTATTCAAAAATGAAATTTCATTTTAGATTCTGCCTGTTACTAATAGTAATTAAATCTAGTGTAAGAATCGTTGCGGGTCAACCGTAGTTCCACGGATAATTTGAAAGTATTTTTACTCAAAAATGAGGTTGGCTGTCTCCATTTAGCAGCAATATCGCCGGGACGGGAGGTTGCGTTACTACTTTCCGCCCCTTGGGTGAAAAAATACCACGCTCACTATTTATATATTATTAACCGAAAGTAGCAGGGGTCACTTACCGGTAGGGGAATTTGTATTACGCTGGATTTGTATTCGCAACCTCCCGTACCAGAGACGTTGGTGGGAAGTAAAACTTACCCCTCGCTATCTTGCGTGTATCACGCAACATTTATTAAAACCTGTAAACTATCAAGCAATATTTCGGTCCTTACTTCTTCTGCCCCCGCGTTTTTTTCTTTCCGTATTTTGCCATCATCCTGTCTTTCCTGCTAACAACAAAATTCACCTTGCTGTTCTTCGCTGATTTGGGATGAAACGACGGGCCCGAATCTTCTTTTTTCGGCACTTTCAACTGAATGGTTTTCATAAACACTTTAGGCTTCTCGTCTTCCGTTAGTTCATCAGATATTTCAAGATGGGCAGGTAAAGTCAATAAAGGGATCTGCATGTTCATCAGGTCTTCTATCGCCTGTTGTAATGGCTTTTCTTTTTCGGTAATGAAAGTGACGGCTATTCCATTCTTATCGGCTCTACCGGTTCTGCCTATTCGATGCATGTAATTTTCCGGAATGGCAGGTACGTCGAAATTGATCACATGGGTAACCTCATCGATGTCAATTCCTCTTGCAACAATATCTGTAGCGATGATGAAACGGTATATCCCATCCCTGAATTGTTTTACGGTATTGAAACGATGGTTTTGTTCTTTGTTGGAATGTATAACGCCTGCTGAACCGGGAAACCTGGCTTCCAGTTGCCCGTATAACTGATCTGCCAGGGCTTTGGTAGCTGCAAACACCAGCACTTTCGTCATGCTTTCATCTTCGGTAAGCAATAGATGCAGCAGGTTTACTTTTGTATAAAAATTGGGCACATCGTATTCCGACTGAATAATATTTTCCAGCGGTGTACCTGTTGGGGCAGCTTCCACTTTTACAGGATCATTGAAGTAAGTATCCATCAGCGCTTCCACTTCATCAGTAATGGTAGCCGAAAAAAGCAGGTTTTGTCGCTTTTCGGGTAGCAGGTCAAGAATATTTTTTAACTGGGTGCGAAAGCCAAGGTTTAGCATTTCATCTACTTCATCTATCACCAGTTTTTTTATCATTTTGGTTTTAAAGGCACCATCAACGGCAAGATCATAGAGCCTGCCGGGTGTTGCCACCAATACATCTACTCCCTTTGCAACTTCAATTTTTTGAGTATTAATGTTTACGCCTCCATATACACCTACCGCAACCAGGCTCATGTAGGTTGTTAGGGATTTTACAGCTTCGACCACCTGGACTACCAATTCCCTTGTTGGAACGATTATTAAAATTTGCGGTGCTTTATCTTTACTAAATTTCCATTGCTTTAAACATGGAAGTAAATAGGCAATCGTTTTACCCGTGCCCGTTTGCGCAATGCCGCAGACATCCCTTCCCGACATTGCCACGGGAAATACCTTGTGCTGGATGCTGGTTGGATAGATATAGCCAAGATCATCCAGGGCATTTTGTAAAGAGGTATTTAAATTGAGGTCGTGAAAAGTCATGGGCAAAGATACTTTTTAATTTATTGAGAGATTTGCGAAGGGTATCATCCCGGCTGCCCGAACCGAAAGCTGCGCCCGATCACCTCCACCGGCAAGTGTTCTCGTTTTCAATCTATATTTTATTAAAAAAAATTAAAGGGATCACTTGATGCCCTTCAACTTTCAAGGTCTGTGACCGGTATCAAAACCTCATATCCAGTTTTAAATTAATGCCATATTGTAAGAAATGAATTCCCTCCTAAATTTACTGTATTTTCTAAAGTATATTTTGAGTACTATACCCGATACAATCGGGCCCGTTTGAGCAGGCATCAAGCAGTCCTTTCAACTACTATTTTATTAACAGCTAAAGTTTAATTGGGAACACTTTCTGGTAAGGCATAAAATACCTGCCAGCTAACGAAAAAAAATAGTTTCACAAAAATTTCAAAAGTTTACATATTTTTCATTAAATTAGAATAGCAATTTGGGTTCAAAAGGACCGGATTTGTCAAAAAAGGCTATAAAAAATAATAAAATGAAGTAAAACCGATGCTTATTTACCAGAATAAGTTGAGACATTTTTTATAAGGCCTTTCATATTTGTCTCAAAAACAGTTGCAGGAGTTTTGAGACAAAAAACAATCATACACACAAAAATGTCTCAACATCAAACCACCCAAAAATGGCATATAAGTCTTTAAACTTCGTAAAAAAGCGCTCAAAAGACAGTTTACATATCCAAACACGTAAAAAATTGGGCCTCTCTCAGGCACAACTTGCGGCAATCATGCAGGTTTCCAGAACGCATCTTGCCATGATTGAAACGGGAAAAAGAACCTTAAAATCTTCATCCCATGTTTCACTGCTAAAAATGTTCCAGCAGTTCCAGGAACTGGAAACGGGCAAACAGCTTTCGTACCGGTCGCTGGAAACAAGGCTGTTCTTAAATGAGGAATACAAAAAAATATTGCCCAAAATGAAAGTGCTGGAACAGGAATGCCGGCTCCACATAAAATTGATGAAGAGAGACCTGGCAATGATGCAGGAGCGTGCAAGGAATGCTGAACATGCCATTATTGTTTTTACTACGGCAATAAATAATATACAGGAGAACGGGGAAACTGGTAATAAGACCGACAGGTTGATCACCGGCCTGAACCTTTTTAAACAACAGGCTTACAATAACTTCTTAACCTGCTGGGAACCCGAACAGGCAAAACTGCATGGAAAAATAGAAGCTACCGGCGGCGAAGCCAAAGCATTGCGCAGGTATCGGGTAAAAGTAATGAGAGAACAGGGCCTGAAAGAGGATAAGCGTAAATAAGAAAACAGCAATAATGAGATCTTCTGTAAATAAATCACCTTCCTTGCTAAATTCAATCAGACATAACCATTGCGTTACGCTGAGTAAATTCACAGCGTTGATTGGAGGTATTACATTACGCTTGTGAAACGCTGTGAATAAACTCCTATAACGTTGGGTTAGATTTAATAAAAAATTATTGCGAAGAAATACAGCTACTTCTCAAAAAAGCGTGTATACTGCTGCGTACTCCTTTCGCCTTCTTCCGCCTGTATGTATACTTCATTGTCGAAGCCACGGAGGAAATCTTTCAGGCGTTCATTTTCCGGCTCATCAACCAGCGAAGCAACGGCCAATGAGTTTGTATGAAACTTCGCTGGGTCAGCCTGCATGTCAAATGTGCCGCCTTTGTTTATGATCCTTATTTTATTCTTTAAAATAATATCCATTTCACCGTTCAATTTGTCTTTTATATCATAAGTTTTTACCTCTTTGGAATATTTTTTGGCATATTTCCACTCTATAAGGGTATTTTGAATCAATGATAAGGGATATTTTTCCATATAACCAGTGGAGCAAACTTCGGTCCATATTATTTAGTGGATATAATGGCAGGAATTTGCCGCTGCGGCAAAGGATATTAATATTCATCTACGTGGATGATGGCAACACGTATAACGCGGACTGAACGGATTAAAGCAGTTCTTTTAAAATAACTCAAAAATCCTTATTCCGATTTTAATCCCCTCTCCTTTAAAGAGGGGCTGCAGGCGAGGTCTTTGCTTATCTTTTTGCCAGCCTTTACAATTCCTGCTCCAGTGTTCCTTTGGCGCGTGCCTCCGCAAAAGCTTTTAATTGTTTCGGCATTTTAATATTGTTGTTCTTATTCTCACAATAATTTAGCAACAGGGTTACCGCATTTAACTTTACAAGTTTAGGATTATGCGTTGAGTCTTTATTTTCTAACGTGTATTTTACCAATGCAGCCATATAGATCCCTAAGATCTCCGTATTACCTTTACTGATACTTGTTCTCGCCTCATCGAAATTGTAAGAATAGCCGGGTGTGCCACTCATCCATTTGAAAAGAAATTCCAGGGATTTCACCCTATCTGTAGAACCTTTTTTAATGGGATTTGAAAGTAAGTAATTAGCCGTTTGTAATGCAAATGGCTCTGCACTCTTAAAATCTGATACCTTCTCCAGTTTTATCAGGTCAAAATTCGGTATGGTTTGCGCATACTGAACATTGCTGAAACCGGTAAAAAAGACAATGATCAATATCCGGGTTACTATTTTTTTCATACTGCTGTTTTTGTTTGAACCGCCACAGGCACAAAGATTATTGCATTCCTTCAGAATACCAAATATAACCGTTCACGCAGTATGCCAACCTGTTGCAAAAGATCTATTCATTAAGTTTGCTCTGCTGCTGATTCACTGATTATTCATATCATCATTGCACCGGCTTTCAACACCAATATTTTTCTTTGCAACGTTGCTCCTTTGCGATCGTTGCGTAAACCCCCCGCGCAATAAGGTTAAAAACAGTTGAAAAAAATCAGTGAATCAATAGCAACAATTCCTCCACTCTTATATCATAAAACAAAAACTACTTTTGTTATTAAATTAAATGGTAACTTATAGGTATAATATAAACAGGTTAATATTGCCATTATATGCTCTGTAAAAAAATATGAAGGAAGGAATCCATACCCAACGTATAACACAGCCTGATAAAACAACTGGCCTTGTTATTTCTGCAAAAAGGTCTGCACTTATCGGCCTGTTAACCTTCTTTGTATTGGCTCTGCTGGTAACAGGTTTTATTTACCAGCGATATGACAATCTTCGTGTTCAACAAAAAGACGAGGCGTTGGCATTGGTCAACAATGTAAGAGTAAGGCTACAGGAATCACTCGCCTATAGTTTATCAGCCACAAGAACGCTCTCCTTCTTCATACAGCAAGACGGCTCCGTAAAAAATTTCGATTCCATTGCACCAAAGATCCTGGAAGCAACCAGTGATATTGATGCTGTTCAACTTGTTCCCGATGGCATTATTCAGTATATCTATCCTTTAAAAGGGAATGAAAAAGTTATCGGGTATAATATTTTAAAGGATTCTTTAAGAAACAAAGAGGCTTTTAAAGCCATTCAAAAAAATGAATTGTTCTTTGCCGGTCCTTTGCAGTTAAGGCAGGGTGGCATGGGCATAGTAGGGCGCTTACCCATATTCAGAAATGGAAAATTCTGGGGCTTTACGGCAGTTTTGATCAGGCTGACGACCTTATTAAGATCCGCCGGTATTGAAGGCACCGTGAAAAGCGGCTATTATTTCCAACTTTCAAAAATAAATCCGGAAACGAAGCAGGAAGAATTTTTTATTGCTAACCCAAAGCAGGTTTCCGACAGGTATTCGGTTTCTGTAAATGTACCCGATGGAGCATGGAAACTATCGGCAACACCCATCCATACTTACAAGGGCTTTGGTGATATTGTATTGATGATCATATTGGGATCATTACTCGCTATACTAGGTGGCATGTTTGTTTTTTTTGAAGCAGGCCGACCTAAAAAACTGAATGATCTTGTGCATGAACGAACCTCCCAGTTAAAAGAAAGTGAGGAGAATTATAAAATACTCTTTGAAAAAAGCCCCTTACCACTTTGGATCTACGACCTGAGCACTTTTAAGATTCTGGAAGTGAATGACGCCGCCCTGAACCTATATGGTTATTCTAGAGAAGAATTTATAGGCAAGAGCCTGTTGTCGATAAGGCATGAAGAAGACATGGAAAAATTCCTGGTCGATAAAAAAAATGATTTCGGAGAATTAAGGGAAGCCGGTATCCGGACCCATATTAAAAAAAACAAAGAAGAGATACAGGTACTCACTTTTTCCAGGAACATCAATTACAAAAATATTCCCGGCAGGCTTTCATTGTTAATGGATGTTTCTGAAAAAATAAAAACCGAGCATGAATTGATCAAAAGCGAAGAAAAATACCGTTCGTTGCTGGAACAGGCATCAGATGCTATCATATTGTATTCATTCGACGGAACCATACACAGTTTTAACAGGGCTGCGTATATTCAAACGGGTTATACCGAAGAAGAATTTGAAAAACTGAACCTGAAAGAACTCTTTTTCGAAAACGGCATCATTCAGAAAAGTTCAACCAATAACAAGAACGAATCAACTACTTTATACCGCAAGCTGAAGAAAAAAGACGGTTCACTTTTTACGGTAGAGTTAAATACAAGAATGCTTCCCGACGGGAAGATCATTGCCATTGTAAGAGATATTACCGAACGTGAAAAAGCAGAAGAAGACATCAAAATAAGCGAAGAAAAATACCGGACCCTGGTTGACCAGGCAAGTGACGGCATCTTCATCTCGGATCAGACCGGGCATTTTTTAATAGTAAATCCCAGTGGCTACCAGTTATCCCAATACAATGAGGAAGAACTAAAACTTTTAACCATTTTTGATCTTGTACCGCTTGAAGACCTGGAAAAAAATCCTTTCCGCTTTGAAGCAATGAGCCAGGGCAAAGTGGCAAGGGCAGAAAGGCGATTGAAAAGAAAAGATGGCAGCTTCCTGGAAGTTGAAGTAACTGCAAAATTCATTACCGGCGGCCGCTTCCTGGCATTTGTGCGTGATATCACCGAGCGCATCCAAAATGACTATACACTTCGCTACCAGGCAAGATTACTGGATGCTGTATCGGATGCCATCACTTCACTCGATACCGGGCGCTGTATTGTTAGCTGGAACCATGCCTGTGAAGAATTATACGGATTTACTAAGGAAGAAGTGATGGGTAAGCGCATACCGGAACTGGTAACATTTGAATATCCTTATACCAGCCATGAAGACGTATTTAAACAGGTTTTTACTACCGGGCAATGGAAAGGTGAGTTTACTTTCATTCATCCTAAAAACAACAACCGCTATCATTTACTCAGCAGCATCAACCTGCTAAAAGATAAAGACGGACAAAATTCAGGGTTCATCATCACCAGCAATGATATTACCGAGCGCATAAAAGCAGAGGAAGAGATAAAGAAATCAAATGAGCGCTTTGAATTGATCGCACAGGCAACCAATGAAGTAGTTTGGGATTATGATTTCAATAAAAATGAAACCTGGGGCAATAAAAAACTTTATGAACTATACGGTTTCAATGACAGCAGTAAAAAAATAGACCTGGAATTGTTCCTCGAACAAATTCACCCCGACGAAAGAGAAGGCGTGGCTAAGCGAATGAAGGCTGCGATCGAAAATTCAGTAACTGCGCTGACTGAAGAATTCAGATTTAAAAATGCCGACGGTGAATACAGGAATTTTTACGACAGGGGATATATCAAATACGACAGCGAAGGAACTCCCGTAAGGATATTGGGAGCTATGCAGGATATCACCGAAAGAGAAACCATCAAAAAACAGATCATAAAAGAAAAGGAATTATCAGATTCGATCATAAACAGTTTACCAGGTATCTTTTATTTATACAACAAGGACGGAAAATTCCTGCGCTGGAATAAAAATTTTGAAACCGTAACAGGTTATACTGCTGAAGAGATCAGTAAACTGCATCCACTTGATCTCTTTGATGCAGCAGACCATGCATTGCTGTCGGAGAAGATCTCCAATGTTTTTGTAACCGGCGAAGACAATGTAGAAGCAGATTTTCTTTTGAAGAACAAACAAAAAATACCCTACTATTTTACCGGCCAGGCCATTGAGTATGAAGGAGCTTCGTGCCTGATGGGTGTAGGACTTGATTTTTCGGATAAGGAAAAAGCAAAAAGGGCCATACTTCAAAGTGAGGCTAAATACAAAGAACTGATAGAACAGGCATCGGATGGTATTTTTATTTCCAACATGGCTGGTAAATATATTGATATAAATAGCAGTGCCTGCAGGATGCTGGGTTATCGTAAGGAAGAATTGCTGGAAATGAGCGGCGCTGATATTTTATACTATCCGGCAGATATTAATATACTGCATGAACGTTATGATGCACTCAAGACCGGTAAATCTTATATCCGTGAAACTACTTTGAAGAAAAAAGATGGTACTCCGCTGGATGTTGAAAGCAATTCAAAAATGCTGTCGGATGGAAGGTTCATCGGCATCGTGCGGGATCTCACCGAACGCAAAAAAGCAGATAAGGCCATCAGGGAAAGTGAAGAACGTTACAGGACACTTGTAGATAACGCCACCGAAGCATTGGTTGTGTTTGATGTTGACAAGAAAAAATTTGTAAACGTAAGTGAAAGTGCATTAAAGATGTTCAAAATGTCGAGAGCAGAATTATTAGAATTTGGCTTTGTTGAAGTAAGCCCGGAATACCAGTCCGACGGCCGCTTATCTTCTGAAGCAGGCATAGAAAAAGTCAGCGAAGCCCTTGCAGGAGGTAAACCATCTTTTGAGTGGACGCATAAAGACAAGGAAGCTAACCTGATACCCTGCGAAGTGTGGTTGGTAAGACTACCTTCTGAAAACGAGCGATTGATCAGGGGTACTTTGATAGATATTTCTGAAAGAAAAAAAGCAGCGGAAGAGATCAAAAAAAATTCAGAATTACTAAGGGAATTGTACAGTTACCTGCAAGATATAAGAGAAGAAGAAAGAACACATATGGCACGCGAGATACATGATGAACTGGGGCAACAACTTACCGGGCTTAAGATGGACCTGTTCTGGATAAACCGCCGTTTAAAAACAGATGACAGGGAGATAACAGAAAAACTTAAGGCAACACTTGACTTGATAGATACCACCATCACTACTGTTCGCAAGATCGCAACAGAATTAAGGCCAAGTATCCTTGATGATCTCGGGTTGGTAGCAGCACTGGAATGGCAGGGTGAAGAGTTTGAAAAAAGAGCTGATATTAAAGTTAGCTTCCACAGTAGCCTGAAGGAAACATTGGTGCTGCCGGATGCCTCAACCGCATTATTCAGGATATACCAGGAATTACTCACCAATGTGGCCCGACATTCGGGCGCTGGTTTGGTGAATACCCGTATCTATATGGATGAAGGAAACCTGTATCTGACCGTAGAAGACAATGGAGCAGGCTTTGATATTGAAAATATTATCAGTAAAAAAACCCTTGGATTAAGGGGAATTAAGGAGCGTACCAGCCTGATAGGAGGTACATATGAAATTAAAAGTATACCGGGAAGCGGAACAAGTGTAGTAATTTCAGTTCCTTTGCATGACACGATCGGGTAATTCAAAATAATCAGATATGTTGCGTATTTTAATTGCGGATGATCATACAGTCGTTAGAAAGGGCCTCAAGCAGATTTTGCTTGAAGAATTTCCGACTGCCCATATCGAAGAAGTACCGGATGCCGAAGAAATGGTTAAGAAGGTAATGAATGCCAACTGGGATGTTGTTGTCAGCGATATGTCTATGCCTGGAAGAAGCGGGCTGGATGCATTGCAGCAGATCAAACAAATATATCCCGATCTTCCTGTACTCATTTTAAGCATCCACCCCGAAGAGCATTATGCATTGAGGGTATTGAAAGCCGGTGCTTCGGGTTATCTCAGTAAAGGCTCTGCATCCGACGAGCTCGTAAAAGCCGTACAAACAGTATTGCTGGGTAAAAGATATATTTCAGCCTCTGTTGCGGAAAAACTTGCCTCCAGTTTGTCTTCCGATTCAGGCAAACTTGCACATGAATTACTCTCCGACAGGGAATTTGATGTGATGAAATTACTGGCAGCCGGTAAATCGGTTTCCGATATTGCAGAGATACTATCGCTCAGTGTTACCACCATTAGTACATACAGGGCAAGGATCATGACAAAAATGAACCTTAAAACCAACTCCGACCTCACGAAATATGCTATAGAAAGTAAACTGATATAAAACTTTTCTGTAGATAATATACTACAGCATTTGACCATCCACTCCTACACTAAGTCTTTTTTGCAAATTCTAACTTGCAACCCATTAACAATTTAAAGATGGGAATACAGTCAGCTGGATCGCTTTTAATTGTTGATGATTCCCCGATCGTAATTGATAGGGTAATTGATTCTTTGAAAAATCACGATACAGTAAAAGTCATTCATACTGCTGCCAATTACCAGCAAGCTCTGGAATTGTTGCGACATAAAATTCCGGCTTATGTTTTACTGGATATTCAGTTACCGGATAAAAGTGGAATTGACCTGTTGAAGTTTATCGTAAAAGAATACCCCGCTGTAAAAGTGATCATGTTTAGCAACCTCCTTGATGATAAGTATATCAAAGTGTGTAAGAAGATAGGAGCTAAATATTTCATTGATAAATCACGTGATTTTGAACTCATACCAGCGCTCCTGAAAAAGAGCGGAGTTCAGTAAGAAAATTGAAACGCTTTTTTATGAAAGCGCTGAAGATAAAAAAACTATGAAGAGCCAGCTTGAACTTTGTTTATAAGCGTGCGTTTGCGCTTATGAAGAGCACCTAATACCTTGTTTGTCTTTTATAATCCAGGAAAAAACAAAACTCCCAGGTCAGCAAATCATTGCCGGGCAGAATTTAAAATGTAAGTTTTAAGTTCCCCGGCTTTTTTGTGAAACGTTCAAAGGTTTAATAGTCGTTTCGTAAACCCTTAAACTCTTAAACCACCTAACTGTAGATCCGCCCCACTGCTCCTTTATACTTCTCCATGATCACTTTTCTTTTCATGCTGAGTTTTGGGGTCATTTCGCCGGTATCGATACTCCATTCATCGGGAAGCAATTCAAATTTCTTTATCTGCTCCACATGGTTGAAGAACTTATTGAATGATTCTATGAGTTCCTTATATAGTTCCAGCACTTTTGGATGGTGAATGGCATCTTCATTGGTCGTAAAACTGATGCCTTTTAAACGCATCCACTCCTTCAGATTTGGAATAGATGGAACGATCAAAGCTCCCACAAATTTCTGATCAGCCCCTACCACCATTACCTGTTCTACAAATGCTGATTCCTTTAACTTATTTTCAATAGCGGCCGGGGCAACATACTTACCACCACTCGTTTTAAATAATTCCTTTTTCCGGTCGGTGATCTTTAAGAATTTACCATCTTCAAATACACCGATATCACCGGTGTGTAACCACCCGTCTATAATTGTTTCTGCGGTAAGTTCCGGCTTGTTATAATAGCCCATCATCACGCTCGGGCCCTTCACACATATCTCTCCATCGGGCTCAAGTTTTACTTCCTGGCCCTCTAACGGCAATCCTACGGTACCGAATTTGGTACCAGCTTTTTTTATGCAGTTAACGCTTATTACCGGGCTGTTTTCTGTAGGTCCATAACCTTCATAGATAGGTATTTTTGCTGCATTGAATATCCGCAGTAACCTCACCTGGCAGGCAGCGCCACCGGTTACAATTACTTCTATATTGTTTCCTAGCGCTTCCCTCCATTTGCTAAAGATGAGTTTGTTGGCAAGCGTCAGTTGCATATTGTAAAAGAATCCCTTGTTTTCAATATTATCATAATCTTCTCCCAATGCAACGGCCCAATCAAATAATTTCTTTTTAAGGCCGGTAAGTTCTGCGCCCTTCAACATGATCCTTTCATACACTTTTTCCAACAACCTCGGTACTGTGGTAAACAAGGTTGGTTTTACTTCCTTCAAATTCTCACCAATCGTATCCAGGCTTTCGGCATAATAAATAGATATACCAGTAGATATATAGATGTACGATACCATCCTTTCAAAAATATGATTGAGGGGTAAAAAACTAAGCGCTCTTGCTTTTACATTATCCCGGAAAGGAAATGTTTTTTTAGCATTGATCACATTGCTTACCAGGTTGCGGTGACTCAGCATTACTCCTTTCGGCGTACCGGTGGTGCCCGAAGTATAAATGATGGTGGCACAATGTCTGGCAAGGATGGTATCTTTTACTGCCGCAACAGTTGCTTCATCAGCAGCATCAATATTCAACAATAATTTTTCCCAATGATCAGCACCGGGAATATCATCAAAACTATAAATACCGATAAGCGATGGAACTTTGTCTCTTATATCACTCACTTTCGCCAGGATATCCGCCCCGCTGATAAAAACATATTTGATAGTGGCATCGTTGAAGATAAATTCCAGCTCATTGATATTGGTGGTTGGGTAGATAGGACAAAGTGCGATACCTGTTTGCTGGCATGCTATGTCGAGCATTAACCACTCGGGCCTGTTGCGTGATATGATGGCGATTTTATCCTGCTTTTCCACCGTCATATCATTACCACTTAAGCCAAGTTTCAATAAAGCAGCACTTAACTTATTTACAATACCTGCAACCGTGGATGTGCTGAATTTTTTCCATTGGCCGTTCTCCTTTGCGGCAAACATATCTTCTTTGGGAAACCTGTCTAACTGGTCGTACAAAAAATCAAATATCCTGGAGTTGTCGTTCATATTGCAATCGTTCTATTGGTGAAGTTAACCGCTAAGGCACGAAGGCGCTAAGTTAAAGCGCTGTTCTGTTACTTTGCATCTTTGCGGTAAAGAAGCAGTTATTAAAACTAAGTTATATAATATTTCAATAAGCTTAATGGTAATATTGCCCTTCAGGCATTTTGAATAGCCTTCCTTTTTGAAAACTACTAAAAGCGTTGTATTCATTGGAATGGGTTGAGATCCAGTTTTGAAAACCCGCCAGGTTCTGTACCGAACCAAATAGCCATTGGTTATAGGCATCAAACATACCATCCTGTAACAATTGCCGGTGGTATTCGAACAACTGGTAAGCAATTTTTTTATTGCCGCTGTTCCAATCCAGAATAAAACGGGTACGTATCATCGTAAGCGTTTCTACATTGATGCCCTGGGCGGCAACCGATGATTGCTTATTCATGCTTTGCAGAAAGGCTTTTACAAGTTCCGACTTATCCTTGTTGTTTTGCTCCAGGTTAACATCGCTGAATAATTTTTTATAACTCTCCAGCAGCAACTCTTTTATTTCAGGAGTTTTGTTACTACCAGGTTCCATGTTCACAAAGATCTCGCCGTAGATGATACTCCAAACCTTGTCGGTTGTGAGAAAATAGAATTTAGCTGCGTTGTAATAATTCCTTGCGTAACCGGGATCTAATTCTATACCTTTTTCCCATTGGTTTATAGATTCATAATCCCGCCGGGCCATCATCAATTCGCCCAGGTCATTGTACAAAGCGCCGCTTGATGGAAATTTTTTCAATCCTCTTTTATAAATCTTCTCGCATTCTTTGGGCATTTCCATTGCTTTGTAAATATTCCCCGCTATTTGAAAACACTGGTCATCATTGTCGTCCCGCTCAAGCAATGGCTTTATAATTTCCAATGCTCTGGCATTATCCTTTTGGAAAAAATAATTCATGGCCAGGTCTTTCGACATTTCAATATTACGTGGGTCGAGTTGCAATCCCCTGTTTAGCACCAGGATCGAATTGGCATAATCGCCCTGCCGCATAAAGGTCTTTGCATTTTCATGCAACTGCTGCACATCTGTTGTTTGTGCTATGCAATAAAGCGAGCCGATAAGGATTAATAACAGGATTGATATCTTCTTCATGGTAGGTAAAGATAAAAAAAGAGGCGTTGATAACGACGCCTCTTTTTTTTTGAATCAATATTTCATCAATCTATCAGGTGAGTGAGTAACCCATCCCTCAGCTTTGGCTCGAACCAGGTGCTTTTGGGAGGCATTACATTGCCACTGTCGGCGATATTGAATAATTGCCCGATACTTACAGGATAAAGGCTGATCGCCAGTTTCATCTCGCCGCTGTTCACCCTTTTTTCCAATTCTTCCAATCCGCGGATGCCACCAACAAAATCGATACGCTTATCTGTACGCTGGTCTTTGATACCAAGCAATGGTTCCAGCACATGCTCCTGCAGGATCGATATATCCAGGATGCCTATTGGATCTTCAGTGTAAGTTCCCGGCTTTGAAGTAAGTTTATACCAATGACCATCTATGTACAAACCAAAATCATGCAATGCTTCCGGCTTGTATGCTTTTTCTTTTTTTTCTATGCTGAAGTTTTGTTCAAGCTTGCTTAAAAATTCAGTTGTAGTCAAACCATTCATGTCTTTTACCAGGCGGTTATAATCCAGGATGGCAAGCTGGTCGGCAGGAAAAAGCGTTGTTAAAAAATAATCCGCATTTTCGGTGGCGGCTTTGCCTGACTCATTTCTCACTTTGGCTGCAGAAGCTGCACGGTGGTGGCCATCGGCAATATAAGTATGAGGTACAAGTGTTTTAAAATAATTGGTTATGTTTTTAATAACATGATCATCGTTTACGATCCAGATGCTATGTTGTACCTCGTCATCAGCAGTAAAATCGTATTGCGGATTTTTTTCCGACGTCCATTTATTTATCAGCGTATCAATTTCCGCTACATTTTTATATGCCAGGAAAACATTCCCTGTTTGTGCACCCGTGATCTTAATATGATTGATCCTGTCGAGTTCTTTTTCCGGCCGTGTAAATTCATGTTTTTTAATCAGGCCATTTTCATAATCATCTACTGAACTTCCGCATACAAGTCCGGTTTGGCTTCTGCCATCCATCGTAAGCCTGTAAATGTAATAACAGGGTTTGCTTTCGCGGAAAAGGATCTGCCTGCTTATAAACGCCTGCAGGTTTTCTTTAGCCTTTTCATACACTGCAGGTGAATGCACATCGGTTGTTTCGGGCAGGTCGATCTCACTTTTGGTAATATGCAAAAATGAATTGGGATTTCCCTGCGCCGCTACCTTGGCTTCCCGGCTGTTTAAAACATCGTAAGGTTTTGAAGCCACTGCCTTTGCATGTTGTGCCTCAGGACGTAGTGCTTTAAATGCTGTAATTGTGATCATATATAAATTGTAAACTGCTTATTAAAAAAAATTAGTAAAACTTAACCTGCTGATCAGTTCAGTTTCAACAAACGTTCTTTTTCTTTCAACAAAAATGCATTCCATTCCTCTTGCTTTTCTTTGTTGATACTATGGTTTGTTTCTTCATCATACTTCGAACCAAGGCTTTTGTATTTTTCCATAGCATTTTTAAATATCGACTTCATCTGCGACCTGAATCCGGCCTTATCAAAATTAGTTGATTTTACATTGGCCAGTATTTCAAGCTGGCATAGCCTGCCGATATCAAAATGCCCCTGCTCATGTTTCAATAAATAAACAGTGCCTTTGCCTTCCTTTACCCACGAACGGTCATTGTCAAGTTGAAGCGTTACTTCCAGTTCTTTAAATGAAACCCTGGTTGATTCAAGATCAACTCCGGTATAACTATAATGAACAGTCCAGGCAGTAAGGGCTGCATGTCGTGCATTTGCATCCGCAGTTCCGTTAAAATCATTCCATGCAAGCAATCGTTCACCTTCCTTTCCTTTGATCATTACTTTTTGCGAAGTACTGTTCAATGATAAACAAGTGATAAGAATAAAACCAATGAAAAAACGTTTCATAGCAGATGGACTGTTTTAATTGTTAACGGTTGCAGCAAAATGCTTCATCGCATGTGTTAGTACCTGTACACTGCTTAACGGCAATGCATTGTACAAGGAAGCCCTGAAGCCGCCTACCAGCCGATGTCCTTTGATACCAACGATACCCGATGCTTTTGAATAACTCAAAAATGCAGCTTCCTGCGCAGGATCATTCATTACAAAACATACATTCATCTTACTGCGGTCTTCTTTTGCAACAGTTCCGGTGAACAAAGGATTGTTATCAATGGCTTCGTACAACAGTGCGGCTTTTTCGATGTTCTTCTTTTCAATAGCGGCCACGCCTCCCTGTGACTTAAGCCAGCGCAGGGTAAGTAAACAAACATATACCGCAAAAACCGGAGGCGTATTCAGCATACTGTCTTCGCTGATATGGTTACGGTAATCCATGATGGTTGGTATGGGCCGTTTTATTTTTCCCAACAGATTTTTATTTACAACAACGAGGTTAACACCTGCAGCGCCTATATTCTTTTGTGCGCCTGCATAAATAAGATCGAAGGAATTAAAATCCAATACCCGGCTGAGTACATCGCTGCTCATATCGGCTACCATTGGATTACTGGTACGCGGAATACTTTGCCATTGCGTACCGTAGATCGTATTGTTTGTAGTGATGTGCAGATATTTTGCATCATTGGGTACTGCAAAATCTTTTGGTATATAACTGTAATTCTTATCTTTTGAGGAACAAACAATTTCCGGCCTGCCGAATAGTTTTGCTTCCTTGATAGCTTTGCTGCTCCACACACCTGTATCTAAATATGCGGCGCTGTCTTTTGCATCGAGTAAATTCATCGGCACCTGCATGAATTGGGTGGAAGCGCCTCCATGCAAAAAAAGCACTTCATGATCGGCATCCAGGTTCATCAACGTTTTTACCAGGCCCCTGGCTTCTTCCATCACTGCTGTAAATTCGGGTGTACGATGGCCCAGTTCCAATATCGATAAACCTGTACCATTAAAATCCAAAACAGCATCGGATGCCTGCTTAAAAACTTCGGCGGGCAATATAGAAGGGCCGGCATTGAAATTATGAATTGTTGTACCTGCTATTAGAGGATCGGTCGTACCCATTTAGAAAATTTAGGGTGCAAAAATAAGAAATAAAACAGGGGCTGTTGAAATTAAAAACACGATGAAGAAAATGTTGCTACTCTTCCTGCCTTCCGATCATTTTTCCGCCATTACTATTCCATTTGCTGTTCAGTTCTTCGAATTCTTTCAGAGCAGTTTCGGAGAAGCTTTGCTTAACCAGGCCTTTAAGATCGGGCTGGCCGGCATTAACCCAGGCTGTATACCAGAAGGAAGCAATAGAATAGATCGACAGGCGCATGCGGCGTTCTATCATTCCATCCAGTTTTTTATTGAATGCAATGGTAAAAGCAGTAGAATATTGCCGTATCACCACATTGTTCCTTTGTTCAAAAGAATATTTCTGGTCAGCTGAAAATTGCTTGCTCAGTTCCCTTTCAAAAAGCAGTACACTGTCGCTTGCCTTTGCACTTTCCAGCACACGGGCCCAGATATATTCACCAGGTTCTTTTATATATTCAGCTTTGCCGATAAAAAAATCGAATTGCTTTTCTGCCAGTAACTCGGGCACCCTGCTTTCCCAAAAACCATGAATGCCTTTCTGGTTCGTGTATTGGCCGTTGTGGTTACTGTTTGCATGCAGCGGTACATGCGCATCAGCGATATAATGACCGATCTCGGCGCTGTTCTTCATGATCTTACTATAATTCTTTTCCCTGAATGCGGTTGTAAGCCTTTGCAACATTAACTGCACATGCCAGGGAACGATGCCATATTCCATCAAAGAATCCTGGGTAAATTTCTGCACAGCTTCGTCCCATTTGCGGGGCAGGTTGGTATATGGATATGCACCATAGTGGTCAATATCTATATAATGCCTCGGGCCTTCGCCCGGAACGGCGTAACGGCGTTTATCAGGATCAACAGCATGCTCGGTAAGGAAGTCGGTATTGGGTTTATATAAAACCAGCATTTCAGGGGGCAACAGGAATACCGCAAAATAATTGATCTTGCGGTGAGCATAAAACCCCCAGCAAAAACAATTTGTTGCTATACAGCAAGTAACGGCCAATAAACAGAAACGCTTCATCCAATATATTTACCTGGTGGAAAGTACTACAATTAATCCGCTGAAGCAACTGCACTGAATTTTATTCATGATCCCGCCTGCTGTCATTCTATTTCCAAATTTTCAAATCAACTATTGATCTGTTGCTGTCTCGTCAGTTATATCTGTTACCCCGCCACTCAACGCAAACTTCATGGTTTGGGCACTGCTAATATGTATGATTGGTTTCACTCTTGCCCTTGGAATAACATATACATTACCCGCAACCGAATAAGCCATCGGTATATAAACAGATACATAGCCTTCCAGTCCAAAATCGCCCATGTCATCCCGGGTCACAAAACCAAGGCGCCACACGTCATTGTCATCTACATTGGCCAGCACATTCTGGGTGAATTTCTTTTTATCACCGGCAAAAGCCTCAAAGAAATCCCTGGTAGTTGAATATATATGCTTGATACCGGGCGCTTTCTGCATGAATTTATCCATAAAACTCACGATCCTTCCAGTAATAAAGAAAGAACTGAAATACCCCAGTGTGATGATCACCGAAAGAATAAGCACCAGTCCTACCCCATAGTTCTGCACATGCACCACCCCCTTTACATCCTCATAGGTGAAAATGGGAATCCAGCCATCAATGGTAGTGACCACAAAATATAGTGCATAGAGCGTTACCACGATAGGAGCCAAAATGAGCATTCCCTGTAAAAAATACTGTAGTAACTTCTTGTAACTAAAGGGGGTTTTCATAATAAATAATTTAATAGGCAAAGATAAACGATGAGCGGTTCTTAGTTCATAGTTTAAAAGTGGGCTTTGCAAAAGTTGAATTGCCTGATGGAAAAACTACCGGCTAAATATGAAGAAATTGTTACGAATGGTAAATATTAGTGATGGAAACTTTGGTTACACAAAAAGTTTCCATAGTTTTGCACCCTCATTATGATAGAGTCAGACACCAAACAAAGAATTCAAAAAGCAGCCCACGACCTGGTAATGCAATACAGCATACGCAGTGTCAGTATGGATGATATAGCTGCCAACCTGGGAATGAGTAAAAAGACTATTTACCAGTACTTTAAAGACAAGGATGAACTGGTAGAAGCGGTAGTTGACAATGTAATCAATACGAATCAGTGCATTTGCAATGATGACAGGGAAAAAGCCGACAATGCCGTGCATGAGATATTCCTGGTGATGGAGATGATGGTGGAAATGTTCAAAACGATGAACCCATCTATTCTTTTTGACATGCAGAAGTATCACCCGGCGGCTTTCAGGAAATTCCAGCGCCATCGCAATGAATACTTATACAATGTTTGCAGGCAGAACCTGGAACGCGGTATACGGGAAGAATTATTCAGGCCAGCAATAAATTTGGATATCATGGCCAGGTACCGGGTTGAAACTATGCTCACTGCATTCAACCCCGAGTTCCAGCGCAGCGTAAAAGAAAGCCTGGTCGTAATTGAAGAAGAGATTATCATCCATTACCTGTTCGGACTGGTTTCCATGAAAGGTTATAAGATGGTTTTAAAATATATGGAGCAAAGGGAAAAAGAATTAGCAAAAAAATAATAAAAAAATTGTGATGAAAAAATTTAAGATATATAGTTTGTTTTTAAGCATGTTGATTTTGGTAAGTGTTGCAAATGCACAGACAAAAAAAGTGAACCAGTTCACTTTGCAGCAAGCGATTGATTATGCGAATAAGAATTCGGTACAGGTAAAAAATGCATTACTGGATGTGTTGATACAGAAACAAACCAATAGGGATATTACGTCTATTGCCTTGCCGCAGATAAATGGTAGTGCAGGTGTTACAGATTACCTCGATATTCCAACAACATTGGTTCCTGCACAATTTTTCGGTGGAGCTTCAGGAGAATTTGCGCCTGTAAAATTCGGTACCAAATGGAATGCCAATGCTGCCATTGCGTTAAGCCAGATCGTTTTTGACGGCCAGGTGTTCATCGCACTAAAAGCCCGCAACGGAACAATCAGCCTGGAGCAAAGAATAGCAGAACTGACTGAAGAAAACATAAAGGCAAATGTTTACAAAGTTTATTATCAACTGGTAACAGGAAAAAAACAGATAGAATTACTGGATGCCAATATCAACAGGCTGGAAAAATTGAAGCATGATGTGCAGCTGATGTATGATAATGGATTTTCAGAAAAATTAGACATAGATAAACTTTCAGTACAGGTGGTAAACCTGCAAACAGAGAAACTGAAGGCAAATAATATGATCAGCAATGGTTATTCCGGATTGAAATTATTGATGGGCATGCCGATCAGGGACAGCCTCGTGCTGACCGATACACTTAGTGATAACCAGATCAGGGAAGGCGTACTCGAAGCCAGTCAGTTTAAATACAGCGACAGGAAAGACTACCAGATATCTGAAATAACCAATAAACTGAACGGTTTAAATGTTAGAAGGTATAAACTAAGCCAGATACCAACTTTTGCGTTGGTAGGCAATTACAGTAAACAGGCACAGCGTGACAAATTTGATTTTTTTGGAAAAGGCGATTGGTTCACTGCTTCTTATATAGGCCTGCAAATGAAAGTTCCCATTTTCAATGGCTTTTCCTTGAATGCAAAGATCAAAAAAGCAAAACTTGAACTTCAGAAATCACAGAACCAAACCGAAGCTTTAAAGATCAATATTGACGGCGAAGTTGAAAATGCGCAAAATAATTTCATTGCGGCGATTGCCTCTATCGATTACCAGCAAAAGAATATGGCCCTGGCAGAAAAAGTATATGAACAGACGAAAAAGAAATACGAGATCGGTACTGGTTCAGCAACAGAGATCAATACAGCGCAGGTTGATCTTAAAACTGCACAAACAAATTATATCAGTGCATTGTACGATGCCATCATTGCAAAGGTTGATTTCTTAAAAGCAACCGGTAAATTATAAAAATATTAAGACTAACAATAAGAAGATGAAAAAAGTAACACAACTATCTATTGCAGCTTTTGTGCTGGTTATTATGGCTTCCTGCGGTAACAGTAAGAAAGATGAATCTGCACAAATAACAGATAAGAAAGCAGCGCTGGAAAAACTGAAAGCCAATAAGTCGAAGACCGACGAAGATATCCGCAAACTCCAGGCAGAACTGGAAAAACTGGATACAAATACGGCCAATGCTGCCAAAATAAAACTGGTATCAGTTGCTCCGGTAACAACACAAGATTTCAAACATTTTATTGATCTGAAAGGACAGGTGGATGCTGAAAACATATCTTACATCTCTCCACGCATGGGACCTGCTCAGGTTAAAGCCGTATATGTAGTGCATGGACAGGCAGTAAAAAAAGGGCAGTTGTTATTGAAACTGGATGATGCGATCATGCGCCAAAGCGTTACTGCCGCAAAACAACAACTGGAAGGCATTCGTACACAATTGGGTTATGCAAAAAACATTTACCAGCGTCAACAAAACCTTTGGAAAGAAGGTATTGGTACGGAGGTACAATTGATCACTGCCAAAACAAACGTTACCAGTTTGGAAAACCAATTGGATGCAGCAGGCGAACAGGTAAAAACATACCAGGAGCAATTAAATACCGCCAATGTTTACAGTGATGTAAGTGGTATTGCTGATATCGTGAATATTAAAGTTGGAGAAACTTTCTCTGGTATGACAGCGGCAGGCCCACAAATAAAAATTGTAAATACTTCCTCTTTAAAAGTAGTTACCAACGTACCCGAAAACTACCTGACAAGGATACAAAAGGGTTCGCCGGTAGAAATAACGATCCCCGATGCAAACAAAAAAGTGAACAGCAGTATTTCTTTAATCAGCCAATCGATCGATCCGTTACAAAGAGGTTTTATTGCAGAAGCAAAAATACCGTTCGATGCTACTTTAAAACCAAGCCAGTCGGCCATCATAAAAATACTTGATTACGCTGCACCCAATGCCATCGTGATACCGGTGAATGTGATACAATCGGATGAAACCGGCAAGTATGTATATGTTTTGTCAAAAGGAAGCAATGGCAAAGCCGTCGCTCACAGGATAGTGGTAAACATGGGCGAAGTGTACGGCGAAAATGTTGAAATAAAAACAGGGTTGAAAGCAGGCGATCAACTGGTAACAGAAGGATTTCAAAACCTGTATGAAGGCCAGGTGATCACAGTTACTGCAAATTAAACATTTAAAGAGCTGATTTTGTACCTGGAAACAACAGTATCGAAGCCCGGTCATGTAGGGAAGCCGGCTCAACAATAACTAACATAATCTCCTCCTTTTCTTCTCCTTTCGGAGAACAGAGTGGGCTAAATATTTTCTTATGAATTTTATAGAAGGTGTAAAGGAAAAATTCAAACAGTTTGGTCTTACCAGCTGGGCTGTAGACAACCGTACTGCGGTTTATATTATCGCGGTGCTGATATCTTTTTATGGACTTACCAAGTTCAACAGTATGCCAAAGGAACAGTTCCCGGATATCGTGGTTCCAACTATTTCCATTGTAACTGTTTATGCCGGTAACTCACCGAAAGATATTGAGAACCTGGTTACCCGGCCGATTGAAAAACAATTAAAAGGTATCAGTGGTGCAAAGGTTAAAAAGATCACCAGTACCTCACAGGCTGATTATAGTTTGATCGTAACAGAATTTGATACAGATGTAAAAACAGAGGTTGCCAAACAAAAAGTAAAAGATGCGATCGATAAGGCAAAAACAGATCTGCCCAATGACCTTACTTCTGAACCCAATGTAGCCGAGTTTGCTTTCAGCGAAATGCCAATCATGTTCGTAAACGTTAGTGGCGATTATGATGGTATCAAACTAAAGCAATATGCAGATAAGATGCAGGACCACTTTGAAGAACTTACCGAAATAACGAGGGCAGAAATTGTGGGTGCGCCGGAACGTGAAATACAGGTAAATGTTGATCCATATAAAATGAGCCAGGCACGCATCAGCTTTATGGATATTGAGAATGCCATCAGCAGAGAGAACAGGGATATCACGGGGGGCATGATAGAAGTGGGTGCTATGAGGCGCACCATTAAGGTAAAAGGGCAGTTCACCAGCGCACTTAACCTCAATAACATTGTGGTACGCAGCAGTGCACAGGGCGCAACGGTTTACCTGAAAGATATCGCCGAATTAAAAGACACCATCAAAGAAAAAGACAGTTATGCAAGGTTGGATGGTAAGAATGTAGTAACACTCAACATCGTTAAACGTGCGGGTGAGAACCTTATCAATGCTGCTGATAAGATCAAGAATATTGTAGCAGAGATGAAGGAAAAAGAAGAACTGCCAAAAGATCTGAAAGTAGTTATTACAGGAGACCTCAGTAAAGCAACCAAAACATCCTTCAACGAATTAGTGAACACCATCGTTATTGGTTTTGTGCTTGTACTGATCATCCTGATGTTCTTTATGGGTGTTACCAATGCCTTCTTTGTAGCGTTGAGTGTACCCCTTAGTGTATTCGTTGCCTTTATGTTCCTGCCTTTAGCCGATGGCATTATTGGAACAACTGTTACACTAAACTTTATTGTACTCTTTGCGTTACTGCTCGGGCTGGGAATTATTGTAGATGATGCGATCGTGGTAATAGAAAATACACACCGTATTTATAACAACGGCAAGGTAAATATTGTACGAAGTGCGAAGGAAGCTGCGGGTGAAGTATTCATTCCGGTATTGGCGGGAACTGCAACAACATTGGCGCCATTCTTCCCGCTGCTTTTATGGAAGGGGCTGATAGGTAAGTTCATGATCTACCTGCCTACCATGTTAATACTTACACTGGCAGCATCGCTTATCGTAGCATTTATTTTCAACCCGGTTTTTGCAGTGAGCTTTATGAAGCCCGAGGGTAAAGAATATGAAAAGCCGAAAAAAGCTATCTGGACAAACAAATGGTTTATCGTTTTTGCAGTTGCCGGTGTGCTGTTACATGTAGCGGGAATGCATGGCACGGCTAATTTCCTTTTGATCATGGCATTCCTGATGGTACTAAATGCTTATGTGTTAAACGATGCCATTCATGCCTTCCAGAAAAGAGTTTTGCCTGCATTGATGAACCGTTATGAAAAATTATTAAAATGGATATTGATTGGCTGGAGGCCTGTTTGGGCATTCGCATCTTTATTCGGTTTATTTGTGGTTTCAGTATTACTGCTGATGGCCCGCGGTAATAAATCAACCTTCTTCCCCAGTGGAGATCCAAATTTTGTTTACGTATATATAAAACTACCTGTTGGTACCGATATTAAATATACCGACAGTGTTACACATTTATTGGAAGGAAGGGTACAAAAGATCTTAGCCAAAGAATTACCTACGCAGCCAGGTGGTATTGTTGAAAGTATCATCACCAATGTGGCAGTGAGTGCCAATAACCCAAGAGACAATAACAGGAGTGTACAGCCAAACCTTGGCCGTATACAGGTATCCTTTGTGGAATACGATAAACGTGAGGGCAAAAAGACAATGCCATTCAAAGATGAGATACGCAGGCAGATGAAGGGTATTCCCGGTGCAAGTATTGAAGTGGCGCAGGAAGATGGCGGCCCTCCAACAGACCCTCCGGTAAACATAGAAGTACAGGGAGATAATTTTGAAAGCATTGCAAAAGTTGCCAGCGACCTGTCGCATTACATGGATACCAACCAGGTAGATGGCATTGAAAACCTGCAGATGGATGTTGACCTGAACAGCCCGGAGATCAGTATCAATGTAGACAGAGAAAAAGCCATGATGGAAGGCATCAGTACAGGGCAGATAGGTATGGAGATCCGCACCGCTTTATTCGGTAAAGAAGTGAGCAAATTAAAAGAAGGGGAAGATGAATACAAGATCCAGTTACGCACCACCGACCTGGTAAGGCATAGCATTACCGATCTCATGAACATGCGCATCACATTCATGGATATGAACACCATGCGGGTAAAGAGTATACCAATCAGTGCAGTAGCTAAGGTTGATTACACCACAGCAACAGGTGCCGTAAAACGAAAAAATGTAAAACGAACCATCCAGTTGCAAAGCAATGTACTTGATCCCACCATGGTTGGTAAAGTAAATACTGAATTACAAACAAAGCTGGATGATTTTAGATCAAAAAATAAGATACCGGCTGACGTTACCTTAAAACTCAGCGGACAAAGTGAGCAGGAAAAGGAAACACAATCCTTCCTTGGTATGGCATTGCTGATCGCCCTGGGTATCATTTTTATGATATTGGTGTTGCAGTTCAACAGTATCAGTAAACCGTTTATCGTGATCACTGAAATATTCTTCAGTATCATCGGTGTATTGTTGGGCTATGCACTCACAGGCATGACCATCGCAACGATCATGTTAGGCGTAGGTATCATTGCGCTGGCGGGTATTGTAATTAAAAATGGTATTTTGCTGATAGAATTTACCGATGAGCTTCGCGGAAGGGGAATGCGTACCAGGGAAGCGGCTATCGAAGCCGGTAAGATCCGTATCATCCCTGTAATGCTTACCGCCATTGCAACCATATTAGGACTATTGCCACTGGCTGTTGGTTTTAATATCGATTTCGTTTCATTTTTCCAGCATTTTAATCCGCATATTTTCTTTGGTGGAGATAGCGTGGTATTCTGGGGGCCTTTAAGCTGGACGATGATCTTCGGTTTAATTTTCGCTTTCTTCCTTACGTTGATCATGGTACCAAGTATGTACCTTATCTCTGAAAGATTGCGTCGCCCGATGGAAAAATTCTACGGCACTAAATTCATCGGCTTGCTTGGTTTTGCCGGTCCGTTCTTCTTCATATTTGTTGGTATCATGTATCTCGTTAGAAGAATACAGGGAAAGAAAGTATGGAATGGAAAATTGATAGAAAAGAAAGTATAGTTATAAGATATTCCATAATATGAGGAATCAACATAAAATGCTGCTCGTTATGAGCGGCATTTTTATTTTATGCTATCATGAATCACAGAGTGGTTATGAGATCTATCAAATACGGATAACGGGGATGACGTGGATTGAGTGAATTTTAATAGCCAAACGTTGGTTCAATACTATTTAGATGAGATAATTAATATTTTCAAAAGATAACCGGCTTTGTTGAGCCGCATCATCCGTATTTCTTTTTTTATCGCTGGCACGAAAATGGTATTTCTAAAGAGAATTTATTAATAATCTTAAAATCAGTTATTATGGATAAGTTAGAATTTAAAGGAACCTGGAATGAAGTTAAAGGCAAGATCAAGCAGGCGCATGCGAACCTTACCGATGATGATCTTAAATATGAAGAAGGAAAAGACGATGAGCTGTTAGGAAAGCTTCAGCAAAAAGTTGGTAAAGGGCGTGATGAACTGGTAAAATGGATCAAGTCTTTGTAAATCGTTTGGGGCAACAAATACACAATTGTTTTTGATCCGTACCCCAAAACAGGCCATCTCGAAAGAGGTGGCCTTTCTTTATTACATTTTTTTTATTTGTAATGAACCTTCTTCCATTCCAAATCGTTAATAATGTCATGAAAAAGTTAATTTTAGTTTTATTGGTTGCGTGCTCAACCGGCAATGCATTCAGTCAGCAACGAACAGACCTTGATATTTTCAACAGGCAAAAAAATAAGATCACCCGTAACGGAATGACCGTTTTAGGTGGCTGGGCTGCCGCGAACCTCCTGTACAGTGGTATCGCAACAGGCCAAACCCACGGAACAAATTTATACTTTCACCAAATGAATGTAATGTGGGGCGGTATAAACCTGGGTCTCGCTGCATTGGGATATATCGGTATAAAAAATAAAGACGGGCTTACAATGGTTCAGTCATTGAAGCAACAGATCGGTATTGAAAAAACTTACCTGCTCAATCTCGGACTTGATGCCGCTTATGTAACGGGAGGTTTTTACATGAAAGAAAGAGCAAAGAGCAGGTTAAATCCACAGAAATTAAAAGGTTATGGTGAAAGTATCATATTACAGGGGGCTGCATTATTTCTATTAGACGGCGTGATGTTCACAGTACACAATATGCATAGCAGGAAATTATACAAGTTCATGGAAAAAACACAGATAGGAATGACAGGAAATGGATTGGGCGTGGTAGTAAAATTATAATTCGAATATTGCCACGAATAAAACATCAGATTATATGTTGAAATGCCCGGTTAAAACCGGGCATTTTCTTTTGCCACTGATTCACTGAATTTTTACATTTGATATTCTTAAAATGTACCCCATGAACTATCTAAATGATAAGTATCTATTGTCGGCAGAAACGTCAGTTATCATTGGTATTGCCATGGAGGTTCACAAAACGCTTGGAAGAGGCTTTTCAGAAATTGTTTATAAAGACGCCATGGAATATGAACTGAATGAAAAAAAGTTAGCATACGAAAGAGAAAAAGAGTTCACCATTAAATACAAAAAAATAATTTTGCCTCATAAATTTTATGCAGATTTTGTAGTGTCAGATGCTGTCATTTTAGAAATAAAAGCACAAAAAGCAATTGTTGATGAGCATTATGCACAAACAATAAATTATCTTGCAGCATCAAATTGTAGCGTTGGTTTAATAATAAATTTTGGAGAATCTTCCCTGATTTTTAAAAGGGTTATTCTATAATAATTTAATCAGTGAATCAGTGGCAAAATAATTTCCACATTAATCTTTGCAAAATAAAATTTTAATCATGAGAACAAACCATGAAATTGATTACAAAATCTACGGCGAAGAACTTCAATTCGTGGAAATAGAACTCGACCCCAACGAAACGGCCATTGCAGAAAGCGGCGCCTTTATGATGATGGACAATGGTATAGAGATGCAAACGATCTTCGGCGATGGAAGTCGCCAGCAGGATGCCGGTTTACTCGGAAAATTATTCAGCGCCGGTAAAAGGCTGTTGGTTGGTGAAAGTTTATTCATGACCGCATTCACCAATGCCGGGCAGGGTAAAAAAAGAGTAAGCTTTGCTGCGCCTTACACCGGTAAGATCATTGCATTTGACCTGCAGCAACTTGGTGGAAAGATCATCGCACAAAAAGACGCATTCCTTTGCGCAGCCAAGGGCGTGAGTATTGGTATTGAATTTCAGAAAAGATTGGGCACCGGTATTTTTGGCGGCGAAGGTTTTATCATGGAAAAACTGGAGGGCGATGGGTTAGCCTTTGCACATGCAGGCGGTTATGTGATAGAAAGAGAATTGCAGGCAGGCGAAATTTTAAAAGTCGATACTGGTTGTGTGGTTGCCTATACAGCAGCTGTTGATTTTGACATTGAATTCATACGTGGTATCAAAAACTGGATGTTTGGCGGCGAAGGATTGTTCTTTGCAAAATTGCAGGGGCCGGGAAAAGTATGGTTGCAATCATTACCTATCAGTCGCCTGGCAGGAAGGCTGCAACAATACAGCAGCCATCGCAAAGAAGAAGGCAGCATCCTGGGTGGATTGGGTAATTTGTTAGATGGAAGGGAGTAGTTATTTTAAAAGAGCTGACGGCTTGGGAGAAAAGCTGTAAACGCTGTTAAGAACTTTAAGCCGGGTAGTTACCCGGCTTTTTTTATAAAATAGTTTTGGAAATAAAAATCAATTAATCGTATATTTGCGATATAAGATTTTTAAATGAATAAAAAACAACATTGGGAAAACGTATTTGCAACAAAGCAACCAGCCGAAGTAAGTTGGTACCAGCAAACACCCCAACAATCACTTGAATTCATTGATCAGCTTTCGATACCCAAAACGGCCGCTATCATTGATATTGGCGGAGGTGACAGTTTTTTCGTAGATCATCTTTTACAGCTCGGTTACAGTAACATTACTGTACTTGACATCTCGGCTGAAGCCATCAATAAAGCCAAACATCGTTTAGGTGAAAAATCCAGCAGGGTGAATTGGGTCGTTTCTGATATACTTGAGTTTAAAAGTGAAACGAAATTTGATTGCTGGCACGACAGGGCTGCCTTTCATTTCCTAACAACCCCGCAGGAGATCAATGAGTACCTTGCAATTGCTCAGCAGCACATCATAACAAGCGGAAAAATGATCATTGGAACGTTTTCAACTGAAGGACCGGAAAAATGCAGCGGCCTCCCCGTTAAACAATACGACGAAAATATTTTGACCGATACATTACAAAAATGGTTTGAAAAGATAAGATGCATCACTACAGACCATATTACTCCTTTTAAAACAATACAAAATTTCTTATTCTGCAGCTTTCGGAAAATAAGTATTTAAAATGGCTAATCATAAAAAAGAAAAATTTACCCGGAAAGAACAGGACCTCGCAGCTTTTGCAAAAGCAATGGCCCATCCTGCACGCATTGCCATTTTAAAAGTACTGGCACAACGCAATGAATGTATCTGTGGAGAAATCGTTGAGATACTCCCCCTGGCACAATCAACCGTAAGTCAGCATTTGAAAGAATTAATAAATGCCGGACTCATAGATGGTACAGTAGATGGTCCACGCAGCTGCTATTGCATCAACTGGAAAGCATTTGAAAAATTCAACCATGAATTCACTTCACTCTTCAATAATTTGAAACTGAAAAATGAAAAAGCATGCTGTTAAATATTGCCATAAAAGCGCAACAACGCACAAAGTAAAAATGAATTCCTGAAAATCCTTTCCTCTTTGTGTTAATCAGGGTATTTGCTGTGAAAGAGCCAAACCTGGTTATTTCCTGATAAAAAAAAGTAAAGCCATGAACAACAATTCCCAAATTAAAGACCTTGTAAAAGAAAAATATGCCGCTATTGCGGAACAAAGTAAAGACATGAACCAGGCCTCCTGCTGCGGTGCAACATCAGCCTGTTGCGGCGATGAAGTATACAATATCATGTCTGACGACTATACAAAAATGGAAGGTTATAACCCGGATGCAGACCTTGGCCTCGGCTGTGGATTACCGACTGAATTCGCAAAGATCAAAGAAGGCAACACGGTGATCGACCTCGGCAGCGGTGCCGGCAACGATGCATTCATTGCCCGCCGTTTCGTTGGTGAAAAGGGAAAAGTAATCGGCATTGATTTTACAGATGCCATGATCAAAAGAGCAAGAGACAATGCTGAAAAAATCGGGTTCAACAATGTTGAATTCAGGCAGGGTGATATTGAAGACATGCCGGTATCGTCCAGCAAAGCAGATATCATTGTTAGCAACTGCGTATTGAACCTCGTACCTGACAAACACAAAGTATTCAGCGAAATA
Source organism: Chitinophagales bacterium (assembly GCA_038207305.1). Classification (GTDB taxonomy): domain Bacteria; phylum Bacteroidota; class Bacteroidia; order Chitinophagales; family Chitinophagaceae; genus Ferruginibacter. The sequence continues at coordinate 158,004 of JBBQZY010000003.1, forward strand.
TTCAGGGTATTAAAACCAGGTGGTCATTTTTCTATTTCAGATATTGTATTGGAAGGTGAGTTGCCATCCAAATGGAAAGAAGTAGCGGAACTTTATGCAGGCTGTGTTTCAGGCGCTATTCAAAAGAAAGATTACCTGGATATCATTGCAGAAAGCGGTTTCAGCAATATCAGCATACAAAAAGACAAAGCGATCATTATCCCGGACAATATCCTTGCAGATTACCTATCAGCAGCAGAAATTGCAACCTATAAAAACGGTAACACAAAGATCACCAGCATCACGGTATATGCGGAAAAGCCGGCAAAGGATGAAAGGAATTGTTGCGAACCCGGAAGCAGTTGCTGCTAAAGACAATGCCTTTTTTAAAATATTTTTGCCGTTAAATGGATGATAATGCGTTAAAAGAAATTAGTAGCGATTGCTATTTGGCTTCATGGCTATCATGTATTTTAAAATACGGGATTTGATAGCAGAAACTAAAAAGCACTTTGCCAAAGTGCTGAACTTTGGCAAAGTGCTTTTAGACTTTCATTTAAATTATTTTATTTCCTTCCGCTGATCTTACTAAGCAAACGCAATATTTCAAGATATAGCCAAACAATAGTTACCAATAATCCAAATGCTCCATACCATTCCATATACTTAGGAGCACCCATTTCTGAACCTTTTTCGATCATATCAAAATCCAAAATAAGATTCAATGCGGCAATACTAACAACGAACAGGGAGAATGCAATGCCCAACGGACTTCCCTCATGCAGGAAAGGCATATTGTCGAAACCAAACATGCGCAATACCAATACAAGTAAATAAAAGATAGCAATACCAACCGTTGCTGTGATGATAATTGATTTGAACTTTTCAGTAGCCTTGATTATTTTAAAACTATACAACAAATACATAGCTATTGCAACGCCAAAAGTCAGTCCAACCGCATTGATAACAATATTCGGTGCCTTTTCTGCAAACGCAGAATTATACATAGCAGATATAGCCCCCACAAACAAACCTTCCATCAATGCATAAGCCGGAGCAAGATACGGGCTCCACTCTTTTTTAAACGATACAACAATTGCAATCACAAGTCCGCCCAATGCACCGGTCCAAATCAGCGGAACAACATTACCACCATCTGCAAATTCTTTCCAGGAATAAAAAGACGTTCCCAATACCATTAAGAATAGAAATCCAAACTTATTAAGTGTTCCTCTTACGGTCATAGCATTTTCGTTGGTAATAACATCTGCCAGAACGGTATCGCGGAATTTATTTTCTGATAAAGCCGGATTTCCGGATTTGAATAAAGACATAGCTGTAAATTTTAAGCATTAAAAATAAAAAATAATTTGATAAACGTTCAGTTAAAATCAGGGTTTTGCAATACCTGGGTATTCACTCACCGTTTCAAAATTATATTCGTCCTTGTTTTTAAGTTGTATGATGAAGTTCTGTAATGAAGCAGAATCATCTGAATTCGCATATACCTGGTCATGTGCAAGCAATACCAGGTGATCGGTTGTTTTTGTCCTGTTATGTGCAAAAGCACTGTCCACTTCATTCAACATCTCCTGCATCGTTTGCACCAATCGCTGCTGCCCGTTGAAATGCCATTCAAGGTCCCAACCCATGGCCTTGAAACCCTTATTTTGAAGACTATCGGCTGCTGCAACTGAATTTTTAAGGTCGGTGCTGCTGATGCTGTCTGTTCGCCAGATATTCCTTCCCGGCGTGCGCACAATATTCGTTGTAAGGTGCAGGCTATCGGCACAGCGGATAAAATCCTTTACAGCACTATCAGGAACCGCGTAAAATTTATCAAACTTATTTTCAAAAGCATGGGTATAACTATGGTTTGCTATCTCAAACAATTCATCGCTGCTTACGCTGTCATAAATAGCAGACTGGTACCTGCTGCCGTAAACGTGCTCACCAATTACAAATAAGCTGACATGCACTTTTTCCTGCTGAACAATACGCATCAAATTGCGGGTGCCCTTATTCGGACCATCATCGAACGTTAGGTAGATTGTCTTTTTTTTCCTTTTTAGCGGCTTCTGCTGCTTTTTGGCAATGGAAGCTACTGTATCCGGTTTTGAAATGGGAATCTTGAAAAAAGTGAAATGCTTTTCCGTCCGGTAAAAATAAAATGAGCTGAAAGCAATGGTTAGTAAGGAGGTTTTGAAGATGGTGGAGCTGTTAAAATAGCCACCCGGGTCAGGATCCATGTTAGTTTTAAATTTATGATATGAAGATAATGAGCCGGCGAGGCCATTTCCAAATGTGGCTTGTTAAATAAAATAAAATTGTTGCAGCGCAGGGTTACGCCTACTTTCTCACAGAATCTTATCTTTGCCGCATGGAAAATCTGTTGGCACAAGTTGGGCAATATAAAAAAGAGATCAGCGAAGCTGTGGTTACAAACAAAGATGAGCTGGAAGCATTCCGGATAAAATACCTGGGCACAAAGGGACTGGTAAAAACGATCATGGGCGCAATGAAAAATGTTGCCCCTGAAAATAAGAAAGATGCAGGCCAGTTGCTGAATGAATTCAAATTATTTACTGAAGCTGCTTTTGAAAATTTTCAACAGGCTTTTAATGGCCATGCAACAGAAAATGCGGCTGAAGGCATTGATGTTTCTTTGCCCGGAACACCGCTACCATTGGGCAGCCGCCACCCGATCAGTATTGTTCACAATAAAATCATTTCCATTTTTCACAGGCTTGGATTTGCTGTGGCAGAAGGACCGGAAATAGAAGACGACTGGCATAATTTCACCGCACTGAACCTGCCCGAAAATCACCCGGCCAGGGATATGCAGGATACGTTTTATATCAGTCAAAATCCGGATTGGCTTTTGCGTACTCATACAAGCAGTGTTCAGATCAGGGAAATGCAGAAAGGCGTTTTGCCACTTCGCATCATTTGCCCCGGCAGGGTTTACCGCAATGAAACGATCAGCGCCAGGGCACATTGCTTTTTTAACCAGGTAGAGGGATTGTACATTGCCGAAAATGTTTCTTTTGCAGATCTTAAACAAACACTTTACTTTTTTGTACAGGAAATGTTTGGCGATAAAATGAAGGTCAGGTTCCGGCCCTCCTATTTTCCATTCACAGAACCAAGTGCAGAAATGGATATCAGTTGCCTGATATGCGGCGGCGACGGATGTAATGTTTGCAAAAAAACGGGCTGGGTAGAGATACTGGGTTGCGGAATGGTTCACCCTGCTGTGTTGGATAACTGCGGAATAGACAGCAATAAATATACAGGCTTTGCTTTTGGTATGGGCATTGAAAGGATTACCATGCTTAGCTACCAGGTAAAAGATCTCAGGCTATTCAGTGAAAATGATCTCAGGTTTTTAAAACAATTCACTGCGGCTATATAATTACGCAACTGCGTAGATTATTCCTCATATAATTTTTAATTGAAAAATGTATTTGCATGTCAATCGCCGATTGGCATGCAAATCCTGTTTGGCATCATAATTGAAAATTTCATGATAGAAAAATTTTATGCTGTTATGAAAAAAACCAATATCATTATCAACCTGTTCGTTGTTATTTTTCTCCTGGCATCCTGCTCCGGTTCCAAAGAAGCAAGAACCTATAAAAAAACAATCGATGGAAACTGGCAATTACAAACCATCGTTACCGAAGGTATCATGGGTAAAGTAAAAGTGCAGCTTTTCAGTGAAGCTGATTTTAATTGCTTTGTAGGAAGCAGCTGGCATTTCAATGATTACAATAGCCTGGGCGCTTATACCATCTCAAAAAATGAAAATGAATGTGTGGGTCTTAAACGGAATATCCGTTGGTCCATCTATGAAACAAAGGGTGAACCGAAATTACTTCAATTCAAAAGACTTGACGATAAATTAAAACAAACCGATGAAGGCGACGGATTCAGGTTTACGATCATGCAACTCGATAATAATACCATGCAGCTAAGGTCGAATATAACATTCGAAAATAAGCCGGCTTCTCTTATTTACAATTTTGTAAGAATCTAAATTAAAAAATAATCAGTATGAAACTCACAGGAAGGAATATGATCTTAGCAGCAACAACGTTGATGTTGCTCATAAGCAGTTGCGAAACAGTAAAGCGAACCAATAACCGCGATAAAGGTGCCGTTATAGGAGCCGCGGGCGGCGCAGTTATTGGTGGCGTTATCGGAAACAATGTTGGCAATAAGAACAATACAGCATTGGGCGCCATACTCGGCGCGGCTATCGGTGGTGTTGCCGGCGGTATCATTGGTAATAAAATGGACAGGCAGGCAGAAAAAATAAAAACAGAAATACCCGGAGCAAAAGTAGAACGTGTAGGAGAAGGTATTGATGTAACATTTGATGAAAACAATCCGGATGGCAGCAAGGCAGGCGTTTATTTTGAAACCAATAAATACAATATCAGTTCCAATTCAAAACTCGCACTCGATAAATTGCAACAGATTTTTGCAGAATATCCCGAAACAAATATCCTTGTTGAAGGACATACCGATAATGTTGGTACAGGCGAATACAACATGGGGCTTTCACAAAGAAGAGCTGAGGCTGTAGGCGATTATTTAAAAGTTGCAGGTGTTTCATCTTCCAGGGTTATAATAAAATGGTATGGCGAAACACAGCCAAAAGTTGAAAATACCAGCGATGCCAACAAAGCGCTTAACAGGCGTGTTCAGTTTGTGATCACGGCAAATGAAAAAATGAAAGCAGAAGCGAAGCAGGAAGCAGGGAAGAATTAAATTCGAACGAGATGACATCTTTGCCCAAAAAAGACCGGCCATGAGATGACATCTTTACTTTTTGAGATCTGCCAGATGCGGTAGTTCTCTTCGATAAAGTAAAGATGTTATCTCATGAACGTTTATATCTTAAAAAGAAAACTACAAAATCGCCGGCAGTTTCTATTTTTGCAACATGATAGAAAAAATATGCGTGGCAGGTGCAGGTACAATGGGTAGCGGTATCGCCATGGCTGCAGCTCAAAGTTCTTACAGCGTTGTATTATCTGATACCAATGAAGCCGTACTGGAAAAAGCAAAAGCCGCTATCAGCAAGAACCTCGCCTTTTTAGTAGAAAAACAAAAAATAAGCACCGAAGAAAGTAAACTGATCGCTGGCCGTATTAAATTTTCTTCCAAGATAGAAGATTGCACCGCAGATCTTGTTATTGAAGCCATCATTGAAGTGGCATCCATCAAAATCGATCTATTCAACCAGCTGGCAGCCATCAACACAATCAAAACTATTTTTGCCAGCAACACTTCTTCACTTTCTATTTCTGAAATACAAGCTAAAGTTATGCATCCCGAAAGAGTTGCAGGCATGCATTTCTTTAACCCTGCACAGATCATGAAACTGGTTGAAGTGGTAAAGGGTGATCAAACAGATGAAGCAATAACCGATGAACTTATGCAGGTTTGTAAAAAAATGAATAAAACAGCTGTGCTTTGTAAAGATGCTCCCGGCTTTATTGTAAACCGTGTGGCAAGGCATTATTACCTGGAAGCCATGCGGTTGGTTGAACTGAATATAGCAACATTTGAAAATGTAGATGAGATCATGGAGGCATCCGGTTTTAAGATGGGGCCATTTAAACTGATGGACCTTATCGGCATGGACATCAACCTGGCCGTATCTGAATCTTTGTATGATGCATTTAAACAGGAGCCAAGATTTCAACCATCAGCATTGCAGGTAGACAAAGTTGCTAAAGGCGAACTGGGTAAAAAAACAGGCAAAGGATTTTATTCCTATGCAGACAGCAAAAAAATAATCTAAAAAGCAGCAGCATGATCAATGAATTGTTGAGACCAGGGAAAATTTTAGTTACGGGTGGTTCAGGCTTGCTGGGCAGGGAATTGATATCACAACTGCTTGCTGAAGGAAAACAGGTAACAGCTATCTTTAACAATAAGCGGTTGGATGAACTGGTTCACAAAAATCTGACCCTGGTAAAATGCAATATCCTGGATGTGATCGGGCTGGAAGAAGTAATGGCAGCTGTTGATCAATTATATCATTGTGCAGGCAAAGTTTCATTTGCACCGGGTGAAACAGACCAGTTATATAAAGTTAATGTAGAAGGCACTGCCAATATTGTAAATGCAGCGTTGAATGCAGGTGTAAAAAAAATGTTGCACGTAAGTTCTGTTGCTGCACTGGGGCGCATCAGGGAAGGTGTGCAAATAACAGAAAGCATGCAATGGACAGAGGAAACAAGCAACAGTAAATATGGCCAAAGCAAATATATGGGTGAACTGGAAGTATGGCGTGGCATCGCAGAAGGATTGGATGCTGTTATTGTAAATCCATCTATCATACTAGGTGCCGGTGACTGGAATGAAAGTTCTACAGAAATATTTCATACCATTTACAAAGGATCGCCATGGTACACCGATGGCACAACAGGTTTTGTAGATGTAAGAGATGTTGCAAAAGCAATGATCCTGTTGATGGAATCAAACATCAGCTCAGAACGTTTTATATTAAGCGGAGAGAACAGGAGTTATCAATACCTCTTTGATAAAATAGCAGATGGATTCAATAAAAAACATCCTTCCAGAAAAGTAACACCGTTTCTTGCAGCCATAGTATGGAGATGGGAAGCGATTAAAAGTAAATTCACCAGTAAGAAACCATTGATCACAAAAGAAACAGCAGCAACTGCACTTGCAAAAGTTGGTTTCGACAATAGTAAAATAAGATCATTCCTCCCCTCCTTCGAATTCCGCAAGCTGGATGAAACCATCTCAACCACCTGTTCTGTTTTGCAACAAAAACTTAACATTCGTTAATGTATTTTCGTTGTGTTTAATCAATCAATATACCATGAAGAATTTTTTGACTGTTCTTTTTGTTGCTTTATCTTCTATAACAGTTTCTGCACAATCAAATTTTTATATCAGCGGTACTGTTGTGAATAAAGAAACCAATCAGCCCATGCAGGGTGCATCGGTATTTGCACAAAACACTACCATTGGTACTACTACAAATGCAGAAGGAAAATTCAGCCTGCAACTTCCTGCCGGAGGCTACGATGTAGTGGTAACCTTTACCGGTTTCAACACCGATAGCAAAAGAGTTACTTCCTCCGACCCAGATAACAGGAATATTAATTTTGAACTAAAGCTGAAAGAAAAAGAAATGGCAACTGTTTCAGTTGTTGCCACTACAGAAGTAAAAGACGGTTTTAAAAAATACGGCGAATTTTTTTTAGATCATTTTATCGGCAAAACAGCTAACAGTGCTTCCTGCAGAATAAAAAACCCGGAAGTATTAAAATTCTATTTTTCAAAAAAGAGAAACAGGTTAAAAGTATTGGCAACGGAGCCATTGCTGATAGAAAATAAGGCACTTGGTTATAATATTAAATACGCATTGGATTCTTTTACCCATGCTTATGAAACACAGATCAGCTTATATACAGGATACCCACTCTTTGAAGAAATGACGCCTGCAAACAGTGAACAACAACATGGCTGGGCAGTTGAAAGACAAAAAGCTTACAAAGGATCAATCCTCCAATTCATGAGGGGTATTTATAATAAGCGCCTGGCAGAGGAAGGATTTGAGATACAGTTCCTGATAACTTATGGCAGCAGCGCTAAAGACACTGCATTCGTTCCAAAGAATATTTATGCGGCGTTGAATTACCAGAAAGATGATAGTACACAGATCGTGGAATTTAAACCCAATCAAAATACGATCGGCGTATTGTTTACCAAAGAAAAACCTGCCGACGGCTTCATTGCAGAAAACAATCCCGCCTCTAAAGATTTTCAATTTTCTATACTCAATTTCGCAGCCGGGCAATCAATTGTCATAGAACAGAACGGTTATTATTTTGAACAAAATGATATCAGCATCAGCGAATACTGGACCTGGGATAAAGTGGCAGACCAGCTACCGTACGATTATGTACCCGTATTGAATTAAATAAAACAAATCCGCTGTCAGGGAACAACTGTTGAAACTTAAGTATTGCAAATGCTTAATCATCACTTCTTTCCCATAACTTTTTCCCATAACTCAGGAATACGCTTTACCCAAACAAGTTCTTTCATCTTTTCCCTTGCATCTTCTATCGGGCTTCCGAAATATGACTTACCACCTTCCGTATCCTTTCCAACGCCGCTTTGTGCAAGTATCACTGCATTGCTGCCGATCGTCAATGTTTTGCTTACACCAACCTGTCCCCAAAGTGTAACGCCATCTTCAAGTGTAACAACACCCGCTATACCTACCTGTGCAGCTATCAAACAATTTTTTCCGATCACGGTATCATGGCCGATATGGATCATGTTATCCATTTTTGTTCCACGGCCGATGATGGTGTCATGGCTTACGCCCCTGTCGATGGTACAACCTGCACCTATCTCTACGTCATCTTCGATAATCACCCGCCCGCAACTCGGCATTTTTTTAAACCATACATCCCGGTTCTTTTTTGTATTGTAGTAAAAGGCATCGCTGCCGATAACAGTGCCAGCCTGTATAACTACATTATCGCCTATGATCGTGTGATCCAGTATACTCGCTTGCGGATGGATCACCGTATTTTTTCCGATGGTTACATTGTTGCCAATAAATGCTGAAGGAAAAACAATGCTGCCATCACCAATGACTGCAGTATCGCTTACCATTTTTGTTGCAGGCGTAAACGGCCTGAAGTGATTTACAATTTTACAGTAAGCCTCAAATGGATTTTCAACAATGAGCAATGCTTTACCTTCAGGTACATCGGTTTCTTTATTGATGATGATAAAGGATGCTGCACTGTTAATGCACTTGTCGTAATACTTGGGATGATCAACAAATACCAGGTCGCCATGTTCAACTTTGTGAAGTTCATTGATGCCGGTTGCATTCCCGTTTTTATCGCCCGAGAGTTTTGCATTGATCAGTTCTGCTATCCATTGTACTGGCACCGGTGCTGGAAATTGCATAATAGTTATCTTTTGACAAAGGTAGGTTCGTTTGCTTTTATTTGCATTTCCTGCTGATCTTTCCTTTTGAGGTCAATTAATTGAAAAAAATAAAAAAATATTTTTCCTTTATTTTTTGTGTAAACGGGCTCACAATCATGAACTGAAAAAATGTATCTGCTATAGCACGATCTTAAAAAATAAAAATTCAATTCCTTCTAAACAACTGTAAAATCAATACTTTCAGCTGGTTTAATTTTTTTTGATGATCATACAATGTAAAAGGAGCATTCATATTTTCATCCATTAACTGATAAAAGTATTGTTGCCTTATCCACAAGCCAAATAAAAATGTTAATAAAATAGTTGTAATTTTTTTTCTTGTTAGCAAAAATTATTTTTAATATTGTGTAGGGGAATTTGGTTCCCTGTACTTACTAACCCATCCATATATTAAAAGCCTGGCTCACAAACGTCGGGCTTTTTTATTTTCAGTCACTGCTGTATCTAAAATATTACACTTTTTTTCTTCATAAATACCTTTCATTAAAAGACGAAAAATCCTTCCGCCATATACTTTTAATTACAAAACAATAAACAATTATCTTGCATCAAATTAAAACAGGTGTATGTTAAAATCTATGACAGGGTTTGGAAGAGCAGAGCAGACTGTTGGTGAAAAAACTTTTTTAGTGGAAGTAAAGGCCCTTAATGGAAAGCAATTTGAATTGCAGTTGAAATTACCAGCGTTACTAAGGCCTTATGAATTTGATATACGTAACCTGTTACAGGAACACCTTGTTCGTGGTACCATTGATTGTTATGTAAACATCAAACAGAACGGCACCACAAAACCTGTAACGATCAACACCGAACTGATCAAAGCTTATTATAACCAGATAGAAACACTGGCAGGAGAATTGAACATAGATACCAATTCTGTATTAAGTGCACTGCTTCGTTTGCCGGAAGTTGTAACGCCTACCAACGATGTGCTGGAACAGAATGATTTTAAAGAATTCAGCATTGTGTTGGAAACAGCGTTGAAAGAACTGAACGAACACAGGGTGGAAGAAGGTAATTCTCTTGAAAAAGATTTGCTTACAAGGATAGAAAATATAAAAGAGCAGGAAGAACACATTCTTGCTTTGGAACCAAACAGGATGAAAAGGATCAAGGATGAGATCCACCAGTTACTGGATGAGCATGTTGGAAAAGAAAATATCGATAACAACCGTATGGAGCAGGAACTTATTTATTATATGGAGAAGATCGATATCCATGAGGAACAAATAAGGTTGCGCCAGCATTGCGAATATTTTAATGAGATCATGAATAGTCCGGAAAACGGAAAAGGTAAAAAATTATCTTTTGTTTTACAGGAAATAGGAAGAGAGATCAATACAACCGGTAGCAAAGCCTACGATGCAGATATCCAGAAATGTGTAGTGAAGATGAAAGACGAACTGGAAAAAGCAAAAGAACAGGTGCTGAATGTATTGTAACAAAGCAATATTTTTAAAACATGATTTTTCGATTCAATAAGATTCACTTCTATTCATTTTTATTTGCCATACCCATTGCATTCTTATCCTGTACACAGGTAAATGTGTATGAAAAGAATACGCCCATTCCTCATTATAAATGGGAGCAGGGCTTTGGTGCATCCGGCAATTTTATTATCAGCGATACTTTAGCTGCCTATAATATCTATATAGTGCTTCGTCATACAGACGCATACAACTATAATAATATATGGCTGAATATTGGATTACAATCTCCGGGCGATACAATGTTCTTTCAAAGGGTGAACCTGGCGCTTGCAAACGATGCCGGGGGTTGGGAAGGAACAGGCATGAATGATATCTGGGAAGTAAGAAAACTCTTAAATGGCCCACCCCGCAGGTTTATAAAGAACGGAGAATATAAATTCAGCATAAACCAGGTCATGCGTGACAACCCCTTACCCGGAATCATGAGTGCTGGCTTAAGGGTACAAAAAGCACTGTAAGCATGTTAAATAAAATTAACAACCGGTCTATGCTTAAATCCCCGGGAACGGCGTTTATACAAAACAATTCTTTATTTTGCAGCATAGAATTACATTAATTTTTACCTTATTCCAGAACACTCAATTTTAACCGAACTTAAATTACACACGTGAATCGTAAAATCCTTATTGCTTTTTTCGCAATTGCTGTTAACCTGTCTGCAAAAGCACAGTCTGCCGAATATGTACAAAAAGGAGAATTTGGGATCAGCCTCGGAGCCGCTCATTATTTTGGCGACCTGAATACCAGGGCCGCAATTAACAGGGCCAAGCCTGCGGTTGGCCTTTTCTTCCGAAAGCAATTTGGTAATTATGTTGGGTTACGAATTGCTGCACACTATGCACAGCTTGGTTATAGCGATACATATAGTAAGAACGAATACCAGAAAACAAGGAACCTTAGTTTTAATACCAACATCTGGGAGATCACTGTACAGGGAGATTTCAATTTCTTTAAGTTCGTTCCCGGAGATCCTGATCATTTATTTACGCCTTATATTACAATTGGTGCAGGGGTATTCAGCTACGACCCTTATGCATACCTCAATGGCAAAAAAGAATTCCTGAGGCCACTTGGTACCGAAGGACAAAATGTTGGATACAAAGGACGAAAGCAATACAGCACCATGGCAGTATGTATACCATTTGGTGTTGGTATCAAATACAATATTTCACCCAAAGTAAATATGTCGGTTGAAGCCGGTTATCGTTTTACAACCACCGATTACCTGGATGATGTAAGTCAAACTTATGCAGGAACCGGTATCAGCGGTGATGCAAATAGTTTTCCCGATGGACCAAATGGTGCAACGGTAGCCAAATTATTACAGGACCGTTCTTATGAAGTAGACCCCAGTTTCGTTTTGGGCCGCGAAGGCCGCCAGCGTGGCTGGAGTAAGCAAAAGGACCAGTATATTATTTTAGAAGTAGGCTTTTCATTTAATATAAGTACTTACAGGTGCCCAACGGCTTATTGAGATCTATTGACCGGTAAATCTGTTGAGCCAGCTTGATCATCATCAACCTGCTGCAATACAATGGCAGATCTAAAACACCGGCATTTTCACAAATTAATTTATAAGTACCCTGAATTCAGGTATTCAGGCAAAATTTGTTAGCTTTGCTGCCCAAAATCAGGCATTGAGCCTGGTGTACACAGCAAGCAATGACACTAAAAGACAAGATAGATTCCGACAGGCTGCCAAGCCATATTGCTATCATTATGGATGGTAACGGACGTTGGGCACAGGAAAAAGGAGAAGACCGCCTTTTTGGTCACCTGCATGGAGTTGAAAGTGTACGAAATATTGTAGAGGGAGCCGCAGAACTCGGCATCAAATATCTAACCTTATATGCCTTCAGTACAGAAAATTGGGACCGGCCGGAATATGAAGTAACAGGATTGATGGAATTACTTGTTGATACCATTAAAAAAGAAGTTCCTACACTGAATAAAAATAATATCAGACTTCATGTGATCGGCGATATTAAAATGCTTCCCGAAAATGCCCGTGCCGAACTCTCCGAAGCAATGGCTGAAACATCACACAATACAGGGTTGAACCTCGTTATGGCACTCAGTTACAGTAGCCGTTGGGAACTGGTGAACGCCGTTAAGAATATAGCCACCGCTGTACAGGAAGGAAAGATCGTTCCTGCTGAAATTACACAGCATACACTTCAACAATATTTAAGTACAGGAGATTTTCCAGACCCCGAATTGATGATCCGCACAAGCGGTGAATTCAGGATCAGTAATTTTTTATTGTATCAACTGGCTTATGCAGAATTGTATTTTACCGATACAAGGTGGCCCGATTTCAGGAAAGAAAATTTATACGAAGCAATATTGGATTTTCAGCAACGGGAAAGAAGGTTTGGAAAAACCGGGGAACAGGTTAAAGTATAATATATAAAATACCAGCTAAAAGGCGTTGCTGTTTTGCGATCGTTGGCGGCTAATGACTTTCATTTAACAAATAGTTTTCATTAATGGGCTTAATTTGCCGCACGTAAAAAAACCAATTGATGCGCAGGATTTACCAGAACACATTTCTTATTGCAGTTTTATTTTTATCAAGCCGTAGCCTTCAAGCCCAAGTTACCCCCGATAGCAACAACGTTGTTTCTGTGAACCCTGCCTTACAGGAGATTTTTAATTCCCGCACACCGAAAGAATATACCATTGCCGGTATTACCGTAGTTGGTTCAAAATCTTTTGATCAAAACCTGATCGTTTCTATTTCCGGATTAGCAGTAGGCGATAAAGTAATGATACCTGGTACAGATGCATTCAGCAAAGCCATTGCTAAACTCTGGAAACAAAGCCTGGTAGCTGATGTACAGATCTATTTCACCAAACTTACAGGCAATGATCTTTACCTCGAAATGCAGATCGTTGAAAGGCCTCGACTGCTTGATTTTAAATTTGTAGGCGTTAAAAAAGGCGAAAGAGATGACCTTGAAACAAAGGTGGCACTTGCAAAAGACAGGGTACTCACTGAGAACATGAAACTTAGTGCAATTGAAGCCATCAGGAAGTTTTACAACGATAAAGGTTTCAGAAATGTATCGATAGATATGAATGAACAAATGGCGAAGGGATCAGAGAACGGCATCATCCTCGTGTTCAATATCAAAAAAGGAAGTAAGATCAAGATCAACTCTATCAATTTTACAGGAAATGATATCGTTTCTGATATGAAATTGAAAAAGCAGATGAAGAGCACGAAGGAAATGACGCGGTTCACCCTGTTTCCTGAAAAAGTAGTAAGCCCCTATGGCGACTCTTCCAAAAGTATGAGCCTTAATCAATACCTGAAACAATCCGGCTACCTGTCTCTAACTAAAACCCGCGACTATCTTGATCCTTATGTTAGGTTCAAAGGTTTCAGCGGATCAAAATTCAACGATAAAAAATACGCAGAAGATAAGCAGAGCGTATTGGGTTATTACAATTCACAAGGTTTCAGGGATGCAGAACTTTTAGCAGATACTGTAATGGTAGATACCAACAGGAACTACCTTAACATTGACATCAAATTATCAGAAGGAAAGAAATATTATTTCGGGAATATGGTATGGACAGGGAATACAAAATATTCCGATTCTGTGCTGAACCTTTTCCTTGGCATCAATAAAGGGGATGTTTATAACCTGGAATTACTGAACAAACGCCTTGGAAAACAACTTACCGCAGAAGGTGGTGACGTAGGCAGTTTGTACCAGGATGATGGTTATCTTTTCTTTCACGTAGATCCGATTGAGACTGCTGTTTACAACGATACCATCGATTTCGAATTACGCATGTCTGAAGGCCCGCAGGCTGTTTATGGCCGCATCACCGTTTCAGGTAATGATAAAACAAAAGATTATGTTGTGCTGAGGGAATTGAGAACAGTTCCGGGCGAAAAATTCAGCCGTTCAGATATCATTCGTACACAAAGGGAATTATCGCAGCTTGGTTTCTTCAATCCCGAAACGATCAATCCGCAGGTAACACCAAATGCAGACAATGGTACTGTTGACATTAACTGGCAGGTAGAAGAAAAATCTGCTGACCAGCTTGAACTTTCTGCCGGCTTTGGTGGCGGTATTGGTTTAACAGGTACACTCGGGGTTACATTCAATAATTTCTCTTTAAAGAATATAACCAAAAGATCTACCTGGGATCCATTGCCTTCCGGTGACGGACAAAAATTAAGTGCGAGGATACAATCTAACGGAAAAGCCTACAGATCCTATAATTTCTCTTTTACGGAACCATGGTTAGGTGGTAAAAAAAGAAATTCATTTTCTATCAGCTATTTCAATACAAAATATGCAAATGCTTATGATAGCTTAGGCAGCTATTGTAAATCTTGTGGCAATAATTCTTATGTAAAAACAGTGGGCTTTGGTGTTTCATTGGGTAAGCAGTTGAAAAAACCAGATGATTTCTTCACGCTGATTTACTCGTTGAATTTCCAGCAATACAAGTTGAAGAATTATCCTAATATTTTTAGAGGGATCAGTACCGGTACCTCCACCAATGTAAGTGCCAAGATCACGCTATTACGTAACTCAGCAGGCCCTAACCCGATCTTCCCAACAAGCGGATCAAATTTCTTGCTTAGCGGCCAGTTCACGCTCCCTTATTCTTTGATGGGTATTACTTCCGGCACTGCCAATCAATATAAACTACCCGAGTTCCACAAATGGCGCCTGAATGCAGAATGGTACACTCCTATCGGCAGGGCAAGGGGCCCGGAAAAGAACAAGCAGTTCATCTTAAAAACTGCAGCTAAATATGGCTTCATTGGAAAATACAACCAGAAGCTTGAAATATCTCCGTTTGAACGCTTTCAGTTAGGGGACGCAGGTTTAAGTAATACAACAGCCTTGTTGGGTTACGACATCATTGCACACAGGGGTTACCCGGTTTACAGCAATTCCGATCCTAAAATAAATCCGGATGGAATTACACCAACAGAATTCTTCACTATTTTTAATAAATACACGGTAGAGTTGCGTTATCCTTTCAGCACAGGAGCCAGCAGTACTATTTACGGACTTCTGTTCTTTGAAGCCGCTAATGGATGGTATAGTTTTAAAGATTACAATCCTTTTAAACTCAGGCGTTCGGCTGGTATTGGAGCCCGTTTCTTCCTGCCTATGTTTGGATTGCTCGGATTTGATTATGGAGTTGGTTTCGACAGGTACAACGGAACAAGCGGATTAAAAGGCGCAGCTAAATTTACCTTCCTGTTAGGGCAGGAACCTGAATAATTGTTTTTTCATTAACTTGATTAATAGTTTATTTGTAAATATCACTCACATGAAAAAATTATTCTTTATTGCCTGCAGCCTTTTCCTGGTTGCTTTAACAACAAATGCCCAACGCTATGCGGTTATTGATTCTAAATTCATTTTAGAAAAAGTACCTGAATACAAAGAAGCACAGACAAAACTTGATCAATACAGCCTTTTATGGCAGCAGGAGATTGACCAGAAACAAGCGGCATTGGATAAAATGTTTAAAGATTATGATGCAGAGCAGGTTATGTTACCAGATGCTTTGAAAAAGAAAAGAGAAGACGAATTATACAATAAAGAAAAAGAACTACGCGACCTGCAAAGGAAGCGTTTCGGCTTCGAAGGCGACCTGTTCAAAAAAAGGCAGGAACTGATCAAACCGATACAGGATAAGGTTTACAATGCCGTTCAAAAGTTGGCCGTAGAAAAACAATATGACTTCATACTTGATAAAAGTGAAGGAATTACCGTTATATTTGCCGACCCAAAATTGGACAAGAGTGAGGATGTACTGAGGAATATGGGTGTTAAATAAAAGACAACAGTTGCTTGTTGTGCAGCTAAAAACAGTTTTTGAATTACTAATTAATAATAAAAATCTAAATTAATAAACGTAAAAAAAGCAATGAAAAAATTAATCGTAGCAGTTGTGATGGCATTGGGAATTTTTAATGCATCTGCGCAAACCACTAAGATCGGGTATATAAGCCTGGATGAATTGATCGGTGTTATGCCTGAAGCAGAAAAAGCAGATGGGGAATTAAAAGAATATCAGGCATCGCTTCAGCAACAAGGCCAGGATATGATGAAGGAACTAGGTGATAAAGACAGTCTCTTTGTAAGGGATTCAGCCAAACTTTCTCCAAGCATGAGAGAAATCAAAAGAAATGAGTTGATCTCTTTATACCAAAAAGTGCAGGGCTGGAACCAGCAGGCACAGGATATGTACCAACAGAAATTACAGGAAAAAGTAGCTCCATTGAAAGAAAAAGCAATGGCGACCGTAAAAACTGTAGCTAAAGAAAATGGTTACACGTATGTATTAGATGCCGGATCAGTAATGGTAGGCCCTCCGGGTGATGACCTGATAGATCTTGTAAAAAAGAAATTAGGTATCAAGAATACAGCACCTGCGCCGGGACAAAAACCTGCAGGCACAATGCCTCCTAAGAAAGGATAATAATACATTTATATAAATTTGCTAAAGCCATCCATTAAACCGGGTGGCTTTATTATTTTTGACAAATGAACGATCAACGGCCTATTGGCGTTTTCGATAGTGGTTATGGTGGACTGAGTGTATTAAAGGAGATCGGCGCCACCCTTCCGCAATACGATTATATATACCTCGGCGACAACGCCCGTGCACCCTATGGCACCCGGGATTTTGACACTGTTTATGAATATACCCTTCAATGTGTAAAATGGTTCTTTGCCCAGGGTTGCCCGCTGGTTATTTTAGCCTGCAATACCGCATCAGCGAAGGCATTGCGTACCATACAACAAAATGATCTTCCGGCAATTGATCCGTCAAAGCGTGTTTTGGGAGTGATCAGGCCCACGGCTGAAGTGATCGGCGTATACAGCAAAACCGGACATGTGGGTGTTATGGCCACTACGGGTACGGTGCAATCCGGATCATACCTCATCGAGATTGAAAAATTCTTCCCCGACATGGGCGTAACCCAGGAGGCCTGTCCCATCTGGGTTCCATTGGTAGAAAGCAATGAATATCTATCGCCGGGAGCTGATTATTTTGTAAAAAAACACATCGATCATTTGTTGCAGGAAGATACCGGTATTGATACAATCCTCCTTGCATGCACCCATTACCCGCTATTAATGGATAAGATACTGAAATATGTACCCGACGGCGTTTCCGTGATACCGCAGGGGCAAATTGTAGCCGGCAGTCTGAAAAATTACCTGGAAAGACATCCTGAAATTGATGCTAAATGCAGCAAAAAAGGCGGCCGTAAATTCTATACAACCGGCCAGCCCGCAGATTTTAATAGCCACGCCGCCGTGTTCTTTGGCCAGGATATAACCTCAGAAAAGGTCCATTTGGCCTGATCTAACTATTTTATTGGCGGAAGAAAGCAAAATCTTTCCCTTACACTTTATATTTCATCACGAAACCCCTACCTTTGCCGTCCTTTCACAAGCAGCGGGGATGGTGCCCGGCTGACAGGAACAAACATTAACAACATTTGTAAAAGGAAAAACATACAACAATGCCAGGAAAAAAAAGAACCTACCAACCCCATACACGCCGCAGAAAATCTGTACACGGATTCCGTAGGCGTATGCAGGACGCAAATGGCCGCAAGGTATTGGCTAGCCGCAGAGCAAAGGGACGTCATAAACTTACTGTTTCTGACGAGCACGGTTCAAAAAAATAGACCATAACACGCATTGATCAATTCAATGCAGTTAACTGTATATTAGCCTTTGCTTTTGCAAGGGCTTTTTTAATTTTAAGAATTTGAATTGCCCTGACATAAATGCAAGGGTTAACATTATCGGGCTTTAACCTTTTTAATTAATATTTTTATTTGTCAAATACTCCACGATATTTTTTCAGGAAAACAGATAAACTTAAAAGCAGGAAAACCATTGATGAACTTTTCAGCAAGGGAAATAGCTTTTCCAATTTTCCTTTTAAAGTGATCTGGTTGCCAACAAACAAAGAAGCAACCTTACAGGTTGCTGTTGGGGTGAGCAGCAGGAACTTTAAAAAAGCAACAGATCGTAACAGGGTGAAAAGGCTAATGCGGGAAGCCTATCGTTTACAAAAAGAAAAATTACAGGTTCACCTGCAGGAAAAAGAGTTACAATTATCTGTTTTCATTTTATACATGGGCAGGGAATTGCCCGCCTATGAAATGGTATTTGAAAAAACAGGGATTATTATTAACCGGCTGATAAAATTTGCCGATGCAAAAAATTAAATACATACTCAGCCTGCCATTCATATTCCTGATAAAATTATATCAATGGATCATCTCTCCATTGCTCGGCCCTAAATGCAGGTTCACGCCAACCTGTTCTCAATACGGCATAGAAGCATTTAAAAAATACGGACCGTTAAAAGGCCTATGGCTTACGATCAAAAGAGTGGGTAAATGCCATCCCTGGGGTGGGCATGGGTATGATCCGGTTCCTTGAATACCGGCAAGCCCGCCGGTGTTTGGATAATAATGCCATAGGCTCCTAACGATTATTTTAATTGCTTTAGCCGGCTACTTCCGCTGTGACATTTTTTTTTCCGTTTTTTTTCTGTCACATTTGTTGTGACATGTTTTTAACTGCTTTTAATTTTGTCACACCCGCTCTTGCGCTTCGCCCTTGGCTGTTTTTGTTTGGCGGCTCTTTTTCATGTTCGCCTTTTTGATAACAAATATGCAACATTCAAAAAGTACAAATGCAGGAAAATGCAGGTTTGTGCAGGAAGTTGCAGGTTTGGGAACGTTTGGGAACGTTTGGGAAGGTTTGGGAAGGTTTGGGAACGTTTGGGAAGGTTTGGGAAGGTTTATCATCCCGGGAAGACTTTACAACTTATATATTAGACATAAAAACGCCCAATAAGCTCCTGGTTTAACTTTTCTTATTCAGTAAACTACAACCCATGCGGTGCACCTTGGTATACTTTTAAAACAGATCCGGGTTATGAGCCTGAATGATTCTTCACCGGTTGCTTTTAGAGACACTGTATTATCCTTGTCGCCGTGAATGATAGGGGTAGGCACATCTATTTTCAGCACGTCGTTTCGAAAATCTGTATAGGCAACCGCTTTGGCATATTCGATGGTAGCAATGGGTGAAGCATCCATTGCATTATTCAACCTGCTGTTCAGGTAAGCTTCAGAAACCGGGTGATTAATCAATCCTACTCGATAGAACTCTTTGTTGAATGCTTCAAGAAAACCAGGTCTGTCATCAACCATGGCTTTTACCATTTTATCAGATGCTTCCTGCGGAACTACCTTCGGATTATCAGCTTTTTGCAGCATGTATGGCACAACTGCACTCACCAACACAACTTTTGAAACCCGGGCACCGGCATGTTTCGAAAAATATTTTGCAATCTTTCCTCCACCCATCGAAAATCCTGCCAGGGTAACATCCTGCAAATCCAGTGTATCCGGCAACGCTTTCAGGCCTGTTGCCATTGTATCGTAATCATAGCCAGAAAACGGCCTGTCCGACTTTCCAAAGCCCCACCGGTCGTATACTATTCATCGTAAGCCCTGGCTGGGCAATTGCGTTAACTGGTATTACCACATCGAGCCACATAAAGGTCATCCGTGAATAAATACCACTGGCTTACCTTTTCCCAGGTCTTCATAATAAATATTAACGGGTTCATGGTTGTTTTGAGTTGATTGAACAAGCGGCGTAGTTGCTGATGTTATAGTGTGAGATATGCTATTGTATTATCAAAGATGTTGCCGGCAGGTTTTGATGTAAAAAAGCCTCAGCAAAGGAACTTAAACGTAGATTAAATTGTACCCGCTACGCCCGGTTGCCCAAAAAAAAGCCGCAAATAATTTGCGGCCTTACAGAGATATTTCTAACTGAATTAACTATTTTATTGCTTCAAACCTTTCAGCAACTTTATTCCAATTCACCACATTCCAAAACGCAGCTAAATAATCTGCACGCTTGTTCTGGTATTTCAGGTAATAAGCATGTTCCCAAACATCTGCACCCAGGATTGGATTACCTTTTACTTCTGCAACATCCATCAATGGATTGTCCTGGTTAGGCGTAGAACTTACTTCCAGTTTACCATCTTTTACGATTAACCAAGCCCAGCCACTTCCAAAACGTGTCATACCTGCCTGGCTGAATTTTTCTTTGAATGCTTCAAGTGAACCAAATGCGGCATCAATGGCTTCTGCCAATTTACCGGAAGGTTTTCCTCCTGCATTTCCTGCAAGGCTTTCCCAAAAGAATGTGTGATTCCAATGTCCGCCACCATTGTTGCGTACTGCCGGACTGATACTCCCTGCATGCTTTACCAATTCTTCGAGTGATTTGGTTTCATTGTCTGTACCTGCAACAGCTTTATTCAAATTATCAACGTAAGCCTGGTGATGCTTATCATGATGTATCTGCATGGTTAATGTATCGATATGAGGTTCGAGTGCTTCATATGCATATGGTAATGCAGCTAATGTAAATGCCATAACTTATAAGTTTATACCTGTGAAAAAATAATTTATTTTATTCATACAAAATTACTGCCATTATGTTGAAATCAATCTATGGCAAAGCAATAAGTTTCATATCTCGAAAATATAGGCAGGCTGATTTTTAAAAGACTACTGGTCCACTCCCGCGATGACAATCTGGAGGAAAATCATCTTTTTGCCCTGAAAAAATCTTTCATCAATTTGCCGCATTCTTCTTCCAGGATGCCGCCAACCAGTACCGTTTTGGGATGAAATGGATTGTTTGCACCGGTCGTTTTCCGATAGCCGTTCTTATCATCATAAGCCCCAAAAACAACCCTGCCAATCTTGCTCCAATACAAAGCGCCGCTGCACATCAGGCAGGGCTCTACCGTAACATATAAAGTTGCATCCGGCAGGTACTTTGCCCCCAGTCCATTATAAGCTGTGGTTAAGGCCATGATCTCGGCATGGGCGGTGCTGTCGTTCAGCATTTCCACCTGGTTATGCGCTTTGGCTATGATACGGTCGTTCATAACCACAATAGCGCCCACAGGCACTTCATCTGTATCAAATGCTTTTTGGGCTTCTTTGATCGCTTGTCGCATATATTCCTCATCACTCATACAATTGCCTAACTTTAAAACAAATTTAAGGCAATGTCACTTGTAAATAAATTAACAGCCCTGCGTTCGTTTTATGATAGCGGTACAACAAAGCCGCTTACATTCAGGAAAACACAATTGAAAAAACTCAGGGAAGTGATGGAAAAATACGAGCAGCAGATCTATCAGGCTTTGCAGGATGACCTTAAAAAAAGTCCCGAAGAATGCTGGGTAACAGAGAATGGATTTGTTATTGCAGAGATCAACAATACACTGAAGCACCTGGACAGTTGGATGCAACCACAAAGCGTGGCAACAAATCTGCTCAACCTACCTTCAAAAAGTTTCATAATGAGCGAGCCATTGGGTGTGGTACTCATCATCAGTCCCTGGAATTACCCGCTGCAATTATTATTTACTCCCCTGGCAGGCGCCATAGCAGCAGGTAACTGTGTTGTATTAAAATCATCGGAATTTGCAGCAGCAACCAGTGCTGTAATGAAAGCAATGATTGCAGAAACTTTCGGGGAAGAATATATATTATTTACCGAAGGAGATGGTGCAACCGTAGTACCTGAGCTGATGAACAATTTTGTTTTCGACCATGTTTTTTATACCGGTAGCACGGCTGTTGGAAAGATCATTTACCAGTCGGCCGCACAGAACCTGGTGCCTGTTACGTTGGAACTGGGTGGTAAAAGTCCTTGTGTTGTAGAAGCTGATGCTGATATAAAAGTAACAGCGAAGCGCATTGCTATGACAAAATTTTCAAACGCCGGGCAAATGTGTGTTGCACCAGATTACGTTTTGGTACACAGTTCTGTAACAGATCGCCTGCAAGACGAATTGAAAAAAAACTTACGGCAGTTCTTTGGCGATGAACCCAAAACAAATACCAACTATGGGAAGATCATTAATGAAAAGCAGTTTGACCGGTTGTTAAAATATTTGGGGGACGGCGCAATAATACATGGCGGCGGTAATGATAAAACCAACTTATACATCGAACCAACATTGATGGTAAATATAGCAGCTGATAGCGCTGTCATGCGTGATGAGATATTCGGGCCGATATTACCGATCATCTCATTTGATACAACAGAAGAAGCTTTGAGTATTATTGCCAGGCATAAGAACCCGTTGGCATTTTATATTTTCACGGGCTCCGTACAAAAAGAAAAGAAATGGCTTAAGGCTGTTGCATTCGGCGGTGGTTGCGTGAACAATGCAAGCTGGCATCTTACCAATCACAATCTTCCTTTTGGCGGCCGTGGATTCAGTGGAAGCGGGCATTACCATGGCAAATATAGTTTTGAAACATTTAGCCATAAAAAATCTGTAATGAAAACGCCTACCTGGTTCGACCCTTCTATAAAATATCCGCCGTTCAAAGGGAAGTTGAAATTGTTTAAGTGGGTAATACGTTAATCGTTCGGTTCACCAATGGATCGGTTTAATCGTAAATGCAACTATGGCAGCTGATAGAAAATATAAATTACTAAAAAGAACTATAACGGTACTGTTGTTGTTATCCATTTCATTCAGTGTGTATGTAGCTATTGTAAACAGAAATTCAAAACAAATGACAGTACGACAAAAAGTGTTGAAAGCAATTTACCCCGCATTTATGTGGTTGACCAGGACGAAGGCAGGAACAAAAAAAGCCTCAACTGAAAAAGCGCCACCTGTTTCATTTTATTCTTTAAAAGCTACTGCTATCAATGGTGAAAATTTTGATCTGTCAAAACTGAAAGGCAAAAAATTATTGCTCGTCAATACCGCATCAGATTGTGGCTATACGGGGCAATACGATGAGCTGGAAAAATTATATCAAAGCAATAAAGATAAACTGGTAGTGATCGGTTTCCCCGCCAATGATTTTAAAGGACAGGAAAAAGGTTCGGATGAGGAAATAGCAACATTCTGTAAAATTAATTATGCAGTATCATTTCCATTGATGAAAAAAAGCACCGTCGTAAACAAACCCGGCCAGAATGAAATATTTAAATGGCTTACTGATGCTTCTTTGAATGGCTGGAACAGCCAGCAACCGGTGTGGAATTTTTCTAAATATATGATAGATGAAGAAGGCAGGCTGGTAAAATACTTTGCCCCTGCAGTGTCTCCGTTGGATAAAGAAATAGCAGCGGCCGTTAGTGAATAAAAATAACCTGATCTTTGTTTTACATTGTGCCTTCATGCCTATGCAGTAAAATATTAACCGCTAAGATAAAATTAATACCGTCGATATGTTTACCAAAACAGCTATTGAAAAATATTTCATTGCCGAAAAATCGGAAAGCCTGATCTTCCTGATCATTGGGATAGTTGCCATTGTACTCGCTATTATTTTTTTCTTTTTCCTGAAAACAAATTTTTATAAAGGAATGGCATGGCCATTATTGTTGATCGCCTGCATACAACTCACTGTTGGCTATACGGTTTATAAAAGAAGTGATGATGACAGAAAAAGAAATACTTATGCTTATGACCTTAATCCTTCCGACCTCAAGAACAAAGAAATACCAAGGATGGAAATAGTAAATAAGAATTTTATCCTGTATCGCTGGATAGAAATTGCATTGATAGTGGCAGGAATTTCCCTGATCTTTTTGTACAGGTCAAATACAGAAAAGTCATTTTGGGTTGGCCTTGGCGTTGGCCTGGCAATCCAGGCTGCTATCATGCTAGGCGCCGATTATTTTGCAGAAGCAAGGGCGAGGGTTTATACAAAAGGATTGAAAGAATTCACGGCTAAATTTTAAGGTGAAAATAATTTCACGCAAAGCTGCAAAGAAAAATACAAAAGGCGCGAGGAGTTAAAACAACTTTGCGCCTTTGCGTGAAAACTCTAATTGAGTTTTATTAAAGCGGGCATTTCTCATGATAGTTGATGATCTCTATCGGCGTTCTTTCAAACTCGTAGGCTTTATAATGAGCACTTATCTCATCCAGCACTTCATTTATTTCGGCCTCCTCAGAAAGCGTTACCAGTTTTAAGCGAAAATCTCTGATGCCCGGCAATCCTTTCAAGTAATTGGTGTAGTGCCTGCGCATTTCAAATATGCCAACCTTAGGACCTTTCCATTCCAGTGATTTACGCAAATGTTTGCGGCAAACTTCGATGCGTTCTTCCAGGGTTGGAGAAGGCAACATGGTTTGTGTTTTCAGGTAATGTTTTATCTCCCTGAATATCCATGGGTAACCAATAGCAGCCCGGCCGATCATGATACCATCCACGCCATAACGATTCTTGTACTCCAATGCTTTCTGCGGACTGTCAATATCACCGTTTCCAAAAATGGGAATATGGATACGCGGGTTGTTCTTCACTTTTCCGATCAATGTCCAGTCTGCCTCACCTTTATACAACTGGCAACGCGTGCGTCCATGTATGGCCAAAGCCTGTACACCAATATCCTGCAGTCGTTCGGCAACTTCTTCTATATTTCTTGTATCGTCATCCCATCCCAACCTGGTTTTAACCGTAACCGGCAAAGACGTTCCTTTAATCACTGCCTGGGTAAGCCGCACCATCAGGTCAATATCTTTCAATACGGCTGCTCCTGCACCTTTATTCACTACTTTTTTAACCGGGCAGCCGAAATTAATATCTACCAGGTCGGGGTGCACCGTTTCGCAAATGCGGGCACTCATCGCCATGGCTTCTTCATCGCCGCCGAATATCTGTATGCCAAATGGCCTTTCTTCTTCGCTGAAATCAAGCTTTTTCAAACTCTTTATCGCATCCCGGATCAGGCCTTCGCTGCTGATGAACTCGCTGTACATCAGGTCTGCGCCATGGTCTTTGCACAGTGCCCTGAATGGCGGATCACTTACATCCTCCATGGGTGCCAGCAGCAATGGGAATTCCGGTAATTGTATTTGGCCTATTTTGGGCATAGCATTCTTTGTATCTTGCGGCTGCAAATTTACAACAAATAGACAGGGTATGCAATACAAAACTGCAAAAGGGTTTACGGGGTTGGGACAGTTAGGCATTTTACTTGTTTTCTTTGGGCTCGGGCTAATCCTTGCGGGTGGCGTACAGTTTATTATCGGTTTACAGATCATACCAGCGGGAATCCCTTTTGAGAAGATGGGGGATGTAATGATGAAAGCCCTGCTGGATCCGCAACATGTTAGTTATGCAAGACTTGCACAGGTACTGGGTGCTTTTTTCTCCTTGTTTGTGCCGGCTGTTTTGTATTCATGGATCGTGAACGGCCGTAACAAGTTCTGGCTTGGTTTTAACCGGCATATTAATATTTACCAGGTATTGATCGGCTTTGCCATTATCTTTTTTGCCAATATAATGGCTGCACCGCTTGAAGAATTAAGTAAAGCGGCCATAGCGCATTTGCCCTCTTTGGACAAGATGGCCCGGGAACTGGAAAAAGTTTACAACGACAATGTTGCAGCACTGAGTAATTTAAAAAGCTGGCCGGAGTTTATCATGGCGATCTTCATCATGGCTTTTTTCCCTGCTCTTTTTGAAGAGGTTTTTTTCAGGGGAGCTATACAAAACCTATTGGTGAAATGGTGGAAAACGCCCTTATTGGCTATCGTCGTTTCTTCGCTTTTCTTTAGCCTCATTCACATGTCCATATACCTGTTCCTGAGCAGGGCCATACTTGGATTTATCCTGGGATTGCTGTATTACAAGACGAAGAATATATGGGTAAATGTAATTGCGCATTTTTTAAACAATTTGCTTGCACTCATACAGCTTTTTTATATCAGCACCCAAAAAAATCAACCCGATATCATTAAACCTGATGCAAAAATACCCTGGTGGTTAGGTTTGCTGGCACTGGCACTTATCCTGTTTTTTTTCAGGATGCTCAGAAAATATTCAGCAAGCAATAAGGAAAAGATCGACGCACAGGAACAACTGATCCTGGCAAAAGAAAATATTTATAATCCATTTGCAAATTCAGAAAATAATTAAGGTTGGCACTTAATATTCAAACATTTAAAACACGGGCGCTTACTGCATTGATCTTTGTCATTGTAATGTTACTTGGTTTGTTTGTAAATGCCTGGACCTTTATCGCGTTGTTCTCGGTCATCCTGATCGGTTGCCTGTTTGAATTTATAAAGATCATCAAAAAGATACGTCCGGATACATACGCCTATTACTTACCACTTGCTGTTGTTTACATCATTATGCCTGTTTTGATGATAACGGACCTTGCTGTTACAGTAACGATTAATACAAAAGACAATACGCCTCCTGGATATATTTCTTATAATGCCTTATTCCCATGTGCTATTCTTTTTTCCATCTGGATCAATGATACCATGGCCTACCTGGTAGGATCTTTTATTGGCAAAACAGCTTTATCATCTATCTCTCCGAAAAAGACCTGGGAAGGCACGATTGGCGGTGCGTTGCTCTGTGTAATAGTAATCGCTTTGATGGGTTATTATATTCCGGCTGCACATAGTGTCGGCTGGAAACATTGGTTATGTATTGCTGCTATTTGCGCCGTATTCGGTACACTCGGCGACCTGCTGGAAAGCAAGTTAAAAAGAATGGCCGGACTCAAAGACAGTGGCAGCTTCATGCCGGGGCATGGTGGCTTTCTTGATCGGTTTGATTCACTGTTAATCGCTACGCCCTTTGTATGGCTTTACATCAAATTATTATTTTAGAACAAAGGATATAAATCTGCTCCTAGTTTGTACCTTCGCCCTTCAATTTTTTTAAATGACTTTACACAGAGAAGGATATAAATCCATTGCCCTGGCAACCTTGCTCTTCGGGGCTTTGAACCTTACATTGTTCTGGTTTTTTGGAGCTTCCCTATTATGGCTTTGTATATTGATATTTATTGTGAGCCTGGTTTTTTTATTATTGATTGTTTCTTTTTTTCGCATTCCGTCAAGAAAGCTTACCATCAATGCAAACGAGATCATTGCACCGGCTGATGGCAAAGTAGTGGTGATTGAAGAAACGGTAGACCCTGAATATTTTAAAGATAAAAGGCTGCAGGTCTCTATATTTATGAGCCCGTTGAATGTGCACGTGAACAGGAACCCGTTAACTGGTGAAGTTGTTTACAATCAATATCACAGGGGTAAATTCTTAGTGGCCTGGCACCCTAAATCGTCTACAGAGAACGAACGTCATTCAGTGGTTATCAGGAAAGGTAATATTGAAATCCTTGTAAAGCAAATAGCAGGTGCTGTAGCCAAAAGGATCATTAATTACCTGGAAGTTGGTCAAAAAGTAGAACAAGGTCAGGAAATGGGTTTTATTAAATTTGGCAGCCGGGTAGATCTTTTATTACCAGTTGGAACAAAAATAAATGTAGCACTGAATGAAGTGGTTCAGGGAGGTGTTACGGTGATCGCTACTATTTGATGATGAATAGGGGTAGAAGATGAATGTTGCCTTACATGGCAATTTTCGGCGTGCTGCTGCGATTATGGCTAATATTTAACGCTGAAAGCCTTACCGGTGGTCATTTTTTAAGAGTCTGGACTGTCTGAATTACAATTTAAGCCCTATTTTTACGTTGATTAATCACACTAAATCATAACAATGAAAAAAGTATTATTGCTTGCTACTGCAGCTCTATTGATTACAGGTACTTCATTTGCAGATAGCGGAAAAGGAAAAAAGAAGAAATGTGCAAAAGGAAAAACCTGTTGCTCTAAAACTTCTAAATCATGCTGCAAAGACAAATCGAAAACAGCTAGTATGTAATTGCTGGCTAAAAGATCTTGAACCTCCCAAACCGGGAGGTTTTTTTATGCATGTTGGCTTTTACCGTAAAAGTGGAAAGACGTTTCTGTCATTCCCCCTTCGTAAACACGACAATTACAATAGATCAATTTTGCGCTCTGATTGGTAATGTTTTTTACGTCTTCGCGTTAACAAAATATATTAAAAAATATCTTCCAGCTGTTTGAGGTGTGTTACTGTGTGTGTAGGTTTCTTATCAGTAACGGCATTGACATGATTTACGAAAATAGTATCCATTCCTGCATTCATGGCACCTTGAATATCGGCATCCAGGTTATCACCGATCATAATGCTATCAGTTAATATTGCACCGGCCTTATTCATTGCAAAGTCAAATATTTCCTTCTTTGGCTTAAGGCTGTTACTTCCTTCGGATGTGATCACATGCGTGATGAACTTATCCAACCCGCTGTTGCGGATCTTACTCCATTGCGTTTTTTCAAAGCCATTGGTAATAAGATGAACCCCGTATTTTTTTTCTTTCAGATAATGAAGTATCTCCATCGTGTAGGGGAACACTTCTTTTTTAGTGGGAAGTATTTCGAGGAATCTTGCGCTCAGACTTTTTGAAAGCTGTTCATTTCCTATTTTAAAATCGAGCAAGGTACGCCACATGCGTTTCCATTTCAATTCATCGGCAGATATAAAACCTTTTTGGTACCTATCCCATAGGATCTCGTTATGGTAAATATATCGCTGGTAAAAATCCTCAAATACCGGCGTTATTTTTTCATGCAATTCGAATTCTGCATATAACTCGGTAAGCGAAATTTTAGCATTTTTATCAAAATCCCAAAGCGTATGATCAAGGTCGAAAAAAAGATGTTTGTATGCAGGCATGAAAAGGAAACGGTTTTAAAAAAATGGTGATTAACTTTACATCGTGCGCAAAAATAACATTTTTAAATTCTAAGTTTACCATTTGAAGCAATGGATAAACCCCAATAAAATTTTTATTAACAAGTTCAACTTATTCAACTATATCAATCATATCAACCCCTAACCATCATCCCCTATGAATGCAATCATCACAGGTGCCAATAAAGGAATCGGAAAGGCTATTGCCATAAAATTTGCCGCTGCCGGTTACGATCTTTTTTTGTGTGCCAGGAACCTGGAACTCCTTAATAAAACAGCAACGGAAATAAGCGTTGCATACCCGGCTGCTAAGATCAATGTCAAGGCTGTTGATGTTACGGTGAAAGCAGAAGTTGAACAATTTGCTGAGAGCTGTTTGCAGTACTCAACTCCTGATATCGTAGTAAACAATGCAGGCACTTATATACCAGGTAATACCATGGATGAACCGGAGGGTAGCCTTGAATTGATGATGCAGACCAATCTTTACAGCGCCTATTATCTCACCCGTAAACTCGTACCTGCCATGATCATCAAGGGCAGCGGGCATATATTTAATATGTGTTCTATTGCTTCGTTGCAGGCTTACGAGGGTGGTGGCGGATATAGCATAAGCAAATTTGCATTGAATGGTTTTTCACAGAACCTACGCCATGAATTAAAAGCACATGGTATAAAAGTGACGACCATTTTCCCGGGTGCTGTTCTAACAGATTCCTGGGGAAATTTTGACAACAGCACAGGCCGTATCATGGAAACTGAAGATATTGCAAACATGGTATTGGCTGCAAGCAAACTATCTCCGCAGGCTGTTGTGGAAGCGATCGTTCTTCGTCCGCAGTTAGGCGATCTATAATTAACAGTTCATTAAAATCTTTTATACTTTGTATAACCTGGCTCAGGGGCAGATGGGCTACTTTTGTGATCGTGATGAGCGTGTTATGAATTTATTTTTACGAAAAATATTATTGTCTTGTTTTTGTTCACTTGTAATGATATTTGCAAAAGGGCAGGCCGATATCAGTTTATCCATTTCACCCGCACAGGTTGATAAAGATGAATATGCAACCCTGAAGATTATCATCACCAATGCAACCGATGTAAACAGGGTAACTCCTCCCTCCCTCACAAAATTTACCGTACTAAGCGGCCCAAAGCAGGAATTTGGAAACATACGCATGAATGGCCAACAGCTAAGTTATGTGGCGATCGTTTATACAGTTAAACCCAAAACAACAGGCAGGATAGCTATCGAACCGGCTCTTGTTCAGATCGGCCGGCAGTCGTATAAGACCAATGCCACAGCCTTGCAGGTAAACAATGCCGTTTCTACCAATAGTGCCGGCAGCCTTTATCCCGGCTCCCGGGAACGCCCGCTGTCCGCATTCAGTGATTATATTTTTCGCAAGGGCGATAATATTGCTGATAAGGTAAATAAGAATATGATCATGAGGCTGGAGGTTAATAAAACAAGTTGTTATGTTGGCGAACCAGTTATTGCTACTTATAAATTATACACAAGGTTAAAAAGTGAAAGCAAGCTTAGTGAAAATCCTTCTTTCAATGGCTTTTCTGTAATTGATCTTACCAGTCATGATATATCTGCTTATACCAGGGAAAAATTAAATGGAAGGGAATACAATGTTTACACGATCAGGAAGGCACAACTCTATCCCCTGCAATCTGGTAGCATAGCATTAGAACCTGCGGTACTCGAAAATAATATTCAATTCATCAAAGACGAATACCTGGATAAACACCGCAACAATTTAACAGGTCTTTTTGATGATTTTACTGAAGCCAGTGTTCCGGCAGAAGGAGTCATTAACCAGTCTGTAAGTTTAACCAACAAACCTGTAACCATTGAAGTAAAAGCACTGCCTGAATTAAGCAAGCCCGCATCTTTTGCCGGCGCTGTTGGGAAATTTAATATGGAAGCCGTGTTGGAAAAAACAATTTTTCCTTCAAATGAACCGGGGAAATTGTTGTTGAGAATAAGTGGCAGTGGCAACCTCCAGTTAATGACAGCTCCAACATTATTATGGCCAGCTGGCATTGAACCTTTTGATCCGAAAGTTGCTGAAAACCTTGACAAAACCATGGTACCCGTTAATGGGAATAAAACTTTTGAGTATAGTTTTTCTGCAAATACGCCGGGCGATTATATGTTGCCTGCCATCAGTTTCAGTTATTTTGATGCGGGTACTGCATCTTATAAAACGATCGGCACAAAACCATTGCCATTTACGGTAACAAAAGCAACAGGGCCGGTAGTTTTAGCAAACAGGCCTGTTAATAGCAAAACGGCTGTCACCGGTATCAACCGGATATTCAATAACCGATGGTGGATCATTGTATTCCTTGCGATCGTTATGCTATCCGGTATGCTGATATGGGTAAGAAACGAAAGACGGGTTGCAGAGAAACATACTATTCCTGTGCTTTTAAATGAAGAACAGCTGAAACTCAACAGCATCATTGAAACATCGGCAATAAACCAGCAGAACCCATTAGAAAAAACAGAAGCCTGTTTGTTCCGGGATGATTGCATCAGTTTCTATTCATTGCTCAATGTGGAATTAAAAAGTTATTTATCGAAAAAATTCGCTGTTGAGCCGATCAATATCAATACAGGAACTGTTGCGGCAATCATGGATAAACAGAATATCAGCAACGACACTGTATTGCAATTACAACAATTGTTAAAGCAAATTGAATGGCAGTTGTATACGCCTTTTGAAAGAAATGATAAAATGAATGCGATGTACCAGGAAGCACAGGACATCCTACAAATGATCAATACTTACAGCATCAGGAATCTGTAAACTTATAACCAACACTTCTTACAGAATGGAAATAGTTCGGATTACGGCTATCAGCTTCGAAATATTTCCTGAAGTTGAGGATAAAGTTATCGATGGTCCGGGTAGTTGGATAAACATTATAACCCCAGACTGATTGCAGGATCTTTTCTCTGGTTACCACTTCGCTTTTATTTTCGATGAGTAATTTCAACAGCATCACTTCCTTTTTGCTAAGGGTTATCTTTGTACCGTCCTTGGTATAACATTCAAGCGCTTTGAAATCTATTTTGTTCCTGCCGAATTCGTATATATCCGGAAGTGGTTGTTTGTTGGAAAGCTGTACGTTCTTTTTAATAAGCTTATCTACACGAAGCAATAATTCTTCCAGGTTGAAAGGTTTGGTGAGGTAATCATCGGCTCCTTTCTTTAAACCCAATACCCTGTCGGCACTACTGTTCTTTGCGCTTAATATTAATATCGGAATAGTACGGTTGTTCAGCCTGATGGTTTCACAAACAGTTATTCCATCTATCTCGGGCAGCATCACATCCAGTATGATGAGGTCGAAATGTTCCTGCTGCACAACTTTTAATGCATTGGCACCATCATAACTTCCGGTTACTTCATAACCTTCCAGTTCAAGATTTAATTTCAACGCTTCGTGAAGGTTCTCTTCATCTTCTACCAGCAATATGGAATATTTTTTCGGAGTCATGTTCAAATTTAGATAACCTGCTTTAATTGAATTGTAAAAATGCTGCCTTTGGGCTGATTGTCTTTAACAGCTATTTTTCCATGCTGTGCAGCGATGATCATTTTTGTAAGGTATAGCCCAAGCCCTGTACCTTTTGCAAGCCTTGTAGCTTCATTACCCGACCGGTAATATTTTTCAAATACATTTTTCTTTTCTGCTTCTTCAATACCCGGCCCTTCATCCTCAACATTTATTTCAACCTGCCCGCCATTTTCAATAACCCCTATTGTTATGGGTGCTTCCTTGGGTGAATATTTTATAGCATTATCAACCAGGTTATTCACTGCTATCTGGATCAACATAATATCACCGGTAATAAACAATCCTTCGATTACTGCTGTCGCAAATTTTCTTTTGGGAAAGCGGTTGATAAAATCAGTTGCACAATTCTGAACCAGTTCGCTGATATTTATTTCTTCATTGGTAATGCGATATCCGCCGGCCTCTATCTGAGATGAAACGAGCATATTATTGCAAAGCGCATTGAGGCGGTTTGTTTCCTGCAACGTATTTTGTATCAGGCGTTCCCGCTGGGCATCATCCAGTTTTCTTAATTGCAATGTTTCCAGGTTAAGTTTAGAAACTGCGATCGGTGTTTTTAATTCATGCGTAATAGCCATCATAAAATTCTGCTGCTGCCTGCTTAACTTCAACTCCCGGCTCACCGCCCTGTAAACAAACGCAGCACCTGCTGCTATCAATAAAAAAAATATAGAGCCCTCACCAACATATTGTGCTGTTTTCCTCTTTTTTTCAGATCCAATGCCTGCATATTTTGCATCGTGTTGAATATCGTCTTTCCTTAAGTCGTTTATTTTGAATTGCGCCATTTGTTCATTCTGCGTGTTCAAGGCAACAAACCACCATACCAGTGCAGCAACAATGTAAAGCAGCAATACCCAGTATATGAAAAATATGAGTCGTATTTTTTTTGCTTTTGCAGGCACGATGCGTTTAAATATTTTATATTATACCCGTTTAAAAAATTGCCGAAACGCTTAACCCTTTAAAGAATTTAGATGGCTGAAAAAAAATTAATTCCGCTTATCCAATCCCCAGGATAATTTACTTCGGAGTGTTTGTAAAAAATTATTTTCATTCATGCGGATAAGGTTGATACCAAAGCTTTCTTTTTTAACGGCCAGTTGTATTTCCTTGGTAACGATCTCACGCCTGCTGTCCATTGTACAAAGGAAACCATCTGTACGCCCCTCTATTTCAAAAGAAACAATATTATCATCCGGAACGATGATGGGCCTGATATTTAAATTGTGCGGCGCAACCGGTGTAATAACAAAGCTGGCGCTATCGGGAAAAACTACCGGGCCATTGCAGCTCAGTGAATAACCTGTAGATCCTGTTGGTGTGGCAACGATCAATCCATCTGCCCAATAAGTATTTAAAAATTCACCATTGAGATAAGTATGAATCTTGATCATCGGTGATGAATCTTTTTTATGCAGTGAAAATTCATTGAGTGCATAAGCTGTTTCACCAAACAAAGGAATATTTGCATCCAAATGTATCAGTGTTCTTTTATCAAGCACGTATTTCCTGTTTGCAAGTGCATCCAGTGCATCATGCAATTCTTCCTTACCGATATTGGCCAAAAAACCAAGCCGGCCATAATTAACGCCTAGTACAGGTATGCCGGAATCTTTTACGAGTGTAACAGTGTCAAGTAAAGTTCCATCGCCACCAAGGCTGATCATACAATCTATACCTGCATCCATCTCTTCAGTTGAATTGAAAGTGGAATATTTACTGCCATCAATATTTAAAGAAGCATAGATCTGGTTAAAAAAATCCTGGAAGAAAACCGGTTCTGCCCCATAGCTGGCTAATTCAGCCAGTAACAGGTTAATATCCTGTAATTGATTATTCTCTATTCCCCGGCTGTATATTGCTATTTTCATATGATTATTATAAATGCAGGGTCAGAACCCGCTTTTACCATGTAAAAATAGACCGTTTTCGCCGAATTGATTGAAACTGTATTCAAGGTTAAGTGTAAACCCATACACAGAAAGTATATCTATACCAAAACCGCCGGAATACAGCAGGCGATTATTCAACCGGCTTTCAAATTCCCGTTCGGCATAGCTATATCCAACATCCCCATATACTTTGGCAAAAAAAGTAAATGGTATATTGGGCAACTGCCTGATGCGAAGAAATTGCGTAGGTATTTTAAATGAAATTACTTTTTTTTTCAGCGTTAGTTTTGCAACCATGGATGCCACCCCATCTACTACATAATACTCCTGCCCCCGCAGGTACAGTTCACCGTAACCCAGCCCACGCTGGTTGATGTATGCCAATTGAAAAGGAAGTTTTACTTTGGAATATAATTGGAAGCTGCTATACAGCCTGTTCTTAAAATACGAACGGTACTTTACATATGCTCCTTCCAGCGACAGCATATTGATTCCGCCATTCCATCCTAACCCTCGTTTAAGAATACTGAAACCGCCGGTTGTTCCGGTAAGGGGATAATTCACGTGATCAATATTTGCATACTGGTAAGTATAAGAAAGATCAGGGATCCCGACCGAGGAACCTGGCTTACCGAAGTAATTAGGATTGTATTTAAATGCCAGCACACTGTCATCAACATGCGTATATGTGTAGGTGAACGTATAAAAATTCCTGCTGAAGAATCCTTTCCTGGATTGATAGGAAGCACTTAAAGACCAGTTATTTCTTACAAAATCATTTTGTTTGTATTGAAGCAGTTTATTGCTCTTACTGGTCTTATAGATCACTTCGCGGTTTTGAGAATAACCGCCATACACACTGAAACCTTCGGATAATTTTGAATTGCTGGCAGGTAAACTGTATGCAAAAGAAATAGCCCGGCTATAACCGTTCAGCAGGTAAATACGCAACTGGTCGCCACGCCCACTAAAATTATAATGTGTGAACTTAACCCCATATATCACGCGGTTAAAATCTGCATGATAAGTCTTCAGCCACTCATTTATATTCCGGTCGGCAAACTGAAATTGTGGTGTAGGAAATATATACCATTTTTCGAGTACTGTTATAACAACATCAATTTCGGTCGCTGATCTGAGGGCTGGCGTTATGAATACTTCTGAAAATAAAGAAGTATTAAAGACCTGTCGTCTTGTTTGCTCAAGAATTGTCGGTAAAGTACTGATAGCCATAGAATCGCCGGATCTAAATGGTACTTCCCGTAGTATGATATATGATTTTGTTTTTTTATTTCCCCTGATGGTAATATTGATAACCCTTACAACAGCAGAAGAGTCCGGATTTATCTTTTTAAGCTGTTCATAGAATTCTGATGCAGGATCTTTCTGTTGTGCCTGGGAAAAAGAAAAGACCATCAATGCAATACAGCAGGAAAGTAAATTTTTAAAATATGTCATACTGCATGCTTTGCTTCAGATGTATATACGTAAAAATAACAGTTCCTGTTGGAATTATACTTCAATTTTTTACTGTTACCCGGGCGTGGCGACGGAGGTGCCTGTCATTGGCAGTACAGAAAGTGAGCGGTCTGCTTCGATGATAAGACAAGGCGAACGGGAGATTTATACAGGACTATATATCCAGGTAATGCATGAAGTTCCGGTAATTACTATCGATCTCATTTTCAAAATGCTCTATACCGAAATAAAAGCTAACATGATATTCATAACGTTCAAAAGTAGCTATCACGGTTGCGATCTCTCTTTTATTGATATGAATCGTTACGGTAAGCATTCCGGTTTCGGGATGGATGATGGTATTGAGGTGAAGGATCGTGCAGTCATTGCTTTCAACAATGCGGCTGATCTCGGAGATAGCGAATTGTGATCTTTCCATTTCCAGTACAATGATACCGCCGATCTCATTGGCACCTGAAAAATTACCGAGCGCCTTTAGCAGGTCGGTCATTGTAATAACGCCAGAGTAATCATTTTCCGTATTGATCACCGGAACTACATTTGTATCAAACTGGATGCTGCAATTTACTGCAATAAGGAAATGTGCTGTATCGTACACGGCGGCATGAACAAGTGATTCCTGCAATACCTCAATCGCAATTTTTTGTTCATCAATATCAAGCAGGTCTTCTTCGCTGATCAAACCCAGGAATTTATTGTCGGAAACCACCGGCAGGTGTGTTACCTTAAAATCGGCGATAAGCTGCAACGCTTTACCAACTGAATCCTGTGGTTTCAGTCTTGGTATATTATTGTTGATAAGGTTTGCGGTTAACATATTGCCGGTATTTAGTATGGGTGATTATACAAACGCGATAATTAACGGAATAGTTTCTTATGCAGACAAGAGAAATCGTCAAACAGTTGCAGCAGGTGATTTTAATTTAGCCAAAAAACCGGCTAATATCCTGTTAAACTCTTCCGGAACCTCCATCATGGGGGCATGGCCGCATTTGTCGATAAAATGAAGTTCGCTGTTTGGTATCAACCGCTGAAACTCTTTACCAACAAAAGGGGGTGTAATGGTATCGTTGTTTCCCCAGATGAGGCAGGTAGGTTGCTTTACCTGGTTTAGTTCTTCGCCGAGATTGTTGCGGATAGCACTTTTTGCCAACGCAATTATTTTAATAACTTTTAAGCGGTTATTGGTGATCTCGAACACCTCATTCACCAGATCGTCGGTTGCGAGGTTTGGATCGTAAAATGTAAGCGCTGTTTTATTTTTAATATATTCCTTATCGCCACGCTTTGGATAGGTATCACCCATGCCATTTTCAAAAAGGCCCGAACTGCCGGTCAATATCAATGATTTGATGCGTTCCGGATTTTTAAGAATGTGTACCAACGCCACATGGCCACCCAGTGAATTGCCCATTAAATGAATATCATTGTAATTGCGGTGCTCGATGAACCGGTTCACAAATTTCTGCAGGCCGCCAACAGATGTATGCAACAGGTCCAGTTCAAGCAGTGGAAGTATGGGTACCACCACTTTATGGGTTTGGCGGAAATATTCTATCAGGTCCCTGAAATTACTCAGGGCACCAAATAAACCATGCAACAGCATAAGTGTTTCACCTTCACCTTCTTCAATGAATTTAAATTTGCCGTCTTGTTTTATTTCGTAGCTCATGCTCTTTTGACCTGGTATTTTGGTTCTGCCGGAAACGCTAAGTTAGGAGCCAGCAGGCTAAAATTACATTAAATAAAATAATGCCTCAAATTAATGCTGTATTTTATTAGAAACCTTGTTAAAAAAATCCTCGAGGCGATGGAACATATCTTTGAAAAAAGGTACGATACTGCCCAGCTTATCGATAACAGCGGGGCCTAAAGGCTGAATAAATGAGTAACATTGTGAAGCCTTGATGGTTTCGGGTTTTATAAAATGCAATTGTAGGGCATAGAACAGGAAGATGCTGAATATGATGCTGTACAACAAAGCATATAAAATAATACCCCCGATTTTGTTCACCCAGCCCAGCAATATCATTTCAACTGATTTCTGCAACATTCGTCCCGCAAGGTTTACAAGCAGCACAACAATTAAAAAGACTGCTATGAATGAGATCACCGGCAGCCATTTACCCGCAGCGTTGATATTGGTTGATAATTTTACTGCCACCACCGAAGAAAGCTTTAATGCAGCAGCAAGCCCGGCAATAAATGCGATGATGGAAAACAATGCAATGATCAGCCCCTTTTGATAGCCCTTTACACAGGCTAACAGGATAAGGAGGGCAAAGACCGCGTCGATCAGCATTGTTTCTTGAATTTTGGTTTACGCGCCCAACATTTGCTTTACAATAACGCTGATAGTTTTACCATCTGCTTTACCCGCCAGTTGTTTTGACGCAAGACCCATTACCTTTCCCATATCTGCAGCAGAGGATGCACCTGTTTCTGTGATGATCTTACCCACAGCTTCCATTATTTCACCTTCCGACATTTGCTTTGGCAAAAATCTTTCAATAACGGCCATCTCTTCTTTTTCCTTAACCGCAAGATCCGCTCTTCCCTGTTTCTCAAAAATTTCCAGGGAATCGCGGCGCTGCTTCATCATTTTTTGCAGGAACTTTTGTTCTGTCGCTTCATCGATCTCGCCACCTGCACCAGGTTCTGTTTTCGCTTTGATTATTTCTGCTTTGATAGCCCTTAGACTACGCAATGCAGCTTCATCTTTTGCTTTCATAGCTTCTTTCATTTCTGCCATGATCTGTTGTTCGAGTGCCATAGTTTTTATTTTTTAGCTGTTAGCTGTTAAGAAATTCCAAATCAAATTCAACATACCCGTATCGCTAAACACTTATCACAGGTTACAAACATCTTCTATTGTTATTTTAAAACCCAATGTAGTAAATGAAAATCGCCCATCATTTCAAATCAACTAAAAGCTAACAGCTTATAGCTAAAGACTTGTAACTCACCCTTGCTCCTTCACCAAATTATCCCTGAATTTTTGAATAAACCCTGTTGCAAAAGTTTTCATTTCTTCCGACAATGCTTCCTGTTGTGTTGCTCTTTTAAAAGTGTCTGCCATTGACATGATCATCTGGTAATAAAAATCGCCCATTTCATCTACCATCATATCTTTTGTCCAGAGATCTATGCGTAAAGCAGATTTATCCGTTGCATCCCAAAATGCCAGGCACATAGCCTTGGCTCTTTGTTTCATTTCAGCGGTACTATCGCTTGCCTCCCAGTTTATCTGTTCAGGTATCTTATTGGGATCAAGCATTACATCTATTGTTATGGTTGAACTTTGCATAAATCAGTTGATCTTTTTTTGAGCAGCAAAGTTAAGCAGTTTGCGTGGCAGTATCCAGTAAAGACAATGCTAATTTACCCGCCATCAACTCCCAGGTATACGCAGCCGCAATTGATCTTCCTGCATGCAGGAGATTATTCCGCAGGTTCTCATCTTTGTACAATAGCATCATTCTTTCGGCAAGTTTTTTTTCATCTGCCGGACTATACAATGCAGCTTCGTGGTAAAGGCTTTTACAAAAATCATTTTCAATAGTAAGCAGGGGTACATTATTTGCCAGTACTGTCAATCCCTTTGTTTCCAACATATTGATCGCCGGGAGGTAAACAGCGGTATAGGCTGCTGCAATAATTTCCTGTTCTTCCTGCCCATTAGCGGGAATGATAATCTTCACGTCATCGCGGTATTTATACAAATGAAAATCGGGTATGAATCCTTCTTTTTGGGTGGATGATACCAACAATATCAATTGCATATTGGATAACTGCCGTTTTTTAAATGCTGAGAATGCCTTTAAAAGAATGATCGTATGTTGAATTGTTACATCAGTAATGAAAGCCAGGAAATATGATTTACCATCAGCATATTTATTTCTGCTGTTTTCCTGCGCTTCGTATTCCGGCAGTACTGAAACATCTTTAATACCATAACCAATGAGCCGTATCTTATCAATGATCAGCGGATACATGCCTGCTAATACATTTCTTACCTGCTGATTGGTAACCGCAATGGTAGTTGCTTTGACAATAAATTTTTTAAAATATTTTTTGATATAACGAACTTCTCCGGCTGTATATAAATTCTTCTTATCAAGGAAAGAAAGATCATTTAACATCATCGTTTGAGCGATGTTAGTCCGAAGGCTGCAAACAGGACCATTGCTTATAAAATGATCCGCATTGTATTTATTCAGCAACCCTGGTATTTTAAAATTGTACCAGTAATGCTGTAATAAAGGATTCTTGATCTGTGGGGGAAGTAATAATGCTGTGATATTTTTTTGTGTGATAAGGCCCGGGGGATAAGTCTTATCAAATATGAATATGAAATGATGTCCGGGGTATTTTGTTGCCAGCAACAGCAAGCATTGGTAGTGGGAATTTATTGCCGGATCTGTTGTATCGTCGGTAAAGCGGATGTGAACGGCAATGGTCATAATTACTTATTTCAACACTTTTACTTTTACGGTTTCAATCCTGGTATCGCTTACATTTAAGATGTCAAACTCATAATTACCGATGATGATGCGTTGTTTTTGCTTTGGAATTGTTTCATGATTCTGAATAATATAGCCTGATAATGTTTCTGCTTCATCATCTCCGCTGAAATGCAGGTCATATTTTTCTGCAATAAAATCAAGTTCCAGCCTGCCGCTGAAAATATATTCATTACTCGCTATCTGCTTGTCAACAAATTCTTCCGCAACATCATACTCATCTTCTATTTCTCCAAAGATCTCTTCCAGCAGGTCTTCCATAGTAACAATACCGGCTGTGCCGCCAAACTCATCTATCACCCAGGCTATACTTTTTCTCTCCAGGCTGAATTTACTCATAAGGTCTGTGGCACTCATACTTTCCGGAACAGTAGGAATAGGATGCAATACTTCTTTGAGCGTAGCGGGATTTTTGAAAAGATCCAGCTGGTGTACATAACCAAGAATGCTGTCTATATTATTTTCATACACTACCAGTTTACTCAATTTTGTTTCAATAAATTTTTCTTTTACTTTTTCGATGCTGGTATTGCTGTCGATGCTTTCAATTTCTTTTCGTGGTATCAGGCATTCACGCAGTTTTACTTCACTGAGCGATAAAGCATTTTCAAAAAGTTCTTTATTGATCTCCGAAGATTCTTCTTCATCAGGATGTTTATTCTGCTGCATGAAATGTTCAAGATCAACTTTGCTGAATGCATCTTTATTGGTATTCAGTTTTACATTGAAAACATATTGCAGCATCCACTCTGCAATGTTCACAAACAAAGCTGCCAGGGAAGATAACAGCCAGTAAAAAAAACGGACGATATAGCTGATGGTATCAGATCCCAAAATACTGTTGTTCCGTGCCCTGAAATAAGCCTTGCATAAAAATTCAACGAAGAGTATGATGGCAGTTGATAAAAATGTTTCAACCAGTAATTTTATGAAATTGACGTACCCAGCTGTTGAAGCAGGTAATTTTATTTTGATCCAATCCCAGATCGGGGACAGCATATCACCTACCAGCAATCCGTAAATTACGGTTACAATATTAATTGCTACTAAAGTTGTTCCGATGAATTTGGTGGGCCTTTCTGCAAATTCGCCCCAGGTTCTGCCGCTCGAAGTGCCCTGCTTTTTATTGAGTTCAATTGATAATTTATTGGCAGAAACAAACGCTATTTCTATGCCCGAAAAAAATCCGATCAGGACCAATGCGGCAAAAATGGCAAGTAGTGCTATCCAATCCATAATATAAAAATAGTAAAAACGGCGAAATAGGTGCTTTTATTGAAGCCGGATCTTAATTTTCCAGGAATTCACCAACCAACCCTTCTGCAGCGTTGCAGGCTTTTTCAAGGTCTTCGTTCACAACAACTTTATCAAAATGATCTTTAAATGAAAGTTCATAAGAAGCCTTATTCACCCTGGCTTCTAAAGATTCTTTCGTTTCCGTACCGCGGCTTTGCAACCTGGCCTTTAATACTTCTACCGATGGTGGCTGTACGAAAATGCTCAATGTATTCTCAGGATATTGCCGTTGAATGTGCAGTGCACCTTTTACATCAATGTCAAGTACCGGTACTTTATTCAGGTTCCATATTCTTTTCAGTTCCGATTTCAACGTGCCATAATACTTTCCCTCATATACCATTTCCCATTCTGCAAACTCCTTCTGTTGTATCTTTTGGTTGAATTCATCCATGCTCATAAAATAATAATCCACGCCGTATTGCTCATTTTCTCTTGCCTGCCTTGTTGCTGCTGATATAGAAAACTTTAATAAAGGAAACACTTTCATCAGGTGTTTCGTTATAGACGTTTTACCGGCTCCCGAAGGCGCAGTTATGATCAATATTTTCTGGTGTATCGTATCCATGTGCAAATAAATGAAAGATTTGTTGAATAGCTTACAATAATCATGCTTCAATTCGCCTGATGTCGGCACCTAGACTTCTCAGGCGTTCATCAATGAACTGGTAACCGCGGTCTATTTGTTCTATATTTTGTATCGTGCTTTTACCCTGTGCACTCAATGCTGCTATCAGCAAAGCAACACCGGCACGTATATCCGGGCTACTCATCGTTATGCCACGCAATTGCTGTTCCCGTTCAAGCCCTATCACAACAGCACGGTGCGGATCGCAGAGAATAATCTGTGCACCCATTTCAATCAGTTTATCTACAAAGAACAACCTGCTTTCAAACATTTTCTGGTGAATGAGTACGCTGCCATTAGCCTGAATGGCAGTAACGATGATGATGCTTAACAGGTCGGGCGTAAAACCCGGCCAGGGATGATCGTAAATGGTTAATATGGCACCATCCAGGTATTTGGTTACCTGGTAAGTATCCTGTGATGGTATATGTATATCATCGCCGGTAAAATTCATTTTAATACCGAGTTGCTGAAATTTTTCAGGAATAATACCGAGTTCTTTTATCCCTGCATTTTTAATAGTGATATCGCTCTGTGTCATGGCGGCAAGGCCAATGAAACTTCCTACTTCTATCATATCGGGCAACATCGTATGCATCGTGCCGGATAATTTTTCTACACCATGAATGATCAGCATATTGCTGGCTATGCCGTCGATCTTTGCGCCCATGCGCACCAGCATCTTACACAACTGTTGTATGTATGGTTCGCAGGCTGCATTGTAAATAGTGGTGGTGCCGGTTGCAAGTACAGCAGCCATGAGGATATTGGCGGTACCTGTAACACTCGGTTCATCCAGTAGCATATAAGTGCCCTTCAGTTCAGCTGCCTCCAATTTAAAAAAGCCGGTATTGTCTTCATACTTAAAAGATGCACCTAATTTTTCAAATCCAATGATATGGGTATCGAGCCTGCGCCTTCCAATCTTATCGCCCCCTGGCTTGGGTAAATAAGCCTTTTTAAATCTGGCTAGCAACGGACCGGCCAACATAACGGAACCCCTTAGCCGCCCGCTTTTTTTATGGTATGATTCGCTCTGCAGGTAATCAACATTTACCTCATCGGCTTTGAAAGTACAAGTATGCCGGTCGATGCGGTTGGTCTTTACATTCATTTCCTGCAATAATTCTATCAGCAGGTTCACATCAATAATATC
This sequence comes from Chitinophagales bacterium, assembly GCA_038207305.1. Lineage (GTDB taxonomy): Bacteria > Bacteroidota > Bacteroidia > Chitinophagales > Chitinophagaceae > Ferruginibacter. The sequence continues at coordinate 201,759 of JBBQZY010000003.1, forward strand.
AGGTATATTATTGATCACTACTTCTTCAGGCGTAAGCAATACAGCACTGATGATCTGCAGGGCTTCATTCTTTGCTCCCTGCGGCGTAATTTCTCCTGAAAGTTTCTTTCCGCCACGGACTTCAAATATGCTCATTTGTATAGCAGTTTTATTTTACCTCACCTCCAACCCGGTCCTTTAAAAAAGGGAAAAAAGATCGCGGTAGTTTAAGCAAACCTAAATAAAAAACCCTGATGTAATAAGCACAACAGGGTTTTTTAAATTAATTATTAATCTATTAATACCTCTTTTTAAAATTCCGGTTATTATTATTGTCCCTGCCACCGCTACCGCCGCGGTTATCCCTGCCACCCCCCGTGCCGCCCCGGTTATCTCTTCCGCCGCTGCCACCACGATTGTTATCACGGCTTCCAAAATTCTTACGGTATTGATTGCGGCCGCCTGTGCTTCCATAGTCATCACGATCCATGTGGCTATCGGCACGATGTTTTACAAAAGGCCTGTTATTGAATTCAAGCTGCCCGTTCGTCATCGTACTCAACTCGCTTTGAATAGAGTCATCATGCACCAGCTCTTTATGCCAGTTGCTATAAGTAAGCTTCATGTAATAAGCGATGGCATTTGCAAAACCTTGTTTTTTCTCAGGGTTCTCTTCTTTCAGAGCCTTGTCGATAACAACTTCAATATTCTTTCCGAGGTGATTGAATTTAGGATATCTTTTAGGGTAACTCAATCGCTCAGGCCTTGCTTTCAGCGTTTCCCTGGTAGGGATGGGATAAGGGCTTTCAACATCCAGCTTAAAATCGCTGATCAAAAAAAGATGATCCCATAGTTTATGGCGGAAATCTTCTACATTCTTCAGGTGTGGATTTAAAAAGCCCATCAGTTCTATTACAGCATAGGCATTTCTTTGCCTTTCTTCCTTATCGGTAAGTGTTAAGAGGTACTCCACCATTTTCTGGATATGTCGGCCATACTCACGCATGACTAAATATTTCCTGGTTGTATTGTACTCCATATTCTCGGTGTTCAGCATATAGCAAATGTAAGTAAATTAATGTGAAACAGGTAGTGTAAAGGGGTTAGCGCCTGTGAAACCTGCGACAATAAATAATCGCGATCAACACCCCTAAACTGTCTGCTGCCCAGTCAAGCAGGTCGAAACTACGGGTTGGCACGTAAAATTTTTGAATGAACTCAGTGGTAATTCCCCAAATGCAGGCAGCAATGCCGATCCTTATGAAATAAAACCGCTTTTCCTTTGCAAACATCGACGATTCTGCTACTGGTAGCAGGAAAAGGAAGGTCAGCAAAGCAAACATAAAGATATGGACAAATTTATCCAGGTAGGTAATATCCAGCCATGAATGTTTGCCGGGCAGGTTGTCTTCCGGCAGAATGATAAGTATGAATACCACTACAAACCAGGTGATCGCAGGCCCGAAACTTTTAAAACTTAACTTCTTTTTGGAATGTCCGGCTAATTTTTTTCTCATAAAATATTGACAAAAACAAGGGCATATTACTTAGCCCACCAGTTTCATATATGCTTCAGCGGTCATTAGTTTTTCAATATCAGCCGGGTTATCTACAGTCATTTTCACCATCCAGCCATCACCATAAGGGTCGCTGTTTACCAGTTCGGGTTTTGAATCCAGTAAAGAGTTGATCTCGGTAACAGTTCCGGCAGCCGGTAAAAAAAGATCACTCACTGTTTTCACAGCTTCCACCGTTCCAAAAATATCTTCAGACGCCAGTGGCTTTCCTTTTGTGCTGATATCTACATAAACGATATCTCCAAGTTCATGTTGTGCAAAATCTGTAATTCCTATTGTTGCAATATTCCCGTCTAAGCTGATCCACTCATGATCTTTTGTATAACGGAGGCCGTCTGGATAGTTCATCTGAAATTATTTTATTGATTATTTTTTAAAAAATAGCTGCTGCAATTTAGCAGAAAAATCACATCTCAGCGCTGATTATTTTACCAATTCGATGTGCATGCGTACATCTCCACGAGGCCGGTCGGATTGATCTCTTGGAACAGATGCAATTTTATGTATCACTTCCATACCACTTTCCACTTCCCCAAAAACGGTATAGTTCATATCAAGGAACGGTGTACCGCCCTGTTCTTTGTAAGCGCCTCTTTGTTGAGGTGTAAATTTTTTGCCCGATTGTGATTCCATCATATCCAGTTCGGCATCTGTCCATAGCTTTCCTTCAACAATATAGAACTGGCAGGCACTGCTGGCCTTTTCGGGGTTATTATCGCGTGCCGCTGCCAATACGCCTTTCTTATGAAATAAATATGGCTTAAACTCTGCCGGAATTCTTGTCAGATTATCACCTCCATTGCCCAACATCGTTCCTGCCGGGGCATTTTTACTTAACGGATCTCCGCCCTGTATCATAAATTGCGGTATCACGCGGTGAAACATCAGGCTGTCGTAGAACCCTTCTGAAACAAGCTTTGCAAAATTATCGCGGTGTAGAGGTGTTGAATCGTATAACCTTATAACCATGGTTCCTGAATCTGTAATGACCCTTATCTTGATTGTTCCACCATTTTGAATGACGGGCTTAACCACTTTTTTAGCAACGGGCAAAGCTTTCTTTACAGTGGATGCTTTTTTCACCGTTGTTGTCTTTTTAACTGTAGTGGCTTTTTTCACCGTGGTTGTTTTTTTTGCTGGCGCTTGCTTTACCTGTGCAAAATCCTGGTTCACAAACAACAGTGAAAATGTAAGGGTAAGCGAAAAGCAGATCAGGAATTTTTTAATCATCACATTCATATTTAGTAATAAGGGATTGTAAAATTTGCGTAAAAATAATGAAATCTATTTATTGAAAATTGGTTTCAGGCTTAGAAAGTTTAGTCTTTAAGATTCAAACTCTTTTTACATCGCTGCAGTTAAAAATTTAAAATTCAAGCTTACTAAAATACAAAAGCACATGATCCTTTAAAAAATTCTCCTGCTCAAAGGTTTGCAGTTCGGGCAGTGCTTTTAGCTGGGTAAAATGGGGCCAGCCTTCATCATCCATTCCATTAAAACTGTAGTACCCGCTTTCTGACAGGATCGTACATATTGCTATATGCATGAGGTCCTGCTTTTGTTCCTTGCTGAATTCCTGTGGCCCCTGCCCGAGTTCCTGCACGCCGATCAATAACAACACTCCGTTCATATCGGGCTTGATATTAAACCGTTCCTTTAGTTTTATGCGGAGTTTCAGCCAGCGTACCTGTAAGTCTTCTTCTGCGTGTTGCATGGCGCAAATGTAGGTAAGGTAACTATAACTCAGCGCGTTCTGGTTGCTAAAACTGCTGCATAACCGGGTCTGCGCCGTATCTGGGCCGGGTCTGCTTCGGGTCTTGTTCGGTACATCCGTGTAAAGTAACACGGATCATACGGAGCAGACCCGAAGAAGACCCGAATAAGACCCGAATAGGGTGCGGAAAACAAGCTATTCTGCTACCCGGTTTTTATGAATGGAGAATGGCTATTATAGGCTGAATATCCTTAAATCCGCTTTACAGGGATTATATTTGCGCTTTGAATGGTAAAAATTCAATCATTACATGTTACAGATAAATTATATAAGGCAACATACCGACCTCGTTAAGCAAAAACTTGCAGTAAAGCAGTTTAAAAATATTGAACTGGTTGATGAACTGCTCCAATTAGATGAATCCCTGCGCCAGCAAAAAGCTGCTACCGAGAATCTACAGGCTGCGGCAAACAGCGCATCCAAAGAAATTGGCATGCTGATGGGCAAGGGCGATACCGCAACTGCTGAACAAAAAAAGCAGGAAGTGAGTTCCTTAAAAAACGAACTGGCTGAAAAGAATGCAATACTCACCGGCATGGAGGAAAATTTTAAAAATAAGATATTATTGCTTCCCAACCTGCCCCATACAAGCGTGCCTGAAGGTAAAACTCCGGAAGAGAACGTGACGGTAAGAGAAGGCGGTACAAAACCAACATTGGCAGCTAATGCATTGCCGCATTGGGAACTTATCAGGCAATACGATCTTATCAATTTTGAAACTGGCGCTAAGATCGCCGGTAGCGGCTTTCCATTGTACAAAGGCAATGGCGCAAAGTTGCAGCGTGCATTGATACAATATTTTTTAGATTATAATACTTCTGCAGGTTATACAGAATATTTACCACCATTAATGGTAAATGAAGCTACGGCTTACGGCACCGGTCAGTTGCCCGACAAAGAAGGACAAATGTATCATGTTACAGAAGATAAGTTTTACCTGATACCAACTGCTGAAGTACCGGTTACAAATATTTACAGGGATGAGATCGTTAAAGAAAATGATATACCTGTTAAGATGACGGCTTACACACCTTGTTTCCGCAGGGAAGCAGGGAGTTTTGGTGCTGATGTACGCGGACTGAACCGTGTTCACCAGTTTGATAAAGTGGAGATCATTCAACTTGTTCACCCGCAAACAAGTTATGATACACTGGAAGAAATGGTGAATCATGTAGAACGCCTGTTGCAATTTCTTGAATTACCTTATCGAATACTTAGGCTATGCGGCGGCGATATGAGCTTTACTTCAGCACTCACGTATGATTTTGAAGTATACAGCGCTGCACAGCAAAAATGGCTGGAAGTTAGTTCTGTGAGTAATTTTGAAAGTTTCCAGACAAACCGCATGAAGATCCGCTATAAAGATGAAGCCGGTAAAGCTCAATTATTACATTCATTGAATGGCTCTTCACTGGCATTGCCACGCATCGTTGCGGCCCTGCTTGAAAACAACCAGGCAGCAGATGGCATTCATCTACCGAGGGTATTGCATCATTATTTTGGGGCTGCTAAAATAACTTTGGGTTAACCGGGTCGTTATTCTTTTGCAAATTGATCCGGTATTGCCTCTTTTTAAAAAATAAATTACAAATTTGTTTTTTAATCATTTAAACAATGCGTGCACCAATCTCTCTGATCTGCTTAATAAGTTTTATTTGTTTATACAACCTGGTTGGTTGTGCAAAAAAAAGCAGCCCGGCCGTTTCAACGGAAATTTCTACAGCAGCGCCCGTTAAAAAAAATAATACAACAGAACCAAAAAAGGAAAGCAACAGTTCTATGGCAGGACAATTTGCATTCGATGCCAAATGCGGTCATTGCCATGCATTGAAAAGGCCCGGGGATTTTACAGAAAACCAATGGATAACGATCATGGACAGGATGGCGCCCAAGGCCAACCTCGATCCGGTGGAAAAAGAAAATATGATGGCATACCTGAAATACAATGCCCGGGCAGGTTATTAAGTTACTGCTGTTCTGTCTTTTTCAATTCCTTTATTTTTTTATTCATCACTGCGAACCATACCGGTGGCAGTAAAGCCAGTATCATGCTGCCCGGGTAACCCGTTGGTAATTGAGGTGCTTCATCGTGGTGACGAAGTACCTGGTATTTGCGACTGGCGAGGTAATGATGATCACTGTGGCGGCTAAGCTCAAACAACATGATCCTCCCCAACACATGGTTGCTGTTCCAGCTATGCCTGGGCAGGGCACGTTCATATTTTCCTGCTGCTGTTTCTTTTCTTTGTAAACCATAATGCTCGATATAATTCACCGTTTCCAGCAAGCTTATGCCAATGAATGCTGCGGCAATAAAATACAGGCAGGTGATCCACCCAAACAACAAATAAATGATAGCTAATAATGCCAGTTGAACGATATGGGCCTGTATCATTTCATTGGACAAACCAACAATGCTTTTTCCTTTTTTACGACAATCATCATTGGCAATTTTCCAGGCTGAAATATAAGAGAAGATGATGGTGCGGAAATAAAATGTATATACCGGTTCGTTGTAACGTGCAGAGCTTGGGTCTTCGGGTGTGGCTACATTTTTATGGTGCCCCTTGTTGTGCTCAATAAAGAAATGTATGTACAATGAAGTTGCCAGCAATGCTTTGGCAAGCCCCTGTTCAAATTTATTGTTGCGGTGGCCAAGCTCATGCGCCACATTGATGCCAAATGTTCCGCAAAGCAATCCCATGCTAAATATTCGGCCGGTGATATCCCAACCTTTAAGTCCGGGTTGCTGCATCGATACCAGGAAATAATATAGCACGGCATATTGAAAAACAACCACCAGGTAAAGCATGTAATCATAACTCCTGTTTTGCCTGGCCAGCTCTTCTTCGGCTGCATCCATATTTGTTTCATCGGGTTTTGCAAACAGTTCGATCAAAGGCAGTAATACCCAGGCATACATCAACGGAAGCCAGCTAAGCCAGCCGGTATAGGTGAACGCAGCTATGGCAAGCAGGTAGATACTGATCGGTGAAAGATATTTAAATACCCTGGTCATAATTTTACTTATTGTTTTATAAACTGCATTGTTTTTCTTTCACCATGGGCGGTATAAAGAATGATGTTATAAAGGCCGGACGGAAAGTTATTGAAATTCATATTAACCTGCGAAAAACCAGCTATGATTGGCTGGCCTGATGATTGTACTATTTTACCAGCTGCATCACAAACCTTTATATTTATGACCTGCATTTCAGCTGATGTAATATTCAATAAAGCAATTCCATTGGTCACCGGGTTTGGCAGAAGATTCACTATTTCAAATCCTGCTTTTTTATTCAGCAAAGCAATGACATTACTATGAGATGCCTTACCATCTGTATCCGTCATTTTAATGCGGTAATAATTAATACCGGCAACAGGTGTTGCATCCATAAAATCAAATGGCTGCAGGCGGCGTGTATTGCTGGCTGTTATACTTTGCAGGCTGTTAAATTTCCTTCCATCAGTACTTCTTTCAATATCAAATATAGCCTGGGTGCCGGTACAATTCGCTTTCCAGGTCACGAAGTGTTTGCCGGGTTGAACGGCGCCTTTGAAATATTCCATGCTGACTGGCAGCACGGAATGAGTAACAACAGACCTGAACGCAACGATGTTATCCAAAGGAGTTTCATCAGAGGCAATCGGATTTACAACTGCACTAAAATTCAATGTATCATTGATATTATTAACAGGGGTCAATAAAGTAAACAAATAAATATTTAATGTCCTGTTTTCAAGGGGTTGCAGGTTGGAAAAATTCCAGGTTAAGGATCCCGTGGATTGGCTGCTGATATCAGGTAATGCAGAAACGAAATCCATTTTATCGTCGTTAAAATTGAATTTTACATTTCCTGATAAAGCTTCTGTTCCTTTATTCTGATACGTTATGGAAGCAACACCGGTACCGCCATTAAAAGTAATAATGTAGTTTACTTTAATATCAAGGTCATTGTGGATCCCATTTGGAGCAATGCAGAAATTAAGGTTTTGTGCCGCCCGGGGTATGCCGGTAAGGTCAGCAATGTTTTTATTATTTATACTCAGAATATATCCGCCACCAACCTGGCTGAAAGCTGCCGCTTCGCTGTATTGAATTTCACCATCTCCGTTTGTATCAATTGTGCTCCCAACAACATCTGAATCACCTGCCAATGCCAGTTTAAAATTGGCATCTGGTATATTAACGATCTGTGCATGACTCCCAAATGCCATCAACACAATCAGAAAGGGCAATGGTCTTTTCATCTTTACTAATTTTAAAATCTATCGATACGGATCCTGAATAAACATAGTTGGGGTTATTAAATTTACCGCTTTTTAGGGGAAATCGGGCATTTACTGCATTGTAGTTTGGCTATTAATTTATATGATCACAGGCTGCGCACATTAAAAGATTTTTTCTGCATCGTTAAACATCTGGCGCATTCAGGAGTCTTAGCAGGGTTCTAGCTAAATTTACATCATGGAAATATCCAACCGTTTAAAGAATCAACATCTTTTATGGCGGGCTGCATTTGGCCCCATGGCAGAAAATTCCGCGTCGCTGGATACAATTACCCAAAAAGAATTGTGGGCCCTTTTAGTCAATACATCTTCCAAACAGCCTCAAAAAATTGTTGTCGCAGACAACCTTGCAGATGGATTATATAAAGACATTAAAACGCCCGCGGAAATGCAGGATAAATTAAAGGATAAGGAAACTAAAAGGCGCATCAGGGAGCAATCGAGAGATGATTTGAAAAATCTGAATTTGCGCTGGCTGGAGGAAATGATCAACAGCGAAGCCCAACTAAGGGAAAAAATGAGCCTTTTTTGGCATGGGCATTTTGCATGCAGGGTTATCAACAGTTATTTTCAGCAGGAATTGTTACAAACGATCCGCACAAATGCGTTGGGTAATTTTGGCGACCTGTTGAAAGCCGTGAGCAAATCGCCCTCGATGTTGCAGTTCCTCAATAACCAGCAAAATAAAAAATCGCACCCCAATGAAAATTTCGCCCGTGAAGTAATGGAACTGTTTACCATGGGCCGCGGCAATTATACCGAGGAGGATGTAAAAGAAGCAGCCCGGGCATTTACCGGATGGGGATTCAATTTGCAAGGCGAATTCATGTTCAGAAAATTTCAGCATGATGAAGGCACTAAAACATTCCTGGGTAAGACAGGAAATTTCAATGGCGATGATATGCTGGATATGTTATTACAAGATCAGCAAACCGCTATTTTCATAACAAGGAAACTATACAGGTACCTTGTGAATGATGTACCTGATGAAGAAAAAGTACAATGGTTAAGCAAGCGCTTCTATAAAAACAATTATAATATCAGCAAATTACTGGAAGATATTTTTACCAGCGATTGGTTTTATACGCAGAAAAATATTGGTACAAAAATAAAATCTCCGATAGAACTGCTGGCAGGCATCCGACGATTACTTCCCCTTCAATTAGACAATGATAATACCCAATTGCTGTTTCAAAAAGTATTAGGACAGATATTATTCTACCCACCGAACGTTGCCGGTTGGCCGGGCGGAAAGAACTGGATAGACAGCAGTACACTGATGGTAAGGCTGCAGATTCCAAAAGTGTGGAGTGCAAAGGAATCAATCAGTATTCGTCCAAAAACAGACGATGATGTGAATATGGGGCAAATGATGGAGGAGCAGGTTCGTATCAATAAAAATAAAGTGCTGGTGGGCAAAGGTGGTTCTGCTTCTATTGAATGGGAGCCGGTGCTGAAAGTTTTTGAACAAACGAAGCGTGAAGGGCTTTCCAAAAAAATTATTGAAACCGTGCTGCAAACAGGTAGCCGCATAGATTCAAGCGTATTTGATAAATATATAAGTTCCGGCAGCAGGGAGGATTTTATTAAAACTTCGGTGCTTAATTTAATGAGTACGCCGGAATACCAGTTGTGCTAGGCTGTAAGCTATCAGCTCCATGCCACAAGCCAACTTTTAAATTAAAAAAGTGAATTCTTAGCTGATGCTTACAAACAGTTTAAACCTGTTCTGCTAACAGCTAACTAATAGCTAACAACTAAAAGCTTTCTTATGGTTATAAAAAGAAAAGAATTCATACAAATCGGATCACTGGCTACAGCTTCGATGATGCTTCCAAAATTCCTGAAAGCATTTGAACAAAAGCAGTTGGTAACCCCCGGCAATAAAGTGTTGGTTGTATTGCAATTCAGTGGTGGTAACGATGGGCTAAACACCGTTATTCCTGTTACCAATGATATTTATTATAAAGAACGTCCAAGGTTAGGCATAACAAAAGACAAAGCCCTACTGCTTACCGGTGAAGTTGGGCTGAACCCTGCATTGGAAAGTTTTAAAGAATTGTATGATGATGGCAGCCTGGGAATTTTAAATAGTGTAGGGTATCCGAATCCGGATCGTAGTCATTTCCGCAGCATGGATATCTGGCAAAGTGCCAGCGACAGCAAGGATTATGTAAACACAGGATGGCTTGGCCGCTACCTGGATGCGCAATGTAAAGGATGCGATAAACCAACACAGGCGCTGGAAATTGACGATGTGTTAAGCCTTGCATTGAAAGGCAATGAACAATCTGGTCTTGCCTTTAAAGATCCACGACGTTTATACAGCAGCAGCAATGAACAATTTTATAAAGACATCAACGCGGCGCATCACAACACAGAAGAAACAGTTGACTATCTATATAAAACCATGAGTGAAACACTCAGCAGTGCCGATTATATTTTTCAGCAAAGCAAACTACATCCAACTACTGAAAGTTATCCCGGTACTGAACTTGGCAAAAATTTAAAAACGATCTCATCGCTTATTCAATCAGATATCAATACAAAGGTTTATTATGTATCGCTGGGCAGTTTTGATACGCATGTGAACCAGGAAGCACAGCAAAAAAGATTGTTCACCGAGTTGAATGATGCTGTGAAAGCTTTTACAACAGACCTCAAAAAGAATAACCGTTTCCAGGACGTATTGCTCATGACCTTTTCTGAATTCGGTCGCAGGGTTTCACAAAATGCAAGCGATGGTACCGATCATGGTACAGCCAATAATATGTTCTTCGTCAGCGGTGGCCTAAAACAAAAAGGAATGTTGAATGCATTGCCCGATCTTTCAGACCTCAATGAGGGCGATCTCAAACACCAGGTCGACTTCAAGAATGTTTATGCAACCGTATTAAACAAATGGCTGGGCATTGATGAAAAATTAATATTGGGACAACAATACGATCATTTGAAATTCATATAGGTGATACTGAACCCTCAAACATCTTCAACTTTACCATCTTAGTCCACTACATCAATAAACATCAATCCATCTCCAAATTGATCCATTTCCAAATTAAAGCTATCTTGTTCTCCAACCAGCATCTCTTCCATGAAAATTGCGATCACGGGTTCAACAGGGCATATTGCTGCATCCTTAATTCCATTACTCATACAATGCAACAATTCGGTTCGTGCATTGATCTATGAGCAGCAGCCTGCTTTTGATAATACTGCTATTGAATTTGTAAAAGGAAGTATAACTGTACCAACTTCATTGAATGAACTTGTAACCGGTTGCGATGTAGTGATACATTGCGCTGCCAGGATTTCTATCAACAGCAATGAAGACAATTCCGTTTACGACACAAATGTTACCGGCACTAAAAATGTTTTTAATGCGGCAAAGCAAGCTGGTGTAAAACGATTTCTTTATGTCAGCTCCATTCATGCATACGACCAACGCCATCCCGGTAAATTATTAAACGAAGAAAGTAATTATTGTTCAGGCAATGCTCCGGCATACGACAGATCCAAAAGAGATGCAGAACAATTTGTATTGCAACACGCATCAGCCGATATGGAAGTCGTTGTACTGAATCCTACCGGGATTGTAGGGCCACCGGATCACCGAATTTCGCTTATGGGACAAGCTATTATAAATATTTACAATAAAAAAGTACCTGCATTGATAAAAGGCGGTTTTGATTTTTGTGATGTACGGGATGTTTCTAATGGTATCATGCAAGCCATAGACAAAGGCAGAAACGGACAGGCCTATTTCCTTTCCGGGAAATGGACAAGCATTGCTGATCTTCATACAATGCTGATGAATATTAAAATTGATAAAAGTTTTGTTCCGGTATTGCCGATATGGATCGCTTATGCAGGATTGCCTTTTATTAACTTGATTGGCAGGATAAAAAAACAGCAACCGCTTTATACAAAAGAATCGTTGCATGCATTGATGTATGGCAGTAAGCAGGTAAGTAATGAAAAAGCAGCGAAAGAACTGGGTTATTCCTGCAGACCTATTTTAGAAACAATTACAGATGCGATAAGCTGGTATAAGATGGAAGGCAAGCTCGAATAATTTCTTAACACCCGCTGTTTTTAACCACAGAGCAATACTGAGTTTTTTCACAGAGTTTAAAAGCGTTCAATGCCCATCTCTTTGAACAACTTTTTACCAGGCAGTGATTAAATTAAATTAATAATACAATGAACTACGAAACTTATAAAAAGATCCTATTTGGATGGATGGCGATTGCAGTTGGCGTTTTCTTTCTATTGCTAAAAGTCACTGCACCTTATGGCAGGCATAGTTCTTCCAAATGGGGGCCGCAGATCAGTAATAAAATTGGTTGGGTGTTGATGGAAGCTCCTGTAATGATCTTGCTGCTTTATTATGTGATCAGGTATGCCGAAAACCAAACTGCAGTAAGTTATACACTGGTTGCAGCATTCATGTTCCATTATATCAACCGCACATTTATTTTTCCTTTTCGTATCAGGACAAAAGGAAAGAAAATGCCTATACTGATCGTTTGTTCCGGCATTTGTTTCAACATCGTAAACGGATTTTCGCTGGGCTATTATTTTGCGCATTTTGCAGCTTACAGCAATAATTTTTTTTATTCACCGGCTTTTATCGTGGGAATAATTTTTTTTTTAACCGGCATTTTTATAAACTGGAAAGCAGATAACATGCTAATTGCATTGCGTAAGCCCGGTGATACCGGTTATACCATTCCGGCAGGATGGTTATTTAACAGCATCAGTTGTCCAAATTTATTTGGGGAAATAGTTGAATGGAGCGGCTATGCCATCATGTGCTGGAACCTACCTGCTGCTTCATTCCTGGTATGGACTGCCGCAAATTTAATTCCACGTGCATTGTCGCATCACAAATGGTATAAAAAGCAATTTGAAGACTACCCGCCGCAACGCAACGCCGTTTTCCCTTTTTTACTTTGATGATACCTATCTGAAATTTGGAATCAACAGAAGGTTTCCATTTTTAATCTTCCAATCCTTATTCAAAAGCTATTTCGGCTATTGTTCGGTACCCGGTTGGTACCCTTCCTGAAGCTATATGATTAAGTTTGCAAAAAACTACAATAAACTGAATGCTGGATCTCCACTGAAACGTCTGCCAGTTGATCTTTCGCTTTCGTTGGCTGGTATGCGGCAACTCGTATCTGACCACACCCTGAAATCACTTAATTTTGCATTTCCATGACAAAAGAGATTAATAAAAGCTGTGCGGTTATCGGTGCAGGCGTTGCAGGTATTGCCGCGGCAATCCGTATGCGCAACAAAGGGTATGCTGTAACGGTATACGAGGCAAACAGTTTTCCCGGCGGCAAACTTTCTACGGAATCAAACAAAGGCTACCGGTTCGATATGGGCCCATCCGTTTTTACCATGCCCCAATACGTAGATGAACTTTTCATTCTTTCAGGCAAAGAACCACGCGAGCATTTTAATTATATACCACTTGATCCCGTTTACCGCTATTTTTTTGAAGACGGAACAATGCTGGACGCTTATCATGGCAAAGAAAAATTTGCTGAGCAATTAGCGGCAAAAACCCTGGATTCAAAAGAAGACATTATAAAGTACCTGAATAAAACAGCAACGATTTACAAACTCACTGAAGAAGTTTTTTTGCAGAACTCATTGCACAGGCTGAAGAATTTTTTCACCTGGCCGATACTCAGAGGTATTATCAACTTCGGTAAGATCGGTGCCTTTGATACCATGCATGCTGCCAATAAAAAAGCATTTAACGACCAACGATTGGTAAAAGTGTTTAACCGCTATGCTACTTATAACGGGTCAAGTCCATATTTGTCGCCTGCAACGTTGAATGTAATTGCCCATGTTGAAATTGTGAATGGTGCCTTTTATCCCGTAGGCGGCATGTTCAGCATAACAGATTCATTGGTAAAACTTGCCAAAGACATTGGGGTACAATTCAATTTTTCTACTCCGGTGAGAGAAATTGTAATTGAAAATAAAAAAGTGAAGGGTGTAAGAACTGATCATAGCACGGCCAATTACGATATTGTCATCAGCAATATGGATGTATACAACAGTTATCAGAAACTGATGCCGCAGGTTAAAAAACCATTGAAGAGCCTCAACCAGCCAAAATCAAGTTCGGGCATTATTTTTTACTGGGGTATTAAGCATGAATTCAAAGAACTGGGGCTTCACAATATCCTCTTCAGCGAAAATTATGAAGAAGAATTCAATACCATTTTTGCTGAAAAAACGGTGTACCACGATCCTACCATTTACTTGAACATAACCAGTAAGCATACCCCAACGGATGCACCTCCTGGATCTGAGAACTGGTTCTCTTTCATCAATGTGCCCAATAATTCAGGGCAGGATTGGGATAAGCTCATTGCTGAAGCAAGGGAGCACATGATCAAAAAAATAAACCGGGTGCTTAAAACAGATATCAGGCCGCTGATCGAAGCTGAAATGGTATTTGATCCAAGGGTAATTGAAAACAGGACTTCCAGCGCTTTTGGTGCTATTTATGGTAACAGTTCCAACAATAAATTTGCCGCCTTCCTTCGGCATGCAAATTTTTCAAAAGATGTCAACGGACTTTATTTTTGTGGCGGCAGTGTGCATCCCGGCCCAAGTATACCGCTTTGCCTTTTGTCGGCAAAGATCACAACCGGTTTGATCAAATAATTCCACCAACCTTTTTAAAACGAACGATTCAAACACAGCTGGCATGGATTGAGGGGAGCGACGATGATCTCTTTGTGTTCATTTGTGCCTTTTATGATGGAACAGCAAAGAAAATTAGCCGAAAAAAAATTGCCCTTCCAACCTCTCCCTGAATCGTATGGCAAACATTAAGGTGGGGCGTTTTGGGCGTCAACTATAATTAGTTTAGTTTTGCGCCCTGTTAATCAACAGGCTGGCACACTTTAATGAGTTCATTTTTTAATATGATGCCTGCTGTATACCAGCGCTTAGAAAAAACATGACGAATACGGCGATTATAGAAATAAAAGACCTAACAAAGACTTTCAGGAACGCTACTGAGCCCGCCGTAAACGGGATTTCTTTTTCTATATACCGTAACGAGATATTTGGGTTACTGGGACCCAATGGCGCCGGTAAAACGACTACAATCTCTATATTGTGCGGGCTTTTCCCACCTACCAGCGGAACAGCCTTGATCGACGGCAAAAACCTGCAGCATCAATTAGCCGGTATCAAACAGATCGTTGGCATCGTTCCGCAGGATATAGCACTTTATCCTACGTTGAGTGCCAGGGAAAACCTGGATTTTTATGGCCATATGTATGGCTTAAAAGGAAAAGACCTGAAAGATAAGATCGAGGATTGGCTGCAAAAACTGGGATTAACAGATGCTGCAAACAGGCAAGTGGCTACTTATTCAGGCGGTATGAAAAGAAGGGTGAACCTGATCGCCGGTGTATTGCACAGCCCCAAAATATTATTCCTGGATGAGCCAACTGTTGGCGTGGATGTGCAGTCACGTAATGTGATCCTGGATCATTTAAAAGAAATCAATGAATCGGGAACAACGATCATCTATACGTCGCATCACATGGAAGAGGCCGAAAATTTTTGCACAAGGGTTTCCATCATCGATCATGGAAGGATACTTACAGAAGGAACACCTGCGGAGTTGATTTCCAATACCCCGGGCGCAGATAATCTTGAAAAAGTTTTTTTAAATCTTACCAAAAGAAAATTGAGGGATTAATGTTCAGCAAACTGATAGCGACCGTTAAAAAGGAAGCCCTCCTGTTATTGAGGGATAAAGTTGGTTTGTCCATTCTTTTCCTCATGCCCATGATCCTCATCTTTGTGATGACATTGATCCAGGATGCAGCTTTCAAAACCATCAATGAAAAAGGTATTCCCATTGTATTTATCAACAATGATCACGATTCGCTGGGTATATTGATAGAACAGGGGCTCCGCAACAACGATCTTTGCACCTTCAACGATTCCATTGATGGAAAACCCGCAACGATTGAATCAGCACACAAAGCAGTCGCAGAAGGAAAATTTCTCGTAGGTATTGTTATACCAAAAGGCGCAACCGAAGCTATTCGTAAAAACGTACAAGTTTTGGTGGATGAAACCATGAATACAGATACCATAGCGACAAAACCCACGGCCGAGGGCGATTCCGTGGAAATAACCATACTTATTGATCCTGTTGCCAAAAAATCTTTCTTAATATCGGTTACCAGTAACCTGCATGAATTCATCTCAGAGGTGAAAACGAAGATCATGTTCCAGACCTTTTCTGAACAGATTACAGAAGTTATACCGGGTAAATCAAGTACTCCAAAAAGTGCTTATACAAAAACACAGATCATTAAATACAGGGAACTATATGCTTCCAAGAGCGAAGAAAAGATCGTTCCCAATGCCGTACAACACAATGTACCTGCCTGGACCATCTTTGCAATGTTCTTTATAGCGATACCGTTGTCGGGCAGTATCATGAAAGAAAAGAGCGAAGGTTCTGTTTTCAGGCTACATACCATGCCTAGTCCGTACCTGTTATTGGTAAATGGCAAGATCATTGTTTATGTAATTGTATGCCTGATACAGTTTTTACTTATGCTTTCGGTAGGTTTAGTATTTTTACCGATGCTGGGATTGCCCAAACTGGCATTGGGAAGTAGTTATATGGGCATTTTTGTATTAACGCTTGCTACTGCATTTGCTGCAACGGGTTATGGCGTAATGGTCGGTACGTTGGCGGCAACCGAACACCAGGGTGCCATCATGGGATCACTTTCCATTTTGCTGTTATCAGCCCTTGGTGGTATTTGGGTTCCAAGCTATGTTATGCCGGAAGTAATGCGTAATATCAGTGCATGGTCGCCACTTAACTGGTCATTATCTGGTTTTTATAAATTATTTTTACGAGGGGCCGGCGTAGCAGATATACTAACGGATGCGCTTAAACTGATCGCTTTTTTCATTGGCACAATGGCCATTTCATCCATTGTTAACAGGAACAAACGAACAACCTAATTATGGATTCAAAGATTATCATCGTGGAATTAAAAAAGTATATTGAGGAGAATATACTTTCTGGCGATGTAAAGATCGATGCTGCCACTAACCTGCAACATGCAGGGATCGATTCGTTTTCCACTGTTGAGATCATTCTTTTTATTGAACGAAAATTTGGTGTAATGATCCCCGATGATAAACTGGTACCCGATAATTTCCGCACACTCCAGGCTCTTTCAGGAATAGTTCAGGAACTGCTTAACTCATAGGTGCCGCTGTGTGCTTTGTGAAACATACGCCTTCCATTCTGTGGTAAAATAACAACCTGTAAAAACAGCATCATGAAAGCTTTCGACAAGGCCGCTCTTCCGAAAAAAGTTCGCTTAAGCGGTGCAGATTGTTTTCACCTCGTATTGGATAAGCACGCAAAAAAACATGGCGCCGGTGGTAATGTCATGCGGAAGATCTTCTATTTCAACAAGCCACTTTCTACCGGTAAGATAGATGCCATTCTAAAAAGTTCGCCTGTTATTTACTGGTTGTGCAATATTAAACTGGTTCCCGGTTCTTTATTAAGAATACCTTACTGGAAATATATTGATGGCAACAACGAGATCATTTTAAGAGAACATCATGTTACTGCTGAAAATGAGATACCGGTAAATATTTCAGAAAGAGATATTACCATTGATGCAGAGAGGTTCATAGAAGCCGACCTGCTATTCTATCCATCCGGAGCCTGTGCTTTCATGCTTTCCTGGAATCATATATTGCTGGATGCAAAAGGCACTACACTGCTATTCGATCACCTCAATCACCTTACAGATAAAACAAACAGCAGCTTTGATAATTTTTTTCCGGGAAAGGAAAAAAAACCAAATATTATCAGGTACATCCGCAATATGTACAAAGTAAAAAAGTTTGTACAAACATCTTCCAAAGCACCGGTTAGTTCTGTGGCCGACAAACATAGCAGGAGCAGCGAAGGGATTACGCGTTACAAAACTTTTCATTTCAACAGCAGCGATACCAAAAAAATACTGGGCAATGCATTTAAAACAGGCTCCAGGTTTGGCCCTACCTTATTCTTCATTGCCTGTTGTTCGCATGTAATTCATAAACTTAACCGGCACCGAAATAAAGAGGGCGATATCTGGCTGCCGGTTCCTTATGATGGAAGACTAAAAGGATCAGTTGGTCCATTGATATCAAATTGCGTGGCATTTCTTTTTTATCGCCTTGGCCCTAATGAAATGAATACGATCAATCAAACAGTGAAAAGCCTGTCGGCGCAAATGACAGCACAGATCAAAGAAGGCATGCCACAAAAATATTCTATGTTCTTAAACATGATGCGGCATATTCCTTTATGGCTTTATTATTTTCTCATCAGTAGAACCGGAGAGGGAACTTTTGCAAGTTTTTTATATACTTCTACCGGTGATAATTTTAATGAGTTAAAATCTTTATTTGGCGAACCACTCAGCGACCTCGCACTTATACCTGCACTAACTTTCCCACCGGGATTTACGTTTGTTTTCTTAAAACATGATGACGAATTAAATGTTGATATTGCTTACTCACCAGATGTGATAAGCGATAATGACTTACATTTAATTGAGCAAAGCCTCCAGGGCCTTTTATTGGCAGACTATTGATGAGAGACATTTTACATACAGACGTGCTGGTTGTTGGCGGCGGTGCAGCAGGTGTTGCAGCAGCAGTTGCAGCATCGGGCAAAGGTTTAAAGGTAACCTTGCTCGAACGTAATTTGTACCTGGGTGGAAAAGCCACGGCCGCTGAAGTAGGCACTGTTTGCGGATTGTACGCATTCTCCAGGTTACCCGACACAAAATATATTGTCAAAGGATTTGCAAAAGAATTTGCAGCATCATTGCAACAACGATCAGGCACCATTGCATTGAAAAACAACGAAGGCCTTCATTATTTACCTTATGATATAGCTGTGTTCAAGCAGATTTGTTTGGAATATCTTAATGAAAATAAGGTAAACATTTGTTTCAATTCTATTCTGGAGGCGGTTTATATCAATGATGAAAAGATCAGTGCTGTTGCTGTTAAAACAGGCGATACCATACAGCAATATCATGTGAAGGCATTGGTTGATTGTTCAGGCGATGCTGCTATCAGTCGTGCTGCAAACCTTGAAATTATTGCCAGCGATCGTTACCAGGCAGCAGCCCAGGTATTCAGTTTAAAAAATATTTCAGAAGAAAATGAAGCAAGGCTTGGAATGATATTGATCAAAGCGCTCAGATCAGCCATTGATGAAAAAAAATTACCCGATTTTTTCGACCGGGTTTATATTGTTCAGGGGTCCTTAAAGAACAATCATGTAAGCCTGAAATTGGGCATCCCTGTTAAGGTTACCTATAAAACAGGCAATCTGGAAGAGATCAACCGATCTGCAAATGATTTTGTGCAGGATCTAACTGACTTCCTTGTAAAAAATATTCCGGCATTTCAATATGCTGTGATCGATCATATTGCTCCTGAAACAGGATTAAGGGTGGGGGCAAGAAGCCTGGGTAAATATATGCTTACTGCAGAAGATGTGCTTCAATGCAACAAATTTGATGATGCCATTGCCAACGGCTCCTGGCCAATAGAAGAATGGGGGCAGCATAAAAGGGTGCAAATGCAGTATTTCAATTACGATGATTTTTACCAGGTACCTGCCCGTTGTTTACGATCCAAAAACATCGGGAACCTGTTCATGGGCGGCCGTAATATTTCGGCAACAGATACAGCCATTGCCAGTGCCAGGGTAATGGGAACCTGCCTTCAAACTGGCTATGCTGCCGGTTATATGGCGGCTGCAATGCTGATGGGAATTAACGAACAGGCTATTATAAATGACATACAAACCCGGCAATTATAGTATATTCGCATGATGAACAACGAACTGCTTGTTTATGAGATACTGAAGGATGCAGCGCTAAAATGGCCGGAGCGGCCTGCCGTTTATGATGACTACGGCATGATGACCTTTGCAGAATTGTATACTCAGACGGAGATATTACGGTTAAATTTAATTGATCTCGGGTTAAGGGCGGGCATGGGAATTGGTGTAAAAGCACGCAATGGCCGCAACTTTATCATGGGAATCTTTGCAGGCGTTGGTTGTGGCGCTGCCGTAATGCCTATGTCGCACCAGTTAAAAAAAGCAGAGATCGAAGATATACTGGCAGAAGCCCGGTTACACGTACTCATAGATGACATGAGCGGCATTCCCCCCGTATTACATGTAGATGCCATCATTGATTTGAATGTGGAATCATTCTCATTTAGTTTTACAGGTGCCTGCGAACAACAACCCTATGCAGCCCATGTGCACATGCCTGCTTTCATCCGATTCACTTCCGGCACAACCGGTAAGTCGAAAGGAGTTATTGTTTCTCACCAATCTGTTATAGAAAGAATTGAAGCTGCTAACCAGGCTTTGTGCCTAGGAAGCAAAGACACTGTTGTATGGGTTTTACCAATGGCTTATCATTTTATTGTTTCCGTAGTTTTATATGTCAGGTTCGGTGCGGCCATTGCAGTTGCCAAAGATTTTCTTGCAAAAAGTATCATCGACATTACTAACCAGCATAAAGGAACCTTACTATATGCTTCCCCGATACAAATCCGTTTATTGTCGAATGATACCGGCGGAGCCCTGATGCCTTCTTTGAAAAAAGTAATATCAACTTCTGCAGCTATTTCGGTAGATGTGTGTAAAGCTTTCAAACATCGTTTTGGGATAGACGTGAGCCAGGCTTATGGTATCATTGAGATTGGGTTACCGATGATCAATTTTGTAAAATCTGCCGAGCATCCTGAAGCTGTAGGATATGCATTACCGGGTTACACGGTAGATATACTGGATGATCAATACAATCCTTTGCCTGCCGGAAGTATAGGCCACCTTGCTATTAAAGGGCCGGGCATGTTTGATGCTTATCTTTTACCTGCCACACTTCGCAACGATGTTTTGAAGAACGGTTATTTCTTAACTGCAGATTATGCTTCTAAAACAACTGATGGTTTGATAAAGATTGAAGGGCGTGCAAAATCAGTGATCAATGTATCTGGTATAAAAGTTTTCCCGGAAGAAGTGGAAGCCGTATTGGAAATGATGCCGGAAATAAAACTAGCCCGTATAAGCAGCAGCCCACATCCATTAATGGGACAAATCATCGAAGGTGAACTCGTGTTGCACGAAGGAGAAACCATTGATGTGGAAGATGTACTTACTTATTGCCGGAAACGATTGTCTACATTCAAAGCTCCGCAACGGTTGAAGATTGTAGATTCATTGCCGTTGACGAAGACGGGGAAGATACAGCGGCATTAGGTTTATCAGGCGATTGGTTACCCGGTTAAAAAAAACTTAGCGTAAAATCTCCCTTTACTATTCAGCAGACCTGCTTTTCAATTTTTCGTACAACACAATATTCATCAATACCAAGAGCATTCCGTAAAAAGTATCTTCAAAAGGTATTGAGTATATCCTGATCCCAAGATTTTCCGCATCATTGTACAATACAACTGGTATGGCAGTGAGAAATCCGTTTACAATCAGGAAGGGTATTAAGCAGATCGCATAAGAAACGAGAAAGGCGATCGTATTAAAACTCCTGAAATAATTCCTGAACAAATAGCCGGTTGCTATAAATATTGCATTCAGGATAAACGTCCAGGAAGTATAATACCGGTTATGAAAAATAATGCCGGTTATGAAAAGTACAACTGCAAGGATCATTAAAAAAACATCCGCCTTCTTATTGTCTTTTAATAACGGAAAATAACACCGTATACATTCATAAATAAAGACACAGCAATAAGGGACGATGAAAAAGAACAGTACTTCTTCCAGCGGCAGGTTAGCAATATTAATGCCTGTTATGTATGATGGATTGAAATGCCAGACATTGATAAAAGTGAAATAACTATCCCAAACTATATAAAACAAGGCGGGCAAGATCATAGCCGGAAAAGCAAATTTCCATTTTTTGTAAAAACTAACTTTTTTGTCGAAACTTAGTCCCAGCGGACCTGCCAGCGAAGCGGCCAGTATGAGAAAATATGTGTAGTGATTGTTCAAGGACAGTTGACTGTATTACACGTTTGCCGGTGTATTGCTTTTTGAGAATTTCTCAGCTTGTGCATTCCTTCTTTTATCCTCCCTTACTTTATTCCAGTATTTTTTATCTACCCATAGCATACCGAAGCTTTCTCCTTCTTCTTTTTCAAGATGCTTGTGATGCATTTTATGCGCCCAGCGTAATGTACGTACGTAAGTATTGTTGCTGCGATTAAACCATTTGAAACGCTGGTGAATGATCACTTCATGCACCAGAAAATAAGCCATGCCATACAATGTAAACCCTGCGCCGATAGAGATCATCCAGTATTGATGGTATATAACTCCAAACATGATCAGCAGCCAGCTTGGCACGGCAAAGATGAGGAAGTAAGCATCATTCTTTTCAAAAAAACCAGGGCCTTTTTCATGATGATCCTTGTGCAGGTACCAACCAACCCCATGCATTACATAACGATGTAGCCACCAGGTAAACCCTTCCATGAGAACGAAAGTGGCCAATGTAATTGCTATGTAAATTATCCAGTTCATTTATTTCATAAAAGTTCTTAATAATAAAAAGAACATTGCTTGTATTAGCAGCAAATTTACAGCGAATTTGTTTTTCTTTTCGAATTTACAAAAATGAAAAACAACCAGCAACAAAATGCTTACCAAAAACCAACATAAATAGTTATAAAATGGTATAGATCCGTTTCCGTTCCAATGCCAGTAGTTCAGTTTCACGGCTACGGGTTCCATCAACCAGTCGAAAATCACTGCCAGCGTTGCCCCATCTACGATCACAGCTAAAACTTTCAACATCTTTGACCCCGGAGCAGGCATACTGTTTATGATCTTCCTCAGTAATGTATGCACCGTTATTCCACAACAATATATAATAATGAACCAATTAATTCCTATGATCAGGGGTACTTTTTTCACCTGTAAACCAAGCACACTGCCGTATCCATAATCTCCGAATAACAACCCTGTATTAACACCGATTACCTCTACAAGCACACCTGTAACAAAGCTGGTAATTAAAAAGATCCAGAACCATTTATTTGCGTTAACCTGTGTCCACAGCAATAACACAAACATAAGTAAAAGGTTGAACGGTGTTAAACGTATAAAGAAATTTGCGTCGAAGAATAGTATGCCTGTAAACCCTATTACATGGAATAAAATTGCAATGGCTGTGGCAATCTGATATTTTGAAAAAGAAGCGTTCACGCTGTTGGCTGCTTTTGCAGGTATTCTTCCAGTTTGGGAAGAGCGATCTTGAACCATTCGGTATATTTCTGTGGATGGCTTTGAATAGAATCTTTTATATCACCAATCGATTTAAAACAGTAATCACTTACTTCTTCTTTATTGGGAACTATTGCTCCTTCGTATTCACCCAGGAAAACATGATCGAACTCATGCTCCGTCAACCCGTTTTCAAAAGATGCTTTATACGTAAACTCGAATATTTTTTTAATACCTGTAGTGATGCCCATTTCTTCCTGTAGCCTGTTTTGTGCTGCCGACAATGTTTCTTCTCCCGGGCGTGGATGGCTGCAGCAGGCATTGGTCCATAAGCCGCCACTGTGATATTTTTTCTCAGCCCTTTTATGTAACAACATCTCTCCTTTGGCATTAAAAACAAAAATGCTAAAAGCCCTGTGCAACAGGGCTTTCTGATGAACTTCAAGCTTTTCCATAGTGCCTACCTGCACATCTCTTTCATCTACCAAAATAACATCCATAATTGCGCTTCCCTTTAGAATAAATTGAACTGGTTACGTACCCCAGCTTTGGCCACGATAAATACTTTACCATAATTTGGTATACGGATCCGCTGTTCGAGGATATTATCGGGTGTGGTCCTTTTTATCTTTTTAAATAATGACAGGTAATATTTATAAGCTACATATACCCCAAACCGTGCTTTTACGGGAAGTGATAAGATCCCTTCATAAGCATTGATGAAATCCTGTGTGATGTCATCTTCTATCTGCTTTTTCATAGAGGAAGTAAAATTTGTAAAGTCTACTTCCGGGAAATATGACCTGTTGAGTTGCTGGTAATCTGCTTTTACATCACGCAGGAAATTCACTTTCTGGAAAGCTGCACCAAGCGCCTGCGCCGATGGTTTCAGTTTGCCATACATATTATTATCGCCTTCACAAAAAACATAGAGACACATCAGTCCAACCACTTCGGCACTTCCGTAGATATATTCCTTGTAACCGTTGCTGTTATAAACTGTTTTGCTAAGATCCATTTCCATGCTGCTGAAAAAAGCTTCGATCAGATCATGGCTGATATTGAATTCCCTTACCGTGCGCTGAAAACTATGAAGGATGGGGTTGAGGCTGATACCCCGGTCGATTGCAGCATAAGTTTCCCTTTGAAATTCTGTTAGCAGTTCTTCTTTGTTATATTCATGAAAAGTATCTACGATCTCATCTGCAAAACGGACAAATCCATAGATATTATAGATAGGCGCACGCAGATCATTATGCAGTAGCCTGATGGCACTGCTAAAAGAAGTACTGTACTTCTCTGTGGCAGCCTTG
The DNA here is from genome assembly GCA_038207305.1 of Chitinophagales bacterium. Taxonomy (GTDB): domain Bacteria; phylum Bacteroidota; class Bacteroidia; order Chitinophagales; family Chitinophagaceae; genus Ferruginibacter. The sequence continues at coordinate 226,056 of JBBQZY010000003.1, forward strand.
CTGCATTGTTCACTTAGTTCATGGAAAAGTCCGATCATTTCCTTTAGCGTATTTTATTAAAATAATAACTCCCTGTTTGATATACGGTTCTGTCAAACAACATGGATTTTAAAGTGCCGTCTTGCCAAAATCTTTCAATATTTCCTTTGCCACAACCTCGCCACTTATAAGACTTGGTGGTACTCCCGGCCCGGGAACTGTCAATTGGCCGGTGTAAAATAAGTTTTTTATTTTAATACTTCTGCAAGACGGCCTGAAAATGGCTGTCTGTAACAAAGTATTCGCCAAACCATAAGCATTTCCTTTGAAGGAATTATAGTCTTCAACAAAATTACTTACAGAATAACTCCTTTTATATATGATAGAATTTTTTACTTCCTGACCGGTTTTTTCTTCAAAACGGGTTAATATTTTTTGCAGGTATTTCTCCCTTAATTCTTCAGTATCTCCTTCCAAACCAGTTGCAACAGGTATTAACAAAACCAGGTTTTCACAGCCTTCAGGTGCCACGGTTGAATCGGTGAGGGAAGAAACCGAAACATAAAACAAGGGATCTACCGGCCAGGTCTTTGTTTTATATATTTCCTTTCCATGCACATCAAAGTCGGTATCAAAGAACAAACAATGATGGAGCAACCCATCCAGCTTTTTATTCAATCCTATGTAATATAATAAGCAACTGGGAGCCATCACCCTTTTGTCCCAATATTCCTCGCTATACGTTCTAAATGCTGCCGGGAGTAGTTTACTTTCAACGTGATGATAATCTGCTCCACCAATTACAACATCTGCATCGAAGGAAATGTTTGAAGCCTGGGGTTTGACGTTTGACGTTTGTGCCACTACCCTCGTTGCAATTTTTCCTTTTACTTCAATCGATGTTACCGTATGGTTGAAATGGAATTTAACGCCCAATTCCTTTGCCAGCCTGTACATGCCATCTACCACTTCATACATGCCCTTTTTAGGATACCAGGTACCTAACTTGATATCTGCATAATTCATCAGGCTGTACAATGCAGGGGTATCTTCTGGTAAAGCTCCAAGGAACAAAACAGGGAACTCCATCAATTGCTGCAGCTTAGGATTTTTAAAATATTTACTGATATGTTTTTTCATAGAAGTAAACACATCCAGTTTAAAAAGTCCTTTAGCCAGGTCCCAATCAAAGAATTCTGTTACCGAGCGGCCAGGCTTATGAACCAGCTTGTTAATACCTATATCGTATTTATACTTAGCTTCCTTCAGGAATGCATCCAGCTTTTCTCCGCTTCCTTTCTCCGTTTCTTCAAATAACTTTTTCAGGGCCTGGTAATCTGCGGGGATGTCCATCGGGTTATCGGGCCAATAAACCCTGTATGATGGGTCGAGCCTTTCAAGCTCATAATAGTCAGAAACTTTCTTACCAAAGCAGTTAAAATAATGTTCAAATACATCAGGCATCCAGTACCAGCTAGGGCCCATATCGAATGTAAATCCTTGCTCGCATAATTTCCTTGCTCTTCCGCCGGGCATTTCATTCTTCTCTAATACAGTTACATCCCAGCCGGCCTTCGCCAGGAAGGATGCTGCTGACAAGCCTGCAAAACCACTGCCTATTACTACTACTTTTTTCACCGTACAAAATAACGTCATTGAAATTTAAAAAAGAAGATTTTATCTGACAGTAAAACCCTCTTGAAACCCATTTAATTTAAAACCTGTTCAATTGTTCTTTTAATAATTTACGGGCGAAATGTATCCTGCTCTTGATTGTTCCCAACGGCTCTTTTAAGTTCTCAGCTATCTCATTGTATTTATATCCTTCAAAATAAAGTACAAACGGGAGCTTGAAAATATCCGGCAAATTATCAATCGATGACTGAATATCTTTTAAAGAAAGATTCGCTTCTGCTGAATTGGAAACCGCATGCTGGTTGTAATCCAGCAGGTAATCGTTCGGCGTGTTATCGAAGATCGTATTTTGCCTCGCTTTCTTCCTGTAATTATTGATGAAGATATTGCGCATGATCGTATACAGCCACGCTTTAATGTTTGTACCTACATTGTACTTATCCTTGTTTGCAAGTGCCCTGAAGAGGGTTTCCTGCATGAGATCCTTGGCAGATTCGTTGTCACGGGTAAGTGTAAATGCAAATGGCTTAAGATAATCTGCGTTGCTAATGAGTAGTTGGTCGAAATCGATTGTAGTCATAAAATTTTGTTTAACAGTTGACGCTGTAAAGCTAAACAAAATAAATTAGATGTGCAAACATTGATATAAATAATTTTCCTTTCCAATTGTTAAAGATTGGCTACGAATTGCATTACTTCCGCAAAAGACCTTTTAAAGTGTATGGGAGGAAGGATCTTCTTCTCGTAAGTATTGGTCAGGAGACCTGAAATAATAATGGGCACATTAATAAATCTCTTTCTGATATTAGTGAGAAACCTGTCGAAATTGAAATTTTGTCCTACTGTAGTCAGGTGGGAATAGAGGTAATCGGGCTTTTTCAGATTCACCACGTAGGCTACATCATTTAACGGAACATTGGTACCGAGGTAAATAATATTTGCACCCCTGCTTTTAAGTATATAGTACATAAACAGTAAACCTAACTCATGGTATTCGCCTTCTGGCAGAAATAACAGTATGGTCTTATTCAGCTTGAGTGTGGTGGAAACACCTTCGATACCTACGATCAGTTTTTGCCGCACTATATTGGTTACAAGGTGCTCCTGTGCAGGGTTTATATGATTTGTAAGCCAGAGTATGCCTATCTTTTCAAGGAATGGAAATATGATCTGAGTGATGAGTCTTTCAATACCTCTTGCAATGATGAACTTATCAAGTGTGTGTTCGAAAGCTTCCATATCCAGGTCAACCATGTTCTTAATCAGGTCTATCACAATACGCTCCTGCTGGGCTTCCATCTGGCTAAGTGAGAGCAGCTTTTCTTTTATCTCAACCTCGTTCATTCGGTCAATATGCGAAATCTTATAACCATATTTATTAAGCAGGGCTATATTCAGCACTTTCTTTAATTCCTCATTGCTGTAATACCTGATATTGGTAAAAGTGCGGCTGGGCTTTAAAAAATTATAGCGTTGCTCCCAGATACGCAAGGTATGAGCCTTGATTCCGGATAGATTTTCCAGGTCTTTAATGGTAAATGAGTTCATAGTAATTCTTATGGATTAGTATTACAATTTAAAGAAAAAATTGTTTAAGATGTACCTGAAAATAATAAACAGAATTAGAATGCGGGGCGCTCAGGAAGATCCTTAAATATCTTCGTAACCAACTTATTTTTTGGAAAGATGATAGACCATGCGGTAAGGAATATGATCACCAGGTCGGTATAGGTGGAAGCGTGTTGCTGGTACCATATTTCCAACGCGGCTTTGTATGGATAAATAGAAGCGTATTTGGCACGTGGATCTGCTGCATCTGATAACAGTTTTTCTTCATCTCTGAAAAGTACTGAAGCGATGCCTGTCATGCCAGGTTTTGAATTATATATGATCTTTTGTACTTCGGGCGTGTACAGTTTGAAACTTACTTCCATAAGGGGCCTGGGGCCAACAATACTCATATCGCCGGTAAATACATTGATGATCTGGGGTAATTCATTGATCTTGGTCATCCGTAAGAATTTGCCGAAAGCAGTTACTCTTGGATCATTACGCAGGGTAATTTCCCCCGTGCCAAGATTCGGACTGTTCCTGAGCATAGTTGCAAATTTCCAGATACTGAATGGTTTATTTTTATAACCGATCCTGTTTTGAAAATAAAAAACCTCGTGTTCGCCGGTAAATTTCAGAATAAGTATGGCAGGAATAAGTATGGGTGATAAAAGCACAAGCGCAAGAAAAGCGATCGTAAGGTCTATAATTCTTTTTATGGCTTTGTACATCTTTTGCGGTGGTTTCCGGGTCTCGAACACGGATACACTGTTTTATACCGGCTACAAATATAGCAATTGCAGGCATCCGCTGCCAGGCATTCGTTAATACAGTTCTTTTATTTTATTACTTACTGATTCCAGTTCTGCATCTGTAATATTTGTTGAACATGGAATACTGAGGCAATGCTTGTAAACAAAATCTGAGCGGTCTGTTTTATTGTAAAACAAATTATTGGTGAACATGCGGAGCTGGTTCATCGGCACCCAGAAAGGGCGGCTTTGCATTTTGTTATCGTTGAGTGTTTTTAAAACATCCCGCTGCCTGTTTGTTTTGATGGTTGGCAACCACCAGTTCGCATTCACGTCTTCGCTTACCTGCTGAAAAGAAATATCTCCTACGCCGGTTAAGGCATCTTTATAAAAAGTTATGATCTCTCGTTTTCTTTTGAGAAAGGATGGCAATAATTCCATCTGAGCTACGCCCATAGCTGCTGCAACATTTACCAGCCGGTAGTTATAACCGATCTCATCATGAATATATTCAAAAGGATCGCTTTTTGCCTGGGTGGTAAGGTGCTTGGCTTTTTTTGCAAGGATTTCATCATTGGTTACGATCATTCCCCCGCCACCGGTAGTTATAATCTTATTGCCATTGTAACTAAACGTTCCCATCAGGCCAAAGCTTCCGGCATGCTTACCCTTATAATAACTTCCCAACGCTTCAGTTGAATCTTCGATTACAATAAGGTTGTATTTTTTTGCGAGTGCCAGCAGCCTGTCCATATCACACATATTTCCCAACACATGCACGGGCATGATCGCCGGTATGCGTTTGCCATCTTTTTTATAATGACAAACAGCATTGCGCTGTTCAGTTTCTGTAATTAGAAATTCTTCCAGCAGGTCAAGATCCATCTGCCAGGTATTTTCATCCGTATCTATAAAGATGGGATTGGCACCGGTATATTTAATAGCATTGCAGGTTGCTATGAAAGTGATATTAGGTGTTATTACATAATCATTTTCATTGATGCCCATCATGATAAGGCAGATATGCAAAGCTGTTGTACCGCTGCTTGTGGCGACCGCATACTTAGTTCCGGTAAATCCGGCGGTCATTTTTTCAAACTGATCCACATAAGAACCAACGCTGCTTACCCAACCGGTATCCAGGCAGTCTTTTACATATTTCCATTCATTCCCACTCATGTTGGGACCAGATAATAATAACATGCTAATTTGAAGATTTGGAAATTTGAAAATTGACCAATTGAGAAGATGATAAAAATGTTGGCATAGTTGAAGCAGCTTCAAATATCCAAATCTTTAAATTTCCAAATTGATTCATTGATTAAATATTTCTGAATTTTTGTCCGAATGAATCCGTTACGATACCCGTTTTCAGCAATGTATAAATTTCCTTTACACCGTTGGGTACTGTTTTGGTGATGGTATATCCCAATTCATTTTTGATCTTATCGAAGTTAACCCTGTAATCACGGGGATCTTCGCTGCTCTCTACAAAATTTACTTTTACGTTTGGCACCACTTTGCAAACTTCTTCAATGATCATTCCTTTGTTATAATTCTCTTCTGTGCTTCCTACATTGAATACATTGGCCCGTACTTTTTCTTCAGCGGTTTCCAATACAAGCACAACTGCTCTTGCAAGGTCATCTACATGGCAATAAGGCCTCCAGAACTGTGCGCCCCATATTTCCTGTTCGCCATGAATAGCCGCATTGCGGGTAAATTCATTTACAGTAAGATCGAAACGGATGCGTGGAGAAAAACCATATACGGTACTAAAGCGCAGCGCCGTGCTGCAGATCTTTGAATCCTTTTTTTCTTCCAATAAATATTTTTCAAACTTCACTTTCAACTCTGCATATAATGACACAGGATTAAGTGCCGATGCTTCTGTAACGAATGAATCTGGATCAGGCATTTTTCCATAATTGCTGCAGGTGCTTGCAAAAACAAAACGTTTAACGCCTGCTTTTTCAGCAGCTTCAAAAAGAGCCACGCTTCCTGACCAGTTTGTTTCATTTGCCTCATCGCTGTATTTCTTACAAGCCGGATCTCCAACAATCGCTGCGAGGTGTGCAACTGCATCAATACCTTTCAACGCTTTTTCAACAGCAGCGGCATCGCGTATATCGCCTAAAATAAATTCAAAATCCGGGTTCAGGATTACGTCATACAATGCTTCGCCGCCAAATTTTAAACTATCAAAGGCCCTTACTTCATATCCTTTATCCAACAACTGCCTTACCAATACAGAACCGATATATCCTGCGCCTCCTGTAACCAGTACCTTCATAATATTGTTTATTTTTTCTGTTTATTAAATTTTATATAAGCTTCGAAAATATTTTTTTCGGATGAACGGGGATAAGCCATTTGGTCATCCAGCCGGTAAAAAATAAATTCATCTGTGAGTGATGGTTTTCTTTTTTGTTCCTCATCTGTGAATTGAAGCATCCAGCAATCATAATGGTTGAGTAGCTCGATGCAATCCTGCTGCAAGTTAACTGGAATATAATTTATTTTGTCAAGTACCAGCTGATAAATCAGTTCATTGGCCTTCCTGATATTTAAGGCATGCAGGTAGATCTTGTTCGTGAGGTATTTTTCGTATGCTCTGCCCGACAGTTGCAATAAAAAATTAACAGGAGATAAGAATTCGGTAAACCCCTCAAGGTCTTTCAAGCTATTTTTTTTCATCTACTAATTTAAAGATGTTATCCCCCACTTGCATAAAAGCCCAGTGCTTGATGAAATTGGTTGCTTTGATGCGTTTATTGATCTCTTCAATAGGCATATCCGGCGTGATCCGGCAAAGCCTGTTCAGTTCTTTTCGCAGGTATGGCCTTCTTGTCCAATTTTCTTCTGCCTCAGGCATCGGTTTTCCCTGTATAATATAATCCAGTATTTCGAAACATTGGTTTATGATCATTGCATAACAGCGTTGCGTTATGGAGAACACTGTATCTGTTTTATAAACCGGGAAGCGCCTTACTGAAATGATCTTACCTGTATCAACCTTTGCCAGCATGTGATGACAGGTAACGCCATATTCACTCACCCCATCGTATACCGCAAAATTTGTACAACCAATGCCGGGATAATCGGGCGGACCGGGATGAAAATTAATGGCCATAACCTTTGCTATTTTCAATACAGCATCCGGAATGATCCATTGAGATAAATAAGAAATGATGATGTCCCCTCTCCAGTCCCAGGCTTCTTTGGGAAACTGTTCACCCCTTTTACCGTAAATAGCAAGGGTTTCGGGAAACTGCAGGCTGATAAATTCCCCGGCAATTTTAGAATATTGATCATCGGCTTTACCGATGAACATGATTCTTAATTTCTTTGAAGGAGATGCCGGTACAGTCTGGGCAACTTCCGCTTCCAATGATTTTTTCATCAGCTTTGCCTCCATATCACGGGATGGGTTTCCAACCACTACGGTGTTGTCTGGCACATCTTTGATTACAACGGCACCGGCACCGATCATGCAATTCCTTCCAATATGAACTCCTTGCCTTACCACCGCATTGGCACCGACAAAAGTTCCCTGCCCAACGAATACATTACCACACAACACTGTACCAGGGCCAATATGTACAAAATCTGCCACTTCACATTCGTGTTCAACAATGCAACCTGTGTTACAGATAACCGCATTGCCGATCCTGGAAAGTGCATTGATTGACACGTTCGAACTGATCATGATTCCGTGTGGAGCCAGTTGTGCCCTGGGATCTATTTCTGCAGAAGGATGGATGGCATTTACCGGCAAACATCCTTGCGCAGCAAAGCTTTCGTATATTTTCTGGCGAATGGTATTATCGCCAATGGCAATAAAAAACTCATCGCTTTTTAATAGTGTAAATGCCTCCTGTGAGGTTTCTTTTCCCAGATAAGTAAGGTTGTATGGATTGATCGGTTTCTGCTCATTATCAAAATAGCCTCTTACTTTTTTGCCCAAAGCATTAAAAATGCCATGAACCACATATGAGTGCCCTGAATATCCAATTAAGATCATTTATATGTATTTTTTTTCTGCACCGGCAAGGTAACTATTTATGTGCTATGGTTGCCCATCCTCCGCCGATCCTTATGATATCTAATTTATCGGCAACTATACCGGCTGTTGTATGAAAGTCCCTGATCTGCTGTTCTGTATAATGAAATAGCGGGCAGGTGTAGCGGTACCTGCGCAACGCCATCCTTAAACCATTTTCGGGCCAGGATGCCATGAATGAACCGGTTGAAAGCTGGCTCATCCTTGAAACCAGTTTCTGAGCATCTTCTACATAATCAAATACACCCAAAGCGCAGGCATAATCGAATTTTTTATTTCCGAATTCATAGGTAAGTACATCGCCCAATACAAATGTGCATTTATCACCCACGCCTTCTTCGTTTGCAGTAACGGTAGCATAATCTATCATATGCTGGGCAAAATCGACACCAAATACATGAGATGCTCCGGCATTTTTTATCAGGGATACGCTGTTAACGCCGGGGCCGGAGCCAATATCCAAGACGCTTGCATTGGATATCTCTTTGCAGGCTTTTACTGCAATCGCCTGGCGTTCGTAAACACCTTTTCTGAAAACGCGGTCAAATGAAGACGGCTTTTTGTAATAGTTTCCGAAGAGGTCACTCCGGGCGTCCCAGTAACTTTGTACTGTTTCCGTTTTCTTTGACATAGTTTGCTTTTTGTAAACAGGTAATAAATTGGTGTTGATTCAACAGGTTCTTTATTTTACCCCGAACAGAATTTCTGAATAAATTCCAGCGCAAATTTAGGGCAAGTACTTTTAATTTAGAATAGTTTGCCCCGGCGGGGTAATTGGCTGATACATCGATGGAAGTGGTATCAAATTCATAAGGGTGCATATAAACCATGCTGTCCTTTTGCTGCTTTTCAAGATCCCTGAAAACTTTGTTCACCAACATCTTTGGCATGAGGCGTATATAACCTCCTCCCGATACGGGCCAGGTTCTATTAAAATAATGGGCGACGGTTAGTGGAAGCTCTACTATTTGCCTGCCATTAGGAAGATCATACAAGGCATCTTTATCACTGAAACCTTCAATACCATAACGGGGCATTTTCTTAGGAAAGATGCTACTGTCGTAGCTAAGACCCAGGTCGCTCAGTATTTCCAGTACATACAAATTCGTTTCATTCACCGAAAAAAAAGGCGCCCGGTAACCGTGTATCTTTTCACCGGTAATGCCTGATACAATATCAACGGATTCCTGCAGGTCTCTTCTTGCCTGGTCGGGTGTTAGGGTAAACATGGCTTTATGATCTTGTCCATGAATACCGATTTCGTGCCCGCGTGCTGCAATCTTTTTAACCAGTTCGGGCCTGTATTTTGCAAGCATTCCCAGAATAAAAAAAGTTGCCTTGTTATTGGTTTCATCCAGCATATCCAACATGATAGAAGTCTGGCGTTCTATGGCAGCATCAACCGGTTCGGTTATGTCTTTAAAATGGTACATGCCGAACAGTTGGCCAAAATCCTCCCAGTCTATTGAAAGTGTATTATAACTCATTTACCACATTGATTTTTTCTATTGCTTTCAGATAGGCATCTATCACGAGCTGCTTATCAAATTCTTTGATCACTTTTTGTCTTGCATTTTTTCCCATCTCCACTCTTTCTTCAGCAGCAAGTTCATACATCTGTTGCATTTTTGCGGCAAGGTCAGCGGCATCCTGCACCTTACAAAGAAAACCTGTAACATTATCTTCCACAATTTCCTTACAGCCTGTGGTATTGCAGGTGATGCAGGGCCTTTCCATACTGGATGCTTCAAGCAGCACATTGCTGGTACCTTCGCGGTAAGAAGGAAGTACGATACAATCTGCAGCTGCAATATACCGTCTTACATCTTTTGCATCGCCGAGGTAATCGATAACGCCTTCGTTTACCCATTGCTGTACCTCTGCCACTGTAACGGTATTGTCTTTCAGGTTCTGCAACCAAACCGGACCCAATACCTTGAATTCAGTGTTTGGTAACTTGTTTTTTAATAACCTGGCTGCTTCCACATATTCCAAAATACCTTTATCTTTTACCAGCCTGCTGATGAAAAGAAAAATAAATTTACCATCTGCCGGTCTTGCCGGCATGGGTTGATAAAATTGATGATCAATACCGGAGCCGGGAATCCGTTCAGCCCTTCCGGGTTTTACAAATCCCCTTTCCAGGAAAATATGCATGTCATCGTAATTCTGAAAAAATATCTTAGCAGTTTTCTTCAATACAAATTTATACAATGTTCTTGCTGCCCGATAGGCAATATTATTTCTTGCGAACAGGGGACCGATGCCCGTGATATTTGTAATAGTTGGGATGTTCAGGTGCCTTGTTACCACATTTCCCCAGATAGCAGGACGAATGGTAAACGTTAGGCAGACGGTTGTATTGGTTTGCTTTAATGCTTTTTTCAGGTTGTGCATGTAATTGATGATATCAAGTGGGTTCTGTGTGCTCCCCTTTACATCCATTACGTTGAAGCCATTTTGCCTTGCCTGCTGAAGATCAGCTTCTGTGCCTGTTGTAAGCACAGTAACATGGTAGCCTTTCTCAACAAGGGTGCTGGTAAGTTTGCCCCTTATGGTATTGGTGGCGATGATATTATTTTCTATGATGGCAATGCTTGTTTTCATACCGCTTACTTCAAATAGATTTTCCTGTACCAAACCTCCATAGAAAAAAGCATCCATAATATTTTGGCTCGTTTTTCTGATGCTATTTTTATTTTATCGTTCAACAGTTGTTGAACAAAAACACTGTCCACAAAGTCTTTATTGAGTGCGTTTGGCGACCCTACATAATCATGAACAATTCCTTTCAGTTCATTGTTTACCCAATGCTTCAATGGTATTTCAAAACCTCGTTTGGGCTGATTCACCAATTGTTCGGGTAAATATTTTGTTGCCATGTTGCGCAACAGGCGCTTTGTTGTACTGCCGTTTATTTTAAAATGATCATTCATGCGGGGTGCATATTCCAATAATTCTTTGCTTAGAAATGGACTGCGCCCTTCCAACGAATTTGCCATGGTGGCAATATCCATTTTTACCAGCAGGTCGCTAAACAGGTTTGTATCAAAATCCATGTTCATGATCTTTTGCAAACCACTTAATGAGGAAGATGCGATCTTTTCAAAATCCTGGCGGATGGGTTGCATATAATCAAAGCCGGGATCAATAATGTGTTGCTCGTAATCTTCCATGATATCTACACCGGCAGATAAATAAATATCCAGGCTCGATTTGGAAGCAAGCGATGCAAGCCGGTATAAATAATTGTACTTCGATTTTTTGTTATGCGGAACAGGCAACACTGTTTTTAATATGCCTGCCGTATGCTTTACAAAAAGGTTCTTTTTAAAGAAATCATATTTTGAGAATGGAACGTAGCGCCTGTAGCCGCCAAACAATTCATCTGCTCCATCGCCATTCAATATTACGGTGAGATGCTTTTTTGCTTCCCTGCTTACATAATAGGAAGGAATAGCTGAACTATCGAAAAAAGGTTCGCCATAATTCTGAAGGATCGCTTCAACATCTTCCAGCAGGTGTTCAAATGAAATATCTATTTCTGTATGGCGGGTATTGTATTTTGCAGCTACCAGTTTTGCCAACGGAGCTTCGTCATATGTTCCCTTAAATGAAACGGTAAAGGTTCTTAGTTTGTTATTGTATTCGCTTGCGATTGCAGTAACCAGACCGCTATCGATACCTCCGCTTAAGAAGCAACCTACTTCCAGGTCGCTGGAATCGATCCTTCTTTTCACTGCCTGCCGGAGGTAGTTATTTATTTTTTCATTGCTTTCATCAAAGTTGTCGCCACTATTACTTTTATAGAAATCATGTATATCCCAGTATTTTTTTTCTGTACAATCTAAATTGGTACAATCTATTTCCAGGTAAGTACCTGCGGCGAGCTCTGATACATTTTTATAGGGTGTAAGGTTCCTGTAAAACGTGCCCATCCTTGCATAATGATAAAAATTCGCTTTGTTTATTTCCAGCGGTAACAAGTGTTTCAGGCAATTCAATTCGCTTGCGAAAATGATCTTTTGCCCGTCGTTGAATACATACAGCGGCTTTTTCCCGGCACGATCCCTTGCTATGAAGAGTTTTCGTTCCTGCTTATCGTAGATTACAAATACAAACATGCCATCGAGGTGTTCCAGCATATCCTTACCAAATTTCCGGTAGAGGAGCAGGAGTGTTTCAGTATCGGAATGTGTATTCCCTTCCAGTTTGAATTGCTTTCGTATTTCATTGTGATTGTAGATCTCCCCGTTGAAGATGATAGTGAATCGATCTTCGAGTTGCATAGGCTGTGCCCCGCCCTCAATATCTACAATGGATAAGCGAAGATGAAAAAGATCAACATTGCTATCGGCATAACCCTGTTGCCCATCGGGACCCCGATGGTGCATTGCTGAATCAATGGTTGTATATGATAAGGGGTAATTTACCGACCCGGCAATTCCACACATTTATAAAAGCTTTACTTTAAACAAAATAACTGCATATTATTGAATGGCAAACGATAATTTAGGATAAATTTGTTGCAACACTGAACAAACAGTTTTAAAAACCAAACAACGATTTAAGTAACCCGATGGATTTTCTCGATTTCATATGTTTCTTCATCTACGTTATTATTTTTAATATCATTTTCACTGCCAGGAGAAAAAAATATGATAGCCCGATCTTAAGAAAATACCACAAACAGGCTTTCTGGATTAAAGTTTTTGGCACATTCGCTTTTTGCTTGTTCGTCATTTATCTATCTCCCGGCGATACCACGGGCTTGTATTATCCCGAAGGGATCAACATTGCAAAGCTGATCATAAAAGACCCGGCCAATATCAAACTCATCTTTGGCAGTGGTGCAGATTTTGACGAAGCCTTACTCACGAATATCAGTAACCTCGGGTATTTTAATGAAGAAAGTAATTTTATGGTAACGAGGCTGGTGGCTATATTCAGTTTTTTTACCTTCGGAAAGTTCATGACCATTAACCTTATATTTTCTATGATCTCCTTTACAGGGATATGGAGGCTGTTCAGGTTTTTTTATGAGCAATATCCACACATGCACAAACAATTTGCCATTGCTATTATTTACTTACCCACCTTTGTCTTCTGGAGTTCGGGGATATTAAAAGACCCAATTTGCACCGGTGCATTGGGTTGGATCACTTATTCATTGTACAGCATTTTTTATACAAAGAACAACCTGGTAAAGAACCTGATCCTGCTGATCATTTTTGGCTTTTTGCTGATCTCCTTAAAAGTATATATCCTGGTTGCATACCTGCCATTCTTTATATTATTCCTCATCTTGAAAAATGTAAACCTTGTTAAGAACCCCGTCGTAAAAGCCTTATTGGTACTGGGTTTTATCTTAGGAAGTGTATTGGGGTTTGTAAAAATAGCGAGCAGCATACAAGGAGCGCTGAGCAGCTATGCTTCCAAAGGGATCAGTGAAAGTATTAAGAATTACCAGACGAATTATGAGAACCAGTCGGAATTTGTTCAATCAAACTTTTCACTTGGTGTAGAATTTGATGGAAGCCCTGGAAGTCTTGCCAGAATGGCACCAGCAGCTATCGTAGCAACTTTATTCCGTCCTTTTATTTGGGAATCGAAAAAACTATCTACGCTGCTTTCTTCCCTTGAAAGCCTTGCCTTAATGATCTTTACTTTATATACATTTAAGAAAGTTGGCATCATACGCTTTTTTAAGACGGTATTTAAAAGTCCGCTGGTGCTATACTGCTTCTTTTATTCGCTGCTCTTTGCGTTGTTTGTAGGAGCTACCACGTTAAATTTTGGTACCCTTGTGCGATATAAGATCCCGGGCATACCGTTCTATCTGATCTCACTCTTTCTCATACTTGAGTTCAATAAGAAAACAAAAAAAAGCCCGGATAAAATCCAGGCCGTTGCGGTTTCAGGGGTTTAAACGATATTTATTAATCTATATGTTTGCTGCATTGCGAGAACGTTGTACAGAAAACGGCGATGATATGGCATGCCATATATTTTTCAAATAACCATTTGTACCAACATCTGATGTTCGGGAAGAAGTCTGGCTAAGCCTTTTCAATATATCAGGCGGTGTAGCCGAAAAATTATTGCTAAGTGCATCGGTCATCGGCCAGATCATGAAATTTAATTTTTTACGCCTGTCTGTTTTCTGGTAAACCATGATGATACCAGCAAAAGCAAGCAGGAAACATGAATAATTAACCAGTGCCAGCAGCTTATTGGTAAATTTGGCATTGTGTACATGCAACCTGTTCCTCACATAGAAATACATCTTCCAGGAAGTTTTATGATCCCAGTCTTTTTTAAAAGTAAAAGCAGAAGCAGGATGGTAATGAATGCTTGAAGGAACGGTATAAACAGGGTATTTATGTTGCTTTACAATGCGGTAATAATATTCAGTCTCATCACCCCAAAGAAATAGTGCTGCTTTTGGAACCCCAACTTTCTCAACGATCGCACGGTGAAGCAACGTACCGTTGAAAGGATGGCCGATGCCAGGAATGATATCAACATCCACTTCATCAATCGTTTTATATTCTTTGGTTTTCCACACAAAAGATTTCCTGTCTTCTTTATTCAACACTGCACAATTAAGCAATGAACGTTCATGCGTTTCATGTAACAATAATTTTTCAAGCGCATCTTCTTTTGGATAACCATCATCATCCATACACCATATCCATGAATAGCCATGCTTGAATGCCCAGGTGATACCGGTATTAAAACCACCGCTTGAACCTATATTTCTTTGTGTGATGAAAAAAACGTCTGGCTGTTGCTGCAACCATTCTTCCGTATTATCTGTGCTGCCGTTATTTACAACCAGGATAGCTTCAGGCCTGCGGGTTTGATTCCTGAGCGCTGTGATGCATTCTGAAAGAAGTTCCTGGCGGTTATAAGACACAACCACGGCTATCGCCTTCTCCATAAGTATGGATTTTGGTTTTAAATAGATAATTGGACAACGCTATAACGCAGCAGCTAACCCCTTATTGTATAAGGGATAAGATTGGGTATTAATACGAAACGGGTCTGTAAAAATACGATGCGCTGGGGCTATTTCCTGCTGGATTGCTCGATGATGGAGAGGTAAACGGGTGCAGTTGAATGGATGGAATAATTTTGTTCAACATTTTGGCGGGAAGCCTGGCCAATATTTTTCCTTAATTCCGGGTCGTTCATTAACAAGAGCAGTTTGGCTAACCACTCTTCTTTAGTTTTGACGAGGAAACCGGTTTTACCGTTTTCGATTATCCTGTAATTGGCGCCAATAGCAGTGGCAACAACGGGTACGCCAACTGCCATATACTGCAAGGCTTTTAACCCGCTTTTACCAAGTACCCATTTATTGTCAAGGGGAAGAGGATATAATCCGATATCAAATCTTTGTAAGGTTGGCACTTCATCGTCTACGGTCCAGGAAATAGCTTCCACATCCAGACCTTCGATATTAAATGAAGCATCACCCATTACCAGCAGTTTAAAAGAAACTTTTTCATTCAGTTCCAGCAATACATCTTTCAAAAGATAAAGGAATGGTGAAGTACTGTGACTACCGCTCCAGCCTAAAACGATCTTATGGTCATTCCGGTAATTGTTATCAGGCAGATAAGTGTCTGTATTAATGGTGGAAGAAATATCTGTAACATGCTCGTTATAGGTTACTGCAACTTCCGTTAAGAAAGGGGTACAGGCGATTACGTGTTTTGCATGTTTCATTAAGAAAAATGGTTTACTCCTGCCCCGTATAAAATCAATTGACCTGTTCATGATGCTTTTTGCTTTCATGAAAATGGCATCATCGATGTCATATACCATATTCTTATTCATGGTTACATATAGTTTTTCCATCAATGGATAACCAAAGGGTGTTACCCATAAAAAAACATACACCAGATCATATTTTTTTAAGGTGAAAAGCGTAACGATCCTTTTAACGTATGCACGCAATACCCAGAATGTTTTTTCGAACTTATTGCTCTTACTATATAGGATACTTTGCATCCTGCTGGAGAAGAAGGGAGAAACTTTAACGTCGTAACCATGTTCAGTCCAATGATCAAAATATTGCTCATACTTCAGCCGCTGGCCCGGTGCAATGTTTTCGGGATGAGGGCAAATGACCAATATTTTTTTTCTTCGGGGCATTTTGAAAACTAAAAATTTTCTTCGTTGGAAAAAACCGGCAGTGGCTCTTTGTTCTGAAGGCTTGAAATAAAATTACCGGCAAACTGCATGGCTTCACCGATCACGTGATGCATATCCATATAACGGTAAGTTGCCAGTCTTCCTAAAAATGAAATTCCTTTTAATGATTGCGCCTGTATACGATACTGCTCCATTATTTTTTTATCAGCGGCTAAGCGTTTAGGATAATAGGGTAGATCATCTGCGCCTGTTTCTTTGCTGAACTCTTTAAAATAAACTGTTTTATCGTGTTGCTCCCAGGGCGTAAAATGTTTGTGTTCTGCGATCCTTGTGTATGGAACAGCTTCATCACAAAAATTCATTTGTGTTACACCCTGGTAATCATCATTGGCATAATATTTTTCAAATGTAACTGTTCTGTAGCCAAGCCTTCCTTCATTGTAATTGAAATATGCATCAATAGGGCCGGTATAGAAAACATGATCATAGGTGCTCACATCATCACTGGGATTATATTTTGTGTTCAGGTATACGTTGATATCAGGATGGTCAATCATCTTTTGAATGATCGCCGTATATCCATCCACCGGTATACCTGTATAAAGATTGTTGTGATAGTTGTCATCGTAATTAAACCTCACAGGTATTCTTTTTAAAATGGATGCGGGTAGTTCAGTTGGTTCACATCCCCATTGCTTTTTAGTATAACCGTAAAAAAATGCTTTATAAAGATCTTCACCAATAAATTTCAAGGCCTGTTCTTCAAAGTTATTGGCTTCTGTAATTGACTTATCGCCCAATGTTTCTATGAAATTCTTTGCTTCCTTTGGTGAAAAATTTTTATTAAAGAATTGGTTGATGGTAAGCAGGTTTACAGGTAACGGATAAACCTTTCCCTTACTCAATGCTTTTACCCGGTGAACATAAGGCCTGAATTCTCCAAAACTGTTCACATAGTCCCATATTTCTTTTTTATCGGTATTAAAAATATGTGGACCATATCGGTGGACCATGACGCCCGTTTCTTTATCACGTGAAGTATGGCAGTTACCGGCAATATGATCTCTTTCATCACGTATATCAACCTGGCAATCTAAATTTTTTACAAGACAATTTGCAAGCACTGATCCCGAAAACCCTGATCCGATAATTAAATAACGGTAAGCCATGTTTAGAATTGCTGTTTTAGATATGTATGCTGTAAAAGTAAAATAAACTTTCTTTCATTGTTCACAGCAGTAAAATTAGAGTTCCTGCAAAGAAGGTTATCCCTTATTTTTGCCCATTCGAAAAAAATGAAAGCTACTTATAACAAGCAACCATTAAAATACATCAATGCCGTTAACCGCGATATTGCAGTATTTTCTACCGAAGGTGAAAATATTGACAATGAAGTGGTGCGTTCATTTGGTGATGAGTGGCTTAAATTTCATGATTTTTCGGATGAGATCATTGCAGAAATTTCCGAAGAATATTTTGACCTGTTGAATGACCAGATCGTACATAAAAACACTTACGCACTTGATATTGGTTGCGGTACCGGCCGCTGGACAAAATTCCTGACGCAAAAAGTTGGTTTCATAGAAGCAATAGATCCGAGCAATGCCATCTTCGCTGCCGATAAATTACTCGGTAAAATTGAAAATGTACGGCTTTCTAAAGCTAGCACAGAAACGATCCCATTTGATGATGAGACCTTTGATTTTGCGATGAGCGTAGGGGTGCTTCATCATATTCCCGATACACAACAGGCGATGAAGGATTGTGTAAAGAAAGTTAAGAAAGGTGGTTATTTTTATTGCTACCTGTACCACAATCTTGAAACAAGAGGCTGGTGGTTCAAAACATTGTACTGGTTAAGCAACCTGCTGAGGAAAGTTGTTTGCAGGTTGCCGGCCGGCACCAAACGCTTTGTTTGCGATATACTGGCCATCGTTATTTATATGCCGCTGGTATTGTGGGTAAGGTTCCTGGTTCTGATCGGCCTAAGAAAAATTGCAACTTACATGCCACTGAGCGCCTACAACAATAAATCCTTTTTTGTGATACGCAATGATGCTTTGGATAAATTTGGAACCAGGCTTGAACAACGGTTTTCTAAAAAACAGGTGGAGGAAATGATGGGTAATTGTGGATTGCAGCAAATTGTAATAAGCCCGCTTTCTCCCTTTTATCATGCTATTGGAAGAAAGGCTTAACAGTTTCAGGAACTAAAAACAGCTTTGTAAACTTTCTGATAACGATTGATAGCCTCCGGCAATGCATAAAAATCAAAAGCACCTTTTCTTATTTCGTCTTTGTTGAAATTATTTTCAGTCGCTATTTTGTTTACTACATCGTTGAATGCATTTTCCGAAAAATCATCCACCACATAACCAGCATTATATTTTGAAACGATCTCCGCAACATCACCCACACCGCTGTTGGTAATTACAGGAATACCCATAGCCATAATCTCCCCATGTTTGGTTGGCGAAGATGACATCTTTGAATAACAAGGCTTGATAAAGAAAAAAGAATAAGTACTGAAAGATAATAGCACCGGAACTTCGTGCCTGCTTGCCTGCCTGGTAATGATCCTGCCTGCATCCAATCCCTGTTTTGCCGCAGCTGCTTCAATAACTTCATGCCGGTGCGGCGATATGAATAAGAATTTTGCGGCAGGTACTTTTGCAGCGATCATTTTACACAATCGCATCATTTCATCTGTGAGATACCAGCCACCAATAGAACCGAGGTAAGTAAAGATCATATCGCCGGATTCTATCTTCAATTCTGTGCGGAATTTTTCTTTAATCTCCTGGTTAATAGTTTCCGGATCAAATAATTCAAGATCGGCACTGCAGGGAATTACTTCTATCAGCAATGGCTTTTTCTTAATATTCTTCCAGGAGTGCATTTCTTTTTCTGCAGCGTAAGTAAGGCAAGTAACATAATCTGCTTTCTCCAAACATTCATATTCATGTTTCTTAAAGAACCGGTACACAGCCTTGAACACCGGATTTTGTTGATTCCACATGCCGCCATCTACCCGTTCATCTGCCCAAAATCCACGCACATCATTTAGAAATTTAATGCCGTATGTTTTTTTTATCCACAAGGCAACCAGTGTGGGAAGCCCGGGCCTTGTATGCACCATATCGAAAGGATCTTTTGCATGAAGCGCTTTTGCCTTTTTTTTTAATGCTTTATAATCGAATATAGAAGAAAGTACGGGTGGGTTTTTGTGGTAAGGAATGCTAACCCATTCAATAGGTAACCCGCTAAGCAGTCTTTCAACATACTGTTTATTGGCTGCAAATCTTTCGGGTTTATCGCAACTTAAAATTGTAAAACGGTAACCAAATTTTGTAAGGCCTGATAAATAGGGTATCACCTGGCTTTGGCCCAGCGGGTCGGTCATGCCATCATAAGAAATGAAAAGAATATGCTTCATCAGGGATTATTTGAATTGCTTATGCCATCCACTTTTTATACCACATCTGGAACATGAGCAGGTACCAGAAAAGGTTGTTGTAATTTCGGTCGCCCTTATAGAATTGATCTATTACCAGGCGAACGCCATCCAATTTAAACAAACCATGTTTTTCAAAAGCAGCATCATTCATATACTCATCGGCATAATAACGAAGGTCGCCGCGAAGCCAATCGTAAACAGGTACACCGAATCCCATTTTGGGACGTTCCATCATCTCTTTCGGAACATAATCGTGTACGATCTCTTTGAGTAAGTATTTTTTATTACTGCCCTTCATCTTTAGATTTTCCGGAAGCCTTGCTGCAAATTCTATGATGCGGTGATCGAGCAATGGTTCTCTTCCTTCCAGTGATGTACTCATGCCTGCCCTGTCTACTTTCACCAGGATATCATCGGGCATATACGTTTTATAATCTACTGCCAGCATTTTATCTATCTCACCCAAAGAAGGGTTCAATAATTTTTCAGAATCAAAAAATGATTCAGGTTTAAAAACCTTACTCGAAAGCAGGCTTTCAAGTTGCTGACTTGTATACACCTGCGAAAGCAACACATCCATGATCGAAGATGCTGAAATAGACTGCTGTTGAAAAAGATCTGATAGCCGTTGCTTTTTTATTTCTACCGCAGAATTACCGGATATGGTTTCCAGCAAAACATTGGGAATATGCTTCAATATTTTGCCCGCCGTTTTTTTAAACATGTCAGGCACCAGGTTGATCTTTCTAAGAAAATCAAGCGCCAGAGGATATTTATTATAGCCCGCAAAAGTTTCATCGCCTGCATCGGCACTTAATGCAACCGTTACGTCTTTTCGTGCAAGTTTGCTGACGAGTGTTGTTGGAATAATGGATGCATCGCCGAATGGCTCATCACAATAAAACGGAATATCAGGAATGATGCCCTGCGCTTCCTTCGCCGTACAATAATATTCAGTATGATCTGTTTGCAAATGCGCTGCTACTTTCTTTGCAAATTCAGCTTCATTGTGGTCTTCTTCAAAAAATCCAATGGTATAGGTCTTTAATTTTTCCTGTTGGTGCGCCTGTAATATCGCTGTTACTGCTGTGCTATCGTAACCACCACTTAAAAACACGCCTACCGGCACATCTGCAACCATGCGGTACTGGAAAGCCGAAATCAGTAATTTCTCTGCGTGGTCTTTTGCTTCGTTTGCACCAATATCGAGTTTGGGTTGATTGTAAAAATCATATACGTCCCAATACTTATCAATGGAAAAATTTTTCTTTGTTGTTGAAAAACTGAGGTAATGGCCCGGCACCAGTTTATGCGAATACATAAAGATAGATAGCGGAGCCATGATATAACCATATTGCAGGAACTGGTGCAACGCCTGCTGGTTAATTTCTTTTTCAAAAGCAGGATGTTGGTGAAAACTTTTTAATTCGGAAGCGAACATGAACAATCCATCCTTCCAGTAATAAAAAAACGGCTTCACACCTGCACGGTCGCGGAAGCAGGTTAATGTTTGTTTTTCTTTATCGTAGATAACGAAAGCAAACATGCCGATAAAATGATCTACCATCTTAGCTCCCCATTCGTCCCATGCGTGCAATATCACTTCCGTATCTGAATGGGTAAGAAACTGGTGACCTGATTTTTCAAGCTCCTTCGTTATTTCTGCGTAATTATATATTTCTCCGTTGAAGATGATGCAGCAGTTCTTATGCCACATAGGTTGTGAAGCTGCATTGCTGAGATCGATGATAGATAAACGCCGGTGGCCAAGCCCTACCTGGCAATGATCGTTTTGAAAAAACTCGTAGCCGCTTCCGTCAGGCCCACGATGAGAAAGCACATCGGTACACCTTTTTAGTATATCCAGAGATGAAACATTGTTGAAATCAATAAATCCTGCGATACCGCACATGAATCTTATTTTTAGCAAAGGCGAAATTAATGAATTATGCAACCCATAACGCATCATTCAGACGTATTATGAAACAGATAACTATAAATCAACTGTAACAACAGCGGCCTTATCGGCCTGGTATTGTTCAGACGTGAAATAAGCAGGTAGTTTTTTGAAGTTTTTAATTAGTGAAAGTTTGGCCTTCCAGTTCCATTGCTTGTTGAAATATACTGTTCCTGCTGCAATGCTGGATTGCTTTACGCGTGAACAGTTGCTGAAATCATCTCTGATCTTTTGCACTGCATCAAGGTACATCTTGTGTGCATGCTCCATTACTTTAATATGAAGTTCCAATAAGCTTTCCTGGCCTGTTAAAGGAGTAAGTGCCGTATAAAGCAAGTCGCCACTGTCAATGCCCGCATCTATCCACATCACCGTGTTTCCTATTAAGTGCAATTTATTGCCTGCAATACACCAGTTGGTACAATTGGGTGCTCCCTTAATATAGGGTGATAAGCCTGTATGCAGGTTGATTATACCAAATGGGATAGGTAATGACAGTAGTTTCTTTTTTACAAGAGAAGTTCCAGACACCAACAGCAGATCGGGCTTTATCTGATTGATGAATGCGATGGTTACATCTTCATTAATATTATTTACAAAAATGGTTTCTGTTTTCGGAAAAGCAGGATAAGTCTTTTTATAATATCCCAGCATACCAAACCAGGCCCTGCGTTGTGCTATAAAAATTGTTTTATTCAAAAACTTCTCAAATAACTGCGATAAGTCAGGTGTATTTTTATTTCGGGATGCCGGTGTTTCAATTACGATTCCGCTTAGCTGAAATCTGTCAGCTATCTTATTTGCCAAAGCAACCTGGTTTTGATTTGCATCGCAAAGAAGTATGATCTTCATTATTTGTATATTTTTTTCAGGTACCCATAAACACCATTGATCCTCATTTTTGTTTTTAACCAACTTTCGTTGTACAGTTCTATTCGGGGTATTTCAAACATTTCCTGCTTTGAAGGATCATACATTTTAGAATCAACTGCCAGTGAAGCCTTGTAACCTGTTTCCTCCGCTATTTTTTTAACACGTTCGTCATAGCTCCCCACAGGATAAGAAAATATTTGGGGTGATTTTGCTGTTTCTGCTTTAATTCTATTAGCTGATTCTTCCATTTCAAATCTTATACTGTCTTCATCTTTGATGGTAGCAAGTGAAGGATGCGTTACAGAATGTGAGCCAATGCTGAATCCTGCGGATTGTATTTGTCTTATTTCATGCCAGTTCATCATCATGCCCGGTGGGTATTGTACATCATTAAAATTCTCCAGCAGGCTTTTTACAATAACATCCCGGGTTGTTGATGGAATCCACTTAATGTATTGTTTAAATTTTCGGCAATAGTTCATCTTTGCTTCACGATTTTCCCATTTGATCTTCCTGAATTGGTCTGGCAGTAGCAAAGGATCGTAACCTTTCCATTCCATCTTTGCCGAATGGGCAAATATATGATCAACGATATAAGTCCAGGTGGGCATACCTTTATCAATACAATCTGTAACGATGAACATAGATGCAGTCATTCCTGCCTTGTCCATGATGGGTATGGAGAAATCTATAAAGTCGCGGTAACCGTCATCAAATGTGAGTGCCGCCAAAGGTTTTGTTGATTGAATATTTTTTTCAAACAATAATTCATCAAGTGAAATAACATGAAAATTCTTACGCATGTACTTCAGTGTTTCAGCAAACAGGGAAGGATCAATAGGATCCCATAAAGGATCGCGCTCCGGAAATACACGATGAAATAATAAAATCGCCTTATCCTGCTTTGAGTAAAATAGCATAATGTTTACTGGTTATTGAAACTTCCTGTAGAGCCCCGTATAATATTTTGCAGAAGCCTGTATAGTGAAATTATTCTCAATAAAACTCCTTGCTGATCTTAATTTCATTTGCAGGGAATCTTCGCTCAAAGATAGTATTGAAATAAGTTGCGTGGCTATATCGGTTGCAGAAAAATGTTCCGGAACATAATAAGAGAATTCCGGCTTTGCAATTATGCGTGTGGTACCCACATCTGTCACCAACGCAATGTTACCAGCCGCCAATCCTTCCAGTAAACTTTTAGACGGATAATTATTGTGCAACTGCAGCGAGAAAAAAACTTTGCTCTTAGCCAGTATGGCTTCGGGCTCATTGCTCATTTTAATTTCTATGGGCAGATCTTTATAAATTTCCGAACGAAGTATATCCTGCATCTCCTGCGCTTGTTGCCCGTATCCTATAAATATAAATTTATAGCCGGAATAACCTGCAGCATCAATCTCTTCACAGATAGCAGGTATCTGTTTTAAAAGTTCTACTACCTGCTTTACAAAGAAGAATCTTCCCAGGAAGACAAACCAGTTTTCTTTTTTAAGATCATCTGTTGGTTTGAACAAATTGATATCTGTGAAACTGCCCGGGGTAAGCAGGATGCGTTTTTTCTTATAAAAAAAATACTTGCATAGCTTTTGATGAACCACAGGATCCAGTATATCAGCATATTTGGAGCGCATTACATTCAGCAGGTACAACAACCTGCCTTTAATATTTACATTATCCAGGCTACTTTCCGTTAATGAATAAACAGTATTGCTGTGCTTTAATGGGAAAATATAAGTTGGGAAAGAAAGTACGAAATGTAAAATATCGGTTGACTTTGTATGCTCGCAAACAAAGCTGTATAGTTTTTGCTGGAAACTGATAACCGATTCGTTAAAAGAGATGCTGTAGACTTTTATTTTATGTTGATTGAATAGTAGCTGTTCATTCAATTTTTTATTACTCGAAGCTGCGGCGAATAGTTGTTCTGAAATGATTAGATTAAAATTAAATGAAGGTTCATTTTTCCAGAGATAACAACAAAGTTCTATAAAACGTTTTTCTGCACCGCCGATGCCGGCTGTTGGAATGATATAAAAAACGGATTGCATCATAATCTCACTAAGATACCGGTTGTTGATTAACCCTCCAGCATTTTTCCTGCCATCAAATATTGCCAGGTATGGTTATTACCTGTATCGTTTACCTGTTGGGCAATAACAGGCCTATTCAAAACTGTTTTATCAAGTATTCTTTCTTTAACCAATAATTCAATATTCGACATGATCAGCTTTTTAAAATCGTCATTTGCCATCCAGTCCTGCTGTGGTGGCTCAAACCCTATCTTATCTTTTCTCCAGGCAATCTCTTTAGGCATCCACTCCTCAAAGGAATAACGCATGACCCATTTAGTCCAGCCATCTTTTATTTTATAACAAGCCGGTAAAGAAAATATGAATGATACCAGTTCGTCATTCAGAAAAGGCATACGCACTTCCCGGCTCTGCGACATACTGTTTCTGTCGGCATACCTTAGCAAAGTGTGCAACGAGGGAGCAACATTTTGCTTTAAATAGGCATTTAACGTCGCAGGCATGTGTGGCTCAATAAATTGCTTTCCCCGGTAGGTTGAGAAAAAATCTTTACTGAATTCCCGGTCTTTTAATTGCCTTTTTAATTGCCTCCATATTTTTAATTGCTTTACTGCGGCCGGAGAATATTGCCGTATAATCGATAGCATTGAAGAACTTTCGGCTGTGTAATTGTGTGTATCGGCAAACATATGCTCATAGGCATTTTTCTCTTTGCCGTATAAGGCCTTATTTGTCCTCTTCAGTTCGTTAAAATAAACAGGGAAATAACTATGATAGCCAGCCAGTACTTCATCGGCACCCTGCCCGTCTAATAATACTGTCACATTATTTTCCTTTGCGAGCCGCATCACACAATATTGGGCATAAATACTGGATGAACCAAATGGTTCTTCCTGGTGATAAAAGACTGTATCTATTTCTTTGATCAATCCATCATCACCGGGAATAACTGCATGGGGAATAACATTGGTAGTTTTAATTACCATATCCATGTATGCACTTTCATCCTTCTTGAATCCCGGAAACCTGGCACTAAAAGTATTTTGAGGAACTTTATTTTGATTGATCCTTTCGATCAATGAAACGATCAATGAGCTATCCAGTCCACCACTCAATGAACTTCCAACAGGTACGTCACTTCTCAATCTTCTTTCAACTGATTGTAACATCAAAAACCTGAATCGTTCTTTTACTTTTTCAGTTGATACCGGATCGAAATCCTGTTGCAGATCAATATTCCAATATTGTTTCGTTGAAAATTTTATGTTTACCGTATCAAGTTGAAGGTAATGGGCATTTTCGAGACTATAAATATTATTGTAAAAAGTTTTAGAAAGATCAGAAGGATCGTATAAAAATCCCCCTGTGATGTAATTATAAATAAAAACAGGGTCAACATTTTTTTCAACCCCGGCAGCCCAAAGTGCTTTCATCTCGCTTGCGAAATAAAAATACTGCCCTGGCTTATAATGATAATAAAAAGGCTTTTCGCCAAACCTGTCGCGGGCACAGAATAGCTTTTGCTCTTTATTATCGTAGAGTGCAAAAGCAAACATACCATCGAATACCTGCAGGCATGCCTCTTTTTTCCAGTCGTAATATGCAATGAGTATTTCTGTATCGGAAGAAGTTGTGAAGGAATAACCTTGTTGTAATAAGGATTCTTTTAATTCAAGGTAATTGTAGATCTCTCCATTAAAAACGATGCTATACCTATTCATATAATGCATAGGTTGTGATGCTGCATTACTCAGGTCGATGATTGAAAGCCTGCGGTGGCCAAGTCCGGTATT
Organism: Chitinophagales bacterium; assembly: GCA_038207305.1. Taxonomy (GTDB): domain Bacteria; phylum Bacteroidota; class Bacteroidia; order Chitinophagales; family Chitinophagaceae; genus Ferruginibacter. Next base: position 252,312 of record JBBQZY010000003.1, read on the forward strand.
ACCGGTTTCATTTACCCACTGCCCTTCGCCATCCGGACCGCGATGCTTCAATGCATCTGTCATTTTCTTTAAAGCACCCACGTGCACTTCGCGGTTATCTTTATGAATGATTCCTGCTATTCCGCACATTTCTATATTATATTATTACCGGTTACCCGGCAAAATTACCTGTTGCTTATTATTATGAACGGTGTATTTCTATTTTTTGGCAGCATTCCTGATGTCATGCACCAATTGTATTGCCCTTCTTGTTTCTGATAAAGGAAATCCTTTACCTGAAAGAATATTGGAATAAGAAAGTGTATGTAATTCTGTAAAGCCATCACTGAATTCAAATTCTTCTCCATCAATACTTAGCGTACGAAAGGTACGTTTACCTGCAGCTCGAACAGCAGCAGGCAACGTGTTTTCATTGATGCTTAACATCCAGTTCACATTCGCACGTTCCAGTTCAAGCATGCCGGCAGCTGTATCTGTGGTATGCTGAGATACTAGATTTTGTTTTACGGAACCAAAGATCCACATCAGCATATCAAAGAAATGAACGCCGATATTGGTGGCAATACCACCACTTTTCTGAATATCACCTTTCCAGCTGGTATGATACCAGTTTCCTCTTGAGGTGATGTATTGCAGATTTACATCGAATTTTTTATCCTTTGGCGCTGCATCAATTTTTGCTTTCAATTCTATAATGGCAGGATGCAATCTTAATTGTAAAATAGTAAATACTTTTTTGCCCGTTTCATTTTCAATTTCCTCCAGCGCATCTATATTCCATGGATTCAATACCAATGGCTTTTCGCAAATGGCGTTGGCACCGATGCGTAAACCAAACCGGATATGGGCATCGTGCAAATAATTCGGACTGCAAATGCTTACATAATCTGTTTTGATATTCTGGCGTTTCAGTTTTTCCAGGTGGCGATCAAATCTTTCAAATTCAGTAAAAAAATTTGCTTCGGGAAAATAACTGTCTAAAATACCAACAGAGTCGTGCTTGTCGAGCGCCGCAATTAAATTATTGCCGGTATCTTTTATCGCCTTCATATGACGCGGCGCAATGTAACCTCCCGCTCCTATCAATGCAAAATTTTTCATGTTATTTTATTCGTTTCACGATATTATTTTCCAGGAAATATTCCTGTTTGCTTTCTTCACACACGGCGATATTTTTTTCGTTGAACACGAGCCTGTGGCCAAATTCACTCATCCATCCTTTTTGGCGGCCGGGATTCCCAACAATCAAAGCATAGGCCGGTACAGGTTTTGTCACCACTGCCCCGGCACCGATGAACGCAAATTCACCGATCTCATTTCCGCAAACAATCGTTGCGTTGGCACCGATGCTGGCTCCTTTTTTTACCAGCGTAACTTTATATTCATGTTTGCGAATGACACCGCTTCTTGGATTGATGACATTGGTGAAAACCATCGACGGCCCCAGGAAAACGTCATCCTCGCAGATAACGCCTTCATAGATAGAAACATTGTTCTGCACTTTCACATTCCTTCCCAATGTCACGTTCGGGCTTACCACTACATTTTGGCCGATATTGGTACCATCGCCGATCTTACACTTGCTCATTACATGAGAGAAGTGCCAGATCTTTACGCCTGTTCCTATTTCGCAGCCATCATCTACATAGCTGCTTTCGTGTACAAAATAATTTTTTTCCGGATCCATTGCTTGCTTGTTAACTTAAATTTTCTAAATATATCTGCCGCAATTGCTGCATATGCTTTTGTAAAGTAAAATTATCAATCACCCTGGTATAAGCTTTTTCACTTAGTTGCTTACGAAGCTGTTCATCGGCTGCCAGGCGTTTTACTTTTGCCGCAAAATCGTTTACATCATCCAGGCTGAAATACATGGCAGTATCTTCACACTGTTCCCGGAAAGATACAATTTCACTTAATAACATGGGAACTTTCATAGCCATCGTTTCCAATACGCCCAGGGAAAATCCTTCAAAGGTGGAAGACATAACAAAGAGATCGTATCCCGGCAGTACTTCATTCATGTTCTTTGCCACTCCTTTCAATTCTATTTTTACACCAGATTCATCAATGGCCTTTTGCAAACGTTGTTCAAACGGCCCTGTACCATAAATATGAAGCCTGATATTTTCATCCTTCAGTAACTTGAATGCTTCGACAAGGTATTGATGATTTTTTTGCAAACGCAATGCTCCGACACTGATCAGGTTAAAACCGCCGCCATTTTTTATAGCGGTTGATCTTGAAATGTTGAAATGATCTACATCCACAAACGTGTACAATGCATAGGCTTTGTATGGCCTGATCCTTAAAAAAGAAAAATATTCTGTCAGGGCTCCTTTTGCAACAGCAATGATCGCAGATCTTCTTAAGCGGTAAGAGCTTTTATCCAGAAAACGAATATACCATTTTTTGTATTCTACCGATGTTGCAATGAATGCATGGATGGTGGTGATGAGCGGAACATTTTTGGGCGTCCCCATTCTTGCTATCAATGTTGGCCAAAATAAATGTGTGTGCACAATATCTATATTGTACTGCTTGATCAATCTTCGAAATTTAATCGCCATCAATGGAAAGAAGAACAGCGAACCCTGGTTAAGACAAATATATTTAGTGCATTCGAGTTCATCTTTAAACTTATTTCCATTGTATAGTGTTACGACAATATTATTGTATTCATGCAGATCCTTCAATACCCTTACCAGCATGGTTTCGGCACCACCTCTTTCCAGGTCATAAATAAAATGAAGGATAGTCTTTTTCATACCAGGTGTACAAAGATTTCAGTCGGTTAATGAGGCAATATATGTAAATCGATCATTTCTTTGTTGTTGCAAAAAAAAGTTTTATCGATTAGCCTGTTCTCAAAATAGATATCATATCCGCAACCAATGATCAACTCGTATATAGCTGCCAGGCTATCTCCTTTTGCTGCAATAGGCTCCGGATGTATCGCAACAATACAGGCTGGCTTCAGGTTCTTCAATGTTGCAATTGCACCTTTCAGTGCATCATACTCGGCGCCTTCCACATCTATTTTAATAAAAGCAGGTTTACTTATTTTTTTTTGCTCAATAAAATCATCGATGCTGAACATATCCACTTCCACAGGAATTAATTTCCTGTCTTGCTTGTAAGATACAAGGCTGTTACTGTTATCTCCCTTTATAGGAGATACATAAAAAGTTATCTTACCCGACTTTGCACCCATTGCTTCTGCATAAGGTGTTATCACATTTTCGAAATGATTGATGGCAATGGTTTGTTGAAGCAGTTGCCTGGTTTCATCGGCCGGTTCAAAAGCATATACTTTTCCTTCGCTGCCGGCAATTTGGGCTGCAGCTACTGCAAAGAGGCCAATATGCGCACCGATATCAAGCACATGATCACCTAAACCGGTATGCTTTCTTAGAAAAGAAAAATTATCTGCTTCGTAATTGGCTGGGAAATAATTTACATAACGTGTAGGCAGCTTGATGGTAAAGCCATTGATGGTTTTCTTCAGGCCTTTGCTTCCTGTAAAAAGGTCTAGTATTTTATAAACAACTTCTTTCATCAGTGATATGAATTAGGACTGCTGTTTCTTTACATTATCAGACAACAGCTTTTGCCAGTATTCCTTTGTGAACAATAAAGTTAATATTAAAACAATACAATAACAGGTGAACACCCCCAATGCGGCTCCCGGCCCCTGCCATTTTTGTATGAAAAAATAATTACAGCAGAGACTTACCACAATGCAGCAAACTGACAATGCCAGTAATTTTTTCTTCTGTTTATGGTAGAGCAGGAACGAATAAAAGAAATAGCTCACGGCCCACAAAAAATAACCCAGGCATAACAGGTAAGTATATTTTAATGCAGGGTGATATTTTGCATTGATAAAATAATGATATAATAAAGGAGTGAGCAGGATGATGAGTAAGGTTCCTGCGGCCAGTACGCCTACATAAAATACCAGGTGCTTCCTGATAGAACCGTAATTCACTTCTTCCGAAGCAAGTGAATTGTAAATTTTCGGGAAAACATATTGAATAAGCGCCGAGCTGAATAAAAAAACAACAGAAGCAAATGTGCAGGCTATGCTGTAAATACCAACTGTTTCATTGTGATCTGAAGTAAAATCTGACAAAAAGAATTTGTCAGATGCACTCATAAAAAAAATACTACCCTGCATCGCGATGATAGAAACAGCGTAGATGAGTTCGTTGATGATATATTCCTTCCTGATCTTTCCAAACAAATATCCTTTGCTGTTGAAATAATAAAAAGCATACAAAGTTACTACGAGATAAGAGACGAGGATGCCTGCCACACGGCCTTCCCACCGCCAGGCGAAATAAACTACCAATAATACCGAAAGGCCCATTTCCAGAAGTGTTTTAGCAACATTGGCTTTTAAGAAAATCATTGGCTCATTGTTGTTCCGGATCATGCTAAGAAACTGCTCATTACAAAACGTAAGGAAAGTGATAAATGGTATCAGCCAAACCAACATGTGTGGCATACCATAGGTTTTTTCTAAAAGGCCCCGGAATAAAAAAAGCACCACGATAGACAGCAGCGTAACCGTAACTGGCATGATGAACCCTGTTGAAAAAAAAGATCTGAATTCTTCTTTTTTGAGTTTGAAAAAATCTGTTGACGTAGAATGTATGATACCCATGGAAATAAAAGGCATCAGGAAAAGCATACTATTACTGAAAAGGCTTAGGAGTCCATTTTCTGAAGGAAGTATATAAACCGGGTTGGTAAAAATAAAAAGCAACAGGAACGATGCTCCTTTTGCAAAAAAATTACTGAACGTATAAATGCCAATTGATCTTACGACAGGGCTCTTTCTGAGATTGATAAGATTATTAATAGTTGACATTATATATTTTGGTCACTTATTTTTTTATTCCCTTTACAACAGATGCCACACAGTTCTCATAATGAATCTTGCCGCCCCAAACCTCTTCCATTCCGTATTTCTTAAACCAATCCACCACAGTATTTATTCTTTGAGGATGGTCGTGTTCGGGTGAGAACATGTCGAAGGTATCGAGTACACAAAGTTCCCTGAGTTGCCCGTAAGGAAGATTTTTAGGAATGGTTCCTTCAATATCACAGATGGGCAGGAAACGATTGGTGAACTTACCAATACCAATTTTTGTAAAAAAACGACTGGCTTTTATCAGCCAGTCAATATTGTTATCTATTTTTTTATATAATTTTTCATGCGACATCTTTTTCGTAATCGGCCTGAAAATATATTTTGAATGTAATTTTGTCCATACACCATTCACCGGGTAGAAATCAACCAATACTTCGGCACCAGGCTTTGCCATTTCTATCAACGACTGTACTGATTTTTCAAAATCAGGTGTATGCTGCAATACGCCCAGGCAAAGTACTTTATCAAACTGGTTCTTTTCGAAAGGCATTTCATAGATGCTTGCCTGGTAGAGATTCAGCCGTTCGCTGGGACCATTGTTTTTATAATTTGCTTCAACTGCGTTTGAATAATCAACGGAGTACAAATTGGCTGTTGTAAAATCCAATATGATCTGTGAAAAACGTCCGGCTCCTGATCCTACTTCCAATACATTCTTATTGCTGAGGTCTTCTTTATCCCAACTTGTTTCGGCAAAGAACCTCACTTTACTCATTTGAAGCTTGCTGGCCTTATCAACCTGTGTACCAGCAAACTTATTCCATTGGAACCCGAAGTTCTCTGTATAATTATCGTCTGTTACAATCCTGTAAGCACCGTTTTTGTAAGGAAAAAAATTTCCTGTCGCATCGCGAAGGCCATCTTCAGCAATCGTTAATGTTTGTTTTGTAAATGGATTCTGTAACCGGATATTTGTCAGTTGCACTTTTTCTATTTTATTATACTTTTCAGGTATTCCCCGTAACCACTTTTTTGTAAGCCTTCGGCCAGTTTAAGTAATTGTTCTTTGTTGATGAAACCCATCCTGTAAGCGATCTCTTCCAGGCAACCGATCTTCAGGCCCTGCCTTTTTTCTATCACCCTTACATATTCACTTGCATCATGCAGGGAATCAAATGTTCCGGTATCCAGCCATGCAAAACCCCTGTCGAGTACAGCTACTTTTAAATTTTTATTTTCGAGGTAGTACCTGTTCACATCAGTAATTTCATATTCACCCCTCGGACTTGGCTTTATATTCTTCGCAATATTTACGACATCGTTGTTGTAAAAATATAAACCTGGCACTGCAAAATTACTTTTTGGCTTGTCAGGCTTTTCTTCAATGCTCACTGCTTTGAAGTCAGCATCAAATTCTACCACACCATATCTTTCCGGATCGCTTACTGCATAAGCAAAGATCACCGCACCTTCGGGATCAGCTGCATCCGTAAGCAATTTACCAAAACGGCTGCCATAAAAAATATTATCTCCAAGTACCAGTGCAACACTGTCGCTGCCGATGAATTTTTCACCGATCACGAATGCCTGCGCAAGTCCGTTGGGTACTTCTTGCTTTTCGTAACTGATATTGCAACCCCATTGGCTGCCATCGCCCAGCAAGCGTATGAATTGCTGCTGATCATCGGGTGTTGTTATCACCAATATATCTCTTACTCCCGCCAACATCAACGTACTTAGCGGATAATAGATCATGGGTTTATCGTATATCGGCATCAGCTGCTTACTTATTCCCATGGTGATGGGGTATAATCTTGTGCCGGAGCCGCCTGCGAGTATGATTCCTTTCATTGTAACGTTTAATGTTGTTGAATATGGTTGAATGTTGTTGAATGTTGTTAAACATTTTATGATTGACAGTAACGTTTTCTGTCAATTTATTTTCAGTTTCGTAATAAGGGATAATTGTTGGTTACGAAGGTTATTAATTTTTACAGAAAGGGGTTGAATTTTTTCCCTGAATTCATTCAAGGTTTCTTCTGACATGAATTTAAGATCAGTCGAAACAATAAGGTGGCTTAGTAGTTCTATCAGGCTGCCATAAGAAATTGATGTGAAATGTGCCTGTTCTTTTGACGAGCTGCGTGTTGCGCCTTCCGCAAGATTCGCACATACAGAAACTGCAGACCTTATCATTTGATTCGTTAATCCAAATCTCTCTTTCTCAGGAAAATTTTCAGTCAACTGATAAATATCCTTTACCAATATCCGCGCTGTTTGCCAAACTTCTAACTTTTCAAATGAAAATTGGTACGCCATACATAATGTTTATTACGGTTAATTAAAATTATTTAAAAGCATCTGCCTTTTCAACAACATTCAACCATATTCAACAACATTCAACTTCCTATCACTTCCCATACATCTTATCATAATATTGCTGATAATTGCCACTCGTCACATCTTCCAGCCATTCTTTATTTCCAAGATACCAATCGATTGTTTTTGAAATCCCTTCTTCAAATTGTAAAGATGGTAACCACCCGAGTTCATCCTTTAACCTGGTTGCATCAATGGCATAACGAAGATCATGGCCTGCCCGGTCAGTTACATAAGTGATGAGCTTTTCATTGGTTCCTTTTTCACGGCCCAGTTTATCATCCATTTGCCTGCACAATTCCTTTACCAGCGCAATATTTGTCCACTCGTTGTGACCACCGATATTATATGTTTCGCCCACTACACCCTGGTGAAATATCACATCGATTGCACGAACATGGTCTTCAACAAAAAGCCAGTCACGTATATTTTCACCTTTGCCATAAATAGGCAGCGGCTTGTTATTGATGATATTATGAATGCACAACGGTATCAGTTTTTCAGGGAAATGAAAAGGGCCGTAATTATTTGAACAGTTCGAAATCTTTACCGGCAATTTATAAGTATGGTAATATGCTCTTACAAAATGATCGGAAGAAGCTTTGGATGCTGAATAAGGGCTACGGGGATCGTACCTGGTATCTTCTGTAAAAAATCCTTCCTCGCCCAATGAACCATATACCTCATCGGTTGAAATATGATAAAATACTTTGCCTTCTATTTTATCTTTCCAGGCATCTTTGGCAACCTGCAAAAGACTTACAGTACCGATCACGTTTGTAGTAACAAACGACAATGGATCAGTTATAGACCTGTCTACATGGCTTTCTGCTGCACAATGAAGCACGCCATCAAAATGATATTTTTCAAAAAGACCTTTTACAAATGGCATGTCAACGATATCGCCTTTTACAAATTCATAATTAGGAGCATGCTCTATATCTTTCAGGTTCTCCAGGTTGCCCGCATAAGTGAGTTTATCGAGGTTTATGATTTGATAATCCGGGTATTTTGTTACAAAAAGCCGTGTTAAATGTGAGCCGATAAATCCTGCTCCACCTGTGATCAGTAAGGTTTTCTTCATGTTTCGTTCATTTTAAAGGCTGCAAATTATCCTTTAATTTTTTTAATATCGTTATTTTTTACAAGATAAACCACCGTTGATATATCCATCAGCGCCTGGTCGCTGAAACTATCTGTATAAAAAATATCAACCCAGTCGACTCCCTGTTTGTGTAAAAGTGCTACTTTCTGATTACCATAAGCGTTTTGGGCGAGGCCGGAAACAAGGCCATCGCTATATCCCAGTTTTGCCCCTATCAGTAAATTGCCGGGGAACAGGGGCCGCACATAATCTTCAAACGAAGCAGTAACGATAATTGCGGCAGGATATTTTGATAGATACTCAGTTTTATAAATATTATTTAGCTCAATACCAGCGGAATAGGTGCCAGCCTTTCGCTTAATCTCTTCTTCCGGCATGCCTTTCAGGAAAATGTCAACTCCTGCTTTCTTAAGCTGTTCGTTGCTGATAAATTTGAGTTTATGCAACACTGCAAAGAAAAGCTGGATCAATAAACGCAATGGAATGACAGTTTTTGACGATGCCATGGTAAGGAAACCGAGCACGGTATCCTTTTTTGTAAGCGTTTTATCAAAATCAAAAACTACAATAGGCATTAATAAATTATTAATATTTGCCGGAACGTTGCAAAGTAGGGAAGAAGTTTAAACATTTTCATCAATGTTGCCAGATTTAGCGCCTTCCCGGCTAAAAATTTAAGATTAAAATTAGCTGATTCAACCGGATTCATTTTGAAGTATTACCAGTACCCAGTTTTTTATAAAATCTTTTGATGGAATTTATATTAAAAGTAAAATACGTCATATATATAAGCGAACGGATAAAACCGGCATACGTGAAGTTGATGTAGCAGGTGTTGCTGCGATCCAATTTCCAAAAATCTTTGATCTTTCCCTTGCGTTTCACATACAGTAAAATGTCAAAGGGATAAAACCATCGTATCCTTGTTCCTGTGCGATGATCGAAATGCTTTACCGGTTGTTGCAGGCAAATGTTCAGGTAATTTTCGATAATACCGGTTTGTGCAAATTCGCCCAGCATAAAAGATCCCCATAACCTCGGATTTACTTCAATAATCTTAAAATCATTTGTTGCAGCGTCGTATAAGAATTCTACCATGGCAATTCCATCCCAATTCAATTTTTTTAATAATTCAGCGCCAATTTTTTTCAGTGGCTCCTGGTATTGGTATTCAGAATAAACGGTAACACCACCGGTTTCAGGAAAAACCCGGATGCGCTTATGCCCGTAATAGGAAACCAGTTCTCCTTTATGCATCAAAAAGAAAGCGCCTTCAACATTAATATTATCGATCCTTTCCTGGACCAGGTAATTTTCAAAATCAAGGCTTTCCAGTAATGACAGTTCAGCTGCATTGTTGATAAAAGATATTCCCACCGAACCTGCACCGGTATTGGGCTTTATAATGAGCGGCTTGAAATGCTGTTGTAAAAAAGGGGTATCTTTTTTTGTGAAGGAAGCTGGTACAGGTAATTGGTTGTTTTCGCAAAACAGCTGGAACTGTATCTTATTGATCGTTGTATTAAAACTTTTTATATCAGGCAACAAGAAGCTGAGTAAACCAGGGTGAGTTTGTATGAACTGGTAGAAAAGCCCGTTATAATTATCCAGCAATGGGATATAGATAAATGTATTGCCTTTGTATGCATTCAGTGGATTGAAAAGTGCTGTCTCAAAATGAGGGTAATTGTCGTTGGGAAGTTTGTATATTTTTTTTGTATAAACAACCGGTAATGAAAATGAAGTATCCTTGTAATCAAACAGCAACAATTCATATTGTGTATGATGCTTTTTAAGGATATTGTACAGATCGAAAACCTTTCGTTCATGCACGCCTGTAAGTATGATATAAATTTTCCCTTTGTTCATGCTGGTTTTTCTTTAGCTTTCCTTCGCCTTTATTAATTTTAAATATGCATCGCGGTATTGTGCGTATAAAATATTGCGGTCGTAATTGCTTTTCATTTTTTGGTAAAGCGTCTGGCCCATCTTGTGCATGTTTTCCCGGTGATTCAATGCAAACAACACAGCCTGGTACAGGGATTCTTCCTGCTTTACTTCATGCAGTAATCCACTAACCCTATCTTCCACCATGTCTATATTACCAACGATTGCCGAGCATACAACGGGCACCTGCATAGCACCTGCCTGCATCAATACATTCGGAAAACCTTCCCGGTGAGAAGGGAATACGAATAGTTCTGCCAACGCTAAATAATATTCCACTTCGTCTGTCCAGGAAATATGAATGATAGATCCATTGTTTTTGATCGCTGCCCTTGTTTCATCATTCACAGGATCTAATTCATCTTCTGACGGACCAAGCAACACTAATTTCAACGATGGCATCAATTGCTGTAATTTTAAAAAAACGGCAACCAGTTCCTGTATACCCTTATCTTTTACCATGCGGCCCGCAAACAATAAAACACGGTCGCCGACTTCGTAACGGATCGTTTTCCTGATAGCATCCAACCTTTCCGTTTTAATGGCTTCCCTGTTATATTTAACCAGGTCGACACCATTGGTTGAACCGGCACCAATTACAGTTGCTTTTTTTGCAGACAGCATCTTTGTCTGCAACATATATTGTAAAGACGACATGCTGTTCGGCCAAACATCTGTTGCAAAATGAAAACTAATGATCTCGGCCATGCGGATAAAATTTCCTTTTATGCCAGGGACATTGGGCGATACCAGTCCCGCCATCGTCTGTATCCTTACCGGAACCCCCGCAAGCCATCCTGCGATCATACCCAATAAATTCGCTTTCAAATTTTCTGAATGGATAATTTGCGGCTTGTGATTTTTAAAAACCTTGTATAAACGAAATATAGTTTTTATATCATCCAAAGGCGTAATCTTGCGGCTGATGTTCACTGCAATATGCGGGCATTGCTCTGCAGCGATCACTTCCTCCAGTTCCGGTCCGGGCGAACTGATCATTGTCACATCAAAGCCATGTTCGCTCATATATTTCATTTGCCCACGTACCGAGATCTTTAATGCAAGGGAAGCCGCCGTGATTCTCATCAAACGATAGTTCATTTTTACTATATTGCTGTGATTTTGCAGGAAGCGTAAAAATAACTCAAATTTGCTTATCGGCTTTTAAAGAAAGGAGCCATGTTTTAATCAGGAATACATGTATAAAGAGATTATAGACTGGATAGATGTGATATTGGTACCACTATATTTAGCACTGTTCCTGTTTATACTGAATATCATAAAAAAAAGGAACAAGGATAATATTCTGATCCAAAAATATCTAATCAAGGGATTTTTATTCAAAGTTTTTTGCGCCATTTTTTATGGATTATTGCTTCAATATTATTACGGGTTTGGTGATAGCCTTACTTATTTTAAGGATGCCATACTTATACAACGGCAAATCAGGATTGGAAATGAAACTTTCATGATCTTATTGAAAGATAATTTCTATGGCCGCGATGTGCATGGCATCATTGGCATGGGTACTGAGGGAGGCTGGATAGTGGAAAAACTCGCGTTGGTATTGTCTTATCTAAGTTTCTACCGATACCTGGTGGTTACATTATTTTTCTCTTTGTTTGCTTATTCAGGCATGTTCAAGATGCTGGTAGCCTTCAATGACATAATGCCTGGATGGGATAAACAACTGGCATTGATTATTCTTTTTTTTCCTTCGATGGCTGTTTACGGCTCGGGGATCTTAAAAGATACCATTTGCATGGGAGCCCTTGGCTGGATGTTGTACAGCAGCCACCAGCTATTTGTAAAAAAGCATATTAAAATAAAATTCATATTCATCCTGCTCCTCTGCATTACCATTATTGGCTTTGTCAAGGTTTATATCATCGCCGCTTTTATTCCTTCCTATCTTTTTTACCTGATCCTCCTGTTGATCAAGAAAATAAAGAACGGCCTTTTACGCAGGCTTATCTTACCTTTTTTGTTGTTGATTACAGTGAGTATGTATTTTGTATTCGAAGATAGCATCGATGATGTACTGGGTTCCTATTCGATGGAAAAACTGTTTGACACCGTAAAAGAACAACAGGGTATTTACTTAACGGCGGAAGATGCAGACAAAGGTTCTATTTTCGATCTCGGTGAGTTTGAACCAACACTTGGAGGATTTATCAAAAAGATGCCGGCTGGCATTGTTGCCGCTATTTACCGGCCATTTATCTGGGAGACTAAAAAACCCATCATGCTTTTTTCAGCACTCGAAAGCCTGTTCCTTTTATTATTTACGGTATATGTGATGATCAAAACTGGCTTTATCGGCTTTTTTAAACAGATCTATAAAGATCCTTTTATCTTCCTGTGCATCACCTATTCGCTGCTTTTTGCTTCATTGATCGGGCTTTCAACTTTTAACTTCGGAACCCTTACCAGGTATCGCTTACCGCTCATTCCATTTTATACCTGTGGCATACTTGCCATTTTATACAACTATAAAAAAGCTAACCCAGGAAAGCCTTCAGAAATTCAAGCCTGATTATTTGTATATCGAATTCAGCTGCCCGAATGGTAACTTTTTGTTGAAGGGTTTCACGAAGTAAAACATCGTTCTTCATTTTTATCATTGCCTGCGTTAGCACTGCAGCATTTCCTACAGGCGTAAGGATGCCGTACGCTTCAATACTGAAATGATCTGATAATTGCGAAAAAATATCTGTGCCCGGTGCGAGTAATTCCCTGGGACCCGATTTGCAATCTGTGGCTATTGCCGGTTTACCACATGCCAATGCTTCCAGCAATACATTCGGAAAACCTTCTACGTCTGAACTCATTACAAAACATTGGCTTTGGCGGTGGTATTTGAACGGGTTGTTGTCTCTTCCACAAAATATAACAGATGATTCAATACCAAGCGCAGTAACTTTTTGGCGCATGCCTGCTTCCATCGGCCCGCTACCAACCAATATTAATTTGCATAACGAATCTTTGATACCTGCAAATGCTTCCAGTAGTAACCCGTAGTTTTTTTCTTTCCTGAAATTACCAACCGAGATAAAATAAAAAATGGATGGATCAAAGTTCAGCGATCCTGCTTCATACATTTTTAGGTTTAGTTCTGCTGTATCAATTGGGTTATAGATTACATCCACCTGTTTGCCTGCTGTAAAATTTTCTTCCAGGTCGGCTTTGATCAGTTTAGCATTTGCCAATACAAGGTCAGCGCTCCTGTAGGCATATCTCACCAATAATTTTGTTGCGATCCTTTTAAAATAACCATAGGTTTCCAGTTCGGCGCTTTGATGTATTCGTTCACAGACAACTGTGCGGCCTTTAAAGCCCCACCAGTTTCGCATTAACGCATTCACGTAACAGGGGCGGTTTAAAAATGCCACGCTGTATTTAATGCCATTCTTTTTGCAATAGCGGCTAAGCTTATAAGATAGGTAAGGCAATTTCAGCAGCATCATCAGGTGATTGTCGGCTTCAGATTGGCCGAGGTCTATGATCTTTATATCGGAAGGAATGTCGTACTGTATCTCCTTGCTAAATAAGGCAAGGTGAATTTCCAGGTCGTTTTGCAGGTGCTTTAAAAGCTGTGATACAACCCTTTCAGCCCCGCCCGACCGCATTGAATTTATAGTGAGCAATAATTTTGGCTTCATGAAACGAATAGCTGGCAGCTATACCCTAACAGGCGCTTTTTTTGAACCGCAAATATATGCACAAATCCTTTCGGGGAGGGCTGTTATTTAACAGTTATCGGCAGAAATACATTATTCCCTGCATCTGCATTGCAATTGGATTCAAAACCGTTCCTGAAGATCACACCCCGCTGTGCATAGAATTTATTATTGTAAAAAACTGTATAACCTGCCATACCTGCAACAGCTTCACTTAACTTAAAGCCCGTTTTACAATAATTATAAAATGTGCAGTTGGAAACTTTCAGCTTTTGCTTATTGGAAGGGCTGCAATCTTTAGCCTGGCCCGCCAGGTAATAACTGGATGTTGTATATGCTTTAAAAACACAACTATCCAATTGTACAGAAGTGGCTTCCAATCCTAACTGGTAATTGCCGTCGTACATTTTCTTTCCTTTATAATTTTCTTCAAAGAGGCAACGCTTAAATTTCACGCCATCATTTTCGATGCTTGTTTTATACCAAACCAATACGGTTCCATAAAAAGTACATTCCTCAAAACGATGAGCAGCAGCATCAACAAATACAGTATAATAAGCTGGCGAAGCAGCGGTACATTTTTTAAATAAAACATCCGACGAGAGCGACTTACTACCCGATGTAAAACCAGAGCCAATATTGTTCAGCGCAATGCAATTGTAAAAATATCCTTTGCGGCAAAAACTGCTATTCTCAACTTCAATACTTATTCCTGCTGCAGGAGATTCATGTACAAGCCCCTGGCCGGAATTTGAAAATTCAGAATTAGAAACCCTGATATCTTCACCGCCAATCCAACTCAATCCATTCCTGCCACAATAATTCACCTTACAATGATCTATGTTGATCTTATAGGTTTTTAGTTCCTGTCCGAGATTAGCGATATAGATACCATCGCAGGCAAAATTCTCAATGGAACAATTACTGATCGTAATATCATGTGAGTCGTTGATGTGCATCCCATAATGATTCATTTCGAAAGCATTCCGGCCAATTCCCCAGTTACCACCAAATTTAAATGCTGCTATATTCCCATTCAATTTGAGCCCGGTGATCTTAATATTACTGCATCGATCCATGAACAGTATACTACCGGCATTTGATTGATAGAGGTAATATTCAGGGTTCACCTGTATATCTGCTATCTTTTTTTTGAATGGTTCGCCGGTTACCGGTGAAAAAGTGCCAATACGCAGACTGTCATGATGTTTTAATACCGCGCCGGGTTTTCCTTCAATGCTAAGGCCAGTGCAGTTGTGCAGGTCGAGCACATAATTACCTGTGTAAGATATATTCTTTTTGCCCGCATCGTTGCCGGTGAATCGTTGTTTGCCAACAATGTAAATTCCTTTTGGAATAACGAGTTTTCCATGGCCCTTCCTGTTATTAAAAAAAGCACAGGCTTTTACAAAAGCTTCATGATCATCTGTACGGCCATCGCCTTTTGCACCAAAATCTTTTATCGACTTTGTTACATAAGATTGGGCACTGCTATTGTAAAAAAATAAAGAGAATAAAAAAGAAAAAAGAAATTTCATGTCAGCGGGTTTTTTATCCTGACCAATGTATTGAATCAGCAGGTTTTACCTGAACTCTTCAAAAACCTTATCCCACCGTTCCATCACGGCGTTTATATTAAACCGCTGCAGGGTTGCTTCCCTGATCCCTTTTTTATCGAATGGATGATCAAGTGCCTGTTGAATGGCAGTTGCAAATACAGCTTCCTCATTCCCTTCCACTAAAATGCCGTTTTGCTTGTTCACCAAAAGTTCTGCTATACCTCCGGGTGCATTAAAAGCCACAACAGGAATTCCCAGCGCTGTTGCTTCCAGCATGGCATTTGGAAAACCTTCGTAATGTGATCCCATTAAAAACAGATCAACTCCAGTCACTTCACTGAATGGCATTGTCTTTCTGCCGGCCAAAATAACCTGCTGCTGAAGCGACAGATCACTGATCGTTTGTTCCAATATCGGCCGCATTCTTCCCTCACCAATAATGGTAAACTGGTATGGTATCTTGAGGAGCGATACAGCCCTGATCAATCGGTCGAAACCTTTTTCGGGAGAAAGACGGCCAACTGAAATAAATTTCACAAAAGGCTTTTGTTCATCTTCGGGGCAGGGTGTTTGAACAGTTAATACCGGGTTATAAATGATGCGTGTTTGTTCCCTTTTTATATTATAATTTTTTAACAGGTCGGCCTGCATGTATTCCGATTGGCAAATGATCAGGTCTGTTTTTTTATAGAAAGTACGCAACAGCCAATGATATATTCTGGGATTCCAGGTACGTTGTGTGTTAACGCTTACAATACTGGATTCCCTGGCTATGATCTTTATCTTCCTGGAAAACATCCATTTAAAAATAGCCAGGAAAAGATTCAGGTGATTGGCGGTAGTAAGTATGATGGCCGGGCGTAGCTTCCTTGCAAGTTTTAATATGGCAAACAACGACATGCGGACATTGTTGATCTTGAGGTCAATAACCTTCACATCGGGATTGGTGATCTTAAAGAATTGTTTTGCATTGTTCAGTACAGCCAGGGTAACATCATATTTTGATGTGTCTATATTATTGGATATGATGGAAACATTTCTTTCCAGTCCACCACACTCAAGTGTAGGGACAACTATTAATAATTTTATTCTTGTAACTGACTTTGCCAAATATGCTGTTTGCCTTGGGTTAAAAAAATTGAGCACTCTACAAATGCAAAAAAGCGAATTTATTTCTTTTTAAATACATATTCATTACATCCCATTCCACCACCACAGGTTTTAAGTTTTTTAAGTTCGTACCCTTTTTCATGAAAGAAATGAAATATCTCTTCAGGTTTTGAAACCTCAAAAGGATAACCGCCGATCCAATCGATAAGGTCGTGGTAATGATCCATACCCCTTCCCACCGATCTTGTCCAGTACCTGATATAGCGCATAGGGCGAAGCAGCAACAGGTTTCCGGTAAAGCTTACCAGTTCATAACTGCCCATAACGATAAAGCCATAAACCCCTTTTAATATCCCGGGTAACCTGTTGTACATTTTTTTATGGAAGGTCCATATCTTGCTCATTCTCCCCTGGTCATTGTAAAGCGAAATAAATAATATACCACTGCCGGCAACAAGTTGTTCGGCATTTTTCAAAGCATTCCACATGCTGCCTGTGTGGTGCAATACACCCCATGAATATACAATATCAAATGTGCCGAGGCTTTTTATATAGGCTTCATCCAATACAGAGCCCTGTGCTACTTTCCAGTTGTCGTCATCTTTAAAATAGCGTTGCTTTAATTCCCTTGTACACGCAAATGACTGCGGGTCGTAATCAAATGAAAAAACAATGGCGCCTAAACGACGGGCTGCCAGGCTGAATAAACCACTTCCTGAGCCAATATCAATAAAACGTTTTCCTTTTACATCACCTACATATGCTGTCAAAGACTGTTCCGCACTTTTTATCCTGTCCTCATTCAGCAGCTTAAGAAAATTTGTCCAGTTTTTTCCAAATTCAAAACGCTGGCCACTTGCCACTTCTTCCGTGAAATTGTTAGTCATTGTTATTTTTTTCCTATGTAAATCAGGTTTTCTGGTTCAACACCGCTCACCATTTTCTTTAATTTATCTGAAATATAATGAAGCGCCCCGTTTTTCTTGTACCATTTAAGATTTAGCGCCTTACATTCAACATTTTTAAAACCAAATTGATCTGTTATTTGCGAAAGCGTATTTACATTCCAGCTTCTTACGTGTTGCATTCGATGAAACGTGGCCCCGCAATCTGCACAATGCACATACTTTTTTTCAATTGACTCATTGTTAGGGGTAGTTATCACCATGCATCCACCGGGTTTTAATATGCGGTAGATCTCTTTTAACGTTGCATGAAGATAATTATCTGTAAGATGTTCGATCGTTTCAATCAGGAAAACAACATCAAAAAAATTAGTTTTATATTCAGAAGGAAGTCCGGTGATATGCAGACAACCCTTAAAAGCCTCGTTGTTCTTAAATTTATTACCGGTTTCTTCTGCAAGTGTATCTGTAAAATCACAGGCATACAATGAAATATCCGGATATTTATCAAGCAGTTGCTGAAGCAAAAATCCCTGGCCGGTGCCATAATCCAATACATTTCCTTTGATCGGCTCCTTCCTGTTCGCAAATTTCAATATCTCCGCACCTATCTTTTGAGTGAACCAGGTTCCGGTAAAAGGCGCATAATTATTATAGAAATTCCAGAAGCGGGCTACCTTTTCATCTGTCCATTCGAGTTGGTGTGGCTTGTATTCGTTGTCCATATTGTTATTTCAATAATTTATTTTAATGTTTTGGTCTGGTAAAGTCGATTAGTCATTGATCGAAACCTGGCTGTTCAATGGCTCCATGGCTATTTTTTTTGAATAAGATGTATAATTCAATATGGATATTAAAAATATCACGATACAATAATTTACAGCCATACCCTTACCGCTGTAAAAATATGCAAAGAAACATGCTGTAAACAAGTTTACCATGACTGTGATGAAAATATTCCGGGCGGCCCTTTTCTTATGGCCTTGTATCACCAACAACTGGAAGAAGAAAGACGCATAAGGCGAAAAGAACAATCCAATGCTCATGATTTTCAAAATATCAACTGCATAAGAAAGGTCAGTATTACTTTTTTTTCCTGCAATCAGGTGAACAATCTGTTCGGCAGCAAAAAACTGCAGCAACGAAAAAACCAAAAAACCTGCAAAAAAAAGTTTTAATACAGACTGCACATTCTTTTTATAGGCAGCAACAGAAGAAACATACAGTTGCGACAAATGCGGATAAAAAGTACGGTTTGCAATATTCGTAAACATCGCTACTGCACTGCATATTTTTTCCGCGATGGCATAATACCCAACCATCAGTGGGTTCGTGAAAAGCTGTAGGATGAAAATATTAAGTGATGTGTAAAGCGGTGCCAGTATAATACTGGTAAACACATAACTGCTTTCCCTGAACATGGAAACAATAAAATCACGGGAAGGTATTTCCAGTTTAAAAGGTATTGTTTTTACCATGATGAAAAAACCAATCAGGCCTGCTATAAGATTACCTGCAGACATTGACAACACTGCATAGGATATATCGCCCGAATTCTTTACCAGCAAAATGATGAGTAAAAACGAAATAAGTTTTGAAACAAGTGCCACAAATGTAATATTGCGCATTTTCTGAATACCCTGGAAATACCAATCAGGAAACAGCAGATTGCCCAACAAATACAATGGCGAGATCAATACCAAAATAAAATGTTCCCGCAGGTAAGGAATAAATATACAACAGCCTAAAAAAATAATCACAGAAAGAAGAAGTAACAGCAGTTTAATAATATAAACCGAAATGATTATTTCTTTTATTTTATGAACATTGGTTGTATTGTGCGATACCTGCTGTGTGGCTGTAAGTCCAAACCCAAAAGAAACCAGCAGATCGAAATACATGAGCGAAGTCTGGATAAGCGTAAATATTCCAAAACCTTCGATACCCAAAACCCTGATAAGATAGGGAAATGTAATAAGTGGAAAAAGAATAGAAAGCCCCTGTACCAAAGACAATGAAATAAAATTACCAGCCAGTCTTTTCCTATGCGCTCCCATATTTTCCTGAATTTTGTTCATGAATAGCGATATAGTCATCCAGGCCGGAAATGTATTTGTTATAGGTGGGTAAATGGGTAAGCCTGTATCCGAGCGCTTCTAAAAAATCTTTGCATTGTTGCTGTACGCCTGGCAAATGGCAATCGTGTGTTGCCAGTAAAATATTGGGTTTATATTTTTCGATGGTTGCTTTTGCGCCTTTCAATACATCATATTCTGCACCTTCTACATCAATCTTAATAACATCAGGTGCTTTGAAACCTTCTTTTATCAATCCATCTATAGAACGGCATTCAACAGTTATTTTATCTGAAACTGTGATATGAGGTGATACAATATAAGTATTTCCCTCAATCGCTGCCTGGTCGTGAGATATAGACAATTGACCATCTCTGTCAGTTATTGCAAAAGGTAATATTTCTATATTCTCATGTTTTATCATTCTATGATTAAGTTCGCAGTGTTTTTTAAATAAGGCAACATTGTAAGGTATAGGTTCAAAACCATAAATAGTACCACTGGTTATATACCTGTTTGCAAGAAAAGAATAATACCCAACGTTAGCTCCAAGATCATAAAAAACAGTTTCGGAATTGAGCCAGCTGTAAAACTGCTTCAGAGTGTGCTCATTTTCATACTCATTCAGTAAATAATCATAATTAGAAGAAGTGTTCCATAAATATCCCTGTAGCGGACCCGCCATAATAGGCATAAACTTTCTCTTTAGTATATACCTGTTGAATTTTATAATAAGAAAAAGTAATTTTTTTTTTAATATCATCGAATCACTGTATTTTCCGCCTGTTTAAATCTTCGCAAAAATATAGTTTATGTATTAGAAATTAAGTTTGATTTGTATCTCCAGCTTAACTCACTACACTTAAACTATCTTTGCCGCTATGCATTATGCTTCGGTAGAAAATATAAGTAAGTCCTTTGGGATAAGAACCCTTTTTAATAATATTACAATTAATATAGAAGAAGGCGATAAGATCGCACTTGTTGCACGCAATGGAAGCGGCAAGAGTACACTCATGAAGATCATCGCCGGGCTTGATACCACTGATACCGGTACCGTATGGGTTCACAAAGACATTAAAACGGTGATGCTACAGCAGGATCATGATTTTGATGGCAGCAAAACCATCTGGGACAATGTATTGCGGCTGGATAATCCCGTGGTCAAAGTAGTAAAAGAATATGAACAATTCCTCGAAGAGGGAAGTGAAGATCATGATAAACTCGGCGACCTGATGGCCAGTCTGGATGACCTGAATGCATGGACCTTTGAAAGCGATCTCAAACAGATATTGGGAAAACTCAACCTGCACCACCTGAATGAAAAAGTTGGGAACCTCAGCGGCGGACAGAAAAAAAGGGTTGCACTGGCGCAATCGCTCATTGAAGCCCAGTTGCACGAAGGCCGTTGTTTGTTGATACTGGATGAGCCTACCAACCATTTGGATGTTTCTATGATCGAATGGCTGGAAGAATACCTCAGTGCACAAAAGATCACCTTATTGCTCGTAACGCATGACCGCTATTTTCTGGATGCAGTATGTAACGAGATCGTGGAGATAGACGATGAAAAAGTTTTTGTGTACAAAGGCGATTATGATTATTTCCTTGAACAAAAAAGCCTGCGGCTGGAGGTACAGCAAAGCGAACTTCAAAAAGACAAGAATATTTTCAGGAAGGAACTGGAGTGGATGCGCAAACAACCAAAGGCAAGAACAACAAAAAGCAAAAGCCGGCAAGACGCATTTACCGAAGTTGAAGATAGAGTGAAACTGCAAAAAGATGTTGCCGAAGTAAGCCTGCAGGTAAAAATGACCAGGCTTGGTGGCAAAATACTTGAACTGAAAAAAGTAAATAAAAGTTTCGGGCCACTCTGCATTATGAAAGGCTTCGACTATACTTTCAAAAGAGGCGAACGCATTGGTGTGGTTGGAAAAAATGGTGTGGGAAAATCTACATTCTTAAAGATCGCATTGCAGTTAGAGCAACCAGATAGTGGTAAGATCAACCATGGCGATACTGTTGTATTCGGAAATTTCAGCCAGGATGGATTACAATATAAAGAAGACAAGCGTGCTATTGAATATGTAAAATCGATGGCAGAATATTTTCCATTGAATGATGGAACAAAGATTTCTGCCAGCCAGTTTATGGAGAAATTTGGTTTTACTGCTGAGCAGCAATTCACCTTACTCAGTAAATTAAGTGGCGGCGAAAAACGCAGGCTGCATTTGATGAGCATCCTGTTTTTGAATCCGAATTTTTTGGTGCTCGATGAACCTACCAATGACCTGGATCTTCAAACCCTGCGCACGCTGGAAGAATTTTTAATGGATTATCCCGGTTGTATTTTGATCGTAAGCCATGACCGCTATTTTATGGATCGGATGGTAGATCACTTGTTTGCTTTTGAAGGCGATGGTGTGATCCGGGATTTTCCAGGTAATTATACCCAATACCGTGAAGCGGTTTCCAAAGGTTCACTTACTGATATGCAGCAGCAGATCATGAAGCCAGTTGTAGAAACTGAGAAACCCGCAACTCCCAACCCGCAACCTGCAACTGCAGTAGCAAAGAAACTTTCCTTCAAAGAAAAATTTGAACTGGAAACGCTGGAAAAAGAAATGCCAGCCTTACAGCAGGAAAAAATATCACTGGAAGAAAAGATGGCTGGTAACCTTCCTTACGAAGAACTACAAAAAGCAGCTGACCGCATCAGTGAGATCATCAGTAAATTAGATGAGCAGGAAATGAGGTGGCTGGAATTGAGTGAAAAACAATAATCAATAAACAATTTGAAGATTTGAAGATTTGGAAATTAGCAGGACCCATCATCTCCAAATCTTCAAATTATCAAATCTTCCTAATCTATCTGGGTAATGATCACCTGGTCCAGCATCGCCTGGTTGATAAGCCCATTCATATTTTCATTAAAAGATTCATAGCTCAAAGTAAGAATATGCTTTCCTGCTGTTAAGGAAACTTTTACCGCATTACTATATCCCCAATTAGACCATTCTGTTTTACCTCGTTGCGGAAATACAACAGCCGCTTTTTCTTTACCATCAACTTTTAAAGTACGGATAGCGCATTTGTTTTCAGTATTGGTGGGTCCATTGCCATTTGCATAACGGAAATTAACCGCATAAATTCCAGGTTTACTGATGTTCACAGGAATATTTATCAATGGATTGATCGTTGTTGTAGTTTCAGTAAAACCATCACCCATAAATCCTTTGTAAGGATACCCGGCCTTACCGGCAATTGTTTCCATTTCAATAACCTGCATATCTGTTGCGTTGCTTATTGCAACGGGTTCGCTTGCAAAAGAACCTACATTGGCTGCATCCAGCGCTATAACGGAGTATTCAGCAAATATTTTTGCAGGAAGAGCAAAACTTGTTTTAGTTGTTTCCATCAACAATTTTCCATTCTGCAAAATTTTATATTTCACTGCATCTTTCACATGCTCCCATACAATATCATTGCCTTCCTGCTTAACCATCGGCGCAGGCAATGTATAATAATTGGCAACCTTGTTGATCTTACCTTCCGTATTTGTATTATCAGCCAACACGATCTTTATAGTATGAATTCCTTTCAGGGAAGCAGGGATTATTGCAGCCTGTATCTTTCCATCCAGCATAAATGTTTTGATCTTATTTCCATAACCTTCCATGGCTATATTCAACACGGCATTTCGATATTTGAAATTATCAAGACTGCGTTTCCCTTTCATTTCTTTCGGAACAAAGGGTTCGAATGACAATCCGTTTGTGTTGAAGCGCACACCAAATAATACTTTGTGAACAATGCTGATATTACCCGACAAACTCCACAACATAATACTAGAGTTGATCTGCGTACCATTGAAATCGCCGTTATCAACTACCAGGTTTTCTTTGTTTGTAAGAAACAAAGCGGCTGGCCTGTAGATATCACTGATACTTTCAAGCACAGACCTTTCATTGCCTGCTTTTGCACCGGCCCATAACCAATAGGTTTGTACAAATGGCCAAACAGCATTGTTGTGATACGGTGGAATATTTGGTATCTGGGGATAAATACAGGAGATACCATAATCTGTTACAGGCGTACTTGCCACCAACTGTTTTGCCCTTGCTGCATCTGCAATACCGAAAATAACGCAAAGCGCTTCTCCCAATGCTTCTGACCTGGGAGAAACAAATTTATAATTACGCCCATACCGGAACTGTGCATAATATCCTTTTTCAGGAACCCATAAATACTGGTTGATCCCTTTTTTGATGCGTTCTGCAATGGCTTTATATTTTGCGCCTGTTTTTACATCTTTCATTTCAAAGGCCATGAACGAAAGCACGTTGTTTGCCTGGTAATGAACAGCATTGGTGCCCAAACATTCGCTTTCAAAAATATCTGCCGGCTGCATCCACTTTGGGAATGTTTGCTCACGCCAGTCAAGAAAAGAAGATTCGCCTTTTACCAAACCGGTTTCGGGATCATGTGCATTGTGTACATCATCTTCGATGGAATTTTTTACAATGATATATGCCTGCTGCAGCCAGTCTTTATCACCTGTGGCCTTGTATATTTCCCAGGCAGCAACAGCCCAGATCATCCTATCGGTACTCACCGGCCATGCGCCACCGGTGCCTGTATCCTGTATGATCTTTTTCTTCGCATTCACTTTACGCATTAAACTGAACATAGCAACACGTGGTTGCAGGTACGCCATCGAAAGAATGATGCTGTAACTGATATCTCTTGTCCATACGCCGCCCCATTCTTTACCGGTACGAAAAGTACTATCCGGTTCTATCGCTTTCAGCATCTCTTCCAGTGAAAGATTGTAAACAGCATCTGATAGCACCATATCCGATTTATATTGAGGATAAGGTGAAATATCTTTTGATAAGTTCCATTCAGCATCTGTATGCTTCTCATCTGATTGTTTGTTCAGCATCAATGTTACTTCATAGATGCCATCTCCGTCATCGTCTTTTAATTTCAGATCGGGGAAATTAACAAGGTTATCAAAATCCCATGTCATCGGTGCAGTAGCACCAGCAATAAACAATCCTTTAAAATCTTCTTTGTAGATCTTATCGCCGTTGATGGTT
Source organism: Chitinophagales bacterium (assembly GCA_038207305.1). Taxonomy (GTDB): domain Bacteria; phylum Bacteroidota; class Bacteroidia; order Chitinophagales; family Chitinophagaceae; genus Ferruginibacter. The sequence goes on from JBBQZY010000003.1 coordinate 277,053, forward strand.
GTATAAAACCCTTTTTCATTGAATTGCTTCAGCACATCTTTCATATCAACCCTGATCTTTAATGCGGTATTGGGAGAAAGGTATTTACCGCTTACTTCGGGCTGATTTAATTGCTCGCCAAATTTTATCAAAGGTGTTTCAGCCGCAGCATTCACAGCCTGTACTGTAAAATTGTGATTCTTACCCATGAACATTTCGTTATCCCTTCCATTAATGGAAAATTTAAAACTGATATTAGCAGACTGGAATTCATTTGACGGACTCTGGTAATTGCTAACCATGTGGGTAGCCGATATGGCCCTGGCTTCATTCTTACCCTGCACTACTTTATCTGTATAAATACTAAAGGCCTTGCTTTGAAAAACCGGCTCCTGTGCAATTGCCTGTTGCATCAATTGTAAAGCCAACAAACCAAAGGATAATTTTTTCATGAGAATGTGATTTATGATCAGTTTCCGAAATTAATCATTCGTGGGTTAATTTGACGATTTGGCATTTTGGAAAATTGCTGTTGAGCCGGTTGGGTAATAAAAAAATACAACTCACTCCATCCCAATAACATTTCGGTGAGCCTGGTTCAGGGATTCCGACTGATGATTGTTGTACTTCTATCAATTAATCTTTAAACAAATTTTTATGCAAACATCAATCTTTACAAAATGGCTGCATGCCATTAAAATCTTTGCCGCAGTGGTTATCATGGCTGGTATCATTGCTTCCTGCAAAAAAAACAATGACAGTATTTCAGCAGACCCTTCACAGGCAGACAATGAGCAAGGCGCCGTTAGTGCAGCCCGCCAATTAGAACAATCTGCTGCCGCTGATGCACAAAAACAGGCAGAAGCGCTTGGTTTTAAAAGCAACGATATAACCAGCAGGGATAATTTACAAAGGAATATCGTTGAAATCGCCGTATCAAATCCGAACTTTAGTTCTCTTGTTGCGGCTGTGTTAAAAACCGGACTTGCAGGGGCTTTGTCTAACTCAGCTGCCAACCTCACAGTTTTTGCACCTACCAACGGAGCTTTTGCACAATTACCTGCCCCATTTAACAATGCGGCTAACATAAACAATATCACAGATGTTGCCCAGGTTGATTTCTTAAGGAATGTTTTGTTGTATCATGTACTGGGGGCAGAAGTGTTCAGTTACCAGGTAAGCAATGGAAGCAGCAGCGCTGTTACCTTAAAACCAGCTGGAAGCAGCAATGACAATACAGTCTATCTTTCAAAAACATTCGGGCTGATCCGTGTGAACGGTCAAAGTGATGTTATTTTCGCTAATTTAAACGCCAGCAATGGTGTAATTCACGTGATCAATAAAGTTTTGTTTTTTCCAACGAATACGATTGCAGGTATTGCCATTGCAACCCCCGATTTTTCTTCGCTCGTAGCGGCATTGGTAAAAACAAATCTTGCAGGTGTTTTTGCAGGAAGTGGCGACTTTACAGTGTTCGCCCCCACCAATGCAGCTTTTGCACAACTGCCAGCTCCATTCAACAATGCTGCCAATATCAATAACATTACTGATGCAGCGCAGATCGCAGCGTTAAGTAATATACTCAGGTATCATGTTATTGCTAACCGCAGCTTTGCCTGGGACCTGGGTATACTAAGCAGAATCACTACATTGGCAGATGCGCCGAAAAACAAGGTTACCACAATATTGGGCTATAACACGGGATGGGTTAAAGGAGACAATAATAACAATTTTGCTCAGATCAATCCGGCAGATATATTAGCCACCAATGGTGTTATACATGTAATTGGTAAAGTGCTGTTACCTAAAAATTAGGATGTTTCATTGTTCTAATAAAGAAGCCGTTTCACATATTGTGAAGCGGCTTTATTATATATCACAACAAAAAAGTACACTTTTAGAGCTTCGTGGTACACACTAATGCCTGATCTTCCTCACCAATCTTACACTGAAACCGAACGGAATACCTTCCCACTCGCCGCCAGCTATTTGTTTTTGCTTGTCGCCCGAAGTGGCAAACCCATCAATGAAACTGATATAACTGGCTACATTTTTACTTTTTTCATTCCGCGCCCAAAAGGAACAGGCGACATTCCCCCATACACAGACGGTATCCATTTCAACAAAATTATTACGATATAATTCCCTGTCTGCCTTCGATCTGTTTATAGTTCTGTATTCAGCAATAGACGGAAAAAACCAGTTATCATAACCGGCATATTTTTCAGTGTTGATCTTTTGTTGCCAGTCAAAGCACTCCGCCCGGTTCTTTAAGAAACGTTTTTCTGTGAAAGAGAAATCTTTGCGCATCCACATAAGTCCGCTGTTGTGATCAATAAATATCAATGAATCGCTACTGAAGTATTCTTTTGAAACAGCAGGAGCCTAGCCAAACAAATTATTTTGTTGCGATGATATGGCAGTATATATAAAAAGGATTATCGCAAGTGGTAAAGTAGTTATTTTCATATACAGTAAAATTAAAACGCCTTTGTGAATCTGTTGAATAATATTTAATATAATCACACTGCAGAAAACCATGCCGGATACTGCAAAAAAAGGGGACCATATAAAAATATAGTCCCGTATTAAATCCAATATCCTATGAAAAACCGAATAAGTGATAACATAGATTGTACCAGTTTTTTTACATATTGCCATACCGGCTAAATGCTGCTATTTTTACCCACATATAATTTTTTATTTATGAAATGGGGGCAACTATAGGGCAAAAAAATGCTGCTTTATTTATATAAATTATATCAACTGCAGGTGAACCAAGGCCTGAATGGCAATCCCTGATTGAAAAAGTAAGGCTTTGGATAAGTAATGGCGCAGGTAAAAAAGAGGTAACTGATCTATTTTGAAAAGAAGATGGGAAGCAATAAACGTATGGTTATAATCCCTGCTTAACTGCTTCCTCACCCAGTTTAATAAGTTCGTCAGCATCATAGTATCCGCTAACCTGGCTAACCACATCTCCATGCTTATTTAAAAATAACAAAGTGGGGTAACCAGAAACCTTGTAACGGTCGGCAAGCATTTCTCCCTCTGCTTTTTCGCCATCCAAAGAAATATTGATGAATGTTGCATTAAAATAGCCTCCAACTTTAGTGTCTGAAAAAACATTGTTCTTTAACCTTTTGCAGGGGCCACACCAACTGGCATATATATCAAGGAAAATAAGTTTGTTTTCTTTCGCAGCTTTTTCAATTGCAGTTTGCCATGTACCTCTGTAAAACTGTATACCTTCTTTTTTGTCGGCATTGAAATTGGCGGTTGGGTTTTTCCATTTATAGATCAAAAAGGCCGCAATTAAAAACACAACTAAAAAAATTATATTGCTTTTCATGGGGTGTTATTTATGATTTGAGTAACTAAATTTTCTTTTCAAAATTACATGATTAAATACAAGAAGCCCCTTCATTGCACAAAAAAAGCCCCTTTTTACAGGGGCTCCTAAAATAATATGATCAGAATCTTTTTAAATATTGCTCCTCATAAAAGCAAATACTAATTCTGATGGTTAGTTACGTGCAGTAAGCATCGTGAATTATAAAACGAAGGGAGTTATGAATTATTATATGATCGTTAAAAAAACTGAACATAATATTTTCCAATCGCTTTCTGCATGGAGTACCCGGATTATGAAAAGAAAAAATTAAAATACTCCTTGCACAAAATATAGAGTAAGTCAATAAAAACTACTAAAAATCCTGTTAGCTCAACGGCTAATTATGTGACCAGCCGATTGCATTCTTTAAAATTGTTGCTACATTTGAAAACGTTCAGCCAACTATGGTAAAAAAGAAATTAATAACAATTGCATCCTTTTTACTGCTGTATATCTCATTGCCCAAATTCCATCAGCTCTCATTTTTAGCAGGGTCACAAAAAAAGAGGGGCTGGCGTCTAATACAGTTTTCCAAACTGCTAGGGATAAAGAAGGTTAGTTATGGGTCGCCACACAAAAAGGTTTACAGCGCTACGACGGGTACCGGTTCGTTAATTTCCGGCACATACCCGGCAATGCAGCTTCTATTGCAACAAATTCAGTTAATCATTTATTCATCGACAAAAAAGAAAGGTGTTGGGTTTTGTTCGATAAGCAAATAGGTATATTCAATACAACTCGTTTTACATTTACAGAAAAAAAGATCAATACTCCTGTGAACCTTGTGAAAAAAATCATGGAAGATGAACAGGGCCGGGTGATACTGTTTGCAGACAGTAAACAATTTATGTATGATGAGCAGCAGCAAAGTTTTAATCTAAATCACAGTATTGCTAATTTGCCTGCAGGATATACTGTCAGCGATATGGCCATAGACCATTCCAATAGCAGCTATTGGCTTACCGGCAAACAGGGATCACTTTTATACAATATCAAAACAAAACAGTTTGATACAGGCAGGCAGCAAAGCAGTAGCTAAACTGCAAAGGATAACCTCATAGGTGTAAAAAATGCCCGCTATCCTTTGATTGCAAAAGACGGCAGCTGGTGGATGGTGAACTGGGTTCCTTTTTCAGCAGCTCCTCCCGTTGTATATCACTTCGATAAAAAAGAGAACAAATTATACAGTTTTGAAAGAATAAGGGCTTAAACAGCCAATAGCTACTATGAGGTCTGGGGCATCTTTCAACAAAATAATGGAACCATCTGGATCTACGGCATGGGATTACCTGCCTATTACTGCCTTGAAGAAAAAAAATTCATCCAAATCAGCAGCAACCCTTTCGAACAAAGTGCAATCGATTATGATTTTGTGAGCAACTTATATGAGGACAAGGAAAAAAATGTTTGGGTGAGTTCAAACAAAGGTCTGTATCGCTTCAATATCGATGCACAGGCCTTTAGCAATATTCCTAACAGGCGGATCAATGATACAACGGTCATTCACAACGCTGTTTCAACCATTCTGCAAACAATAAACAATGGTATTTGGATAAGCACCTGGGGAGCAGGTATTTTTTCTTATGATAATAAGTTGCAGCCGATTGCAAACCCACTAACAACGATTGCCCCTGCCAACAGCAGCCTTTATACATGCTGTATGATACAACACCGCAACGGTGAAATATGGATGGGTATCAATAGCGGTGAAATAAAAATATATGAACCTGCAACCGGCAGGTGTTTTACAACGTCACCTGCAATATTAACAGGAGAAGTTATACAACAATTACGGGAAGATAGCGAGGGTAACACCTGGATCGGCACGAATACAGGCATGCTTGTAAAATGCATAAACGGGAATTGGAAAGACAGCAGTTTTTTCAAAAAAATACTTATAGATATTGGAGATATTATGAGGATTTATGAAGACAATGCCCGTCATCTGTGGGTCTGTTCGGCAACCACTGGTGTATATGAAATGGATATGAATGGTAAAGTATTAAAGCAATTCAAAGAAGCTGCAGGTAAAAACAATGGTTTGCTTAAAGATGGGGCTACAGATATTCTTCAATACGACGACAGTACTTATTTGATCGCAAGTGGCGGACTCTGCATATTAAACAGGAAGACAAATACGTTCAGATACCTCAGGGCTGCCGATGATTTACCAGCCGAAAATATCACCAGCCTTTTGCTTGATAAACAAAAACATCTTTGGGTGACATTGGATGCTGGCGTATACAAACTGAATATCTACAATAAACTGTATGTTACTTTTAATGAACCAGATGGCATCACCAATAATATTTTTCAGGTTTCATCAGGAACTGTATTGCAGGATGGACGGATCATGCTCGGCACCCCAAAAGATTTCCTGGTCTTTGATCCCGAAAAAACAGTTGATACGTCCCAACCTCCGCCTGTGCACATAACAGGTATTAAATTGGGATCAGATCATATCTCTACAGATTCTATTTTAAAACTTGGTAAGCTGGAGTTATCGTATGATAATACTTTCGTCAATATTGAACTGAGTACACTTCATTTCAGAGATAACTATTCCATTCATTATATGTTGGAAGGATTGGATAAAACATGGAAACCCGCAGAAGATAACAAGATCATTTATCAATACCTGCCACCAGGTAGCTATAAGTTGTTGTTGAGAAGTGAAAATGGAGAAGTGCTGAACAGCAAAAACTTTAGCAGCCTTGAGATAAAAATAAATCCGCCTTTCTGGAAAACAGGATGGTTCTTTGGTTTGCTTGCGCTGTTAATTGCCGGCATATTATTCTGGTTCGATCAGCAACGCATGAAACGCAAAGAAGCGATCCTGAACATGCGAAGCAATATTGCAGATGGGCTGCATTATGATATAAGCGCTGCACTGGCCAATATTACCATACTCAGCGAAATGGCAAAAATAAAAGCTGCTGCCGAGCCCGAAAAATCAAAAGAATTTATTGAGCAGATACATAGCAAGAGCCAGAACATGACCAATGCCATGGATGATATATTGTGGAGCATTGATCCCGACAACGACAGCATGGAACATTTCATAGCACCTTTCAATGAATATGTCGATGCACTGAAAAGTCAACATGCAGCTGAGGTAGCTACGCTGGTTGACAATAATGTTCAGCTACTGCATTTAAACATGAAAATACGCAATGATATATTTTGGTTGTTTAAAGCTGGTATCAAAAATGTTTTGAAAACAGGTGGCCGCAACTGCAGGATCCATATCAGTTACAAAAAACCTTTGCTCAGTTATACATTGGAGTTTGATACTGTGGGCATGGATACCGGGCAGATCAATAATATTAGCCAGCGAAAAGAATTATTCGATAAACTTCAGGCGTTGGGTGCAAACCTTCAATTTAAAGAAAACAAAACAATGGCCGTATTTGAGTTGAATATACCGGTGAAAAGAAGTGGACTGTAAAGCTTCTTCAAATTTTACCCGGCTACTACCTGGTCTTTACAGCTTTACCTCCCTTTTGTGCTTCCTGGTAATTTTTCTCTGAGGGATTGTAGTACCTCTTTTTCCCAACAATGTATCGGGCATAGCTGAAACTGCTGTCTTGTCTGCCTTAACTGCATTCTTATTTGGCTTAAGACCTATTACAGTTCCCGTTGTGGGGTTGGTATTGCTCCCAGGGTAGCTGGGGGGCTGACTTGTAACAGTAGTATTAATGGACGGTGTGATACTGATATTGGGATTGGCTGGTTTGGTTGCCTGCTGGTTTGCGCTACCGGGATTCATAGGATCGGGCTGATTACTGGTTTGCGCATATACTATAGTTGAGAACAGCATTAATGAAAGACTAATAAAATATTTCATGGTAAAATTTAAAGGTTATATACAACCAAATGATACAAACTATGTGCCCCGATTTTGGCAGTTGTTTTAAGTTCCAGACTCCCTGACACAATTCATCCACCAAATTATTCAATCCATCACCAGGAAGCATAGCCGCCTTGATATTGCATCATAATATTGCAGCTCAAATACAGTCGCCCATGGATGAAGGCGATTTTTTATAACCATAAAAACAGATCATGAAAATTAAATTTTTATTCGCAGCCTGTGTTGCTGCACTATTAGCTTTGAGTTCCTGCAAAAAGGACGACGACCAAGTTACACCAGTTTCTTCAAAAAAATTAAAGAAAGTAACGAAGACCGAAGCAGGCGTTACCACGGTTTACAATCTTATTTATGATGCCGCCAATAGGTTGCTGTCTTACAAAACCGCCAGTAATTCAGAATTCATAAATTTCTCCTATGATGCGCAGGGAAATCTTACCGGCATTGATCAAAAAGAAGAAAATTTTAAGAATGTTTACAGTTATGTTTATCAAAACAATGTACCTGCAACAGGCACTTTTAAAAGCTGGCAACAGGTTGCAGGCCAGCCAGACGAGTTGATCGAAGACGATAAACTTACTTATACTGTTACCAACAATAAGGTTACCAAGATCAAACTTGAATTGTTACAGGGGCCGGCAGAAGTAAACCTGCAATTGACATATACAGCCGATAACCTTACGAAAGTTGTTTCAAACGAACTGATACCTTATGTCGCTGATTTTAGTTTCGGAACACACCGGCCTGCATTTCCTAAAGTATCAAATTATGTGCTCGACCAGGCCGGGTTCTCCTTATTGTTTGCATCTAACAACGATATCTTGTCTGCCAGCTACGATTTTCCGGGAACGGCTATCGACCAAACGATTAATAACCAATATACCTACGACAGTAATGGCTATGTGCTGACGAGCAACGATGGTACTACGCAAATGATTTTTGAATATCAATAAAGATGTTGCCCGGAAAATGGGCCGCCTGAAAAATATTACCTGATTTTTTGCCGGGAAGACCTGATGATGTTTTAAAAGAAATAGTAAACGCTATGAACATATCGTCTTTTCAACTTCCCGGCTAAACACAGGTTTCTCGTTGTGGAATGATCAACATATTTCCTTTATTCACTTTGTCAAATCCGCTGTAATTATATGTGGCATACCTGGTGTAATTTCCGGCAGTATTGTAGCTAAACAATTTCATGACCATTTTTAATAAGTATCCTTACTTTGAAACAGCAGCTGTCGGCATATGTTACATACAACCAGGCTGAAATTGCTTACCATCGGAAGACTGCTTAAAGGAATTGGGCCGGATTCGTCATTCCTGGTATCGCCATTCGGCGTAAAAGCTACAGGGAATTAAATGTCATCTCAATCATTTGCTATTGTAATAATTACATTGTTCGTATTACTGCAAGCTGGCGTATTAGTTACAGTATATTTCCTTTTCGTTTTTGTTGTTTTTAACAGGGCTTCATTACCCTGGATTAAAGATACCGGTAAAAAAGAAAAAAGTAACCATCCGTTATTAAGTATACTCACACTGGCGGGAAATATTCACTGAAAAAATAGCATCGCATTTATTTGGGATCTATGCAACAGGAACATCAGCAATTTGCGGAATATACCCTGCCCGAAAAGTATTTACAATTGATCCCGGTGTGAGCACAGCAAGTTTACCCGGTTTGGGTAAAACAACTGCCCGTTCATATCCAAACGAAGTCCATAAAAAAAACTTACCCCCTGCAATAATATATGGTTCGTTATTAAAAGCAATGAAAGAACCATTTGGGATACTATCAATATCCGATTCAGAGGTTTGTTTTGCTTTATGCTTGTCTATCCTTTCCCGGTGAATTATTTTGTCGATATATTCAATAGATGTTTTTATATCAAAGCCATATTCAGGATTACCTTTTAACCAGGCTGATTTAAACTTGTTAAAATCTTCCCGCCTGCATTCGCAACAGGGGCGATGGCCGGCAGCAAAAGCCGTGGCTTCATCCAGGAAAAAAAGCTCTGTGTACTTGTTTGGAGACATCATCTTTCTTTTTCTACCTTTAAATGCAAGCCTGCAGGTTATCCATGCTTTTAATTTAAAAGGGCGAATGATCTCTTGCTCATCATTGTGAATAACACCACGGGTACCTGTCCAGGATCCTCTCGCCGCAGTCTTTATTAAATTACCAAAAGGGTCAACGCGGTTTTGTAACATGGATTGAAATTAATAAATTTTTAAACGCATGCGAAGCACAGAAACACGAATAACGCGGGATGAAGCTCTCAGCACGAATAAATATTGCTGACACGGCTTGCTGAGATGAAATACAGGAAAAAAAGGCGCATGTAAGCTGTGTTATCCGTGTTTCTATAATCCGTTTAGGTAATTAAGCTTCATTGTTAAAATAGATCTTATAATATTTCCTCCCATCTTTTTCAACGCCCCGCTCGATCAGTTCATTGGGTCCATGAATATAAATATGAAAGTTCTTATCCAGTTTCAATACGCTTTTGAAAATGCGGACCTGTTTTTTTACGGCCTGGTCAGAGATCTCAAAGCTATCGGCAATAGCTATGTTATTATTATCCAGGTATGCTGATCCAAACTTTCTGAATGATTCTATCATATCAGCATCTTCAAAAACATTCTTTTCAAAATCTTTTACTTGAAAAGTTTCATTTTCCTTAAAATAATCTACCGACCTGTTAAGCAACGCAATTTTTGCAGTTTTATCAATTTCAAATTCATCATCCAGTTGTTCGGCAATAAAATTTTTAGTTACTGTAAGGAAATTCCTGGTGAAATTATAACTGTCTGAAATTTGCTTCAGGTTAAGAAAATCATTCTTCCAATATTGTGCTTCAACCGATTTATTCGTACTATCAATAACACAAACCTTATATCCTTCGTTTTTGGAAGTATTGAAGATCAAACATCCTTTATCCAGCTTCTTAATACTGATGCCGCTGTGCGTTTCGATATGATAGTCCTGCTCATCGGAAAAAACTTTTAGAAAAGTATCCTTTGATTCAGACTTAAAAAGACCAATAGCATCCATTACTTTATCATCGAGCTGTAAATTTTCGAAATAACATACATAAAATTCTCCGCTCTTAATATTTGGATGTGTTGTCTTTTCGTACAAAAAACCGGCAAGGTCATGAGCCACCTTAAGCAGCTGCTTTGGCGATTCAAATATCCTGGCAGCATAGCTGAATACTTCGTTTAGGTTTATAGCTGAACTATGTTGAAAATGATAGAATTCCTCCATCTTGAACGGCTCAATAAAATATTTTATTAAGGATTCCTTTGTAAACTGGTCAATATGATCAACCAAATGCTTTGATTGAAATACGCCTTCCTCCAACGCCTTGTTTCCAACAAAATTTATGGAGAGGTATTTAATGTTAAGCGAAAACTGATTTATCATCTTTTAACGTTGTTGTTCAATTCTTATTTATCGCCGTTATTCAATCTAATACCCGAAATTGGTTAAAGAATACCAGAACTGAGTAATTAATTTAACCTGATATGCTGATAAAATAGTTTTCGAATTCGCTTTCAAGGAACTAATTTTGAAGCTTCAGTAGTGCAAAAGCTTTATCAGGGCTCCTTCCTGAAAAAATGCTGTAGTTTTTCGGGGCTCCCTTTCCAGCAACACCTCTCGCAAAAGACGTTGCCCGGAAAGAATAAGACTATTCATCCGGTAATAATAAAAAACCAGTTAATGTGTGTTGCTAAAGAAAAAAATATAAATCACAACCTTTTGTTAGAATAATCATTATAATTGAACAAAATAATACAACCAAAATATGGAAAATAATAAAGTTATCGATCCGGGAGATAATTCAGCCCTCGCAGATGTAAATGACACAACGCCCAAATGCCCTTTTTCCGGTGCTGCAAGAATGAAAACAGCAGGTGGTGGACGATCAAACCGTGAATGGTGGCCAAATATGCTGAACCTGAATATCCTTAGGCAACATGGTACTGCATCTGATCCGATGGACAAAGATTTCAATTATGCAGAAGCGTTTAAGAAACTTGATCTTGCTGCGGTGAAGAAGGATCTTTTTGACCTGATGACGAATTCACAGGATTGGTGGCCGGCTGATTATGGCCATTATGGTCCATTCTTCATCAGGATGGCATGGCATAGCGCGGGCACTTATCGCATCAGCGATGGTCGCGGCGGTGCAGGTTCCGGCTCACAGCGTTTTGCACCGCTTAACAGTTGGCCTGATAATGCCAACCTTGATAAGGCCCGTTTATTATTATGGCCCATCAAACAGAAATATGGTAAACAAATTTCCTGGGCAGACCTGATGATCCTTGCAGGAAATTGCGCGCTCGAGTCAATGAATTTTAAAACTTTTGGATTTGCCGGCGGACGTGAAGATGTTTGGGAACCGGAACAGGATATCTATTGGGGTGCAGAAGCCGAATGGTTGGGTGATAAGCGCCATACCGGTGAAAGAAGTTTGGAGCAGCCATTGGGTGCGTCGCAAATGGGACTTATTTATGTAAATCCTGAAGGACCTAACGGTGTTGCCGACCCTATATTGGCAGCCCGTGACATACGTGAAACCTTTGGCCGGATGGCAATGAATGATGAAGAAACAGTGGCATTGATCGCAGGCGGACATACTTTCGGCAAAACGCATGGCGCTGCTGATCCCGGACCACATATCGGAAGAGAACCAGCAGGCGCTTCTATTGCAGAACAAAGCACCGGCTGGAAAAACAGTTTCGGAACCGGTAATGCAGGAGACACGATCACCAGCGGACTGGAAGGTGCATGGACAACCACACCTGCCAAATGGAGCCATGACTACTTCAACCAGCTTTTCCGTTACGAATGGGAAATGGTAAAAGGCCCCGGTGGTGCACAACAATGGAGGCCAATCAATGGTGCTGGTGCAGGTACCATACCCGATGCACACGACCCGGCTAAGAAGCATGCACCCTTTATGCTTACGACAGATCTTTCCCTGAAGTTGGATCCCAGCTATGCCACTATCTCAAAAAGATTCCACGAAAATCCTGATCAGTTTGCAGATGCTTTTGCAAGAGCATGGTTCAAACTTACGCATCGCGACATGGGACCTAAGGAACGTTATCTCGGCCCCGAAGTACCAACGGAAGAACTGCTGTGGCAGGACCCGATTCCGGCGGTTACGCATGAATTGATCAATGTCCAGGATGCCGGCTTATTAAAAGAAACGATTCTGGCATCCGGATTAACTATTTCCCAATTAGTAGCTGCCGCATGGGCATCTGCCTCCACCTATCGCAATTCTGATAAACGAGGTGGCTCCAATGGCGGAAGGCTTCGCCTGGCACCGCAGAAGAACTGGGAAGTAAACAATCCCGCTCAACTTTCTAAAGTGCTGGATACATTAGAAACTATCAGGAAACATTTCAACAGTGCACAGTCGGGTGGTAAGATGATCTCCGCTGCCGATATTATTGTGTTGGCGGGATCTGCGGCTGTTGAACAGGCAGCTAAGAATGCGGGTTATGAAATAAAAGTGCCTTTTAATGCAGGCAGGGCCGATGCATCTCAGGATCAAACAGATATTGCATCATTTGCGGTGCTGGAACCTGGTGCAGATGGGTTCCGCAATTTCTTTCAATCACGTCACAAAACTACCGCAGAGGAAATGCTGATCGACAAAGCGCAACTGTTAAGCCTAACTGCACCGGAGCTCACCGCACTTTTCGGTGGTATGCGTGTATTGGATACTAATTTTGATCAATCCAAATACGGTGTGTTTACAAATAATACTACAGCACTTACTACCGACTTCTTCGTGAACCTGGTTGATATGGGAACAACATGGAGTGCAACTGATGATACACAAAATATATTTGAAGGCAGAGATCGCAAAACTGGCCAGGTAAAATGGACGGGTACCCGGGCGGACCTTATCTTCGGCTCCAACTCAGAACTCCGGGCACTTGCTGAAGTTTATGCGTGTGACGATGCCAAAGAAAAATTCGTGAAGGACTTTGCTGCGGCCTGGGCGAAGGTTATGAATTTGGGGCGTTTTTGATATAGGGTGATGCCGGATCAGGATTTACAGGATGGGAAGATTTGCAGGATGGTATTCATCTTGCTAATCTCATCTGTTAAATACACTATCATTAATTTCCAGGTAATCCTGAAAATTCTTTAATCCTGTAAATCCTGATTATATTTTTTATTATACACTTTCTTATACTGCAAGCTCGTTGCCCCAAAGTTGATAAGCAACCCTGTTGGCATATTATAGGCAATCACATAATTTTTTGCTTGCGCCAGGTGAACATTTTCGAGGTTAATAACCGCTTTTAATTCTACAATAATATTTCTATCCACAATAAAATCTGCTCTTCTCGCACCAACTTCTTCCTTTTCATAAAAAATAATTTGTTCTTTTTCTCTGACAAATCCGATCCGTATTTTCCTTAATTCAATAGCCAGGCATCTCTGGTAAATAACTTCCTGGAAACCATTACCTAAAGTGTTGTGTACTTTCATGGCACAACCTATTATTTTAAAAGTTATCTCATCCTGATCCATCATCTTGTAAATCATTAAATCCTGTAAATCCTGATCCATACAGCTTCTCAACACAATTTATCAAGTCATTGATGAACTTTAACTGAACTGCAACTAATGATGTGGGTTATAAACAGTTCCTTTTATTACTGCTTCATATGCTTCTTAAAAAAGTCTGCGATCTCCAAATTCATTTGTCTATTCTTTCCGTGCCCAATTTCAGGAAATAATTTAAAAGTTGCATTTATAGCATTTGATGCCTAATTCGACTTACATTTTTTCCAGCTGTCGGACAACGCTTTTTCTCCCAGGACTCTGGATATTATTTGTCGCTACTCATCACTGTGTGCATCCTCAAATAAAACTGCATCATTGTTATCCCGGGCATCCATATAGATAAATTGTGGCGTTATTTATAAAATTGTAAATTATCCAGGTATAGAAAAAATGCGGATCTTGTTCATCCACTATTTGTTGGTTGTCGATTGAGTAAAACACGATATCAATGAAAAAGCCAGCTAGTTCAGGTTAGCAGTAAGATGCAATTTATCTTTAATTGATTCTCAATGAATTTCATTTGCCTTTAATACCCGTAAAAGATTTCCACCGAGAATTTTATTAATATCTTTTTTTGAATACCCTTTTTCTAACAAAGCTCTTGTTATCAAAGGATAGGTTGTAACATCGTCTAGTTGTTGTGGAGGTAAAACAATGCCATCAAAATCAGAACCGATACCAACATAATCTATACCTACCAATTTGATCACATATTCGATGTGCTCGATCAACAAGGAAAAGGGTGCCCTTAATTGCTGTGATTCCTGGTTATATTTTTCATGAATCATTCCTTCGGCAATGTTCTCATTCTTGGTTATGAGGGTTAAGGAGTCATATTCTTTTTTATGACTTTCCATAAATGCATCCTCTCGCTTTTTTTCGGTAGGATCAATAAACCCAGAATTAAAATTTATTTGTACCACACCCCTATTTTTAGCAATGGCCATTATTTGATCATCTTTCAAGTTTCTTGGTACCGGGCAAAGAGCATACACCGAACTATGAGATGCTATAACCGGTTTGGAGGTAGTTTCCATTACATCCCAAAATGTTTTTTCACCTACATGAGAAACATCTACCAACATCCCAATCTTATTCATATGCCGCACTACTTCTTTGCCAAAATCAGACAATCCCTTTCCTTTAAATGCCGGCTTTTTATTTTCATCATAGGCACTTGTTGCCCAATCAGTAGAATTGTTCCAGGTAAGCGTAATGTAACGGGTGCCGCGATTGTAAAGTGCATCAAGGTTAGCAAGACTGTTTTCAATCTGGTGCCCCCCTTCAAGTCCAACCAATGCGGCCATTTTATGTTGTTTTACAACTTCCAACAGTTCCTTTACGTTGGCAACCTTCACAATTTTACCTGGATTTCTTTTGATAACGGCATCCAGACTATCTATTTGCCGATTGGCGAAAGCGTAAGGATCTTTTTGTTTACCATCGCTCCAAACCGAAAAGAACTGTACATCAACCCCGCCATTTTTAAATCGGGTCAGGTCACTGTGTGTTTTTCCTGTCAGATCGGTATCCAATTCATACCCATGTTCCATCACTTTTGTAAGGAAATCATTGTGGGTATCTACAAGTATTGCCTTAAAGTGAATATCCCGATAGGACTGCGCGCTGGTATTATTCATCCATAAACCAACTACTAAAAGTATGATTAGTTTTTTGCTCATTTTATTGGTTTGATAAGTTAGTGATGTTCAACAATGACCGTTTGTATTATCAGAATACTTATAATGCCTGTTTGATATTTTACCCGAAAGTGAGGGAATATATGCAGGTTTCTAATGCTCTTTATTCGAGTGACTCCAAATTTTAGCAAAAGACCATGAGGCTCCAACATTTTCATCAGCATACAAAAAATAAATTCTTCTATGCCTGGTTTACTTTTCGTTTACATCTGCCAGCTGAAACGTATAAAGATTTCCGGCAATAATAATGCTAATAATTCAATCGTTTATTTGCTCAGGATTTTTCCCTGCTTGCCACCTTTCCAAATCGCTCTCACCCTCATTACATGCTGCTTCTGGTGAACTGCAAGAGTTTTACCCTCCATACAACTAACTTTTAACAACAATACCCATTGATTTTTTTCCGGCAATAAAAGTACGAGCTTGATTTCTAGTCGGGGTATCATTGGAAGGTTAAACACTTCAGATGTTTCCGCCTCCACCCGAAGACCGCCGTCTTTGGAAAGGTTGCCATGCAGCAGGATCAGTTCGATGAAAAAACCGGTTACCAGATTATTATATAGGGTGATGCAATCAGTCTCCGGTAGGATCTTTGCCTGCACCATACCTTTTTCTACCGAAATCTTTACAGGAACCTTAAGCAATGAATCCAGCGGGTAGCTTTCGTGCATTTCAAATCCATAAAGATTACCCAGGTCAAGTTCACCGGTTTCATGCAAAGATTTTTTCAGCGCAGTGCCGATCCTGGCAATACGCCTTTCTTTACCGAACCCTTCCATAATAGGTTGCAGTTTTAATAAGATCTTTTTGGCAGCCGGGCTAGCCAGCATGGTAGCTTCCTTGTTCCGCTGAAACGATTCATTCAACACTGCTTTCTTCACCGTTCCTCTTTTACGCCTCCAGTACCATTCTTTTCCTACCCGCACCGCAATGTAGTTATCAGGGTCCGGCAGGGTGGAAGCGCATTTTTTTCATACAACTTCGGCATGTCGTTTTTCTTTAAAACTAATGCATTCATGGTAAAATCTAAAATACTTATAGAGGAGGTATAGGAAATATATAGGGGAGCTATAGAAGAAATATAGAAAACATACTTCTGATTTAATCCTTAGAAACTCCTGATTTACTTCGTGAATCGTCCCACCAGGTGCGGAATGCAAGTTAAACCGCAACGGGAACTTATTTTGGGGATATATATCGGACAAAATTTATGCAGTGAGTTTTATACGATTTTATACAAATTAGAAATTAAAGATTTTCTGTCTTTCTCTTTGCGAATTTACTCCTTTGCGATCTATGCTTGAAACCCATGCACAATATTCGACGGCTAATTGGTATAATCCATGTATCCATGATCCTAAACTTAGCATATAAAAAAAGGCGCTGACCAAAATATCACCTCTTGTGAAATATATTCTTCAGAATTATTAATTCTTCCCCTTAACCATCAATACCTTGTTTGCATCTAACTTTAATGATGTTGCCAGATCGGCTGTAATGCTCCTGCATGCCTTGTTGGGGTTAATTTCAGGGTAATTTGGTTTGCCCGCGTTATAAACACATTGCTGTTCTCATCAGCGACAGTACCACAACTCCAGTTGCCGGGGTTTTCCCACTTGCTCATGAAACGTCCTCTCCGATAAGAAACGAACTTCAGGGAACGGATGAATTGATGGTAAAATTAGCATCTCCACCTCAGCCAAAACAGTATTTGCAGTTGGAGTTACCCTTACCAAAGACTATGTAAAAGGCCAATTAGGGATGCTGCCGATATAAACGCCGGTTTTACCGGAATAGATTCCGCCCTCACAGGTGTGGTCCAGTTTGTACCATTATGAATGTAATACTAATGTTGTGTACGTCGGGCTATGATCGAATGAAATGGAAGTTTTTGCGCCTGCTCCCAACTGATCAAGGCCTTTGGTTACATTGAAGTTGGAAGCCACCGATGCCCAGGTACTCCCATTGTTCTAAGAATAAGCAATGTCGTAAAAGTTGGAAGTTCCATTAGCCCTCCACATGATAAGGTAGGGTTGGCATGCATACAATACCTCACCTCTATTGGGTGTAATAGATTTTACCTGGGCGGCTGACAAGCAATAGAACTGCGCCAGGACAGCTTAGATTTTCTTTATAAAAAATTTTTGATTAGGTATGAGGTAGCTGATATACCAGGATTATTATGATGGTTAGTTATTAGTGGTTTGATACTAAGTAGGTAGAAGTAAAGAGCCAACAATTAATGGTTAATATCCCTGTTATATTGTTACACGGATACAATGTTCACAAAAATCCGGTGTAATTAATAACAATCAGTGATAGCACAAACAATAATGGTAGTCCCGACAAGAATCGAACTTGTATCTAAAGTTTAGGAAACTTCTATTCTATCCATTGAACTACGGGACCAGGTGAATATTGCACAGAGAACAAGGAAATACAAACATTCCGTGCACGATGCCAATTTTCAGGACGGCAAAAATAATTGTTTCCGGCCAACTTGCATTCAAAAGATTCATTTATTTGCCGGCGGGCTGGCCCAGAATGAGGACTGGCAATAAAAACGGGAATATTCCGGTAAATATGATTTACGATGTTTTTTGAAATGCTACCTCACCAACACAACCGTACCCTTCCGCCTCAATACATTTCCCTTATAATCCACTGCTTCTGCCACCCAAATAAAAGCCCCGGCGTTTTGCGGTTGTCCCTTGAAAACGCCATTCCAGCCCTCGCCTTGATCACTGGTTTGGTAAACCTGTTCTCCATAGCGGTTATATACCGCAAATGACCTTAACTCCCGGATGCCAATCAGGATGGGTTTGAATATATCATTCAGTCCGTCGGCATTCGGGGTGAAGGCAGTAGGCACATAGATCTCCGGGCCGAGATACACTTTGATATGTATATCATCCCACCCCACACAATTGTTCGCATCGCGGCCAGTAACCACGTAGGTAATATCATAGCTAATGGTCGCTACCGGGTTTGATATGCCTGCGTTGCTCAATCCAAATGAAGGCGACCAGATATAACCAATGATGCCGCTGTGATTCAGGTCAATGGCATTGAGTTGCAATGGTTGGTTTATAGCAATAGCAGTATCGTTACCTGCAAACACTGCTACAACCGGCAACACCGTGACCAACAGTGTATCGGGTTTCAGCGAACGGCAGCCATTCGCATCCGTTATAGTGAGCAGGTATTGATAGTTACCTGCGGACGCCGATTGCAGTACCGGGTTTGCAATGCCGGGATTGGACAAATAGGTTGCTGGCTGCCATTGATAACCAATTCCGCCACTACCCTGCAGTTGCAGGATCTTACCGTTGCAAACCTGCGCATCATTTCCTGCATGGGCCGTTGGCGCCGGGTTCACCAATACTTTAACGCTGTCTTTTTTAGAACATAGTCCGGTCGTTACGGTAATCACATATTCGGTTGTAAAAACAGGCGAAGCAACCGGGTTGGGTATACCGGCATTGCTCAGCCCGGTTATTGGCGACCAGGCTACGTTTGCTGCATTTGTTACAGCATTCAATATGGTTGACTCTCCCTCGCAGACCGTTGCAGTAGCACCCGCACTCAGTGTAACCGCATTGTCAATACCAACAATAACCGTAGTGGTATTGCTGCAATTATTCGCGTCCCTTATGGTGATAGTGTACGTATTTGCTGCCAGCCCTGTAAAGCTATTCCCTTGTTGAAAACTGGTTCCATTGATCGAATACCGGTAAGGCAGCGTGCCACCAGTACCCGTAGCTGTTATGCTGCCCGTTAAAACGCCGCAACCGGTATTCACCGCTATTGCAGTTACGGTTGGACCGGAAATGGCAATTATCGTAGCACTGGTAGAAAAGCTGCAGCCGTTTATATCTTTCACTACGATGCTGTGAGTACCGGCCGGCAACCCGGGATAAATTAGTGTGGCAGTAAAAGCACTTGCGTCTACGGAATACCGGTAAGGTGCTATACCACCAGTTACAGCGCCAAGCGTTAATACAGCATTTGAATTGCCGCAACTGGCAGGATTTGTTGTAAATGCAATGGCAGTAGGGGCAAGTGGCACTACATTGATGGTAAATGAAACGGCAACGGCATTACAACCAGAAGCGCTTTGGGAAACCAGGTTGTGTAATCCCGGGGAAATATTGGAATATCCTCCAAAGGGATAAGAAGCAAATGCGGCCCCATCCAGGCTAAAGTTAATACTGCTGGTTGGGCTGCTGATCATTGCGGTGCCTGTTGGCACAGTACAAGTAGGCTGCACAAATAAAAGGTTCGGTGTAGCTGGCAAGGGATTTATCAGGATGGTTTGAATTGCATGAGCGGCGCACTGTCCGCCAGCTGGGGTAAACGTATACGTTGTAGTTGTTGTATTATTGAGAGTTGGGCTCCATGTTCCATTGATACCATTCAGCGATGTTGTTGGCAATGCTGTCAATGCTGCACCGGAACAGATCGCAGCAACCGCTGTAAATGTCGGCGTAACATTTGGGGTAACCGTGATCATTAAGGTTGCCGTTGTTGTACATTGACCTCCTGTAGGCGTAAACGTATAAGTTGTGGTAGTTGTATTGTTGAGTGCAGGTGACCATGTTCCATTAATACCATTCAGCGATGATGTTGGCAATGCTGCTAAAGTTGCGCCGGAGCAGATAGGTGCAACAGAATTGAATGTTGGTGGCGGACATGCTACTGCCGAGCAAATTGCAGAAGAAGTGGCAAAGCAGGTTCCAGCCAGCCCGGTTGGCGTGATAGTTATACTTACATTATCTCCCCCGGTAAGACCGGTAACCTGGTACGTAATTACATTTCCAATCGCACCCACATTTACAACCGGATTTAAACCCACCTGGTAAGTTATCGAATAACCTGTAGCCCCGGTAACAGCATTCCAGTTAAATATTACAGAACCTGTTGTTGAAGGTCCACAATTAATTACTGGCGTTAAGATAGGATTAACAGTAATTGTGCTTGTAGCTGTTGTGGCACACTGGCCTGCAGTTGGTGTGAATGTATAAGTTGTGGTAGTTGTATTATTTAATGCAGGTAACCATATCCCCGTTATTCCATTCAGCGATGTTGTTGGCAATGCAGCCAATGCTGCACCGGAACAAATGGCAGCAACCGCTGTAAATGTCGGAGTAACATTTGGGGTAACCGTGATCGTTAAGGTTGCCGTTGTTGCACACTGGCCGGCAGTTGGTGTAAATGTATAAATTGTGGTAGTTGTATTATTTAATGCAGGTAACCATGTCCCCGTTATTCCATTCAGCGATGTTGTTGGCAATGCAGCCAATGCTGCACCGGAACAGATCGCAGCAACCGGTGTAAATGTTGGAGTAACATTTGGGGTAACAGTAATAGTTAGCGTAGCTGTTGTTGCACATTGGCCGGCAGTTGGTGTAAATGTATAAGTTGTGGTAGTTGTATTATTTAATGCAGGTAACCATGTCCCCGTTATTCCATTCAGCGATGTTGTCGGCAATGAAGCCAATGCTGTACCGGAACAAATGGCAGCAACGGGATTGAATGTTGGTAATATTTGTGCAAGGACCGTAACAGATGTGGTAGCAGTTACCCCAGAACACCCCCCCGTTCCCGGCAGAATATAACTAACAGTATACGTTGATGCAATGCTGGATGATGGATCGATGGCACCGGTAATGCTATTGATGCTTAAGCCGGCTGTTGAGCTATAAACCCCACCGGTATAGGCACCTGTTCCGGCTAAATTTACTGCCTGTGCTGTGATCAGAGCGCTACAAAAAGGACCGGCATAACTGATACTGGCTGTTGGCGGCGTACAGGAAACTGCGGTGCAGTTTGTTGTTGATGAAGCAAAACATGTTCCTGCAGGGCCGGTAGCTGTAACAGTGATAGACACGTTATCTCCTGCGCTAAGGCCGGTAACCTGGTAGGTAAGTAAATTTCCAATTGAACCAACATTCACGACGGGGTTCAAACCGACCTGGTATGATATTGTATATCCGGTAGCACCCACAACATTAGTCCAGTTGAATGTAATAGTACTTGTTGTCGAAACGCCACAATTAATAGTTGCAGTTAAGATCGAATTAACAGTAATAGGTAGTGAAGCAGTTGTTGCACACTGGCCGGCAGTTGGTGTAAATGTATAAGTTGTGGTAGTTGTATTATTTAATGCAGGTAACCATGTCCCCGTTATTCCATTCAGCGATGTTGTTGGCAATGCAGCCAATGCTGCACCGGAACAGATCGCAGCAACCGCTGTAAATGTCGGAGTAACATTTGGGGTAACAGTAATAGTTAGCGTAGCTGTTGTTGCACACTGGCCGGCAGTTGGTGTGAATGTATAAGTTGTGGTAGTTGTATTATTTAATGCAGGTAACCATATCCCCGTTATTCCATTCAGCGATGTTGTTGGCAATGCAGCCAATGCTGCACCGGAACAGATCGCAGCAACGGGATTGAAGGTCGGCGTAATAGTTGACCCTATTACAGGCACAGAAATATTGAAAGTAGCCGTGCATCCCCTGGCATCTTTGACAGTAACCGTATAAGGCCCCGGCGCAAGTGCGGTAAACACATGACTTGCCTGGAACGTCAACCCATCAATACTATACGTAAGTATTCCCGTACCACCCGTTGCGAATGCGGTAATGCTGCCATCGCTGGCGGTACAGGAAGCTGCAGCACTGCTGGCACTCAATGTAGGGCCATTAAGGTTTTGCAGGGTAACCGGCAATGTTTTAATGCACCCATTGGCGTCTTTCACATACAAGGTATATGGCCCGGCAAGCAGCAAATTAAATACGGGGCCGGCCTGATATACAATCCCGTTGATCGAATATTGAAGGGCGCCGGTTCCACCTGACCCGCTGGCAGTAATGGTTCCATTCGCCAGTCCGCATGCTGCATGAATGATAGTAGCATTAAGCAACTGGGGGCCATTCACATTTGCAACCAATAGTGTTTTGGTTCCCAAACAGCCGTTATTATCCTTCACTGTAATGGTATAGGTGCCGGCCAATAAAGAGGCAAAAATGTTGGATGGTTGAAAAATAACTGCGTTTATGCTATACTGGTAAGGTGCAACGCCACCAGTTGCTGTAACGCTGATGCTGCCGTTGGCATTGCCACAGGTTGATGCTGATGTTACTGTACCTGTAATTGCAGGCCCATTGTTATTACCAATTGAAACACCTGTGGTATTAAGGCAGCCACTATCATCTTTGATTGTTATCGTATAGAAACCTGCAGCCAATCCAGTAAATAAATTGCTGCTCTGAAAAACCGTGCCGTTAATGCTGAATTGGTAAGGGGCGATGCCCGAAGAACCGGTTGCTACAACCATCCCGTCGGCAGCATTACAGGATGCTGCCACCGTATAGGCGATCACTGATGGCCGTGGGGTACTGGTAATAGTTAGGTTAGCGGTGCTGTAACAGGCATTCACATCTTTTAGGTACACCGTATAGTTCCCTGCTGTCAGGCCGCTGAAAATATTGCTACTTTGAAAGGTGGTTCCATTGATACTATATTGATAAGGCGCTGTTCCACCTGATGCCGTGATACTGATAACCCCATTATTTGAACCACAGGTAGTGGTCGTGTTTACTGCATTGAGCGTGGGCAGCAAACCATTGGTAAGCGTATCGCGTTTAACTGCGATACAGCCGTTGGCATCCGTAACCGACACAAAGTAAATCCCGGAGGGCAGACCAGTGAAAATATTGGAAGGCTGGTAGCTGGTACCGTCGATCGAATAATCATACGGTGCCAGTCCGCCGCTTGCATTCACCGTAATGGTTCCGTTATCATCCCCGCAACTGCCTGGTGTGTTCGATACGATGATGGCTGGCCCTCCAATGGAAGGAACAATCACTGTAACGGTATCAAGGCAACCCCCGGGATCAATCGGGGGACCGCTGTCAAAACTTTCATCATCCGAAGAAATAATGGTATAAACACCCGGCGCCAGCCCGGTAAAAGTATAGGTGGGATCGAAAGTGATCCACGGGCCGGAAATACCGGTAATACTTACATGATACGGTGTATTTGGACCAACACCGGTTAACGTAATGGTGCCCGTGCTTGTATTGCAATTGGATCCCGTAACGGTGGCAGTAACGGTAGCCAGGGTTGCATTGCCAATTGTGGCAAAGATCGTTTTGGTGCAGCCATTGGCATCCATTGCAGTAACCATATAGGTGCCGGGTGCCAGGTTCAGGAACAGCTGCGTAGCATTTGGCACGAAAGGACCGCCGTTCAAACTAAAAGTACAACCGTTACAATTTGCCCCGTTCACCCTTGGATTGGTAATCTTACCCAATACACTGTTACATGGATAAGCTCCATTTGTTACAACCGTAAAGGTAGCTATACCCGGGCCTGCTCCAATATTACTGATGCTTACAACCTGCGACGCTGTGCAACCATTGGCGTCTTTAACTATAACAGTATAAGTGCCCGGGGCTATGTCGATAAACGTTCCGGAAGATTGAAATGTTATGCCATCAATACTATAGGTAAGGGGCACAACCCCACCGGCACCTGCTGCAATGATTATGGCATTGGCAGATCCGCAGGTAGCGTCAACGGTATTCACCGCAATGGACGGCCCAGCTGCTGCTGCTACAACCACCTGTTGGCTCACGATGCAATTATTGGCATCCTTTACATACACGGTATAAGTGCCCGATGCCAGGGCGGAAAAAACATTGCCAGCCTGGTAGGTAAACCCGTTAATACTATATTGAAGCGGTACCACACCACCTGTAGCCGTGGCCGTTATGATGCCTGTATTTCCCGTACAGGATGAAATGATATCACTCACAGAAAGCGTGAGGCCAGATGCATTAGCTACATAGACCGTAATGGCTTTCAAACAACCGATCGCATCTTTTACCGTGATGGTATAAGTGCCGGGTGCCAGGCTGCTGAAAATATTGCCTGCCTGGAATGTAATTCCATCGATGCTATATTGTAAAGGCGCTGTTCCACCGGTGCCTGTTGCGGCAATGGTTCCATTGTTGACCGTACAGGATGCTGCTGTTGAAAGGGCTGTTAGCGATGGGCCGGCAACTGCTCCAACCGTTACGGAAACTGCACTGATACAGCCTGCCGCATCACGCACCAACACAATATAATTGCCCGAAGCAAGCCCGGTAAAGATATTAGATAACTGAAAAGTCAGTCCGCCATTGATACTATACTGGAACGGCGCAGTGCCAACTGCAGTGATCGTAGCTATTCCATTGCTGGCATTGCAGGTAGAATTTATTGAAGCGGCGTTTACTGTTGGTCCGCCCGTACTCGATACCGTTACATTTACGGTATTGGTACAACCGGTAATATCTTTAACTGTGATCGTATAAGTTCCTGCAGCCAGGCCTGAAAAATTATTGCCGCTCTGAAAAGCTACTCCGTTGATGCTGTACTGCAAAGGTGCCACGCCCCCGGTGCCTGTAACAGTGATGGTTCCATTTACATTGGAACAGGCTGCAGCTGTTGATACCGCCGTAACAGTAGGCCCCGCAGCATTTGCTACGTTAACAATTACCGTTTGAATACAACCATTGACATCCTTCACATATACGGTGTAAACACCAGGGGTAACCCCTGAGAAAATATTAGCTGGCTGGTAAGTATTACCATTGATACTGTATTGCAACGGCGCAGTTCCACCTGAACCAAAAGCAGTAATTGTTCCGTTATTACTCCCGCAGGTAGCCGTAGCCGGTATGGCCGTCAGCATAGGCGCCGGCGAACTCGTTATTGCAACCACAACCGCATTCGTACAACCGGAGGCATCTTTTACTGTAATGGTATAGGTTCCGCCGGTGAGGCCTGTAAAAAAGTTACCAGCCTGGTAGGTAATCCCGTTTATACTATATTGATACGGTGCCGTGCCACCGGTTGCATTCACTGTTATGGTGCCGTTATTGCTGCCACAATCGGCATTGCTGCTGATGTAATTTAGTTGTGGCCCATTGGTATTGAGGATGATTACCTGCTTGATTTGCTTACATCCGTTCGCATCATTCACGATAATGGTATATACACCAGCGGCAAGGTTGCTAAATGAACCGCCAGCCTGGAAAGTTATCCCATCTATGCTGTAGGTATAGGGCCCTGCTGTTCCCGAGCCTGTGGCATTGATGGAACCATTTGCCATGCTACAGGTTGTATTTACCTGTGTTGTTGAAACAGTCGGGCCTGGCAGCACAAAGTTTAGCGATGCCTGTGTTCCGCTACATGCCAGGTTGATCGTTGCAATTACGGCATATGTGGTACCGTTCATCAGGCCTGTGAATATCCCTGTAGTATTGGTTGCAATCTGTGCGGCGCCATTGTAAAGCGTGTAGGTGATATTTGCTCCAGCAGGCGGCGCCGGGTTTACCGTTACTGCTGCCGATGAAGTAATACAATTTGCAACAACAGCAAGGGTATATTGGGTAGTTGGGCAATAGCCAGCTACATCGAAAGAAGCAACAAAGCCATCACCACTTGCATAGAGCAATTTTTTAGATTCATCATAAGCAAGGTCGTACACGGCCCTGCCTCCATAACCCGGTATGGTGATATCCGGAGCTGCCGCATCGTCGAATGTTGCCCCATTGAACTTATACACTTTAATGACGCCGTTACCATTGCCCACGAAAATATTATTGCAATCATCGGCACTGATCCCTCCCTGCATAAGTGTTGTGTTGGGTGTAACCAGCGGGGTGCCAACCGTGTTGCCGGTAGCTTTGTCGAATGCTTTTAAATTCTTTCCGTCCCAATAAAAAAGATTGAAACGGTTGATGGCAAAAATGTTTGCCGAATTATCAATTGGCCCGCCGAGCAGGTAGGGTCTGTTCTGTATTTCCTGCACAGAAATAAAACCGGAAGGGACATTCCATGCAACAGATGCTCCGCTGTAGGGTGCCGCATTTTTATATACCTGGTTGGTGAGGGAGGGATTGCCAATCAACGACCCGTAGATCGTATACATATCATTGTTGGCAGGATCGATGATAAAATCAACAATATCCTGTGCCCAGCCAGCACTTCCTGTATAAGGAATACCGGTAACATTCAGTGACCCGATATTGGTGGATGGTGGAACAAAAACACCAAAATTAATAGCTGAATTTGTACCACCTCCGGCAACTAAAATTTGTGGGGAACCATTGTTGCAGCTCCAATACATTTTCCAGGCTTCCCGGAAATTTGGATTGGCAGTGGTAATATAATTGTCGTACAAACCTGTTGTATTAATGCGCACGACCTGGAAACCCGTAGTTGGGTTAAAGCCCTGGCCCAGGTAAATATTTCCTGTTGGCTTTTCTACCATCCAGCCGCCCCAATAAGACCCGAACGACCAGGAGGGTATCGTTAATGTTCCGCTGAACGTCCACTGCAACACGCCCGAAGCATCGTATTTTGCCAGGCGGTGGGCCAGGTTGCCATCACCGCCTCCTGTTATATAAATATTACCGGCATAATCAAAATCAACATCTTTGGCCTTACCGGCATTTACACCGGTGAGATTACCCGTAGCCGTTACAAAAGGGTCTACCACGATTGCCTGTTGCCGGTCATATCCTTCCGGCCATTCCAGGCTTATAGCATTGCCCTCAACAGCGAAGAATGCTTTTGGAACAGGATTTTTTTTTGCAGCTGCACTATCAGCATAAAAACATATTGGAACCGAAACAGCTATCCCATCTATATCCGATCTGATAACCAGGTTTCCCTCTTTATCCTTTTTAATTTTTGCAACATCGCCCGCAATCTTCATTTTGAGTCTTCCAAGATCGGCACCTGGCATCGCATAGATGCTGTATTCAAAACCCAGCCTGTTGGCTGAAGAAAGGCTGTAAACAATATCAATACCAGGATAAATATTTTTATAGATGATCTTTTTGTAACCCTGTGCCTTGCCCATGAGCATACCATAAGTGTGATATGCCCGGGCCTGGTCTTCCATAATAAGGTCAACAGTAGTGCTGGCACCTTCCCATTCCATACTAATCGCTCTGTCGGTAACATTTCGTTTTACTTCTATCTCTTCTTCCGATAACCCTTGCTCTTCAAGCTTTTCTTCTTCCCTGTGGGTTAGCCGGCTGATCTTTCTTTGCAGGTGAATCGTTCCTTTTGGCGTAAATAATACAGGCATGCCGAAACCCTCGTAACCAAAACGTATATCGCCCATTGCTTCAAAACCAGAAATGGTTTTGCCATACTGGCCAATATTTTCTATGAAAATATCGGCCGTATTATTGGTAGATTGAATTCGCTGAAGGTCTTTTTTTGTTGAATGACCTGGTTGTATTTGTGCATGGCTTAGTATTGGAAAACAACAACACAGGCATATATAAATAATATAGCCAGGTAGTGAGGACGTATGTTTTAGTTTTGGCATCTATATCAATGCTAAGAATTCATGTAAGCTAACCATTGCAATGCTGCAAATAAAGTGTAAGCAATTGAGGGGGTTAAAATGAGCGCTGAACAGGTTAATTCTTATGCCAAAAAAAATGAAAGCAGCTCAACCTGTTCATAAAATACTTACACTAAGAATCTCATCTGCGAAACACTGCCAACTCCTTTTAATATGCTTTCAGATGAGCAACATGCAGCAAGCTAATATCACCTGCAAGTTATATTTTTTTTTGCGGCCATTGGTTGCATTATACTACAAATAACTGCTCATTAAAAACATGAAGTGCCTATATAAACACATCGTTCAATTGCCTTCAGGCATCATGGTGGTATTAAAGATCGATTAAGTTAGCGGCTTTATGAGACATTTAAGATGACCATTGGTATGGGGGTTACTTTATATATTATGTTTTCCGCGGAAGACCTATCTTTGCTGCCCCAAAAATCATGATCTATGAAGTGGTTGAATACAGTAATTAAATACAGGCTTTGGCTGGGCTTTTTGTTCCTGGCACTGGCGATTTTCGTAAACTATGAAACAAGTTTCTGGCCCTCTTTTATTTTATATTTTATAGCAGTTATTTTGATCGTTGGGCATTTTCTGTTCGGGCCAATGCGTCTCATACAGGCTCACATGGAACAAGGCGATATGGAAGGAGCTAAAAAAGTAGTAGATGGCATACAGTTCCCGGGCCTGCTCATTAAACCTGTGCGTTCGGTATATTATACCATAAAAGGGAACCTGGCCATGGTGAGCGAGGATTTTGAAGGGGCGGAAAAAATGATGAAGAAAGGCCTTTCACTGGGCGGCGGTAGCCTTACCAAACAGGCTGAAGGGCCGAACAGGTTGCAACTTGGTATGCTCAGTATGCAGAAAGGTGATATCAAACAGGCAGAAGCTTATATACGCCAGGCCATCCGTGCGGGTCTGCCAGATAATGAGAACAATGCAGCGGCTTACCTGCAATTGTGTTCTATCATGATGAACAAAAGAGAGTTCCGCACTGCAAAGGAATATTTTCGCAAGGCAAAATCTTTTAAGCCAACCACACCACAGATCGTTGACCAGATAAAACAGATTGAGAAGTATATTACGAGAATGCCGGGTTAATTTGGAATTAGCAAATTTCGGGATTTTAAAATGAGTTGAAAACGGCATACACTTTGATACTCACAACCTATAAGTTTAGTATATTTATTTAAAGGTTTTTTTGTTTACCAGGTTTTAAAATGGAATCCTGGAAATGGAGGAAGGTTTGCATCTTCAAATTTTCAAATCTCCAAATTGAATAATTGAATATCCCCCTATGATGACGTATTGATCATCATAAATTATAGACCTTGAATACACTCAGTTTTGCCCGCGAAGAATGGAAAGATGTTAACCTGGGAGAAGGATTTACCAATCCCATCAGAATAGAAGTTTCAAATTTTGGCCGCGTAAGATCGTATAATATGTTCCACCAGGGCAAAGAGATCAAGGGGTCGATGATAAATGGATACCGCATTATCCGTCTTAAACTATTCCGCCCGAGGGAACAGGAAACAGCTGAGAAACTCCGCAACATGCAGGCTGGTGTAGCAATAGCATTGAAACAGGTAAAGGCCTTACAAAAACTGATCGACCAAAAAAACATTACTCCCCAGGAACGGCGGTCATTGACCGCTCAGCTGGATGAAAAAAGTTTTTCTTACAAAAAAAACAAAAACGTTTACGATGCCATTTTAAAAAAAGACGTATTGAAAAGAACTTTTTACTGGGCATCCCTTATTCACCGGCTGGTGGCAGAACATTTTCTTCCATCACCAACGCCCGAACAAATCATTGTTATACATACCGACCACGATAAACTGAACAATAAGGTAAACAATCTTAAATGGGTGACCGACGAAGAAAAGAACAGTCACCAACTTACAAGTCCGCTGGTAATTGCAGAAAAAGAAAAGAGAAAAGACAGCGTTACATACCATCCCGCAAACAGTAAGCTAAGTGTTACCCAGGTGATGTACTTAAAGAAATTATTGAACGAAGGTAAACCCATCAGAAACCTGGCCAAGCAATTCAAGATAACGGAAACGCAGGTAACTAAAATAAAGAAAAAAGAAAGCTGGGCATCGGTGGAAGCTGCGAAATAATTTGGAAATGGAATGCTTTGTTAACTGGTTGAGCTTGTTGATTAAGTTGATCAGGAATGAACATTATCAACTTAATTAGTCCGGTTAACTTCATTGCCTGCCAAACAGTGAAACAACCCGTTCAAACCTATATTTAAATATCCCCTCCAACTTTTTCTTCACGAATAATGCATGGGCTATATCTCCCAAAAACCAAAAGGGTAATTTATAGTGAACAATATCTGTCATCTCTACAAAGCCATCCATTTCTTTAAAATGATGCTGGTGATGCCACAGATCATAGGGGCCGAAACGCTGCTCATCTACAAAATATTTTCCGGCTTCCACATGGGTTATCTCGGTCATCCAGTAAAGCGGGAGATTTAATACCGGGCTTACCTTGTATTCGATGACTTGCC
The DNA here is from genome assembly GCA_038207305.1 of Chitinophagales bacterium. GTDB lineage: Bacteria > Bacteroidota > Bacteroidia > Chitinophagales > Chitinophagaceae > Ferruginibacter. Next base: position 307,549 of record JBBQZY010000003.1, read on the forward strand.
CCGCATACATTTTCTCTCCCTGGTGTTTTGAAATGATCCTGAAGCCCATATCGGGTGGTGTGATGGTTTGCAGGTTGGCAGGATCGCTGAAAAAATCCCAGGCTTTATCCAATGTGATGGGAATTTTCTGAACTGTTTTGAGGCTATAAACTTTACTCATGGCTTGATAACAAAGCAGGAGTCGTTTTGTTCAACCTGTTCATCAGCTTACCTGGATGTGTAAATGATTATCATTATCCGGGAAAACAATCCCTAACTGCGGAACCAGCTTTTTTATGTCGGCGTTAATGAGCTTTGAAGGATCAATTCCTTTGTACTTTGGATAACTGTTTTCCCCAAAAAAATCTCCCTGCAATGGCATACCAAAACCATATTGCAGTTGCTGATGCACATTAAAATTTATGAGCCATGTTAAGATATTTTTTACCATCAGCACAGATCCTGCTTTTGCAAAACTACCCCCTGTATAATTTATATCAATACATCGTCCCACACAATGCCCGGTGCATTTTCCTTTAATGGAATTTCTTATAAAACTTCCCACTATAATATTCGTATAATTATTCAGCCTGGCCTGTTCAGAAATATAATAAATGACCGGAAGGATCTTTATCAACTGCGTATTAGGATCTACATTTATGACCTGCTGCCCTTTTACAATGCTTTCCAACTGGGTTTGTGGGTTATGCTCAACATGCTTATTCACGCCAATCACGCCGGTATTGATGCCGTCTAGAATTTTTTGTGCATACCACTGGTTAGATGCCAGGATATTTTTTACGGGTGCTGCAGAAACTACAGGAACTGTAGTAAGGGGATGTTGCGATATATCCGAACCAAGCATTGGCTTCATAATGCTCCAGGTATGAGGACCAAGAATTCCGTCTGATTGTGCAGGAGAAAACCCATGCTGCTGCTGCCATACTGCAACTGCCTGTGCAAAGGCTTCATCTCCCAGACTCACCTGCTGTAAACCTGAGAACTCCAGCAACAGGTCATTTACCTGGTCATGATAAACACTCCAGCCCAGGATGCTTGAATACCTTCGATTTTGTTGTACAGCAGATGACCAGTCTTTTACGAATCCTTCTGTTTCATTGATAAATGAATAAGGATCGTACATATTTTCAATTTCATACTCAAGGTCATTTGTATGTGATTCTTCTTCATTTTGCCATTCTTCCGATTGCTCCATTTCATCATTCAATTCCATTACTTCCTCTTCTACATACATTTCTATATCGTTGTTCATATATTCAGGTGCAAACGATTCGCCGAAGGATTCTGAAAACACATGCGCTTCCCACTCAGTTGAAGATTCATTACTATTATTATCCTCCCGGATTAACGAAGGCAGTACAAATGGCTTATCAGATGATAACGTGGGATGCCCTGTTCTAGAGCTGCTACAAGGTTTTTTATTGTCACAGATCAACTTGCCTATTCCTAATGTACGCAGGTCAAAATGCATGATATCACCGCTGGCATTCTTTCCGAAATCAACAGCGCCCCAGGCTAGCCCTGCCACCTGCCGAAGTGCAAAAACCAGATCAATATCATGGTTTAAAAACCCTTTTAGCGGATCTCTGCTGATAATTGTTTTTCCATCTTTGCTAGCTTTGAAAGTGGCAGACTCTTTCCAATAATGTAATTTTCCCTCATTGCCTTTCAATTTTAAATAAGCGATGAACTCATCATTTCTTTGTTTTAATTCTTTGTATACCAGTATCGTATTGAGTCCGTTCCTTGCAGCTATATTGTTCAGGTATGCTGATGAAACGCTGAAATTTAATTCGCCGGGAATCTTGGTTCCTGCAGGTTGTGTAGCAAGATATGCCTCCTGCAATATTTTAATAAAAGCCGCTCTTTCTTTGCTTTCATAAGAATCTGTTCCGGCAAAAGGATTACCTGAATAGTTTATATCAACAGCCAAACCGAATGTATGCATTCCACAATCTCTTGTCCGCCCACCTTTATGTTTTTCGGATTTACTGTTGAACCCTAATTTTTCGGCCATTTCCACAACATTGTTTCCTTTGAACCTTGGCAATGAAAACAAATAATTTTCGGCGATTCTTAACTGTTTGATCAGTAAATAATGAACGGGGCTGTTAAAATCAATTCCTAAAAAAGAAGGGTTAAAAGTATAACTACCCCAATTCTTAAAGTTACATTCCTTGCCATTGATTATTTCCTTAAACCCATGTGATCTTAAAACGCCTGTTGCACAATCATTAATATTTAATTTTCCGGATGAAAAATTCATGATCCCTAAACTGTGCAATGTTCCCGGACCTGCTTTACCATCGTGCCCATTAAAAAATATCTTTTTTTGAAACTGGTGAACAGCTTCAACAAAAACTGCATCCACAGAACTTTTGCCTGCTGCGGTCAATAAAGCAGGATAGGTATTTTGAATGAAGAATTTTATTAATTGAATATCTACGTAACGCTGAATATCTGTTAAAATGCGTGCCGGGTTAATTTTAATTTTAGACAGGTATGCTGCATTCCAGGCAACTGCCTCTTTATTTTGTGAAGGCGTTAATAAGAGCGGATCAATATTTTGTCTTTGAGAAATTCCAAAATCAGTAACAGCAATAACGAGGTCACATATCGGACTTGAAATACGGGGTGGTATTATTAAACCACTCATGATATTCCATGTAACAGAATCAATGATGCCACTACTATCGAAACTTGTAAATCCATTTTGTTTTTGCCAGGCTGCTACTGCGTATGCGAAACTTTCTGGTCCCAATGTTTTACCGGCCTGTCCTGTTGCCTTCAGGAGCAATTCATTTACTTCAGCATAATACGTTGACCAGCCCAATGAAATTTTTAATTTATCATTTGCTTCAATGGCTTTTTTTGCCCATGCGGACGGCTCAAGGTTTTCATGCAGATCGCTTTCTTCCTCTTCAAAAGAATAGGTTTCGCCAAATTCGTTTACTTCTGAAGTGAATTTATCAAGGAAAGGGCTATGCATAATAATTTCATCCTGCTGCTTATAATTGTTATAATAATTTTCTGTTTCAGGAACTACATAGTCAGTAAATGGATTGTTCATAAAAAATAATTTAAAAACCGCCTGGCAATTACCGGGCAATATTTGGCGAAGAAATTTTAAAAGCCGGGAGCTTAATACATAATACTATCAGCCTATAGCATCGTGTATCCGTTTCCCAATGCCGGTTGTACGCATATCGAAGTGCATCATATCTCCATAACCTGATCCTCCCCAATCCAATCCGCCTGCGATCATACCATCTACAAATGCTTTTGATAAATTTAAAAATCCGTTGTTCTTTAACTCAGTTCTTTTTGTCCAGCGGACAAGCGCCGTTGCAAGCGTATCAAGATCGTTTTGAATTTTTGCCTTTGCTGCAACGAGGTTACGTGCCTGCCATTCTGTACTTGTTGTAATACTTAATGTCTGTTGAAGCAATGTATCATCATCTAATAATTTTAGATACCTGGTAAGCACAGCGTTGATCTTTACATAATCATCATAACTTAAATGATAACTGAATTTTAATGATTGACCACCAAACAATTTGTCTGCTGCTGAAAGTAGGTCATTGATCGTGTTTACCCCGCTGGGTTGGGTGTATTCATTCAATCTTCCACTATTATGCACAATCTCCTTATTTTGAACAAATGCATTTCCGGCAATGTTAACATCCAGCGCCAGCCCAAAGAGGTGCATGGATTTCAATGCGGCTGTTGATTCAGATCGACCACCAGAGAAAGTTTCTGTAGTAATACCAAGTTTTTGCCTGACCGTACAAATATGCCGATTCACCGGGTCATAAGTATTTATGAATGCGGTTTCAATATTTCTAAGCAGGTTTGCCAGTTCTATATATACAGGGCCATTGATCGTTACGCCGAGGAATGAAGTTTTTACAAAACTTTTATACCATGTATCAGGATCTTTGCCGATCGCCTGGATCGTTCGCCTTGTAAAACTGTAAGAAGATTCTGATGCGCCGGTGGCTACTTTTTGCGATACCGCGAAAGATATTTTGAAAAATGTAGATAGCATGGCGGCTGAACTGCAGGGAACTGCTGCTACAGCCGTTGCTACAGGAGCTGTGGCAGGCAAAGTTGGAGCTGTTACGTTAGAAAGAACCTGTTTAGGATACCAGAATACTTTCATAGATTTTTTCATTTTGGTTGCCTCCTGCATTTCATGTGCAGTTAAAGAAGAGATAGGTTGGAACCAGGGGCGCTTATTCACTTCATTTCTCCACGCATATTCTATTATACCCTGGTGCTGCACTTTTTCTTTGGGAGCAATATTGAACATATTTACTGTATGGTCCCTTTGAAGTTTATCGCCATTTTTTCCAGGAGTACTCATACTTCCGGATTTCGTGTATGCCCAATAGTGATAAAGCTTGTTATTTACACTGTCTTTATTTAACCATTCGCCAAAACTGTATCCATAGAGACAATCGAATCCCCAGCATTCATCTATTTTTTTAACAAGTTGATTAGACTTACTGTTGAGGATGATGCTCATTGGCTTTCCTCCTGCCGAATGTGCAGCCAGAATGATACGATTAGGATTTGCATCAACGGGAATGCAATTCATTGCTTTGAGTTCTGCAAAACAGGAAGCGACAAAATTATCAAACCCGCTTTTGTCTATGAATACATGGCTGCTTTTTTGAGGATCTGTTCCCAACAACGGCGCTAAAAGTATTGCATTTCTGCCACTCAGGACAAAATGGGCCCGGAGATTGGTATATTTATTCCAGTATGTTTCCATACCGTTTTTGCTATATCCGCTTTCCCAAAGCCCATGCAGGTAAACAATGATATCGACGTCCGGTGAAAACACAAACCCCGGAGGAATAAATACACCGGTTTTTAAAGCCCTCCCTTTTACACCGCTCGTAACAAGATATGCTGTTAAGCCGCTGGCTGGTATAGGAGACACTTCATTTGCGGAAATGTTTGTTTCATTTGTATAACTATGATCCTGGTAATTTTCTTCTTCGGCTGTCTCATCAACTATCTCCGCTTCATTCATTTCATCCGTTGAATATGCTTCGTCTGTAGCATAATAATCTTCATTATTTACAAATGCTGTTTCTTCATAGTCTTCTTCGTTGCTGTGATAATCTTCATTTGTATATTCATCATCCTGTTCATCTTCACTGCTTTCATAAAATAATTCTTCATCGTATTCATAGTCATAACGAGCAGTTTCATTGTCAAAACTATATTCAGGTTGCGCAGTAGCAGTTGGCAAAACGAGGCTGGTACCGTGTGATGCATTATCAACTGTATTGTACCAATCGTTCGTTCGTCTTATAATAGCTTTATACGCTTCAAGAAATGCCGGTACCGAGGTTGTTCCGCTTGTTCTAATGGCCTCCTGTACACATATAGTTGAATAATACGGATTGTTATTCAGGGTTACATGGAAAAGCCCCCTGATATATTGGTCATGATTGTAATAATTATTAATAAATAAATTATAATAATCATCACTTTTTAGTACTGTATGCAGCCTGTATTTTAAATCTTTTCGATGTTCGATCACCCATTTTTTTGCCAGTTCAACTTCAGCAATAATGATGTCTTCGTCAAGTCCTGCATAATAAAATCTTTCTGCCCATCCATTAAAACGCAGGTTTATTTTATTTGCATCGGGTACCCCTGCAATTGCCTGTTGAATATTCTTATCACCAAAATCGTATTTTTCTGTAAGATGTAATTCTATGCCATATTTCCTGAATGCTGCAGGAACAAGGTTTATCCATTCCTGTACTTTTCCATGCTTCAGCGTTAGTTGCATAAACCCTATACTGATATAAGCACTGTCGTAAGAATTCAACAATTGTATCATGCCATAGGTTTCAGACTTTGCAATTCGTTGAAACAGATCGAGCTCATCTTGTGTTATATTTATCTTTCCCTGTTGAAAAAGCCTTAGCAGAACCCTGTCGGTTTGCTCTGAACGTAAATATTGTGTTGTTGAATTAAAAGTTCCCAAACCCCTTCCGCTTGATGAGAGGTAAAATCCAAACGGCACCTTGCTTCCTCCCAATACCGGTACAAAACCGGAACCAATAAGATTTTTTCTGGCATCTAAAATATCTGTCCTGATCTGTGCCCAGTTAGCAGAAAATTCTGTTTGCTGAGCAGCAGTCAACTGCTCGTATTTTTTATTATAAGAATAAGGAAGAATTAAAGTGATTAGTTTTGTCATCACCGAAGCAATATCTGCTTTTGTTCCCCACAGTATAACCACCTGCGATTGAATATATTTTGCCAATTCTTTTTTAAAGAGACCCCAGGTATATGCATCCAGCACTCCATTAATAGCACTGCCAAATTTATTGTTATGCTGCCATATGCCTACAGCGTAAGCAAAATACTCTCCACTTAAGACTTTATTCGACTGACCGATTGCTTTAAGGAGCAGTACATTGATCTCTTTAGAAAAAATTATCCAGCCAAGGCTTGTACCATACTGTTCGTTCAAAGGCACGGCGCTCGTCCATAGAGAAGCCCAGTCGAAATTTTCTATTAATTCTTCGTGATCATAGCTTTGATCTTCTTCTTCGAAATCATTCAACGCTGATTCAAATTGATCTACAGATGGAGTGTTCATAAAAAAGATTATAAACGTTAATAAATGGCCTGGTGCCAATAGGAAGATAATAACCTGCGGATAACTGGCTAATCCCTGTTACCGCAGGGTGTTTATAATATTAGTTCATTACAGGTTGCACTTTCATGCCATTCTGTTGAACTTTTAATACACCTGTAATATTTGAATCAGGATTTTTGATGCGGTGGCCGGTTGTTTTTTCCCAGTTATTGATGATGGTAAGCAGGTCTATCAATGCAGCAGATTGTTGTGGCGTTGCAACCAGCATGCCTGCAGGGGTTTGACTTTCGATACTACCCTGCAGCCAGTTGGTGACCTCAAATGCACCTGCTTCAACAGCCCGTAAGATTGCATTGGCCGGACCTGCCATATCAATAAGACCCTGTGATTGCCCATGCGCTTCAACGTTTACCTTTTTGCCGATCTTGGCAAGCCTTTCTGCCGCAGTGTTTGCCTGGCATCCAAGGAAGGTAACCAATGGGCTGGCATTGTATGAGATCATAAAGAAGAACCAAGACATCATCAGTACAGATGAATATTCTTCTCTTGACAGATTCATATAACGGTATTCACCCAGATTTATATTTCCATTGGCGCCCCTGCGTGCCATAAGCATTTGCCGCAGCTTGGTAACGATATCGATCAGCCGCTGATAGTCAGTTGCATTGGCTCCGCTCGTATTGCGGGCATTGATATACGCCTGCCATGCTTCAGTTAAAAACTGTTCGAATAACAGAATGAACTGTGCGTTAGAAGACAATGCTTTGTTGTAGGGCTGGGCAGCATCTCCAAATGCAAGGTCCATTCCGAATACACGGTAATAAGCATTACGCCTGTTACTATCCACACTCGGGCGTACCTGTCCGGCAATATTCCTGTGATGGTGATTTGATAATTGTTTGAAAAAAAGATTTTCTGTATTGATGATCCATTGAAAAGCATTTTGGTTTGCCATGATACCCGGGCCTGCAACACCTAAAATTTCATCCTGCTGGTAAAGCATGATCAGTCGTTCCATGATCTGCGCGATCCTGGTATTTTCGATCATGTACGCATAGATGATATGGTAAGGCGGCGGAAATGCCGGATCAAAAAAGTTACCATATACAGGATTGCTAACCGGCCCATTGGTCATATCGAACCAATGCTTCTGTATAGCTTTTTCTATTATTGCTGTATCCTGGCATAAGACAAAACTTTCCCTCTCTGCAGCGGTATAACTATTTGCAAGAGCCGCTGGATTAGCAGGTGCAGGAGACAGAGGGGCTGCGAGATAATCACTGGCCAGCGGAGGAATTGCCCTTGTTGTATTGGTAGCTGTATAGATTAAGTGATCTAAAATGTCCATAAAATAATTTTTAATATTATAAAATCTGTTTCGTCTTATTTAAGAATTATCAATCATTATACGCCTTGATAACGCTACCGAATGAATAAGTTGAATTCTTCTCGGCATCAGTTAGTACACGAACCAACTGCGCTTTGGTATAGCCGGCAAGTTTTGATTCAAGCCCTTTGATAGTTTCAAGGAATGTTTGCTTTTCTTTTTCAATCGAATCGATCAAAAGGCGCTGTACTCTTACTATTTCTTCCAGGTGCCTGATTTTTTCCCTGTTACTATTAATTTCTCCGTGCAGTTTTTCATTTTCATGTTTAGGATCTTCCCAATTACCCTGGTTTTGTTTTGTAGATTCCATAATTATTGTATTAGTATGATTAAAAAAATTAATTTAATTCCACTGCAAAACCCAGCTGCATCATCCATTCTTCCTGTTGTTTATATAAAGCAGGCAAATCTCCTTTTCCTATTCCTATTTTATAGCCATTAGAGGCAAGCAGCCGTAAACTTTCTTTCCATATCCATGCATGGGAAGTATACAACGCAGGCCCTGCGAGGTATTCCAGTCTTTCCAGTTCTCTCGGACTTACTCTTTCGGGAAGAATGACCTGGGAAAGCGATCTGTTATTAAACGATCTGTATGGCCTTTTTAATAAAATCCTTACCACATCAGGCAATGCTGTTTCACACATCTTTATTAAACCGGTTGAAGGAAAATTTACCAGATTAATATCATAATCATTTTTAAATGCTGCTTCCAGGTCATCCCACGGACCAGTGCCATAGAACTGGCGGCACATCTCTATATTCATCAATACACGGATGTATGAAATCGGATGCGGATCGTGCTGTTGATATGCAAATACAGCCTGAGGAATGCCGCTCACCACATCATGCAGTGCAGCAACAGCAGCAAAACCTGTATGCACAAACGCAAATGCATCTGCTGCCATTTCGCTCGACCAACCTGCAAATGCAACTCCTGCCATTTGGTGATGGTTATTAAGTTCACTATTCAATACTACAGAGAGCTCTTCATTCCAATTTAAAATATGTGCAACCTGGTGGCCCGTTTCATGAATGATTGCCGTTGGCCTGTATAAATTATGAAGTGTTACTTTTATGGCAGCAACCGGGCTTATTCTTCCATCCCATAACCTCAAGCCTGCTTTAAGTATGGAGGCGCCAACACCTTTGTCAACGTAAGTAAGTACGTACGGCGATTGTTTACCCAGCGGCTGCAATAATTCCTGCATGCTTTTTTCACATAATATATCACAGGCTCTTAACAATGCAGCCTGTCCCGGAGTGGTCCTGGAGTTTATCGCTACCGTATAAAAATGTATTGTTTCTTCTGCTTTTAAATAACGGTTGCGTAACTGCAATAATCCTCTTTTAACGCTTCGAAAGTTTTCAGGGCCACCGGCATCTTCCAGCTGCTTTTTTAAACCATTGGCAACAGCAACGACCTCATCAACGCTTTTTTTCAAAGAATCTTTTAGCAAAACACCCATCTTATGTTCAATACCATGCCAGGCGTTACCTGATGCCAGGTTCTCAATAACGGCTAATCTGGTAGCAGCCTGCAACCAATGGTTTACCTGTCGAGACAATGAATTATATATGTAAGTTGTTGTTTGCATTTAATAATAGATCCTAATTGAATTTTTTACCAGCCTCTATTTTTATTGTTGCAGCCGGCAGATTTGGTAAAGCCATATCTGTAAGATTGCCTATTGACAAATTGCCTCTAATTGCATTGATAACCGTACGGACGACCGACATGCCATGAATATTATTCCAGGTTAGTTTTATGGTTACACCATCCTGCGGTTGCGCCTGCGCATCTTTAAATTCTGCAGCCCTGGCCTTAAAGAAATCTACCACAGCATCGTAAGCCTGTTTAGACAGCTTATCAACCAGTTTCTCTATTATTTTTGAAATAATTCCTTTGCCTGCAATTTTTCCCAATGCTTCCAACGGAGCAAATTCTTCTTCACTGTCATTGATATTTTCCAGGTATAATTCAGGAATTGATTCATGAATGATTTTCACTTTGCTTTGAACATTTTTGGTAAGCATGTCATTCAAAACATTTTTTACAGACTGGCGGATACTCATGCCTGCGCCCAGAAAATCATTTTTATTCAGTTTTTCCACTACCGCTTTTGCATCTTCCTCGCTGAAATAATAGTTCAGTTTTATTTCTGATTTAATAAAATTTATAATGGCTTGAATGTCTGCAGACCTACTTTCAGTACCTGTTTTTATTTTTGTACGGTGGTCGTGTACAATTACGTTATTACGGTGATCTGTTACCTGTGGGGTTCTATGATCATGCACAGTAGTATGCTGGTTAGGATTTATAGCAGCTGTACGATGATCATGAACAGTAATATTTCCTGTAACGGGTAAACGAAGTTTTACTCCTTCAATTTCAAGATAGTAATACCTGTGCCCGCCTCTGGTCCTGAAACGTGTTGCGAGTGCTTTTGAACTGCTGTCTTTCCCCATTGCAGGTTCTTTCAAAAGTAATGTTGCTGCTTTGCTCGTTAAAGGAAGTAATTGCACCCATGCTTTGGGTTGCCTGCTATTTAACCCAGGAAGTTTTTCATACTTACTGATCAGGTTTAAGCGGGTACCTTTTCTCGTTTCATATAAATGAACCTTTGCTTTTATTGGCTTTGAAGTGTCAAGGCCATATTTGTCTTTTAGAAAATTAGCCAATGGCAAACTTCGGTAAGTAGTAACAGCTGCAGCAATTTGAGAATCGATTATCACATCATAAACATGCGTGAATTTTTTATAGAGCTTAACCGGGGTTTCCCTTGGCATACTAACCCAAACTGCCTTTTGTTTGGTTGGCCTTAACGATTCTTTTATATACTGCGAAGGAAAATTGTTTGCCGCAGCCTTTTCAAAAGCTTCCAGTAGCTGCATACTTATATCTTCCGTATCATTTAAAGAAGATTCATTAAGGCTTATCATATTCTGAACCGTTTCTTCAATAGTGTTTGTAATTGCTTCATAAGCCAGATCTGCCTTTCCTGTTTCATGTACCTCAAACCCAATAGCACTCATCCCCACATCTATTATACTTGCCGCAAGGGGCTTTGCGATATTTTCCGGTACATATTTACCCACCAGTTTTGCCAGTATGCCTGCAAGAAAATTTATTACTTTTTGTCTGCCTATCAATGTAAGTGCAATTTTAATTACGGGCTGCAAAGCCAGAATAACCGCTGGAAGGAAACGCTCGATGGCTGGCGCAGCAGTCTCGCCTGGCTGCAGGTTTTTCAATTCATCCATGAATTGCTGTCTTGCAACATCTAATGATGGCATGTTAACATAACCAGATTCATAGTTATTCGTCCTTTCAAGATTTTCGAGTGAAAACTCATAATTCTGCAACAAATCCTGCGCCTCGGGTTCATTTGGTGAAAATAATAATTGAGCTATATGGGCATCAAATTCTGTTTGAATAGCTTCCAGCTGATCTTCAGATTCTATTGCTTCACTTTCATTACCGGTTTCGAGGTTCAGGAATTTTTTAGCAAAAGTGCGTGCATAAGGTTGTAAGTTTTTTGGAAGTTTACCTATGGCAAACTTTAAAACTTTATCAAGCAATGGCTTTATTAACCCTTTAATCTTATTCAGTACAAAATTGAGTGGCATCAGTTTACCAACAGCGCTGATACCTTTTTTAGCCAGGTCAACTCCTTTTTTAACAACAGACTTCACCTTATCAAATATTTTTCCAAAAAACTGTTCCTGCACAGGTGTGTATCCGCCCTGGCTGAGTTCGAACTGTTCAAAGAAAGATTCAATCTCAGCTACAGAATGATCAGCCAGGTTATTGCCTGAGAAATGCTGTGAAACACGGTCGATCATACTTTCTGTTTCCGTGATCAGTGGTGAAAAATATTGCTGAGCCTGTTGTGTTGCAAATGGAATGTAATTACTACCCATTGCGAGTTCATTTGAAACTTTATTACGCCAGCTATCCTCCACTTCATTTGCCAATCCATAAATAGTTTCGTTGAATTCGGCATCATTCAGTTCTCCTAAAAAATCAACAAATTCTTCACCCGACTGGGTTAACCCATTTGAAACACTATTGGCTTCATAAGTGCGGGAAAAAGGGCTTTCGACTTCTTGCAGATAATCAGAAAAAAAAGTTTCGGGGGACATGCTTTGATCCTTAAACTCCCTCATCACCCGTATATCTGCAAATGGTGTTTCATATTGTGCTAAACCATTAGCATTTCCATTTAAACTGTTATTTCCCATAAAAGTTAATTTGATGTAAAAAAGAATATTGTAAATGTAACTCTGGGCAGACACGGTATCCAATCCCCCTAAAGGGGGATTTTTAAGCATTAGCTATTTATCAAAGAAAGTCTGATGGTAATGGTTGATGAGCGCTGCAGTACTTTTTGCTCCTGTTTTTTCGAGTATATTTTTCCTGTGGGATTTTACCGTTTCATAACTGATAAATAATTTATCTGCTATTTCATTATTGGTAAGTCCCTGCATGATAAGGCCCAGCACTTCTATTTCCCGCATACTTAATTTCTGATTTATTATTTCCGATGAAGGGCTGTCTATTTTTTTATTCAGTAAAAAAGAAAGTTCGTTTACATCAGAAGTTTCTATGGTTATAGAAACCTGGAAAGAGGTACTTCTATTTCGTACGGTGCTAAGGAGTTCCTGTATTTTCCCAATCAGCTGTTTTTCCACTTCGGGATTCCATAATGGTGCCTCAAAAAAGGATATCTCTTTTGTCTCAGTTCTTGTTTCTGAAAACAAGTTTATACTAAGCGCAGCTGGCATGCGTACAGATTAATCAATTTGTAAAACGGGGTATAGGCTGATATAGGCAAAGGAGCCTTTTTACAGGTAGCGTACGAATTAAATGGGTAGTAACAAGTTAATTGAAGTTCGAATTAAAAAAAATACCCCAATTGGCGTATTTACAAATACTCATCCTTTGCAATTATCTTTGATGGATGGAGCAATATCGTGGTGTTTTACAAAAAAAATTTACTACAGAATACGAAAAACTCAATGAACAACAGCGCAAAGCTGTGGATACAATTGAAGGGCCCGTAATGGTAATTGCCGGCCCGGGAACCGGTAAAACACAAATACTCGCCAGCCGTATCGGTAAAATTTTATTGGAAACAGATGCTGCTCCCGGTAATATACTTTGCCTTACTTATACTGATGCGGGTGTGGTTGCCATGCGCAAAAGATTATTGCAGTTCATCGGACCGGATGCATACAAAGTAAATATTTACACTTTTCATGCTTTTTGCAATGATATCATCCAGGAGAATCTTTCGCTCTTTGAAAAAACAGCACTTGACCCAATTTCGGAATTAGAGAAAACAGCATTGTTCAAAGAACTCATCGATTCTTTTCCGAAGAACCATCCATTAAAAAGATATCGTGGTGATGTATATTTTGAAGTGAATAACCTGCAATCGCTTTTCAGTGCTATGAAGCGGGAAGGATGGACAGCAGATTTTATAAAGCAACGCATAGATGAATATACCATCGACCTACTAACCAGGGATGAATTTATTTATAAAAGAAAATATAAAGGCTTCAATGCAGGCGACCTGAAAGCAGATAAGATTGCAGAAGAAAAAGAAAAGATGGAAAAGCTAAGTGCTGCCGTTGGCGAGTTTGATCGCTTCCAGCAATTGATGCGCAAAAAGAACCGCTACGATTTTGATGATATGATTAACTGGGTCATCAAAGCATTTGAAGAAAATAAATATTTGCTTTCCAATTATCAGGAAAAATTTCAATACATACTGGTGGATGAATACCAGGATACCAGCGGCACACAGAACCGTTTGGTAGAACTACTCATCAGCTATTGGGATAAGCCCAATGTATTTGTTGTAGGTGATGATGACCAAAGTATCTATCGTTTTCAGGGAGCCAACGTTGAGAATATGCTGCAGTTTGCTGATCATTATAGGAACGACCTGCTTACCGTTATACTGACAAATAATTACCGTTCTACACAACCGATATTGGATGTTTCCAAATCACTGATCGACCGCAATGATGAAAGGCTGGTAAAACAAATTAAAGGATTAAACAAAGAATTGCTTTCCGCTAATACGCAGATAAATCAGGCAACGCAACAACCGTTCATCCAGGAATATGAAACACAGCGCCAGGAAATGATCGGCATTGTAAAACAGGTGCAACAGCTAATTGATCAAAAAGTATTGCCCGGAAGGATCGGTATCATTTATAAAGAAAATAAATACGGTGAAGCGTTAGCTCAATATTTTAAACTCCTTCATATTCCTGTATTCAGCAAAAGACATTTGAATATCCTGGAATTACCCGAAGCACAAAAAATCATACTTGTATTAAGATACCTGACTTCTGAACATTATATTCCTTACAGCGGCGATGAAATGCTGTTCGAGCTTTTACATTTCGATTGGTTCGGTATCCCACCAATTGAAACTGCAAAACTTACCATGGAAGTGGCAGATAAAAGGTATGGCGATAAAGCAACTTCCATACGCAAACTCTTATACGAAAAAGCGCATGCGGTTCCAAAAGATCTTTTTAGCAAAGGCATTCACGAAGGATTGAAAAAAGCATCGGCTGTAATCGAACTTCTAATCGCTCATGTTCCCAATATAACATTGCAGCAATTGTTTGAAAATATAATTCGTGAAGCAGGTGTGCTTTCGCATATCATGCAAAGCAACGACAAGCACTGGCAATTGCAAATACTTACCGGCTTATTCGATTTTATAAAAGATGAAACACACCGCAACCCGTATTTAAGTTTGCAGCAACTCGTTAATCTTATTGAGCTGATGGAAAAAGAGGCTGTCAAACTTCCGTTGGTACAGGTAAGTGGAAGCGACAAAGGCATCAACCTAATGACAGCACATGGCTCCAAAGGTTTGGAGTTTGAATATGTTTTCATTGCAGGTTGCAATGCCGCATTTTGGGAAAAGAAAAGAAAACCCGGTGGTGGTTATAAATTACCGGACACCATGTTTGGTTCACAACCGGTTTCATCCGATGAAGAAGAATTAAGAAGGCTTTTTTATGTGGCCATCACCAGGGCTGAGCAACACCTGTATATTTCTTACAGTAAATTTAAAAATGACGGGAAAGAGCTGGAACCATCCATGTTCATTGCCGAGATACAGGACCAGCATAACTTACCTGTTGAGAAAGTGGTGATCGATACTGTTGTCTTATCCGAATTCGCTGCGTTAAGTTTTAGCAATGCTGAATCGCCCGAGATAGAAAAGATAGAAGAGGAATTCATTGGAAGGATACTGGATAAATTCGTGATGAATGTATCTGCACTCAACAATTACCTGAAATGCCCGCTGGAATTTTATTTCAAGAATCTTATCCGCATTCCTTCTCCAAAAAATGAATCGCTCGAATTTGGATCGGCTGTTCATTATGCCTTGGAAAAATTATTTCGTGATATGCAGGACAGTGGTAAAGAAAAATTTAAGTCAAAAGAAGATTTCATCAATGATTTTGAATGGTACATGAACCGTCACCGCGAAAGCTTTACGAAAGAACAATTTGACAGGCGAATGGAATACGGGCAGGAAGTATTGGGCAATTATTACGATAGCTATGTAAACAGTTTCAGCAAGATTGTTTCGATTGAATTAAATATCCGCAACGTGGTGATCAACAATGTTCCACTTAAGGGCAAACTGGATAAGCTTGAATTTGATGGCAAGTCGGTGAACGTTGTTGATTATAAAACAGGCGGACATGAAAATGCTGTTCCGAAAACAAAAGGTCCCTCAGATAAAGATCCAAATGGCGGAGATTATTGGAGACAAGCTGTTTTTTATAAAATACTCGTTGATAATTACGCGTCAAAAGGCTGGAAAGCAGTAAGCATTGAATTTGATTTTATAGAGCCGGATAAAAAGAAAAATTACCGGAAAGAAAAACTGCTGATCACCCCTGCTGATATTACCACCGTTACGCAACAAATAACCGATGCCTGGGAAAAGATTCAGTCCCGTGATTTTTATACCGGCTGCGGCAAAGAAGATTGCCATTGGTGCAATTTTGTAAAGACCAACGAACTGGCTATTGCATTGCATGATCTGGCAGAAGATGAGGAAAGCATAGCTTAAGAGTTTACACCTACTAAAAAAAGTGTAAACTCTTTATGGTATTCGGTAGTTTCCTTTTTATTTCCTTATAAAAGTAGCGCTAACATTGATTCTACGTTTCGTTGAAGATTGCAGCCACATCAATTTGAAGTTTACACCTCGCCGAAAAAGCTGTAACCTCTTTGTTTAAGTATCAATCTGTAGTCACCGTATTGCTCCTGGATAACAATGTTGCTTTATCAATGATCCCCTGACCTGTTGGTGGTGCAGGTATAGATTGTCTGAAATCCAATATACGGTTGAAAATGTTTGGGACAAGGGAGACAAATTTATTCAGCAAATAATTTACTTCGGCAGATGGTAATGAACATTGATTGATATTAAAACCACCATTCAGGAAAGTAGTTAAAACAGGTAGTGAAACCGAAGTTACATTCGTACATCCTGAAACAGAACTGCCGTTGGCACCATTCAGTTTTGTCAGTGAAGGAAACGTAACCGATGTCAGCAACGGACTATTGACCACATTAACAGTTCCTGCCGTAGCAAGCGATGATAAATTCAATGAAGAAAGTGCTGCATTGCCGCTAATGGTCAAACTGGGTGTATTGTTCAACTGGCCTATATTGATACTGGTAAGTGCAGGGTTTGTCTGTAAACTTAAACCACCACTACTTGCACCAGTAGCAATTGAGGTTAAAACAGGTGCAGTAAAGGTATTAAGTTGTGCATTACTGCTAATAGCAATATCCTGGGTAACGCTGTTAAGCGCAGGAAGTGAGATCGATGTAAGTAAATTATTATTACCTATATAAAATCTCAGGGCTGTAGTTAAGGAATTGAAATTAAGCGTGGTTAGTTTAGGATTAGCCGCAATGCCCATTTCGCCTGAACTTACCAGCAAAGGAAACGAAACTGTTGTAAGCAAAGGATTATTTTGAATTGAAAAGGGCCATGATACAGTGGTCGTTACTCTTGCCAGTGGATTATCCGTGCATTGTGGAGCGCTGATTGATGTCAGTAAAGGAAGATTACTGATATAAACAATACCTGTAATCTTGCCAAGCAAAGGAAACGACAAACTGGTTAACCCGGAATTCATAAACCATATTGCATAAGTGCCTGTTAGTGTTGGGCCGATCTTTTTTAACTGGGGTAACTGAAGGTTTGCTAATTTGGGACATGCCTCTATATAAAAACCTGCATCAACAGACTGCAGGCCACTGAAATTTACAGTCTGCAATACACTATCACCATAAATATAAACCTCAGTGAGATTTGTCAGCATAGAAAGATCAACCGTTGTTAATTTAGTACACCTTACTATACGCACTGCTTCTGTATTGGAACCCGCTTCTACAGCTATTTTGGCAGCAGCTTCGGCATTGGTGATATCATCAGAAAGGTAGATGGTACTTTTGCCACCAAAGTTTGTTCTCCATTGGCCGTTATTATAAAACCAGAATCCTTTTTCAGCATCTGTTTGATAAATCAACAATCCTTCAGCCGGACTAACGATCGCATTTTTTTGGACTGCTGTCATTCTTGGTATCAGCATACCTTTTGCTGTATCCTGCACGTGCAACATCGCACTTGGATCGGGTGGGTTAACGCCAATACCAATCTGGCCTTCTGCTTTCATTAATACAAGTGATAGTAAAAGAAATACCGTTATTTTTTTTATTGATATCTGGAAATGCATCTTTGTAAATTAAGCTTATTTTGTATGTGGTTGAAGATAGCTAAGGTAACGAATAATCGCTGCAATTTTAGATACATTCCATCATAAACAAAAGACGAATAGCTTATAACTTTTTTCCTTAACTTTTCATTTCTTATCCCATTGCTTAACTTCACCAACAATTTTAAACACCGGAATTAATTGATGAAAAATTTTGTATTCTTTATAGGGTTGATGGCTGGTTTTTATGTGCTGGTTACTTTTAATAGTGGTTGTGCACAGATAAGTGCCCCTACAGGCGGAGCCAGGGATACTTTGCCACCACGACTGGTAAAAGCAGTTCCTGAAGAAAAAACCGTTGGTTTTGTTGGCAACAAAGTCACCTTGACTTTTAATGAATATGTAGACCTGCAGGAACTTCAAAATAACCTGCTCATTTCTCCTTTGCAAAAAAAATCGCCGCAGATCAGTTATAACCTCAAAACCATTACCATAAAATTCAAAGACAGCTTATTGCCAAATACAACTTACAGTGTAGATTTTGGCAATGCCATCAAAGATGTGAATGAAGGCAATGTGCTGAAGAACTTCACCTATGTTTTTTCTACCGGGAAAACGATCGATTCATTGACATTAACCGGAAGCGTTTTGTTAGCCGAAACCGGGAAAGCAGATAGTACGATGGTAGCGATGCTTTATCGCAATACCAATGATACCGCTGTACAAAAAATCAAACCCGATTATATAACAAGGGTTGATGGAAGCGGGAACTTTACTTTTAAAAATTTACCCGATGCTGAGTTTATGCTTTATGCTTTAAAAGATGGCGATGGCGGTAAAACATACAATTCAAAAACAGAATTATTTGCTTTTCACGATACCCTGGTGAATGCTGCACATAACAATGAACCGATCAAACTTTTTGCATTTGCCGAACAAAAAGATAAGAATACAATAACAACCGTTTTAAAACCAGCAGCGGAAAAGAAATTAAAGCATACGAATAATCTTTCTGGTCAGGAACAGGATTTGCTATTTCCATTGGAATTCACTTTCAACAATCCCCTGAAATTATTTGATTCAACAGCAATGCACCTGACCGATACCAATTACATCGTAATACCCAATTATACAAAGACGATTGACAGTACGCAAAAAAAGATCATAGTAAGCAACAACTGGCTGCCGGAAACAGATTACTATTTTATCATGCCCAAAGAATCTGTAGAGGATTCTGCTGGTAATTTCCTGGCTAAATCAGACTCACTTCGTTTTAAAACTAAGAAAGAAAGTGATTATGGAACCATCCTCATCAGGTTCAGTAATCTCCGACTTACCAACCACCCTGTCATTCAATTTGTAGAAGGCAATGAAGTTAAATTTGCTTTTCCACTTACTTCCGCCGAATGGTCGAACAAGCGCTTTCCCCCGGGAGAATATACTATTCGAATATTATATGACAGCAACAACAACGGCATCTGGGACCCCGGAAATTATTCCAAAAAAATACAGCCCGAGAATGTAATACCCCTCGAACAAAAGATACCTGTTAAAGCAGGATGGGATAATGAGCGGGATATTAAGCTGTAAGCTATTACCCCTAAGCTACAAGCAGGAAAAATACAGTACTAAAAAAAACTGTCCTGCTAACAGCTAAAAGCTAACAGCTAACAGCTACTTTTGCTCCATGGTTTTTTCTTCTTCACTTTTAGAAAATGCGGTCAATGAATTTGCCAAACTTCCGGGTATTGGGAAAAAAACGGCACTGAGGCTGGTGCTTCATTTGATCAAACAGGATGAACAGGATGTTGCTCATTTCAGCAGTGCCATCGATACGATGCGAAAAGAGATCCGTTTCTGCAAACGCTGCCATAATATCTCCGATAAACCCCTTTGTAACACTTGCAGTAACCCGATGCGCAAACAGGAAATGATCTGCGTGGTAGAAAACATCCGCGACGTAATTGCCATTGAAAGTACCCAACAATTCAACGGTGTGTACCATGTTTTAGGTGGTATCATTTCTCCATTGGATGGTGTTGGCCCCGACCAGCTTACCATTGAAGAACTCGTAACGCGTATTACAGAGGAACAGACGCAGGAACTCATATTTGCCCTCAACCCAAACATACAGGGCGATACTACCGTTTATTATATTGGCCGTAAACTTCAGGGCCTTGATATCAAAATCACTACAATTGCCCGGGGCATTGCCTTCGGTGGCGAGTTGGAATATGCAGATGAAATGACACTTGCAAAAAGTATTACCAACAGGATACCTGTAGAGCATTATATTAATGCTGTAAAATAAATTTTGAACTTAAAGCTCCACCTATTCAGCTAGCTTTTTTACCTGTTCAGTAGATTACGCTGTGGATAGGTTACCGTTTGCACTTAGTTTTAGAAAATGAATGATAAAACGAAAAGATCGGTTTGGTTAATACTGGTATTTTTGATAATTGCTACTGTATCCGTGGGTTATTATTTATTCAACAAAGGACCGGTAGATATGAAACAAAGCCGGGGCATCAACATAAATGCAATGGCATTATACAACGCTTTTATCAGCGATTCCGCCGCGGCACAAAAGCAATACAGCGATAAGATACTATTGGTACACGGCAATATTCATGCGCTTGCGGTTAACACGGAAAAAAGCCAGATAATAACTTTGCAGACAGGTACAGATGGTGCATATATCAATTGCAGCATGGAAGAAGATTCACCCGGCCTTACACCTGGTGTCTCATTAACATTAAAAGGCATCTGCAGTGGTTTGGGCGAAGGAGAACCTTTGCTTGGTATCAAAGGAGATGTATACCTGTCGCGGTGCTTTGTCATAAAATAGATCTGCTATCCAACATAAAACCAATCGGCCGTTGCCTGACCTGCCGGCAAAAAAACCTGTTTTAACAATTAAACAGCAGTCATGTATATGAAAAGAATTTTCTTTTTTACCATGTTCCTGATCTCTATATACATTTCTGCAAACGCACAAAAAGTATTTACAAAAAACGGGAGCATTTACTTTACTTCTACGGCAGCACTGGAAAATATTACAGCCGCCAACAACCAGGTAATGAGCGTACTTAACACCCAAAATGGGGAACTTATTTTTTCCATGCTCATCAAAGGATTCCATTTTAAGAAAAGCCTTATGGAAGAACATTTCAACGAGGATTATTTGGAAAGTGACAAATATCCAAAAGCTGCTTTTAAAGGGCATATAGCGGACCCTAATAAGATAAATTACAGCAAAGATGGCAATTATATGGTGAATGTTAACGGCGAAATGGCGATACATGGTGTTTCTAAGGAAATAGCTGTTGCAGGCACCCTTTCTGTAAGATCAGGAACCATATCAACCACAGCTAAATTCAGCATCCTGTTGTCCGATTACAATATTGCCATACCCGATATGGTAAAGGATAAGATCGCCGAAACGATTGATATCAACATAACATGTGTATATGAACAGAAAATTGAATAACGCATTTTAGAATGATGCATGAAAAAGGGCTTTTATAATTATCTTAGTACATGCTTCATCCCTACAAAAGAATTGCTTTCCTACTGTTGCTGCTTTTCAGCACATCGCATACATTTTCTCAACTGTTCAACAGTACTGTAGGAATTGTAAGCTTCCGCTCAGATGCGCCGCTTGAGCTCATCAAAGCGTCGAGCAAGGAAATGCGTGGAAAACTGGACGTAGCTAAAAAAACATTTGCGTTTACGGTTAAGGTAAGATCGTTCGACGGGTTCAACAGTCCGCTGCAAAAAGAACATTTTAATGAGAATTATCTCGAAAGCAACCAATATCCCGACGCCTATTTCAGCGGCAAGATCATTGAAGACATTGATTTTACAACAGACGGCACCTATTCCGTGCGGGCCAAAGGGATTTTATTTGTGCATGGGGTAACGCAGGAAAGGATCATTAAAAGCTCGATCACTATTAAAAATGGCAACCTGAAGATCGTTTCTAATTTCACCATACAACTAATCGACCATAATATTCCTATTCCAAAAGTTGTACACGAAAAACTGGCTTCAGAAATCAATGTTGAAGTAACCGCAGATATGACAGCACGATGACAACAAGTTTTCCATTATCCATATCAACAATGCGGCCGGTATTCATTGTAGTGTTTTTAATGACGGCTTCAGCAACCCTGGCACAATGGCCGGGATACAAAGCTTTCCCGCTTGCTGAAGACAATAAATTAATTAAAATTAATACAACTTTTAAAACCCAAAAGGGATACATTTATGCAGGAACCAGCAATGGCCTGTATAAATTCGATGGTGAGCGTTTTATCAGAATCTATTTTGAGAACCGGGATTACATTGACACTGTTACGGCTTTATTCCAGGACAACAGTGAAAAGATATGGGTGGGTTTTAACAGTGGCCGTATTGCACATGTCAGCGGGGGTAAACTTGTTTATTACAATCCCGAAGAAGGCACACCCAAAAAAAAGATCACAGCTTTTTTACAGGATAAAAAAAATATCATATGGTTCTCTACGGCAGGTGAAGGCCTTTATTATATCAAAGAAAATCATATCGGTTTATTCGACGATGCTGAGGGCATGAGCGACTTAAATGTGACTGCCATTGCACTCACACAAAACGGCGAAGTAATTGCAGCTACAGACCAGGGGATCAATACCTGTGTAATTACGGGCAATAAAAAAACGGTAGTTACAACCGGTCCAAAACAAGGCTTGCCCGACTACATTGTTTCTTGCATTGAACCTGCCGGCGATGAAAAGTTCTGGTTTGGGATGCAGGACAATGGCTTTTGTTTATATGATCATCTTACCAAAAAAATAACGGTACCTGCTGCTGTAAAAACATGGAACCACGGGCAGGTAAATGCAATTTCTCTGGAAAACAATATTCTGTGGATCGCCACACAACAGGATGGCTTACTGAGATATGATATTAAACGCGACAGCATTTCGGTGATCGTTGAAGCAAGGGCTTTTACCAATATCAAAAATCTGCTCAAAGACAAACAAGGTAATACCTGGTTAACATGCGCCGATCTTGGATTGGTAAGAACTCCTGGAGAATCCCTCAAATTATTCCCGTTGAAAGATCCGCCCATCTTTGAACACATGCATGTAATCCTGTACGATAAAAAAGGGAATATCTGGGTAAACGATGAAGATAACAGGATCATTAAATATAGTTTACAGCATGGCGCTTACCAGCCACAGAAGATCATGTTGCAGGGGCTCACTGACAAGACAGATATCACTTCGCTTTACCAGGATGGTTTTGGAAATATATGGATTGGTACCATGGGGAAAGGTATCTATCTTTTTAATCCGTTGAATGAACGGTACCGCATATTTACTGAGAACAGTCTATTCAAAGATGCTAGTGTAATTTCTATTAATGGCCGTAGCAATAAAATATTTGCAAGTAGTTTACAGGGTGCTATGATCGTAGAACTGGATGCTGCCAATAAAGATATCAACAGCATTTATCATTTCATGAATTACGACAACCGCAGTACGGGCACCAATTATATTTACAGCATTTTTGAAGATACTAAGAACAGGACCTGGTTTGCCACCGATGGAAGGGGACTGTCGATGATGGAAAACAATTCCTTTACCTATTACACCGACAACAAGCAGATCAAAGACGATCATATTTATTCGATTACAGAAGACAGGCAGGGCAATATCTGGTTCAGTACTGCAAGTGCAGGTATTTATAAATTTGATGGAAAGAATTTCAGTAATTATCTTGAAAAAGATGGATTGAGTAGCCTCACTGTTTCTGCACTGAAAACAGATGCATCGGGCAATATTATCATTGTACAACGTAAAGGGCTGGACATACTGAACCCAGTTACCGGTAATATTTTTTATATCAACAACAACCAGGGTATTGGCTTGCTGAATGCCGAAGACCTGGGCGCCATCACACTGGATACATCGGGCAATGTAATGGTTAGCACGATGAACGGGATACTGTCTTACAGTTATCCAACAAATTCTTTTCAGACACCAACCACCATTATTGAATCTGTTCAGCTGTTCTTAAAAGACCTGGATGAAAATGCCGGGAATGTTTTCAACCATGATGAAAACAGTTTTACGTTTAATTACACAGGACTTTACTATTCCAATCCCGAACAACTATATTATCAATACAAGCTGGAAGGTTTTGATAGCAGTTGGATACTTACAAAAGATAAAAGCAAGACATTTCCAAAACTAGCGCCGGGCGAATACAGGTTCCGCATACAATCGGCGCTCAATAAAAATTTCAGGAACGCAGATGAAGCCAGCTATCATTTCATTATAAAAATAGCATTTTATAAAACAGCCTGGTTTATCGGCGCTTGTTTGCTGGTTTTTATATTATTGTTGTATTGGTATATAAAGAACAGGGAGCATTCATTGAAAAGGATGGAGCGGCTTCGACAGGAAAAGATACAGTTCAGGTTCGAGGTATTGCGCAACCAGGTAAACCCCCATTTCCTGTTCAATAGTTTTAACACACTTATTTCAACCATTGAAGAAGACCCGAAAATGGGTATTGAATATGTGGAACAGTTATCCGATTTCTTCAGGCATATTGTAAACTATCGGGATAAAGATATCATTCCATTAAAAGAGGAACTAGGCCTGTTACAAACCTATTTCTTTCTGCAGCAAAAAAGGTATGGCGATCACCTGCGGCTGCAGGTAAATATCATCGAAACAGCAAAAGAAGAAAATTTTATTCCACCTTTGACCCTGCAACTGCTTATTGAGAATGCGATTAAGCACAACGCTGTTTCAAAAGAAACTATATTAAACATTAATATTGATCTGGAAGACGATTATCTTACCGTAAGCAACAATTTAAATCAAAAAATTAATAAAGATACCAGTTCGGGAATGGGCCTGCAGAACATCATTAACCGGTACAATATTCTTAGTGATAAAAAAGTGCAGGTGAAGAACGACAACCGGTATTTTATTGTTTTACTACCATTACTAAAAAATTACCATGCTTAAGGTTTTAATCATTGAAGACGAAGACCCATCGGCAAAGAGGCTGGCAAAAATGATTGTCGAAATAGAGGCAGCGGTTGAAATTGCCGCTACCATCGTAAGCGTTTCTTCTTCCGTCAAATGGCTTAAAGAAAACCCTGTCCCCGACCTGATCTTTTCCGATATACAGTTATCAGATGGTATCAGCTTCGAAATATTCAAAGCGGTTGATATTGCCTGCCCGGTTATCTTCATAACCGCTTTTGATCAATATGCCATCGATGCATTTAAAGTAAACAGCATAGACTACCTGTTAAAGCCGGTGAAGAAAAATGAATTGGAACAAGCCATTTTAAAATTCAAAAAAATAAAACAGGAGCCGCAGCCCGCATTCAACATCAATAAACTTTTGCAGGCCTATGAACCGCAGCAGCATGCTTACAAAAAAAGATTCATTGTGCGCTACAGCGAACATATTAAAACGATCAACACCGAGGATATCGCTTATTTCTATACCGAAGACAAAGTGAATTTTCTTACCAGCATGGAAGGACGGAGGTTCATTGTAGATTTCAACCTCGATACCCTGGATACAATGCTCGACCCGCTGAATTTTTTCCGAATTAACAGGCAATTCATTATTTCAATCACGGCCATCGAAGAAATGTTTGCCTATACCAAGAGCCGGGTACTGGTAAAATTAAAACCCCCGACAAAACACGAAACGATCGTGAGTACCGAAAGGTCGGCAGACTTTAAAGCATGGCTGGGAGATGGGAGCTAGGAATTATCATACAACTACCCAGACAATATATTCACCTTCCCATTCAGGTATTAAAAATACCAGTTCGGTCTTGTTTGGTTTCCCGGGCTTATTATTCAGCTTATTTTTACCCTGAAGCCATCAGCAATGATTGCAAATAAAATTTAATACCAGTACGACTCCCGTTTTAAAATCCACCTCACAATTTTTAATTGGCCGTAACCAGCTGTTGCAGCTTTTACCCTGTTTTTAACCCTTACCCACTACCGGGTTGCATTTTCCCGGCCTTTTCACTAATTTGAGCAAAAGCAACCATTTAAAGCCATTGAACGTATTAACAGAAAACGATTCTAAAGAATTGAAGTTCCTCGACGAAATAATCATCGGCTGCTTAGAGAAGAACCATAGAGATCAAAAAGTGCTCTATGAGCGTTACTATGGGTATTGCTTAAAGATTGTTTTCCGTTATATTTTCCGGTACGATAAAGCCGTTGATGTAGTAAATGATGGCTTCGTAAAAGTTTTTGGCAAACTTCACACATTCCATTACGAACAAACCAGCAAGGTTGAAATGATATTGATGGGTTGGATGCGTACCATCATGATCAATACCGCCATCGACCGGTTGAGAAAAGATAATTTCCTGCCAGAGATCGGAATGATAAACGAGGGGATCTGGATAGAAGACAAATCCCAAACCTCCGATCAATCTGTTTTATACAAAGACCTCATGCGGGAAGTAAAAAAACTACCTCCTACTTACAGGATTGTTTTTAATATGTATGTAATTGATGGATTTACACACCAGGAGATCGCTAACCAGCTGAAGATAGCTGTGGGCACTTCCAAATCAAATCTTTCAAAAGCACGCGGTTTGCTACAATCATTTTTAAAAAAAGCTGACGAAACAAAAGCATGCTCAATATAAAAGACTATCACAACGATGAATTATTCAGGAGGGCAGCTGAAAATTACCCTTTAAAGACAGATAGTGCTGATTGGGAAGCCTTGCGTACAAAACTGGATGCGGCCCCCTATGAGCCGCAGTCGGGGCCTGTTGAAAAAAGAAGAAAATACCGGTTTCTTTGGCTGCTTTTATTATTGATACCATTTGGGATTATTAAAAGTAAGTATAAGTTTATTGGCAATCAATTTAATAGTGAACATACTGGTAGTAAAACTACTGCTACTGTTCAGGAGTCAACAGCAAATGTACCCGTTTCAACAAAAGGAACAATAAACGGATCGAAAAATAATATTTCCAATACTACAACAGGCAATGTTGTTTCCACCGGAACTATTTCAGCAGATGGTTCGCCCAATAATAACCAGGCAACTTCTTCCTCGACAGAAAACAATAACCTCGCTGCAAAAAAGATCATAGATGAGGCGGTGAAAAATAATGATATTACAAACATAGATATTGATCTTCATTCAACCAATAAACATAAAGGCGAAACAAAACAACGCTCGAAAATTCGGATTACAAATACTTCTGCAACCGATGATGATGAACAGTTTCAGAAAAGGCATGTTGTTAAGTCGGATAAAAGAAAACAGCAAATGAATAGTAAGGCAGGGGAAACAACGGCTGATGAAGTTTCGAATGAACTGGTTGTTGCTGCTGGTGAGGTTAAGAAAGTTAATGAGGTTGATGAGGTTGAAAAAAATAGTCAGGATGAAAAGGTTATCGAAAAAATTAAGAACGATGATGACGTAGAAAAGAAAAACGATGCAATAGGTGAAAAAAAGTCCAAAACTGAAATTTCCAAAACAAAGATTGAGAACAAAGAATACAAGAAAAAGAAAAAATCTAACAAGCATTTTTATGTTGGACTAATGGCGGGCCCAGATTTTAGTATGGTTAAACTACAATCAATTAAAAAAACGGGAATCGGTTATGGGTTGCTGGCAGGTTATAAGATCAACAAAAGATTTTCTCTTGAAACTGGTTTTTATAAAGACAGGAAATTTTATAGCAGCAACGGCCAGTATTTCAGCACCAAGAATATTTACCTTCCACCCAACGCAAGCATTGAGTACGTAGATGGGGAATGCAATATGTGGGAACTGCCCTTAAACCTGACTTATAATTTCCGACAAAGATCAAATTCAGCCTGGTTTGCATCAATAGGCGTTTCCTCTTATTTTATGACAAATGAGTCATATACTTATGATGTACTGCGGAACGGCTACCGCTACCCGTATTCACGTGAGTACAAAAACAAAAGCACATCGCTGCTTGCGGTAGTGAATATCGGTGCAGGATTTACTTATCAACTGGGTAAGATTGCCAACCTGCGCATTGAACCTTATTTTAAGCTACCTGTAAACAAACTGGGTACAGGTAATCTTCCCATACAAAGCGCGGGGGTAATGCTCGGGATTACTAAAACTATTTTCTAATTTAAAAACCCATTGCAGCAAACAAATCCACTGCTGGGCTTTCATTGCTGTAATTTTTTGTTTATTCCCGTTATTGATTCTGCAAAAAAGAATACCTGGTGATAAAAATTCTTAAAAACACATTAGCTGTTGTTACCCCAACAGAGAAAAAGGAATTCAGCCGGTTGATATTGCTGGATATTTTTATCAGCCTGGTTGATATTCTTTCCATTGCCTTTTTATTGTGGATCATACAATTTTATATTCAGCCGGAGAAAAATATCAGCATAGCTTTTTTACCGGCATGGCTTACAGATAAGCATTCCATGATGTTGATCGCGGCCTTTGTGCTCCTATTCGCCATCAAGAACTGGATCGGGTTTCTTATTTCAAAAGCAACATTGAAATTCATTGGCAGGGTTGCCGTCCGCATCTCGGCGAACAACTTGGCCTCCTATCAGCAGGCTGCGTTTTGCGAATTCATTAAAACAGATTCATCAGCACATGTAAGAACGATAGCATTCCAACCATTCGATCTTTCGCAATACATGTTGGCAGGTATTCAGCAAATGGTAACGCAGTTATCACTTATTACCATCAGCATCGTTGCAATCATTCTGTTCAATGCAACATTATTCCTGCTCTTATTGCTCATCCTGTTGCCGCCTGCATTCACGTCTTTTTACCTGATCAAAAAACGCCAGTTGATTGCAAGAACGAATATCCAGCAGCACAATGAAAGGTCTTTTCAATATTTGCTCGATTCACTCAAAGGTTATGTAGAAGCCAATATCTACAACAGGAACGATTTTTTTCTACAACGTTTTGTTGGAGCACGGGAAAAATTCAGTACCAACCTTTTCGATTCACTGGCATTGCAGGGCTTACCTAACCGGATCATCGAAATATTTGCTGTGTTAGGATTGTTTATACTGATAGCCATTGCAAGGTGGACAGGCAATAACGACAGCGCTACGCTGATAACGATCGGAGCTTTCATGGCAGCTGCCTATAAGATAATACCTGGTATTGTAAAAGTTATAAATATCAGTGGGCAAATGAAAGCTTATAGCTCTTCCTTTCATGAAATAACAACGGATAAAAAAACTATTAGGCAACCTGCTGAACAGGAACAATCGGAAGAACTGAGCTCAATTAAATTCAATAATATAGATTTTAATTATGGGGATCAGGCGGTTTTAAAAAAACTTTCTTTTGAGATCTGTAAAGGTGATTTCATTGGCATTACCGGCGCATCGGGCAAAGGAAAGACAAGTATATTTAATTTACTGCTTGGCTTTCTTCCTGCGGCAAAAGGAAATATCTTCTTTAATGGCAAGCCTGTGAGCAACATTGAAATAAAAAATTACTGGCCACGCATTGCTTATGTGAGGCAACAAAATTTTTTCATACATGACAGTCTTTTAAGAAATATTACGTTAGAAGAAAAAACAAGTAAAGAAGAAAATCTGCAATACGCCGTTTTGTATTCAGGGCTGGAAAAAATAATTGCACAATTTCCCGAAGGACCTGGAAAAATAATTACGGAAAATGGTAAGAATATCAGCGGCGGACAGCAGCAACGCGTAAATATTGCCAGGGCACTGTATAAGCGGGCCGGTCTTATACTGTTGGATGAACCCTTCAACGAACTGGATGATGAAGCGGTACATTCATTGCTGAAACATTTCAGGGAATTGGCAGAGACTGGAACGACTGTAGTGATGATCACCCATGATAAAGAAAGCCTTGCTTATTGCAATAAAATCATTTCACTTGATGAAGCATGATAATGATATGCTCCTGATCCTGGCACCCGGCTTCGCTGCATCCGAAACAGATACTGTTTGTCTGCCGATGCAGCAAAGCCTCGTGAAAACATTATTGAAAGAGAACCCCGATCTAAATATTATCATACTGGCTTTTCAATATCCGTATCATACCAAAACGTATAAATGGTTTGGCGCAACTGTTACCTGTTTTAATGGAAAAAATAAAGGCGGATTGAATAGGCTTTTATTAAGGCGTACAATAAACAAAACCCTATCAGGTTTAAAAAATAAGCATAAGATCATTGGCATATTAAGCTTTTGGTATGGGGAGTGCGCTTTCGTTGGAAAAAAATTTGCTGAAAAAAATCACCTGAAACATTATTGCTGGATACTTGGGCAGGATGCAAAAAAAGAAAATAAATACCCGGGGAAAATTCTTCCGGAAAAAACTGAATTAATTTCTTTGTCAGATTTTCTGAAAGATGAATTTGAAAAGAATCATAACGTACGACCACTTCATTTGATACCGCCAGGTATTGATGATAACAGTCATTATGATCTGCAAAGAGAAAGAACCATTGACATTATTGGTGCAGGTTCGCTGTTAGCCTTGAAGCGTTACGATATTTTTATTGAGCTCATAGCCGATTTAAAAAAAACCATACCAGCTATAAAAGCCGTATTGATCGGTGGTGGGCCAGAGAAAGAAAGACTAAAGGCGTTAATCATTAAAAATGACTTGCTTGAAAACTGCATCCTCACCGGAGAGTTGCCGCATGAAAAAGTAATGGATTTCTTTCTACAGGCCAGGATATTATTGCACCCTTCTTCCTATGAAGGCTTTTCGGGCGTTTGCCAGGAAGCCTTGTATTGTGGCGCCCATGTGGTAAGTTTTTGTAAGCCAATGAAAAATGATATTGAGCAATGGTATATTGTAGCGGATAATGATGCTATGTATAAAAAAGCCTTGAGTATTTTGCAGGATCACAATACCAGTCACCAGCAAATAAATCCATATCCGATGAAAGTAACTGCGAAAAAAATGATGGAATTATTTATCGTATAGTTTTTTACAAATTGAGTATAACTCTGCTGAAATTGAGCTGAAAGAAAGTTGTTGCTGGAAATATTTCAATACACTTTCACGCATGCTGGTTTGATCCATATTTTTCAATCCCTGCAACTTCAGAAGCAGGTCTGCTGCACTTCCGGCTTGATATAAAACAGCATGCCTGCCATTGCCCGATATCTTTTTAAAAGAAGGAATGTTGGTAACTATCGGTATACAACCACAAGCCATCGCTTCCAATAAAGCATACCCACTTCCTTCGTAATGGCTACCGGAAATATAAAAGTCGGCAGCATTGTACCAACGTTCCATATCAGCGTAAGGTACTTTTCCGATCAATCTGATTTTTGATAGTAAGGATGGATTTCCCTCAATTTGTCTTTTCATCCGAGGCAGTAGTTCTTCCGATTGGAATATCATGTATAGCATTGCAGTAGGTTCATCGGCGCTAAACTTCTTAAAAGCATTGATCACTGTAAAAGGATCTTTGCCTGCATTCAATCTTCCCACCCATAAAAAATTAAGGCCGCCGTTGAGTTGTAGTTCTTTTTTTGCAAAAGGCTTGTCAAGTTTTTTAAAATTTGTAGACGCCTCCAGCAACTCATGACATTTTTCTTTGTTGGCAATAATATTTGCACCGATCCATTGCTGCGCATTCCCGATACTTGTAAACAAATAACCATTAACAGATCGATCGGCTTTTTGCTGAAGCCATTTTTTAATTCCGCTAAACGGGCTTTCGCCATGATGTTGTACAAGAATGATCTTTTTGTTGCCCAAGGCCCTTCTCAGGCAGATCAACTGAAGTGGAAATATTAGTCCTTGGACTATTATTATATCCTCATTTTCCTCCTTAATATATTTTATCGTCTTAATTGGTATATGCCAAAAATTATTGTTGCTTTTAAAGCCAGTATATTTAACCCCATTGATCAGTTGCGTTCCCTCATAATCTAGGTGCTTTATTACCTGTATAGTTGAATATGCTTTTATATGATCAACATAAGCCAGTGCAGGTTCATGCTCTTTTACCAGGTGAAGCAGGCTACTGCAGTTATTACTGCCGTAAAAACTTATGTCGATTATTTTAATCAATATTTATTTTTTAAATTTGAAAGGATAGCTTTCCCCATTTTTTTTAATGGAACGATACTGATTGGTTTATTTTTCCAGGCTTTAAAAAAACAACCAATAGCCTTCTTGCTATTTTTATAACGCAGGCAATCTTCACCAAAATTTATATAGACATTAAAAAGATTCCCATTTGCGATCGCAGGTTCTATCATCTTCCTTTGTTTACAGGAATGGATCATTTCAATTCCCTCCCGGTAACTTTCCTCCCAGGAGATATTGCTGTAATTATTGTTGTGAAGCCGTCGGTAAAAGAGCGGCTCATACAGTATCACAGCATCATATCTGTAAGCCAGCGTAAGCATGAAGTCAAGATCAGAAAAACGTTTCTCCACTTTAAATGGCCCTGTACCGGTTAAACATTCTTTGCGCAACAGCAATGCCTGTGTAAATACCGGCAATTCAGATTTGAAATAATCCAGGAATACATTCCCAGTCTTAAACCCTTCTCTTTGTTTATAAAAATATTCGACAGGCACGTTCAATAAGGTGAAATTATATCCTCCCGTAAGACAGAACCCGGCTTCTGGGAATTTTTGCAAAGCATTTAACTGCTTTTCCAGTTTCGTTGTTGCCCAGACGTCATCTGCGTCTATAAAAGCAAAGAAATCACCGGTAGCTTTTTGCAGTCCGATATTTTTTATGATACCGCCGATACCGATCCTGCCAGCATTGACAAATTGTATTCTTGGATCATTCAACCCTTCAACGATTTCCTGCGTATTATCATCCGAGCCATCATCAACTATGATAAGCTCCCAGTTTTTATAATCCTGGTTGCAGACACTTTCAATTGTTTCCAATATATATCCTGCCAGGTTATAGGTAGGCATAATGATGGAAACTTTTGGTGAATTGCTATCCGGCATTTATTATTATGGATTTACTTTGTGTTACTTTTTTATCCTCGCGTATTTGCGGCAAAGGAATATGCCACAAAGGCACAAAAGTTCAAAGTAGTATAAAGATTAGATTTCAAGATTGTACATTCGTTTTAAACATGAACCCGGTAAAAAAAATATTGGAAAAACTCAATGGCCTTCATTACCGGCAGGAATATCTTTGTTTCGCCAAAGAATCACATACAGAACCACTGCATGTTTATCTCGTGCAGGATCAGCATATCACTAAAGATATTACAAACCAGCATTTATTCACAGGTTATTGCCCGTTGATCTTTGTGTTTCCGGCAGACAACCAGTTAACCGAATCTATTCAGCTTCTTTTCAGTCAAAAGCTTTTAATACCAAACGAAGTATTTGAGCAAAAGGATGCTTTGGCTATCCTGGAGATGAAGATGATAAAGAAACAGGTTAGCAATAATAGCAATATTGTTTACTATGAAGGAAGCCATGTGCATCATTTTTTATTAAACGGTTTTCATCAATATTTGAGCAGTATTTATAACGGGCTATATAACAAAAGACCCGGCAACGTGTTTCTGCATGATAACCTGTACAAACAGGTGCAGGTAGCGTATGCGGTGCCAAGGATCATTTCACTTATTACAGTTAGCAATAATAACTTATTTAACCTCTTCCCAACAGACCTCCATGGACAGATTGATGATGAACACTATATAATTTCACTCCGCAGCAATGGCAAAGCATGTAAACAGGTTGAAGCAACAGGAAAAGTTCTTCTATCACGCATGCATTGCGATGCTTATAAAACTGTATATGGTCTTGGTAAGAACCATATGCAGGAACTTAGAACGAAAGAACATTTTCAATTCGGCTCAGTATCTTCTAAGAATCTCAAATTGCCCATAGCGGAACAGGCTATTTCCTACCAGGAGTTGCTATTGAAGGACTCATTCATACATGGCATTCACCGGGTATTTCTTTTTAAGATCATTTTTCAGCAACAATTGAACGCCGAGCAGGCTACCCTTTCGCATATTCACAATTGCTATGCTACCTGGCGTTATAAAAATAAGCTGGCAGGCAACTATTTAATACGATAACCCGTACTAGTAAGTAACATTTATGTTAATTTTATACGGTATGAACAGGGTACTTTTATTTAATCCACGAAGTGCAAATTACAAGCCGAGGATCCCAAATTCAATTCTCAGTGTGGCTTCCTCCATTGAAGGATTGCATGACTATGTGATCGTGGATGGTAATATGGAAACCGATCCCTGGCAGAAGATTTATGAATATCTTTCATCCGGCGGCTTTGGATTTTTCGGTTGTACCAGCATGCCCGGCCCGCAACTGAAACAATCAATCCCTATTTCAAAAAAGATTCGCGAATTATTTCCAGCAATAAAGATCATCTGGGGAGGCTATTTTCCTTCCAATCAATTTAAAGTTGTACTTGATTCTCCTTATGTTGATTTTGTAATAAATGGACCCGGTGAAAAAACATTTCCTGCATTGCTGGATGCACTGATCAACAACAAACCACATGAACTCATTCACAATTTAATTTACAAACAAGATGATAAGATCATCAAAACAGTAAAAGATGAATTGTATGATCCTGATGAACTACCTGCATTGCCTTATGAAAAACTGAATAGTTTTTACCCGCTGCAAAAATACCTGGGCAAAACATATTTAGGAACAAAAACGATTGCTTATCATTCCAGCATGGGCTGTCCATTCAAATGCTCTTTCTGTGCAGTGGTTCCCATTTACAATGCAAGATGGAGAGGAAAATCGGCGCAACATATTTACAGGGATATTAAATACCTCAAAGAGAATTTTGGCGGCAATGCGATCGAGTTTCATGATAACAATTTTTTTGTATCGGAAAAAAGAACGGTTGAATTTTCCAAACTCATCAAACCTGAGAAAATAATCTGGTGGGGAGAAGGCCGCATTGATACGATTGATAAATATTCAGATGAATCGCTGGCGTTGATGCGTGAAAGCGGTTGCAAGATGATCTTCTTTGGTGCTGAAACCGGCAATGATGAAATATTAAAAAAGATGGACAAAGGTGGAACGCAAACTGCTGCCGAGATACGGTCATTTGCAGCACGCGTCGGAAAATTTGATATCATACCGGAATATTCTTTTGTATTAGGAACGCCAGCCGACACTCCCGAACAGGCGATGAAGCAAATTGACCAGGACATTGCATTTATCAAAGAAATAAAAGAGATCAATCCCAGAACAGAAATAATCATCTATGTGTACAGCCCGGTTCCAACTGAAGGAAGTGATATGTATAATAAAGTATTGGGAAGCGGGTTTCATTTTCCTGAGAAACTGGAAGACTGGATCGGCCCCCAATGGGAAAATTTTGACCTGAGAAAAAACCCATTGACACCCTGGCTTACAGCAGAAATGATTGATAAGATCAGGGATTTTGAAACAGTACTGAATGGCTATTACCCAACAGTATCTGATATCAGGCTTACCAACTTAAAGAAAAAGTTCATTCATAATATCGCAGCGGTTCGTTATAAAACCGGCCTGTACAAAAAACCTTATGAACTGAAAGCATTGCAGATACTCTGGAAATACCGCCAACCTGAAATAGAAGGATTTTGAATAGTGTATTAAAACATATTGTTAGCAGAACCTATAAGCCTTTACTGGTAAAATATCTTTCTAAAACAAGGATATACCGTTACAAGGATATAGCACTTCAGATTTCACCACAGGTATTTCATCCTGGCTTCTTTTTTAGTACACAATTGCTGTTACAATACATTGAAAAACTTCCCTTGAAGGGAAAAAAGTTTTTAGAGCTGGGCTGTGGTAGCGGGCTTATTGCTACCGTTGCAGCAAAGCATGGCGCTAGCGTTATAGCAACAGATATCAACCCTGTTGCTGTTGAGTTTCTAAAAAAAAACAGCAGGCAAAACAGGGTGGTTATAGAAATCCTTCATTCAGATCTTTATAAAAATATTCCACTGCAGCATTTCGATATCATTGCTATCAATCCTCCTTATTACAAAAAAAAACCGCAAACCACGAAAGACCACGCATGGTTCTGCGGCGAGAACGGAGAATATTTTTCCGGGCTCTTTGCTGAACTGGAAAATTATATAACCAGTTATAGTTTAATACTGATGGTTATTTTCGATGGTTGCAATATGGACATGATCAATGGATTTGCATCGCAACATGGTTTCATTTTAACCTGTGTGCATAGCAGGAAAAATATATTGGAGAAAAATTTTATTTTCAAAATAGAAAAGAAATAATGAAGCGCACAGTAAACCATATTTTTTTAGATGAATTTGAGCAGCATTATATCAGCCTGCGCAGAAAAGAAAGCAGGTTATACACTGATGAGGAATTAACCAGGCTTCCTGTTATTGCTAAAACACATACAAACTATGCTGAGTGGAACTTCAGGGGAATTTCTTGCAGGAAACTGCTTGCTTATATTCATAACAGCAGCAAAGCACAATCTATTCTCGAAGTAGGTTGTGGAAACGGATGGTTGTCTGCAAAACTGGCCAGCGTAACAACAGGAACAGTTACAGGAACTGATATCAATACAACCGAGCTGGAACAGGCGGCCAGAGTTTTTAATAAACAACAAAATCTTAGTTTTTTTCATTGTGATATACGTGATGAATTTCCAGGCAATAAAAAATTTGATATTATGGTGTTTGCTGCTTCTATCCAGTACTTTTCACCCTTGAAAGAAATATTGGATGTTGCCCTGGCGCTTTTAAATCCATCCGGAGAAATACATATCCTGGATTCTCATTTTTACAGGAAGTCTGAAATTGAAGCAGCCAGGCAAAGAACAAAAAATTATTATGCAAGTATGGCTTTTGATGTATTATCGAATTATTATTATCATCATTCAATGGAAGAACTGGATCAGTATCATCATAAAATTTTATTTGATCCTTATTCCTGGAAAAATAAATTATCGATCAGTAAGAATCCTTTTCACTGGATCGTAATCAAAAAAAAAGCTGACTAACTTGCCAGTAACCTCTTTATATAAAACTTTTAAAAGATACCGTACACTTCAAACGGATAAGATAAGCAGTCTGCCCATTGTTATCCTGATGCCGCATAGTTCGTGCAATTGCCGTTGTGTAATGTGTGATATCTGGAAAGCCAATCACAACCTGAAACAATTAACTGAAGAAGCAGTTACAGGTTTATTAAGTACCTTAAAAAAATTCGGAACGCAGCAGGTATTGATGTCGGGTGGAGAAGCGCTGCTCAATCCGAATTTTTTCAGGTTTTGCGAAATACTTAAAAAAGAAAAGATAAAGATCAGTTTATTATCAACAGGCCTCACCATCAAAAAGAATGCTGAGCAATTGGTGAAATGGGTAGATGATATTATTATTTCATTGGATGGGGATAAACCCGTGCATGATGCGATCCGGAATATTTCCGGTGCTTACAATAATTTGAAAGAAGGTATACAGGCTTTGCATTTAATCGATCCCGGATTCAAGGTAAGCGGGCGCACGGTGATACATCGGTTGAATTTCCGGCTTTGGCCACAGATCATAGAAAGTGCCAAATATCTCGGACTTAACAGCATAAGCTTTTTACCGGCAGATGTAAGCAGCAGCGCATTCAACCGGGAGATGGTGTGGAATGAAGAAAGGCAGCACGAGATACTTTTAGCTGTAAATGAACTGGATGAATTAAAAGTTATCATTGATCAATTAGTCATCAATAACATCCATGATTTTAATACCAGGTTCATTGCAGAATCTCCACAGAAGATACAGAAGATTTATAGTTATTATGCTGCCTTCTACGGTTTTAATGAATTACCTTATAAAAAATGTAATGCGCCCTGGGTTTCTACCGTAATAGAAGCTGATGGAACGGTGCGGCCATGCTTTTTTCACAAAGCCTATGGAAATATAAAAGAAGCATCGCTGGAAAAAATAATCAACAGCGACAGCGCCATTGAATTCAGGAAGAACCTTGACATGGATAAAAATGAAACCTGTTTAAAATGTGTTTGTTATTTAAACCTGCCGCCAGGTCAAAATATTACTTAGAGTAAGAGATGAAAAAAATATTGTTCACGCATTCCTATTTTCTTCGCTACGACCCAAAGCAATGGGCTACAGGTCAACCATATGCGCCTTTGGGAACTTTGTATGCAGCTGCGTGGATGAAGGAACATGGTTACAACATTTCATTTTTTGATACCATGTTTGTACATGACCCTGCAGCAGTTATTCCTTCCATAGAAAAAGAACAGCCTGATATTTTTGTTATCTATGATGACGGATTTAATTACTTAACAAAAATGTGCCTGCAGAATATGCGGGAAGCTGCTTTTAAAATGATTGCTTTTGCAAAAGATAAAGGCTGTACGGTGATCGTATCAAGCTCCGATTCTACCGACCGTTTTGAAATGTACCTTGATAAAGGCGCGGATTATATTTTAATCGGAGAAGCTGAAATGTCGTTATTGGAATTGTGTAATGCTATTGGCAACAATGAACCAGATTTTTTTCAGATTGAAGGACTCGCTTTCAAACACAACAATGAGGTTGTAAAAACAAAACGCAGGAATGTAATGAAGGAGCTGGATGCGCTTCCTTTCCCTGCCTGGGATATCATCGACATGGAACCCTATCGAAACATGTGGTTAAAACATGGCGGTTACTTTTCCATGAATATGGGAACTACCCGCGGTTGTCCTTTTAAATGTAACTGGTGTGCCAAACCGATTTATGGAAATCGGTATAATTCCCGCAGCCCGCAAAATGTAGTAACCGAACTAAAGATGCTTCAACAAAAATTTGGCTTTGAGCATATCTGGTTCTGCGATGATATTTTCGGATTAAAACCAGGTTGGGTAAATGAATTTGCTAACCTGGTAGAAAAAGAAAAGCTGTCTTTCAAATTCAAGATGCAGGGAAGAGTAGATCTTTTGTTACAGGAAAATAACACAAGGGACCTGGCAAGAGCCGGTTGTGATAATATCTGGATGGGTGCAGAAAGTGGTTCACAAAAAATACTGGATGCCATGGACAAAGGAACAACCATTGAACAGATCCATGAAGCTACAGCGCTATTAAAAAAATGTGGCATCAAACCTTCTTTCTTTATACAGTTTGGTTATCCCGGTGAAACAAAAGAGGATATTGAGAACACGATAAATATGATCAACAAATTACTGCCACATGAAATTGGTATTTCTGTTTCTTATCCATTGCCGGGTACTGTATTTTTCGAAAAAGTTAAAACTGAATTGGTAGAAAAAACAAACTGGACAGATTCAGATGAGTTGGCACTGATGTTCAGCAACACCTATCAACCGGCATTTTACAAACAATTGCACCGTTATGTTCATAAAACTTATCGCAAGCATGTCGCATTTGAGAACATCAGGTTGTTGATTACAGATCCGTTAAAAATGAACTGCAGGAAAATTAAAAAAGCTTTCTCCGCAATTTATTACCTGCCTGCCGCTTTCATTGATAAACAAAAACTGCATCAATTGGAGAAAGCTTCCATATGAAAATTCAATCACCAAATACCAATGAACAGGATACAGCAACTGCTTTCAACAGGCAATCTGTAATCTTTGATGATTTGTATGCATCCAATTCGATCATACAATATAAACGCGACAGGGTGAGACAGCATGTGTTACAATTCCTGCAACCCGGGAGTCATATCCTGGAATTGAATGCAGGTACTGGTGAAGATGCTGTTTTTTTTGCCGCTCTTGGGAACCGCGTTCATGCAACCGATATCTCAACAGGCATGCAAAATCAATTACAGAAAAAAGTTATCAGTAATAATCTCACTGCATTGATCAGCAATGAAATCTGTTCTTTTACGGAACTGGATCAATTAAAAAACAAAGGACCTTATGAGCTGATCTTCTCCAATTTTGCAGGATTGAATTGTACTGCTGAACTTGAGAAAGTTTTATTATCATTTGACGATCTGTTGAAACCTGGCGGTGCTGCCACATTGGTGATCCTTCCCAAATTCTGTTTATGGGAAACAGTGTTTGTATTTAAAGGAAAATTCAGAACTGCAACACGACGGTTCTTTAGTTCAGCCGGACGCGAAGCACATATTGAGGGTACTAATTTTAAATGCTGGTATTATTCTCCAACATTCATAATAAACAAATTAAAAGATAAATTTGAATTGGCAGGACTCGAAGGACTATGTACAATTGTTCCGCCATCTTACATAGAAAATTTTGCAGAGACACATCCGAAAGCGTTTTCATTTTTACTGAATAAAGAAAATAAATACAAATCTACATGGCCCTGGAAATATATCGGGGATTACTATATTATAACACTCAGGAAAAAATAGGCTGTAGCAAAACGTTGCCACGAACGATAAAATAAGATGCATTTTATTCGTGCATTCGTGGCATATTCTTCATACTAGTTCTTGAAAAGTTGCACGGGCTTGTTTTTCGGAAATTCATATTGCTCAGGACCGATATCTTCTTTCATCAGTTGTTGCAATTGCTGGTATTTCGTTCTTGTATAATTTGCATTGACTCGTGCAATGATAAATCCAATGCGCTTATCTAAAAATCCAAGCTGGAAAATATATGCTTTCACAAAATTGAAAACAGGTGAACAGATACGAAGAGCAGGAACGAAACTTTTTTTCTCCTGCTTATACTTTAGCGCACAGAGATAAGCATAACTCATTTTCTTTTCCATATAATGATCTTCAGTACGAATGCCATAATGCTCTGCGTGTGACCGCAGTGTTTGACGTTGCGGATTTTTACCAACAAGCATCTCATGCACAGGCACGGCATTCCAAAAACTATATTTTTTATGGTAAAGCCTGAATACACGATCATGCGCCAATGCACCGTGACTGATCTTCCTGTTGCCGAAAAAATTCAGTCGCCGGAAACCATAGATGGCATTTGTTATAGTAAAATTGATGGATAAAATAGCAGTAGCCAATTCATCTGTGATGCGCTCATCGGCATCCAGTGAGAGTATCCAGTCGTTCTTTGCAAATTCAGCACCTGTATTCCTCGCATCACCGTAACCTCTCCACGTTATAGATTTTACCGTAACAAGTTCGCGTTGGGCAAGCAGTACTGTTGCGTCAGTACTTCCTGAATCCACAATCACAATATCATTGCTGATCTTCTTTGCTGAAGAAATGCAGCCAACGATATTGTGCGCTTCATTTTTTGTTATTATGACTACAGAGATCTTTGACACAAAATAATTTTCAGATGAGGCTTTTACTTTACAGCATTTCCTTTGTCAGCCTTGACGAATGTTCGTATTGATTAAAAATATCTACCAGGTTGTTTTCATATAATTGCAAAAGCTTTTGTTGAAAGTTCGTGGGGTTCGGTTTTGAATAGTGTTTATCAGCTTGCATGCCCATGATCAGGCCGCGGCTATTCTTTTTTCGCTTGCTTGTTTTTTTATTCCAGCTTTTTGCTGTCATTTTCATAAATTGATCATCGAGAGCATTACCGGCTTTATTGCTGAAGATCCATTCCAGCAACGATTTGTACCAGCATTGCCGAACAGGTTTTGCAGGAGATATCCGCATATAATTATTTGGAAGTAAATTTTTAGTCCAGCTATTGGCCGCATAAAAATGTTCGAATACAATCGTACCCCTCAAAGGCAATAAGGTAGCGATCTCCGTGGCTGTATAAATATTTTTTTCCACGATCTCAAGTTCTGCTTCATCAACAAAATAATTCATACAATAGTAATGCTGCTTATTGAATAAAAAAGTCAGTTTCTTAAACGCATGTAAGAAACTGCGTGCTATCCACAACCTGCCAGCTGCAGTGATGATGAAGAAATCAATATCAGCACTGTCGTCAGCAAAATTTTTCGACAAAGAACCGGAAACAGAAACACCTCTTACATATGGAAAGCCCGAAAGGAACGCCGCAATCTTATCAGCTTTCTGTAATAATTGTGCAGCTTTTTCATTTCCCCGAATTCGCCTGTCTGAAAGCGAAAAATTATTCTGTACACTGTAAAACTCACCTACTTTATAAACGGCCGATTCATTGATGAGCACATTCAATGCTTGATCAAATTCCTGCAGCTTATCTTCCTGACCGAGGAATATGAATATCTCCCGTTTTCTCAACGGGTAATCAAACATATTAAAATATGTAAGGGTTGCTAATATGCCTTTTTTAATATTCAAGATCAAGATCAGTTTATTGTTTCAATTCACATTCCTATAAATAAAAACGGCATTCAACAGCTGTTGGTTGCCTGTTTCAAAACATATATCATATGATGGCTTTTCTTTTAGACAATACCAGGAACGAAAAGAAGAATGCGTAAAAAAATATACCCTTGTTCACATCGAGTATATCTTCCGAAAATGAAAGAACTACTGTCAGGAACATTAAACTTACCAGCAACAAATCTTTTCTTTTTATCGCTTTCCAGCAGCCCCAGCCCAATGTACCCAGGTAGATTAACAATCCCAATATGCCGGAGTTAATTAAAAAACTCAGGTATTGGTTGTGTGCATTCATCGAATTCAAATAAGATGAATACATCTGCCGGTCGAAATAAATTTCTCTTAGCAAACCAATTTCAGATCCGCTTCCTTTGCCTATAATGGGTGATTCTTTAATCAGATCAACCGAAGCCTTCCATCTTTCCCTGCGCCAATTCTCCTTTTGCACATTCCCACTTTTAAAAATATCCTTCCTAAGATCTACCAGGTAGCGCTCACGGAAAACACCGACCGAAAGAATCAATAACAGCAACAATACAGAAGTAGATATTGATATTATTAAAAATCTGTTTCGCTTTTTTTTATCTTTTAGATACCATGGAAACGCTGTATTGAATATAATCAATCCTGCGATCAATACGGATTTGGAACTGAGTTGTACCAGTCCTGCCAGCAATACGAACAAACAACAAATAAGTAGCCATTGGTATTTTCTATTACTTTCCAATACGGCCTTCTTCGCTATAAAAACAAGCGCCATCAATAATAACATCGAGAGGTAGGTTGCATGCATATCTATCGGTAAAGAAAAATTATGGTTCACAAATGCTTTTGTGAACAATGCTTTCCACGAAATTCCTTCGTACCATATAACATGTATCGCATCTGCGTACAAATACAAAACCGTAAGCGTGCATGCAATTGAAAATCCCATCAATAATCTTCCGCGGTACTTCACCAGGTCGAGTGTAGTAATACTTAATAACAACGGAAACAAAAAAATGGCCAGTTGTTTTGAAAGCACATTCATGGCAGCCGAAAATGAAATTGCGTAAACTGCGGCAACAAGTGTTACGAAAAAAACAGACTGTAGGATGAATGTATTCCTGCCAATATTTTTAAACTGTGTTCTTTGTAAATGGATGAATGTATGAATAAGAAAGCTTATCAGAATAACCGTGCTGTAAAACCTGTCGAATGGCAAAACGACAAGGAACAACAGCAGGTGATAGTAGCTTATCTTATTTGGAATACTGTCTTCTATATAAAATAGTCTTCTCATTTGCTAACGGGTAATATTCATGGTTTGCCTGGTAACATTCCAGGAAATAATTTTCATACTGTTCAACGATCCCTTCCCATGAAAACTCGCTTTCAATTCTTGTGTAGTTATTAAGAATACTCGTTTCATTGGAATAGGCATTCGCCTGTATTAGTTTACAAACATCCTCCACATTGGAAAAGAATTGTGCATTCTCTGTGAGAATCGAACGGTTGAACGGATTTCCATGCGCTGCCAGCGGTGCTTTCGCTGCCATGGCATCCAGTAGCGACGGATTCGTTCCGCCAACACTATGCCCGTGAAAATATAAACTGCAAAAAGATGTTAGGCATTGCACCTTGTGTTCATTGAATATGGCACCCAGGAAAACAATGCGTTGTTCATCTTTGTATTTTTCCTGTATGTATTTTCCAAATCCGTTACCGGTATTGCCAATTACAATGAATTTGATCTGCGAATTGCTCATGCAATAACCATCCAAAACCATTTCAATATTATTCTCCGGTTCCATCCTCGCCATCAATAAAAAATATTGTTGCTTTTGAAGCCCGTATTCATCAAGCAGGTTTTCATCTGCATCCGGGTTAAGATCTGCGCCATATGCAATGTATTTACTTTTTATGCTGTATTC
The DNA here is from genome assembly GCA_038207305.1 of Chitinophagales bacterium. Taxonomy (GTDB): domain Bacteria; phylum Bacteroidota; class Bacteroidia; order Chitinophagales; family Chitinophagaceae; genus Ferruginibacter. Next base: position 351,514 of record JBBQZY010000003.1, read on the forward strand.
CTGGTCAAGATACTCTTTAATCACAGGGGAATCGGCGACATGAAAATCACTCGATTTCACCGCAAGCTTTTCTGCAAATTTCAAAAAACGCCTTACAAGTTTTGAATACTTGGTTCGCTGCCATTCAAGTCCATCCATATTGGTGATAACGATACAGCGTTTCGGATATAAGAATCCCCAAACAGAGCTACTGGTATAACCAAGCATGAGTATAATATCATAATTACGCTTCCTGGCATCCATAATACAATTAAAATCGTACACGAACTGGCCGGCAATACCGATCACATGTTCTGCATCGTAGCAATGTACGATCTGCACGCTATTCCAATTGTTCTCTTTATAAGGATGCTTATGAGAATTATAAACGATTACCTCGTGGCCTTTTTCAACCAGGCCTTTGGCAAGATAACCTGCTATATGTTCGAAGCCACCATAGTTATTGGGTATTCCCCTGGTTCCCAAAATTCCGATTTTTAGTCGCATGTTTAATTTATTACAGTTTCATACGCTTCAATCGTACATAGCGTTGCCTGTTGCCAGGTATATTCTGAAATTATTTTTGTTCGTAGTCCCGGACCTGCGGAAATTGATGCTGATTTTTCAACAGCTTCGAAAATACTTTGAGGAGAAGAAGGCTCGCAATAGGCCGCATCTGTACCGAAATATTCCCTTGTATCACCTTTGTCGGTAATCACAATATTACAGCCCATTACTGCAGCTTCCAAAGAACTTAATCCTGTTGTTTCAAACCAACTCGGCAAAACGTGTACATGGGCTTTTTGATAATAATGTACCAATTCCTCTTGCGGTAAATGTTCAATAAAATGAATGTTCGAACCAGCTACTTTCCGGCATTCGCGGTAATAAGTAAGTTGATTCGGGGCAGGCGAACCAATGATCATTAATGTGTACCTGGTATTGTTGAGCGCTTTAATAAGGTTGAACTGGTTCTTAATGCCTTCTATTCTTGCTACACAAATAACCAGGTTTGGATCTTTTTTGATGGAATGATCGAAACTGAACAAAGCAGGGTCAATGCCATTCGGTATTACCCTGTAATTACCATTACAGCCATACCGTTCTTTCAATCTTTTATATTCAGAATTTGAATTTGGTAACAATAGTTTTGCCTGCTTCACTATTTCCTTTACCGAACGCCGGTGACCTTTCCATAAATAGGAAAGGCTCATCAGTTTATCAGTTCCCAATATTCTTCTTGATATTGCTTTCAGGTATTCAATACTATCGGAGGACAATAGCCGAAAGACAATTCCCGGCAAACCATTGCGGTAATGTTTGTCATACTCACTGTAATCGATCAATATCGTTGACACCACATAAGGCTTACCTGACTGCTGAATATGATACAAGATATCTGCTGGCCTGGTTATGTTAAAAAAATGCAGCAGGTCGTAATCCTGGTAATGAATGGTTTCACCTGTTAGTTTCAGATCAACAGCAATACCGTTCCTAACAAGGCCGCGGGCTGTTTCCAAAGCCTGTATAGTATCACCGCCTTTTGCGGTGTACAATGTTGATCTTGCTATCATGGCAATTCTTATCAAATAAATATTCAATATTACTTTGGTGATATAAATATTGTGTATAAGGTACTGATCATGCGCTTTGGTAAAAAAGAAATGAACCAAAGCAAATAATCTTTTGCATCAAAATCATTTAAGGTGATTGCTTTCTTTACATTGCTTCTTGACTTAGCCGGATCGTAATTATTCCAAAGAAATTTTTTGGCAAGAAGGCTGTAATAAGCACCTTCTTTGCTTTTCGGATTATCCTGATCCCGAATGAGTGCCAATAACTTTTCACCTTCTACCGCATTTATTGTTCCGGCACGCAAAACTTTATTTTTAATGGCTTGGAATTCTTTCTTACGTTTTCTTTCATCCATGGTGAGCGATCCTGGATTTAGCCTCACTTTCAAAAGAGGCTCAGCCATATTATACATCTTGCCGGTTTGCATTAATTGTTGCCAAAGCAGGTGATCCTCGAAACTATGTGCATGCACATTATAACCGGCCCGCTGTACAGATTCCCTTTTATACAATACACTTGCATGAATGAAAGGACATACATTATAAGGAAGTTGCTTTATTTGCTGATCTGTTTTGCCTTGCGGATGATGGGTAAAAATATAATTGCCCGAAGCATCTATGTATTCAGCAGCAGCGCCAATAATGATGTATTCCGGATGTGCCGTAATAAAATCATACTGCACCTGCAGTCTTTCGGGAAAACAAATATCATCTGCATCAAAGCGTGCTATATAATTTGCCCTGGCATATTGAAGTCCGTTGTTCAATGCGGCTGCAACGCCGAGATTTTCCTGCTGTATCAAAACAATGCGTTCATCATTGAATGAACGGATCACCTGAACCGTATTATCAGAAGACCCGTCATTAATGATAAGTAATTCAAAGTCACGAAATGTTTGCAGCAATACGGACTGTATTGCTTCTGCGATATAGGCTGCTGCATTGTAAGCAGGCATCAACACCGTGATCTTTATTTTATTCATGCTACAATATTTTCTGCTCGTTCTTTTATATCGAGGAAAATCATCAATTCAAAAAGTACAACAATCGATAGTTGTTCAAACCAATAATCAACGGTAAAAGCAGCAATCATTATCAATAAAACCGGGATACCGTAACTGAGTTTCTTTATATGCCGTAAGAAAAATCCAATATAAAAAAAAAGAAATGAACCTATACCCAACAAGCCATATTCAGTAAATACCTGGTCGTACACAGAAGCTGGGCTATGTATAATAGAATGGGAGCCCTCCGTCTTTGTAAAAAAAGCTGCATACAGAGCCAGGTGATTATTGGCAAAATCTGTATCACAATAAATGAATTTTTGGGGATAGCCCCCGCTCATTTTTAAACCGGTGGCCCGGAAGGCAAGTTTTGAAGAGAAATTACCAGCGCCTTCTCCGGTAAGTAATTTACCCGGATGTGATCTGAAAAAATGAATTGATTGTATGAATGAAATGATTTTACCAGGCAATGCTTCTACCTCAGCTGCAGAAACAACAGGATCGTTTGAATGCGTATTCACATAAGCAATTAATTGCCGTTGCACAATGGTAGTATCTTTTCTACTTTGAAAAGCCGGCGTATGAATACTGTCACCTGGAATTTGCGGACGAATGTTTTGCTCATTTACTAAAGAAACAACAGCGGTTTTTTCGATGGCAGCCTGTATGCCTAAATGCGCTCTTTCCAGACTATCTAAAAACAAAACAGCAATCTTTTCCTTCCTGCTTTCAGTGTTTAATAAACTGTCGGGCCGCTCCCGTATTGGAATTTCCCTTACTGCCGGGTGTGATCTTGCTTCCTTTTTTAGAAAATAATTTTTAAAATTCTCTGTGATATAACTATCATTCTGTGGTGAGAATTTTGCGAGAAATATTACAAGCATAAAGATGCAGACAGTCATGATACTTTTTTGTTCTTTACTGCTTCTGAATACAAATATCAACAGCAATACCAACAGCATTACCAGGTTGGTAAAATTGCTGGCAGTTAATATCAGCGTAGCCATACATGCAAGCGTGAGCAGGTATATCTTCCTATATAAAAAATAAATGATACCAAAACTGTTGATCAGTGCATTGGTGGTAGAACTATCAAAGCTTAATCCTTTAATATGATCACCGGTATTGATAAAATACTTTTGGTATTCGCCCTGGTAGCGAAAAGGGTTTTGCAATCCTATCTCCCAAAAAATAGCTGCAAGATTTAAAAGAGAGAAAGCAATGTTGATGATAAAAAATAAGACAAGTGTATCGTGAAGCGTTTCAACAGGCGTTTTCTCAACAAACAATTTAACCTGCTGAATGGCCAGTATTGAAGCAACCCAAAATAAAACCCCTGTTAACAGCACCAAAGAATAGTCGAGGCTAAAGTTTTGATAAAGTAACCAATTTAATACGGCTATCGCGGGCATCAATAAATAAAACACCGGCAGGCGGGAATTTTTAATATTAAAGCCAAATTTAAAATCTGGCTGAAGTATAAAAATTAAAACAATGGCTGCCAGCTTTACAACCAATTTTACATCCATAAACAATACTAAAAAGATCAATAATTTCCATTCGATTGCATTGACCGCCTTCTTTGAAATAAATGCACTCAGCCTGTTATTCATTTAATCTTTTTTAAAACTTTATTTATTTGAAGTTTACACCCTTCCCGTTATGGCATAGCGCTGCCATAGAGCCTGCTGACTAATACGATAATATTATAATAAGGTTGCTTTATGATCAGCTATTGATATAGAGAATACAATGTTTTCCAATCTTTTCCCTTTACCTGCCGCGATATAAATACCACAGTGATATAAATAAGCATGGAAACAAATATCCCTGTCATGGAATTCTCAGTAGCCCTGTTCGCAATAAAACCGATTATCACCGCAATCGTTGGCCATAACAGCAATAAATAACGCCGGCAAAAAGGCATTGAAAAAGATGTTTTACCAAGATATAATATCATTTGCACAGTTATCGTAAGCAAATAAGCCAGCGCAGCTCCTTTATTTTTATAGATTGGGATCAGGATTAAACAGCCAATGATATTAACGGCTACCGAAAACGCCATGATAAAAAAAATGGATCCCAGTTTTCCTTTAGCAAAATTGATTGTCCAGAGATAATTATTAAGATAAAGCATCGGCATTGTCAATGAGAGTATAAAAATTGTGTTGCTGTTCACAGCTCCGTATTTTCCATCAGTTAGAAAACCGATCACCGGAACCCAACAAAGATTCAGCAGCAACGCAATAAAAGAACCGATGATCACCTGCCATTCGAGCAGGAATGCAGGATCATTGCTGTTTGTTTCATGGGAAAAAATACGTGTAAAGAGTGGCAGCATCAAAGGAGCAATGATCAACAATGGCAACGTGGAAACTTCAAATATCTTCCACGCAAAACTATATTCAGCAAGGCTAATGCTGGATACAAGTATGCCAACCAGGATCCAATCTAACCTCGACAAAACAGCAGAAAACACTACCACCCCGGCCTGTGGTAATGATTCTTTCAATAAGGAAATCTGGAACTTTTTATCCCAACTGAACCTGATTGGTGGATTTAATATGGGCCTGGCAATGAAGATACAGGTAAGCAATTCCAACAGATCACCCGATATAAAGATGATGAGCACATTGCTAACAGTCATATTATTCATCAACAGCAATAGCAGCAATCCAAACCCACGAATGATATTTGATACAACAGACATATAAAATACAGCTGTGAATTTTTCTAACCCAGCTGCTACCTGCTTGAATGGGGTAGAAAAAAATATAAACAGTTTACCGATGCCGATCAGCAGTAAAAAAAATTGTGCAGCAGCAATACCGGGAAATAAAAACCAACTCGCTAACAATAAACCATAAAAAATAAATCCGCTGGTGAGCACATGAAACAGGTAGGCCGAGAAGATTGATTGCCTGTCGTGCCCAGCCGCTATCTTTTTCACCATCAGCTGGTCTATTCCAAAAGTTAATACGCCAAAAACGGTTAGCAGCAGGGCCAATGACCAGTTAATCTGTCCAAAGATATTTTTATCAAGGCCTTTCGACAATGCATAGAATATCAGCAACCCAAACACCTGGTTGATTATTAGCTGTAATGTACTTGCCGAAATATTCCGGATGAACCTGTTTTGCCTCATTAAATGCTTTACTATATTGTCTGCTAAATAAATACGGGCGATTTCAGAATACGTTGATGGGACGCTTCCATTCAAAGTTTAAAAAAACTTATTTAAAAAACAACCATCTTTCAATTAGTTACGTTTGATATTAACTGAAGAAAGGTAAAACTTTTCTATCGGAGATAGTTGCATGGCTGGTAAAACAACAAAAACAATATTGATCTTAATCCTGTTGATCGCTGTAATTGCGGTTTCAATAGGATATTACATGTACAATAAAGGACCAGGTAATGTAAAAAACAGTTCCTCCATAAAAATCAATGCCGCTGAACTCTATCGGTCTTTTATAACAGACGCTGCAGTGGCATTGAAAACATATGCAGGAAAAATTGTGGAAGTGAAGGGTCGTGTAGCCGGAACATCCATCAACCAGCAAAAAGAAAAGATCGTTCTTTTGAGTACGGCTGCTGATGGAGGTAATATCAATTGCACGATGGAAGAAGATCCAGGCAACCTGCAGACAAATGATGAAGTAGTTATTAAAGGTATTTGCAGTGGCATCAACCAGGGAGATGGAGAGCTTGGTATAAAAGCAGATGTTTATTTAACGAGAAGTTTTATAATAAAATAATCAATCATTCACATGAAAACAAGGCTGTTGTTCCTTTGCACGTTTTTAATGCTTTGCTGCATTCAACTAAATGCGCAAAAAGTATATACCAAGAATGGCTCGGTATCATTTTTCTCCACCTCATCGATGGAAAATATATCTGCCAGCAATAACCAGCTGATGAGTGTTCTCAATGTTCCTTCTGGGGAACTACAGTTTTCATTATTGATCAAAGGCTTTCACTTTAAGAAGAGTTTGATGGAAACACATTTCAATGAAAATTATCTGGAGAGTGATAAATACCCAAAAGCCACCTTTAAAGGAAAGATCAATAATATTACGATAGTAAATTTTACAAAAGATGGCACTTACAATGTAGAGGTATCGGGGGATCTTATGATGCATGGTGCAACCAATAAAGTAACAACGGCCGGAACGATCACCGTAAAAGCTGGCGTTATTACTGCTACTGCCAATTTTAAAGTAAAGCTTTCAAATTATAAGATCAGCATACCAAAGATTGTAAAAGACAATATTGCAGAAACTGTTGATGTTAAAATATCTTGTTTATACGACCAAAAAATGTAATTAGCATTTATACCATCATTTATGAAAAAAATCATTCTGTTTAGTTTCATTTCTATGCTCGGTGCCGCTAAATTAGCTGCGCAGGACAGTACCGACCTGATGAGTATGTTGGAAAAAGAACAAAAGAAAACAACCAATTATACCATTGCAACATTTAAATCAAGCAGGATCATCAACGGGCATTCTGTTGAGAATATCGGTAAAGCTGTTTTGGACGTAAGGATATTACATCGTTTCACCCCCATATCAGGTGGAATTTACCAGCTCTTTGGCCTCGATGGTGCCTATATGCGCCTGGGATTCGATTATGGTATTAGCAATCGGGTCATGGTGGGCATTGGCCATACCACTTATGCAAAAACCTATGATGGATTTATTAAGATTAAACTATTACGCCAATCTACCGGAGTGATAAATATGCCTGTTACGATGTCTTTACTGTCTACCATTAATATCCGGTCCGACCTGGCCCGGTATGATGCCTTTAGAAATGCTGCCGGTCAGGGGTATAGAAGAGTTCATCCCAGTTTTGGCGACAGAACTACGTTTGTAGAGCAGTTGATCATTGGTCGCAAGTTTTCAAAAAGGCTCTCTTTGCAGATCATGCCAACCTATATCATCAATCATAACAGGGTGGATACTATTAATAAATATACTGTAGACCGGGACAGCATTCAATATGGTCCTTACGCTAAACGAAAAAACAGTTTTGCTATTGGTATCGGTGGCCGTTTAAAAATAACCAAAAGATTAAGCCTAACTGCTGAATATTACTACCTGTTACCCAACGATAAACCAGCCAATATTCACAATAGCCTCTCGCTTGGTATTGATATTGAAACCGGCGGCCACGTTTTCCAGCTTCATTTTACCAATGCAACAGCTATGACGGAAAGCTTCGCTATCCCCAGCACGCCTGATAAATTTTATGGCAAGAATATCCGCTTTGGGTTCAATCTTTCCAGGGTATTTAACATCGGCAAACATAAGTAAACGCTTTTTTTGCATGCTTTTTTAAAGCCGTAACATTTTGTGTTACGGCTTTGTTGTTATAAATTTGCAATATCGGGGCGGATTTGTTTATTGTTCAACCCCGACAGTTTCTAAAAATTGAACTAATAAACGAAGCCATTTCCACCATACTCCAGGATTTGTAAATCGTTTAAGTTTTAATTTTTTATTAACCCCGACTTCATGTCGCTATCCAGCTTCATTGTCCGGTCGCTTGAAACATCCCGATAATTTCGGGACTCTTGTACAGTATAAAAAATATCGGAATATGAAAGATATAAGAACAATTTTGAAGGAACGAATACTTATCATCGATGGGGCCATGGGTACCATGATACAACGTCATAAATTAGAGGAAGCGGATTACCGAGGCGAGCGTTTCAAAGAATGGCATACAGATGTAAAAGGCAACAATGACCTGTTGAGCATAACCCAGCCGCAGATCATCACCGGTATTCACAAAGAATACCTGGAAGCGGGTGCAGATATCATTGAAACAAATACATTCAGCAGCACCAGTATTGCACAGGCCGATTATGATATGCAAGCACTGGCTTACGAGTTAAATGTTGCTTCGGCCAAATGCGCCCGGGCTGCTGCCGATGAATACAGCGCTAAAGACCCCTCCAAACCACGCTTTGTAGCTGGTGCTATCGGGCCATTGAATAAAACCTTATCACTCTCTCCCGATGTAAACAACCCGGGTTTCAGGGCAGTAAGTTTTGATGAAGTGGCTGCAGCATACACAGAACAGATCAAAGGCCTGGTAGATGGAGGCGTGGATATTTTATTGGTAGAAACAATTTTTGATACACTGAATGCAAAAGCTGCGATCTATGCTATTAAAAAATATTTCAGAGATAATAAAATTGCCGAGTTACCCATCATGATCAGTGGCACCATAACGGATGCCAGTGGCCGCACGTTGAGCGGACAAACGCTTGAAGCTTTTTATATTTCGGTCATGCATGCGAATCCGTTAAGCATTGGGCTTAATTGTGCATTGGGTGCAAGTGAGATGAGGCCACATATTGAAGAGTTGTCTGCAATAGCAAATTGTTACACTTCTGCTTATCCAAATGCTGGTTTGCCAAATGCATTTGGTGAATATGATGAGCAACCGCATGAAACAGCTCATATCATTGAGGAATGGGCGAAAGAAGGATTTGTAAATATTGTTGGTGGTTGTTGCGGCACAACACCTGATCATATAAAACACATTGCACAGGAAGTGGCAAAGTTTAAACCAAGAATATTACCGATTGTTGAAGAGGCACTGGTTTAACACGTTTTAACCTCAGGGTTAAAGGAGTTTTTCACAGAGGACAAAGAGTTTACTCTTATTAAATTGTGAAAAACTTTATGTTAAACGCTTATGAATACAATAAATAACCTGACAGAAACAATATTAAAACATGCATTCAAAGTCCATTCGGCATTAGGACCAGGGTTGTTAGAATCATCTTACAAAGAATGTTTATTTTATGAGTTAATGAAAAATGGTCTTTACGCCGAAAAAGAAAAAGCAATGCCTTTGTGCTATGAAACAATAAAATTGGATATTGGCTATAGGATTGATATGATGATTGAGCATGAAGTAATAATTGAAATAAAGTGTGTGGAGTATTTTAAAGATATACACACAGCACAATTATTAACTTATTTAAAACTATCAGGTTGCAGGATTGGACTACTGCTCAACTTTAAAACGGCAAGTCTGAAAAATGGAATAAAGAGATTAATACTATAAACACTCCTTTAACTCTGTGAAAACAACTCAGCGTGACTCTGTGGTAAAACAAAATAAAAAATGAGTACTACCATCAACCCATATTTAAGATTATCAGGTTTAGAGCCTTTGATCATCCGTCCTGAAACAAATTTTGTAAACGTTGGCGAAAGAACCAATGTAACAGGAAGTAAAAAATTCGCACGCCTCATCCGCGATGGGCAATACGAAGAGGCGCTTTCAGTGGCCAGACAACAGGTAGAAAACGGTGCACAGGTGCTGGATATAAACATGGATGATGCATTACTGGATGGTGTAAAAGCCATGACCACTTTCCTGAATTTATTACAGGCAGAGCCCGATATTGCAAAGATCCCCATCATGATCGACAGCAGTAAATTCGAAATCATCGAAGCCGGATTAAAATGTGTACAGGGAAAATGTATCGTGAATTCTATCTCCATGAAAGAAGGTGAAGCAAAATTCATAGAGCAGGCATTCACCTGCAAAAGTTATGGCGCTTCTGTGATCGTAATGGCTTTTGATGAAGTTGGACAGGCTGATACAAAAACCAGGAAGATCGAGATCTGCCATAGGGCTTATAAGATATTAACGGAACACGTAGGGTATGATCCACAGGATATTATTTTCGATCCAAATATTTTCGCCATTGCTACAGGTATCGAAGAACACAATAACTATGCAGTAGATTTTATTGAAGCCACCCGTGAAATAAAAAAACGCATGCCACTTACCAAAGTGAGTGGTGGGGTGAGTAATGTATCTTTTTCATTCCGCGGCAACGATCATGTACGTGAAGCTATCCATAGCGTGTTCCTGTATTATGCCATTAAAGCCGGCATGGATATGGGTATTGTAAATGCCGGCCAGCTCGTGATCTATGATGAAATAGAACCAAAACTGAAAGACCTTTGCGAAGAGGTGATCCTGAACAGGAATAACGACAACAATGAAGCCACCGAAAACCTCATACAGTTTGCAGAAACCGTAAAAGCAAAAGGCAAAGAAATTATTAAGGATGAAAAATGGAGAAACGACCCCGTAGAACAAAGACTGACGCACTCGCTTGTTAACGGCATCACAGATTATATTGACGCCGATACAGAAGAAGCCAGGGTTAAATATCCAAAACCTTTGGATGTAATTGAAGGGCCGCTGATGGATGGTATGAATGTAGTAGGCGATCTTTTTGGTGCCGGAAAAATGTTCTTACCACAGGTTGTAAAGAGTGCCCGTGTAATGAAGAAAGCCGTGGCAGTACTAACACCTTTTATCGAACAGGAAAAAGAAGATCGTAAGAATGCACATATCGCCGCTGGCACTGTAAATGAAGAAACGGCAGGCGCCGCAAAAATATTACTGGCTACAGTAAAAGGTGATGTACATGATATTGGAAAAAATATAGTTGGAGTGGTACTGGGTTGTAATGGATACGATATCATTGACCTCGGTGTGATGGTGTCGACAGATAAGATCCTTGAAACAGCTGTAAGAGAAAAAGTTGATATCATTGGCCTAAGCGGATTGATAACCCCTTCACTCGATGAAATGGTTCACGTAGCACATGAAATGAAACGCAGAGGAATTACATTGCCATTAATGATCGGTGGTGCTACTACATCCCGTATGCATACAGCCGTAAAGATAGCACCGCAATATGACGATGGTGTTATTCATGTCCTGGATGCAAGTCGCAGTGTAACCGTTGCCGGCAGTTTACTAAGTCCAGAACAGAAACCCGCCTTCCTGCAAAATATCAAAATAGAATATGATAAGCTCAAGGAAGATTTCGCAAATAAGAAAACGACCAAGCAATATATAAAGTATGAAGAGGCACAGCTGAATGGTGCTGCTATCGATTGGAACAATTTCACACCTGTAACACCAACATTTACGGGCACGAAGGAATTCGACCATTATCCACTTGGGGAAATTGCTGAATACATTGACTGGCAGCCATTCTTCATAGCATGGGAAATGCATGGCAAGTTCCCTCAGATACTTACTGATAGGGTAATTGGAACAGAAGCAACCAAACTTTTCCACGACGCCAAAAAATTACTCAACCAGCTTATTGAAGAAAAATGGCTGAGTGCAAAAGGCGTTGTTGGTTTTTGGCCGGCGAATAAAATTGCCCCCGACACAATTGACGTGAAAAATGAAAACTCAACATTGAAACTTGAATTCCTCCGCCAGCAAATTAAAAAAGCGGCAGGCCAACCGAATTTATCGTTGGCAGATTTTATTGCTCCGGCAGCAATAAATTACCAGGATCATATTGGTGCATTCAGTGTTACCATACGGGGCATCGAAAAACATATCAGGAATTTTGAGGCTAACCACGATGATTACAATAAAATCATTTTACAGGCATTGGCAGATCGTTTGGCTGAAGCATTTGCAGAATTATTACACAAAAAAACAAGACAGGAATTTTGGGGTTATGTATCTGATGAGCATTTAACGAATGAGCAATTGATAAAAGAAGAATACCTCGGCATTCGCCCTGCACCGGGTTATCCCGCCTGTCCGGACCATACAGAAAAATATAAGCTATTCGAATTGTTAGGTGGTGAAAAGTCAACCGGAATCATGCTGACAGAGTCATTGGCGATGTACCCCGCTGCTTCGGTATGCGGATGGTATTTTGCAAATCCCGACAGCAAATACTTTGGTGTTGGAAAAATTGAAAAGGATCAGTTTTTAGATTACACAAACCGGAAAGGAATGGATGCTGATGATATGACGAGGTGGTTAAGGCCAATATTGGAATGATCGTCTTGCTTTTATTACCATTGTTTTACTCCATTCATCAAGCCATGGTCTTACTTTAAAACCACTGAAATCCTCAAAAGGAACAATGCGGCAAACTGGTCTTAATAAAATATCTTTATGGTTAATGGGTTCCCATCTTCCCTGATCGCTTTGGTTCCCGTAATAATCTTCCCAAGTGTATATACATGGAGAAATTTTTCGCAGAAAAAATAATACAGGGAAAAATTTAGCAACGATATACAATATGCTATTAAAAGGAGATAAGCAGAACCACTGCTTACAACGTTCAAAAATTCAGGGTTTATCATTGTAAGCAGCAAGCCAATTGCATAACCTGTTGCATAACTCAACCCATAGTTCATGAAACGATTTTCGATGAGGAAATTCAGGAACCGCTGCCCGGTAGATGCATATTGATATTGCTGAAAAAGCGCTGTTTCATCTCCCAAAAGATTTGCAGAACTGTTTTCAGAATTTTCTGCTTGCTGATATTCCATAATGGTTGTCTATTTTTACATTGATAAATTAAATTATACACATGCGTATCATTTCATACAACGTTAACGGCATCCGGGCTGCCATCAAAAAAGGTTTTATCGACTGGCTTAAAACCAATCCTGCAGATATCATTTGCCTGCAGGAAACCAAGGCAGAACATTCAGATATAGATGTAAAACTATTGGAAGACCTGGGCTTCCATCATCATTGGTTCAGTGCGCAAAAGAAAGGCTACAGCGGGGTTGCGGTATTTACCAAAATAAAACCCGATAAAGTTAGTATCGGTTGCGGTATTCCTTCCAGTGACAATGAAGGAAGAGTAATCCAGTTGGATTTCGGTGATATCCGTTTGATCAATGCATATTTTCCTTCGGGCACCAGTGGCGATCTTCGCCAGGATTTTAAATACAAATGGCTGGATGAATTCCAGGCTTATCTTGATAAACTTAAAAAGAAATACAAGAAGATTATTTTGTGTGGTGACTATAATATTGCACACCATGAAATAGATATACACGATCCAAAAGGAAATAAAAAAAGCAGTGGCTTTTTACCTGAGGAACGTGAATGGATGACTAAATTCCTGGCGAGCGGCTGGATAGATACTTTTCGTGAATTTCACAATGAACCGCACCGCTATAGTTGGTGGAGCCAACGTTTCCCAAGTGTAAGATTGAATAACAAAGGCTGGCGCATTGACTATTTCACCGTAACCGAAGCACTGAAACCTCAATTAAAAGACGCTGATATTTACGCTGATGTAAAACATAGCGATCATTGTCCTGTCTATTTAGAAATAAAATCTTAAACAATGAATGCCGCAACGACTGCTTATACTCAAGTTCCCACTTTAAAGAACGGAGGAGGTTTCATATATAATGTTACCATTAAAGTAAATACTTCAATAGCTGCAGAATGGCTTAACTGGTTAAAAGACGAGCATATTCCCGAAGTAATGAACACAGGTTGTTTTACCAAAGCAACCATTTTGCGGCTGCTGGAAGTAGATGAATCTGAAGGCCCAACTTTTGCCATACAATATATAGCAGAAAATAAGCCGCAGTATGATCAGTATATCGAAAAATTCGCCGGTATCATGCGGCAAAAAAGCTTCGACAAATGGGGTAATAAATTCATTGCATTCCGGTCGGTAATGGAAGTTGTTAACTAATTGTGCAAAACAAAAAATGTTCAATAAAACTAAATTATATACTTGCTACAAGCCGCACGGGAACAGGGCTTTCAGGATTTAATTCCCAAAAGCCTTTACAGCAAAGGGTTTCAGCCATTTTATAAAAAATAAACAACCGGATCTTCTTCTTCAATTTTGCGTAAAAGCCTGTGGATTGTGGATTGCAGCGGTTTTTAAAATGTCCGTTTTCGTAAAAAATTTTTTTGTTGCAAATAAAAACCTTCTATATTTGTTCCACTTAAAATTTCAAAAACCTAATTATGAACAAAGCTGAATTAATTGCAAAAATTGCTGATGATGCAGGCATCACAAAAACACAGGCAAACGCTACTTTAGATTCTTTCGTTGAAGCGGTAACCAAAACTTTAAAAAGTGGTAACAAAGTAACTTTAGTTGGCTTTGGAACTTTCTCTGTTTCTAAGAGAGCTGCCCGTAATGGCCGCAATCCTCAAACAGGAGCTGTGATAAAAATTAAAGCAAAAAAAGTTGCTAAATTTAAAGCAGGAAAAGAATTGTCTGCAAAGATCTAATTTGCACAAAGAAAAAATTAAAAAAGCAAGGCCGCTGTGTCTTGCTTTTTTAGTATAATTTTGATCAAACAAAAAAACAACAATTACTATGGGACGTGGAGATATTAAAACAAAGAAAGGAAAAATTTTTGCCGGAAGCTTTGGCAAATCAAGGCCTGCTAAATCTGCTAAAACAGTAGCAGCAGCGCCAGCCAAAAAAGCAGCGGCAACAAAAAAAGCAAAATAATTTTTCTTTAAGAGTTTACAGCCATTAAAGCTGTAAACTCTTAAAGACGTTATGGAGCCAACCGCTCGACCTTCCAGTTATTATGTTCAATAAGGCTGTATTGAAGCCTGTCGTGAAGCCTGCTGGGCCTGCCCTGCCAAAATTCAAGCAGGTTTGGTTTAAGTATATAACCACCCCAGTGACCGGGCCTTTCAATTTCTTTTCCGGAAAATTCTTTTTCAAGCAGAGTAACTTTTTCTTCAAGTATTTCCCGCGATGCAATTATGGTGCTTTGTGGAGATGCCCATGCACCGATCTTACTACCCACTGGCCTTGAGTGAAAGTATTCATCACTTTCCGCAGCAGTTACCTTTTCAACCAGGCCTTCTATCCTTACCTGCCTTTCCAGTTCTTTCCAGAAAAATACCAGGCATGCCTGCGGATTTTCTTTTAATGTAGCGCCTTTATGGCTTTCATAATTTGTAAAGAACACAAATCCATCCTTTGTAAACCCTTTTAACAGCACTATCCGTGCAGCAGGTTTACCATTCTTATCAGCAGTAGCCAATGTCATGGCATTTACTTCATCAATATTACTTCTTATTAGTTCTTCCCACCATATTTCAAATTGTTTGAACGGATCGGGATCGATACTTTTTTCATCCAGGCTCCTGAGCTTATAATCTTTTCTGATGGCTGCGATTTGATCCATTGTTTTATTTTCATACAAAACTCAAATAAAAAAGCCACATAAAAAAAGCCATCTTAAGTGATGGCCTTTTTAATTTTTATGGAAATAGCTTACATTTTCGTGGCCAGGGCTCCTAATCCAAACATAGCAAATAAGACAGCCCCCAGTATTGCAACAACAACGAAATAAATTGCGATCATCACTAAAAAAGAAACGATCATGTAAACAATTTTCTTATCCTCCGGCGTTTTCTTAAGCGGACCAATACCCAGGTACATCAGGTATATACCATATGCCCATGCAGCCAATGCAATGATGCCTCCCAACACAGGAATAAAACTCAGCAGCCCGCCAATATAGGATGGCGTAGCAGAATACGCCACCAGCTGTGCAGATTTGTTCATGTTTTTCTCAGATGCAAAACTTGGAGCCAGCAAATCGATGATAATAGCAGAAACATAAAATGAAATAACAGAAGCAATAAATGCTATCGCTGCCGTAATAATAAAATACTTTAGCCCATAAGTTCCTGCAAAAAGAAGGCCTCGCAACAATGAGCCTGCAGATGATACCACAGCAAGCGGTAGTACATAACCCGTAAGAAGGGATGGGGGCGTTGCAAATTCGCCATCAATAACAGCCCATTCTGTTTTCGGGGTCATCAGGATGTTCTTAACTCGTTCAATTATATTCATATTAATTAGTTTTATACTGTTAATATAAATAATTGATTTGCCGAATGCAAGTGAAACGCATGATTTTATCCTGAACTATAAAACTAAATTTAATCCGGGCTTAGTTTTTCAATTTTTTCTTTCAAATGGCGATTCTCCATTAAGGCAATCTCCAGGTTGCTTTCCAGCTCGGCTACCCGAGCAATAGATTCAGCCAGTTGCCGGTACATGTTTGCCGTTTCAGACAACTCATTGTCAAGGTCTTTGATGGCGGCCTTGCTGCTAATGTATTTATCCCTGATCGTATAAAATTCCTTTTCCATTGATATTTGCTGAATGAGCTCGTCTTCCATGGCAGCTTCCCTTTTGGCTGATCCGGCAACTTTGCGTTGATGTTCACCAATGATATTTTGCATCTGGTTAATCTGCTCCAGGTTTCCATCCAGCGTACTTTGCAACATAACCGTATAAGCCGATTTTTTTCGAAGGATCAGGAGCTCTTCCTCCCTGATATTAATCATTTCGGTTATGTCCTGCAATTGCAGTTGTAGTAACTCATTTTCGCTCTTTAACTGTTGTATGTCATTGGTTGAAAGCATATTTTTACTATTGATAATTCTAAAAATACAAATTTTTCGGGGCAGTTTAAATTGATTCCAGGCTATATAAACTATAATATTAACCGCAGGGCTGCGTATTTAATGCTGATGGAATCTTTTAAAAAACCGACAAGTAAGTCCAAGAACGGGAATTTTGACAGAAGATGAACTTATAAATGGATGTATAAGGGAAAATGCTGCCTGTCATAAGGAAGTATTTAACCGTTACGCCGGTCATATGCTCGGCGTATGCCAGCGCTATGCCCGTAATAGTGATGATGCGGAAGATATTCTGCAGGACGCTTTTATCAAGGTTTTCAGCAAGATCGGGCAGTTTAAATTTGAAGGCTCTTTTGAAGGCTGGATCAGGAAGATTGTGGTTAATACAGCCCTGAAGAAATATAGTTTGATCAGGTACAGCAAGGAATTGACCGGTTATGAAATAAATGAGCGCAATGAGGAACAGATCGAGGCGGCGGCTTATTCGCATCTCACAGAAAAAGACCTGTTGGTTTTGATCAATAATCTTCCTGATGGTTACCGGTTGATCTTTAACCTGTATGTTATTGAAGGTTACCAGCACGAAGAGATAGCAGGCATGCTAGGCATACAACCAGGCACTAGCAGGAGCCAGCTTGTAAAAGCCAGGGCCATGCTTCAAAAACAATTATTACAAATACAAAAGGTTGCAGTATGAACTCACCCCTTGATGAACATATAAAAAAACAACTCGGCACCTACAAGCCCGATGTGCCTGCGCATATCTGGGAAAAGATCGCTGCTGAAAAAGATAAGCGAAAACCTGTTGGGTTCTGGTTCAACACCATCAACAAAAATGCATTATTCATTTTACTGGGGCTGGTCTTATTTGGAGGCGCTACCATTTTGTATAAAAATATTTCCGCTACTTCAGAAAATAAAAAGACTATTGCATCCGACGATAAAAAAACAATTGATCAATTAACAGGAAAAATTACAGCAAATAACGCAACTGCAAAAACCAATGAGCAGGCAAATTACGTCAATGCTAAATCAGGTCAAAAGCAAACTGCCAACGCGCTTTCCTCAACAATGAAAAAAGAAGATGCTGCTGAAAAAGATATCAGGGATCATAATAAAGTTAATATTAGATCATCCGCAAATACAACAGCCCGCAATAAAATGAAGATCACTGCCGCAAATACTGCTGTCAATGAAACTGAAAACAGTGTACCAGAAAATGCTGCAGCAAAATCTGCCAACAGTCAAAAATATTTTAAAGGGAGATCAAAAATATATGTAAAAAATACCCCGGCTACTTTTGCTGAAGAGGAAACAGGTGATAGCAATGCTGAAAATATTGTTTCAGAAAATGACAATGACCTTTTTTTAAAACGCTTTTTATTAAACCTTGGCCTGCTTCGCGCTGAAAAAAATATTACAACTAAAGTTAAGAAACCCGCTTTAAATTTTATCAATGTTCCCTGCCCTGAATCTGAAAAAGATGCAGCCGGTAACAAAAGATATTTCGAGATATATGGTGGGCCCGATTATGCATTCAGGAGCTTAACAGATACCGGCAATTCGATGTACCTGGAAAAAAGAAAAGAGAGCACAAAATTTTCTTCGGCATTTAGCGTAGGGATACGTTATACAAAAGTGTTCAACAATGGCATGAGTTTCCGCACGGGTATCAACTACAGCCAGATCAACGAAAAATTCAAATATGCTCAAGGCAATATTATACAGGTAATTTACATCGTTGATAGCAATGGCGACACAACAGGCAGCTACACCAGTTCGGGTACCCGTTACAAAACAACTTTCAATAAATTCCGAACCATCGATGTTCCGTTGCTGATAGGTTACGAATTGGGAAATGGCAGGTGGCATGCTAATTTTAATGCAGGTGCTATTGTAAATGTATATAGCTGGCAAAAAGGTGATGTGCTGGATATTGCGTTAAAACCAATAAGCATTACAACAGGAAAAGGTTCATCTCCCTACCAGTTTAAAACAAATGTTGGCGTTGGGTTCCTTGGTTCAGTATCTCTTTATTATAAGGTATCCAATAGGCTGCATTTTTTAGCCGAGCCATATTTCAGGTATAATTTTACAGCCGCCAGCAAAGCTGATCTTACGCTCAAACAGAAATACAGTACTGCCGGACTTAGATTGGGTGTAAGAATTGATTTCTAAAATTATTAAAAAAATACCGCTGATACAAAACTGAAAACATCATGAGGAAAACATTATTATTCACTTTACTGATTGGTTGCATGGCATTCAGTGCCTGCCAGAAAAATCTGGATGTATTTGTGCCGGATCTGCCAAACTCCACTGATACCTGGTACAATACTATAACAAGTGCAATGCCCGTGAGCGGCCTGAAAGCAGATTTAAGATTGCCTATATACAAGGATAGTTTTAATGTTAATGGCCTTCCCGTAACAGCAACTACAGGATCGGGCTTACAATGCTATTTCCCATCGGGTTCTATTGTTTCTGCTGGCGGTATGCCGGTAGTCGGAACGGTTGATCTTGAAACATATTTATTGAAAAGCAGGGGAGATATGATCAAAATGAGTACACCTACCACATCGAATGGAAGGTTGCTTGTATCGGGTGGTGAAATTTTTATCAGGCTCTCTCAAAATGGAACTGAACTGCAGCTTGCACAACAGCAAGCCGGCCAGTATTTTTTAGAATTTGATGATCCGCAGCCATCTGCTTTAATGAACTTATTTACCGGAGATGAATCAAATCTTTCCCTATTCAATTGGCTTCCTACTGCAGATACAATAAACCGGGTATTTACATCAAGCCAAACATATAGTATCCGAACCAACCGGCTTCGCTGGATCAACTGCGATCATTTTTTTGATACCACCGGTATTCCGCAGACAATTATTTCTGCCGGTTTGCCGCTCAATTTCACCAATGCAAATTCAATGGCTTTCATTTCTTTTAATGATATACGTTCTGTTGTGGGGATGTACGGGGATGTTTTAACGAGGCAGTTTAGTTCGGGAAGGTTACCGGCTAATAAACAAATTACAGTAGTCGTCATTTCAAAACAAGGAAATGATTATTACCTGGGCCATCAACAATCAATAACAAATGGTTCATCAACAGGAACAATAAGCAGCCAGGAAATATCCGTAACACCGGTGCTAACATCACTCAGCAATATAAGAGCATACCTGGATACTTTATAACTTTTGCTTTGGGGGCTTAATGAAAAAAGCTGTCCTAGTCAGACAGCTTTTTCTTTTATTAGTTTTTATTGATATCAGCTAACCAATGTGCCCACACGTTCACCGGTTACAACACTTAAAAGATTGCCCGGTTTATTCATATCGAAAACGATAATAGGAAGGTCATTCTCCATGCATAGCGTGAAAGCGGTCATGTCCATTACCTTCAGGTTTTTAGAAATGCATTCTGCAAAGGATATCTTTTCAAACTTCGTGGCTTTAGGATCCTTTTCCGGATCAGCAGAATAAATACCATCTACCCTTGTGCCTTTTAATATAACATCGGCCTTGATCTCTATGGCTCTTAAAGAACCCGCAGTATCTGTTGTAAAATAAGGGTTACCTGTGCCTGCACCGAAGATAACGACCCTGCCTTTTTCCAAATGCCTCATAGCCCGGCGACGAATATAGGGTTCTGCTATCTGCTCCATTTTAATAGCACTTTGTAACCTTGTATAAACACCTGCCTTTTCCAGTCCTGCCTGCACAGCCATTCCATTGATAACGGTAGCCAGCATGCCCATATAATCCCCCTGTGCCCTTTCAATACCGGTTTCGGCCTCATTCATACCACGGTAAATGTTACCGCCACCAATAACAACGGCAACCTGTACGCCCATTTCTGTTATTTGTTTGATATCCTGTGCATATTGCGCAATGACGTTGGAATCCATTCCAAAATTCTTTTCGCCCATCAACGATTCGCCGGAAAGTTTTAAAAGAACACGTTTGTACTTGGGAAGCATATAAAATGTAAGATTTAAGATGTTTTATTTCAGATTTTACGAAGATAAATTTTTAATTTTATGCTGCTGGATTTTCCTTTAAAAAAGATTTAATAGGAAAGGTTGATATTAAACCCTAAACGTAAAAAAAGCGAAACTTTCGTTTCGCTTTCTAAATATCAAAAAAGAATTATCCTAAGGCTACCCTCTTGAATTCGGTAACTTTCAGATCGGCATCAATGCTCTTCAGATAATCTGCAACAGATTTGTTTGCATCTTTTACGAAAGCCTGTGCCATCAATGTATTGTCTTTGAAAAATTTATTCAGTTTTCCCATTGCAATCTTCTCAGCCATTTCAGCAGGTTTTCCTTCTGCCTTCACAACTTCAATGGCAATGTTCTTCTCCCTTTCAATTACCTCTGCAGGAATAGAAGTTTCATCAACAGCCAATGGATTCATTGCTGCGATCTGCATCGCAACATCTTTACCGGCTTCTGCTGATTCTTTCGTAAAACCAACCAATACACCCATACGGTTTCCGCTGTGTATATAACTTGCTACATAGGGAGCTTCTACTCTTTCAAATTTAGAAATTTCAATCTTCTCGCCGATAGCAGCCAATTTATCATTGATCATATCCGCAACTTTAGCGCCGTTGATCGTTACTGCGTTTAATTCTTCCGCAGATTTTACATCGTTAGCTATTGCAGCGTCGGAAATACTATTTGCAAAAGCAACGAATTCTGCATTCTTACTTACGAAATCAGTTTCACAGCTAATGCAGATAACGATACCAGCTTTGCTATCGGCCGTTGTTTTTGCAAGGATAACACCTTCTTTAGCTTCACGGTCGCTGCGTTTTGCTGCTACCTTCTGGCCTTGCTTGCGCAACCAGTCGATGGCTGCTTCAAAATCACCATTTGTTTCTGTTAATGCTTTACGGCAATCCATCATGCCGGCTCCGGTCATCTGGCGCAGTTTATTTATATCCTGCGCACTTATTGTTACTGTTGACATACAATTAATTTTATTACACTAATTAACACGAATTGATACGAATGAACCCATATTGGCTTGATGCCATTGTTGTTCCTTCGTCTTCATTAGCACCCATTGGCGTTTTAATTATCTTCCGCCACCTGGTCTGCGGTTACCGCCACCGCCGCCACCTGGTCCGCCTACGCGACGTTTACCGGGGCCGCCTGGTCCACCCGGACCACCTGGTCCTGCATTACCACGGCTTCTGCCACCACGGCCACCTTCTGCATCAGCTTCTGCCTGCAGGCGGGCCGCTTTTCTTTCTTTCTCATCATCTGTATCATCCACTTCTTCATCTTTTGC